>NZ_JAHBDK010000016.1 GCF_019956415.1 Pseudomonas sp. GL-B-19
GCGATGGCAGGCTTGAGTACGCCATCGCCGGCAAGCCGGGCTCCTACAGAGGCGTGATCCGTTGCGCGAATCCCCGTCACTCATCCAATGAAACAGGCTCACAAGGTGAAAAATATGCGCCGGCGCTTTATAGTGGCCGACCTCCGTTTCATCAAGTAGCCGAGCCCCATGTCCGAGCCACGCAAGATCCTCGTCACCAGCGCCCTGCCCTATGCCAATGGTTCGATCCATCTTGGCCACATGCTGGAATACATCCAGACCGATATGTGGGTGCGTTTCCAGAAGCACCGCGGCAATCAATGCATATATGTCTGCGCCGACGACGCCCACGGTTCGGCGATCATGTTGCGCGCGGAAAAGGAAGGCATCACCCCGGAACAACTGATCGCCAACGTCCAGGCTGAACACAGCGCCGACTTTGCCGAGTTCCTGGTGGACTTCGACAACTTCCACTCCACTCACGCCGAAGAAAACCGTGAGCTGTCGAGCCAGATCTACCTGAAGCTGCGCGACGCCGGGCACATCGCCCAGCGCTCGATCACGCAGTACTTCGACCCGGAAAAGAAAATGTTCCTGGCCGACCGCTTCATCAAGGGCACCTGCCCGAAATGCGGCACCGAAGACCAGTACGGCGACAACTGCGAAAAATGCGGTGCGACCTACGCGCCAACAGATCTGAAGGATCCGAAGTCGGCCATCTCTGGCGCCACGCCGGTGCTCAAGGATTCCCAACACTTCTTCTTCAAGCTGCCGGACTTCCAGGAGATGCTGCAAACCTGGACCCGCAGCGGCACCCTGCAAGACGCCGTGGCCAACAAGATCGCCGAATGGCTGGACGCCGGCCTGCAACAGTGGGACATCTCCCGCGATGCGCCGTACTTCGGTTTCGAGATTCCTGACGAGCCAGGCAAATATTTCTACGTGTGGCTGGATGCGCCAATCGGCTACATGGCCAGCTTCAAGAACCTGTGCGACCGCACGCCGGAGCTGGACTTCGACGCGTTCTGGGGCAAGGACTCCACGGCCGAGCTTTACCATTTCATCGGCAAGGACATCGTCAACTTCCACGCCCTGTTCTGGCCAGCCATGCTCGAAGGCGCCGGCTTCCGTAAACCGACCGGCATCAACGTGCACGGCTACCTGACCGTCAACGGTCAGAAAATGTCCAAGTCCCGTGGCACCTTCATCAAGGCGCGGACGTATCTGGATCACCTGTCGCCGGAATACCTGCGCTACTACTACGCAGCCAAGCTGAGCCGTGGCGTCGACGACCTCGACCTGAACCTCGAAGACTTCGTGCAGAAGGTCAACTCGGACCTGGTCGGCAAAGTCGTCAACATCGCCAGTCGCTGCGCCGGTTTCATCCATAAAGGCAACGCTGGTGTGCTGGTGGCGGGCAATGCTGCGCCTGAGCTTACCGACGCGTTCCTGGCGGCTGCGCCGAGCATAGCCGAGGCTTACGAGGCTCGCGACTTCGCCCGTGCCATGCGTGAAATCATGGGCCTGGCCGACCGTGCCAACGCCTGGATCGCCGACAAGGCACCGTGGTCGCTGAACAAACAGGAAGGCAAGCAGGACGAAGTCCAGGCCATCTGCGCACTGGGCATCAACCTGTTCCGTCAGTTGGTGATTTTCCTCAAGCCGGTCCTGCCGCTACTGGCCGCCGACGCCGAGGCGTTCCTGAACGTCGCACCGCTGACCTGGAACGACCACGCGACCTTGCTCAGCAACCATCAGCTGAACGAGTTCAAGCCGTTGATGACCCGCATCGACCCGGTAAAAGTGCAGGCCATGAGCGATGCTTCCAAAGAAGACCTGACCGCCAGCGCAACCGACACCGGCGAAGCTGCACCGGCCGGCAACGGCGAACTGGCCAAGGATCCACTGTCGCCAGAGATCGAGTTCGACACCTTTGCTGCGGTCGACCTGCGCGTTGCGCTGATTCTCAAGGCCGAACACGTGGAAGGTGCTGACAAACTGCTGCGCCTGACCCTGGACATCGGTGACGAGCAACGCAACGTGTTCTCCGGGATCAAGAGCGCTTACCCGGATCCGTCCAAGCTCGATGGTCGCCTGACCATGATGATTGCCAACCTCAAGCCACGGAAAATGAAGTTCGGCATCTCCGAAGGCATGGTGATGGCGGCCGGCCCTGGCGGTGAAGAAATCTACCTGCTCAGCCCTGATAGCGGCGCCAAGCCAGGTCAGCGCATCAAGTAAGGTTGTGCGGTAAATCGATCCCACAGTCGTGCCTGACGCGACTGTGGGATTTTCATATCTGGCCCACCCTCCGTCCTTGCCGGATAATGCCTAAGCTTTTTAGACCGCTCCGTTAAAAAGCCCCTGTTCTTGCCGGCACGATCATGACCGAGATGCTTCTTACGCTTATCAGCGCTGCCCTGATCAACAATGTTGTGTTGCACTGGCCGCTGGGCGCCGATCCGCTGTTGGGTAACGAGCATCGGCAAGTGCACGCGCTGGGCATTGCGACATTCTGTTTGATGCTGGTGGTCGGCGTGTTGGGCTACTCAGCTGACCGCTGGCTGCTGGTCCCTCTGGAACTGACGTCGCTGCGCCTTTTCGTGTTCTTGCCACTAAGCGTTTTGTTGATTGGACCGTTGTTGAAAGTGCTGTCGCAGGCCCTGCCAACGCTGGCGTTCGACGGTCTCTGGCCGCTTCTTTTGGGCAACGCTGGCGTGCTCGGGCTGGCGCTGCTCAACGCTCAGGACGATAAAGGATTCTTTCACGCCACCTTCCTGAGCCTCGGTGCAGGGTTGGGGTTTTGGCTGGTGCTGAGCCTGTTCAGCGATTTGCGCCAACGCACACTCGATAACGATGTTCCCCTGCCCTTTCGCGGCCTGCCGATCGAGCTGATCGGCGCCGGATTGATCGCGGTGGCATTTCTCGGATTTAGCGGACTGATCAAAACATGAGTTTGATTCAACGCATCGACGCCCTCTTGCCGCAGACTCAATGCGGCAAATGTGGCCACCCTGGATGCAAGCCCTACGCCGAAGGCATCGCCAGCGGCGAGCCAATCAACAAGTGCCCGCCCGGCGGCAGCGAAACCATCGCGGCCCTCGCCGAACTGTTGAAAGTACCGGTGCTGGAACTGGACATCAGTCGCGGCTCGGCCCCGGCGCAGATTGCCTATATTCGCGAAGCCGAATGCATCGGTTGCACCAAATGCATCCAGGCCTGCCCGGTGGATGCCATCGTCGGTGCAGCCAAGTTGATGCACACGGTGATCATCGACGAGTGCACCGGTTGCGACCTTTGCGTAGCGCCCTGCCCGGTAGACTGCATCGAGATGCGACCGTTGCCGCTGGCCACCGTATTGCCGATTGTCGGGGGCTTGGCCTTCAGCCTTGAAGAGCAACGAGCTCGCGCCGCCAAACGCGACCATGCACGGCGCCGATTCGAACAGCGCAATGCCCGCTTGCAGCGCGAGGAACAACAGAAACTCGCTGAACGCCAGGCCCGTGCGCAACGCACCGTTGTGCACACTGAAGTGACGACGCTCGACCCGGTACAGGCAGCGCTTGAACGCGTGCGCGCACAAAAAGCGGCGAGCGCCGATGCGGCGTTGAAAAAGGCCAAGATCGATCTGGCGATGAGTCGGGCGCAACTGAACAAGTCGCTCAAGGCCTTCGGGCATCCACCGACCTTCGAGCAGCAGTCGCAACTGATCGTGCTTCAGCAACAGTTCGAAGCCGCCGAACAGGCTTTGGCACAACTGGAAAGCAGTTCACCGCCAGTCCCGACACCGGTTGCCCCGGCGAAGGACGCCGAGTTGAAACGGGCGAAGATCCAGTTGGCCATGCGCCGCGCCGAACTCAAGAAAGCCCAGACCAACGACGCACCGGCCGAACAGATCGAAGCCCTGCAACGCGCACTCAACGAGGCGGAACAGGCCTTGCACATCGCTGAAGCGGCAAGCGAGCAGCCGTTGCCAGACCTGACGCGAGTCGAAAAGCGTCCCATCGATAGCCAGCTTCGACAGCTGAAAACCGAATTGGCCTACGCCCGTGCCGACGTCAGCAAACTCGAACGAGGTGCGGACACCCCAAGCGAATTGATCGACAAGGCCCGCGCGCGCTTGCTGGAAGCCCAGCGCCAGGTGGATGCCTATGTCGCCCCTTGAGTCAGTGGACGAACGCCTTCAGCAGGCCATGAAGCTGGTGTTGCTGGCCACCCTGCCGGGAATGCTGACGTTGTTCTGGCTGTATGGCTGGGGCGTATTGATTAACCTGATGCTGGCGGCCGCTACCGCGCTGGCGGTTGAAGGCGCCGTGTTGCGACTGCGCCAGCGCCTGCTCAAACCGACATTGAGTGACGGCAGTGCGCTGGTCAGTGCGACGCTACTGGCACTGGCGTTGCCGCCCTACTGCCCGTGGTGGTTGACGGTCTGTGCGGCGGCGTTCGCGCTGCTCGGTAAACAGCTGTATGGCGGCGTTGGCAAGAATCCGTTCAACCCGGCGATGCTCGGCTTCGCCCTGGTGCTGGTGGCCTTTCCCCAGCAAATGACGCACTGGCCGTCTTCCCACGGCATGGACTTGCTGGGCGGCTTGCAACAGGTTTTCGGATTCAACCTCAGCGCTACACCAGATGCCTGGTCCCAGGCCACCGCGCTGGACAGCCTGCGAATCAACAAAAGCCTGACCATGGACGAACTCTTCGCCGGTAACCCGGCATTCGGCCATTTCGGCGGACGCGGCGTGGAATGGGTCAACCTGGCCTTTCTGTCTGGTGGCGCATTTCTCCTGCAACGGCGGGTGTTCAGCTGGCATGCGCCGGTCGGCATGCTCGCCAGCCTGTTCGTCATCAGCCTGCTGTGCTGGAACGGTTCAGGCTCCGACTCCCATGGCTCCCCCCTGTTTCATCTGCTGACCGGCGCCACCATGCTGGGGGCTTTTTTCATTGTCACAGAACCGGTTTCCGGCGCCAAAAGCGCTGGTGCCCGGTTGCTCTTTGGTATCGGCGCAGGCTTGTTGACTTACCTAATACGGACCTGGGGTGGCTATCCGGACGGCGTGGCATTTGCCGTGTTGCTGATGAACCTTTGTGTGCCAGCGCTGGAGCGCTTTGTCGCGTCCAGGCAGGAAGTGACCCCATGAGCCGAGCCTCCAGCGTGGTGATTCTGGTGCTGCTCGCCGGGCTGGGAGTCGGAGCGACCTACTTCGTGCAACGCATTAGCGCTCCGCGCATTGCCGCTGAACAACGGTTGATCGACAGCCGCAACCTGCTCGACCTGCTACCACCGGCAACTTACGACAATCAACCGTTGGAACAGCCGCTCAACCTCGCCAACATCACGCTGCCCAACAGCACGCTGCTGGGCGGCTACCTGGCGGCCAAGGCCGGCCAACCGAGCGCGGTATTACTGCGCAGCCAGACCATGGGCTACGAAGGCTCAATCGAATTGCTGATTGCCATCGATCCCAACGGCAAATTGTTGGGAGTCAAAACCCTCAAGCAATCGGAAACTCCGGGACTGGGTGGCAAGATCGGCGACTGGCCCAATACCTGGCTCCAGGCATTTGCCGGCAAGTCTCGAAGCGATCCCGACGACGCTGGCTGGGCCCTGAAAAAGGATCAGGGGCAATTCGATCAGGTGGCGGGTGCAACCAGCACCTCAAGGGCGGTGATCAGTGCCATTCACGACGCGTTACGCTACTTCGATGAACACCGCCAACAATTGATCGGGGGTAACGTCCATGACTAAGTCATCGACCCTGAAAAACTCGTTGATGCTTGCGCCCCTGATCGGCGCCACGACGTCCTGGATGGCGGCGCTGGGGTTGTGGCTGATGTTCATTGTGGTGATCAGCGCTTATGGCGTTGGCATGTGGGCCTTGCGATCCCGACTGGTTCCGTCCGCCCGCTTGCTTGCCTGCCTCCTGCTGGCCGCCACGCTCACCAGCTGCGCGCAAATGGCCGCACAAGCCTGGTCACTTCAATGGCACCAACCGGTGGCGCTTTACGCAGGATTGATCGCCCTGCAATGTGTTGTGCTGGAGTACAACGGTTTCTTTCAGAGCCCACGTCTTGATCGGTTGCGACTGTGCGCTCTGTTTGGCGCGCTGATGGTCGGCCTGGGCCTGCTTCGCGAACTGGTTGGCAACGGTGGCCTGCAGCTCGCCACGCTGGCCCCCGGCGGGTTCATTCTGCTGGGAGTGTTGATCGCCGCACGTCAGGCCTGGCCCCGCTCGACGCCCTCACCTTGATTGACTGTTTTTAGGAAACGCATTGCCCATGAATGCCGCAAAACGTTTGGAAATTTTCCGCAGGTTTCACGAAGACAACCCGGAACCGAAGACTGAACTGGCCTATTCATCGCCATTCGAATTGCTGATTGCCGTGATTCTTTCCGCCCAGTCGACCGATGTCGGCGTCAACAAGGCCACCGCCAAACTCTATCCCGTGGCCAATACACCGGCCGCGATCCATGCGCTGGGCGTCGAGGGCCTGTCGGAATACATCAAGACGATCGGTTTGTTTAACAGCAAAGCGAAAAACGTGATCGAAACCTGTCGACTGCTGGTGGAGCGCCATGGCGGCGAAGTGCCGCAAACCCGCGAGGAACTGGAAGCGCTACCCGGCGTCGGCCGCAAGACGGCGAACGTGGTGCTCAATACTGCCTTTCGCCAACTGACCATGGCGGTGGACACCCACATTTTTCGGGTCAGCAACCGCACCGGCATTGCTCCCGGCAAGAATGTAGTCGAGGTGGAGCAGAAACTGATGAAGTTTGTGCCCAAGCAATACTTGCTGGACTCCCATCACTGGCTGATCCTTCATGGGCGCTACGTGTGCCTGGCCCGCAAGCCCCGCTGCGGCAGTTGCCGGATCGAAGATTTGTGCGAATACAAGCAAAAGACCTCGGACGATTGAGGCACTATTAGATTTATTGATCCATCGATTGAAAAAATCTTTTTTACCCGCCGGTCGATTGTCGATATAAGGAGCGCCAAAGGCAGTCTTAGCCTGGAGTTGACCTTATGAGCACTGGCAAAGAGCAATTGGACGTAGAAGACGACTTCACACCCGTTGAGGCCGATGACGCTGAACCGGTGGTTGAAGTGGCAAAGACCAACCTGAGCAAACGCCGCACCATCGACAATTTGCTGGAGGAGCGCCGACTTCAAAAGCAATTGGCCGATTACGATTTTGACCTTTAACACCTAAAAGCCTCCCGAAACGGAGGCTTTTTACTAAGTGCCGATCCCTGATGAGCGCCTCCTCATCAGCCGTTAGTGGCACTTAAACCAGACCATTGCGTTGAGCCAGTTCGATCAAATCGACCAGGGAGCGCGCATTGAGTTTCAACAACAGGCGAGTTTTGTAAGTACTGACGGTTTTATTGCTGAGGAACATTCCATCGGCAATCTCCTTATTGGTCTTGCCTCTGGCCAACTGTTGCAACACCATCATTTCGCGCCCGGACAGACGATCCACCATATCGGCTTCACTGGCATTGCCAAGACTGGACCGTACGGTATGCAACGCTTGATTCGGAAAGTAACTGTAGCCTGAAAGAACGGCTTTTATCGCACTGAGCAATTCAGTGAGGTCCTGCTGTTTGCAAACATAGCCTGCAGCCCCTGACTGCATACAACGCATGGAAAAATGCCCGGGCGCTTGTGAAGTCAATATCAACACTTTAAGAGGCATCGCCGTCGATGTCAGTCGCGCAATGACTTCCAGCCCATCCAGCTTCGGTATTCCAATATCCAGAATGACAATATCCGGCATAAGTTCGCGGGCCAGTTGTAATGCGTCCACGCCGTTATCTGTTTCTGCAATGACTTCGTAGCCATGGCGCTCCATTAGCATACGTACCGCAAGACGAATGACGGGGTGATCATCCACGATCAGCACTTTATTCATGGGCAAGTCCAATTTTCGCTGTTCGAATTTTTAGAGCCCGCACAATAGCCTAGTCGTTTCATCCATGGCATGCCGCCCCCCTCAGCGACCCACACCGAGAGACATTCCCTACAAACAAGAAGGATAATTCTTACAAGATTTGCACAAATACTGTGTTTCTTAAATTTTATCCGTCCATCAGCGCGCGGCTTTTTGAAATTTTTGTGTATCGAATTACATCCTAAAAAATTAATGGGGCAGGACAGTGAACGTGCAGCCCGACAAACACCGGCGATTGGGCTACGCTTAAAAAACAACCAACACTTCAACCCTAAACACTCACACCTTGGAGGCGCAGCATCAACCACCTGGCCAACATAATGCTAATAGATCAACATCGAGCAACACTCCAGCATTAAAGATCAACATAACTCTTCTTAAAACACGAACAGCAGCTATACCCGACCCACTATTAATCCAGCTACTATAAGACCCACTAGAAACCCAACTAAAAGGACCCACAAAATAACAACAACTCCAATACAACCAAACTAAAATACACTTGAGAAACCCAAACTTACAAATCGAGAAAAGATAGTCCTTTATGAGCAAAAAACATGATAAAACCCAAATCAAGAATTACCAACCCCATGACAATCATCGCGGTATTTGCAACACTATCTGAAACTTCAGCTGCCATTTCGCTCCCCTTTCTCGATAATGATGAACGCAAGATTTACATCTGGTTCCTTATCAGCTTCCCCTTTTATTTGCTTTTCCTATTCTTCGCCACACTCAACTTCAACTACCGATCACTGTACGCCCCCTCTGATTTTGAGAAGGGAAAACATTTCATAAAGGTGATGGCCAACGCTGATCAATCGGAAAGTTTCGCACCGACAGACTCGACCAAGCACTGGATTGAGCATCAGGTACGGTTACCGGCATTGCTAAAGGATCTACACATCGTTGATGTACGAAGGATGAGCAAAAAAATGGAATTCAACACGTTGATCGAGAAGGTCCAGGCACCTCAAGCCCCCTCTGCACGGTTGATCGTATTTCTTACGTGTACCGATTCAGAAGCGCTACTGAAAGAAAGCGCGCTCAAGTATTCAAAGCAAACAAGGAAACGCAGCCACACAGCGTTCTGGGTCGCTTATAACGTGAGTTCACAGGGTGTGACGACTATGGCTTGAGTGCCCGATAGTCGAACAGGACAACTCTCTAAAACTCAGAGAGAGAAAAATGCAGAAGGAATGGTACGAGTAACAAGAAGAACGTTGAAAAACACAAGGCGCGACAGGAAAAACTTCCCTTTTCAGAATTGTGGCCTTGTCACCGACAAGGCCACAGCTCTATGACTGCTTCAACGGGCTCAGAACAGCTTCCGGCCTTTGTTCGCAGCAATGCGCATACGCAAGGCGTTGAGCTTGATGAAGCCCGCCGCGTCGGCCTGGTTGTAAGCGCCGCCGTCTTCTTCGAAGGTTGCGATGTTGGCATCGAACAACGATTCGTCAGACTTGCGACCCGTAACGATCACATTGCCCTTGTACAGCTTCAGGCGAACAACGCCGTTCACGTGGGCCTGGGACGCATCGATCATTTGTTGCAGCATCAGACGCTCAGGGCTCCACCAGTAACCGGTGTAGATCAGGCTGGCGTATTTCGGCATCAGCTCGTCTTTGAGGTGAGCCACTTCGCGGTCCAGCGTGATCGATTCGATCGCACGGTGAGCGCGCAGCATGATGGTGCCGCCTGGGGTTTCGTAGCAGCCACGGGACTTCATGCCCACGTAACGGTTCTCGACGATGTCGAGACGACCGATACCGTGTGCACCACCGATACGGTTCAGGGTCGCCAGCACGGTGGCCGGGGTCATTTCGACGCCGTCCAGTGCAACGATGTCGCCGTTACGGTAGGTCAGTTCCAGATATTGCGGTTTGTCTGGAGCGTTCTCCGGGGAGACGGTCCATTTCCACATATCTTCTTCGTGCTCGGTCCAGGTGTCTTCCAGCACGCCGCCTTCATAGGAGATGTGCAGCAGGTTGGCGTCCATCGAGTACGGGGATTTTTTCTTACCGTGACGCTCGATCGGGATGTTGTGCTTTTCAGCGTAATCCATCAGTTTTTCACGGGACAGCAGGTCCCATTCGCGCCACGGAGCGATCACCTTCACACCTGGCTTCAAGGCGTACGCGCCCAGTTCGAAGCGAACCTGGTCGTTGCCCTTGCCGGTGGCGCCGTGGGAAATGGCGTCAGCGCCGGTTTCGTTGGCGATTTCAATCAGGCGTTTGGCGATCAACGGACGAGCGATGGAAGTACCCAGCAGGTACTCGCCTTCGTAAACGGTGTTGGCGCGGAACATCGGGAAAACGAAATCGCGCACGAACTCTTCGCGCAAGTCGTCGATGTAGATCTCTTTGACGCCCATGGCCTGCGCCTTGGCGCGCGCAGGTTCGACCTCTTCGCCCTGACCCAGGTCAGCGGTGAACGTCACCACTTCACAGTTATAAGTATCCTGCAGCCACTTGAGGATCACCGAAGTGTCCAGGCCGCCGGAATACGCCAGAACGACCTTGTTTACGTCCGCCATGCCATCACTCCACGGGATTCTACGGAAAGCCGGGAAGTCTACCGCTCAAACGCGGTAATTTACAGAGGCGCGACAGCTTAAGACGACGAAGCGACAGAATCTGTCGAGAGCGCGACGATGACCGGCGAGTCAGGAATTTGCCGGGGTACTGCTCGTAGCAATTTGTGGCGCGACTTGTTCTGTCGGTGCCACACGCTCCAGTCGCACCGCAACTCGACGATTTTTCGCGCGATTGCCTGCGTTGGTGTTCGGCGCCACAGGGTAGCGCTCACCATGGAAGCGCATAGTGATCTGCGATTCCTGAATGCCGTTGGCTTTGAAATAATCCATCACCGCCAAGGCGCGGCGGCGTGACAGCTCACGGTTGGTCAGGCGATTGCCACTGTTGTCGGAGTGCCCGTCAAGCTCGATATGATTCACCGACGGATCAGCCTTCATGAACTCGAGCATCACCTGCAACTGCGCCTTGGCCTGGGGGCTGAGGTCGATACTTTCGCCCGGGAAACCGATTTCGGACCTTTTAACCTGTTCGAAATTCTTCGGCAGCAGTTTCGCCACGCAACTCTGATAGTCGCTGAACGCCTTGTTGAACTTGACCGGCAACAGTCGTACTTCCGACACCCGGCCATCGCCGGAAGTATGCCGGATCACCGGGCTGCGGCCATCGATCAATCCGCTGATCAAGCGCCCGGCCTGAGCTTGCGAGCTATTGAACAGCACATTGCCGCTGCCGATTCTGACGGATCCCAGGTTGATATCGCCCCGCCCCGGCTGCCAGGGTGCGGCGGCCGCCAGCAACGTCGCCGAACCGCCACCGATCATCGAGTTGTAGGCATTCAAACGAAACGTCGCCTGCTCGCCGGCACGGCGCACGAATTCGCCCGAGCCGAAATCAGTGACCGGCTGAGTCAGGCGGCATTCGAACTTGTCACCTTCGACCGTCCACGTGATGCTCTCCAGAGGTGTCTGGAAAGTCAGCGCCATTGCAGGAAGGCTGGCAAACACACTGAGCAAGGCTAAATAACGCTGGCGCACGGGAGGCTCCACTGGCTTCTACGACAAAAAGACCGACACACGCATGTTTACGGCATACCTCGTTCATATCGGTAAGTTCCTGCAAAACTTGATAGCGAGTGCCTGCAAGTGTCTTTTCCGGTAGCATTCCCCTGAGTTTGACCCGCCTGGAATTCCCTCATGTCCGACCGCCTGACCCTGCTGCGTCCCGACGACTGGCACATTCATCTTCGCGATGGTGCCGTGTTGACCAATACCGTTGCGGATGTCGCGCGTACCTTTGGTCGCGCCATCATCATGCCCAACCTGGTACCTCCTGTGCGTAACACCGCTGAAGCCGATGGCTATCGCCAGCGGATTCTCGCTGCACGCCCGGCCGGCAGTCGCTTCGAACCGTTGATGGTGCTGTACCTGACCGACCTTACCCAGCCTGAAGAAATTCGCGAGGCCAAGGCCAGCGGTTTCGTGTACGCCGCCAAGCTGTACCCGGCCGGCGCGACCACCAACTCGGATTCTGGCGTCACCAGCATCGACAAAATCTTCCCTGCGCTTGAGGCCATGGCCGACGTCGGGATGCCTTTGCTGGTTCACGGTGAAGTCACCCGTGGCGATGTCGACGTGTTCGACCGCGAAAAAATCTTCATTGATGAGCACATGCGTCGTGTAGTCGAGCGTTTCCCGACGCTCAAAGTGGTGTTCGAACACATCACCACCGCCGATGCCGTGCAGTTCGTCAACGAGGCTTCGGCCAACGTCGGCGCGACCATCACTGCGCATCACCTGCTGTACAACCGCAACCACATGCTGGTGGGCGGGATTCGGCCGCACTTCTATTGCCTGCCGATTCTCAAGCGCAATACGCACCAGGAAGCCCTGCTCGACGCCGCCACCAGCGGCAGCGAAAAATTCTTCCTGGGCACCGACTCGGCTCCCCACGCCCAGCACGCCAAAGAAGCCGCGTGTGGCTGCGCCGGTTGCTACACCGCTTATGCCGCCATCGAGATGTACGCCGAAGCGTTCGAACAACGCAACGCGCTGGACAAGCTCGAAGCCTTCGCCAGCCTCTACGGCCCGCGCTTCTATGGCCTGCCAGCGAACACCGACCGCATTACCCTGGTCCGCGATGAGTGGACCGCCCCAACCAGCCTGCCATTTGGCGAGCTGACCGTTATCCCGCTGCGCGCCGGTGAAAAACTGCGCTGGCGCCTGCTGGAGGAACACGCGTGAGTGAAGACCATTTCGACGACGAACAGGACGGTCAAGGCGGAGGTGGTCCTCGTCATCCGATGGCTGCCAGATTCCGTGGCTACCTGCCGGTTGTCGTCGACGTAGAAACCGGTGGTTTCAACTCGGCCACCGACGCCCTGCTGGAAATTGCGGCAACCACCATCGCGATGGACGAGAAAGGGTTTGTGTACCCCGATCACACCTACTTCTTCCGTGTGGAGCCTTTTGAAGGCGCGAACGTCGAAGCGGCCGCGCTGGAATTCACCGGGATCAAACTTGATCACCCGCTGCGCATGGCGGTGAGTGAAGAAGCCGCGCTGACCGATATCTTCCGTGGCATCCGCAAGGCTCTGAAAGCCAACAGTTGCAAACGGGCAATTCTGGTCGGCCACAACAGCAGCTTCGACTTGGGCTTCCTCAACGCAGCGGTCGCACGCCTGGATATGAAACGTAACCCGTTTCATCCGTTCTCCAGCTTCGACACCGCGACCCTTGCAGGTCTGGCTTACGGTCAAACCGTACTGGCCAAGGCCTGTCAGGCAGCCGATATCGACTTCGACGGTCGCGAGGCTCACTCGGCTCGCTATGACACCGAGAAGACAGCAGAGCTCTTCTGCGGCATCGTCAATCGCTGGAAACAAATGGGCGGCTGGGAAGACTTCAACGACTGATCTTGTTGATTTATCCCGCGCATAAAAAAACCGGCCTCATCAGAGGCCGGTTTTTTATTGCCTGACGCTTGGGCTTACAGCGCCGCAGCGTTCTCGGTCAGGTAAGCCGCAACGCCTTCGATCGAAGCGGTCATGCCTTTGTCGCCTTTTTTCCAGTTGGCAGGGCAAACTTCGCCGTGCGCTTCGTGGAATTGCAGAGCGTCGACCAAACGGACCAGCTCTTCAATGTTACGGCCCAGCGGCAGGTCGTTGATGATCTGCGAACGGACAACGCCTTTGTCGTCGATCAGGAACGCGCCACGGAAAGCCACGCCGCCTTCGGACTCAACGTCGTAGGCCTTGGCGATTTCGTGCTTGATGTCGGCAGCCATGGTGTAACGAACTTCGCCGATACCACCATTGTTTACCGGGGTGTTACGCCAGGCGTTGTGGGTGAAGTGCGAGTCGATCGATACGGCGATCACTTCAACGTTGCGGGACTTGAAGTCAGCCATGCGGTTGTCCAGAGCGATCAGCTCGGACGGGCAAACGAAGGTGAAGTCCAGTGGGTAGAAGAACACCAGGCCGTATTTGCCTTTGATGGCCGACGACAGGGTGAAGCTGTCGACGATTTCGCCATTGCCCAGTACAGCTGGAACGGTGAAGTCCGGGGCTTGTTTGCCTACGAGTACGCTCATTGAAAATCTCCTGGTCTATTAACGTGAAGAACTGGATTCGCATCAGCCTGCCACCCTCAGGCGACAGCCCTGTGACACGATCCCCTTCGAAGGACCGACCATCATACACGGCGTTTTTGAGCTGTCCTCAACGGTTTTTTGCAGGAGCGTAAATTTACCGTTGTTACAGTGACCGGGAGATTACCCGGATGAAAACCGTTCGTCGGTCACGTCCGCTTTTAACGCGAAGCCTTCAGAAAGCACTTTGACAATCATTCTCGTTAACATTAAGATCCATCGCAATTGAGTCACAACCAGCGACGGTTTTCACTTATGTATGTCTGCCTCTGCACTGGCGTCACCGACGGTCAAATCCGCGATGCAATCTATGAAGGTTGCTGCAGCTATAAGGAAGTCCGTCAGGCCACTGGCGTAGCCAGCCAATGCGGCAAATGCGCCTGCCTTGCAAAGGAAGTGGTTCGCGAAACCCTGACCAAATTGCAATCGGCCCAGGCAGCCATACCTTTCCCTGTAGAATTTACTGCCGCTTAATTACTTAGTTTCAAAGAACCGGACTTGATGTCCGGTTTTTTTATGTCTGAAAATCAACTGCTTACGCCCTAGACGCGGAACACAAACATTCTTATTCCGATTAATTTTCATATAAGTTTCAATAACTTAGGTTTGACACTCTTACATACGCGGCTCAAACTCAGCCTTATAGACAGCTACTTAGGGCAGGACCCCATCATGAAAGGCGACGTTACAGTCATCCAGCATCTCAACAAGATCCTTGCCAATGAGCTGGTCGCGATCAATCAATACTTTTTGCATGCCCGCATGTATGAAGATTGGGGCCTGAACAAGCTTGGCAAGCACGAGTACCACGAATCCATCGACGAGATGAAGCACGCGGACAAGCTGATCAAGCGCATCCTGTTCCTTGAAGGCCTGCCGAACGTCCAGGACCTGGGCAAGCTGCACATCGGCGAACACACCAAGGAAATGCTTGAGTGCGACCTGCGTATCGAACGCATTGGTCATGCCGATCTGAAAGTCGCTATTGCTCATTGCGAAACGGTTGGCGACTTCGGTAGCCGTGAACTGCTCGAAGACATTCTTGAGTCCGAAGAAGAACATATCGACTGGCTGGAAACCCAACTGGGCCTGATCGATAAAGTCGGTCTTGAGAACTATCTGCAATCGCAGATGGGCGAAGACGAGTAAGTTAGCGCCCGCTAAACTCGAGACACTAAAAAGCCCCGCACTCTTTTAAAGAGGCGGGGCTTTTTTAATGCCCCTGTAGGAGCATGGCTTGCCAGCGATGAACGATGACGCGGTGTTCTTGCTAAACCGCGGCGCCTGCATCGCGAGCAAGCTCGGCTCCTACAGAGACCGAATCAGGCTTCGGTCTTGTTGGCAGCAGCCGCTTCAACAGCCGCTTTGATCGTGGTCTGCAACGAACCGTCAGCAGCCATCTCAGTCATGATGTCGCTACCACCGACCAGCTCACCACCGACCCACAGTTGCGGGAAGGTTGGCCAGTTGGCGTATTTTGGCAGGTTGGCGCGGATTTCCGGGTTCTGCAGGATGTCCACGTACGCAAACTTTTCGCCACATGCCATCACGGCCTGCGCGGCTTTCGCGGAGAAGCCACACTGCGGGGCATTCGGCGAACCTTTCATGTAAAGCAGAATGGTGTTGTTAGCAATCTGCTCTTTAATCGTTTCGATGATATCCATGGAGCACCTCGGCTGAACTTTCCGACTCAGAGGTCGGCTCGGTGGCGCATTGTAACGGAAACCCGAGCGCCATGCTCGGTCTGCCCGACAGACACGATCACGCCGCCACCACCGTCACCGGCACCCCGTTCAACGCCGCATTCCCCGACAACTCATCAAGCTGACACTCGTCAGTCAGGTCGTTGGCACTGGAACCCGGCTGACCACTGGCAATCGTCATCTGCACACCCGGCCGCGCATGCCCCCAGCCGTGCGGCAGGCTGACCACGCCTCTCATCATGTCCAGGGTGGCGAGCACTTCCACTTCGATCATGCCAACCCGCGAACTCACCCGCACGCGCTGGCCGTCATTGAGCCCGCGACTGGCCAGATCGTCCGGGTGCATCAGCAATTGATGGCGTGGCTTGCCCTTCACCAGACGGTGATAGTTGTGCATCCACGAGTTGTTGCTGCGCACATGACGGCGACCAATCATCAGTAACTGATCAGCACCCGGTGCCTCTAGCGCGGCGAAGCGCGCAAGGTCGGCAAGGATCGCCGGCGGCGCTGCCTGCACTCGTTGATTGGTGGTTTTCAGGCGTGGCGCGAGGTTGGATTTCAGTGCGCCCAGGTCGATCCCATGAGGATGATCGAACAAGGTTGCCAGCGAGAGTTTATGCTCCGAAGCGTCGCCATATAGCCCCATCCGCAAGCCAAGATCGATCATTCGCGCTGGCGCGATGGTTGGCTTCAATTCCTTGCCGGTCCTGGCGGCAAACGCCTTGGCAAGGCCGACGAAGATCTCCCAGTCATGCAGGGCACCTTCAGGCTTGGCCAGAATCGCCCTGTTGAAGCGAGTCACGTTACGCACCGCGAACATGTTGAACGTCGTGTCGTAGTGATCGTTTTCCAGCGCCGAGGTCGACGGCAGAATCAGGTCGGCATAGCGCGTGGTTTCATTGATGTACAGGTCGACGCTGACCATGAACTCCAGGCCATCCAGCGCCTGCTCCAGTTGCCGGCCATTGGGTGTTGATAACACCGGATTGCCGGCGACGGTGATCAGCGCGCGCACCTGCCCTTCCCCTTCGGTGAGCATTTCTTCGGCCAAGGCCGACACCGGCAGCTCACCGCCGTATTCCGGACGACCGGACACGCGGCTTTGCCAGCGATTGAAATGCCCGCCCGACGTGGACGCCACCAAATCCACCGCCGGCTCGGTGCACAGCGCGCCACCGACCCGATCAAGGTTGCCGGTGACCAGATTAATCAGTTGCACCAGCCAATGGCACAGCGTACCGAACGCTTGGGTCGAAACGCCCATGCGGCCATAACACACCGCTGTCGGCGCCGCCGCGAAATCCCGGGCCAGTTGGCGGATCTGTTCGGCCGGCACCGCGCACAACGGGCTCATGGCTTCGGCGGTGAACGTGGCGATGGACTGACGCACATCATCCAGACCGTCAACCGGCAGATGGCTGTCACGAGTCAGATTTTCAGTAAACAAGGTATTGAGCAACCCGAACAACAAGGCCGCATCGCCACCCGGCCGCACGAATAGATGCTGGTCGGCCATCACGGCGGTTTCGCTGCGGCGCGGGTCGACCACCACCACTTTGCCGCCCCGGGCCTGAATCGCCTTCAAGCGTTTTTCTACATCCGGCACGGTCATGATGCTGCCGTTGGACGCCAGAGGATTACCGCCCAGGATCAGCATGAAATCGGTGTGATCGATGTCCGGGATCGGCAACAACAACCCATGGCCGTACATCAAATGGCTGGTCAGGTGATGCGGCAACTGATCGACCGACGTTGCGGAAAAGCGGTTGCGGGTTTTCAGCAGACCGAGGAAGTAATTGCTGTGGGTCATCAACCCGTAGTTATGCACGCTGGGGTTGCCTTGGTACACCGCCACCGCGTTCTGCCCGTGCCGCTCCTGAATCGCCGCCAGGCGCTCGGCGACAAGGTTGAAGGCGTCTTCCCACGCGATAGGCTGCCACTCGCTGCCCACTCGCAGCATCGGCTGACGCAGACGATCCGGATCGTTCTGAATATCTTGCAGGGCCACCGCTTTGGGGCAGATGTGCCCGCGGCTGAACGTATCCAGCGCATCGCCCTTGATCGAGGTGATTTGCACAGCGCCATCGACCTCGGAGGTTTCGATGGTCAGGCCGCAAATTGCCTCACACAGGTGGCAGGCTCGGTGATGGAGAGTCTTGGTCATGGCCAGTCTCTGTCTTGTTCTGGGCGGGCAATATCGGCCGCGGGAACAAAACTATGGCGCCAGACCCGCCACTGCGCCAGCGACGTTCGTCTTGTGAATCGGCGACTATCAGGCCAGCCGATGGCCGCTCGCAATTGCGTCACTCGTCAGCTAGTTATAACCCAGCACCTGGCAGTAGAAAACACATCGGCAGCTCACCATGAAGACACACGTCACCGGGCTTGAGAAGCCTTCAACGCCTTCTTCTTTAGAGGTGAAATCAATGCCGTCCATATGCCCCCGACAGCCAACCAAAGCATGACCCCAGACCCGATCAGGATGATCGCTTTCTGGTTTGCCAGGATACCCAGTTGATGAGGTTCAGCTTGATAGACCTGCAACGCAATGTCGACGACGCTCACTACGGTAAACCACGCGACCACTAATGCTGCTCCATGCTTCAGGTCAGGCGTTGAGCGGTAGAGCAGTGAAGCCCCCAGATAGATTCCAGTTGCGATCAATCCACCCACCACCAAACACTGGGTCGAATCAATCTGCACTCGTATCGTCCTTGAAATTCTTCACCCCGATAAAAGCACCAATGATGGCTCCCACCACTGCGCTCGGGAGCCCGGGGTAAATCGTGCTGGCGATAATCGCGAAGCCCATGACCGTGGAAAGCACAGCCATATCAAAAGCCGGAGAAACACGGCGAAGACGTGTCAGGCCCGCGTACCCGGTTTTTTCGATCGACATACAGGGTTCCCTCCATGGGGTGTTTTTGACTTGATTCAGTCGACATCTCGCAATGAGGCAGAGGATACCTGAGCATGACCAGATACCGGCTTGTAAAACCGTAACAGTAAACAACGCCAACCTTGAAAAACCAGGCCTTTGCGGCCCGCAGCCCCCAAACAGGTGCGCGCGCTGAATCCGCGCGCCTCAATACAGCGGTTATTGCATACCCGCTTGTGCACCGTGTACAAATGCTGGTCTGGACTTTAGCGACGAGATCAACCACTTCGCCCGCATCGAACAGTTGCAGCGCTGCAACCGTTGGAAGCGGTAAAAATAAGCCCCCTATTGGTAAGACGCGACATTTAATTATAAGATCGCGCCTTCCCCTATTTCGTCGCCCCGTGCGGCTTACGCCGCAGGTCTCGCCCGTTGTTCCGTTAAACAAGGCTTTGAGCATCTGCGGTTTGTAGCAAAAAGGTAGTCAATGATGAGCGCAAGGCACTTTCTCTCCCTGATGGATTGCACGCCCGAAGAGCTGGTCAGCGTGATCCGTCGAGGCGTTGAGCTCAAGGACCTGCGTAACCGCGGCGTACTGTTCGAGCCTCTGAAAAACCGCGTCCTGGGGATGATTTTCGAGAAGTCCTCGACCCGCACCCGGATCTCCTTCGAAGCCGGCATGATCCAGCTCGGCGGCCAGGCGATCTTCCTGTCCCCGCGCGATACGCAACTGGGCCGTGGCGAGCCGATCGGCGACTGCGCCATCGTCATGTCGAGCATGCTCGATGCGGTGATGATCCGAACCTTTGCCCACAGCACCCTGACCGAATTCGCCGCCAACTCCCGTGTGCCAGTGATCAACGGCCTGTCCGACGACCTGCACCCGTGCCAGTTACTGGCCGACATGCAAACCTTCCTCGAACATCGCGGTTCGATCCAGGGCAAGACCGTGGCCTGGATCGGCGACGGCAACAACATGTGCAACAGCTATATAGAAGCGGCGATCCAGTTCGACTTCCAGCTACGCGTTGCCTGCCCTGAAGGCTATGAACCCAACCCTGAGTTCGTGACCAAGGCCGGCGACCGGGTGACCATCGTCCGCGATCCAAAGGACGCTGTGCGCGGCGCCCACCTGGTGAGCACCGACGTCTGGACCTCCATGGGCCAGGAAGAAGAAACCGCCAAGCGCTTGAAGCTGTTCGCGCCCTACCAGGTCAATCGCGCCCTGCTCGACCTCGCAGCAGACGATGTGCTGTTCATGCACTGCCTGCCGGCCCACCGCGGCGAAGAGATCAGCGTCGACCTGCTCGACGACAAACGCTCCGTGGCCTGGGATCAAGCGGAAAACCGGCTTCATGCACAAAAGGCCCTGCTCGAGTTTCTCGTTGAACCGGCGTATCACCACGCATGAGCCAGCCATTACTGCTTAACCTGCGTAACCTCGCTTGCGGCTATCAAGACCAGCGGGTCGTGCAAAACCTCAACCTGCATTTGAATGCCGGTGACATCGGTTGCCTGCTCGGCTCCTCGGGTTGCGGCAAGACCACCACGTTGCGGGCGATTGCCGGTTTTGAACCAGTGCATGAAGGTGAAATCACGCTGGCGGGCGAGACGCTTTCCCGCGCCGGCTTCACCCTCGCTCCGGAGAAACGCCGGATCGGCATGGTGTTCCAGGACTACGCGCTGTTTCCGCATTTGAGCGTGGCCGACAACATCGCCTTCGGGATCCGCAAGCACCCGCAAAAGGACCGCGTCACCGAAGAGCTGCTGGAACTGGTCAACCTGAAAAACCTCGGCAAGCGATTCCCGCATGAACTGTCCGGCGGCCAGCAACAGCGTGTTGCCTTGGCCCGCGCCTTGGCGCCGGAACCGCAACTGCTGCTGCTCGACGAACCGTTCTCCAACCTCGATGGCGAACTACGGCGCAAACTCAGTCATGAAGTGCGCGACATTCTCAAGGCCCGTGGCACCAGCGCGATTCTGGTAACTCACGACCAGGAAGAAGCCTTCGCGGTCAGCGATCATGTCGGCGTGTTCAAGGAAGGTCGCCTGGAACAATGGGACACCCCCTACAACCTGTATCACGAACCGCTGACACCGTTTGTAGCCAGCTTCATCGGCCAGGGTTATTTCATCCGTGGCCAGTTGAGCAGCCCGGAGTCGGTGCAGACCGAACTGGGTGAGTTGCGCGGTAATCGTGCCTACACCTGGCCAGTCGGTAGTGCGGTGGATGTGTTGCTGCGTCCGGACGATATCGTTTATGCGCCAGACAGTGCATTGAAGGCGCGGATTGTCGGCAAGTCGTTCCAGGGCGCATCGACGTTGTACCGGTTGCAGATGCCGACCGGGGCGCAGCTGGAATCGATTTTCCCGAGTCATGTGGATCGGCAGGTCGGTGCTGACGTCGGTATTCGTGTGGCGGCTGAACACCTGGTGTTGTTTCAGGCGTCCGGTAGCACTGCCGCGCAGATTCCGGCAGTCGAATCGGGTGTGCGCCGCTACAGCAACGCCAACTGACTCCCCCGCTTCTGTAGGAGCAAAGCTTGCTCGCGATAGCATCGCCGCGGTTTAGCTGACGCACCGCGTCATCGTTCATCGCGAGCAAGCTTTGCTCCTACAAAGATCAGCGTTAACCCAGCATCAACGTTCCGCTCGCAACCAGCGTCGCATTCCCGCCAATCTTCACTCGGTCGCCTTCCAGCCGGCAGAACAATTCCCCGCCGCGTTTCGAGCATTGATAAGCGGTCAGGCTCGATTTACCCAACCGTTTCGACCAATACGGAATCAGGCTGCAATGAGTCGAGCCGGTCACCGGGTCTTCGTTGATGCCAATCGCTGGCGCGAAATAGCGGGAGACAAAATCATGCTTGCTGCCTTTGGCGGTCACGATCGCCCCCGGCCAGGGCAACTTAGCCAGCGCGACCATGTCCGGCTGGCAATCAAGCACAGCCTGCTCGGACTCCAGCACCACAAACAACTCGTTTGAACCCAGCACATCGACCACTTCGACACCCAGGGCGCGCTCGACGTCCAGGGTGACGCCCACTTGCGCCGCAGTAATCGCCGGGAAGTCCAACCACAAACGCTCGCCGTCACGGCTCACACTCAATGGTCCGGACTTGCAAATGAAGTCCAGACGCTCGGTGGGTTCTTTATAGATTTCAAACAACACATAGGCGCTGGCCAACGTCGCGTGGCCGCACAACGGCACCTCCGTGGTCGGGGTAAACCAGCGAATGTGCCAACCCTGTCCTTCGCGCACCACGAAGGCAGTTTCGGCCAGGTTGTGTTCAGCGGCAATTTTCTGCATCAGCTCATCGGCGAGCCACGCATCGAGTCGATAAACCATCGCCGGGTTGCCACTGAACGGCCGATCACTGAACGCATCGACCTGGTGAAATTCAAGTTGCATGACCTTCTCCCTTTTGTCAGGTCAACCAGCATGCCGCGCTGGACTGACCCGCACCAGTGACAGCGCGGTCTGATTTTCACCATACAGCGCTGCACCTCATCACTGACTTCAAACGCGGCCGATATCGGCGAACTTGGCCTGAGTGTGTTCCGCCAAAACTGCCGGCGCCAACTCGACTTCCAGGCCACGCCGACCGGCACTGACAAAAATGCTGGCAAAAGGCTGAGCCGAATTATCGATAAAGGTGCGCAAACGCTTTTTCTGCCCCAGCGGGCTAATGCCGCCCAACAAATAACCGGTGGATCGTTGCGCAGCAGCCGGATCGGCCATTTCGACTTTTTTCACGCCCGCTGCATGAGCCAGATGCTTCAAATCCAGACTCCCGCCAACCGGCACCACCGCCACCAGCAATTCACCTTTTTCGCTGGCCGCCAGCAAGGTCTTGAACACCTGCGCCGGGTCGAGCCCCAGCTTCTCTGCAGCCTCCAATCCATAGGACGCGGCTTTGGGATCATGTTCGTAACTGTGCACACGATGTTCGGCTCGAACTTTTTTCAACAAATCCAATGCGGGGGTCATGACAGCTCCAGACTGGGCGGCAGTAGAAAAATCCTGCGCTGGATTCTAGGTCATTGACTCGCAAAAGGCTCTATTGCGCCCCTGTTTTCAAGGGCAGGCGGCGCTTTTTACCGTTCGTCCGCGCAAGAAGCGCCGAATGAACAACTCGATCATTCACATGACTAATAGTTGAATTATGACTGATAGTTCACTTTCGACCTTTGACAGCCATGTTTCTTGTCTATATTTTTTCGAATCTGAATACGAACGAAAAGTCCTACCGCAGCACCGAGCAGTAAGCCAAAACCAGGATGGGGATCCTGGCTTGGTGAAAATCGCGCTTCGACCATGATGAAAAAAGCGCCAGACAACAAAAACAACTGAGGTTTTCAATGACAACTGCTTTACAACAACCGTCGCTTTCGAGCCAATGCATGGCCGAGTTTCTGGGGACAGCGCTGCTAATTTTTTTCGGTACAGGCTGTGTCGCCGCGCTCAAAGTCGCGGGCGCCAGCTTTGGCTTGTGGGAAATCAGCATCATCTGGGGCGTCGGCGTCAGCATGGCGATCTACCTGACCGCAGGAATTTCCGGCGCGCATCTCAACCCCGCTGTCAGCATCGCCCTGAGCATTTTCGCTGACTTCGAAAAACGTAAATTGCCGTTTTATATTCTCGCCCAAGTCGCGGGCGCCTTCTGCGGCGCACTTTTGGTTTACACGCTGTACAGCAATCTGTTCTTCGATTTCGAACAAATCCACCATATGGTTCGTGGCACCCAGGCAAGCCTGGAATTGGCGTCGGTGTTTTCGACCTTCCCCAACCCGGCCCTGACCACCGCCCAGGCGTTCCTGGTCGAAGTGATCATCACCGCGATCCTGATGGGCGTGATCATGTCCCTGACCGACGACAACAACGGTCTGCCAAACGGGCCGATGGCGCCGCTGCTGATCGGCTTGCTGATTGCGGTGATTGGCAGCTCGATGGGGCCACTGACCGGTTTCGCGATGAACCCGGCGCGTGATTTCGGACCGAAGCTGATGACTTTCTTCGCTGGCTGGGGTGAAATTTCCTTCACTGGCGGACGTGATACTCCGTACTTCCTGATTCCTGTTTTTGCACCGATTGTCGGTGCCTGCCTCGGTGCTGCCGCTTATCGCGGGCTGATTGCCCGTCATCTGCCCAGCGCCACACCTGCTACAAAGGACGCAACACCGGCCATTGACGGCAAACCAAGAACTTCTTGATACCGTAGGCGCATGATCCTGCGAATGGGGTTGCGCGCCTGACCTCACTTCCTTATTTCGTCCAAGGCAATCGACATGACCGATACTCAGAATAAGAACTACATCGTTGCCCTCGATCAGGGTACGACCAGCTCCCGCGCGATCGTCTTCGACCGCGACGCGAATGTGGTCAGCACCGCCCAGCGCGAATTCGCACAGCATTACCCGCAAGCCGGTTGGGTTGAACACGACCCGATGGAAATTTTCGCCACCCAAAGCGCCGTGATGGTCGAGGCCCTGGCGCAAGCCGGCCTGCATCACGACCAGGTCGCGGCCATCGGCATCACCAACCAGCGCGAAACCACCGTGGTCTGGGACAAGACCACCGGCCGCCCGATCTACAACGCGATCGTCTGGCAGTGCCGCCGCAGCACCGAAATCTGCCAGCAGCTCAAGCGCGACGGTCACGAGCAATACATCAGCGACACCACGGGCCTTGTCACCGACCCGTACTTTTCCGGCACCAAGCTAAAGTGGATCCTCGACAACGTCGAAGGCAGCCGTGAGCGTGCGCGCAACGGCGAACTGCTGTTCGGCACCGTCGACAGCTGGCTGATCTGGAAATTTACCGGCGGCAAAGTCCACGTCACCGACTACACCAACGCCTCGCGCACCATGCTCTTCAACATCCACACGCTGGAGTGGGACGCGAAGATGCTGGAGGTGCTGGATATTCCGCGCGAAATGCTGCCGCAAGTGAAGTCCTCCTCCGAAATCTACGGCCACACCAAAAGCGGCATTGCCATCGGCGGTATCGCCGGTGACCAACAGGCTGCCCTGTTCGGCCAGATGTGCGTTGAGCCCGGCCAGGCGAAAAACACCTATGGCACCGGCTGCTTCCTGTTGATGAACACCGGCGACAAAGCGGTGAAGTCCAAGCACGGCATGTTGACCACAATCGCGTGCGGCCCGCGTGGCGAAGTCGCCTACGCATTGGAAGGCGCAGTGTTCAACGGCGGCTCCACAGTTCAATGGCTGCGTGATGAACTGAAGATCATCAACGACGCCCACGACACCGAATACTTCGCCAATAAGGTCAAGGACAGCAACGGCGTGTACCTGGTGCCGGCCTTCACCGGACTGGGCGCGCCGTACTGGGACCCGTATGCCCGTGGCGCGCTGTTCGGCCTGACTCGCGGCGTACGCGTGGATCACATCATTCGTGCCGCGCTGGAGTCGATTGCCTACCAGACCCGCGATGTGCTCGACGCCATGCAACAGGATTCCGGTGAACGTTTGAAATCCCTGCGTGTGGACGGTGGCGCGGTGGCGAACAACTTCCTGATGCAATTCCAGGCAGACATCCTCGGCACTCGGGTCGAGCGTCCGCAAATGCGAGAAACCACCGCACTGGGTGCCGCGTACCTGGCTGGCCTGGCGTGCGGTTTCTGGGGCAGCCTGGAAGAACTACGCGGCAAGGCAGTGATCGAGCGCGAATTCGAACCGACCCTGGACGAAGCCGCGAAGGAAAAACTCTACGCCGGCTGGAAAAAAGCCGTCAGCCGCACCCGCGACTGGGAACCCCATGAAGGCGCTGAATAAGCCAACAACAGGTTGCGAATAGGGTTGTAACTGGTCGGGAGCAGATTCCTGCGGCATCATGGGCAAATTTTGCACGGCAGCCCAAAGGAAGCCCCATGAATCTGCCTCCCCGTCAGCAGCAAATCCTCGAACTGGTCCGCGAACGCGGCTACGTCAGTATCGAAGAAATGGCTACGCTGTTCGTCGTTACACCGCAGACCATCCGCCGCGATATCAATCAGCTCGCGGAAGCTAATTTATTACGTCGCTACCACGGTGGCGCCGCCTACGACTCCAGTGTCGAAAATACCGCCTACGCCATGCGCGCCGACCAGATGCGCGATGAGAAACAGCGTATCGGCGAAGCCATTGCCGCACAGATCCCCGATCACGCCTCGCTATTCATCAATATCGGTACCACCACCGAATCGATTGCCCGGGCGCTGCTCAATCACAATCACCTGAAAATCATCACCAACAACCTGCACGTAGCCTCGATGCTCAGCGCCAAGGACGACTTCGACGTTCTGCTGACCGGTGGCAACGTGCGGCGTGACGGTGGTGTGGTCGGTCAGGCGAGTGTCGACTTTATCAACCAGTTCAAAGTCGACTTCGCGCTGGTAGGCATCAGCGGCATTGATGAAGACGGCAGCCTGCTGGACTTCGATTATCAGGAAGTACGGGTGTCGCAGGCGATCATTGCCAATGCGCGGCAGGTGATACTGGCAGCGGACTCCAGCAAATTCGGGCGCAACGCCATGATTCGTTTGGGGCCGATCAGCCTGATCGATTGCCTGGTCACTGATCAGCCGCCTGTGCCGGCACTGGCGCAGTTGTTGAGTCAGCACAAGATTCGACTGGAAGTCGTTTAACACCGAGGACGGTTAGACAACCTGTAGGAGCACGGCTTGCCGGCGATGGCGGCCTGTAGGAGCACGGCTTGCCGGCGATAGCGGCCTCAAGTACGTCATCGCCGGCAAGCCGGGCTCCTACAGAAATCGCTGCGCACCTCTCTCTTAATTCTCCTAATGTTCGAAAATTTTCCTTTAACCGCCCTTCGATGAGTTTTTTTAATCGAAGTTAACTGGCTGCGGGCGTCTTTATGGGCTACCATTTTCGCAAATGAACATTAATGTTCGAATTCAAATACATAAAACAAACACCGAGGCCAGCCGATGCCCACTTCCACCTTGCGTACGCCCCCTCTCGCTGAGGTTTACGATATCGCCGTCATCGGTGGCGGGATCAATGGCGTGGGGATCGCAGCAGATGCCGCCGGTCGCGGTCTTTCGGTGTTCCTTTGTGAAAAGGATGACCTGGCCAGCCACACCTCCTCGGCCAGCAGCAAGCTGATCCACGGTGGCCTGCGCTATCTCGAACATTACGAGTTCCGCCTGGTGCGCGAAGCCCTCGCTGAACGCGAAGTGCTGTTGGCCAAGGCACCGCACATCGTCAAGCAGATGCGTTTCGTGCTGCCACATCGTCCGCACCTGCGTCCCGCGTGGATGATTCGCGCCGGCCTGTTTCTGTATGACAACCTCGGCAAACGGGAAAAACTCGCGGGCTCGAAAAGCCTGAAGTTCGGTCCGGACAGCGCGCTGAAAAGCGAAATCACCAAAGGCTTTGAATACTCCGATTGCTGGGTCGATGACGCGCGCCTTGTAGTCTTGAATGCCATGGCTGCTCGCGAAAAAGGCGCCCATGTTCACACCCAGACCCGTTGCGTCAGCGCGCGTCGCTCCAAGGGTTTGTGGCACCTGAACCTGGAACGCGCCGATGGCAGCCTGTTTTCGATCCGCTCTAAGGCACTGGTCAACGCGGCCGGTCCGTGGGTCGCCAAGTTCATTCGTGACGACCTGAAGATGGAATCGCCGTACGGCATTCGCCTGATTCAGGGCAGCCACCTGATCGTGCCGAAACTGTACGAAGGTGAACATGCGCACATTCTGCAAAACGAAGATCAACGCATCGTCTTCACTATTCCGTACCTGAACCACTTCACCCTGATCGGCACCACCGACCGTGAGTACACCGGCGACCCGGCTGCAGTTGCGATCACCGATGGCGAAACCGATTACCTGTTGAACGTGGTCAATGCCCACTTCAAAAAGCAGATCAGCCGCGACGACATCCTGCACAGCTATTCCGGTGTTCGCCCGCTGTGCAACGACGAGTCCGACAACCCGTCGGCCGTCACCCGCGACTACACCCTGGCACTGTCGTGCACCGGTGAAGAAGCGCCCTTGCTGTCGGTGTTCGGCGGCAAGCTGACCACTTACCGCAAACTGGCCGAATCGGCGTTGGCGCAGCTGACGCCGTACTTCACCCACATGAAGCCAAGCTGGACTGCGAGCGCCACACTGCCGGGCGGCGAAGACATGACCACCCCACAAGCCTTGTGCGCCTTGATCCGCGACAAGTTCGACTGGGTGCCAACCGAAATCGCCCGCCGCTGGGCCACCACCTACGGCAGCCGCACCTGGCGCATGCTCGAAGGTGTGCAGAACCTCAGTGATATGGGTGAACACATCGGCGGCGGGCTCTACACCCGCGAAGTTGATTACCTGTGCAGCGATGAATGGGCGACCACCGCGCATGACGTATTGTGGCGTCGTAGCAAGCTCGGGCTGTTCACCACTGCGGCGCAACAACAGAAACTGGCGGATTACCTGAGCAAGGTCGAACAGAACCGCAGCAAGATCGAAGCGGCCTGATCGGCAATCGGTTAAAGCAAAGCCCCTGAATCGAGAGATTCAGGGGCTTTTTGCATACTGCCAGACACCACCACGTCCCTGTAGGAGCCGGGCTTGCCCGCGATGACGGTCTTCCAGCCAACATCTGTGGTGACTGACACGCCGCCATCGCGGGCAAGCCCATTCAATTACAGGAGTACGGGATGGCATTCGGTTTTCCGAACGCGACCTGTCGGTCGATTCGGTTAACCGGATTATTCCACGCGACAAATAACGCCATAAATATTTAATACCGTTATAAATCAATAAGTTAACCTGTTCTACCTAGCCTGGCACGAGTCATGCTCTACACTTCTTCGACGAATGCCTGTTGCGCCCCTTCAGGAGCCCACAGGCGTTCGAAGCACAAAAGGGCCGATAAACTGGCTCCATAAAAAAAACAATGTCGAGGAAAATTTGATGCGCATCGTTCCCCACATCCTGGGCGCAGCCATTGCTGCCGCTCTGATCAGCACTCCGGTTTTCGCTGCCGAACTCACCGGCACCCTGAAAAAGATCAAAGAGTCCGGTGTCATCACCCTCGGGCATCGTGACGCTTCCATTCCGTTTTCGTACATCGCGGACGCTTCCGGCAAGCCGGTCGGCTACTCCCACGATCTGCAACTAAAAATCGTCGAAGCCATCAAGAAAGACCTCGACATGCCGAACCTCCAGGTCAAATACAACCTGGTGACCTCGCAAACCCGTATCCCGCTGGTGCAGAACGGCACCGTGGATGTCGAGTGCGGCTCCACCACCAACAACGTCGAGCGTCAGCAGCAAGTTGACTTCTCCGTTGGCATCTTCGAAATCGGCACCCGCCTGCTGTCCAAGAAAGATTCGACTTACAAAGACTTCCCCGACCTCAAAGGCAAGAACGTCGTGACCACCGCTGGCACCACGTCCGAGCGCCTGCTCAAGTCGATGAACGCCGACAAGCAAATGGGCATGAACGTCATCTCCGCCAAAGACCACGGCGAGTCCTTCCAGATGCTGGAATCGGGCCGTGCTGTGGCTTTCATGATGGACGACGCCTTGCTGGCGGGCGAAGCAGCCAAGGCCAAGAAAGCCGATGACTGGGCCGTGACCGGTACGCCACAGTCCTTCGAAATCTACGGCTGCATGGTCCGCAAGGGCGACGAGCCGTTCAAGAAAGCGGTGGATGACGCCATCATCGCCACTTACAAGTCGGGCGAGATCAACAAGATCTACGAAAAATGGTTCATGGCGCCAATTCCGCCTAAAGGCCTGAACCTGAACTTCCCGATGAGCGACGAACTCAAGGCCCTGATCGCCAATCCGACCGATAAAGCGGCTGACGAAAAGAAATCCTGATTTCTGACTAACCTTATCTCCTGAGAGGGCCGCTGCCCTTTCAGGGGTTTGTCACTCCCTGCTGGCATTTTTGGAAACACTCGAACCGGTGGCTGTCGAGCCGCTCGTGTGTGCCTGATCGTAGTGGCCTGTACGGTCAGTTCGTTAGCTCAAATTCGGTGCCGGATGTTCATATCCAAGGCGCTGTGACGAGTCATAGCCCGCTATGGCGAGGAACAGCAACGCAGGAGATGGACTTCCGGAGCCGAAGTTGAGCTGACAGAACTGACCACACAGGCCACCTGATCAGGGCGGGAACGGAGCTTCCCCAGGCGGGCACTTGTACATCGAACGATCTGAGGGGAGACCCTAATGAATTACAACTGGGACTGGGGCGTGTTCTTCAAGTCCACTGGCGTTGGCAGCGAGACCTATCTCGACTGGTACATCGCCGGTTTGGGCTGGACCATTGCCATCGCCATCGTGGCCTGGATCATCGCCCTGACACTGGGCTCGATTCTGGGCGTCATGCGCACCGTACCGAATCGCATCGTATCGGGCATCGCGACCTGCTACGTCGAACTTTTCCGTAATGTGCCGCTGCTGGTTCAGCTGTTCATCTGGTACTTCCTGGTGCCTGACCTGCTGCCGCAAGACCTGCAAGAATGGTACAAACAGGACCTGAGCCCGGTCACCTCGGCTTTCCTGAGCGTCGTCGTCTGCCTGGGTCTGTTCACCACCGCTCGCGTTTGCGAACAAGTGCGCACCGGCATCCAGGCCCTGCCCAAAGGCCAGGAGTCCGCCGCTCGCGCCATGGGCTTCAAGCTGCCACAGATCTACTGGAACGTGCTGCTGCCCCAGGCCTACCGGATCATCATTCCGCCGCTCACCTCGGAATTCCTCAACGTGTTCAAGAACACGTCCGTGGCCTCGCTGATCGGCCTGATGGAGCTGCTCGCGCAAACCAAACAGACCGCCGAGTTCTCCGCCAACCTGTTCGAAGCTTTCACCCTGGCAACCCTGATCTACTTCACCCTGAACATGAGCCTGATGCTGCTGATGCGCCTGGTCGAGAAGAAAGTGGCCGTACCGGGCCTGATCTCCGTAGGGGGTAAATGATGGAATTCGACTTCTCGGGAATCATCCCTTCCCTGCCGGGCTTGTGGAACGGCATGGTCATGACCCTCAAGCTGATGGTCATGGGCGTGGTCGGCGGCATTATCCTCGGCACGATCCTGGCCCTGATGCGCCTGTCCCACAGCAAACTGCTGTCGAACATTGCCGGCGCCTACGTTAACTACTTCCGCTCGATCCCGCTGCTGCTGGTGATCACCTGGTTCTACCTGGCGGTGCCGTTCGTGCTGCGCTGGATCACCGGCGAAGACACCCCGATCGGCGCGTTCGCTTCGTGCATCGTGGCCTTCATGATGTTTGAAGCGGCGTACTTCTGCGAAATCGTCCGGGCCGGTGTGCAGTCGATTCCCAAAGGCCAGATGGGCGCTGCCCAGGCTTTGGGCATGACGTACGGCCAGATGATGCGTCTGATCATCCTGCCGCAAGCGTTCCGCAAGATGACCCCGCTGTTGCTGCAACAGAGCATCATCCTGTTCCAGGACACCTCGCTGGTTTACGCGGTCGGCCTGGTGGACTTCCTCAACGCCTCGCGTGCCAGCGGCGACATTATTGGCCGCTCCAATGAGTTCCTGATCTTCGCAGGTCTCGTGTACTTCACAATCAGCTTTGCCGCCTCGCTGCTGGTCAAGCGTCTGCAAAAAAGGTTTGCCGTATGATCTCTATCAAGAACATCAACAAGTGGTATGGCGACTTCCAGGTACTGACTGATTGCAGCACCGAGGTCAAAAAAGGCGAAGTGATCGTGGTATGCGGGCCGTCCGGCTCCGGCAAATCCACCCTGATCAAGTGCGTCAACGCCCTGGAACCGTTCCAGAAAGGCGACATCGTGGTCGACGGCACTTCGATTGCCGACCCGAAGACCAACCTGCCGAAATTGCGTTCGCGCGTTGGCATGGTGTTCCAGCATTTCGAACTGTTCCCGCACCTGACCATCACCGAAAACCTGACCATCGCGCAGATCAAGGTGTTGGGCCGCAGCAAGGAAGAAGCCACCAAGAAAGGCCTGCAACTGCTTGAGCGCGTCGGCCTGTCTGCCCATGCTCACAAGCACCCGGGCCAGCTTTCCGGTGGTCAGCAACAGCGTGTGGCGATTGCCCGCGCACTGGCGATGGACCCAATCGTCATGCTGTTCGACGAACCGACCTCGGCACTGGACCCGGAAATGGTCAACGAAGTGCTCGATGTGATGGTGCAACTGGCCCACGAAGGCATGACCATGATGTGCGTGACCCACGAAATGGGCTTCGCCCGTAAAGTGGCGGACCGGGTGATCTTCATGGACGCGGGCAAAATCATCGAAGACTGCCAGAAAGAGGAATTCTTCGGCGACATCGGCGCCCGTGCCGAGCGGACACAGCACTTCCTCAACAAGATTCTGCAGCACTAAACAAAACACCGCTCCCCTGTAGGAGCACGGCTTGCCGGCGATGGCGTTTTATCGGATGTCATCGCCGGCAAGCCGTGCTCCTACAGGGGTCGGTGCAAGGTTCAGATTTGTGTTGTGGTTGACCCAAGGCATCTGTGATGAAATGCGACCCCATTCTCTATCGCGCAGCAACGCCATCACTTGCCGTGAAACCCCGTCTGATTCGCCACATGTTACTGCCGCCGCTGATCATCGCCCTGATGATCGGACTGGGTTACGCCGGCTTCTGCGTCAGTGAACACTACGGCATTCGCAGCCTCAGCGAGAACGGCCAGCGTCAGCTCGAACTGCACGCCCGCGCCGTCGAAAGCGAGATCAGCAAATACACCTACCTGCCCAGCCTGCTGGAACTCGAAACCAGTGTTTCCACACTGCTGGCCGACCCGTCGCCGGAACACCGGCAAACGGTCAATGATTACCTTGAAGGCCTGAACCGGCGCAGCCGCAGTCGGGCTATCTACGTGATGGACACGACCGGCCGTGTCGTAGCCACCAGTAACTGGCGCGATGTCGATAGTTACCTCGGTGAAGACCTGTCCTTCCGCGCTTATTTCCAGAACGCCATTCGCGGCCAGCCGGGACGTTTCTACGGCATCGGCAGCACCAACGGCGAACCCGGTTACTACCTGGCCCACGGCCTGGAAGAGCACGGCAAAATCATCGGCGTCGCGGTGGTCAAAATCCGCCTCGAAGCCCTGGAGGAACGTTGGCAGCGGGCGCGCCTCGAAGCCTTCGTCAGCGACGAAAACGGCATCATCATTCTCTCCAGTGATCCGGCGCGACGACTCAAGTCGGTCGTGCCGTTGAGCGATGAGACCAAAGAAAAACTCGCCCGCAGCCTTCAGTACTACTGGTTTCCGCTGAATGAACTGCAACCGCTGGCCCGTGAAACCCTGGCCGAGGGTGTCGAGAAGCTGACATTCCCCGCCAACAGCGAAGTGGCGTCCGACGAAGAGGACATCAGCTACCTGGCCCAGACCCGGCCCTTGAGCGATACCCCGTGGAATTTCACCCTGCTCACGCCGCTTCAGGATTTGCGCCGTGAAGCGATCAATCAGGGGATTCTGGTGGCGGTAGCGTTCGCCTTGGTGGCGTTTCTGCTGATCGCCTGGAACGAGCGGCGCAAGGTCATCGCCACCCGCCTCGCCGCCCGGGAAGCCTTGCAGGAAGCCAACAATCAACTGGAGCGTCGGATTACCGAACGCACCACCGACCTGCGCGCCAGCAACGAACGGCTCAAGGGCCAGATCCGCGAGCGCCGGCACGCGGAAGAGACGCTGCGCCGCGCCCAGGATGAACTGGTGCAGGCCGGCAAACTTGCGGCTATCGGCCAAATGTCGACCAGCATTGCCCACGAATTGAACCAGCCGCTGGCCGCGCTGCGCACCTTGTCCGGCAATACCGTGCGCTTCCTTGAGCGTGGTCAGCTGGACGTGGCCAGCACCAACCTCAATACCATCAACGAACTGATCGACCGCATGGGCCGGATCACTGCCAGCCTGCGCTCTTTCGCTCGTCGCGGTGATGACAAAGGCCAGGCCAGCCTCGGCAAAGCCGTAGACGCCGCCTTGCAACTGCTCAGTAGTCGGGTGGAAAGCGCGCACCTGCAACTGCATCGCGATTTCAAAGATGTACAAGTGCAGATCGATCAGACCCGCCTCGAACAGATTCTGGTCAACCTGATCGGCAACGCCCTCGATGCCATGCAGGCCCAACCGCTGCCGGAGTTGTGGCTGGAAGGTGACGTCTTCGACGGCAAATACCGTCTTCGCGTGCGCGACAACGGCCACGGCATCGACGCCGAAGCGCGCAAGCATCTGTTCGAACCGTTCTTCACCACCAAACCCGGTGAACAGGGGCTGGGCCTCGGCCTGACCCTGTCCGCCAGTCTGGCCGCCGCTACTGGTGGAAATTTGGGTGTCGAACACCCGGTCAGCGGTGGTACCACTTTCGTCCTCAGTTTACCGTTGGTAAGCCCTACTTCCGCCGAGCCCATATGAACAACGACCTTAGTGTGCTGATCGTCGAGGACGATCCTCATGTGCTGCTCGGCTGCCAACAGGCGCTGACCCTGGAAGACATTCCCTGCGTCGGCGTGGGCAGCGCCGAGGAAGCACTGGAACGTGTCGGCGACAACTTTGCCGGCATCGTCATCAGCGATATTCGCCTGCCGGGTATCGATGGCTTGGAACTGCTGACCCGACTCAAGGCCCGCGATCGCAGCTTGCCGGTGGTGCTGATTACCGGTCACGGGGACATCTCCATGGCCGTCGGCGCGATGCAAAAAGGCGCCTATGACTTCATGGAGAAACCCTTCTCCCCCGAACGCCTGGTGGACGTTGCGCGCCGTGCGCTGGAACAACGCAGCCTGGCCCGCGAAGTCTCGTCATTGCGCCGGCAACTGGCCGAGCGCGACTCCCTCGAAGGCCGCATCATCGGCCGTTCGCCAGCCATGCAAAACCTGCGGGAACTGATCGCCAACGTCGCCGACACCTCGGCCAACGTGTTGATCGAAGGCGAGACCGGCACCGGTAAAGAACTGGTCGCGCGCTGCCTGCATGACTTCAGTCGGCGCCACACCAAACAATTCGTCGCGCTGAACTGCGGCGGTCTGCCGGAGAACCTGTTCGAAAGCGAAATTTTCGGCCATGAAGCCAACGCCTTCACCGGCGCCGGCAAGCGGCGGATCGGCAAGATCGAACATGCCGACGGCGGCACGCTGTTCCTCGACGAAGTCGAAAGCATGCCCCTGCCGTTGCAAATCAAATTGCTGCGGGTATTGCAGGAACGCACCCTCGAACGCCTCGGCTCGAACCAGAGCGTGGCGGTGGATTGCCGGGTGATTGCAGCGACCAAATCCGATCTGGCCGAAACCAGCAAGACCGGTGAATTCCGCAGCGACCTGTATTACCGCTTGAACGTGGTGACCCTGGAATTGCCACCGTTGCGCGAACGTCGCGAGGACATCCTGCAATTGTTCGAGCACTTTTTGCAGCAGTCATCCCTGCGCTTTGACCGCGCCGTGCCGGAGTTGGACAACCAGACCCTGTCGAACCTGATGAGCCACGACTGGCCGGGCAACGTGCGCGAACTGCGCAACGTCGCCGAACGCTTCGCCCTCGGCCTGCCGGCCTTCAAAAAGACCGGTGCCAGTGGCAGTAATCAGGGCCTGGCCTTCGCCGAAGCGGTAGAAGCCTTCGAACGCAATTTGCTCAGCGACGCCTTGCAGCGCAGCGGCGGCAACCTGACCCAGGCCAGCCTGGAACTGGGCATGGCCAAGACCACGCTGTTCGACAAGGTTAAAAAGTACGGGCTGAGCCACTGATGGATCTGATTCTGAAAGCAGCGTTGGGCGCGGCGGTGGTGCTGATTCTGGCGGCACTGGCCAAGACCAGAAATTACTACATCGCCGGCCTGGTGCCGTTGTTTCCGACCTTTGCGCTGATTGCGCATTTCATCGTCGGCAAAGGGCGCTCAGTGGAGGACTTGAAGACCACCATCGTGTTTGGCATGTGGTCGATCATTCCCTACTTCGTTTACCTGGCGACGTTGTATGTGATGGTGGACCGGATGCGACTGGAGGCGTCGCTGGCCGTGGCTGCGGTGGGTTGGTTGATTGCGGCGACAATTCTCGTCACCGTTTGGGTTCGCCTCCAGGCCTGATTACTGATCGTTCCCACGCTCCGCGTGGGAATGCAGCCCGTGACGCTCCGCGTCACTGGACGCGGAGCGTCCCTAGAGGCATTCCCACGCAGAGCGTGGGAACGATCTCAGCCGTTAACAGTACCGCCCTTGGCTTCACTCATGATCTGCCGGATCGCGCCGACAAACGTTTCCACTGGCTGCCCGCCACTCACTGCGTACTGCCCGTTGAACACCACCGTCGGCACCGAACTCACGCCACGGGTCAGCCACAGCTGTTCTTCCTCAACCACCTCTTTGGCGTATTCATCCGACGCCAGAATCGCCTCGGCCCGCTGCCGGTCCAGCCCCACGTTTTCCGCGATCTGCGCCAATTGCCCGTGATCGGACGGATTGCCGCCGTCGGTGAAATACGCCTTGAACAGCGCTTCTTTCAGATTGAACTGCCGCCCTTCCAGCCCTGCCCAATACAACAAACGATGGGCATCAAAGGTGTTGTAGATGCGGCTGTTGCCGTCGGTACGAAACGCAAACCCGACCTCGGCGCCACGGGCGCGGATCATCTCGCGGTTTTTCTGTGACTGTTCCGGGGTCGAGCCGTATTTTTCGGTGATGTGTTCGGTGATGTTCTGGCCGTCAGGGCCCATCTTCGGGTTCAGTTCGAACGGCTGGAAACGGATCTCGGCCTGGACCTCATCGCGCAAAACCTCCAGCGCCCGGGTCAGGCCGTAGAGGCCGACAACGCACCACGGGCAGGACACGTCGCTGACGAAATCGATTTTCAAAGGGGTACTCATCACACACCTCGCAGACTTGGATCGCGCCGGAAAGTTCGAACGATACACCTGACGGCCCCTCGGTGGCAGCCGTTGCACTAATCCCTGTAGGAGCCGGGCTTGCCCGCGAAAGCGGTCTTCCAGCCGACATGTGTGGTGACTGACACGCCGCCATCGCTGGCAAGCCAGGCTCCTACAGGTTTGTGCGGTGTTTGGGGGCATGTGTTTAGTTCTGTTTAAGGTTACTTCCTGAAAGCTACAGCGCCTTGCGCCGTCGCCTACAACCACGTCAGAATCCGCCGGCTTGTGCGCCTGGAGGCCCGTCGGTAACTTGGTCCTGTCACTGATTCCCAGTGATCGGGTTTAGTAGCCCGGCTGATTTCGTCTACGGTTGCACAAGTGTCATCCAGTCAGGTTTTCACCTGCACTTGATGGTAGCTGTGCGCATGGCGCCCTCGGGCGCGCCGGGTTTTGGGCGATTTTACCGGTCTACTAACTTGCGCACAGCTGCCACCCTTTCCGTTTAGTAGCGAGACAGGTTGCGGCACTACTATTAGGAAAAATGCCTCATGTTCAAAATAACGCCGAATCCACCGGAAACCGACGACGTTTCCCCCTACGAAACCCCAGAGTCCAAAAAGCTCAACAAAGCCGCCGACCGCGCCCTCGACTACTACCTCAAACCGGTCATTCCCAAAGACACCCCACGCAAACCCAGCACCATCTACTTCGTCGCCGCCGACACCGACAACGAAACCCTGCTGGTCAACGCCTGCGAATCACTGGCGTCGGCGAGCGTGATGTTGAGCAACTTCGCCGCAACGGTCGACGGCACCCAGCGCAACACCGTGCTCGGCATTCAGAATTCGGTCATGCTCGGCGAACTGGCGGTGAACCTGATGCTTGATAACGTCGTCCCGACGTAAAACAAAACCTGTGGGAGTGAGCCTGCTCGCGATAGCGGTCTGTCTGCTACATCAATACTGACTGATCCGCCGCCATCGCGAGCAGGCTCACTCCTACAATTTGGATTGGGGGTTACAGAAGGTTTGGGTAGGTAACTGGGTCGATCTGCGCCCAATGCGAAGTGTCTTCGCGATGGGCCTGCAAGTACGGCAACACCGCCGCCAGCAACGGTTCCTTGAATGCCTCCTGGAACCGATGCGCCAAACCCGGAATCAGCTTCAACTGGCTGCCACGAATATGCGCCGCCAAATGCACACCGTGCATCACCGGCAACAGCGGATCGGCAGTGCCGTGCACCACCAGCGTCGGCACGCGCAACTGGTTGAGCAGGTCCACGCGACTGCGCTCGGCGAGGATGGCCATGATCTGGCGCTTCACGCCTTCCGGGTTGAACGCTCGGTCGTAGGACTGCGCCGCTTGCTGCAACAGCGCCTGCCGGTCATCCGTCACCGAGGGACTGCCCAGCGCCGCGAGCAAATCCGCCTGTTGCTCCAGCGCCACTTCGCGATTCGGCGCGCCACGACGGGACAATAATTGCACCAGCGCCTCACTCGGCGCCGGCAAGCCTTCGGCACCGGAGCTGGTCATGAGCAACGTCAGGCTCTCGACGCGCTGCGGCGCCATCGCCGCCATGTGCTGAGCGATCATCCCGCCCATGCTCGCACCCAATACGTGGAATTGCTCGACGTGCAACGCGTCCATCAAGCCAAAGGCATCGTCGGCCATGTCGGTCAGGGTGTACGGCGCCGACACCGGCAAGCCGAGTTTGTAGCGCAAGGCCTCGAAGGTCAGGTTGGCTTCGGCCGGGGTTTGCCGCCACGTCGACAGGCCAACATCACGGTTGTCGTAGCGAATCACCCGGAAGCCCTGCTGACACAGCGCGACCACCACCTCGTCCGGCCAGTGAATCAACTGCCCGCCCAGGCCCATCACCAGCAGCAACGCAGGGTCCGACGCACGGCCAATGCTCTGGTACGCCAGGCTCACCTGCGCCAGATCGACGTGTTGGGTCGGTACGTTGACATCACAACGAGACGCCGCAAAGGACGGTAAGCCAAACAACAACGCGGCCAGGAAGGCCGCAGTTGATAAAAATCGTGCACGCATGAAAAACACCGAAACGCAGAACCCCAGTAGAGCGCGAGTCTGATGAAGTTTGATCAAGCGCGCTGCCACAGTTACGTGACAGTTTCGTGAATCTCGCCCAATGGTCGATGCGATAACTATGTAGTGCCACGGGCCATGGCAGGTTTCTTTTAATGAAGCTCTTCAAGAGCGGATACGCCGCTCCTCTGCACAGAGCCACGTTGCCATGAATGAAAGTGTGTTCAGCACCTTGCCCGTCTCCCCACCGATTGTGATGACGGCGCATCCGCCCCTGAAGAACAACCCCGATGAAAGCCTGTTGCTGAGTGCTTCAGCGCGCTGGCGCGAGTGCAGCCAGGGTTTGCAGGCGTTGTTTGCCGCCGCACCGTTGAAAGGTCACCGTCCTGAACCCTCGCTCAACGAACGTTGGAACGCCTATTGGGATGCCCGGGCACCCGGTGCGCCGGTGTCGCGACGCGAGCGGGTGGGTCAGTTGTACCGCTGTCACTTCGAGGCCTGCGCCCAAGTGGCCTTCGCTCGCCGAACCCTGACCACGGAACAGTTGCAGCCGCTATTGTTGGTACTGGCCCCACCCGTCTCAGGCCTGCGCCTGGACGATCAACCCATCCACACCGAACAGTTGACCCTGGTGTTGAGCGACAGCGGTACCCTGAAACTCCCCGCCGCCTGGGTCATCCGCGTGGGCGATCGGCAACCCGCCGCACAGTGGCTGTATCTGCCGGGCCGGCCGGTTCCCATTCAGTTCTTCAATCAGCGCCGTGACATGGAAGACTGGTTGTCTCGACAATCCCTTGTTCCCCAAGGTTTGCCCGACGATGACGTGCGCTTTGAATACACCGCGAAGGCTCAGCCGCTCACGTTCGGTATCACTGAGCTGCTTTTACGCCCGCAGTACGCGAACGCCGTCGTTTTCGCGTCGCCTCCAGAGCTTGAAATCCCGCTGCCAGACAACCCGGCTGAGGATGAGGACGAACAACCGCTGTTCGACAACCTGTTTGCCGACATTCCCTGGCCCCAGCGCCAGGCCTCACTGAACCGGCAGCGCGATGCGCTCGAAGCGCTGTTGGGCGACGAGCTCGACAGCGAGCGTCAACAGTCATTCAAAGTGGCAATGCAGGCGCTGGAGACAGCAGAGCATGCCGCTGATACGGCTGCCTCCGCCCTGCTTTACAGGTCCCGTGTCCTCGACTTTGCGACCATCAACCGCGAGTTCAGCGCGCTCTATCAAGCGCACAAGGATGGCCTGCGCGCCGAGGCCCAACTTCAGTTGGCGCTCAAGCAGCTCGACAGCGATGAGTTCAGTTTGATCAAGGCGGTGCTGGATACGCCGCTGGCGGCCGATCGCGACGCAACCATCATCGCGGCCAACCTGACGCTGTCGATGACCGGGCCCGATGGCGGCATCACCACCCAGGCACTCAACGGTCCCTTCGTCATCACCCGAGATACGCCATCGCCGCACAGCCTCTTGCTGTACTGGCCAGGTTTAGGCGGTGGCTTGCAACGGTTTGCCAATCGCACGGAACTGGAACAACAGCTGTTCAAGATCCAGGACCAAGACAGGGTGCTGGCCTTGCAGCTGAAAAAAATCGTCACCGACCCGCTGCATGACAGCCTCGATAAACAGACCAGCCACTTCGAAGAACAAGCCGCGCACCTGCGCCAACATGCAGACCCACTGGAAACGCTGCGCAAACAAACACTGGCGACCCTGCAAGTCCCGATGCCAGCCGCCAGAAACCTGGCCTTTGCACACCTGCTGGAACAAAGCCGCAGCGCGAAACTATTCTCCCTGTTGCCCGATTGGCTGGTCACCTTATCGGCGTCCGAGCGCGCTGAACTCAAGGGTTTGGTGGAGGCTTACCTCCTGGCCATGCGCCGCAGTCATGCACAACTGGAAATCGCCCTGCCACCGCGTGACGATTTCACCCGCCAGCATGTGCAGGCGCGTCTGCGAAAAGACTTCGCGCTCAACGGGCATTTTGCCGTGCAGCTTGATCTGCCCGACGCGGTTACGTTGCAAAAACAACTGTCCGGTGGCGCCGCCCCGGGAACCCCGCAGAAACTCGTCGCAGTGCCCAGTGCAACCCGCAGCAAAATCTCACTCGAAGCACTCGCCCAGCTCAATATCGACAACACACCCGCGATGCAGCTGGAACCCCTTTCACTGCGACTGGGTTTTATGCGGCTTGAAGTCACGGCGTCGGATGAAACCGAACGCCGGGCGCTGGCAAGCGGTATCACCCTGCCCTGGCTGCGCAAGGTGCTGCCTGAACTGGATCTACCCCAAGCCTACGAAAACCTGATTCGCGACGCCTTCATGGGCTCGGCCAGCGAGACCGCGTTCATCAAGGAACACCGGCGTGAATGCCTGATCGAGCCCTGGCGCCTGATGCTCCAGTTGCAGGGGACCTGCGCGCGCCTGCAAAAGCAGATCAATCAGAACGAATGGCAGGTGTTGAGCATCGCCATTACGGCCGATACGCCGCCAGCCTGGAACGTTGCGGGCAAGCGCATCGTGCTCCGGCCGGCGTACCTGAGCGCCGGTGGCAAGGACACACCCAACGAAGGCCCCACCACGTTGTCAGGGGTGACGTTCGTTGAAGAGCAGGTCAGCGGCGTGACCCTGCTTTATCTGCCTGACAGCCCCGACGGTCAGTTCCTGCGCCGCTACGACAATCTGGAGGTTGCTCGCCGGGCCTTGTTCAATCTGTGCCTGCGCAGCGAGATGGTCAGTTATCTGGCCGGACGTGCCTTGATCGGTAACGTGCGAGCCCATGCAAGCCGCATCAACCAGGCCGTACTCAAGCATTTCGACGCGATGATCGGGGTCGGCGTGCCCTGGCCGAAAACAACGTCGCTGTCGTCCCATCTGCTCGATGCGCATATGGGACGCCTGATCGAAGCGCATCGCGGCACCTCCCGTTCCAACGATGCCTTGTATCAGGAACGCTATGCGCTCAACGGGCCGAGGGCGTTCAACTACATAAAAATGGCCTTGGGAATGGTGCCCTTTGTCGGCGCGGGTGTCGCGCTCTACGATGCCTGGAACAGCGCCAACCACGCCGTCGCGGCCCTGTTGCGCGGTGATGTAGGCGATGGTCTGACGGAGATTGAATCGGTGTTGTTGTCACTGATCGATGCCGCCATGGACATTCTTCCGGGCGCTTCCGTCGGTGCCAGGACAGTGAAGGGCGCTCGCTCACTGACGCGTATTCGTCAACTCGGTGCATTGGGTAAAAACGCCGGGGCGTTGCAATCGCCGTCGAAACGCCGGGCCCGGCATGCTGTCCAGCGCTTCGCCGGGTACGAATACGAAAAACCGATTTCCCTGGCCGGCCTGGAACCGGCTACCCATGGGATTGACCGCAATGTCTACCGGCATCCCGACGGTGACTTTATCGTTCGCCAGGGACGCATCTACCAAATTGAACGCAGCAGCGACTCACGCAACTGGCGACTTTTCGGTACTTCACAAAAAACCTACAAGCAACCGGTCGGCCTCGATGAGGCGGGCCATTGGGACACTTACTTCGGTGTCTACGGGGTGACCTTCGAGGGCGGCGGGCTGGGTGGCGGTGGTGTGCTCGGGCACTTGGCAGACGGCCTTGACCCGCTCTGGCCGGCCGCCATTCGCGAACGCCTGCCGCGCTGGTGGACCGACCAGACCTTGCGCCGCCAGCAAGCGCTGACCGAAGCCGCCGATGCCATGGCCCCGCTGATCGACGCCCAGATCACGCGGACCACCGCCCTGATGGAAACGTACAACACCAGCCCCGAAAACCTTCGTCCGGCGCTGACACCGGCACTGGAAGCGGCGTGCATCAAGGACATGGAACTGGGCAGCAAGCATTACCAAACGCTGGCTGATCTGCTCCCCATGACGCGCGGCAACAAAGTACGCGTGCTCAAGGAAATACAAAGTAATGACGCCTTGTTAGTGGCTGATCGGGCCAAACAACGGGTGGTCCTGGCCAGTCAACGGGCACTGGCCCTGACGGACAGGATCGACGATCTTCTGGACCAGTTGGACGCACTGCCTGCCGAGGCACTGGGCGAGCGTTTGCGTATTCTGGAGGACGTCAGAAAGCTGCGCCTGGAGAATATGCGCGAGTTCGACGCGATCGATGCCCACATGCGCGACCTCAACCTGTGGTACCCGCGCATTACTGACAAACCGACCAAAACAGTCTTGAGCCGCGCCTTCGTGGACTTGAACGCGAAGCTCAACGAGGCCAATCAGCTGTACTTGAAAACGAGTCACCTGCTGGAGATCGTCAAACGCTACGACAGCACCAACGATGTTTCCTGGTTCTACCTGCAAGCACGGGCACAATCGCTTCGGATCAAAGTCGATCGCGCCTTGTTCACCCAACACAGCCTGCCGGAAGTGAGCGCCACCCGCGCCCAGCGCAATCGAATACTGCAGGAGTGCCTCGATCTCTACGGGGAATTTCGCCGCAACATGAATGCCTGGACCGCCAGCTATCCCCAGCACTTTCATCTGGAGGCCGTGGGGCCACTGCTGGAGGGTATCGAGAAAATCGCCGAACGGGCACGCAAGGCTATCGATCAGCCAGCGCCAGCGTCCACGGCCGGGCAACGCGGCAAAAAAGTGTTCACCACCGAAGACGATCAATTGCTGATCGGGGAGGAACGCAGGGAACCGACGACCCAAAAACGCCAATACTCACTGACGGGACATCGCGGTTTCGAAGAGGTTTGGGAACAAGGCTCAAATGGCAAGTTTCGCCTTCTAAATCCTCAGGAACAGGGCTCTCACCCCATTCACCAAGACCTTGGAGCGTTAACGGCCGATGCCCGTAGCCGACTCGGTGCTCAGGCGGCGTACAAAACCCGCGTCGAGGCCTATGCCCGACAGGACATGCTGCCCGTTGATCTGGAACACATGATGTTCAGCGAGGCCGCAGAACTCGGCCGGCGAGCCCTGGAGATCGAAGATCTTCAACCCGGTCACGCGCTCATCCAGCAGCTACGTGACAAAGCCACCGAACTGACCCATACCGCACGGGTGCTGCGTATCGAGTACTCGATGAACAGTCGAAACCCGACCGATGGAATGCTGGATTACCTCATGCAGCAAAATTCCGGGGAGCGGAAAATCGTCGATATCCATAAGCAAAAGCCGATGGAAAACCTGGGTAAACGGCCGGACGGACGAACCGACTACCTGCAGGAATACGAGGTACGAGACCTGACGCAAACACCGCCCAAGGTGATGTGGTATGCCCATTTTCACTACGCCAGGGCAGCACCTGCATTTGCAGAGTTCGAAAAGGCCCATCTGAAACTGCCAGAGCACCGGTTTCTGACGCACGCTGAAAATGCCGACCTTCCATACGCCGACATCGGCAAGAAATCCGTAGCGCTTAAACATTTCAACCCGGCTTAGAACGTAAAACGGGAGCGGTTTTTCCGCTCCCGCTTCAGGCACCCTATGCCAGCTGACTACGCAACTGCCGTGCTGCCGCCACCATATTCACCAACGCCGCTTCAGTCTCCGGCCACGCCCGGGTTTTCAATCCGCAATCGGGGTTCACCCACAAGCGCTCGGCCGGAATCCGCTTCACGGCTTTGCTCATCAGCTTGACCATCTCGCCCGTGTCCGGCACCCGTGGCGAGTGGATGTCGTAGACCCCCGGCCCAATGTCATTCGGGTAGTCGAACGCTTCAAAGGCCTCCAGCAATTCCATGTCCGAGCGCGAGGTTTCGATGGTGATGACGTCGGCATCCATGGCCGCGATGGACTCGATCACGTCGTTGAATTCGCTGTAGCACATGTGGGTGTGGATCTGGGTTTCGTCACGCACACCGCTGGCGCTCAAGCGGAAAGCTTCCACCGCCCAGTCCAGATACTCCTGCCATTGCGCCCGGCGCAGTGGCAAGCCTTCACGGAACGCGGCTTCGTCAATCTGGACGATTTTGATGCCCGCATTTTCGAGGTCGACCACTTCGTCACGCAGGGCCAGCGCCAATTGTTGCGCCTGGATTTTGCGCGACACGTCTTCGCGCGGGAACGACCACATCAGCATGGTCACGGGACCGGTGAGCATGCCTTTCATGACCTTGTCGGTCTGGCCCTGTGCATACGTGATCCAGTCGACGGTCATCGCCTTCGGACGGCTGAGGTCGCCGTAGACAATCGCCGGTTTGACGCAGCGCGAACCGTAGCTCTGCACCCAGCCAAAACGGGTGAACAAGTACCCATCCAACTGTTCGGCGAAGTATTCGACCATGTCATTGCGTTCGGCTTCGCCGTGCACCAGCACGTCCAGTCCCAGGCGTTCCTGTATTTGCACGGCGTGGCGGATTTCGCTGTGCATGGCGTCGGTGTAATCGTTGGCCGACAGCTTGCCTTGCTTGAACGCCTGACGCGCCAGTCGGATCGAACCAGTCTGCGGGAATGAGCCGATGGTGGTGGTCGGGAACGCCGGCAGTTTCAAGCGTGCACGCTGTTGCTCGATGCGCTGGGCAAACGGCGAACGGCGTTGGCTGTCCGCGGCGCCGATGGCGGCAAGACGCGCCTGCACATCGGCTTTGTGGATGCGCGGTGACTCGGCGCGGCTGGCCTGAATCGCCCGACTCTCGGCCAGTGCGGCTTGCACTTTGGGTGATTGTGGATCGTTGAGGGCATCGCGCAACACAGCGATTTCGCCACACTTCTGCACAGCAAACGCCAGCCAGCTTTTCAGTTCAGGATCGAGTTTGTCTTCGCGCTCCAGGTCCACCGGGCTGTGCAAGAGCGAGCAGGAACTGCTGACCCACAGGTTGTCGCCGAAGCGTTCCTGGGCCGGTTGCAGTTGCGCGAGCACTTGCTCCAGTTCACAGCGCCAGACGTTACGGCCATTGACCAGACCGACCGAGAGAATCTTGTAGGTCGGCAGACGATCCAGCACCTGGCCGAGTTGATCCGGCGCGCGTACGGCATCGATGTGCAAGCCTTGCACCGGCAAGCCGACGGCCAGGCCGAGGTTGTCTTCCAGGCCGCTGAAGTAGGTCGCCACCAGTTTTTTCAGCGGCGAATATTGAAGGATGTGATAGGCCCGTTCGAACGCATTTTTCCAGGCTTGCGGCAGGTCGAGGGTCAGGATCGGTTCGTCGATCTGCACCCATTCCACGCCTTGAGCGGCAAGGCGCGTGAGGATTTCGTTGTACACCGGCAGCAGGCGCTCCAGCAGGTCGAGTTTGTCGAAGTCGTTGCCTTTCGCCTTGCCCAGCCACAGGTAAGTCAGCGGGCCGATGATCACCGGTTTGACGTTATGGCCGAGGGCCTTGGCTTCATCGACTTCGTCGAACAGCTGTTGCCAGCTCAGTTTGAACGGTTGGTCTGCGGTGAATTCCGGGACCAGGTAGTGGTAGTTGGTGTCGAACCACTTGGTCAGTTCCTGGGCGTATTGCGCTTTGCCGTGTTCGCCGCCGCAGCAGGTCGCGGTAGCGCCTCGGGCCATGGCAAACAACGTGTCGAGGGTCGGCAGGCCGTTGGCATTTTTGGCGCTGTCGAAACGCTCGGGGATCACGCCGAAGGTCAGGGAGTGGGTCAGCACCTGGTCGTACCAGGCGAAGTCGCCGACCGGCAGCAGATCGATGCCGGCGTCTTTCTGCAATTGCCAGTGGGCGGCGCGCAATTGGCGGCCGACGCTGTGCAGCGCGTCCTGATCGAGGTCGCCCTTCCAGTAGGCTTCGAGGGCTTTTTTCAGTTCGCGGTCTGCGCCGATGCGTGGGAAACCAAGTGTGTGGGCCAGCGCCATGATGAGTTCTCTCTATAAAAGATGCTGTAAAACATGGCGCTATTGTCGACAGCCAACCCATCATGAGACAAACTCAACCTTTTCGTGTTGATCACAAGTTTTACTCATGGAGCCATCCGGTGCTTGAAATCCGTCACCTCAAGACCCTGCACGCCTTGCGCGAAGCCGACAGCCTGGTCGACGCCGCCGATCGTCTGCACCTGACGCAATCGGCCCTGTCTCACCAGTTCAAGGAACTGGAGGAACGCATGGGCATGCCACTGTTCGTGCGCAAGACTAAACCGGTGCGCTTCACCAGTGCCGGTTTGCGCCTGCTGCAACTGGCCGACGCCACCCTGCCGCTGCTGCGCGGCGCCGAGCGCGATATCGCGCGGTTGGCGGGCGGTACGGCCGGACGCTTGCACATGGCGATCGAGTGCCACAGTTGCTTCCAGTGGCTGATGCCGACCATCGACCAGTTCCGCGATGCCTGGCCGGAAGTCGAACTCGACCTGGCCTCCGGTTTTTCCTTTGCGCCACTGCCGGCGCTGGCCCGTGGCGATCTGGATCTGGTGGTGACCTCTGATCCGCTGGAAATCGCCGGGATCACCTACGTGCCGCTGTTCACCTATGAAGCCATGCTGGCGGTGGCCAACCAGCACCGGTTGGCGAGCAAGGCGTACATCGTGCCGGAAGACTTGCTCACGGAAACCTTGATCACCTACCCGGTGGAACGTGATCGGCTAGACATCTTCACCCGCTTCCTGGAACCGGCCGATATCGAACCGGCGCAGGTTCGCACCTCGGAGCTGACGGTGATGATGATGCAACTGGTGGCCAGCGGTCGCGGCGTGTGCGGCATGCCGCATTGGGCGCTGCATGAATACAGCTCGCGGGGTTACGTGAAGGCCAAGCGGCTGGGCGAGAAAGGTTTGTTTGCGACGCTGTACGCGGGGATTCGCGCGGACATGCTGGATGCGCCGTATATGCGCGATTTTTTGCTGACGGCGAAAGACACGTCGTTCTCGACACTGGATGGCGTCAGCGCAGTCCGCTAGGAACACAGTCCCCTGTAGGAGCGGCGGTGCGGCGATCCTACAGGGGATAGCGGTGGGTTTAGATTTCTCGCCACATATGGATTTTGTCGAAGTAGTCTTCGCCCACCCGCACCGCCAGTGGTTCCAGGCCGAACTGAATGAAGCCGCAGCGCTGGTACAGGTTGAATGCTGCCTCGTTGCCGGCAGTAACAGTCAGTTGAATGACCTTCAGCGCCGGATGATTGCGCGCCTCGGCCAACACCGCTTGCACCAACTCATGCCCCAACCCGCGCTGGCGAACCGTGCCCGACACGTACAGGCCAAACAGCCTCGCCTTGTGCCGGGCCTTTTCTCGCGGTTCGAATGCCAACCCGACAATGCCCGCCAGCCGGCCTTCTTCAAACGCCCCAAACACCGCATCCAGCTTGCTGGTCAGGCGCTTTTCCCACCAACTCAGCGGCATTGCAGCGCGTTCTCGCACACTTGAAGTAAAAGCCTGCGGATGCAAGTCGTAGGCTTCGAGCATCAATTCCCGGTAAGCCAGGGCATGACTGGCATCGAGCCGTTCAATCCACATGTTCACACCATCCTGCGTTGCTCAAGCATCAGCCGCACCGCCAGTGCCGCCAACACAAAACTCATGAAATAACGCTGCACCGCCAGCCAGGCCGGGTTGTTGACGAACCACGAGGCGATGCCCGCCGCGAACAACGCGATCAGCAGATTGACGCAGAAGCTGACACTGATCTGCGTCAGGCCAAGGATGAGGCTTTGGCTGAATACCGAGCCGTGTTCAGGGTTGATGAACTGCGGAAACACCGACAGGTAAAACACCGCAATCTTGGGGTTCAACGCACTGGTGAGAAACCCCATGGTGATCAGTTTGCGCGACGAGTCCGGCGGCAACTGCTGCGCCTCGAACGGTGAACGCGCACCGGGCTTGACCGCCTGCCAGGCCAGCCACACCAGGTACAACGCCCCGGCCCATTTCAAGACTTCATAGGCCATCGGCACCGCCAGGAACACTGCGGTCAAACCGGCAGCGGCGGCGAACAAATGGACAAAGAACCCCGCGACCACGCCCAGCAATGACGTCACGCCGGCCTTGCGCCCCTGACAGATTGAACGGGAGATCAGGTAGATCATGTTCGGCCCCGGCGTCAGCACCATCAGCAACGCGGCGGCGGCGAAAATCAGCAGGTCTTGAAGCGGAATCATGGGCAATCCTTCGTCCGGTAATGATTAGGCAGGCTCGGTCAGCGATGCTCGATAAAACGGCAGGATCAGGTCCCGTGTCAATGGCGCCAGCGTAACATCGCCATCGGTGACCGGGTCGATCCAGATCACTTCTTCGATCTCCGCCGCCGGGGTAACGTCGGCATCGATAGTCAGCAAAAACAGTTCGGCGTGTACGACAAATCCCGGCTCGTTGGCGGCCGGTGCCGAGAATTGCCCGAGGTAGCTGGCGTGCGCAGGATCGATGATCAGACCCAGCTCTTCTTCCAGCTCTCGGGCCAGCGCGTGTACCGGTTGTTCATGGGCTTCGATCTTGCCGCCCGGCTGCATGAAGGCTTGAGTGCCGCGCTTGCGCACCAGCAATGTGCGGCCGTCGGGACCGATCAACAGGGCGGCGGCGATGCGGATGAGGCGTGGCGAATCAGCGGATGGATGAGTCATGGATCGGAATGGGCCTTGGGTGAAAGCTGCAAGGATCCCATGCTCGCTGGGTGCTCGTCATCCGACGAACACTACAAGTTCTGACACTCGAATCGCTTGAACAAGAGGATCTATCCACGCACTAGCTCGGAAATTTCCCACGCGGGGTTTTGGTAGCGTGTTCGGCAGCTATTCAGCCGTCATTCGCCTACCTCGCCTCGCAAGGAACATGTTGCATGTCCGATATCTCGACGCTCAAAAAACAGAACAATCTCAAGACGTTTCATCTCATTCTGTTAACGGTGGTGACGATGGGATTGTATTCAAATATCTGGATGTATAAGACCGCCGCGGCGGTTGAGGTCGTCACTCGTATCAAGACCATGACCACAACGTTCCTGATTGTGTATCTGGGCATGTGCGGTATCGGCGGGCTGTTCAGCCTCATTCCTCATTTGGCGTTTATATTTTTGGGTATCTTGCTAACTGTAGTTGCCTGGTTTGTCTCTGTTGCATGGTGCTTTCGCGTACGTCGAGCGCTCAGGGCTTACGCCTTGACTGAACACAACTTCGAATTACGCATGAATCGTGTCTACTCCGTACTGTTCACCTTTTACCACGTCAACTACTGCATTAACGCCCTCCCTCGGGACAAGCAAAAACACCAAGAAAAAAAGCCACCGACATCCCACTCCGTTCAAGCCTGAAACAAAAAAGGGCAGGTAACCGTGAAATCCGCCACCAAGCCGATGAACGGGAACACCAGGAGCAACACCAGTTCACGCGGGACTTTTTTCTCGCCGCCGATCCAGTAGTGAAAGATCATCGACAGGTTGACCAGGCTGAAGGCGAGGAACGCGCCGAAGCGTTCGTGCAAGGTGCCGAAAAACGATTTCGGCGGCACGCCGTCGCGGCCCATGGCGAACAGCAGACGCGAACCGCTGGGGTAACCCGATAGGGGTAGAGGCATGACACTTTCGCGGGACGACATCGCTTGGCACCGCTCGGTCGGGCAACTGATCGACGCCCTGGACAAGCCAAATTTCTGGACGCAGCTGGTGCGCCTGCTGGATCAGTATGTGACCTTCGACAGCTGGTGGCCCTGCTTTTCAGTGCCGACCAGCACCCGCAAGTGTTCGCCGAATGCCCGGGCGAGGACGGCAACCCGGATCAGCTGTTTCAGGACTACCTGCGCGGTTTGTATCTGTTGGACCCGTTCTACATCGCGTGCCGCGAGCAATCGCGCACCGGCCTCTATCGCCTGTCGGAAGTGGCGCCGGAACACTTCGAGCTGACCGAGTATTACCAGCGCTACTTTCGTCTGGATGTGGTCGCCGATGAAATCCAGTTCAATTGCCAGCTCGAAGGCGACCGCACGCTCTGCCTGTCGCTGGGCAGCAAGCAGCGGTTCAGTGGCCAGCAGATTGCCTTGTTGTCGCTGATCCAGCCGTGGGTGCTGGGCCTGTTGCGCCAACGCCTGCCCAATGAAATCAACGAAGTCGTGGCCCTGGCGCCATCGCCACCGCAGCCTGACTGGCGCGTGCAGTTGGAAGCGTCGGTGCAACAACTCAAAGGCGCGCAACTGACCGCCCGGGAACTGGACGTCGGGCGATTGATGCTCAGCGGTTGCTCCAGCAAAGAAATCGCCCGTAAGCTGGAAATCTCCGTGGAAAACGTGAAAGTCCATAAGAAACACATGTACAGCAAGCTGGGGATCAAATCCCAGTCCGAGCTGTTTTCGATTTTTCTGCAGGCGCAGAATGCCTGACTACAACGCGGATTGCTTTTTACTGTGGGAGTGAGCCTGCTCGCGATGGCGGTCTTTCATTCAGCATTGATGTCGACTGAACAACCGCAATCGCGAGTAGGCTCACTCCCACAGGGATCTCTGTGTCCATGCACCTGCTGTGTTGAAATTATTGAGTCCGAACCCAAGGAAACCGTATGAGCCTGTCACTCCTGAGCCGCTACGCCTTCTTTGCCGCTTGCGTGATCTTCACCCTCGCCAGCCTGCCCTTTGTGCAATACGACTGGCTCTGGCCGATCACTGCCGTCACGGGCGTGCTCAGCCTGATCGGCCTGTTCGATCTGCTGCAAAGCCCGCACGCGGTGCGCCGCAACTACCCGATCCTGGGCAATATTCGTTATCTGGTGGAAGGCATTCGCCCGGAAATCCGCCAGTACCTGCTCGAATCCGACAGCGACGCCCTGCCCTTCTCCCGGGCCCAGCGTTCGCTTGTCTATTCGCGCGCCAAAAACGAAAGCGCCGACAAACCCTTCGGCACGTTGATCGATGTGTATCAGTCGGGCTTCGAGTTCATCGGCCACTCGATGCGTCCGGCGCCGTTGAGTGATCCGAGCGCGTTCCGCGTGATGGTCGGCGGCCCGCAATGTACCCAGCCGTACTCGGCGTCGGTGTTCAACATATCGGCCATGAGTTTCGGCTCGCTCAGCGCCAACGCGATTCGCGCCTTGAACCAGGGCGCCAAGCTCGGCAACTTTGCCCATGACACCGGTGAAGGCAGCATCAGCGCTTACCATCGGGAAAACGGCGGCGACCTGACCTGGGAACTCGGCAGCGGTTACTTTGGCTGCCGTACCGCTGACGGCCAATTCGACCCGGAACGTTTCGCCGCCCAGGCACAAACGCCGCAAGTTCGCATGATCGAAATCAAGATGTCCCAAGGTGCTAAACCCGGCCATGGCGGGATTCTGCCCAAGCACAAAGTCACCAAGGAAATCGCTGAAACCCGCGGCATCATGATGGGCGAAGACTGCATCTCGCCGTCGCGGCACAGCGCGTTTTCCACGCCAATCGAACTGATGCATTTCATCCAGCAACTGCGTGAACTGTCCGGCGGCAAACCGGTGGGCTTCAAGTTCTGCCTTGGCCACCCGTGGGAATTCATGGGCATCGCCAAGGCCATGCTGGAAACCGGCATCCTCCCGGACTTCATCGTCGTCGACGGCAAGGAAGGCGGCACCGGAGCCGCGCCAGTGGAGTTCACCGACCACATCGGCGTGCCGATGCGCGAAGGTTTGTTGTTCGTGCACAACACGCTGGTCGGCTTGAACCTGCGGGACAAAATCAAACTCGGCGCCAGCGGCAAGATCGTCAGCGCCTTCGACATCGCCAGCGTCCTGGCCATCGGTGCCGACTGGGCCAACTCGGCGCGCGGCTTCATGTTCGCTATCGGCTGCATCCAGTCGCAAAGCTGCCACACCAACAAATGCCCTACCGGTGTGGCGACTCAGGACACCTTGCGTCAACGCGCGCTGGTGGTACCGGACAAGGCCCAGCGGGTGTTCAACTTTCATCGCAATACGCTTAAAGCCCTGGCCGAAATGCTCGCGGCGGCGGGCCTCGACCACCCTTCACAGCTGTCGGCCAAACACTTGGTGCGGCGCATGTCGGCGACCGAGATCAAGCTGTTCTCGCAGTTGCATGTGTTCCTGAAACCGGGGGAGTTGCTTACCGGGGAAGTAAATGGGGAGTTTTACTCGCGGATGTGGCAGATGGCTCGGGCGGACAGTTTTGAGCCTAACGAGGGAGTTGCTGCGTAAATAACGGCTGAAAAACGATTTCATGGGGAGTTGGAGCGCCGTCCAGGACGAACAAGCGGGCCTCGCTTTCTCCTCCCCTGAGCGTTAGAACATGTATCCAGTCGTTTGGAAATAAACGGCTGTGTTCAGGATCGGATTGACCCGTTACCCACCAGACCCTTCTCGCCTTCGGCTTCATGGCCGAAAAATCCATGAATGCGGTGCCCTCTACTCGCCCGGGGACTAACGCACAACCACCAAAACCGTAGGTGTCGCAGGGCACGCCGGTCGATTTCACAACGTACATCTTCGGCTGGATGCCCGTTGTGTTGTAGTACATGAACGGCAAGTACCAAAATAATCCTTCGACCACGATTTCGTCATCCGGGCGAGCCTCGCGAGCGATCCTTGCCGCTAGCACGTCCAGCTTGCCCTCGCGGCGAAAAGCAGCACCGCTAATCTCATCAGATTGTTCATAAACAGCCATCACCCCATACGTTTGTACGGCGACAACAAGAAGAAAAGCCGATGGGGCTAAAATTCTATCTCGCCACTCCCAACCATCCAGCGCGACAGCAATGATAATTGGCAGTCCGACAGCAGCAAACAATAGGTACCGATGGATGAAAATGGGGAAGATTTGCGACAGCAGAAAAACAGTTAATACCGGTACGAAAAAGTAACTCACCAGCAGCGCGCTGTAGTGCTGTTTACTCCGGTCTTTCGACACAACAAATATTGCGAAAGCAACGATCAACACCGTCGGCACCAAACGCCAACCTAAAGACGCCGGCTCATCACTCATTACCATGAATGACCAAACGACTGTCAGGGCGACTTCCCATGTAAGGGGCGGTATCCAATCGAGCCCATTTCTTTGCAGCAGTTGATCAATGAAATGGGGTAACCACGGCAGGTACAAAAAGAGAATGGCAGCATTGGCCCCTATCCATGCACGAACGGATAAACCACGCGATAGCCACCAAAAAAACCAATGCACCAATACACACAGTGCGGAGAAATAATGCGTATAGAAAGCGGCCGTCATCAGCAGCACATAAATGACCGCAAAACGCTTTTGCTGCGGTGAATTGACCCAACACACCAACGCCACCGTAGCGCCCATCAGCCAAAAACCAATCAGGGTATACATCCTGATTTCCTGACTGTAGCGAACCGATATCGGCAGCAACGCAAACAACAAAGCCGCCATCCAGGTCGCCCTTCGCGTCGACACCAGACTCATCAGCTTGATGCTCAGCAACAACGTACCGACGTCAGCCAGGGCACTCTGCGATCGAGCAGCCAGGACGCCATTACCGAACATCAGCATCCAGTAATGCAGCAACACGTAGTAAAGCGGTGGATGAACGTCCCGAGCCGTGGTGGACCAGATATCCGCGGGCGACCGCTCGGCGAGCAGCAGGCTATAGGCTTCGTCGTACCAGACGGCCGGCGTGGTGATGGCGTGAAATCTCACGAATAACGCGATCGCCACCACCACAAACAGCGCCGCCACCTCCCCGGAGCAGCGCGAAACCTTCACGCCTCACGCTCGCTGAACAAGAAAAATCGCGAAAAGAAGAACCCGCAGACCAGACTCAACAGCGAGAACGACGCGACGGTCACCAAACCGTGGAGTTTCCAGACGTCGGCATAGTGTCCGAACACAAAACTCAGCACGCCCATGACACCGACATACCCCAAATATCTAAGGACCGATTCTTTGGCGTCGAATGTGTACAGCGCGTGCACATAAAAGGAGAACGTCGCCGCTACACAGAACGCCGAAACGTTGCTGGCGGCCTGACTCCATTCGGCGGCGGTGGTGAGGATGTAAAACAGCTGCCAATGAATCAGCGTATTGGCCACGCCAACAACCGCATAGGTGGAGAATTCTTTCCATAAGGCTTTCATGTCCGTGCTCTTGCCTGTTGCTGCTTCAGGTGGGTTTCAACCTAAAGTCAGGGCAGGTGCGCGTCTACTGTCATAAATAACAGGTAGAGCGGCATTTCAGATCAAAGGTCATGCCTGTTCACCATTGCAACACTTTCACCGGGACGGGTTCTTTCATGACGATAAAGCCGTAATCCCCCAGCAGATAAATGCGATAAAACTGGCTGTCCACCAGCGGCGGATACCCCTGATAACCCACTCGTGTCGCGTTGCGCCGCTCCTTTTCCCGGACCACATTGGTGATGCCGGTTTTCGGCAGATTTTCCGCGAGCATGTAGTAGTCGGTGTTCAGCAAATAGTGCAAAACCGGCATCTGCTTGAACGACCCTGCGGCGGCAACTAACCAGTGATCCGAGTAAGTCACCGACAAGTAAATGCGCTTGGCATCGCGCAATGCGGGGCGCGAGGCGATGTCGGCACTCAAGGCATACAGCGCGTTGGTCGCGAAGGTTTTTTGCAGGGTCAGCACGCGCCCGTAAGCGAAGGACAGCGAGAGCATCGCCAACAGCGGGATGAGCAACAGCAACGGCAGTTTTCCGTGCAACGATGCCAGAGCCCGATGACTGAGATAGAACAGCAACACCAGCACGACACCAAAGCCCATCAAGGTTCGGGCGCCTTCATTGAAGTCACGAAAAAACAGTGAAGCACCGGGCACCAGGAACACCAGGACCGGCAGAATCAACAAACACGCCAACCCCATCAGCGTTTTGTGCAGCCTCCTGTCCTGCCGCGCCAGCAAGCCCTGCCCCACGCGTGCCCCCCCGACGATGGCGCACAGCAATAGCGCGGCGAACACCCAGGTAAAGCCACCATGAAACAGCAGCACGACTTTTTCCAGCACCCGGCCTGCATTGATTTCAACTTGCAGCAGTGGTGCTGCCGCTCCGTTCAACATCGCGGTGCGGTTTTGACTCATGTAAGCAAAGGCCGTGGCGCCGTAGATCAAGCCTGCCAACACCACCTGCGCGACTTTCCAGCCGAGCAGTCGGCACCACGCGGGCCACGATAACTTGTCGTTTGCCCCCCGCAGCAGCTCCAGGCAACAGAGCCCGAAAAACACATTGATGCTGACCTGATAAAGACCGATGGCCAACGCAATCAACAGCGCCGGAACGATCAGTTGCTGAACGCGCGTGGGGCCTTTGAACGTGATCGCGTAAATCACCGCTACCACACTCAGCGCCATGGTCGGCCCGTCATATTGGTACGACAGGTTTTGCAGGAAAAACGGGTTGTACCAAAGCGGAAGAACCACCAGGCAATGAGCAATAGTCGGTTCGGGAAAGTAGTGGAACGTCAGGCGGGTCAGGGCTGCGCTCATGGCCAGCGTGGCAATCAATAGCGGCAACGGGAAGATATTGGGCGCGGCACCGCTGAAGGTCAGCAGGTTGTAGAACCATTGTGCGAACAGGCGGCCCTCCTCCGACCAGCCCATGCCAGCGGCCAGGGAACGCCAGTTGTCATCGATGTAAGGGTAATCCGCGAGGATCAACGGCAGGACATAGAGTGACGTCGCAAGAACAAACAGCAACCAGACCTGACGGCCTCCACGTTCTTTGTCGAGCCAATCGCAGATGCTCATGTCGGCGCCTCAAGGGATTTCGCCCACAACCAATACAACTTTGAATCCGACGCTAGTCAGAGATCGCAAAGCTGCCGGGCTTTTAGACCGGCGGTTGCCCTTCGGAAATGCGCTGAGACATCCCGTAATACCCACACTTTGCAATTGCCGGCTAATCCCTGCACCCTGCGCGCCGCCGATGTGCCGCGCGCGACTTAATTGTGGCACCGGCCGCCCCCATTTCAACACCGTTCAAGAGCCCGCAGCCATGACGACTGAACGCGATCACCGAATCGACTTTTTCCGTGGCCTGGCACTGATCTTCATTTTCTGGGATCACGTGCCCCACAACCCCTTGGGCCAAATTACCCTGCGTAACTTCGGCTTCAGCGATGCAGCAGAGGTCTTTGTGTTTCTGGCGGGCTACGCGGCGGTCCTGGCCTACGGCAAAGTCCTTGCGCGCGACGGTTATCTGATTGCCTGTGTGAAAATCCTGCGCCGCGCCTGGGTGCTGTATGTGGTGCATATTTTCTTGCTGGCGATGCTGATGGGCATCGTGTTTTTCGCCAACAGCCATGTGGAAACCCGCGATCTGGTCGAGGAAATGGGCCTGCGCCACTTCATCACCAACCCGCAGCAAGCGTTAACTGATGAGTTGTTGTTGCGCTTCAAACCGAACCTGATGGATCCATTGCCTTTGTACATCGTGTTGCTCGCCGGTTTGCCGCTGGTACTGCCGATGCTGGTGCGCAAGGCTTGGGCGGTGGTGGCGGTGTCGTTGACTGTCTACCTGCTGGCGCCGGTATTTGGCTGGAACCTGGCCGCGATCAAGGACGGCGTGTGGTACTTCAACCCCGTTACCTGGCAACTGCTGTTTGTGCTCGGCGGCGCCGCTGCGATTCACAGGCAAAGGCCACGGTTGGCCGAGGCTCGTCCACTGCTGCGCCAGCCGTTGTTTGTCTGTGCGGCGATTTACGTGGTGGCTGCCGGGCTGATTACCGTCTCCTGGCGCTGGCCGCAGATACATGACGCGCTGATGCCAACCCTTCTGAATAACTTGCTGTACCCGATCAGCAAGACCGATCTGTCGCCGGTGCGCCTGCTGCACTTTCTGGCCCTGGCGTACGTCACGGCGAAACTGTTGCCGGACACCGGCTGGACGCAAAACTGGATGGCCCGGCAATGCTCGCGCATGGGGCGCTATTCGCTGGAAATATTCTGCCTCGGCGTGTTGCTGGCGCCGTTGGCGGATATGATCAACGCCCTGACCGGCGATGCATTTGCCATGCAAATCTTTACCGCGCTGGTCGGGGCCGGGTTGATGGGGTTGTTGGGGGTCTGGCTGGAGTTCAATAAACACTTGAATCGCTCACCGCACATCGCTGTCGCTTGAAACCAAAAAGCCCCGGTCATCTCGACCGGGGCTTTTTGCATTTCAAGCCTTACACTTTACGACGCCGAACGTACCGCACCTTGCGACACTTGGGTCGGTTGCAGCTTGAACACATAGAACAACACCGTCAGCAGCACCAGGAACGCAGGCCCCACATACAGCGCCACACGGGTGTCCGGGAAGTACGCCATCAGGCCGACCACCAACACCAGGAACGCCAGCGCCAGGTACGAGCTGACCGGGTACAGCCACATTTTGTATTTGAGGCCGGCACGCTCGCTGGCGCTCAGGCCTTTGCGGAATTTGAGCTGGGCCAGCAGGATCATCACCCAAGTCCAGATCGCACCGAAGGTGGCAATGGCGGTGACCCAGACGAAGACTTTTTCAGGCACCAGATAGTTGAGCAACACGCCCAACAGCAGCGCCCCCATCGACAGCAGCAAGGCGCGACGCGGCACGCCATTGCTTGACGTCTTGGCGAAACCGGCCGGGGCCTGGCCATTCTGCGCCAGGCTGTAGAGCATGCGCCCGGTGCTGAAAATGCCGCCATTGCAGGACGACAGCGCGGCAGTGATCACCACAAAGTTGATGATGCCAGCGGCGGTTTTGATGCCCAGACGCTCAAACGTCATCACAAACGGACTGCCCTGGGTGCCGATTTCATTCCACGGGTAGATCGACAGGATCACGAACAGCGCGCCGACGTAGAACAGCAAAATCCGCCAGAACACCGAGCCGATGGCATCCGGGATGGTCTTCTGCGGATTTTTTGCTTCACCGGCGGTCAGGCCGATCATCTCGACGCCGAGGTAGGCGAACATGACCATTTGTAGGGACATCAACACGCCCTGCACGCCATTGGGCATGAAGCCACCGTGGGTCCACAGATTGGAAATCCCCAGCGCCACGCCATCGTTGCCAAAGCCGAACGCGATCACGCCGATGCCACCGATGACCATCGCAACGATGGTGACAATCTTGATCAGAGCGAACCAGAACTCGAATTCACCGAAGGCTTTTACGTTGATCAGGTTGATGGTGCCCATGCTGATCAACGCCGACAGCGCCCAGATCCAGCGCGGCACATCAGGGAACCAGACGCCCATGTACACCGCCACCGCGGTAATTTCCGCGACGCAGGTCACCAGCCACAGGAACCAATAGTTCCAACCGGTGAGAAAGCCCGCCAAAGGGCCGAGGTAGTCTTGGGCATAACGGCTGAACGAGCCGGCGACCGGGTTGTGCACGGCCATTTCGCCGAGAGCGCGCATGATCACCAGGATCGCCAGACCGCCGATGATGTACGACAGCATGATGGCCGGGCCGGCCATTTCGATGGCCTTGGCCGATCCGAGAAACAAACCGACACCGATACAGGCACCGAGCGCCATCAAGCGAATATGCCGTTCGCCGAGTTCGCGTTTAAGCGGGCCGCCTTGAGCGGTCTCGCCGTGGGGCAGGTGATTGCCGACTGGCATAGGGGACATCCTCGTCTTGTTATTGGATATGACCACCGAGTGTCGAAGCGCTGACCGATAAGCCATTGCTTGCCTGAAACCGGTTTGCTTTTTGGGCAAAACCGTCCTGTAGGACAAAACCTTCAGGATCAGCGGGACGCGCAGTATAAAAAGCTTTTCGCAGGCGTTTTCACTCTATAAACCATAAATTACAGCCACAACTCTCGGCAAAAGCGCGATTCAAGGAGAGGCTTTAACTGGCTAAAGCTGATTTCACTCGCAATTGAAAACGGCGGCGAGTATTGCACAGCATTGGTGCATCGTCATGCATTTGCCTGGACCTTATTTAGCGATCAATGGCTCTAGATCAAGCCTCTTCAACCACGATGCCATCATCCCCCCGAACCTTCGGCAGCTGCTACGGGACTTGCGTGGATCCAGAAAAAATACACGACATCCTTGTCCACAATTTTTTCACCATCGCCAACCACCGTCTAAGCTTGAGACAAGTCCGATCAATCTGCGTAAATGGATCAATCGACTATGGGCGCTTTGTGGCAAACCGATACGAGTAAAACTGTGGTCCCGACTGAACCTGTGGAAGAAGCGCCATCACCTGAAAAACCCCGTAGCAGCCGTGTCAAACACGGCTGGAAGGCGTTTTGGTTGCTGCTGCTCATCATTCTGATCGTCGTGGGGCTCGCTGCTGCCAAAGAAATGCGCACTTCGAAGTTTCAGGCACGGGAAGCCAGCAAATTCGCCGCGTCGCTGAGCTACACCCTGGAACCGGGCCCCAGCGATGCCATTCGTTACCCTGGCGCCGGGCCTTTCGATTTGCGACTGGGCTACAGCTCACTGAATGAGTTCCTGCCACGGTTACTCAAGCGCGACTACGTGATTTCAGCCCAAACGCGTTTCTCTCCAAAGCTGATGGACTACAGCGCCAAAGGCCTTTTCGTGCCCTACTCGGAGAAAATCCAGGCCGGCCTGTCGATCACCGATTGCCGCGCGTTACCGCTGTACCAGTTCAAGTATCCACAACAGCTTTATTCAAGCTTTGAATCGATTCCACCGGTGGTGATCAATAGCCTGTTGTTCATCGAGAACCGCTTTCTGCTCGACCCCAAGCAACCGTTGGCCAACCCCGCCGTGGACTGGCCGCGCTTCGGCATGGCCGCGTGGTCGCAGGTGGCCAAACTGATTCACCTGCCGGGCCAGTCGGCGGGCGGCAGTACCCTGGCGACACAGCTTGAAAAGTATCGGCACTCACCCGATGGCCTGACGGTGTCGGGCGCGGAAAAGATCCGGCAGATGATTTCCGCCACCGTGCGGGCCTATCAGGCAGGTCCGGAAACCCTGCAGGCCCGGCAGAATGTGGTTCGCGACTACCTCAACAGTGTGCCGCTGTCGGCCGTGCCGGGCCACGGTGAAGTGCATGGCATGGCCGAGGGGTTGCGCGTCTGGTATGGCGCCGACTTCAACAAGGCCAACGAGACGCTGACCAGCACCGAAACGGACCCAAAGACCCTGGCCGCAAAAGGTTTGGCTTTGCGTGAAATGCTCTCGTTGATGATTGCCCAGCGCCGGCCTTCTCACTACCTGACCAAGGGCCGTGATGAACTGGCCGATCTTACCGACAGCCACATCCGTCTACTGGCACAGAACAACGTGATCGATGCGCCTTTCGCGGCGGCGGCGTTGGCCAGCAAGGTTACTTATCGCGATTGGCAGACTCAGCCGACCATTCAGCCGATCGAGACCAACAAAGGCATCAGCGTGGCGCGCAGCCGCCTGGGCGGGTTGCTCAATCGTCCGCTGTACGACCTTGATCGCCTCGACCTGTCTGCCACCAGCACCCTGCAAGGCGACCTGCAATCCAAGGCCACCGAGTACCTCAAGCATCTGGCCGATCCGGCGTTTGCCACGCAGATCGGCTTGATGGGCGAACGTCTGCTCACCCCCACCAGTACCACCCAGGTGCGCTACAGCTTCACTCTGTTTGAACTGACACCGGACGGCGCGCGCGTGCGGATTCAGACCGACAGCACCGACCAGCCGTTCGACATCAACGAAGGCAGCAAGCTGGAATTGGGCTCTACTGCAAAAATGCGCGTGCTCACCACCTACCTGCAAATCATCGCCGAGTTGCACGATAAATATGCCGGGATGACGGTCCCTGAACTGAAAAAAATCGACGTCCCTGACCAGGACCGCCTGAGCCGCTGGGCCGTTGATTACCTGATCGAGAACACAGACCGCAACCTGCCGGCCATGCTCGGCGCGGCGTTGGATCGCAAATACTCGGCCAGCCCCGGCGAAGCATTTTTCACCGGGGGCGGGTTGCACGTTTTCCATAACTTTCGCAAGGAAGACAACGGCCGCATCCCCACCTTGCGCGATGCCCTGCGCGAATCCATCAACCTGCCGTTCATTCGGCTGATGCGCGACCTGGTGCGTTACGCCACGTATTCCGGCCCCAACAGCAGCGCCGAACTGCTCAAGGACGACCGCGACCCTCGGCGTCAGGAATACCTGGCCAATTTTGCCGACCGCGAAGGTACCTCGTTCCTGCTGAAGTTCTGGAAGAAGTACAAAAACAAGGACACCCAGGCGCGGCTCGACACCTTCCTCGACAGCCTGCGCCCAACCCCGATTCGCTTGGCGGCGATTCACCGTTATCTGCTGCCGCAAGCCAGTCAGGAAAGCTTTAATACCTTTGTGCGTTCGCACCTCAAAGGCCCCAAGCCCACCGGAAAACCTACCGAAAAACTCACCGACGAACGCCTTCAACGGCTGTACGAAAACTACAGCCCCGGTGCCTACGATCTGCCGGATCAGGGCTTCATCGCCAAGGTCCACCCGCTGGACCTGTGGCTGATGGGCTACCTGTTGAACAACCCTGACGCCAAGTGGAGCCAGATCGTCAAAGCCAGCCATTTCGAACGCCAGGAAGTCTATAGCTGGCTGTTCAAAAGCCGTCACAAGGGCGCCCGTGACAGCCGCATTCGCACCATGCTCGAGATCGAAGCGTTCCTCGACATTCACCAGCGCTGGCAGCAAGTCGGCTACCCGTTTGATCACTTGGTGCCGTCGCTGGCCACCGCTATTGGCAGCTCAGGTGACCGTCCGGCGGCGCTGGGCGAGTTGATCGGCACCATTCTCAACGATGGCGTGCGCATGCCGACACTGCGCATCGACACCCTGCATTTCGCGGCGAACACACCGTACGAAACCAAATTGATCAATGATCCGGACGTAGGCAAGCGGGTCATGCCGTCTGAAGTCGCCACGGCCATGCGCGAAGCCTTGTCACAAGTGGTGGATGCCGGTACGGCGAGACGTGTGTCCGGCAGTTTCACCCTGCCCGACGGTAAACCGCTGGCCATGGGCGGCAAGACCGGCACCGGTGACAACCGCATTGCAGCCATTGGTTCCGGCGGGCGGGTCATCAGCTCCAAATCCCTCAATCGCACGGCGACCTTCGTGTTTTACATCGGCGATCACCATTTCGGCACCCTCACCGCCTTCGTACCGGGTCGCTCGGCCGAATCGTTCACGTTCACTTCCGCGCTGCCGGTGCAAGTGCTCAAGGGCATGGCGCCGATTCTGACGCCGTACCTGCAACCCACCGGCAACACCGGTTGCCTGCCGATTGAAGTGGTGCGGCGTTAGCAGAATCGGTCGTGTGCGCAGGTGGTACATAATTATTTTCGACATTGATAATTTCAATGTTTTTTCAAGGACGAACTCTGACTTAACAGCAGTTATTCAAACTTTAACTTTGAGCGATGAAAGGTAGGCTGGAAGCTCCTATTAACGCTCAAGGTTTATTAGAACAATGTCTGACCTACAAGGACGTATAACCGCAGATCAAGAGCTGGACACACTTGGCGACAGTGGCCGTCACTACGCGCTTATCAAGAGCCGCATCCCTCTCGTGTTCAAAAGCTCATCACTAAAAAGAGCCAGGGAACTAAGTTCCGCGCGAATCAGCCCCGCGACTTGGATAACAACCGCCTCACAGCACGATCACAGCCAGTTACAAGATGCCAATCTGAAACTGTGGACCGAACACAACAGCATCGACCGGCTGTTCGATAAGTTGCAGAATGTTTATGAATTTGCCGAACCCTTATTGAGTGCCGCACTCAAGCAACACTATGGCGTCGAGGACGACGTCAAAACAACATTCCTGCATCTTTACTTACCCAAGCAACAACCGTGGTACGCCATAGACATTTCAAAAGGTGTTGTCACCCGAACTGTTTCTCTGCTGGACGCGGCGCTGCACAACTTCGCCCGCTCCGAAACCTGTGAGGCCGATTCGGATTTCATCAGCCAACCCGATGAACGTGGGCTGTTCGACATCAAACCAATCAAACACAAGATGTCCATCGCTCAGTTCCAGACGCTGTGTCGCGAACTGGATATTGGCGCCCGATACACCCAATACCTGCAAAGCATGTTGTTGCCCGAAGATGTCGTTGCCAAAACGCTCTTGAAGAAAAAAGTCGTCAGAAGTCAGAAAGCAGCATTCAAAGCGGCGGCGCAACTGGCGGTGGTGACCGGCGATATCGGGCCCTACACCCGTGACGTGGTGGTGGCGATGCTTGAGGGTGAACGCAATATCAAACTCAAAGGCAAGCACCTGCGGTTTCACCAACTGTCGATGCTGGACACGACGTTGACCGGCATCGTCCTCATCGCCCCGGATCTGGACCGGACATGGCAGACCGAGCACGTGATTGCTTATGTACCGCAAGACCCCGAACATCCGCTGAAGTCGTACCCGTCGCTCCCCGACTTCTTAAACGAACTGACTCGCCAGTTGCGGGAAAACAAACTGATCAAATCCAGCGGCATGACCTACCGCCAATACTTCAGTCAATTCGTCCCTCATCAGCAACGCGGGCTGTTTTTCGCCGAACTCCAGCAGAACCTGACCGAGGTGCGCTGGCACAAAAAAGAGCCACTGGATCAGCGACCGCCATGGCGCGAGGAACCGGTGTCTCACCCCCGCCTGCATTTTCGTACCGAGCTGATCAACGACGGTCTGTGGACGCATCTCTATCAGCAGAAACTGAACAAGATTCTCAACGACGCCAGACACATCGCCGTGTCCACCGCCGATGCCGACAGCAATGCCCGCTGGGCCTGGTGGGACAACTTCAAGAAGATTGTCTCGGACATCTTCAACGTCGCGCTGATTGTCATCACGCCGTTCGTCCCCTTCGTGGGTGAGTTGATGATGGTCTATACCGCCTACCAGATCACCAGTGAGGTGGTCGAATCCATCGTCGACATGGCCGAAGGGTTATGGACCGAAGCCGCCGAGCACATCGTCGGTGTGGTGACGAATATCCTGCAACTGGCGGCTATTGCGGTAGGTGCAGAGCTGGGCAAATTCGCGCGCCTGAGGCTTTCGCCCTTGATCGAAGGCATGAAACCGGTGAGGTTACCCAACGGTGAGTCCCGACTGTGGCATCCCGACCTCAAACCCTACGAGCAGCCAGACCTCACGTTGCCGGACGGTTCGCGACCTGATGAACAGGGCCTGCATTCGCACAAGGGGCAACGCGTGTTGCCACTGGAGGGCAAACATTACGCCGTGCAACACCAGGTCAAGCAGGGTCGCTACCGCATCAAGCATCCTCGCCGAGCCAATGCCTATTTACCCGAATTAAAGACCAATGGCCGGGGTGCCTGGACCCATGAAGGCGAAACCCCGCAGGACTGGGAAGGCCCGACATTGATGCGCCGCCTGGGTCATGACGTGGACGCTTTCAGCGATGCAGAGCTTGAGCGGGTGCGCATCGCCAGCGGCACCGACGACGATGCGCTGCGCCGGATGTACATCGACAACGCGCCACCGCCGTCGCTACTTGCGGACAGTCTGCAGCGTTTGAAGATTGACCGGCAGATCGACACAGCGATCGGGCAAATCCGTGCCGGGCAGGCCCTCGACCCGGCCTCTTACTGGTTCGAAACACTGGTGAGCTATCTGGACGGCTGGCCCGCAGAGAAAGCGCTGAAGGTTTACCAAAACACCGACCTGACCGGGCCCTTTCACCAGTATGGCAACGAGCAGGCCAGCGACGAACAGACCCTCGCCACCACTCTCGCCCATGTCATGAGCGGCCAATTACCGCAAAGCATCGTCGACTTTTTGAACGAGGCCGAGCTTGAAGCGTTGCTCGGTCCGCAGGTCGCCAAGGGTGATCGCGTGCAAGCACTGCGCAATCGGCTGGCTGATGAAGCCGGCGAGCTCAGGACAGACATCTTCAAACAGCTTTACCAGGCCGGGCAAACCTCGGACGCCCCGCGTATCCGTGTTCTGCGCCAAACCGTACCGGAGCTGCCGGCCCGAACGGCGGAAACACTGCTGGGCGAGGCCCGTGGCGGTGAACTGGAACGCCTGTCAAAAGAACAGCGCCCGCCGCTGCGCTTGAAAACCCTGGCTCGCGAAGCCGCCTTCGAAGCACGCCTCAGCCACGCCTATGAGGGCTTTTATGCTGACGCACAGTGGGGGGCGGATACCGAAAGGCTGGTGCTCAATACCTTGCGGCTGCACAGCGACACCTTCGCCGAGCGGCGCATTGAAGTGCGCGAAGGCAGCTTCGACGGCCCCTTGCGATGCAGCGTCGGCGCCGAGGATGCGACGACCGTTCGGCAGCTGATCCGCGATGAATCCGGCCAATACGAAGTGCGTGACGACGCCAATAATGAACTGCATGAAGCCGGCGACTTTATGGAATCGGTACTCCACGCCGTGCCCGCGAACAGGCGTCAGGCACTGGGTTACCGGCCCGGACAAGGCCGTTTCTTCAAGCAATGGATCATGGCCAAGACCGAAAAGCCCAGCGTGCGTCGGGTGCTGCTCGCCGAGCCGCCGAACATGCCCGTCCTGCCCCCCGAAACGGTCACCCTGCTGCGTGGTCCGCTGTTTTCAAAGCCCGCCGCGACACTGGAAGACCGGGTACGCAATCTTTACCCCAACCTGAATGATCGAGAAGTGGCCACCTTCGCTCGATCCTTGAACGCCGAAAACGAGCCGCTCAAGGTCATGAAGGCGCTGGAGGACGAGCTTGCAACGCTGCGACAGACCCTGCAAAACTGGGAGCCGGCGGTCTTTGACGGCACGGGTGACAGTGAAGTTGACCGCCTGTGGTTGAGCTTCAAGTACAACGGTGGGAGCTTCATTGCCGAACGCCTGTTGCAGTGTTTTGAACGAAAATCGATGGTCTTTGGTGAGCGTAGCGCCAGCTTCGACGGTGGATACACGCTGGATCTGTCATCGGAATTCAATCTCATCAACCTCGATCTGTGGTGGGATCAGTTGCCGGATATCCAGCACTATCTGGATCAGATCACCACGCTGAATCTGGACCGGGCAACCTTTTACCCCAGAGAAGGCTGTCTGCTGGAAGACTTCCCCAAGCTTGAGCAGCTCAGTGCCAGAGGCTGCCGGCTGGCGCACTTGCCGGACGGCATCGACAAGATGCACTTTCTGCGCACCCTGCGCCTGACCGACAACTACATCACCCTGACACCCGAAGCCGTCGAGAGCCTGAGAAACCTGACCCGCATGGAAACACTCAGGCTCGATGAAAACCCGGAACTGGGCCTGCTGCCCAATGTCGAGCGTATGCCCAAACTGATGATCCTCAGTTTGAGCAACACCGGGGTGACGCGCTGGCCGGAGGGTCTGTTCAAGAAACGCCGCCCCCGGGGGTTTTTCCTCGACCTGATGGAAAACCCGCTCACTGAACTGCCGGCTGTGGTTGCGGGCTCTGAAGATGCACGCATCGTCGCCCGCACGCGTTTGTTCGCCGAGCGGCTCTCCGATGCAAACCGCATGGCTTATGAGCAATACCGAAAGTCGGTGGGACTGAGCCGCGAGCATCTCTATCGCCGTGCTGCCGACAATGCGATCGATGCCTGGCCGATGTCGGATGATTCCCGTTGGTGGAGTTCAGTCGTCGCCGGGTTGGGTACGTTCAGGAAAGAAGCCTGGCACGACTTGATGGGAGAACCAGGCGCCAAAAACTTCTTCGCATTGATCGAGAAACTCAAGCAGTCGGCCGACTATCGCGCGGGGGGAGCGCTGCGCGAGCACCTCAGCGGACGCGTCTGGCGCATGATCGAGGCCATGGATCTGGACACCGGATTGCGCACCGAACTGTTCGAGATGACCTCCGCACCCACCACCTGCGCCGATGCCGGTGCCCAGTTGTTCAACAACATGGGCATCAAGGTACTGACCACCGAAGCCTATGCCCTCTCGACATCGGCTGCGACTCTGGAAAGCAGGCTGGTGACCCTGGCAAAAGGTGCCGCGCGTCTGGCGCGGGTGGATGACATCGCCGGTGCCGATGTCCGCAGTCGAGCGGGCAATCCCGATGAAGTCGAGGTGTACCTGGCCTACGAAACCGGCCTGGCTCACCGCCTGGGCCTGCCATGGCAATCCAATACCATGCTCTATGAACCCGTGGCGGGCGTGAGCGCCAAACACCTCGATACGGCGTTTGACACCGTGATTTCCATGGAGGCTGGCGATGGGCTGGTCAATGAAATGCTCGAACAGCCCTTCTGGGAAAAGTACCTGCGTGAAACCTACCCCGACGCCTACCGCCGTAACGCCCGGATCTACCAGGAAAAACCCGAGCTGCTGGATCAGTTGCGCGATGCACAACGCGCCTGGGCACTCTCTGCCCGATGGTCTGAAATGCGGCGCGCTCCGTTGCGGCGGCAGTTGCAGGACCTCGCCGATCAACTGCCAGTGCCCCACAGCGTGGTGTTTACCGGCGCCGAGATGAGCGATGCCGTGTATGAGCGGTTGCTCAACGAAATCGGCTATGACGAAAAGGCGTTAAGCCGACGCTTGACCCGTGAAGCGCTGCAGAAGGCAGGGCAGTAAAGACGCCCCCTGAAAGCCCAGCGGGGGTAATGCCAGTCAGTTAAGCCGTAACGCGATTTGTAGCAGCTGGCGAAGCCTGCGTCCGGCTGCGCAGCAGTCGTAAAACCTGAGTGCGAAGTCTTCCTGAAACACCGCACCGCCTAATTTTACGACTGCTGCGCAGCCGAACGCAGGCTTCGCCAGCTGCTACCAAGAGCTTGTTTTGCCTGAGATTTACTTAACTGACTGGCATTTGTCCTGAGGACAATCTTCTGCACACCACCCTGCTTTCAACCTACCTCCGAATCCCAGATGACCGTGACAGTGCCCGAGTAACTTCGGGCAACACCCGGTTTGAGCATCTCCTCGACCTGGTCCCGGGCCACTTCAAAATGCAGCGTCCCGGGTTTCTGATCCAGGTAAAAGCCAGGCTGGAACCAGTTCGTGCCACTGCCATCGAGCAGCAGCGGGCGGTGATTGACCGGCTGATTCGCGGCATCGGTCAAACCACTGGGCAAGGTGACACTGACGTTGAGCGGCACCGAATGCCCCGCCGTCGGTTCCCGCACCGCGCAGGTATTGCCACTGACGTACTGGCACTCAAGGTTCATCTTGAATCGGCTCGATGCTGAAATGTTGAACGTCTGATCACGGAACAACCGCGTCGGTTTGCGCCCTTGAGTCAACCAGGCCTGCCAGCCGCCTTGCGGCACCAGCTCAATGCGTGTACCACCGGGAGGAATCTCCACCTTGAGCGTATGTTGAACATCCAGCGAGAAATTGAGGGTCAACTGGTTGTCGTTCGGAATCATGACATCGCCCATGTCGAAATCCTGGCGAGGGCCGACCGAGTACGGGATGGAGCCTGTGTATTTGCCCGCCTTCATGTTCAGGGGGTCAGGTGTACGCAGCTCATAAGCGAAAACGAAGTACAGATAACGGAAGGACATCGGAATGTCGAAAAGCGCCTTCTTGCTGCACACACCCGCTCCAACCGGGACTCGCCAAAAACTGTTGTATCCCACTGGGCCAACAGTGGCCCAACCGACACTCTCACAAGGTGGCGGAGCATAGATCCAGCGTCCTCCTTCCCACAGTTGATCCCACCCGCCTCCTCCCGTCAGTTCAGTGATGGAACGAGGGATGGACGCTTCGTGCCCGATCCCTCCAATCCGAACGGACAGCACTTTGGTATCACCCGATTCATGGGTCACCAGCACGTCTCGCCACTCCGAGGGCACCCGGGCCATGCCGCCCTGACGAGGGTCGGTGTGATTGGCCAGGATCGGCGCATTGGCCGTGAACAAAATGGGCGCGCCCAGGCTGAACAGACCAAAGGGCTCGCAGGCTTGCGGAACCTGTCGGCAGAAACCTTCGGACGGCGTCTGATTGATGAATTTATTGCGCTGCGGGTTGGATGAGTCGGGCTTGAAGGTGGCTTCGATATCCACGGTCAAGGCTTGCGCCGACAGTGCAAACACCGCGCACAGCAGGCCAGCCACTACACGGCCAGTCAATTTTTCAGATGATTGCGTACGCAGACTGCTCATTGTCTTTCCTTCAAGATCATAGTGATGCCCGGCCCGTTGGAACCGTGGGCAGCGTTTGACGGAGCGCTAGACATCCGAATCCCAGATCACTGTCACGTTGCCCGCGTATTGGCGAGCGACGCCTGGACGAATCATTTCGCCGACTTCAGCGGCGGGAATTTCAAAGTGCAGCGTTCCCGGTTTGCGATCCACATAAATGCCCGGTTGAAACAGCTCCGAGCCACTGCCGTCACGCCGCAGCGGGCGACGACTGACCGCTTGCCCATTGGCATCGCTCAAGCCATGGGGAAGGCTGACGCTGACATTCAGGGGAACGGCGTGACCGCTGACAGGTTCCTGCAAGGAACAGTTGTTGCCATCCTGCGTGTATTGGCATTCGAGCTGCATTTTGAAACGTGAACTGGCGGAAAGATTGAACGTCTGGTCACGGAACAGGCGTGTCGGTTTGCGCCCTTGCGTCAACCACGACTGCCAGCCGCCTTGGGGCACCAGCTCCACGCGGTTGCCTCCCGGTGGAATATCAACTTTGAGGGTGTGCTGAACATCCAGGGCGAAGTTCAAGGTCAGGGTCGAGCTGGTGGGCAGCATAATGTCGCCCATGTCGAAATCCATGTTGGGACCGAGGTAATAGACCAGGTCTCCACGGTACTTGCCCGAGGACATGCCTAACGGGTTGGGGGTTACCAGTTCGTAAGCAAAATCCAGATACTCATAACGAAGCCACGGAACATTGAACTTCGCCTGTTTCTCACACGCCCCCTGAGTCGGCGTTTTCCAGAAAAAAGCATACGTGCGCGTCGTGTAGTACCCCACGCCGCTGTACACACAGGGAGCAGGCGCATTGACCCAATCCTTGCCCCATAGCAAATAGTGAGCGCGTAGATAGTCAACGCCACCGCCCACCAGACTGACCACGTCTTCCGTCTGGTATTGGGAGCCAATACCGGCGATCCGTACCTTCACGGTTTCCGCCTCACCGGTAGTCTCATGGACTACCCTCAAGTCCCGCCACTGCGCGGGCACTTTAATCATCGCGCCCTTGCGAGGGTCTTCATGATTGGCCGTGATCGGCCCACTGGAATCGAACTGGATCGGCACTCGCAGACTGAACATTTCATGGTCTTTGCATTGCTGAGGCCAAGAGGCGCAGTAACCACTGGACGGCGTGTCGTTGGTGAATTTATTGCGTTGCGGGTTTGCCGAATCCGGCTTGAACGAGGCCTCAATCGACACCTCCTCTGCCCAGACCGTTGGCAGCCACATCGAGCACAACACCACCGCACCCGCACAACGTCGTAATGTCCGAAAACGCTTCATCCCTTTAGCCTCGTAGAACCGGTATCAAGTACCTGGCATGACCGCGTTGAAGATCATGTTGACGTTGCCAAAGTAATTGCCGGGCTTGTAAACCCCGGCGGCCGGCGGCATCGGGACGATTTCCAGCAAGACGCGTTTACCGGGGGCGGCGTCGGTCGGGGACACCACTTCGCTGCTCTCAAGCTCACTCAACAACGTGCCGTTGAACAGCACACGCAAGCCGATGTCATCGGCCGGCGTGCCGTTGGACAGATACGGTCGGCCTTCAAGCCTTGCCTCGATCGAGCCGGCTGCATTCTTGACGTCGAAATACTTGCGCAAGCCGCCCAGCGTCGATGCGGTCAGGTTCCAGGGCAGTTGCTGCTCGCGATGGATCCAGGTCGGGTCAGAGGGAATCACGTAGAACGCCTGGGTCGGGATCGTCACGAACACTTCGAACTGATGCACTTCCCTGGCGGCAAAGGCCGGATGACTCGCATACGAAACAGCAACCACCAATAACCCGAAGATCAGTTTCCTGGTCATGGCTTCAACCCTTCACGTCGAGTTTTTTGCTGCTTGCACCTTCCACCAGCGTGAACTGGTAGTGGCGGCCGGCCTGTTTTTCGAAGGTAAACGTGCGGCCGGCGAGAATGTGATGCTTGGTGGTCGGCTGGCAGTCATGCTCGTTTTTAACCGAGCAATCCTTGAACTCATCGATCACCACGACCGTGTTGCCGTTGTTGCGGATCCGGTAAGTGCCCGCGCCGTTTTCAATCGCGCTGTCAAAGCGTGTCTGCTTGGGTCGTACGAAAAAAACCGCGCCGTAACCCGCCAGTACATTGACCCCGGCGGAGAGGGTTTTCTTGTAGTCCTCGCGCTCTTCGCTGGAGACGGCGAACTCGTCTTCTTTCTCGGGCACCACCGGTACAAAACGCACGCGGAAATAGCGCTCTTTGTCGCGCTCCCCCATGAACAACAATCGCGTGCCCTGCATGCCATTGGCCGGGACGATCAGTCGAGCCGGGCTGGCCATCAAGCCATCGCGGGCGCTGCCATCGGTCTGGGTCTTGAGCGGCACTTCCTGTGATTTGCCGTCGGCGTCATAGAGGATCTCGAGAATGTTGACCTTCACAAATGCCGTGCTGTCGCCGCCATTGAAAACCCGTTTCAAAAAGGTACTTTTGTCGCCGTCCAGATAGTCGTACACGGTGCCGATATTGATGCTCGGTGTTGCCTGCGTTGCCTGGGTAAACAAACACAAACCAAATACTGCCAACAGACGTTTCATCGTCCCTTACCTCGTTGATTAATCACGTTCTGCCGGGCCATCAACCCGCCGTTCGAGCCATAAAAGTTGCATCTGCCAAGGTGTCCGGCGTGCAGCGCAAATCACCGATCATCAACACGTTGTTTTCTGTGCGCCCACTGCTCGTATCGAGGCGGAATTGACACAGCAATTGATCACCGTGGCGCACTTCCAGGGTCGGTGAGCCGGCATTCATTTCCATCGAGAAGAAACCGTCCACTTCACTCACACCGCGACTGGCATGGTTGATGACGTGGTGGCCCTTGAGCGGGTTGCCCTGGGGGTCGATCAGGCGACCGAGTACGGTGAGGGTTCGCATGACCTTGATCTGGCGATAGCCCACGCCGCCCTTGTTCAGGTGATAGCTGGAGCGGGCCGGCTGAATCGTCGCGGCGGGCACATGGTTGCCCTCGAAATCGAAACTGACCGAGCTGCTTTTGTAGGCGGTGATCGGCACAAAATTGCGCCCGGGTTTGAGTACCGTGCTGCTACCGCTCAAATCGTCGGCGCGCAGGGCGATATCTGTGATGTCCGATTCGACATCGATAATCATGCCCGCACCGTTGCGGTGGTACTGGCTGGTCACGACCATTTTCTGGCCGCCAACGGCCACGGTGCTGTCCAGGTTCAGGCCACCGGTGAAGTCATTGTTGAACGACGAGCGCTGGACAAAACCGTCGCCGTTGACCAGGTCCGTTTGCATCGTCCCCATTGCGTTCAAGCCCACGCCGTAGGTGTCGGTGAGGACCGTGGCCGAGACACTTTGCAGCAGGTGATCCTGCAGGTCTTTGCGGTAGGAGATCGAGGCATTGTTATCCCGACCGCCCTCGCGTGCGGTGCGTGAGCCGATGCTGCCGGAAAGCTGTTCACCGGGGCCGCCCAAGGCAATGTTGACGCTCAGGTCGACACCACGGTTGCGCTCGTCATCTGAACTGATACTGCCCGGCCGATCGAACAGGGACAGCCGCCAGTTGGCATCGCTGCCAAACAGTCGGGTGCGCTGGGTCCACCCTAGATCCACACCCGTGCCATTGGTGTTGCCCTCACTGTGGGATACCCGCGCATTGACCGAGCTTTTACTGGTCAATCGATGGTTGATCGACAACGAAGAGTTGCTGGTTTGCCCGATAAACACGTTTGGCTGCCGCACCCGCGTGCCATCGGGCAGGGTGTCATACAGCTTTGTGGTGTCGAGCCAGCTGCGGTTATAGCTGGCGACGAGGCTGCCGCTGCCATAGGAGTAGAGCCCCTGCACGTCAAGGCCGGTGCCGTAATTTTCGGTCTCGTAGACGCTGGCATACAGGCTGGCGTTATTGACGATCGACCAATCGACCGACGTGCCGTATTGCAAGTTGTCGCGCACTTGACGAGCGCTCAGGCCGAGGATCACCCGAGGATGCAGCAGGTAGTTGAACGCGGCGCCAGAGGTCATGTCGCCATCGTCCTGCTGGTCCCAGTTGCTGAGCACTTTCGATTCACGGCCGGCGAAGAGGTTGTAGCGCCAGCGTTCGTCATGGTTACGCCAATTGTTCGGCTTGTAGATCAGTTCCTGGGTGCTGGAGGTGATTTGGCCGTCTTCGATCAGCCGCACTTCCACTTCATAGATGCCACCCGGCAGCGGACGTGTATCGAGGGTTTGCAAACCGGCGGGCACGGCCTGGGTATTGATCATCAAACCGTCGCGATAGATTTCCACCGACCCTTGCCGATTGGCAGTGACATAAATCGGATAAACAGCCGGCTTCGGGTTATTCAGCGCCAGACTGTCGGAGCTGCCATACATCACGCCCAGTGCCGTGTCGGGGCTGGTGCCGAAGGTATTCGGCTGCCGGGTCAGGCCTTCGGACGAGGGCGTGAACAGGCCCAGGCGCAGAAAGTTGCCTTCCAGTTCACGTTGGGTAAACAGCTCATTCACAGCGTGGTAGAGCGTGTTATCCAGGCCGCCCAGCCGGGACCACTGAACATTGACCGCTTGGGTCCAGTTACCCAGGCTGCTGCTGGCTTCCAGACCGTAGCGCCCGCCAAGGTCCTGGCCCTGGCCGCCATTGAGGTTCAACTGGTTGCGCACGATCAATCCGGTGCTGCCACCTTCGGGCAACGTGTAGTAACGCTGTGCTTGATCATCACGTTCGGCGTTTTCCGTGACAATCGACACCAGCGAGTTTTCAAGACTGTAATGCACCGCCAGAAGTTGCTCAGGGCACTTGGCCTCGCAGCTGCCCAACGCCACACCTTGTTTCAGCCAGGTCGACCAGCTGTCGCGCTCGCTGGGCTTGATCGTACTGTCACTGACGTCAGCGAATTCAACTAAGGTGATGCGGTCATCGCGAGATAACACCACCATCGCCTCACCGAGAAATTGTTGGTCAAGTTCCACGCGCACCGCCAGCGGCACATCAAAGAAGTGCTCTTCAAACTCGGCCGGCAACCCCTTGGCCTGCGCCAGCAGACTTCGAGGTGTAGTGCCGTTATCCGCTGGCGCGGCGATTGCAGTTGCGCAGAAAAAAAGGGCAAGCGCCGCCGCGATGGGAGTCATCGGGAACATGAACGAGATACTCTGAAGATAAGTACGTTAAAACCCGATCGACAGGCAGTGACTACCCATCGACCGGTCGGCGTTGACGAATAAGGACAAGCCTTAATTCATAACCGTATTACTGGACGCGCGGGATGGCATCGAAGACCACGACCGGATTGGCCGTGTAAACACCCGTCTGAGCGGCGGTCGGTTTGGCAGCGGCAATTACCAGATCAGCTCGCATGCCCCCGTTGGACTCGGTATCGCCGACCACTTCTTGAGACACACCGGTCAAGGTTACGCCGTTGAAGGAGTAGGTCAGCGCGATGTTGTTGGCACCGTTGAACAGGGGTTGCGGACCACCTTCTACATAAGCATTGACCGAACCGTTAGTGTGGCGGATATCGTAAGTCGCACGCAGCGGGTTCAAGGTACCGGCCACCAGGTTGTAGGCCATTTTTTCATCTTTACCGAAGTCAGGATCCACCGGTTGGGCGTGAAATACCTGGGTTGGGATAGTGGCGCTGATATTGATGGTCGTGCGCGCTTCTTCCGCAGCGAACGCCAGCGAAGAGCTGAGGGCCAGGAGAGTCATCGGAACGGAGATTGCAAACTTCTTGAACATTGTTGAGTACCTGTCTTTTCAAAGGATTGGGCGCAGAAAGTTAGAACAAGCGAATGCCATACCGTGAAGTAATGGTGAATTCGCTTAACTTTCGACGCCGGAGAATGATCGGCCAATCGCTCGAGAAAGTAAGTACGTAAGTTCCGAAGCACATGTAGTAACAATGACTTTCGAACAGCAGGAAAATAGACAGAAAAGCCCTGATTACGCTGTATAGCCCTCAGATAAATACTACACACAGTTCTAGCTAAAAAGACACACAGACGACAAGCCATCAACTTTCCGTAAGATCAATACTACTAACACACTCAAAGCCCCGTGATAAGTAGAGGAACTTATAGAATTAGTTTTATTACTCTAAAAAAGTGACTTTCTTATCCGTCCAATCCTCACGTGCTGATTCCCTTCAGGCCCTCCTCGACCCTCGACCCTCGACCGTTCGTCAAGCCCCCTTGCTTTCGCCTTAAGATATATCTTAAGTTGTATCTAAACGCGACAAGAGAAGACACAAAATGAGAGACCATCATTCCCATCGAGAGCACAGCGACAACCGCGACGGCGTCGAAAAACGCCCAAGCCCCGGCCGTGAACGCGGCGGACGCGGACCACGAGTGTTCGCCCCCGGCGACCTGAAACTGCTGCTGTTGGCGCTGATCGCCGAGCAGCCCTGCCATGGCTATGACCTGATTCGCCAGATCGAAAGCATGTTCGACGGCGCGTACAGCCCCAGCCCCGGCGTGATCTACCCGACCCTGACCTTTCTTGAAGAAAGCGAAATGATTTCGGGCGACGCCGAGGGCGGCAAAAAACGCTACAACGTCACCGACGCTGGGCGCTTATCACTGACCGATCAAGCCATTGCGCTAGACGGTGTGCGCTTGCGCATCGAGGTCAGCAAGCGATCGCTACGCGGTCATGACCGTCCGGCGGAGATCCACGAGGCGGTGCACAACTTGCGTTACGCCTTGCAGATGCATCATGGGCGCTGGAGCCCGGAAGAAATCCTGCGGGTGCGCGACCTGCTTAACAACACTGCCAAAGCCATTGTTGACGGCCCTGCCATTCAACCTTTTCAGGAGAAAGCCGAATGACTGAAGTGATCGTGCAATCCATCCACCGTGTCATGCATGAGATCAAACGCCGGCGCCTGGAAGTGTTGCGCGTGGTCGACCTGACGCCGCGTATGCGCCGGATCACCTTGGGCGGGCCGGAATTGGCTGGCTTCGTCAGCCTCGGCACCGACGACCACGTCAAACTGCTGTTCCCGCAAAATGCGGCGGAACAAGCGGCGCTGGAAACCCTGGTGCTCGGCGGGGGCAAAAACAACGGGCCGATGCCGGCGATGCGTGACTACACGCCACGTCGCTATGACCTTGACACCCTGGAACTGGACATTGATTTCGTGTTGCACGGCGACGGCCCTGCCTCGACCTGGGCCGAGCAAGCCAGGCCCGGCCAGTTCCTGCACATCGGCGGGCCACGCGGCTCGATGATCGTGCCGGACATGTTTGATAGCTACCTGCTGATCGGCGACGAAACCGCCCTGCCCGCCATCGCCCGTCGACTTGAAGGCCTCGCGGCCAATCGCCGTGCGCTGGTGATTGTGGAAGTGGAGAACGGCGCCGAACAGCAGCGCCTGGAAAGCGCCGCACAGGTCGATGTGATCTGGGTACTGCGCGAAGGGGGCAAAGACAATCTGCTGACCACCGTCAAGCAACTGCAAATGCCGAGCGGCAGTCTGTACGCGTGGATAGCGACCGAGAGCAAGGTGTCGCGGCAGATCCGTCGGGTATTGCTCGATGAGCACGGCCTGAATGAGCAGTTCGTCAAAGCCGTCGGCTATTGGCGGCTGGATGACAGCGAAGAGGAGTGACAGGCTCCAAGGCCCCTTCGCGAGCAGGCTCGCTCCCACAGTTGATCGCGGTCTAATGTGGGAGCGAGCCTGCTCGCGATGACGATAGCTCAGCCGCTACAAACCTGAAGTATTTACACGACGCCCAAGCCACTGATCCAGCCCGATAAACACAAGAGCAATGAGAATAAACCCCGCCAACAATCCCCCCGCATTCACAAACACCTGTGGATAACCCAACTTGTCGACATCCACAAACGGATAGGGATAAACCGCCAGCACATGCCCGCGCCATAACACAAACGCGAAGTACACCAGCGGATAAATGACCCACAGACCAATGTGCCGCAGCCGTAACGTGCCTTTGGGCACACACACCCACCAATACGCCAGAAACAGCAGCGGCGTGATGTCGTGCATCAGTTCATCAGCCAGAAACTGCCAGCCTTCGGGATGCCATAAATGTCGCAACAAAACGCTGTACGCCAACCCCACCACGGCGATGCTCACGGCTATCGCGCTACTGACCCACGGCTGTAAAAACCAGCGTCGCATCGCTGACTCGCGGGACGTCCACTCACAGGTCAATACCGTCGCCACCAGCGTGTTACTCAGCACCGTGAAGTAGCTGAAAAAGCTCACCAGCCCACCTATCAGACTGGCTTCCAGACTCCAGCGCGAATAGAGAATCAGGTACAGCTGAATGGCCAGTCCCATCCAGCCCAGTAGCGCCGCAACGGCAACAAAACGACGCCTCGCAGCCGAACCCGACATGCTCAGACCGGTCGCTTGGTGCGCATCAATTTGATGTACAAGCGCTCGACCTTTTCCCGGGCCCACGGGGTTTTACGCAGGAACGTCAGGCTCGACTTGATGCTCGGGTCGCTCTTGAAGCAGCGGATATCAATGCGCTCGGCCAGCCCCGACCATTCGTAATGTTCAACCAGGGCGTTGAGGATCTGCTCCAGCGTCACGCCATGCAGCGGGTTGTTGTTCTGTTCGGTCATGCAGGGCCTTCGAGCGATGTAAGGAGTGGGAAGCCGCGCACCTTAGCCGAGGGTGTGATCGGGTGGAAGCGCTCTGTGCGCTATCTCTTACTGTAGGTGACCTTGATAAGACTGCCGCCCGACACTGTTACCGAATCTGAAATGATCCATGTCAGTAAAAGCCCTTTCTCTATTTGTAACAGAACATTATCCTTGCGCCCGCCAAGCTGAAACGCTTCCGCACACTGCTTTACGCCTGCTGCAATCCGTTTATTTCCTGGAAAAAGACCCCGAATTTCTTCTCTATGCCTTATTTTCAAACTTCGCGAGACAGCGCTGTCTGCACGACTATTACCAGCCGAAAAGCCCTGAACCTGATCGGTGGGCTCACCGCGGTGGGCCTTGCCACCTGCACCCAGGCGGCTCCCGCCTTCGATAGCGATTCACCATGGATGCTCGGCGACTGGAACGGTACTCGCACCGAACTTTCGGAAAAAGGCTACGACTTCAACGTCGATTACACCGGCGAAACGGGCAGCAATCTGCACGGCGGCTACGACCATGACCGCAACGCGCGTTACAGCGACCAGTTCGCCTTCGGCACGCACCTGGACTTGCAGAAAATCCTCGGCTGGGACGACGCCGAATTTCAGCTGACCCTCACCGAGCGCAATGGCAATAACATCAGCAACGACCGGATCAACGATCCGCGTGTGGGCGGCTTTACCTCGGCTCAGGAAGTCTGGGGGCGCGGGCAGACCTGGCGCCTGACGCAGATGTGGTATCAGCAGAAATTCTTCGATCAGCAACTCGACATCAAGGTCGGTCGCTTCGGTGAAGGCGAAGACTTCAACAGCTTCCCCTGCGACTTCCAGAACCTGGCGTTCTGCGGCTCGCAAGTCGGCAACTGGGTCGGTGGCATCTGGTACAACTGGCCCGTCAGCCAGTGGGCGATGCGCGTCAAATATCACCTCACGCCGCAGTTGTTTGCGCAGGTCGGCGCCTATGAGCAAAACCCATCGAACCTGGATCGCGGCAACGGCTTCAAGCTCAGCGGCAGCGGCACCCAAGGCGCGATTTTGCCGGTGGAACTGGTGTGGTCGCCGAAGGTTCATGACCTGCCGGGCGAATACCGCGTCGGCTATTACTACAGCAGCGCCAATGCCACCGATGTCTACAAGGACAGCAATGGCCAGCCTGCCGCCCTGAGTGGCGAGGCGTATCGCAGTGCATCGAGCAAGCACGGCGAGTGGCTCGTTATTCAGCAGCAAGTGACCAGCATCGCCAGCGATCACTCCCGTGGTTTGAACGTGTTTGCCAACGCCACGATGCACGACAAGAAGACCAATGCCATCGACAACTACGTCCAGGCCGGTGTGGTCTACAAAGGCTGGTTCGATGCACGTGCCAAAGACGACATCGGCTTCGCCCTGGCCCGGGTCCACGTCAACCCGGCCTATCGCAAAAACGCCGAAGCGACCAATCAAGCGCGCGCCGTTGATAACTACGACGACCCGTCGTTCCTGCCGCCGCAGGACACCGAATACAGCGCCGAACTCTATTACGGCGTGCACGTCACGAACTGGCTCACCGTACGCCCGAACCTGCAATACATCCGCCACCCCGGTGGCGTGGACCAGGTCGATGACGCACTGATTGGCGGGATCAAAATCCAGTCGTCGTTCTAACCGACACCACAAAACCTGTAGGAGCTGGCTTGCCAGCGAAGAGGGGGTGTCAGTCGCCATCTATGCCAACTGATACGCCCTCTTCGCTGGCAAGCCAGCTCCTACAAGGATTGCAGTTTTTATATGAACCATGCCCACGCCAGATCGTCATCTACAGTGAACTTGCGCGGGACTACTTGAAACGTCACGGAGAACCACACTATGAGCACTGATGGTGCTTTGAGTCGAAGCCGTCTATTGCCGACCCTGCTCGGCATTCTGCTTCTGCTAATGGGCCTGGCCATGCTGGCAGGCGGGATCAAGCTGAGCATGCTCGGCGGCTCGCTGTATTACCTGCTGGCCGGTATCGGCCTGGCGCTGACCGGCGTGCTGCTGATGCTCGCCCGCCGAGCCGCCTTGGGCCTGTACGCACTGGTGCTGTTCGCCAGCACCGTTTGGGCCTTGTGGGAAGTCGGTCTCGATTGGTGGCAACTGGTTCCGCGCCTGGCGATGTTGTTTGTCCTCGGTTTCGTGATGCTGCTGCCGTGGTTCCGCCGTCCACTGTTGCTCAACGGCCCTGCGCCAATGGGCACCGGCGGCCTGACCGTGGCTGTGGTTCTGGCCGGCGTCACCGCACTGGCCAGCCTGTTCACCCACCCGGGGGAAACGTTCGGCGAACTGGGCCGCGACACTGCAGACACCACCAGCACCGCGCCGCAAATGCCGGATGGCGACTGGCAGGCTTATGGCCGCACCGAGTTCGGTGACCGTTACTCGCCACTCAAGCAGATCACCCCGGCCAACGTCGGCAAGCTGCAAGAAGCCTGGCGCATCCAGACCGGCGACCTGCCGACCGCGGATGACCCGGTCGAGTTGACCAACGAAAACACCCCGCTCAAAGCCAACGGCATGATCTACGCCTGCACCGCGCACAGCAAAGTGTTGGCACTGGATCCGGACACCGGCAAGGAACTGTGGCGCTTCGATCCACAGATCAAGAGCCCGGTCGGCTTCAAGGGCTTCGCCCACATGACCTGCCGTGGCGTGTCGTACTACGACGAAGCTGCGTACGCCAAGTCTGAAAACGCCGCTTCCGCCGTCATCTCCGAAGCCGGCAAAGCCGTTGCCCAGGCCTGCCCGCGTCGTCTGTACCTGCCAACCGCCGATGCCCGCCTGATCGCGTTGAACGCCGACACCGGCAAGATCTGCGAAGGCTTCGGCAAAAACGGTGTGGTTGACCTGACCCAAGGCATCGGCCCGTTTACTGCCGGTGGCTACTACTCCACTTCGCCGGCCGCGATTACCCGTGATCTGGTGATCATGGGCGGTCACGTTACCGACAACGAATCGACCAACGAGCCATCGGGCGTGATCCGCGCCTTCGACGTGCGCGACGGCCACCTCGTATGGAACTGGGACAGCGACAAGCCAGACGCCACCGAGCCATTGGCCCCGGGCGAAACCTACAGCCGCAACTCGGCGAACATGTGGTCGCTGGCCAGCGTCGACGAAAAACTCGGCATGGTTTACCTGCCACTGGGCAACCAGACCCCAGACCAATGGGGCGCCGACCGCACCCCAGGCGCCGAGAAATTCAGCGCCGGCGTTGTGGCTCTGGACCTGGCCACCGGTAAAGTACGCTGGAACTACCAGTTCACCCACCACGACCTGTGGGACATGGACGTTGGCAGCCAGCCAACCCTGCTCGACATGAAAACCGCCGACGGCGTCAAACCTGCGCTGATCGCCCCGACCAAACAGGGCAGCCTGTACGTCCTCGACCGTCGTGACGGCACACCGATCATCCCGATCAAGGAAATCCCGGTTCCGCAAGGCGCCGTGAAAGGCGACCACACCGCCCCGACCCAGGCCCGTTCGGACCTCAACCTGCTGGCCCCGGAACTGACCGAAAAAGCCATGTGGGGCGCGAGCCCGTTCGACCAGATGCTGTGCCGCATCCAGTTCAAGGAACTGCGTTATGAGGGCCAGTACACCCCGCCATCGGAGCAGGGCAGCCTGATCTACCCGGGTAACGTTGGCGTGTTCAACTGGGGCGGCGTCTCGGTCGACCCGGTTCGCCAGATCCTGTTCACCAGCCCGAACTACATGGCCTTCGTCTCGAAAATGGTGCCACGCGCAGAAGTCGCTGCCGGCAGCAAACGCGAGAGCGAAACCGCTGGCGTGCAACCGAACACCGGCGCGCCATACGCCGTGATCATGCACCCGTTCATGTCGCCCTTCGGCGTACCGTGCCAGGCCCCGGCCTGGGGCTACGTCGCCGGTATCGACCTGACCACCGGCAAAGTCGTGTGGAAACGCAAAAACGGCACCAGCCGCGACAGCTCGCCGATCCCGATCGGCTTCACCCTCGGCGTGCCGAGCATGGGCGGCTCGATGGTAACGGCTGGCGGCGTCGGCTTCCTCAGCGGCACCCTCGACCAGTACCTGCGAGCGTACGACGTGAACTCTGGTAAAGAGTTGTGGAAATCGCGCCTGCCAGCGGGTGGCCAAGCCACACCGATGACCTATACGGGCAAGGACGGCAAGCAATACGTTCTGTTGGTTGTGGGTGGTCACGGTTCGCTGGGCACCAAGATGGGTGACTATGTGATTGCGTACAAACTGCCGGAATAGGTTTTAGCGGCGGTTAATGGAAAGGCGACTCCTGCGAGGGGGTCGCCTTTTTTTGTGGTCGCGATTTTTGTCACCCCACTGATCAAATTGTAGGAGTGAGCCTGCTCGCGATGACGGTGTGTCAGGCACATTGATGTTGAATGTTAAACAGCCATCGCGAGCAGGCTCACTCCTACAATTTGACCGGGGGAGGTCTGGAAAATCTGTGGAGGTCCTACAGCCGGGGCGATTTTCGAGGAGGATTCCGACAGGTTGTGTCGGTTGTTGTGTCGGAAGCCATGGGGATAGGCTTTGCCCGTCGCTGCAAATTCAGCGACCGGGCATCGCGGCCCGAGTTAGCTTACTTGGTGCATAATCACCGCCCTCAACCGACTCTCACTCGTAGTTTGTCGATTGGTTTTATGGTGGCTGTGCGCGGGATACCTTCGGGTATGCCGGGTTTCCAAGTAGCTCCGGTCCGCGAACCCGCGCACAGCTGCCACCTTCCATCGCTTCGCGGCGATTAGTGGCAGCTCCATTACTTACTTGGAGCTTCACCATGATCAAAGAAACACCAAATCCCCCCGAAACCGACGACGTTTCCCCCTACGAATCCGTCGATTCCAAAAAACTCAACGAAGCCGCCGAGCGCGCGCTGAATCACTACCTCAATCCCGCTGCGCTGAAATCACCGCCCACCCGCAAACCCAGCACGATGTTTATGATTGCACCGGACCTCAAAGACAAAGACCTGTTGGCCCATACCTGTGAGTCCCTGGCCCAGGCCAGTGTGATGACCAGCGATTTTGCCGGCTATCTGGAGGGCCCGCATCGCAACACCGCGATGGCAATCCAGCAAATCGTCATGCTCGCCGAGTTGGCGGCGAACCGGATGCTCGACAACCTCGAACTACCCAAAACCGCGCCACACCGCTAATCCCCCAGCAGAAGCCAATCCCCTGTTGGAGCGGATCCGTCCGCCAGAGATTGGTCGGCTGTCAGGGCGCCTTCGCAGGCAAGCCTCACCTTTTTTGTGGCCGCCATATTCGCCACACCACTGAACAAATGTGGGAGCGGCGGTGCGACGATTCGACTTGCTCGCGAAAGCGGTGTGCCAGCCAGCATTCATGTTGAATGTTAAACAGCCTTCGCGGGCAGGCCCGCTCCCACATTTCGATTGAGATCAGTCTGAAAATTTTGCGCTGATCCTACAGCCGTGGCGGTTTTTGGGGAGGATTCCGACAGGTACTGTCGGTTGTCGTGTCGGAAGGCCGGGAGATAGGCTTTGCCCGTCGCTGCAAATTCAGCGACCGGGTTTGGTCGCCCAGGTTTAGAATGGCGCACTTTTCGTGCTTGCTTCATGGCGAGCTGTGCGTGGGAGGGCTTCGGCCCTGCCGGGTTCCATTCCCTGGTCGACCAACCTGCGTACGGTTCGCCACCCAACTGCTTGGTCGCAGTCGTGGCGAACTCCCTATCTTCGAATGGAGCTTCACCATGATCAAAGAAACACCGAATCCCCCCGAAACCGACGACGTTTCCCCCTACGAATCCGTCGATTCCAAAAAACTCAACGAAGCCGCCGAGCGCGCGCTGAATCACTACCTCAATCCCGCTGCGCTCAAATCACCGCCCACCCGCAAACCCAGCACGATGTTCATGCTCGCACCAGATCTCAAAGACGAAGACCTGTTGGCCCACACCTGTGAGTCCCTGGCCCAGGCCAGTGTGATGGCCAGCGATTTTGCCGGCTATTTGGAAGGCCCGCATCGCAACACCGCGATGGCAATCCAGCAAATCGTCATGCTCGCCGAGTTGGCGGCGAACCGGATGCTCGACAACCTCGAACTACCCAAAACCGCGCCACACCGCTAATCCCCCTGATGGACCAAATCCCTTGTGGGAGTGAGCCTGCTCGCGATAGCGGTGTGTCAGTCGACATCAACACTGAATGTCATACCGCATTCGCGAGCAGGCTCGCTCCCACAATTGGATCGTGTCCGTCCGCCAGAGATTGGTCGGCTTTCAGGCCGCCTTCGCTGGCAAGCCAGCTCCTACAGTAGATCGGCGTACCGCCTTTGCTCTTCACCACTCATCAGGCCGAGCGTTAGCTCGCCTGCAGCTTTTGATCTTGATCCACCCGCCCCTTCGGGAGGCTGAGTGGAGGTGTTCATCCGGGGAGTGGCGCGTAGCGCCGTTCGACGCAGTCGAACACGCTGCATGTAGGTCGAAGCGAAGCCGACCGGAGGGCAGTGTCCCCGGATGGATACCGGAGCGAAGGAACGCCGAGCCTTAGCGAGGGGCCGGACGCTCGGGGCGAGCCTTTTTTTGCTTACTTTTTTTTGGCGTTTGAAAAAAAAGTGAGGCGCCGTAAGGGCGAAACCCTAAGTGGCCGTTACCGCAGAAACGGATATATACACCAAAACCAACAACATGGTCGGCCCGTAGGCCGCCAAGTCAAAAGCACCTGTCCAAACCCTGAACACACACTCTGAAATATCCCGAACCATTGAAACCACCCCCCACCTGCCCCATCTAACACCCATACCCAATGCGCAGGTGCCCCATGAGCGACCAGCAAGAATTCCCCGAAGACCCAAACGAGTACGACGAAGCCGAGCAAATCGAACACCACACCACCGGCAAAGGCCTCGCCCTGCCCGGCCAGAACCTGCCGGACAAGGTCTACATCATCCCGATCCACAACCGCCCGTTCTTCCCGGCCCAAGTGCTGCCGGTCATCGTCAATGAAGAACCGTGGGCCGAGACACTGGACCTGGTCAGCAAAGCCGATCACCACTCCCTGGCCCTGTTCTACATGGACGCCCCCCAGGAAGACCCGCGCCACTTCAACACCAGCGCACTGCCGGAGTACGGCACGCTGGTCAAGGTGCACCACGCCAGTCGTGAAAACGGCAAACTGCAATTCGTCGCCCAGGGCCTGACCCGGGTGCGCATCAAAACCTGGCTCAAGCACCACCGCCCGCCGTACCTGGTGGAAGTCGAATACCCGCACCAGCCGACCGAGCCGACCGACGAGGTCAAGGCTTACGGCATGGCGCTGATCAACGCGATCAAGGAACTGCTGCCGCTCAACCCGCTGTACAGCGAAGAGCTGAAAAACTACCTCAACCGCTTCAGCCCCAACGATCCGTCGCCGCTGACCGATTTCGCCGCCGCCCTGACCTCGGCCACCGGCAGCGAGCTGCAAGAAGTGCTCGACTGTGTGCCGATGCTCAAGCGCATGGAAAAAGTCCTGCCGATGCTGCGCAAGGAAGTCGAAGTCGCACGCCTGCAAAAAGAGATTTCCGCGGAAGTTAATCGCAAGATCGGCGAGCATCAGCGTGAATTCTTCCTCAAGGAACAACTCAAGGTCATTCAGCAGGAGCTGGGCCTGACCAAGGACGACCGCAGCGCCGACATTGAGCAGTTCGAGCAACGCCTGACCGGCAAAGTGCTCTCTGCGCAGGCGCAGAAACGCATCGAAGAGGAAATGAACAAGCTGTCGATCCTGGAAACCGGCTCGCCCGAGTACGCGGTCACCCGCAACTACCTCGACTGGGCAACCTCGGTGCCGTGGGGCGTGTACGGCGAGGACAAACTCGACCTCAAACACGCGCGCAAGGTGCTGGACAAACACCACGCCGGCCTCGACGACATCAAGGACCGCATCCTCGAATTCCTCGCTGTCGGCGCTTACAAAGGCGAGATCAGCGGCTCCATCGTGCTGCTGGTCGGCCCGCCGGGCGTGGGTAAAACCAGCGTCGGCAAGTCCATCGCCGAATCCCTTGGCCGGCCTTTCTACCGCTTCAGCCTCGGCGGCATGCGAGACGAAGCCGAGATCAAGGGCCATCGCCGCACGTACATCGGCGCGCAACCGGGGAAACTGGTGCAGGCGTTGAAAGACGTCGAAGTGATGAACCCGGTGATCATGCTCGACGAGATCGACAAGATGGGCCAAAGCTACCAGGGCGATCCAGCCTCGGCGCTGCTGGAAACGCTGGACCCGGAACAGAACGTCGAATTCCTCGACCACTACCTGGACCTGCGTCTGGACCTGTCGAAAGTGCTGTTCGTGTGCACCGCCAACACCCTGGACTCAATCCCCGGCCCGTTGCTGGACCGCATGGAAGTGATTCGCCTGTCGGGTTACATCACCGAAGAAAAAATCGCCATCGCCAAACGCCACCTGTGGCCCAAGCAACTGGAAAAGGCCGGCGTGTCCAAAGGCAGCCTGAGCATCAGCGACAGCGCCCTCAAAGCCTTGATCGACGGGTACGCCCGTGAAGCCGGGGTTCGCCAGTTGGAAAAACAACTGGGAAAACTGGTGCGCAAAGCCGTGGTGAAGTTGATCGACGAACCGAAAGCGGTTATCAAACTCGGGCCCAAAGACCTCGAAGCCTCACTCGGTCACCCGGTGTTCCGTAACGAGCAAGTGCTGTCCGGCACTGGCGTAATCACCGGTCTGGCCTGGACCAGCATGGGCGGCGCGACCTTGCCGATTGAAGCCACGCGGATCCATACGCTGAACCGTGGCTTCAAACTCACCGGGCAGCTGGGCGACGTGATGAAAGAGTCGGCGGAAATCGCCTACAGCTACGTCAGCTCCAACCTGAAGTCGTTTGGCGGTGATCCGAAGTTCTTCGACGAGGCTTTCGTCCACCTGCACGTCCCGGAAGGCGCCACCCCGAAAGACGGCCCGAGCGCCGGCGTGACCATGGCCAGCGCCCTGCTCTCGCTCGCGCGTAACCAGCCGCCGAAAAAAGGCGTGGCCATGACCGGCGAACTGACGCTGACCGGGCATGTCCTGCCGATTGGCGGGGTGCGCGAGAAGGTGATTGCAGCGCGGCGGCAGAAGATTTTCGAGTTGATTTTGCCGGAGCCTAACCGTGGCAGCTTTGAAGAACTGCCGGACTATCTGAAGGAAGGGATCACCGTGCATTTCGCCAAGCGTTTTGCGGATGTGGCGAAGATATTGTTCTGACCTGACTAATACGCTGCCAATCTCGATTGGCAGCGTTCGCTTTATGCTTTAAATAACGCCCCCCTATAGAGAAACGATATTGAACACTGTTATTTATGACAGTGGACGCTGCCGTCAACACTTCCCTAGATTAACCGGACTAGACATTCACAATTCTAAATCCGGAGCAGGCAATGAAAAACCCACCCGTTCAACAGGCGGCCACTGGCCTTTGGCACTTGGACATCAACAATGAAATTGTTCTAGCCAGCAAACTGTATGGAACCATCTACGGCAACGTTGTCATGCTGCAAGGCTCACACTGGCAGGGCGATACCGGTTTTGATTTTACGATAGATATTGTGGATGGCATTCCGGGTAACGGACAACAGGATTTGCCTGCGAATGGACGCTACAACTACCCACTGGAGAAAGAACGCATCAAAATTGGTTATCACGGCAGGAAAGACAATCAATACTTTGACGCCACCCCACAAGACGGCGAGATAACGATATGTCTCGATCCGATAAAAAAACTTTATTACGGCCACCTGAATATTAGATTTTTGGTCGATCAAGAATCGTTACTTATTAAAAGCTTTTTCGGTATTCAAATTCCCTGACAAGTTAAAAAATGGCTGAACCTGCCGACGACCAAGGCAAGTCGTCGGTGCGACTTTTGACGCTGTGCCAATTAGCATCCGAAGCCACTTGAGTTATGCTCACCGTTCGTCGTGAACGCCGGAGCCACTGACCCCATGTCCCCCACCCGCCTGTTTGTTCTCTTCGCCCTGTCCTTGCTGGCCGCCTGCGCCACGCAACCGAAACAGAACGTGACCGTGGTAAAACAAAGCCAATGCCCGGTGAAATTGAACAGCGGACAAAACCTGATCCTGACCCTGCCTAGCAACCCGTCGACGGGTTACCGCTGGGCGATTCAGGATTCGGCCGGTGGTGTGCTGCATGCGCTCAGCCCCGAGGTGTATAGCAACCCGGAAGACGCCGGAATCGTCGGCAGCGCCGGCCTCTCGACCTGGCGCTTTCAGGCGTTCACCGCCGGCACCGGGCGCTTGCGCCTGACATCACAACAACCCTGGGCCCCGGAGGTATTACCGGTGGAAACTTTCGATTGCGCGATCTCGGTTAACTGATCGTGGGCTGGCTCATTCTGGCGCTGATGGGCGCGGTGACCTTTCTGTATGGCGTGAGCATGCATGCAACGTTGCTCTGCCTGCTGGTCAAACCGATGCCAGTGCTGGCCTTGCTCGGTTGGCTGCATGACGCGCCGCCCGGCGACTATCGCCGCTGGATCAGCCTTGGCCTGATTTTCTCGCTGCTCGGCGATGTGTTGCTGGCATGGCCGGGGGATTTGTTTGTGTTTGGCCTTGGCGCGTTTCTGGTCGCGCATCTGGCTTATCTCAAAGCCTATTTGAGCGATTGCCGGCGTTTGGCGGTGTTGCCATTGGTGATTGCGTTGGGTGTCGGCGCTGTGTTGTTGGGGATTTTGATCTCTCACGGCCTCGGTCCATTGCTGATCCCGGTGATTGTTTACGGCTTGGCCATCAGTGCCATGCTCTGGCGGGCACTGGCTCGGCTGGGCACTGAAGTCCCCAAACGCTCGGCGCTGCTGGCTGCGGCAGGTGCGGTGGCGTTTGTGTTTTCCGACAGCGTGATTGGCATCAGCCGTTTTGTCGCACCATTCGACGCAGCGCCCTATGTGATCATCCTCAGTTATTGGCTGGGGCAATGGGGGATTACGGCATCAGCGTTTTCCCAAAGGGTGCGCTGATTTCTTTGCCTGGCTGATTTTTGCAGATTAATTTTATGCGTATAGAAATCTTTAACTAGAGCGAAACAGCATAAAAACCTGTCAGATCTGACAGTAGCCTACATAGCAAAGCGTGTCTTACTCTTCAAGTGCGTAAATCTACTACTCACTTGAATGGAAGTATCAGTATGAGCGATATAGAAAAGAGCGCATTGGATTTGGAGGTGTATGTCAGCGCCGAAACGAAACTAGCAATTCCAGATCGGGTAGAATTTAAAAGTCAGGCCACGCAATACCTCTCTGACGGTCAAAAAACCATCCTGATAACCCGCGCAAACTTTGAAAGCATTCAAAACAGAAAACTCCTATGGATTGAGTTCAAAGACGAGATCAAAGATGGAACCTACTTGATCGGTGCAAGCGACTCACCTTTTTTTAAAATCCAGTATACCGAGTACTCTTCAGTATCCGGCTTAACTCACGGAATCGACTACCCTGCCATTTCAGGCTCTGTAACAGCTACTGTCACCAAAAAAGTTAATCATTTAAGCTACAACTTTACGTTAGACCTGACTGTAAAAAACAAATACGACGAAAAACTTACGCTTAAAGGGCATTCCAACTCCAAGGTTATCGTTTATTCGCTGTAAGAATACGTTATTCACCCCTGAACGGCTGACTCCAAAATGTCGGAGTCAACCGTTCTGAACCTGACATGCCTCCCTGCCTTCAATTTCTCAGTGCGGGCGATATCGTTTTCCCATGGTCAACGACACGCTTTATCAGACAACCCGCGCATCCCCCCGTCAATTTGGCTAAAATGCCGGCCTTTTCCACCAACGCCGCTGGAACCGCCGTGAGCAAAGAACCCGATCGCCTTTTCGCCCAGCCTTTGGCCCAGGTGCCTGACTTCGCCTTTAACGAGGACGTGGTGCGGGTGTTCCCGGACATGATCAAGCGCTCGGTGCCGGGTTATCCGACCATCGTGGAAAACCTCGGCGTGCTCGCCGCGCAATTCGCCCAGCCCAACAGCGTGCTCTACGACCTCGGTTCGTCGTTGGGCGCCGTGACCCAGGCCTTGCGCCGTCACGTGCGCACCGACGGTTGCCGCGTCATCGCTGTGGATAACTCGGCGGCGATGGTCGAACGCTGCCGCGAATACCTCAACGGTCAGGACTCGATGTTCCAGGAGTTGCTGCCGGTGGAGGTGATCGAAGGCGACATCCTCGCCCTCGACTTCCAGCCAGCCTCGGTGGTGGCGCTGAACTTCACCCTGCAATTCATCGCCCCGGACCAGCGCACGGCGTTGCTCTCGCGCATCCGCCAGTCGCTGTTGCCCGGTGGCGCGCTGATTCTGTCGGAGAAGCTGCGCTTCAACGACCTCGAAGAACACGCGCTGCTCACCGACCTGCACGTCGCCTTCAAACGCGCCAACGGCTACAGCGAACTGGAAATCGCCCAGAAGCGCAGCGCCATCGAAAATGTCATGAAGCCCGACAGCCTCGAAGAACACCGCGAACGCCTGTTGGCCGCCGGGTTCTCGAAAGTCGTGCCGTGGTTCCAGTGTCTTAACTTTGCCTCGTTGATTGCCTTGCCATGATTGATCTGTCCCCCCTCGCCCGCCGTCTGGCCGGTACACCGCTGGCCGACTGGGCCAACACTCTGCAAGCGCAACTCGACAAGAAAATGGAGAAAGGTCACGGCGACCTTGAGCGCTGGCAAAGTGCGCTGGATGCATTGCCGAAGATTCAGCCGAGCGACGTCGACTTGCTCAATGGCCTGATGCTGGACACCGAGTGCGACGACGAAACCCGCGCGCAGATGCGTACCGCGCTGATGGGTTTGTCGCCATGGCGCAAAGGGCCGTTTGATCTGTTTGGTGTACATGTCGACACCGAATGGCGTTCGGACTGGAAATGGTCGCGCGTCGCCCCGCACCTGGATCTGAAGGGCAAACGCATCCTCGATGTCGGTTGCGGCAATGGCTATTACATGTGGCGCATGCTCGGTGCCGGGGCCGACAGCGTGATCGGCGTTGACCCAAACTGGTTGTTTTTCTGCCAGTTCCAGGCGGTGCAGCGTTACCTGTCCGAACCTAATGCCTGGCACCTGCCATTCCCATTCGAAGACCTGCCGCCGGAGCTGGAAGGCTTTGATACGGTGTTTTCCATGGGCGTGTTCTATCACCGTCGTTCGCCGATCGAGCATTTGCTGGCGCTGAAAGATTGCCTGGTCAAAGGTGGCGAGTTGGTGCTGGAGACGCTGGTGATCGAGGGCGATCAACAACAGGTGCTGGTGCCGGAAGACCGTTACGCGCAGATGCGCAACGTGTGGTTCCTGCCGTCGGTGCCGGCGCTGGAGCTGTGGTTGCGGCGTGCCGGGTTTACGGATGTGCGCTGCGTTGACGTGAGCGTGACCACGGTCGAAGAACAGCACGGGACGGAGTGGATGAAATATCAATCGTTGAGTGACTTCCTTGATCCGGACGATCACAGCAAGACGATTGAAGGACTGCCGGCGCCGATGCGTGCGGTGATTGTTGCCCGTAAGTAAATCTATCAAACACCGCATAACCCTGTAGGAGTGAGCCTGCTCGCGATAGCGGTCTGACAGTCAATATTGATGTGACTGTCAGACCGCTATCGCGAGCAGGCTCACTCCTACATTGGGCATTGTGTTTATTCAGTGGGTTTTGCGCGTCTCGCCTTGAAGAACTCGCTGAGCACTGCCCCGCATTCTTCCGCCAACACCCCGCCTTCAAACAACACCCGGTGATTCAAAAAGCCCTGGGTGAAGAACTGCCCCTGACTCTGCACAATCCCGGCCTTGGGCTCCAGCGCGCCATACACCACCCGCGCAATCCGCGAATGCACGATCAAACCTGCGCACATGCTGCACGGCTCCAGTGTCACGTACAGCGTGCTGCCCGGCAGGCGATAGTTGCTCACGGCCAAGGACGCGGCGCGAATCGCGACCATCTCGGCATGCGCACTCGGATCGTTGCCGCTGATCGGGCAATTGAAGCCGCGACCAATGATTTCACCGTCCTGCACCAGCACCGCGCCCACCGGCACTTCGCCAAGCGCGGCACCTTGAGCCGCCAAGGCCAGGGCTTCACGCATGAAGTCGCGATCACGGCTGCGGTCGATGATGGCGGTTGGACGAATCTGACGCATCACGCCACCTCGATGGCGGCCATCAGGCCGGTTTCCATGTGATCGATCACATGGCAATGGAACATCCAGATGCCCGGGTTATCCGCCACCAGCGCCACTTGCGCACGCTCGTTCTTGCCCAACAGATACGTGTCGGTGAAGTACGGAATGACCTTGTGCCGGTTCGAGGCGATGACCTTGAAACTCATGCCATGCAGGTGAATTGGGTGTTGATACTGAGTCATGTTCTTCAATTCGAAAATGTAGCTCTTGCCCTTCTCAAGCTTGGCAATCGGCCGGTCTGCGCAGGTCTTGTCCGTGATGTCCCACGCCTTGCCGTTGATTTGCCACAGGCTCGGCGGTTTACCGTTTTCGACGTTGACCGACACAGAACCGACCCACTCGAAATTGAAGTTGAGTTTCTCGGCATTGGCCAGGTCCGGCTCAGCCACCGGGTTGGCGGGCAGCGCAGGCGGCCATTCGGTCAGTGCATCGCTATTTGCCACCGAACGGAACGTACCCAAGCGTACCGGACCGTTGCGCAGGGATAATTCTTCACCGGCCGGCGGTGCCTTGATTGCCAGACAGATACGCATACCCGGGCCGAGCCAGTATTCCTTGCCCAGCGGGCGCGGCTCGATGGGGTTGCCGTCCAGTGCGTATATCTGCGCTTCGACGCCAGGAATGTTCAAGCGATAGGTCAACGTGTTATCGAGGTTGAGCAAGCGAACACGAGTGATCTGCCCGGCGGGCAAGTCGATCACCGCTTGCGAGACGCCATTGATGGTCGACAAACGTCCCGCCGTACCGCCGCGCGCGGCTTCGCGAGGAATGCTGAACGCGACGAACGCACCTTCTTCATCGACGTGCCAGCTCTTCAGGCTCAGGGTTTTTTCATACTTGAAACCGGTAGGTTCGCGCTCTTCGATAATAAGCGGGCCAACCAGCCCGCGACCCAGCTCTTCACTGCTGTTTACATGCGGGTGATACCAGTAGCTGCCGGCGTCAGGCACACGGAACTTGTAGTCGAAATACTCACCCGGCAATACCGGCAGTTGCGAGACATACGGCACGCCGTCCATCTCCAGCGGCAGGCGGATGCCGTGCCAGTGAATGGTGGTCGCTACCGGCAGGTGGTTGATAAACCGCACCCGCAACCAGTCGCCCTGACGGGCGCGCAATTCAGTGCCCGGCGCCGACGGGCCAAATGCCCAGGCCTGGGTGGTGTGACCCGCAACCAGCTCGACGTCCAGCGGCGCCGCAATCAACTCATAGTCGTGGCCCGCATCAGCATCGGCCATCTTGCCCAGCCAGTAACGCGACGCGCCACCAGCCCCCACGCCAACCACCACAAGACCGGCCAGACCACCGAGTATTTGTCGACGGGTAAAGGACATGAACTCAACTACCTCACATGAAAGCGGCAGGCCCAGGCCCGCAAAAGGCGAATACGATACACCCGCAGTTGTGAAAGAAACAGCAAAGCGACCGTGACGCGCAGACGCAGGCCTGCGGATTTGCCCCTGTGGATAAAACGCAAAAGGCCGTGTGAACAGTGTTCACACGGCCTTTATTGCAACCTGCGATCAAACCTTCAAGGTTTGCGCGGGATCATTCCCACTCAATCGTCGCCGGCGGCTTGCTCGACACGTCGTAAGTAACGCGGGAGATGCCTTCGATTTCGTTGATGATGCGGCCGCTGACGGTTTCCAGCAGCTCGTAAGGCAGGTGTGCCCAACGTGCGGTCATGAAGTCGATGGTTTCTACGGCACGCAGGGCAACAACCCAAGCGTAACGACGGCCATCGCCCACCACGCCAACCGATTTCACTGGCTGGAACACCACGAATGCCTGGCTGACCTTGTGGTACCAGTCGGCCTTGCGCAGTTCTTCGATGAAGATGTGGTCGGCACGACGCAGCAGGTCGGCGTATTCCTTCTTCACTTCACCGAGGATGCGCACACCCAGACCCGGGCCCGGGAACGGATGACGGTAGACCATGTCGTACGGCAGGCCCAGTTCGAGGCCCAGACGACGGACTTCGTCCTTGAACAGCTCGCGCAGGGGTTCAACCAGCTTGAGGTTCATTTCTTCCGGCAGGCCACCCACGTTGTGGTGCGACTTGATCACATGAGCCTTGCCGCTTTTGGCGCCAGCCGACTCGATCACGTCCGGGTAGATAGTGCCTTGAGCGAGGTACTTGATGTTGTCCAGTTTGTTGGACTGGGCATCAAACACGTCGATGAAGGTACGGCCGATGATCTTGCGTTTCTTCTCCGGATCGGACTCGCCGGCCAGGTTGTCCAGGAACTGATCTTCAGCGTTGGCGCGGATCACTTTGACGCCCATGTTCTCGGCGAACATGGCCATCACTTGCTCGCCTTCGTGCAGACGCAGCAGGCCGTTGTCGACGAATACGCAGGTCAGTTGGTCGCCGATGGCTTTGTGCAGCAGCGCGGCAACCACCGAGGAATCCACACCACCGGACAGGCCGAGTAGTACGTTGTCGCTGCCGACCTGGGCGCGAATGTTGGCAATGGCGTCTTCAGCAATCTTCGAAGGCGTCCACAGGGCTTCACAGCCGCAGATGTCGAGGATGAAGCGCGACAGGATGCGTCCACCCTGCTTGGTGTGGGTCACTTCCGGGTGGAACTGCACGCCGTAGTAACCGCGAGCGTCGTCGAACATGCCGGCAATCGGGCAGCTCGGGGTGCTGGCCAGGATGTGGAATTCCTGCGGCATTTTGGTGACTTTGTCACCGTGGCTCATCCACACGTCGAGGCCGAACAGGCCGTCGGCGTCGATGTGGTCTTCGATGCCGTCGAGCAGGCGGCTCTTGCCGACCACGTCAACGCGAGCGTAACCGAACTCACGCAGCTCGGAACCTTCGACCTTGCCACCCAGCTGTTCAGCCATGGTCTGCATGCCGTAGCAGATACCGAAGACCGGTATCCCCAGGTCAAACACCGCTTGCGGGCAGCGCGGGCTGTCGGCGACGTGCACGGACTCGGGGCCGCCGGCGAGAATGACGCCTTTTGGCGCGAATTCGCGAATCGCTTCGTCGTCCATGTCGAACGGATGCAGTTCGCAGTACACGCCGATTTCACGCACGCGGCGAGCGATCAGCTGGGTGTACTGGGAACCGAAGTCGAGGATCAGGATGCGGTGAGCGTGAATGTCGAGGGCCATGAAGTCAGTCTCGTCTATGTAGTTCAGAAACAACTCGGGGCTGAATAAAACAGCCCCGGTTACTTAACTTTTTGCTGGAAGCCTCAACCTACGCGGTAGTTTGGCGCTTCTTTGGTGATTTGTACGTCGTGAACGTGGGACTCGGCCATGCCAGCACCGGTGATCCGCACGAACTCAGGCTTGGTGCGCATTTCTTCGATGTCGGCACTGCCGGTGTAACCCATCGAGGAACGCAGGCCGCCCATCAGCTGATGGATGATGGCGCTCAGGGTGCCCTTGTAAGGAACACGCCCTTCGATGCCTTCCGGAACCAGCTTCTCGGCGCCTGCCGAAGAGTCCTGGAAGTAACGGTCGGAGGAACCTTGAGCCTGGGACATGGCGCCCAGCGAGCCCATGCCACGGTAAGCCTTGTACGAACGACCCTGGAACAGTTCGATCTCGCCCGGCGCTTCTTCAGTACCGGCGAACATCGAGCCCATCATCACGCAGGAAGCACCGGCTACGATGGCCTTGGACAGGTCACCGGAGAAACGGATGCCGCCGTCGGCGATCAACGGAACGCCAGTGCCTTCAAGGGCAGCGGCGACGTTGGCGATGGCACTGATTTGCGGGACGCCGACACCGGCGACGATACGGGTGGTGCAGATCGAGCCAGGGCCGATACCGACCTTGACCGCGTCAGCGCCTGCTTCGGCCAAAGCCAAGGCGGCAGCGCCGGTGGCAATGTTGCCGCCGATGACCTGCACTTCAGGGAAATTCTGTTTGACCCAACGAACGCGGTCGATCACGCCTTTGGAGTGACCGTGTGCGGTGTCGACCACCACCACGTCAACGCCGGCGTTGACCAGGGCAGCGACGCGATCACCGGTGTCTTTACCGGTACCGACGGCAGCGCCCACACGCAGACGACCTTGATCGTCCTTGCTGGCCAGCGGGTAAGCCTTGGCTTTTTCGATGTCGTTGACGGTCATCATGCCTTTGAGGGCAAATTTGTCGTCGACGATCAGTACGCGTTCGATGCGGTGTTTGTGCAACAGCTCGCGAACGTCGTGCTTGTCGGCGCCTTCCTTGACCGTGACCAGACGCTCTTTAGGCGTCATCACTTCACGGACGGAGACGTCCATACGGTTCTCGAAACGCACGTCACGGGAAGTGACGATGCCGACCAGGTCGCCATCGTGCAGTACCGGAACGCCGGAGATGTTGTGCATGCGGGTCAATTCGAACAGTTCACGAACCGTGGCATCAGCCTCGATAGTGATCGGGTCCTTGACCACGCCGGCTTCATAACGCTTGACCTTACGCACTTCGGCAGCTTGCTGCTCGATGGTCATGTTCTTGTGGATAATGCCGATGCCACCTTCCTGAGCCATGGCGATTGCCAGACGGGCTTCAGTAACGGTGTCCATGGCGGCAGAAACCAGAGGAATATTCAGCTCGATGCCACGGGTTAGGCGGGTCTTGAGACTGACTTCGTTAGGAAGCACCTCGGAATAACCAGGCACTAGGAGAATGTCGTCGAATGTCAGAGCTTCTTGGCTGATACGCAGCATCGCGGGGGCTCCCGAGCGGGAAAATGGAAGCGCGCCATTATAGTCAGACACCCCCTCGGGTTCAATGTAAAACTCTGTCTATTATCGATACTGTCGATTGACGGGCATTTAACCCCGAATTCTGGAGGGGCACAGCTTGCCCGCGATGGCGTCCTTAAGTCCGCCATCGCCAGCAAGCTGTGCTCCTACAGTTCGACTTTCACCCAACTGACCGGCTGATCCAGCCAATCGGCAAATTCGTCGATAAAGCTCTGCTTGAACCCGGCTTCTGCCCAGTTGTTGAAGATAAATCCCAGGTTGGAAAAGCCGCATTCCTGCAAGAATAGAAAGCCGTTGATGTCATCTTCATGCCCGCATTCGGGACAGGTGAAATTATCGGTGCGGCCCGGCATCCAGTCTTCCAGGCTTTCGAACAGCGCTTCGCCGACTTCCTTGCGGCATTCGGCGCATCCCGCCTCTTCAAGGAAACCTTTGGCCGGCGTATAGATGCAGCGTTTGGTGACGATCTCCAGGCCATTGATCGGTTCACCAAACGGCAGCGCTTGCGGGTGCAGCACCACCGCGCGGGCACCGTCGGCGATGGCGTGGGCCATGCGGTTGCCGGTGCGACCACAGGTGGTCAGTTCTTCCTGGACGATGTTCTTGCGCACCAGCCACCGCACCACCGCGCGAGCCCGGGGTTCATGGACCGGCAACGTGGAGATTTTCGGGACGATGATGCTTTGTGAATTCATGGTGCGGCCCTGCAAATTCTGAATGATCACCCTTGTAGGAGTGAGCCTGCTCGCGATAGCGGTTTAACATTCAATAATGTTGTCGACTGATACACCGCTATCGCGAGCAGGCTCACTCCTACAGGATTTGCGGGCGGCAGCTTAATACCTGACGAACTCTGGTCAAGTACTCAAGTAACGCCCGATCAAGGCAATCCCGCTGGCCAGCACCAACCAGGTCACCAGCCGCACAAACGCCTCGCGGGACAATCTCATGGTCAACCGCCGCCCGATCCACAATCCCAAGGCCATGGCCGGCAACAAACACAGCGCCAACACCAACAAGGGTAGCTCGGCATACACGCCAGCGACGGCAAACAGGCTCAAGCGCACCACCGTGCTGCAACTGATCAGCGCACTCTGCGTCGCGCGGGCCGCCTCTTTGGGCAGGCGACTGTTCAAATAGATCGCATATAAAAAGCCGCCACTGCCAAACAACGCCCCGAACATCCCGCCCACCGTGCCCATCGGCACCGCCCAACCGGCGGATAACTGCGTCGGACGGGTTTTGACCCACAGGCTGTAAACCGCATACGCGCTGATAAACAGCCCCATCAACAGCAGCAACACATCGGATTTCAGGTTCAGCAGAAAGATCACCCCCAGCGTGCAACCCACCGCCATGCAAGGCAGTAACCGCAGCAACTCGGGTTTCGCCACATCACGTCGCGAGGGCAGCAAATTGCCGAACGCCGCGACAAAATCCAGCAACACCAGCAATGGCACGATCTTCGACAGCGGCATAAACAGGATCAGAATCGGCCCCGCCACCAGCGCGGTGCCGAAACCGGCGATGCCGAACACGATATAAGCCAGGGCGATGCCCAGCCCGATCACCAGCCAATCCGTTGTGCCGAAGGGCCATTGGTGCAACAACTCAAATGCATTCATTCCATGTCTTCCTTGAATCCCGGGGCGACTTTATACCTGTGGGAGCGAGCCTGCTCGCGAAAGCGGCGGTCCAGTCAACATCAATGTTGAATGTAAAACCGCCTTCGCGAGCAAGCTCGCTCCTACAAGGGGATTTTTGTTGATTCATGGAGATTGGTCGCCGAATGCCTTTAAACTGCGCCCCATGATTAAAGATCCCTTTGCAAGACTCGGCCTGGACCGTGAAGTCCTGACTGTCAGCCAGCTCAACGGCCGCGCGCGGGTGTTGCTCGAAGACGTGTTCAGCAATATCTGGGTCGAAGGCGAAATATCCAACCTCGCCCGCCCGGCGTCCGGCCATGTGTATTTCACCCTTAAGGACAGCGGCGCCCAGGTGCGTTGCGCGCTGTTTCGGCAAAACGCGGCACGGGTGCGTCAGGCGTTGAAGGATGGCCTGGCCGTCAAAGTCCGGGGCAAGGTTTCGCTGTTCGAGGGACGCGGCGACTATCAGCTGATCCTCGACACCGTGGAACCGGCCGGTGATGGCGCGCTGCGCCTGGCCTTCGATGCCTTGAAAGAAAAACTCAGCGCCGAAGGCCTGTTCAGCGCCGAGCGCAAAGTGCCGCTGCCGGCGCATCCGCAACGCATCGGCATCATCAGCTCGCCGACCGGCGCGGTGATTCGCGACATTATCAGCGTGTTCCGTCGCCGTGCACCGCAGATCCAGCTGACGCTGATCCCCACAGCCGTGCAAGGTCGCGAAGCCACCGCGCAGATTGTCCGCGCGCTGAAACTGGCGGACGCCCGTGGCTTCGACGCGCTGATCCTGGCCCGTGGTGGCGGTTCGCTGGAAGACCTCTGGTGTTTCAACGAAGAAGCCGTGGCCCGCGCCGTCGACGCCTGCGTCACGCCGATTGTCAGCGCCGTTGGCCACGAAACCGACGTTTCGATCAGTGACTTTGTGGCCGACGTCCGCGCCCCGACGCCGTCTGCCGCCGCCGAACTGCTCGCGCCGGATTCCAGCGATCTGGTGCGTCGGGTCGAAAGTCTGCATCGCCGACTGGTGATGCGCATGCGCGACCGTTTGATGCGCGACCGGCTGCGCCTGGAGGGCATTTCCCGCCGTCTGCGTCATCCCGGCGAACGTCTGCGCCAGCAAGCACAGCGCCTGGATGACCTGGACATGCGCATGCGTCGCGCATTCGAACGCAGCCTCAATACCCGTCGCGAGCGCTTGATTCGTTTGGAAACCCGTCTCGCCGGGCAACATCCCGGCCGACAATTGGCGATGCTCCGCCAGCGCCTCGACAGCCTCGCCGAACGCCTGCCCCGTGCCATCCGCGAAGGTCTCAAGTCGCGGCGCCTGCAACTGCAAAGTCAGGTGCAGACGCTACAAGTGGTCAGCCCGCTGGCGACACTGGCCCGTGGCTACAGCATTCTGCTGGACGAACGCGGCAACGCGATCCGCAGCGCCGAACAAACCCACAACGGTCAGCGCCTCAAGGCCAAACTCGGCAACGGCGAACTGCAAGTGCGGGTCGAAGACAATCACCTGACGCCTGTCACCCTTTCTTTACTGGATTGATCCATGCCGCGTTTTTTAGCTCCGCTGCTGTTGCTATGCCTGACCTTCAATGCCCACGCCGACAGCTACATCACACGCCTGTTGAACAAACCGGTGCCGGGCGGTGTGGCCGTGGTGGATCTGGGCGCCTCCGCCCAGGCGCCGAAAGCCAGCTATCAAGGCAAACCGGTTTTGGTGGTCAAGGAACAGAGCAACTGGCTGGCGATTGTCGGCGTGCCCTTGACGGTCAAACCGGGCACGCAGCAGCTCAGCAGCGGCGGTCGTAACCTGAGTTTCACCGTCGGCAACAAGAAGTACCCGGAACAGCACATCACCTTGAAAAATACGCAGCAGGTCAATCCGAATCCGGACAACCTCAAGCGCATCGAAGGCGAACTGGCCGAACAGATCCAGGCCTACCGCAGCTTCAGCCCGAACACCCCGAGCAACCTCTTGCTGGACAAGCCGGTCAACGGGCCGCTGTCGAGCAAGTTTGGTGTGCGTCGTTTCTTTAACGGTGAAGAGCGCAATCCGCATGCCGGCCTGGACTTCGCGGTGCCTGCCGGTACGCCGATCAAGACGCCGGCGGCGGGCAAGGTGATTCTGATCGGCAACTACTTCTTCAACGGCAACACGGTGTTTGTCGATCACGGGCAAGGCTTTATCAGCATGTTCTGCCATATGTCGAAAATCGACGTGAAGGTTGGCCAGCAACTGGCGCGTGGCGGGGTGGTCGGGAAAGTGGGGGCGACGGGCCGCGCCACCGGGCCGCATATGCACTGGAATATCAGCCTGAATGATGCGCGGGTGGATCCGGCGATTTTTATCGGGGCGTTTCAACCATAAATCGTTGTTGAGGCTATCGGCCTCATCGCGAGCAGGCTCACTCCTACATTGGATTTGTGTACACCATAGATCAACTGTAGGAGTGAGCCTGCTCGCGATGGCGGCATAACAGACGCCACCTATTCAGCCTCAAGATCCTCAATTCCATGAGCTTCCCGGTCCGCCAGACAATGCTTGATCCACTCCTGAGTCTCCGCCGAGAACCCCGCCAACTCTTCAGACGTGATCAACTCCCGCGCGCACAGCCCAAGCAAGTGCGACCGAGCCTCATGCCGTGAAAACCTGAACACACCAAACGCCCAATACAACTCCTTTTGCCTGGACTGAAGCAGCTCTTCAGTGGCTTCAATCCGCTCGTAAGGCGCCAGGCTTTTATCCAACACCATGCGCTCGACCTCTTCCATGATCCGGATGCACATCCGCTCATGAGCCAAGGGACGCAACGCGCTATACCGCTTCCAGTCCGACTCGTTCATGTCCAACTCCTGCCGTGTTCAGGCTTTAAGCATAAAGCATAGCTGTGCTCAGCGGGGCGTCGTCGCAATCCTCCAATTGCGCAGTGCTCAAGCCTCGCGCAATCATCACAACAATCGCCGCAACCCACAGCAATAAAATCTCGATAAAATCGACTTTCAGGGTATTCCTCTCAATTTTTTTCGACTGCTTGCCATCCTTTCCCCCCGCGGTTAGGGTTGAAGGCATGAAAACCTCTCACACCCTCATTCAGCTTCGCCAGCACCGCAGCCTGTGCCTCGTCAGCGCACGACTGCCGGGCTGAATTTGCGGTGCCTCGCTCTACGCTTTCCCCAAGAACATTTGATCCACCGGCAGGCCGCCTTTTTTCGGCCCACACAATAAGGATTCCCCCGATGAGCATGCTCAAAGATCCGTCTTCGAAATACCGCGCGTTCCCGACCATCGACATCCCGGATCGCACCTGGCCGTCGAAGACCATCACCGCCGCGCCGATCTGGTGCAGCTCCGACCTTCGTGATGGCAACCAGTCGCTGATCGAGCCAATGGACGCGGTCAAGAAGCTGCGCTTCTGGAAAACCCTGGTGTCCGTCGGTGTGAAGGAAATCGAAGCCTCGTTCCCGGCCGCTTCGCAAACCGACTTCGACTTCGTGCGTACCCTGATCGAAGGCAACCACATCCCGGACGACACCACCATTCAGGTGCTGACCCAGGGCCGTGAAGACTTGATCGAGCGCACCTTCGAATCCCTGCGTGGCGCGAAGAAAGCCATCGTTCACCTGTACAACGCAACCTCCCCTTCTTTCCGCCGGATTGTCTTCAATCAGGACAAGGACGGGATCAAGGAAATCGCCGTCAGCGCGGCCAAGCTGTTCGTCAAATACGCCGCCATGCAGCCTGAAACCCAGTGGACCTTCGAGTACTCGCCAGAGACCTTCAGCGCCACTGAGCTGGAGTTCGCCAAAGAAGTCTGCGATGCCGTGATCGAGGTCTGGAACCCGACGCCTGAGCACAAGATGATCCTCAACTTGCCTGCGACCGTCGAATGCGCCACCCCGAACATTTACGCCGACCAGATCGAATGGTTCGGCCGTCACATCAACCGTCGTGACAGCGTGATTATCAGCCTGCACACCCACAACGACCGTGGCACCGGTGTAGCCGCCACCGAGTTGGGCCTGATGGCCGGCGCAGACCGTGTCGAAGGCTGCCTGTTCGGCAACGGCGAGCGTACCGGTAACGTCGACCTCGTGACCGTGGCATTGAACCTCTACACCCAGGGCGTTCACCCTGAGCTGGACTTCTCCGACATCGACGGCGTGCGCAAGGTTGTCGAAGAGTGCAACCAGATCCAGGTGCACCCACGTCACCCGTACGTTGGCGACCTGGTCCACACCGCGTTCTCCGGCTCCCACCAGGACGCCATCCGCAAGGGCTTCGCCCAGCAGAAACCGGATGCGCTGTGGGAAGTGCCGTACTTGCCAATCGACCCGGCCGATATCGGTCGCAGCTACGAGGCGGTCATCCGCGTCAACAGCCAGTCGGGCAAGGGCGGTATCGCTTACCTGCTGGAACAGGAATACGGCATCAACTTGCCACGTCGCATGCAGATCGAATTCAGCCAGGTGGTGCAGCGTGAAACCGATCGCCTGGGCCTGGAAATGACCGCTCAGCAAATCCACGCGCTGCTGCACAGCGAGTACTTGCAGGCCAACACCCCGTACGCGCTGGTCAGCCATCGCCTGCAGGAAGAAAACGGTCACAGCTCCGTGGAAGTGGAAGTCTCCAGCAAAGGTCAGGGCGAAACCAACCTGCACTGGCGCGGCAAGGGCAATGGTGCGCTGGAAGCCCTGGTGGCCGGCCTGCCGATCCCGGTGGAGATCATGGACTACAACGAACACGCCATCGGCGCGGGCACCAATGCCAAGGCAGCGGCCTACATCGAACTGCGCGTGAACGGTGAGCGTGCGGTGCATGGCGTCGGTATTGATGAAAACATCACCACTGCCAGCTTCAAGGCCCTGTTCAGCGCACTGAACCGCTCGCTGAGCCAGCCGGAAGCGAAAGCGGCGTAAGTGTTCGCTGAAATATAAAAGGCCCCGAGGTGCGAACCTTGGGGCCTTTTTGTTTGTCTGCTCGTTCCCACGCTCCGCGTGGGAATGCCTCTAGGGACGCTCCGCGTCCAGTGACGCGGAGCGTCACGGGCTGCATTCTCACGCAGAGCGTGGGAACGATCGGTTACGTGAACTCAAACGTATCAGCGTCCAGATTAGCCGGAAACCGCGTGCGATATGCCTGTAGATCCGCAGCGTTCAGTACCACCTGAAACACCCCATCGGCCTCGCCTGCACTGAGCAAGGTCTCCCCCTGAAAATCCAGCACCTGACTGTCGCCGGTGTAGGCAAAACCTTTACCGTCCGTGCCAATGCGATTCACCGCCGCCACATAGCAGAGGTTCTCGATGGCCCGCGCAGGCAGCAAACGGTTCCAGTGCTGGCGGCGTGCACCGGGCCAGTTGGCGGTGTAAAGCAGCAAGTCGGTGTCGTGCGCATCGCGGCTCCAGACCGGGAAACGCAGGTCGTAGCAAATCAGTGGCCGTACTCGCCAGCCCTTGAGTTCAAACTGCACCTGACGCTCGCCCGGCGTGAAGTGATTATGCTCGCCGGCCATGCGGAACAGATGACGTTTGTCGTAGTGCCACACCTCCCCTTCCGGGCGCGCCCACAGCAAGCGATTGCGATGACTGCCGTCAGCGGCCTGAACGATGATGCTACCGGTGATCACCGCGTCGAGCTTCGCCGCCTGAACGCGCAACCACTTGCTGGTCGGACCGTTTTCCGACTCCGCCAGGGTTTGCGATTCCATGGAGAAACCGGTGGTGAACATCTCAGGCAGGATGATCAGGTCCGCACCGCGAGCCTGCTCCAGCAACTGTTCGAAATGCTCCAGGTTGGCCTTCCGGTCGTGCCAGGCCAGCGTGGTCTGGATCAGCGCAACATTCAGGTTGGGCAGTGCACTCAGATCACGCATAGTTTTGCCGCTGCTTCACGCAGGGTCTCCTCGCGTTTGGCGAAGCACAAGCGCACCAGGCGCTGGCCTGCGGGTGGGGCCTGGTAGAACACCGAGATCGGAATACTCGCCACGCCATGTTCGCGGGTCATCCACAGTGCCATCTCGACGTCATTAAGGTCCGGGCGAATCTGCGAGTAATCGACCAACTGGAAATAAGTACCGGTCACGCGAGTGAAACTGAACCGCGACGGCGTCAGCAGATCACAGAACAGATCACGCTTGGCTTGATAGAAATCTGGCAACTCTTCGACATGCTCCGGGTGCTCGGCCATGAAGTCGGCCAAGGCAAATTGCAGCGGTGTCACACCGCAGAAACTGACGTATTGATGAACCTTGCGCAACTCGGCAGTGAGCGCCGGCGGTGCGACCACGTAGCCGGTTTTCCAGCCCGTGACGTGGTAAGTCTTACCGAAGGAACTGACCACGAAAGCGCGCTGATACAACTCTTCGTGATTCAGCACACTGACGTGAGGCACGCCATCGAACACCAGGTGTTCATAGACTTCGTCACTGACCAGATAGATGTCGCGACCGCGAATCAAATCCGCCAACTGATCCAGCTCCGCACGGCTGATCAACGCGCCACTCGGGTTGTGCGGTGAGTTGAGAACGATCATCCGCGTGCGCGGCGTTATCGCCTCGGCCAGCTTCTGGAAGTCTATGGAAAAATCATTCAGCCCGAGTTGCACATGCACGCAACGTCCGCCGGCCAGTTCCACCGACGGTTCATAACTGTCGTAACAGGGGTCGAACACGATGACTTCGTCGCCGCTGTGGATAACCGCCTGAATCGCGCAGAAGATCGCCTGCGTGGCGCCAGGAGTGATGGTCACTTCGTGGTCGGCGTCGACATTGACGCCATAACTGCGAGCGATTTTAGCCGCCACTTGCTGACGCAAAGCAGGCAGGCCAGTCATTGGCGAATATTGGTTATGGCCATTGGCGATGTGCCGGCCAACCGCATCGCAAAGGGCCTGCGGGGCATCGAAATCGGGAAAACCCTGGGACAGATTGATTGCTCCGGTTTGTGCCGCGAGTTGAGACATCTGAGTGAAGATAGTGATGCCGACATTCGGCAGCTTACTGGTGATCATCGGTAGCCCCTTGCAGGTGAGCTGCAAGTTTCAAGCGACAAGCTGCAAGCGGTCAAGCTCAAACCTTCAGGCACAAAAAAGGGTCCCGAACAGGACCCTTTTTGCTTGATCGTTCCCACGCTCTGCGTGGGAACGATCTACGGCAGACGTGGATCAGCGCTTGTCGCGGCGCTTTTTGTCGGCCTTTTTGTGGTGCGACATCATGCGACGCTTCTTGTTGACCTGACGGTCTGTAAGCGAGTTCTTGTTGCCTTCGTACGGGTTCTCGCCGCCCTTGAACTCGATGCGGATCGGCGTACCGACCAGCTTCAAGACACGACGGTAAGTGTTTTCCAGATACCGGACGTAAGACTTCGGCACCTTCTCGATCTGGTTACCGTGAATCACGATGATCGGCGGGTTCGCGCCACCCAAGTGGGCATAACGCAGTTTGATCCGGCGGTTGTTGACCATCGGCGGCGCGTGCTCACCGACCGCATCTTCCAGAATCTGGGTCAGGCGGTTGGTTGGCCAGCGGGTCACGGCGGACTTGAACGAGTTCTGTACCGAGGCGTAAAGGTTACCCACGCCCGTGCCGTGCAGAGCCGAGATAAAGTGGATGTCGGCGTAGTCAACGAAGAACAGTCGACGTTGCAACTCGACCTTCACGAAGTCGCGCTCGCTCGGCGTCATGCCGTCCCACTTGTTGATCGCGATAACCAGCGCACGACCCGACTCAATGGCGAAGCCCAGCAGGTTGAGGTCGTGGTCCACCACGCCTTCGCGCGCGTCCATGACGAAGATCACCACGTTGGCGTCTTTGATCGCCTGCAGGGTTTTGACCACGGAGAACTTTTCAACTTCTTCGTGGATCTTGCCGCGCTTGCGCACACCGGCGGTGTCGATCAGCGTGTACTTCTCGTCGTTACGCTCGAACGGGATGTAGATACTGTCGCGGGTCGTACCTGGCTGGTCATACACGATGACCCGGTCTTCACCGAGCATGCGGTTGACCAGGGTCGACTTGCCGACGTTCGGGCGACCGATGATAGCGATCTTGATACCGTCTTTTTCGCTTGGGCCAGGAATGCGCTTGGCTTCCTCACCTTCGGCAACGATCTCTTCTTCGCCGTCTTCCGGCTCTTCGTCGTCTTTCGGGAAATCGCTCAGGGCGATTTCCAGCATCTGGGTGATGCCACGACCATGAGCACCAGCGATAGGGATCGCGTGGCCCATGCCCAACGGGGCGAATTCAGCGCGGGCCATTTCAGGGTCGATGTTGTCGACCTTGTTGGCAACCACGTAAGAACGCTTGTTACGTTTGCGCAAATGCTCGGCGATCATCTGGTCGGCGGCGGTGAAGCCAGCCTTGGCATCTACCAGGAACAGAACGACATCGGCTTCTTCAATGGCCAGCAGCGACTGCTCGGCCATTTTTTCGTCCATACCGTGCTCGTCACCGGAGATACCGCCGGTGTCGACCAGAATGTAGGAACGCCCTTGCCACTTGGCCTCACCGTATTGGCGATCACGGGTCAGACCGGACAAGTCGCCGACGATGGCGTCACGAGTCCTGGTCAGGCGGTTGAACAAGGTGGACTTGCCGACGTTCGGTCGGCCCACCAGGGCGATTACGGGAACCATGCGGCTCTCCACTTCGTTATTTCAGAAAATACAAAAGCCGCTGCGAGGCAGCGGCTGGTGCTCGGGGCATCACCGTGGCTGTTTTTGTGGGAGCGAGCCTGCTCGCGATAAACGCAAAGGCACCGCATTCATTCAGGCCGCAAACGTTATCGTTGACGTCCATCGCGAGCAGGCTCCCTCCCACATTCATACCCACAAGTGAAGCTGCCTGGGGTGTAAACCCCAAGCATAGTTGTTACTTAATGGTCAGGGCTTCCAGTTTGCCGCTGTTGCCATATACATAAATCGTGTCACCCACCACCAGCGGACGGGCACGCAGGCCGTCGCTGTCGATGCGTTCGCGGCCGACGAAACGACCGTCCACCTGACTCAGCAGGTGCAAGTAGCCTTCCATATCGCCGACTGCAACGTAGCTGGAGAACACTTCCGGAGCCGACAGTTGACGGCGGGCCAGCGAATCATTGCTCCACAACGCAGAGGTGGAACGTTCGTCGACGCCTTCAACGGTGCCCGAAGCCAGGCTCACGTAAACGTTGCCAAACCCCTGGGCGACGCCAGCATAGCTGGAAGCATCACGCTGCCAGAGCTGACGCCCGCTTTCCAGGTCCAGTGCCGCAAGACGGCCCTGATAGCTGGCGACGTACAGCGTACCGCCGGACAGCAGCAAGCCGCCGTCGATGTCGACCACACGCTCCAGCTCCGAACGACCCTGTGGGATCGCTACACGTTGTTCCCACACCGGCACGCCGTTGGAGACATTGAGAGCGACCACTTTACCGGTCGACAGGCCTGCTACCGCTAAACGGTTGGTCACGATCGGCGCACTGGTGCCGCGCAGCGTCAGGACCGCAGGGGTGCTGTCATACAACCAGCGCTGGTTGCCAGTCGCGGCATCCAGACCGATCAGACGGTCGTCCTGAGTTTGAACCACCACCACGTCACCGTTGGTGGCCGGCGGTGCGAGAACTTCACTGTTCACGCGAGCGCGCCATTTCTCTTCACCGTTGATCGCGTCCATGGCAACGATTTCGCCTTGGAGCGTACCGATCATGACCAGACCGTAACCCACGCCAACGGCGCCGGAAACAGGCAGGTCGAGATCTTTCTTCCATTTGACGTCGCCATTGCTGCGATTCATCGCCATCACCACGCCAGTGACGTCGCCAGCATAGATGGTTTCGCCATCAATCGCCGGTACCAGCATGTTGTAGGATTTACCCTGACCGTCACCGATCGAACGACTCCACTGCTTTTGCAGAACCACTTCTTCTTTGAAGTCGACCAGCTCGGCAGGTGGCAATTCCTTTTTGCTGTTGCTGCTGCAACCCGCGGCCAAAATGGCCAGGGCCAGCAATGCTGCATGCTTCCAACGAATCACGTCACGCATCCCCTTTGGCCAGATCATCCAGCTTGATTTGCAGGCCGCCGACCGCCGCTTCATCCGACAGGGCGGCCTTGGCTTTTTGATACGCCTTGTTCGCTTCGTCGGTACGACCCAACTGCACCAGCAGGTCGCCTTTAAGTTCTTCGCGAGTGGCCAGGAATGCTTTGTCGGCATCGCCTTCGAGCAGTTTCAAGGCTTCATCGGCCTTGTTCTGCGCGGCCAGTACCTGCGCCAGGCGCTGACGGGCAATTTCGCCCAGTGCCGGGTTGGCCGGTTTGGCGACAATGGCTTTCAGCTCGGTGACTGCGTCGTCCAGCTTGGCGCTGTCGACCGCGACTTTCGCCACGAACAGGCTACCGTACTGAGCGTATGCGCTACCGGCGAACTCGCTGTTGAGCTTGCCGGCCAGGTCGGCAACACGGGCTGCGTCAGGCTTGCCGTCAGGCGTCAGCGTGGTTTCGAGCAATTGCTGATAGAGCATCGAGGCGCCCTGCGACTGATTGCTCTGATACTTGTGAAAGGCTTGCCAGCCGAACACGATGACCAGCGCCAACAGGCCGCCAGTGACCAAGGGCTTGCCGTTGCGTGACCACCAGTCCTTCAAATCCGCCAGATGTTCGTCTTCGGTACTCGACACCCCAATACTCCTTAATCGCTAAATCGGCTGTTTGACAGCTTCAACCCTGCACGACGCAGGTGGCCAGGTGTGCAGCAAGCGCATCCCAGGCAATACTTTGTTGTTCGCCCTGGCCACGCAGGGGTTTGAAACCTACCACTTGCTGGGCCATCTCATCGTCACCGAGGATCAGTGCATACAGCGCACCGCTCTTGTCGGCCTTCTTGAACTGGCTTTTGAAGCTGCCGGCGCCGGCATTGACTTGCAGGCGCAGGTTGGGCAATTGATCACGGACACGTTCGCTCAGGGTCAGGCCCGCCAGCTCCGCCGCTTCACCGAAGGCGCAGAGGTAGACGTCGACCTGACGGGAGATTTCTTCCGGGATCTGCTCCAGGGTTTCAAGCAACAGCACCAAGCGTTCGATACCCATGGCGAAACCAACGCCCGTGGTCGGCTTGCCGCCCATCTGCTCAACCAGACCGTCGTAACGACCACCGGCACACACGGTGCCCTGGGCGCCCAACTTGTCGGTGACCCATTCGAAAACGGTCTTGCTGTAGTAATCCAGCCCGCGAACCAGCTTCGGGTTGATTACATAAGGAATGCCGGCGGCGTCCAGACGAGCCTTCAGGCCCTCGAAGTGCACGCGGGACTCATCATCCAGGTAGTCGGCCATTTTCGGCGCGTCCACCAGGATGGCTTGCGTGTCGGCGTTCTTGGTATCCAGAACCCGCAGCGGGTTGGTCTTCAGACGGCGCTGGCTGTCTTCGTCCAGCTTGTCCAGATGTGCGGACAGGAACTCGACCAGCGCTTCACGATAGCGACCGCGCGACTCGGCAGTGCCCAGGCTGTTGAGTTCGAGCTTGACCGCATCACGGATGCCCAGCTCGCCCCACAGGCGCCAGGTCAGCACGATCAGCTCGGCATCGATGTCCGGACCGTCGAGGTTGAACACCTCGACACCGATCTGATGGAACTGGCGATAACGGCCTTTCTGTGGACGCTCGTGGCGGAACATCGGACCGATGTACCAGAGTTTTTGCACCTGGCCACCGCCGGTGATGCCGTGCTCAAGCACCGCACGCACGCAGGCTGCCGTGCCTTCAGGACGCAGGGTCAGGGAGTCGCCGTTGCGGTCGTCGAAGGTGTACATCTCTTTTTCGACGATGTCGGTCACTTCACCGATGGAGCGCTTGAACAGCTCGGTGAACTCGACGATCGGCATGCGGATCTGCTTGTAACCGTAGTTATCCAGCAGACGCGAAACAGTGCCCTCGAAATGACGCCACAGGGGAGTCTGTTCGGGCAGGATATCGTTCATGCCACGAATGGCTTGCAAAGACTTGCTCACAATAAATCCTTAAATTCGTTCGGCTCTTTAGTCAGGCTCAGCCACGCGCAATAACGGCAGCGTCAGCTTCGACCTTTTCGGCCGCTTTCTGGCGGATCAAGCGTTCAAGCTCATCCACCAGATTGTCATTCGTCAGTTTCTGCGACGGCTTGCCGTCGATGTAAATCAGGTTTGGCGTGCCGCCGGTCAAGCCGATATGGGCTTCCTTGGCTTCACCCGGCCCGTTGACCACGCATCCGATGACCGCGACATCCAGCGGCACCAGCAGGTCTTCAAGGCGCCCTTCCAGCTCGTTCATGGTTTTGACCACATCGAAGTTCTGCCGCGAGCAGCTCGGGCAGGCGATGAAGTTGATGCCACGGGAACGCAGATGCAGGGATTTGAGAATGTCGTAGCCGACTTTCACTTCCTCGACCGGGTCAGCCGCCAACGAGATGCGAATAGTATCGCCAATCCCTTCGGCGAGCAGCATACCGAGGCCCACGGCGGATTTCACTGTGCCTGAACGCAAACCACCCGCTTCGGTGATACCCAAATGCAGCGGCTGGACGATTTCCTTGGCCAGCAGGCGGTAGGCTTCGACGGCCATGAACACGTCGGAGGCCTTCACGCTGACTTTGAAGTCCTGGAAATTCAGGCGTTCGAGGTGCTCGACGTGACGCAGGGCAGACTCGACCAGCGCAGCCGGGGTGGGCTCGCCGTACTTCTTTTGCAGGTCTTTTTCCAGGGAGCCGGCGTTGACGCCGATGCGGATCGGAATCCCGCGATCTCGGGCGGCATCGACCACCGCGCGTACACGGTCTTCGCGACCGATATTGCCCGGGTTGATCCGCAGGCAGTCAACACCCAACTCGGCCACGCGCAAGGCGATCCGGTAGTCGAAGTGGATGTCAGCCACCAACGGCACTTTGACCAGTTTCTTGATCTTGCCGAAGGCTTCGGCGGCATCCATATCCGGCACAGAAATGCGCACGATATCGACGCCAGCGGCTTCCAGACGATTGATCTGGGCCACGGTAGCGGCAACGTCATTGGTGTCGCTGTTGGTCATGCTCTGCACAGCGATGGGCGCATCGCCGCCAACAGGCACGTTACCGACCCAGATCTTGCGGGATTCGCGACGTTTGATTGGAGATTCGCCGTGCATGACTTATTGACCCAACTTCAGGCGAGCAGTCTCGCCACTGGTGAACGGAGCGACATCAACCGCCTGACCGTTGTAGCTGACCTGCGCGCCACGGGCGAAGCCCAGACGCACAGAAAACGGCGGCTTGCCGCTGACGGAAACGCTATCGCCTTTACGCTTGAGACCACTCAACAGCACCTTGCCAGCGCCATCGGTCACTTGTGTCCAGCAGTCGGCGGTGAACTTCAGCTGAACCTGGCCTTGGCCGGCCACTGGAGCTGTTGCGACCGGAGCGGAAGCCGGAGCAACCGGAGCGGTCACCACCGGTGCCGGAACCACTGGAACAGCCGGAGCCGGAGCAGCCGGTGCTGCAACAACTGGAGCGACGTTGTGTGTCGGGGTAACCGGCGTCGGGGCTGTCGGTGCAACAGCAGGCGCCGTTGCTTCAGCTTCAGCCGGCGCTTCAGAGGAGGTTTCGGCTTGCGGCAATGCAAGCGGAGTAGCGCTTTCAGCCTGACCTTGCGCGACAGCCTGGTCTTCCGGCTCGTCCAGCGGATGGATCTGGGTGGTGCCGTCGGCGCCTTCCACTTCAACGTGTTCCGGGCTCAAACCGATCAAATCCTTGGTGCGCAGCGAGGTTTGATCCTGCCACCAGACAAAACCACCACCAATGACCGCGATCAGCAACAACAGGCTGACAATTCGCAAAATCGTATGGGAAACCCGCACCGGCTCTTCGATACGACCCAAGCTATGCACGCTGCTGCCGTGGGAATCGGTGCCAGTCGATTGGTCGAACTGCTGGACCAGAACGGCTTGGTCCATGCCCAGCAATTTGGCGTACGCACGGATATAACCGCGAGCAAAGGTGTGCCCAGGCAGCTTGTCGAATGCGCCGGCTTCCAGATTGCTCAAGGAGGTGACAGTGAGGTTGAGCTTGAGGGCCACTTCGGCCAGCGACCAGCCATTGCTTTCGCGAGCCTGGCGCAAAGTCTCACCGGGGTTAACGCGATTCGCTGCTACAACTTCGGGATGCGCCGCTTTCATCATTGCTCCGACAGGTATTGCTGATATTCCGGGGTACCGGGATAGAGTCGTTTTAGTTGCAGGCCCGCACTGGCGGCCTTGTCGCGATCATCGAACACTGTTGCCAGCCGAACGCCGAGCAATAGACTACGTGCATTTTGCTCGGCCAGCAGGCTAAAACGATCGTAATAGTCACGCGCGGGCACATAATGCCTGTCTTCGAAGGACAACTCAGCCATTTCGAGTAATGCACGTGGCTGTTGGCGATTCAAACGCAGGGCTTTTTCCAGTTGCTGCTGCGCGAGATCACGCTCACCCAGCTTTGATGCGGTCATGCCCAGGTTCTCGAATACTCGCGAACGCTCAGGATACAGCGTATCGGCGGCGGCCTGTTCAAAGCGCTCGTACGCCTCTTTGTAACGTTTTTCTTCGAACAGGAAACTGCCGTAGTTGTTCAGGATTCGCGCATCGTTGGGGCGGGAGGACAGCGCCTTGCGAAAATACTGGTCTGCCAGTTCAGGCTCCATTTCAGCCTGAAACACCAACCCTAATGCCGCATTGGCATCCGGGTCCGAGTCATCCAGCTCCAACGCCTTTTTCAGCGGGACTTTAGCGCGTTCGGTCATACCTTGTTGCAAGTAGCCCAAGCCCAGTTGCACGTATGCAACACGCGCCTCATCACGGCCCTTGCTGGTCTTCATCGGGTTGAAATCGCCCGACAGGACACAACCAGCACACAGGCTGGCCCACAGCAAAAGCAGCGCAAAGCGCAGGGACATAGAGATCCTCTCTTGAATTATTTCGCGGCGTTTGAAGCCATATCGTTTTCGGCGCTTAACTCGCGCACGGCGATATAACGTTCGCTGCGACGGGTGCGATCCAGCACCTGCCCTACCAATTGGCCACACGCGGCATCGATGTCTTCACCGCGGGTGGTGCGTACGGTGACATTGAAGCCTGCATGGTGAAGCTGATCCTGAAACCGGCGAATCGCGTTGTTGCTCGGGCGCTCATAACCGGAATGCGGGAACGGGTTGAACGGAATCAGGTTGATCTTGCACGGGATGTTCTTGAGCAACTCGATCATCTCAACGGCATGTTCAACCTTGTCGTTGATGTCCTTGAGCAAGGTGTACTCAATGGTCAGCACGCGCTTTTCGCCCAGGGACGACATATAGCGCTGGCACGACTCGAGCAGCATCTTAAGCGGATACTTCTTGTTGATCGGCACCAATTGGTTACGCAATGCGTCATTCGGTGCGTGCAGCGACAACGCCAGCGAGACGTCGATGTGCTTGGACAGCTCATCGATCATCGGCACCACGCCGGAGGTCGACAGGGTCACACGGCGCTTGGAAATGCCATAACCCAGGTCGTCCATCATCAGGTGCATGGCCGCAACGACGTTGTCGAAGTTCAGCAGCGGCTCGCCCATGCCCATCATCACCACGTTGGTGATGGCACGGTCGGCGGTCGCCGGGATGCTGCCGAACGATTTATTGGCAATCCACACCTGACCGATGACTTCGGCGGCGGTGAGGTTGCTGTTGAAACCTTGCTTGCCGGTGGAGCAGAAACTGCAATCCAGGGCACAGCCTGCCTGGGACGAAACGCACAACGTGCCGCGTTTGCCCTGGGGAATGTACACAGTCTCGACGCAGCTGCCGGACGCCACACGCACCACCCACTTACGGGTGCCGTCGGTGGAAATGTCCTCGCTGACCACTTCAGGACCACGAACCTCGGCAATAACCTTGAGCTTGTCGCGCAAGGCCTTGCTGACGTTCGTCATGGCGTCGAAATCATCGACGCCAAGGTGGTGAATCCATTTCATTACCTGACCGGCACGGAAACGCTTCTCCCCGATTGAGTCGAAGAATTTTTCCATTTCCTGTTGAGTCAGACCCAGCAGGTTGGTTTTTACAGTCGATGTAGTCATGGATTCACCTTCACTCTTAAGCAATGCTTAGCGAGTGGTTACTTCAGTAGCTGCGAAGAAGTACGAGATTTCGCGAGCAGCAGCGGCTTCGGAGTCCGAACCGTGCACAGCGTTGGCATCGATGGAATCAGCGAAGTCAGCGCGGATGGTGCCGGCAGCAGCTTCTTTAGGGTTGGTAGCGCCCATCAGCTCACGGTTCAGAGCGATAGCGTTTTCGCCTTCCAGAACCTGAACAACAACCGGGCCGGAGATCATGAAAGCAACCAGGTCGCCGAAGAAACCACGAGCGCTGTGCTCAGCGTAGAAGCCTTCAGCTTCAGCTTTGGACAGTTGCTTCAGTTTCGAAGCTACAACGCGCAGGCCTGCTTTTTCGAAACGAGTGGTGATCTCGCCGATGACGTTTTTTGCAACAGCGTCAGGCTTGATGATGGAGAAAGTACGTTGAACAGCCATGGTGTAACTCCAGAAACGGTAATTTGTGAAAAATTAAACCCGCGAATTATACGCGGGTTCTTGGGTATTGCCTAACTGCGTACGGTGCAGACTCAGTCTGCTTCTTCGATCCAGGCGGCCTGAATGGCTTCAAGCACCTTCTCGCCACCGCGGGTCGGATCATCACTGAACTCCGGCAATGCCAGCACCCATTGGTGCAGATCGACGAAGTTCACATAACGCGGGTCCGTATCCGGCCTGGATTCAGCCAGCTGGATCGCGATTTCGAGCACATCAACCCATTTCAGACTCATGTCGCTTCCTTGAATCAGTGCGCCGCTTCAGCCGCATGGTTGAGCGAATATTTCGGAATTTCAACCGTCAGGTCTTCAGTCCCGACTTTGGCCTGACAACCCAGGCGGGACTGAGCTTCCAGCCCCCAAGCCTTATCAAGATAGTCTTCTTCCAGCTCGTCAGCTTCTTCAAGCGAGTCGAAACCTTCGCGGATGATGCAGTGACAGGTAGTGCAGGCACAGACGCCGCCACAGGCACTTTCCATCTCGATATGGTGCTCATGCGCCAGTTCGAGGATGGACGTACCGGTTTCAGCCTCAACAACCATGCCTTCCGGGCAAAACTTCTCGTGTGGCAGAAAAATGACCTGCGGCATCGTTATTCCTCAATCTCATTCAGGTTGCGCCCCGCCAGCGCGGCTTTCACCGTCGAGTCCAGGCGGCGGGCAGCAAAGGCATCGGTCACTTGCGACAGACGCTTGGTCTGCTGCTCGATGGCGTAACCATCAGTACCTTTCATCAGTTCGGTCAATTCCTGCACCTGCATGTCGATGACCAGGCGCTCCTCGGCGTCGAGCAAGCGCTCGCCATCAGCCTCCAGAGCAGCCTGTACCGCTTCAATCAGGCGTTGTGCGTCGACCTGCTGCTCACGCAGCACACGGGCAACCTTGTCGTCATTGGCGTGCTGGAACGAATCCTTGAGCATCTTGGCGATTTCGCCGTCGGTCAGGCCGTAGGACGGCTTGACCTGAATGCTGGCTTCAACGCCCGAACCCAATTCGCGGGCCGAAACACTGAGCAGACCGTCGGCATCGACCTGGAAGGTCACGCGAATCTTCGCCGCACCGGCCACCATCGCCGGAATGCCGCGCAATTCAAAGCGCGCCAGGGAGCGGCAGTCGCTGATCAGCTCGCGCTCGCCCTGCAACACATGGATCGCCATGGCCGACTGGCCGTCTTTGTAGGTGGTGAAGTCCTGAGCACGAGCGACAGGGATGGTGGTGTTGCGCGGAATCACCTTCTCCATCAGACCGCCCATGGTTTCCAGCCCCAGGGACAACGGAATCACGTCGAGCAACAGCAGTTCATCGCCATCGCGCTTGTTACCAGCCAGCGTATCGGCCTGGATCGCGGCACCGATGGCCACCACTTGATCCGGATCGATTTCAGTCAGCGGCTGACGACCAAAGGCTTCAGCGACGGCGTCGCGAACGCGAGGCACGCGAGTCGAGCCACCGACCATGACCACCGCGTGCACTTCTTCCAGCTCAACACCGGAATCACGCACTGCGCGGCGGCAGGCTTTCAGGCTGCGAGCGACCATCGGCTCGATCAGCGCCTCAAAGGCTTCGCGGGTCAGCTCGGCTTTCCAGTCGCCATGAGCCACTTCGACCGATGAGGCATTGGTCAGCGCTTCTTTGGCGGCACAGGCAGTTTGCAGTAGTTGACGCTGCGCGCCCGGATCGAGATCGGCGGACAAACCGGCGCTCTCGATGATCCAGCCAGCGATCGCATGATCGAAATCATCGCCGCCCAGCGCACTGTCGCCGCCGGTAGCCAAGACCTCAAACACACCGCCCGTCAGGCGCAGAATCGAAATATCGAAAGTGCCGCCGCCCAGGTCATAAATGGCGACCAAGCCTTCAGCGTGCTGATCCAACCCGTAAGCGACCGCCGCAGCCGTCGGCTCATTGAGCAAGCGCAGCACGTTCAGACCGGCCAGCTTGGCCGCATCCTTGGTGGCTTGACGCTGCGCATCATCGAAATAGGCCGGAACGGTGATCACCGCACCGACCAGCTCACCACCCAACGTCGCTTCGGCGCGCTGACGCAGCACTTTCAGGATGTCGGCGGAGACTTCGACCGGGCTTTTCGGCCCCTGAACGGTGTCGATGAACGGCATGTGCGACTCGCCGTCCAGAAAGCGGTACGGCAGTTGATCACCCAATTGCTTGACGTCGGACAGACCACGACCCATCAAGCGCTTGACCGACAGCACCGTATTCAAAGGATCGGTCGCGGCAGCCAGCTTGGCTGACTCGCCGACTTCGACGCGATCGGCGTGATAGCGCACGGCAGACGGCAGAATGACCTGCCCGTCAGCGTCGGCCAGAGGCTCGGAAAGACCACTGCGCAACGCAGCGACCAGCGAATTGGTAGTGCCCAAGTCGATCCCCACAGCCAGACGACGCTGGTGCGGTTGAGGACTTTGGCCGGGTTCGGCGATCTGCAGTAGGGCCATTGGTATCAGGACTTATCTGTATATCAGGCGTGCGACCGGAGCGGCACTGGGTTAATCGTCGAGGCGCTCTTCTAACTGGCGCACTTCGTAGGTGAGCTTGTCGAGGAACTGCATGCGCCGCATCAGACGTTCGGCCTGTTCACGGTGCGCCGCATCATTCCAACAAGCCGCGAAGCTTTGATTCAATACATCCTGCGCGGTTTTCAGCCGACGCTTGAACGCTGCAACACCGGCCAGATCGGCACTGTCTTGCAGGTCTTCGAGCTCTTCACGCAGCTCCATCTGCTGCAGAAGAAACTCCGGATCATGCACCGTGACCTCCAGCGGCAGCTCGCCACCATTCAAAGCGAGCAAGTAACGCGCACGCTTAGGGGGACTTTTGAGCGTCTGGTAGGCCTCGTTGAGGCTCGCGGATTTCTCTAGCGCCAACCGCTGCTCACGCTCGGAAGCGTCAGCAAAGCGGTCCGGATGAACACTGCGCGCCAACTCACGGTAGCGCGTAGCCAGCTGATCGAGATCCAGATTGAAACTCGGTTGCAGCTCAAATAAAGCGAAATGACAAGGAGTACCCACGACAAGCCTCAGATGTTGAAGCTTTCGCCGCAGCCACATTCACCGCGCACGTTAGGGTTGTTGAACTTGAAGCCTTCGTTCAACCCTTCCTTGACGAAATCGAGCTCAGTGCCGTCCAGGTAGGCCAGGCTTTTCGGGTCGATAATCACTTTTTCACCGTGACTTTCGAACACCTGATCCTCTGCAACCACCTCGTCGACAAACTCCAGCACGTAGGCAAGGCCGGAACAGCCTGTGGTGCGAACACCCAGACGAATCCCTTCACCTTTGCCGCGCCCGTCGAGGGAGCGCCGCACGTGTCGAGCAGCCGCTTCTGTCATGCTGATAGCCATCGGTGACTCCTTACTCGTCGCCAAAACCTGAAAGTCAGATCAAGCCTTTCTTCTGCTTGTAGTCGCGAACGGCCGCTTTGATAGCGTCTTCAGCGAGCACGGAGCAGTGAATTTTCACTGGCGGCAGGGCCAGTTCTTCAGCCAGCTGAGTGTTCTTGATGGTCTCTGCTTCATCCAGAGTCTTGCCTTTCATCCACTCGGTCGCCAGGGAGCTGGAGGCGATAGCCGAACCGCAACCGTAGGTCTTGAACTTGGCGTCTTCGATGATGCCTTGCTCGTTGACCTTGATTTGCAGGCGCATAACGTCGCCGCACGCTGGAGCGCCGACCATGCCGGTGCCGACATCAGGATCTTCCGCGTCCATCTTGCCGACGTTGCGCGGGTTTTCGTAGTGGTCGATGACCTTTTCGCTGTAAGCCATGATGCTTATTCCTCACTCATCAGAGAGTCGCTCTTTAAGCCCTGCAGACCTTGGTTTTACAGGGCCGGTTCGCGGCGACTTGAAATCAGTGTGCCGCCCACTCGATTTTCGAAATGTCGACACCGTCTTTGTACATGTCCCACAGCGGCGACAAAGTGCGCAGCTTGGTAACGGCCTCGCAGACTTTCTGCGCGGCATAGTCGATTTCTTCTTCGGTGGTGAAACGGCCGAAGGTGAAGCGAATCGAGCTGTGTGCCAGTTCGTCGTTGCGGCCCAGGGCGCGCAGTACGTACGAAGGCTCCAGGGAAGCCGAGGTGCAGGCCGAACCGGACGAAACAGCCAGATCCTTGAGTGCCATGATCAGCGACTCGCCTTCAACGTAGTTGAAGCTCAGGTTCAGGTTGTGCGGTACGCGGGCGGTCATGCTGCCGTTGATGTACAGCTCTTCCAGGCCTTCGACCTGCTTGAAGAAGCGGTCGCTCAGGGCTTTGATACGGACGTTTTCGGCAGCCATGTCTTCTTTGGCTACGCGGAAGGCTTCACCCATGCCGACAATCTGGTGGGTCGCCAGGGTGCCGGAACGCATGCCACGCTCGTGGCCGCCGCCGTGCATGGTCGCTTCGATGCGAACACGCGGCTTGCGGCTGACGTACAGCGCGCCGATGCCTTTAGGGCCGTAGGTTTTGTGTGCGGAGAAGGACATCATGTCGACTTTCAGCTTCGACAGGTCGATGTCGACCTTGCCGGTGGACTGAGCGGCGTCGACGTGGAACAGGATGCCCTTGGAACGGGTCAGTTCGCCGATGGCTGCGATGTCGTTGATGGTGCCGATTTCGTTGTTCACGTGCATGACCGAAACCAGGATGGTGTCGTCACGCAGCTCGGCTTCGATCATCTCTGGAGTGACCAGACCGTCAGTGCGCGGCTCGATGTAGGTGACTTCGAAACCTTCACGCTCCAGTTGGCGCATGGTGTCGAGGACAGCCTTGTGCTCAATCTTGGTGGTGATCAGGTGTTTGCCTTTGGTCGCATAGAAATGCGCCGCACCCTTGATTGCCAGGTTGTCGGATTCAGTTGCGCCGGAGGTCCAGACGATTTCACGCGGATCGGCGTTAACCAGGTCTGCGACCTGACGACGAGCGTTTTCGACGGACTCTTCGGCTTTCCAGCCGAACACGTGGGAACGGGACGCCGGGTTACCGAAGTTTCCGTCAACCAGCAGGCATTCACTCATTTTTTGCGCAACACGCGGATCAACCGGGGTGGTCGCAGAGTAATCAAGGTAAATCGGCAATTTCATGGACTATCTCCTAAATCAGGCTGGCTGGCGTGCCGTTAGCTCTCTGGCTGTCATTCGACGGCTGACGCTTCAATCTTGTCCAGGCGTGGCGCCTTGCTGTTGCAACGACGCTGGTCCTGACGCTGGGCTACTTCTTGCACCTCACGGCGAGTCACAAGGTCAGCCAAGCTGATACCGCTCAGAAATTCGTGAATCTGCAGGCTCAGGTCGCACCACAAGTGGTGAGTCAGGCAAGTGTCGCCGGAATGGCAATCGCCTTGACCCTGGCATTTGGTTGCATCGACCGATTCGTTCACCGCATCGATCACCTGGGCGACCTGGATGCCCTGCATGTCGCGGGACAATTGGTAGCCACCGCCCGGCCCCCGGACGCTGGACACCAGATTGCTGCGGCGCAATTTGGCGAAAAGCTGTTCGAGGTAGGACAGGGAGATGCCTTGGCGCTCGGAGATATCGGCCAGGGACACCGGCCCGTGCTGCGCGTGCAACGCCAGATCAAGCATGGCGGTCACGGCGTATCGGCCTTTTGTAGTCAGTCGCATGGACAATTACCACGGAGTTCGGAATGGGGCGAGTATGCAATTCCCGAGTATTTAAGTCAACTATAAGACCTAGTACTTTAGTCAGGTTTACCCGCAAAAGAGCGGCCGCATCATAGCAAAGGCTGGGCGGTTACAGCCAGCGATTGCGCGTTATCGTTCATCGCGAGCAGGCTCGCTCCCACATTTGAAATGCGATTCTCTGTGGGAGTTTGCCTGCTCGCGATGAAGTCGACTCGGTCTAGCTGGCCTGACTCTGATCCTTGTCCTTCACGCAGGCAAAGTCTTCGTCACGCAGCTCAGGCAGATCTTTGGCGCAGTAGTTACTACCCAGATCCTTCAAAGCCCCGCACATCCCCTCCAGACGACCATCGACCGCCTGCAAGTGATCCAGCAGCTGACCAATGGCACGCGCCACCGGGTCAGGCATGTCTTCGCCGACACCGTAGGCATCGAAGCCGATTTTCTCGGCCATGGCTTTACGCTTGGCATCCTGCTCGTCATCGGACTTGACGATGATCCGCCCCGGAATCCCGACGACCGTCGCACCGGCTGGCACCGCTTTGGTCACCACGGCATTAGAACCGACCTTGGCACCAGCGCCGACGGTAAACGGGCCAAGCACCTTGGCACCCGCCCCGACTACCACGCCATCTTCAAGGGTCGGATGACGCTTGCCCTTGTTCCAGCTGGTACCGCCCAGTGTCACGCCTTGATAAAGGGTGACGTCATTGCCGATCTCGGCGGTTTCACCAATGACGATGCCCATTCCGTGATCAATAAAGAAACGACGACCCACCTTGGCGCCCGGATGGATCTCGATCCCGGTCAACCAGCGACCGAAGTTCGACACCAGCCGCGCCAGCCATTTCAGCTCCGCGCGCCACAGCATCGCGGATAGACGATGGATCCAGATGGCGTGCATGCCCGGGTAGCACGTCAGAACTTCAAAGGCGTTGCGCGCTGCCGGATCACGATGGAAAACACTCTGAATATCTTCACGCAAACGCTCGAACATTTTTAATCCTTCCGCTTTAGAAGCTCGCCACGGGCCGCTTTTTGGGTTTCCGTGAGGATGCCACGCAATATATTCATTTCCGCCCGGCTGACCGAGCTACGTCCGTACAACCGGCGCAGGCGCGCCATCAAGTGCCGCGGTTTTTCCGGATCGAGGAATTCGATGGCCACCAGGGTTTGTTCCAGGTGCTCATAAAATCGCTCCAGCTCATCCATGGTCGCCAGCTCTCCACTTTTGGTGGACGCCACTTCATCCTTCTCGACCTTGCTCGGCTGCCCTTGGGCCGCCAGCCAGGACATGCGCACTTCATAACCCAACACCTGCACCGCCGCCCCAAGGTTCAGCGAACTGAACTCAGGGTCCGAGGGGATGTGCACGTGATAATGACATCGCTGCAGCTCTTCATTGGTCAGGCCGGAATCTTCACGACCAAACACCAAGGCAATCTCGGCCCCCTGCCCGGCCTCTTCCACCACTTTCACACCGCATTCGCGGGGATCGAGCAACGGCCAGGGAATGCGCCGGTCACGCGCACTGGTGCCGAGCACCAGATTGCAGCCGACCAAGGCATCTTCCAAGGTGGCGACGACTTGCGCGTTTTCAAGGATATCCCCGGCACCGGAAGCACGGGCGTCAGCTTCGTGATGCGGGAATAACCGCGGCTCAACCAGCACCAGCCGCGACAGGCCCATGTTCTTCATGGCACGCGCAGCCCCGCCGATGTTGCCGGGATGGCTGGTATTGACCAGGACGACACGAATGTTATGCAGCACGGGAGGCGCTCTCGAACACAGAAATTGGAGCCGAATCTTACAGTTCCTACTACCGTTAAGCTATGAAAGCGAACACCGACCTTCACCTGTAGAAAAGTTCTGATAGAATGCCCGGCTTTCTTTAACAACCTTAGGTGACACATCCATGCAGCCCATGCTGAATATCGCGCTGCGCGCCGCCCGCAGCGCCAGTGAATTGATTTTCCGCTCCATCGAGCGCCTGGATACCATCAAGGTCGACGAAAAAGACGCCAAGGATTATGTATCCGAGGTGGATCGCGCCGCCGAACAGAAAATCATTGATGCGCTGCGCAAGGCCTACCCGAATCACTCGATCCTGGGTGAAGAAACCGGCATGCACGCCGGCAACGGCATCGAAGGCGAAGAGTACCTGTGGATCATCGATCCGCTGGACGGCACCACCAACTTCCTGCGCGGCATTCCTCACTTCGCTGTCAGCATTGCCTGCAAATACCGCGGTCGCCTGGAACACGCTGTTGTTCTGGACCCGGTTCGCCAGGAAGAATTCACCGCCAGCCGTGGTCGCGGCGCTCAACTGAACGGTCGTCGCCTGCGCGTCAGCGGCCGCACCAGCCTGGACGGCGCCCTGCTGGGTACCGGCTTCCCGTTCCGTGACGACCAGATGGACAACCTCGAAAACTACCTGGGCATGTTCCGCGCCCTGGTTGGCCAGACCGCCGGAATCCGCCGTGCCGGCTCGGCAAGCCTGGACCTGGCCTACGTGGCCGCCGGTCGTTTCGACGCATTCTGGGAGTCGGGGCTGTCCGAGTGGGACATGGCCGCAGGCGCCCTGCTGATCCAGGAAGCCGGTGGCTTGATCAGCGACTTCACCGGCGGTCACGACTTCCTTGAAAAAGGCCACGTCGTTGCCGGCAACACCAAATGCTTCAAAGCAGTGCTGACGGCTATCCAGCCGCACCTGCCGCCTTCGCTGAAGCGCTAAGCGTCCAGCGACAAACAAAGCACCCTTCGGGGTGCTTTTTTTATGCCTGGAATCCGCCCCCACAAACACCAAGGAACTATTGTGGGAGCGAGCCCGCTCGCGATGGCGGCCTCACATCCAACATCAATGTTGATTGATCGACCGCTATCGCGAGCAGGCTCCCACAAGGATTGATGGCGACACATAAATCGCGGGCACAAAAAAAGCACCTCGAAAGGTGCTTCTTTTTGAATCTGAAACCTGAGTATTTAGCGATTCTCGTCGTTCTGCGTAAGGATCAGCTTTCCTTCCTTGTCGACCGGAATCTGGTTACCCGGATCGCGATCCATCCGCACCTTGCCTTCCTTGCCATCCAGCGAATACCGGACATCGTAGCCAACGACCTTGTCGCTGATGTCATTCACTGTATTGCAGCGAGTTTGGGTCGTGGTGTAGGTGTCACGCTCTTGCATGCCTTCCTGAACCTTGTTGCCCGCATAACCACCGCCGACAGCGCCCGCGACCGTAGCAATTTTCTTGCCGGAGCCGCCGCCGACCTGATTACCCAGCAGACCACCCGCTAATGCACCGACCACCGTACCGGCAATCTGGTGCTGATCTTTGACCGGCGCCTGCCGAGTCACGGTTACGTCCTTGCAAACTTCACGTGGCGTCTTGATCTGTGTCTTGACCGGTTCAACGGCTAGTACTTGCGCATACTCAGGGCCGCTTTTAACCAGGTTGTAGGTGGCAACAGCACCCCCGGCAGTCACACCGACAGCACCCAAAACCGCACCAACCAACATCGACTTGTTCACATGAACCTCCTGACCATCACATGCGGGGCAAGCCCGCGCTTCTCCCAGCCTTGGAGCACAAAAAAAGGCGCGAGTTCAACTCGCGCCTTTTTTGGCTGACAACGGGAAAACGATGGCCGTTATGGGCGGTCGTCGACTTCCTTCTCGGTCGCCGCAGGAGGAATCAAATCCTCGCTGCTGAGGTTCAGCCAGATCAGCACCACGTTCGCGATGTAGATCGACGAGTAAGTACCCGCCAGAACACCGATGAACAGCGCAATGGAGAAGCCGAACAGGTTGTCGCCACCGAAGAACAGCAGGGCCGCAATCGCCAGCAACGTCGAAATCGAGGTCGCCATGGTCCGCAGCAGGGTTTGCGTGGTCGAGATGTTGATGTTCTCGATCAGGGTCGCCTTGCGCAGTACACGGAAGTTCTCGCGAACCCGGTCAAATACCACGATGGTGTCGTTGAGCGAGTAACCAATGATCGCCAGTACCGCCGCCAATACCGTCAGATCGAAAGTGATCTGGAAGAACGACAGAATACCGATGGTCACGATCACGTCGTGGATCAACGAAACAATGGCACCAACTGCAAACTTCCACTGAAAGCGGAACGCCAGGTAGATCAGGATACCGCCCAGCGCCATCAGCATGCCGAGGCCGCCCTGGTCGCGCAGTTCTTCACCGACCTGCGGGCCGACGAACTCTACGCGCTTGACCTGCGCCGGGTTATCGCCGCCGACCTTTTGCAAGGCCTCGGCCACCTGGTGACCCAGTTGCGGGTCTTCACCTGGCATACGCACCAGCAGATCGGTGGTTGCACCGAAGTTCTGCACGATGGCCTCGTGATAACCGGCGGTAACCAGTTGCTCACGCACCTTGGTGACGTCGGCCGGACGTTCGTAGGTCAGCTCGATGAGCGTACCGCCGGTGAAGTCCAGGCCCCAGTTCATGCCCTTGTGGAAGACGCTGAAAATGGCCAGCGCAGTAAGGAACAATGTGACGCCGAACGCAAAGTTGCGAACGCCCATGAAGTTGATTGTACGTAACATGGCAGCCCCTTAAATCCACAACTTCTTGAAGTCACGACCGCCGAAGATCAGGTTGACCATCGCGCGAGTCACCATGATGGCCGTGAACATCGAGGTAAAGATCCCGAGGGACATGGTCACTGCGAAACCTTTGACCGGGCCGGTGCCCATCGCAAAGAGAATCCCGCCGACCAACAAGGTTGTCAGGTTGGCGTCGAGAATCGCTGTGAATGCCCGGCCGAAGCCTTCGTTGATTGCCCGCTGCACCGTCATGCCCGCCGCGATCTCTTCACGGATCCGCGAGAAGATCAGTACGTTGGCGTCGACCGCCATACCCATGGTCAACACGATACCGGCGATACCCGGCAGGGTCAGCGTTGCACCCAGCAAAGACATCAAGGCCAGCAGCAGCACCATGTTCACCGCCAGAGCGACGGTGGCGATAATGCCGAAGAAGCGGTAGATGGCGATGATGAACAGCGAGACAAACAGCATGCCCCACAGCGATGCATCGATACCTTTGGTGATGTTGTCGGCACCCAGGCTTGGACCAATGGTGCGTTCTTCAGCGAAGTACATCGGTGCAGCCAGACCACCAGCACGCAGCAGCAGTGCCAGCTCGGAAGACTCGCCCTGACCGTTCAGGCCAGTGATACGGAACTGAGCACCCAGCGGCGACTGGATGGTCGCCAGGCTGATGATCTTCTTCTCTTCTTTAAACGTTTGAACCGCGACGTCTTTCTCGACGCCGTTGACCATTTGCTTGACGTAAGTGGTCACCGGGCGCTGTTCGATGAAGATCACCGCCATGCTGCGGCCGACGTTACTGCGAGTCGCACGACTCATCAGCTCGCCACCGTGACCATCCAGACGGATGTTCACTTCTGGCGTGCCGTGCTCGCCGAAGCCAGCCTTGGCATCAGTCACCTGGTCACCGGTGATGATCAGGCCACGCTCGATCTGTGCCGGCGGACGCTTGCCTTCACGGAACTCGAAGGACTCGGAAGTGGCTTTCGAAGCACCCGGCTCAGCAGCCAGACGGAACTCAAGGTTGGCCGTCTTGCCGAGGATACGCTTGGCTTCTGCGGTGTCCTGAACGCCCGGCAGCTCAACCACGATGCGGTTGGCGCCCTGACGCTGAACGATCGGTTCGGCAACACCCAGCTCGTTGACGCGGTTACGTACCGTGGTCAAGTTCTGCTTGATGGAGTATTCGCGGATTTCCGCCAGCTTGGCCGGGGTCATCGCCAGACGCAGCACCGGTTGACCATTGAGGTCGGCCGGAACAATGTCGAAATCGTTGAAGTTCTTGCGAATCAGCGTACGGGCCTCTTCGCGGGCTGCTTCATCACTGAAGCCCAGCTGAATGGCACCGTTGAATTGCGGCAGGCTGCGATAGCGCAGTTTATCTTTACGCAACAGGCTCTTTACGTCGCCTTCGTACACTTTCAAGCGTGCGTCGATTGCTTTGTCCATGTCCACTTCCAGCAGGAAGTGCACACCACCGGACAAGTCCAGACCCAGCTTCATCGGGTGCGCGCCCAGGCTGCGCAACCATTGTGGCGTGGTTTGTGCCAGGTTCAGTGCAACGACGTAGTCATCACCCAATGCCTTGCGTACGACGTCTTTGGCAGGCAGCTGATCTTCAGCCTTGGTCAGACGAATCAGACCACCCTTGCCGTTCGCCGACAGCGTGGCCGCCTTGACGTTGATCCCGGATTCCTTGAGCGCAGCGCTCACGCGATCCAGATCAGCCTGATTGACGAGCAGCGCAGTACTTGCACCGCTGACCTGAATGGCCGGGTCATCAGGATATAAATTGGGAGCGGAATAAATCAGACCGACCGCCAGCACCGCCAGGATCAGAATGTATTTCCACAGAGGGTATTTGTTCAGCATCACGCCGCCCGTTTATGACGCGGGGCGCCTTGCGCGCCCCGTCGATTGAATATGAAGTTGAAACTTAGATCGCTTTCAGCGTGCCTTTTGGCAGCGTGGCGGCAATGGCGCCTTTCTGGAATTTCATTTCGACGGTGTCGGAAACTTCCAGAACGACGAAATCGTCTGCCACTTTAGTGATCTTGCCGGCGATACCACCGGTGGTCACAACTTCATCGCCTTTTTGCAGGCTGCTCAGCAGGTTCTTCTGCTCTTTGGCGCGCTTGGCCTGTGGACGCCAGATCATCAGGTAGAAGATGACCAGGAAACCGACCAGGAAAATCCACTCAAAACCACCACCCATTGGGCCTGCCGCAGGTGCAGCAGCGTCAGCCATGGCATTAGAGATAAAAAAGCTCATTTAGCACTCCAGTTGCAAATGTTGAATCTTGGGGTCAGAAAACTCAGTCCAAAGGCGGAACAGGTAACCCGCGCTTGGCGTAGAAGGCATCGACAAAGGCGGCCAATGTACCCTGTTGAATAGACTCGCGCAAACCAGCCATAAGCACCTGGTAATGGCGCAAATTGTGGATGGTATTCAACATGCTACCCAACATTTCGCCGCACTTGTCCAGATGGTGCAGATAAGCGCGGGAGAAGTTCTGGCAGGTGTAGCAATCGCAGGTCGGATCCAGCGGCGAATCATCATGGCGATGGAACGCGTTACGGATCTTCAGCACGCCAGTGTCAATGAACAGATGCCCATTGCGGGCATTACGGGTTGGCATCACGCAATCGAACATGTCCACACCGCGGCGCACACCCTCAACCAGATCTTCCGGTTTGCCAACGCCCATAAGGTAACGAGGTTTGTCAGCCGGCATCTGACCCGGCAGGTAATCCAGCACCTTGATCATTTCGTGCTTGGGCTCGCCCACGGACAGACCGCCAATGGCCAGGCCATCAAAGCCGATCTGGTCGAGGCCTTCCAGGGAGCGCATGCGCAGGTCCTGGTGCATGCCGCCCTGAACGATGCCAAACAGCGCCGCCGTGTTGTCGCCATGGGCTTCTTTCGAGCGTTTGGCCCAACGCAACGACAGCTCCATCGACACGCGAGCGACATCTTCGTCAGCCGGGTACGGGGTGCACTCGTCGAAAATCATCACGATGTCCGAGCCCAGATCACGCTGGACCTGCATCGACTCTTCCGGCCCCATGAACACTTTGGCGCCGTCGACCGGAGAAGCGAAGGTCACGCCCTCTTCCTTGATTTTGCGCATGGCGCCCAGGCTGAACACCTGAAAACCACCGGAGTCGGTCAGAATCGGGCCTTTCCACTGCATGAAATCGTGCAGGTCGCCGTGCTTCTTGATCACTTCGGTGCCAGGACGCAGCCACAAGTGGAAGGTGTTACCCAGAATGATTTCCGCGCCGGTGGCGGTGATATCCCGCGGCAGCATGCCCTTGACGGTGCCGTAGGTGCCCACCGGCATGAAGGCCGGGGTTTCTACCGTACCGCGCGGAAAGGTCAAACGACCGCGACGAGCCTTGCCGTCAGTAGCAAGCAACTCAAACGACATACGACTTTGGCGACTCATTCTTTGTCCTCAGGGCCACGTGGTGCGGGATTACGGGTGATAAACATCGCATCACCGTAGCTGAAAAAGCGGTATCCATGCTCGACGGCGGCTTTATAAGCAGCCATGGCTTCGGGATAACCGGCGAACGCCGAAACCAGCATCAATAGCGTGGATTCGGGCAAATGGAAATTGGTGACCAGGGCATCGACCACATGAAACGGCCGGCCCGGGTAGATGAAAATGTCCGTGTCGCCGCTGAACGGCTTGAGCACGCCATCGCGCGCAGCGCTTTCCAGCGAACGCACGCTGGTGGTCCCCACGGCCACCACGCGACCGCCACGAGCGCGGCAAGCCGCAACCGCATCCACCACGTCCTGGCCGACTTCCAGCCATTCGCTGTGCATGTGGTGATCTTCGATCTTCTCGACGCGCACCGGCTGGAACGTACCGGCGCCGACGTGCAAGGTCACGAACGCAGTGTCGATGCCCTTGGCCGCAATCGCTTCCATCAGCGGCTGATCGAAATGCAGCCCCGCCGTCGGTGCCGCCACAGCGCCCAGACGCTCGGCGTAGACCGTCTGATAACGCTCACGGTCCGAGCCTTCATCCGGACGGTCTATATAAGGCGGCAACGGCATGTGCCCGACGCGGTCGAGCAGCGGCAACACCTCTTCGGCGAACCCCAGCTCAAACAACGCATCGTGACGCGCCAGCATCTCGGCCTCGCCACCACCATCAATCAGGATCTTGGAACCCGGTTTCGGCGACTTGCTGGAACGCACATGCGCCAGCACGCGATGAGTGTCGAGCACGCGCTCGACCAGGATTTCCAGCTTGCCGCCGGAAGCCTTCTGGCCAAAAAGCCGCGCCGGAATCACCCGGGTATTGTTGAACACCATCAAATCGCCCGGGCGCAAATGCTCGAGCAAATCAGTGAATTGACGGTGTGCCAGGGCGCCGCTGACCCCATCAAGGGTCAACAGGCGACTGTTGCGACGCTCGGCCAAAGGATGGCGGGCGATCAGCGAATCTGGGAGCTCGAAGGTAAAGTCAGCAACGCGCATGATGGGGTTCGTCTAGCAGGGCCGGGAAGTCTAGCGGAAATATCAAAAATTCTCCATGTACCTGATTGACCAACGGTTATCTCATCTCTATACTTCGCCGCCATTGAGCCCTGATGGCGGAATTGGTAGACGCGGCGGATTCAAAATCCGTTTTCGAAAGGAGTGGGAGTTCGAGTCTCCCTCGGGGCACCAAAATTAAGAAAGGTCTTGCTTAGCAAGGCCTTTTTTTTCGTCTACAGAAAAGCACCTGACACCCCACCGACCTGTAGGAGCCGGCTTGCCGGCGAAGCTTTTTGATTTCTCGCCTCCTCGACCGGTACGCCCCTTCTCAAGGATTCACCCCATGGAACTGCTGCTGGAAACTGTTGCTCTGTTCTGCCTCAAGCTTGCTTATGAGACGGAGGATTCGAGTCCGATTCTTCGGGATGATTTGGTGATGAGTGAGTATGAGCGGGAGGTTTTTGGGTTGTTGGTAAGGAGGGGGGATGTTGAGGGGATTCAGGTGAAAGTGGGTGAGTGCGTGGGGTTGGCACTGAATGCTGTCGGCGGTGTCGATACAGTCCTGGGGCGTGAGCTGCATAGATTGTCAGTAGATTTCAGCGCTGAGCGGACCTTGGACCATCTTGATACCCCGCTCAACGCACTCAAGGATTATCTAAAAAATATTCTATGAATGAAGGGGGTTAACTAAAAACACAGACTAACCGAGAGGCGCACCGATACGGGGTCTGGGAACTTCTATCAACACCCCACATCTCGATTAAAAGTAAATTAGCCCCGACTTCCATATATCCAAGCCATCATGCAAAAAGCTAAAGCTTCGAAAAATTAGTCAACAACTAATTTTACGTCACTTTCCAGTCTCGATCATTACTCCATCTAGTCCTAACATCAGCAAAACCCGTTAAGTGTTTGGATGTGCTCGACACCCTCTTCATCTTTAACTCTCCATTACTTGGACTATTTGTCCAGTACCCCCCCATTAGGACCGTCTTAGAAACGATACTCAAATCACCGACCCCCTTGATCAACCTAACCTCGCCCTTGTACGGACTCCGAAGCTCAAATATATAAGTTAGACGAAGTGAGCCAGTTTTAGGGTTGCTGAGTATTGCCTCAACTTCGGAGTTCCCGCTTTGAATCGCAGAAAAACTCTGAATCGACAAAGTAAGATAGGTCTGCTTGACTATGAACACCATTTTAACTACCGGCATGGGCTCGCCGGGACTAGCCTGATAATTTGAAGCAAGCTCACCAATCCAAACACCTCCAAGAACCGGACGACCTAGGACACTTGGCAAAACAGACACTTTCCACCCCCACTTACAGAATACGAAAAAAACCCCACTTATCAATGCAAGTGAACTTGAAGCCATTGATAAAAGTCGCTGCCAAGTTAAATCCACATCAAAATAAGCGAGCTGAAGCACAACCCAAGAAACAAATACAGCCAACGTCGACCAAAATATAAATTTCACTAACAAGGAGAGTTCCTTGGATGTCAATGTCAGATTTTCCAAGTTTTAACCTCCCCGCCCTTGAATATATTAACCGCCCCTTGGGAGTTTATAACGGCACAGCAGTACACACCAGGCAATCTAGATACAGCCTGAGCAGTAAAATACCTGGAGCCTACAGGGAGAGCACCTTTAGCTGGAGGTAGAATAAGCTCAGGTGATGGACTTAAAAACTGACACATATGCGTTAAGGATTGTGCATCAAAATCAACAAGATGAAATCCATCATGCCATTCACTTCGATAGGCCGAGACATCCACTAAACACCTTACAACTTCTTCGAAGTCTGAAATTGGCAAGTGTAATCCCACCGGCAGAACCCCTCCCATCGGATGTGTAGGAAGAACCATCGGACAGTTATAGAACACAATACCCAAACCTGAAAAATCGCTCACTCGCCTCACAACGAGAGCAGACAACAATCTATCAATCCACGACATTGCTCACCCTCAAAATAAAATAAATATGCCTAACCACCGCAAAGTAATAAGTAGCCTATGCAGATTTTCTAGAAAACTCCATACGGCCAAAAGTGGGCCGACCGTGACCGTTGAAATACTCCCCACTAGCAGCCTTTAAACTCTTATCAAACAACATATTTGCACAACCCACATGACTACGAAGCTCAGGTTGACCCGCCTTTGGGTCATTCCTGTAGTTATACAGGAGTCGATACCCTTCTGCCTCGTCATAGAGCAAAGCTGCGGCGATACTATTAGACCCAGATTGTGGAGTCTTGAGCCGAACTCGAATTTTATCCCACGTCTGGCAAATTGTAACCTCGGCGCTCCATTCATATCGAACGTCCCCGCTTTCGCTCAATGTTTGCCCAGTACAAACCCACTCACCAGAAAGGTCAGCAACCTTGAGCCACTTAGTTGCAACACCCCAACGCCATACAAACTTATCAAATAGCATGTATAAAACCGAAAAGACCACACCAGCGCCAACTAATGACAGAGCAGTAGGTGGTAAATTTACCGCAACACCAAATGTTGAAGCCAAATCAACCAAAGAAAGCAGCAAAAAGACGACAACTCCTGAAATTACACTAGCGGCCAATCCGATGTAGCGACCGATAAACGCTCGATTTACACCACCTAGCAAAGCATACTCATGACTTAACACTTATTCTTCCCCTTACAAAATAAAAAGCGCAATCGATCATAAGTTATAGCCTCTTCAAAAACCAGCCTTCCAACAGCATTTCGCCCATATTGCGGATTTAATGCAGGCAATGAGAAAGAACGGAAGATTCACCGTCAGCATTACGGGAACAGGAGAATTCTTTGATCCACCTCTGGCTTTTTTGCAATCCAAATATATAGCCCCATCAAACTTTCTCTTAAATGCAAAAGAATGGCACAGCCTACCTTTAACCATTTCAAGCCCCCCATTCAACGAGCAAAGCCTCCACCAAAATATCAACACTCACCATTTTTTAAACAAACCCAAACCACCCCTTGGAAGCCTAATCACCTACAGCAAAAAAAAACAGCAATTAAACGACAGCTAAAACACCACCAAGCAAACACAGCGAACTTTCAATAGCGCATCAAAAATTATTTTAATCCAAAGTAGTTCCAAGCTGCTTTTGCAAACTCACGCCCATCTTCACGAGTCCACTTTTGACTTGAATGAAACAGAAAAAAGCATTCATTCACTTCTACCCAGCGACCAGAGTCCGGCTCATCGCCTTGAAGCTTATTCCAAATATGAATAAGCATAGCTCGGAGACATTCCGTCCAAGTAGAATGAGAAAACGCAGTGTCCGGACAGTTGTAGGCCAAGCACTCCATAAAAAATGATGGTAATTCACGAAACGCCCCATCTTCTGCCATTGCGTTTTCAATGCGTTTTAGAAGTCGCGCCCCTTTTTTATAGGCATTGCCAGTTCGCTTGTTCTTAGCTATTCCGTTCTCCATTTGTTGAGCTGGATAATTGATGATACTACTGCCATCCACCTTGAATATTTTAGTTCCATCCCTCACCTCACCTTCCATGTAATATCGATAGCTAAAACAAGGAACTACATCAGCATCTACACGCGCCGAGCTAGAATTAATCTGTATTGCGGTAGACCCCGTAGAGTCTACTTGCCCAGGGAACTTTGCCTTCATCGCAGAAAGAAGCTCGGCTCTGAACTTTGATGGGGTCCAAATCCCCTCATATGATTTGCCTGGCGTATAAATCCCTTTCTCAGACTCCTTCCAATATAGAACCTCTGTACATTCCACAGCTATATCAACATCACTATCTGAGCGCACATTAGTATTGTTAGCGTAAGACCCTTTCGCATAAATACTCAACGAGCAATTGTTGAATGGTTCATGTGAACTTATCGCTTCGCGGATCATTCGCTCGGTTCTATTCTGCTTATCCTGTTCAGTGTCACTCGAAGGGCCAACCCATCCGGACAACTTATCTTCCAAATTCATTTCTTATCCTTTAAAAATCTAACAATAAGTAGACGAAATGGGCATAAGAGAAAAAGCTTCAAAACCCGCACGTAGGTTACGAAGTCGATGCCAGTGTGTCTATGGCCGGCCTAGGTTGATCACCACATTAGCAAACGTCCACAGTGATAGCGGCCGCCCATGCCAAACAGAGGCCTAGTTCTGGCAGTACCTCAGTTCGAATTTGCCCCCCGGTGAGAAGTAATACCAATCGACTCAGTAACACTCTTACTTCGGAATAGGACAGAGCTTGTTTCTATTAAAACTCTCTGAATATCAATAGCATGAAGGAACCTGTAACACATGCAATCCTCCTACCGAACAAAACGGGGACCGATCAAAACGCGAACAGAACAAATTTTTCATCTCGAACGGTTTGGGATCAAGGCCTTCAAAAGGTTGCAGGAAAAGCACCTGCACGATACCCTCCCACCGTCGCTGCCAATTCAGCGACCGGGTGTGGTAACCCGAGTTATTCAAGGCGCAACAGCGCCCCAGTCACGTCATCAGGCGCTTTTTTTATGCCTGCGGCGTGAGTCATGGCGGCTGTGCGTGGGACGCCCTCCGGCGTGCCGGTTTCCTTGATACCCGGTTTACCACCCTGCGCACAGCTGTCACCCATTCGTGTGGTAACGAATCTGGCAGCTCCATATATCAAGGAGTCTGATAATGCGCAGCATCAATCCGTACAAAATTTGGCTTTACCCTCAACGCGACGCCCAGTTGCGTAACGCCCCACCGTCCACCCTCTCCCACCGCCTCTCCGTCATCGGAGGTGGCCAATGACCGATCAATCAGAGCTGAAAACCATCGGCCTAACACCTGCCATTTACTGCGCAGATCAACCGCTTTTCCACGTCACTCGTGGTGTTCCGCTCGGCGATGCATTAGCCATGGCTTCTGACTTCCTGTTTCTCGCCAAGAAGCTGAATGAAGATGCCGCTTACGCCACAGACACCGACCGCCATGCCTGGGCTGCGCATTATTTGACGGCGATGAGTAAGGCGGTGGTTGATGATGCGGTGAAGGTGCTTGGGCGGGGTCGGAGTTCTGCGGCGACAACTGAGCGGACGGCGGCGAAGTCTGAAGGGTAGCGACTGATAGCCGATGAGCCCCGAGTTCTTCGGGGCTTACAAATGTGTGGCGCGTGGCAACCGAAAACAGGTGACGGCGTCCGTCCCTTGTAGTCAGATACGGCTATCGTTTGAATTTGCTGTGCAGAGGCATTTTGCTGGAATGGTTATGACACCAAAACGGAATCACACATGGAAGCGCTGATTAATCCGGACGTTCTGCGCTGGGCGCGTGAGCGAGCATCCCTGAGCACGAGTACCCTGGCCAAAAGTCTTGGTACGCAGGAAGACAATGTGCTGGCGTGGGAGCAAGGAAAGAAAAAACCGTCTTTCAACCAGGCAATGAATTACGCCCGGCAGACATACATTCCATTTGGTTACCTTTATTTGTCTCAGCCACCAGAGGAAAGCCTTCCTCTGCCGGACCTTAGAACGGTTAATGGAAAACGCGACCATGGATACAGTCTTGCCCTCATGGATACCATTAGGTGGGCCATGGAAAGACAAGAATGGTATCGCGACTACCTGACCAGCCAAGGCGTCATTGAAAATAGAATTGTCGGAAGGTTTTCGGTGAGCGACAGCGTCGAAGTAATCGTTGCAGACATCCGTGCAACCTTAGGCATACCCAACAAACCAAATCGCGGCGACTTTGATGACTACTTTAAAAACCTGGTCAGCAAAATTGAAACTGCGGGCATACTTGTAATGCGCAATAGTATTGTTAACAACAATACGAGCAGGCCTTTACTTGTAGAAGAGTTCCGAGGTTTTGCAATCAGCGACACACTGGCCCCTGTCATTTTTATCAACACAGCCGATTGCCCAGAAGCAAGACTGTTCACTTTGGCTCATGAACTGTCTCATATTTGGATAGGTCGTTCTGGCGTGTCTGACGGCGACCCTGCGAATCATAGATCGGAAGAGATTTTGTGTAATGCGGTGGCGGCAGAGCTATTGACTCCTGAGCGCGAATTCCTCGCTTCTTGGGACGCTGACATTGAATGGCTAGAAAACATCCCACTCTTGACGAAATTTTTCCATGTCAGTGGCTGGGTGATAGCCCGCCGCGCCCTGACTTTCAATCTCATAACGGCATCCGAGTATGGTACCTATATTTCCAAAAAGATCGCAGAGCACAAAGCTCGCAGCAAAAATGGAGCGCCACCCTACAATAGACTGCAGACAGGTCGAGTTAGCAAAACGCTTGCTACCGCCGTGGCAAGTGAAGCATTAAGCGGAAGAATGCTTTATCGAGATGCCGCGCGCCTGATCGGCGTGAAGCCGCACAAGCTATCTGATTATTCTAAAAAGGAACTTGGATTTTGAGTTATCTGCTCGATGCGAACTCCTACATACAGGCGAAGAACACTCACTATCGGATGGGTTTCTGCCCTGGTTTCTGGGACTGGTTAGACAGTGCATATGATGCCGGTAAAATTTCCAGCATCTCACTTGTATATAAGGAATTAGTCGACTGCGGCGACGAATTATCAAAATGGGCAAAAGAAAGACCAAACCATTTTTTATCTGTTGACGACGTTCGCACACAGACAACCTTTGCGCAGATTGCTACGTTTGTCATGGACCTACCTCTTCCTAAACAAACAGAAAAAATACGTTTTCTCGATGGCGCCGACCCTTGGTTGATTGCAAAAGCGAGCGCAACTAATCATACAGTTGTAACTCATGAGGTGTGGGTACCTCCAACGAGTCATAAAATAAAAATCCCGAATATCTGCCAGCAGTTCAATGTTCCATATATAAATTCATTCGATCTACTTGACACACTTAATGCCAAACTTATTCTTGGCACCCACGCTTAGAAAAACAAGAAAAAGGGATCAGACGACGTTCGTCCCACTACCAATGCTACAGCCCTTGTCATCGAGACGGGTCTTGGATTTGCACCCCCCTGCTGACAAGCAGCGCAACCAAATTAGGGTATGTACGAAACGGCTTCGGAGGGACTGGGGTAAACAACTTCCATGTTCCAGAAACAAGAAGGCCCGAACGTAATGCCGGACTGAGCCAGCACCAGAGGATCGGGCGCGATTGGGATTGATGCTGCCGGAGCCAAATGACCAAGTCAATGTGTCCGTCACATAAAATATGGCGAACATTCGGGTTTATGCCCGAACTCAAAACCATTGGCCTTACCCCCGCCATTTACTGCGCAGATCAACCGCTTTTCCATGTCACTCGCGGCGTCCCCCTCGGTGATGCATTAGCCATGGCTTCTGACTTTCTGTTTCTCGCCAAGAAGCTGAACGAAGATGCCGCCTACGCCACAGACACCGACCGCCACGCCTGGGCTGCGCATTATTTGACGGCGATGAGTAAGGCGGTGGTTGATGATGCGGTGAAGGTGCTTGGGCGGGGTCGGGGTTCTGCGGCGACGCCTGAGCGGGCGGCGGCGACGTCTGAAGGGTAGTGGTTGAAAAATGGGGAGTGGGCTGCTTGATGGCGGCGGTAGGTTCAGCGTTGATGTTGGCTGGTCTGGCGCTATCGCGAGCAGGCTCACTCCTATGTATGGACTCGCCCCCACTGTCTACCTGCTTTTCAAACACTGCTACCCGGTTGCATCTATGTATAAGGCCTATTCGAGGAAGCCATCTTTGGCTTCTGGCCAACATTGGTTGAGCTCACG
>NZ_JAHBDK010000017.1 GCF_019956415.1 Pseudomonas sp. GL-B-19
GCACCATCACCGACGGCACGGAATGGGGCCGCGAATCGGAACTGGCCTACACCATACAAAGCGGCCCGTTGAAGAGCTTCAACGTCAAATGGCGCAACGCGAGCATCCGCAAGAGCTTCAGCACCAATGAGTTCGACGAGAACCGGGTGATCATCAACTATCCGATCAGTTTGTTGTAAGGGCATCCCACCACGAAAATCCAAAACACCAAGCCACATCGGAAGTGGCTTATTCAAAATCGTCGAACATGCTTTCGTTGCCGGATAATCTTATAACCAATCTAACGCCCTTCTATTATTAAAACGACTTAAAACCTGTTAGTTCTAACAGTAGATGGCCACCCACCAAATTTCTAATATCTGCCTAACGCAACATTCAGCAGATGACAACCATGGAAGGAAATACTATGAGCTGGTGGCAGATCGATACACTGATTATGTTTTCTTATGGCTTCGTCCACTCCTGCCTGACAACCCGGCCGGCGATGAAACTTTACGAAATATTTTTCCCGGAATGGAGTTGGAACATCGGTATGTGTGTGTTTTCTGCCGCCACACTGGCGCTCGGCATCATTTACTGGCAACCCTCTGGGCATTATATCTATGTCTTGATTCCTGGCAGCCCGCTGTTTCACTTTGCAGCGTTATCAATGGTGACTCTATTGGGCCTCACTATTTACTGCTTTCGTTATACCTCCACATTTTGGCAGTGGCTCGGTGCTCACCAATTAATTGCCAAATTAAGAGGTCAAAAAGCCCCTGCGCCTTACCGAATGAACGTACAAGGCATCAAACGATACATACGTTTCCCCCATCATACTTTTCTGATGTTGTTTTTCTGGGCCCACCCGATCATGACCTACGACACATTGCTTTTTTCGGTCGGCACCACGATCTATATGTATTTGGGTACATGGCACATGGACAAACGTCTCGAGTCCATTTTTGGAAATGAATGGCGAGCTTATAAAAAAGTGACTGGATTAATGCTGCCGTCACCTAAGGCATGGTCACGACTTTTTGCAGATCTTCGTCAACCGCGCAATGCCATTTAACGCTGTGCTGCACAGTGCTTTTAAATCTCTCTGCAAGGACGCAAGCCATGTTTGAAAAAGAGCTCAGGCCGTATCAGGATCGATTGGCCCAACACCCGATTTATGACTCTATTCGTTCGGTCGAACACGTCAGAATATTCATGAGTCGCCATGTATTTGCAGTATGGGACTTCATGAGCCTGGCCAAGCGCCTGCAACGCGACTTCACCTGTGTCGAACTACCCTGGATGCCGGTGCTGAATGAAGATAGCGCACGCCTCATCAATGAAATCATTACCGGCGAAGAATCGGACATTGGCCATGATGGCCAGCCGGCCAGTCATTTCCGTCTGTACCTCGATGCAATGGGCGAAGTCAGTGCGCCCACTGAAAAAATCGAGACGTTTATCAGTCAATTCTCCCGTTCTTATGCCCTAGGGAAGTCACTAAACCAAGCCCGCGTTCCCGCTTACGTACAGACGTTTGTTAAACACACTATTAAGACCGCACGCAACGCCTCGACTGCCGAAGTGGCCAGCAGCTTTCTTTTTGGCCGCGAAGACCCGATCCCCGAAATGTTCAAGACCTTAATGGAACGCTGGGGGCTAACGGCTCAACAAGCGCCCAAGTTGACTTTCTACCTGAATCGACACATCGAAGTGGACAGTGGCGACCACGGACCAGGTGCACAAAAAATGTTGTCTCGATCAATCATCACGCCGCAGGTGCGGGAAAAAGCACTGCGGGCGGCCATTGACGCTATCGAGCACCGAATCAGGTTATGGAACGGTATCTATCGTGAAATAAAAAAATCGGATGCATGTGCCTAACCACTCATGGACAGAGAGGAGCACCTCATGCCCACGCAACGAGAGCTTAAGGTTTCAGTAAGCACTACCGACTGGGACGCCAAGGCCTATCAGCAATTCTCCCGACTTCGACAACGACCGGTCAACGAATTGCTCGACCGTGTCGATATCAAAAACCCCAAACGCATCTACGACCTGGGGTGCGGCACAGGCATTGCGACGCAGGTTTTGGCCAAGCGCTGGCCCCGAGCGCACCTGTTGGGTATCGACAGTTCGGAGCAAATGCTTCAGGAGGCCAGGTGTTTGCCGATCAAGGCCCGGTGGAAGCAGTGCGACCTACAAAACTGGCAACCCGAACAACCCGCCGATCTGCTGTTTGCCGCCGCCGTGCTGCATTTCATCGACGATCATCCACAGCTGTTGCCTCGATTGCTCAAGCACTTGAACCCGGGCGGCTGTCTGGCGGCGCACATGCCCGATTGGCGCGATGCGGTGTGGTATCAGCTGATGCTCGACACCCTCGACAGCGGCGGCCACAACGGTCAACCGCTAGGGACACCGCAGCTACGTGAAAGCATGGCGCGGCGGCCGCTGTTGTCGCTGGAGGACTACTACCGTTTGCTGGCGCCGCTCTGCGCCACGCTGGATATCTGGGAAACCGAGCAGCTACAGGTCGTTGATGGCAAGTCGCCAATTTATGACTGGATCAAGGTGTCGGCGTTGCGGGCGGTGATGCAGGGGTTGGAGGATGACGAACAGGCCAGGTTCATCTATCACTTCACGATGCGGGTGCATGCGCATTACCCCCAGGAGGGAGATGGGCATACGTTGTTTCCGTTCAAGCGGGTTTTCATAGTTGCCACTGTGTAAGCCATGGCATTGCCATCGCGAGCAGGCTCACTCCCACATTAGACTGCATTTCAATGTGGGAGTGAGCCTGCTCGCGATGGCGTCAGCACATACACCAAAAAAAACTGGAGTGTTACTCCCGCGACTCAACCCCCAACTCATCCCAAACCGACTCCGCCAAGTGGAACGTCGCATTCGCTGCCGGGATGCCGCAGTAGATCGCGCTCTGCATGATCACTTCCTTGATCTCGCCACGGGTCACGCCGTTGTTGGCGGCGGCGCGCAGGTGCAGTTTGAGTTCTTCGTTGCGGTTCATGCCGATCAGCATGGAAATGGTGATCAGGCTACGGGTGTGGCGCGCCAGTCCCGGGCGGGTCCAGATGTCACCCCAGGCGTGGCGGGTGATCATCTCCTGAAATTCCGAGTTGAACTCGGTCAGCGCGTTCAGGCTGCGGTCGACGTGAGCGTCGCCGAGTACTGCGCGACGGACTTTCATGCCCTCGTCGTAACGTAGTTTCTCGTCCACAACAATCCCCTTAATGAGCGTTCAAAAACGCCAGGACCCGCTCGCTGAATGCGGCGCTGGCCTGGACGTTGGACAAGTGCGCAGCATAGAACTCGGCGTATTCGGCGCCCGGCACATGTTCTTGAATGAAGTGTCCGCCAGACGGCGGCGTGACCGCGTCTTCAGTGCCGGCGATCACCAGCAGCGGCGCCTTGATCGAAGACAACTGCTCACGGAAGTCGGCATCACGCACCGCCGCGCAATTAGCCGCGTAGCCTTGAGGCGAAGTGGCGGCCAGCATGTCAGTGATCTGCTTCGCAGCAGAAGGATTGGCGGCGGCAAAGTCCGGAGTAAACCAGCGCGCAATCGAAGCATCACGCAGCGCGACCATGGCGGCCGGACCGTCGCGCAGTACGGTTTCAATGCGCGGGTTCCAGATCGACGGATCGCCGATTTTCGCGGCGGTGTTGCACACCACCAGTTTATTCAATCGATCACCGGCATTGATCCCCAGCCATTGGCCGATCAAACCGCCCATCGACAGACCACAGAAATGCGCGCGTTCAATGTGCAACGCATCCAGCAGCGCCAAGACGTCGCGGCCCAGTTGCTCGATGCTGTACGGGCCCGGTGTCACCAGCGATTGGCCGTGGCCACGGGTGTCGAAACGCAACACCTGGAAGTGTTCGGTGAACGCTGCAATCTGTGCGTCCCACATGTGCAGGTCGGTGCCCAGCGAGTTGGACAGCACCAACACCGGTGCATCTTCAGGCCCATCGAGTTGCGGCCCTTGAATTTGGTAGTGCAGTTCGCCCTCGGCGAGTTGTACAAAAGCCACAGCAATCTCCTTCAGGCAGTCAACGCAGAATGTTCAGCCACCGCCCGCTCGACCCAGGTCTGGGCCTGGCCGAGGTAATGGGCGGGGTCCAGCAGACGATCAAGTTCAGCAGCAGAAAGCTCGGCAGTCACTTGCGGCTCGTCACCGAGGACGGCGCGCAGATGACGCTGTTCAGCCACCGCACGTTTGCAGCAGAGTTCCAATAGATGATGCGCGGTGTCGCGGCCGACTCGTTGGGCGAGCACGATGCTCACCGCTTCGGCCAGCACCAGGCCTTGGGTCAAATCAAGGTTGCGAGCCATGCGATTCGCGTCCACTTCCAGTCCCTGCGCCACCAGCAATGCTTGCTTTAGGCTGCCGGACACCAGGCAGCAAATCTCTGGCAGGGTTTCCCACTCGGCATGCCATAGACCGAGGCTGCGTTCGTGTTCCTGCGGCATCGCGCTGAAGAGTGTCGAGAGTAAGCCCGGCACACGCGTCGCCGCACCGATCAGCACTGCTGCACCGACCGGGTTGCGCTTGTGCGGCATGGTCGAGGAACCGCCCTTGCCCGGCGCCGAAGGTTCGAAGACTTCGCCCGCCTCGGTTTGCATCAACAGGCTGATGTCGCGGCCGAGTTTGCCCAGGCTGCCGGCGATCAATCCCAGCACCGAGCCAAACTCCACCAGACGATCACGCTGGGTGTGCCAAGGCTGATCCGGCAAGGTCAGTTGCAGTCCCTCGGCCAATGCTTCAGCAATCGGCATCGCCTTTGCACCCAGGGCCGCCAGGGTTCCGGAGGCGCCGCCGAATTGCAGCACCAACAGACGTGGCTTGAGCTCTTGCAAGCGTTGACGGCTGCGAGTGACCGCGCCCAGCCAACCGGCGATTTTCATGCCGAGGGTGACCGGTGTTGCATGCTGCAACCAAGTGCGGCCGGCCAAGGGTGTGGCGACATGACGTTCGGCTTGAGTTGCGAGGGTGTCGCCCAGTTGCGCCAGATCACTTTCGATCAGCGCCAGCGCCCCGCGCAATTGCAACACCAGCCCGGTGTCCATCACGTCCTGGCTGGTCGCGCCCAAATGCACATAGCGTTCGGCTTCGGCATCACTGGCCGCGATCTGCTTGCCCAACGCCTTGACCAATGGAATGGCGGAATTGCCCGCGGTGGCAATCGCCTCGCCGAGGGCGGCAAAGTCGTAAAGCCCGGCCTGACACGCGGCTTCAATGGGGGCGACAGCCGTTGGCGGAATCAGCCCGACACGCGCCTCGGCCCGGGCCAGCGCGACTTCGAAATCGAGCATGGCCTGTACGCGGCCTTGATCGCAAAACACCTCACGCATATCGCGCGCAGTGAAATAGGCATCGAACAATTGATTGCCCGGTCGCTCGTTCATAAACAGTCCCTGGAGGCGCGGGCCCGTCAGGCCCGCGCGTAAAGATCAAAGGTCGTGGTGCAAATACTTTGCCTGTTTCGGCAGACGCAAACTGAACAGGAACGCCACCGCCATCATCACCGTAACGTACCAGTAGAAGGAGTTTTCCATGCCCACGGCTTTCAGGCTCAAGGCAACGTATTCCGCCGAACCACCGAAGATCGCGTTCGCCACCGCGTACGCCAGGCCGACGCCCAGTGCGCGTACTTCCGGCGGGAACATTTCGGCTTTTACCAGGCCGCTGATCGAGGTGTAAAAACTCACGATCGCCAGCGCCACAGTAATCAGCACAAAGGCCATGAACGGACTGCTGACACTTTTCAGGCTCAACAGAATTGGCACGGTGCACAAGGTGCCGAGGGCGCCGAACCAGAGCATCGAGTTACGCCGGCCGATCTTGTCGGCGAGCATGCCGAACAACGGCTGCATGCACATATAAAGGAACAGTGCGCCGGTCATGATGTAACTGGCGGTCTTGGCCGGCATGCCAGCGGTGTTCACCAGGTACTTCTGCATGTACGTGGTGAACGTGTAGAAAATCAGCGAGCCGCCGGCGGTATAACCGAGCACGGTAATGAACGCGGCTTTATGGTCGCGGAACAACGCACTGATGCTGCCGGCGTCCTTGTTTTCGCGCATTTCCTTGCTGCTGGTTTCTTTCAGCGAACGACGCAGGTACAGCGAAATCAGCGCCGCGCACGCACCGACCACGAACGGAATCCGCCAGCCGTAGGCGCGCAATTCATCCTCGCTGAGAAACTGTTGCAGAATCACCACCAGCGACACCGCCAGCAACTGCCCACCAATCAGCGTCACGTACTGGAACGAGGCGAAGAAGCCGCGCTGGCCCTTGAGCGCGACTTCGCTCATATAGGTTGCGGTAGTGCCGTACTCCCCGCCTACCGATAAACCTTGAAGCAAACGCGCGAACAGCAACAGGATCGGCGCCCAGACTCCGATGCTGTTGTAGGTCGGCAGGCACGCGATGAGCAACGAACCGAAGCACATCATCAGAATCGAGATCAACATCGAATTCTTGCGCCCGTGCTTGTCCGCCAGCCGGCCGAAAATCCAGCCGCCGATAGGGCGCATCAGGAACCCGGCGGCGAATACGCCAGCGGTGTTGACCAACTGCACCGTAGGGTTGTCGGACGGAAAAAAGGCTGGTGCAAAATAGATCGCGCAAAAGGCGTAGACGTAGAAGTCGAACCATTCCACGAGGTTGCCGGACGAAGCGCCGACAATGGCAAAGATCCGCTTGCTGCGTTCTTCACCGGTGTAGTGAGCTGTAATAGCCGTGGGCGTTGTCATTGTTTTTCACTCAATGGGGACAGTGAGAGTCTAGACACACTTCGTAACAATCCCGTTCCCAAGTTGGCAATGCTGTCCCCTGTAGGAGTGAGCCTGCTCGCGATTGCGGTGTATCAGTGCCATCAATGCTGAATGACACTCCGCTATCGCGAGCAGGCTCACTCCTACAGGGCTTTGCGGTGTTCTCAGTAATCGAAGAACACCGTCTCCGCGTCAGTGCCCTGCAAAATCACATTCCACTGATAAACACCCGACGCATCCTGCTTCGCCAGCAATGTACTGCGGCGCTCGGCCGGTACACATTCCAGCAGTGGATCCGCCACGTTGGCCGGTTCGCCATCGAAGTAAATCCGCGTCAGCAAGTGCTTGACCAACCCGCGCGCAAACACCAACACCACCAAGTGCGGCGCCTGGGTCGAGCCTTTCAGGCCTTCAACCGTACCCGGCTTGATGGTGGTGAAACGAAAGCGCCCTTCGGCATCCACCGGCACCCGGCCAAAACCTTCGAAGTTCGGGTCCAGCGGTTTATCCTGATCATCTTCCGGATGGTCGTACTTGCCGGCGGCGTTGGCCTGCCAGACTTCCAGCATCGCGTCGTTGACGACATCGCCGTTGCCATCGATGACTTGCCCGGTGATCGCCACGCGCTCGCCGAGGGTTTTCTCCACGGTCAGGTCTTCGCGGTTCAGCCAGGTCAGGCCAATGTGGTAATACGGCCCGACGGTGTGGGACGTGGTCGCGTTCAGCGTCATCTTATTTCTCCATCGGCGTGGCATCGCGGCCGCGCAAGACGATGTCCCAGCGATAACCGAGGGCATAGGAAGGGATGGTTTTTTCCAGATCGAACGTGGCGATCAAACGCTCTTTGGCGCTGGTATCGGGCACGCAGTTGTAGATCGGGTCGTAGGCCAGCAGCGGGTCGCCCGGGAAATACATTTGGGTGACCAGGCGCGTCAGAATGCTCGGCCCGAACAGCGAGAAATGGATGTGCGCCGGGCGCCACGCGTTGTGGTGGTTGCCCCACGGATAGGCGCCGGGCTTGATGGTCTGGAACTGATACCAGCCATCGGCGTCGGTCACGGTGCGGCCGGTGCCGGTGAAGTTCGGGTCCAGCGGCGCGTCATGCAGGTCGCGGACGTGGTTGTAGCGACCGGCGGCGTTGGCCTGCCAGATTTCCACCAGAATCCCCGGCACCGGCAGACCGTTTTCATCCAGCACGCGACCGTGAATGATGATGCGTTCACCCAGTGGCTCGCCCTGGTGCTGAACGGTCAGGTCGTTGTCCGTCTCGTTAACGCGATCGGCGCCGATGGTCGGGCCGGTGATTTCCGACAGCGAGTGCGGCAAAAACACCAACGGCTTGGACGGCGAGCGCAGGTTGGTGGATTGATACGTCGGGTGCAGGTAGTCGGGCTGAGTGCCCTCCTGCGGGCGGCGGTAACCAGGCTTGTCAGTCATTTCGCTTTCCTCTGTTCTTATTTCTCGACGCGGCGTGTCAGACGCGTTCGATCGCCAGGGCCAGACCCTGACCCACACCGACGCACATGGTCGCCAGACCTTTCTTGCCACCGGTTTTTTCCAGATGATGCAGCGCAGTCAGCACCAGACGCGCACCGCTCATACCCAGCGGATGGCCCAAGGCAATGGCGCCACCGTTCGGGTTGACCTGCGCCGCGTCGTCCGCCAGCCCCAGTTCACGCAACACTGCCAGGCCCTGGCTGGCGAAGGCTTCGTTCAGTTCAATCACGTCGAAATCGCTGACCGCCAAGCCAAGACGCTCGGTCAGTTTGCGCACCGCCGGGACCGGGCCGATGCCCATCACCCGAGGCGCAACGCCGGCACTCGCCATACCCAGCACTTTGGCGCGGGCGGTCAGGCCGTGTTTTTTCACCGCTTCGGCGGACGCCAGAATCAACGCCGCCGCACCATCGTTCACGCCCGAAGCATTGCCCGCGGTGACGGTTTTGTCGGGGCCGTTGACCGGTTTGAGTTTGGCCAGCATTTCCAGTGTGGTGTCGGCGCGCGGATGTTCGTCCTGCGTGACGACTGTTTCACCCTTCTTGTGGGCAATTCGCACTTCAACGATTTCTTCGGCGAAAAATCCTGCGGCTTGCGCGGCGGCTGTGCGCTGCTGGCTGCGCAGTGCAAAAGCGTCCTGGTCTTCACGAGACACTTCGTAATCGTCGGCCACGTTATCGGCGGTCTGCGGCATAGCATCCACGCCGTACTGCGCTTTCATCAACGGGTTGATGAAACGCCAGCCGATGGTGGTGTCTTCCAGTTTCATGTTGCGCGAGAACGCCGCGTCGGCTTTGCCCATCACGAACGGTGCGCGGGACATCGACTCGACACCGCCGGCAATTGCCAACTCCATTTCGCCGCTGGCGATCGCGCGGAATGCGGTGCCGATGGCATCCATACCCGACGCGCAGAGGCGGTTGAGCGTGACGCCCGGAATGGTTTCCGGCAGCCCGGCCAGCAGCAACGCCATGCGGGCAACGTTACGGTTGTCTTCGCCGGCCTGGTTGGCGCAGCCGAAGAACACCTCGTCCACCGCGTTCCAGTCCACCGACGGGTTGCGTTCCATCAGCGCCTTGAGCGGCACAGCGGCCAGATCGTCAGCGCGAACCGCCGACATACCGCCGCCGAAACGGCCGATGGGGGTGCGAATGGCGTCGCAGATATAAACGTCACGCATCAGGCTTCTCCGGGTGCTTGGCCGTGGGCGGCAGCAGTGCGAGCTTCCAGATCCCTGAGAGCAGTGAGTTCGATCTCAGTGGGCTCGGCCGTGTTTTCAACCGTGTCGGCGAAGCGAATCGCCCAACCGGTGGCGGCGACCACTTGCTCACGGGTCACGCCTGGGTGCAGCGCGGTGACCACAAATTCATGGGTGCCGGCTTCCGGTTCCATGATGCACAGGTCGGTAATAATGCCCACCGGACCGGCGCCCGGCAGACCGAGACGCTTACGTGAATCACCGCCTTCGCCATGGCCGACCGATGTAATGAAGTCGAGTTTGTCGACAAACGAACGCGCCGACTGCTTGAGGATGATCAGTACGCTTTTGGCCGAACCGGCAATCTCCGGTGCGCCACCAGCACCCGGCAGACGAACTTTCGGCGCATGGTAATCGCCGACCACGGTGGTGTTGATGTTGCCGAAACGGTCGACTTGCGCAGCGCCGAGGAAGCCGACATCAATGCGCCCGCCCTGCAACCAATAGCGGAAAATCTCACCGGTCGGGACCACGGTGTCGGCGGTTTCCGCCAGCTCACCGTCACCAATCGACAGCGGCAATACGCTTGGCTTGGCGCCAATCGGACCCGATTCGTAGATCAGGACCACATCTGGCGAGGAGGTAAGACGCGCCAGGTTGGCCGCTTTCGACGGCAGGCCGATGCCGACGAAACACACCGAACCGTTCTTCAAACGGCGAGCAGCGGCAACAGTCATCATTTCATTGGTGGTGTAGGTCATTACTTGGCCTCCGAAGCAGCGGCCAGCTTGGCCTGGAACTCGCTGAAGTCAGCGCAGCCGTGGATGTATTCGTTGATCCACGCCGTGAAGGTTTCACGGTCGCGGGCAATCGGGTCCCAGGCTTGGTAGAAACGGTTGTCACGCTCGGTGTAACCATGAGCGTAGGAAGGATGCGCGCCGCCAGGTACATGGCAAACTGCGCTCAAGGCCCAGGTCGGCAGTACGCAAGCGTTCATCGGGGCATTGAGGTCGTCGACGATTTCTTCGACGGTGACGATGCAACGCTTGGCGGCCAGTGCGGCTTCTTTCTGCACACCGAGAATGCCCCACAGCAGCACGTTGCCTTTGCGGTCGGCTTTCTGCGCGTGAATGACCGTGATGTCCGGACGCACCGAAGGCACGGCTGCCAACACTTCACCGGTAAACGGGCAGGTGACGGTTTTGATCAGAGGATTGACCTTCGGCAGGTCAGAACCGGCATAGGCCCGCAGCACCGCGAACGGTAGGCCAGAGGCGCCAGCGACGTAGGCATTGGCCAGGTCGGCGTGGCTGTGTTCTTCGATCTCCAGCGCGTGCGGCCACTGCTTTTCGACGGCATCACGCAGACGGTGCAGCGATCCCACACCCGGGTTGCCGCCCCAGGAGAAAATCAACTTGCGAGCACAACCGGCGCCGATCAACTGGTCGTAGATCAGGTCCGGGGTCATGCGTACCAGTGTCAGGTCTTTCTTGCCCTGACGAATGATTTCATGACCCGCCGCCGTAGGGATCAAGTGAGTAAAGCCTTCGAGCGCGACTGTATCGCCGTCGTTTACGAATTGCTTCACCGCGTCGTGCAGCGAAAGGATTTCAGCCATGGGGCAGGCTCCCGTTTTGTTATGAACCGACAGTGGAAGAAAAAGGCGCGATGCGCAGCGCCGGAGTGCCTAGAGATTAAGCCCCTGAAAAACACCAAACAATCCGATAATCGACTATGTGTTCGTTTATCGAACATATTGTTGTCTCGCTATCGATAACATCAAAAGCATCGCGAGCAGGCTCACTCCCACAGTTGACCGCGTTCCCCTGTGGGAGCGAGCCTGCTCGCGATGAGGTCATCAAGCTCACCAAAAATCCTGGATCAGCCCCTCAAGTCGCATCCGCATGACTGACCATGCCCTTGATCACCACCGCCGTGGTCGCCAACGCCGCCGGAATCACCAGCGCCGTCAGCACTTGCTCGAAATTCCAGCCCAGCCCTAGCAATGTCGCGCCCATCCACGCACCGAGAATCGCGCCGAAACGGCCAATTCCCAGCATCCACGACACGCCAGTCGCCCGCCCTTGGGTCGGGTAAAAACGCGCCGCCAACGATGGCATCGCCGATTGCGCACCGTTGACACACATGCCCGCCACCAGCACCAACGTCGCCAACAGCGTAATGTTGCCCAGGCTCTGCCCCACCGCGTAGGCAAACACCCCGGCCAGCAGGTAGAAAATGCCGATGACTTTGTGCGGATTGAACCGGTCCATCGCCCAACCCACGCCCACCGCACTCAGCACACCGCCAAACTGGAACAGTGCACCAATGAACGCTGCCTGCTCCATGCTCGCGCCGCTGTCACGCATGAGCGTCGGCAGCCAACTGGTCAGCAGGTAAACGATCACCAGGCCCATGAAGTAGGTCAGCCACAGCAATAATGTGCCGGTGCTGTAAGTGCCCGAGAAGATCACCGCGAACACGTTGCGGGCTTTTACGGTTTTCTGTTCCGGCACGCTGAAACTCGAAGCCTGAGCGACAACGCTCGGGTCGATGGGCGCCAGGGTCTTGCGTACTTTGTCAGTGCCGCGATTACGAACGACCAGGTAGCGCGCCGATTCCGGCAGCCAGAACAACAGGACGACCGCGAGGATTAGCGGCAGAATCCCGCCGATCAGCAGCAGGCTGTGCCAGCCGAACGCAGGGATCAGCTTGGCCGAGATAAACCCGCCGCCGGCCATGCCGAGGTTGAAGCCGCAGAACATGCTGGTCACCAGCAGGGACTTTTTGCGCTCCGGGGTGTATTCCGACAGCAATGTCGTGGCGTTCGGCATGCCGGCACCAAGGCCCAAGCCGGTGAGAAAGCGCAGCACCAGCAATTGATCGACATTGGTGCTGTAGGCCGACGCCAGACTGAAGGCACCAAACAACAACACCGCGCCGACCAATACGACTTTACGCCCGAAACGGTCCGCCAACGGGCCAGAACCCAGTGCGCCGAAGACCATGCCGATCAACGCAGCACTCATGACAGGGCCAAGACTGGCGCGGTCGATGCCCCAATCCTGCGACAACGCAGGCGCAATAAAGCCCATGGCCGCCGTATCGAGGCCATCAAGGAAGACAATCAGGAAACACAGGATCACCACTCGCCACTGATAGCGCGAAATGGGTTGAGCATTGATGAAGGACTGCACGTCGAGGCAGTTACCTACAGCAGACTGGGGCTGGTTCATTATTTTTATTCCACACAAGAACGCAGTCGGACATTTGCCAGCCTGGGCCGGCGCTGCCGCGACAGTAATGATCCTGGGGAAAGACCGTCAATTCGATAAACGCAAGTCTGTGCGTTTATCGAACAGCTTAGACAGAGGGCTTGGAACGGGGGCTTAGGCGAAGAGCTGCGCGCTGAGGTCGCGGCTGGCACTGAGCAGTCCAGGCAGGAATCGTTGCTCCAGCTCATTGCGACTGACACGGCCGGCGTGGGTGCTGACGTTCAAGGCGGCCACCACCTGACCAGAAGCGTCGTACACCGGCACGGCAATCGAGCGCAGGCCCTGTTCCAGTTCCTGATCGACGATGCACCAGCCTTGTTGCCGCACTTCTTGCAGGCATTCGAGCAGCGCCTCGGGCGTGTGCAGGGTGCGGCTGGTCTTGGCTTGCAGCTCCGCATGATCGAGGTATTCGCGCAACGAGGTGTCATCCAGCGCGGCGAGAAGAATCCGCCCCATTGAAGTGCAATAGGCCGGCAAGCGGCCGCCCACTGAAAGGTCGACCGAAATCAGCCGTTGAGTCGTTGCCGAACGGGCGATGTACAAGATGTCATCGCCTTCCAGCGTGGCCATGTTGCACGCCTCATGAAGTTGCTCACTCATGCGGTCCAGGTACGGCTGGGCCGACACAGCCAAAGGCGTCGAAGACACGTAGGCATGGCCCAGGGTCAGCACTTTGGGCAGCAGCGAATAGGTACGACCGTCGGTGGTGGCGTAGCCGAGTTTGATCAAGGTATGCAGGCAACGTCGCACGGCCGCGCGGGGAATTTCTGTGCGATGACTGATCTGGGCAATGGTCAGATGCCGCTTGCGCTCTTGAAACGCTTGCACCACCGCCAGGCCACGAGCCAGAGAGGTCATGAAATCGGGGTCGCCGGTCAGGGCCTGAATTCGCTTGGCAGGTGAGGCGACAATCGGCGGCGCGACTGAAGTGAAGGAGTTGCGCATTTGATCGTTCATGACAGGTCCTTTCCGAGGCGGATCAGCAGTTATTACACGCGGCCCCTGCTTCATCAGACAAGACAGGGATCGCCGAGATTGGGCGATTATCGAACCAAAGACCGATAATCGCAATCAACCCTGCACCCGGCCCAGCCTGTTCACCGCTGATTTTCGCGCTGACCACTAGATGCTTTTAATTGTGTTCGATCACGGACTTGAAAAGTCATGTATTCGGCCTGACTTATCGACTTCATGGCACCAGAAAGACATCACTGCAAAGTGACATCATCGGCCACCTTATTAACGTAGAAAGTTGTGAGAAACAAAACCGTCACACACGAAGAACTACTTTTAACTCTCAAATGATAGTGTTCTTCGAATCGACCGCTATAATACACCTCAGTGGTAACCCGATTTTTATGTACTGGTTGCACCACTGGACAGCCCGGTATTCTACCGTTGCTGCCCGCAGCAAGCGCTTGGCGCTCATTCATATGCTCCGCCAACGTCCTCGCTGAAACAGGTAACTGATGCTACGTCAGCTGTTTTTCTCTGGTGCCGTGGCCGCCTGCAACAAGGAAGTATTGTTCGCATGCCGTAAAACGATGCTTTTGGCATTGTCCCTTCCGCGAGTGTGGTCAATAGATTCGATGCAGCGCGTTTCACCAGAATTAATCTCAACTCATACAGGTAGCACTGTGACGAAAGACGAACTGCGCGCGGAACTTGAGCGCCAGGAACAACGTTACAAGGAAGTTTACGGCGGGGAAGTCACCACCTACGCCGCCCAGCCCGAACCGGAACGTAAACCCTGGCGTAAACGCGCCACCGTTCAGGATCAGGCGTTCACTCAGGAATTGCAGAAGATGGAAAAGGAACTCAAAGCCGAAGAGCCTTGACCGCCTCGGTCCAAATCCTTTCAAGGGTCTGCGTCTGCTCCCGTTAAAAGCGGGTTGCATTGATGAAGCCTTTCGCGCCCGCTACACGCGGGCAGCGGCTACCTCACCCATCGGATGAGGTAAATGGCTCCTTTCTGACCCTCTTCTCAGATATTTCCCACAGGCGTTTAAACCTCTCGACTTCACGAGAGAAACCCTTGCGCCTGCTGTATTTCCCTATGAATTCAATGAGTTGCAAAACCCGGTAAAACGCTGGGAGATAGGCTATCGCCACAAATTAATTCGTTGAAGAATGTTACCGATGAGAAGCAAGTGCATTGATTAGCAGTCTTTTCTGGCATAATCGCGCCCCCTTACGACCGGGTCAGAAAACCTTCATGATCGATTTATTCAGCGGACTTGATGCTTGGGTGCTTGTGAGCCTCTTGCTCGCCCTGGCCTTTGTCCTCGCCTTCGAGTTCATCAACGGCTTTCATGACACCGCAAACGCGGTGGCTACTGTTATCTACACCAAAGCCATGCCGCCTCATCTGGCGGTGTTCTTTTCCGGTGTGTTCAACTTCCTCGGCGTGCTGCTGGGCGGTGTTGGCGTGGCGTACGCCATCGTCCACCTGCTGCCGGTAGAACTGCTGATCAATGTGAACACCGGTCACGGACTGGCCATGGTGTTCTCGCTGCTTGCTGCCGCCATCACCTGGAACCTGGGCACCTGGTACTTCGGTATCCCGGCGTCCAGCTCCCACACCTTGATCGGTTCGATCCTCGGTGTCGGCCTGGCCAACGCGTTGATCAACGACATTCCGCTGGCCGATGGCGTGAACTGGCAAAAGGCGATCGATATTGGTGCCTCCCTGGTGTTCTCGCCAATGGCCGGCTTCCTCGTCGCAGCACTGGTGTTGATCGGCCTTAAATGGTGGCGTCCACTGTCCAAGATGCACAAGACGCCGGACCAGCGCCGCAAGCTCGACGACAAGAAGCACCCACCGTTCTGGAACCGCCTGGTCCTGGTGATCTCGGCCATGGCCGTGAGCTTCGTGCACGGTTCCAACGATGGCCAGAAAGGTATCGGCCTGATCATGCTGGTATTGATCGGTATCGTGCCGGCGCAGTTCGTACTCGACCTGAGCAGCACGACTTACCAGATCGAACGGACTCGCGATGCGACCCTGCACCTGAGCCAGTTCTACAAGCGCAACGCCGACACCCTGGGTGAATACCTGGCGCTGGGCAAAAGCATAGAGGGTGATCTGCCGGAAAAATTCCGTTGCAACCCGCAACAGACCGAACCGACCATCACCGCCCTGCTCGGCACCCTCAAAGGTGTATCGGACTACCACTCGTTGTCGTCGGAAAGCCGCATCGAAGTACGTCGCTACCTGCTCTGCCTGGATGACACGGCAAAAAAAGTCGCCAAGTTGCCTACCCTCAATGCCCGTGAAAAGGCTGATCTGGACAAACTGCGCAAAGACTTGACCACCACCACCGAATACGCCCCGTTCTGGGTGATTCTGGCGGTTGCACTGGCGTTGGGCCTGGGCACAATGGTTGGCTGGAAGCGCGTGGTACTGACCATCGGCGAGAAGATCGGCAAGCAAGGCATGACTTACGCCCAAGGCATGTCGGCGCAGATCACCACCGCGTGCATGATCGGCCTGGCCAACATCTTCAGCCTGCCGGTGTCCACCACCCACGTGTTGTCCTCGGGCGTGGCCGGTACCATGGTCGCGAACAAAAGCGGCCTGCAAGGCGGCACGGTGAAAACCATTCTGCTGGCCTGGGTCCTGACCCTGCCTGCGACGGTGGCCCTGTCGGCCGGCCTGTTCTGGCTGGCGTCGAAGGCGCTGGGTAGCTGATCCATCGCTGAATCATGAAAAAGCCCGACCATTGAGTCGGGCTTTTTTGTGGGCGCAATTTCAAATTCAACGGAGAACCCTTGTAGGAGTGAGCCTGCTCGCGATGGCGGCGGCACATCCAGCATTAACGTGACTGACACACCGCTATCGCGAGCAGGCTCACTCCTACAAGGGTTTTGTATTGCCAGATATAAATTACAGGAAAAAAAAAGGGCAACCGAAGTTGCCCAAAATGCCTTGCGTGCTCATTACATCCGGAAAGAACTAAGATTTGCGCTTGTGCGAATCTTTCCAGATAAAAATTCCTAATCCTGCGAAAAACATAACCATGAGGCTGACAGTCAGCACTCCGGCGAACACCACGTTGTCGAAAAACATGACTGGCCTCCAGGACTTGCTCTGTTGCGATAGGGCTAAGTTAACTAAACAGGCAGATGAGAAAATTGACCTGGATCAATGTCGCCCGAGACCGGACGTAAAGGAGGGAAAATAACTGACCTGCATCAAAAGATGCAGGGTACTTCAACGCTTTTTCGGCTTGTTCTTCGGTTTCTTCTTGGTTTTACCCAATGGCATCGCCTGCTCAAACGCCTGACGAACTTCGTTCAGACGTTTTTCATTAAGGTCGTGAACCCGCTTGGCGCGTTCAGAATTGAGATCAATCAGCTTATCGTCTTGGCTCATGGTGCTCTGTGCATCGTTTGACAGGGTTGCCCTAATAATGCGGTCTGACGGCCGCGCTGACCAGCCGCAACCTCAAATCTGAATATCGACCCACAAGCCCTGACGCGGCTGATCTTCCATCAACGGCGCCACCGGTACCGTGTTGTCGGCATTCAGTTCGTCACCGGGAATCGCCAGATGTTCCTCCGGGTCTTCATCGGCCTCGCGACGGCGACGCTCGCGCTCCTGCTTGCGTCGCTGCTCCTCGCGCAGCTGAAAAGCGGCTTCCTCGGGATCGCGCTGTTGCAAGTCGATCGTGCTTTCGTTGGAACTCTCCTGCACCGGCACCACCGGCGGAATATCCGGGCGCTGACGAATCGGGTCCTGCTGTGAGGTGATCGGCACGGCACTCAAGGGGAGCATCGGTGGCAGCATGATTATTAGTCTCCTGTCAGCAGGCTGTCGGCCGCGAGGATGGCGACTTGAGCCATCGGTCGCAAACTGTGACCCGTTTGACACGAATGGGTGCCCTGGCCTGCGGGCATGGTTTCGTTGGGCTAACGTAAGACTGCGAGTTTTTATGAGAGTCCTTTGGCCCTGAAGGTCTCATTCCGTTAAGATAGCCCGCTTTTTCAAGGTGGGAGTCAGGCAGCATGGCGCAGCAGTATCAACCGGGGCAACGCTGGATCAGTGACAGCGAAGCCGAGCTGGGTTTAGGCACCGTTCTGGCACAGGACGGCCGCTTGTTGACCGTGCTCTACCCGGCCACTGGCGAAACTCGCCAGTACGCGCTAAGGAATGCGCCCCTCACCCGCGTGCGGTTTTCACCCGGTGACTCGATCACTCACTTCGAAGGCTGGAAACTGACCGTCCAGGAAGTCGACGATGTCGATGGCCTGTTGGTCTACCACGGCCTCAACGCGCAGAACGAAGGGGTCACCCTGCCGGAAACCCAGCTGTCGAACTTCATTCAGTTCCGTCTGGCCAGCGACCGTTTGTTCGCCGGGCAGATCGACCCGCTGGCCTGGTTCTCCCTGCGGTACAACACCCTGGAACACACCAGCCGCCAATTGCAGTCCGCTCTTTGGGGCCTCGGTGGCGTACGTGCGCAACCGATCGCGCACCAATTGCACATCGCCCGTGAAGTCGCCGACCGCATTGCGCCACGCGTTCTGCTGGCGGACGAAGTAGGCTTGGGTAAAACCATCGAAGCCGGTTTGGTGATCCATCGCCAACTGCTCTCGGGCCGCGCCAACCGCGTGCTGATCCTGGTTCCCGAGAACCTGCAGCACCAGTGGCTGGTCGAGATGCGCCGCCGCTTTAACCTGCAAGTCGCGCTGTTCGACGAAGAACGCTTCATCGAAAGCGATGCCGCCAACCCGTTCGAAGACACCCAGCTCGCGCTGGTCGCACTTGAGTGGCTGGTCGAAGACGAAAAGGCTCAGGATGCGCTGTTTGCTGCCGGCTGGGACCTGATGGTTGTCGACGAAGCCCACCACCTGGTGTGGCATGAAGACAACGCCAGCCCGGAATACACGTTGGTCGAGCAGCTCGCCGAGACCATTCCCGGCGTGCTGTTGCTGACTGCGACCCCGGAACAACTGGGTCAGGACAGCCACTTCGCCCGTCTGCGCCTGCTCGACCCGAACCGTTTCCATGACCTGGCCGCCTTCCGCGCCGAAAGCGAAAACTATCGCCCGGTAGCCGAAGCCGTTCAGGAGCTGCTGGACAAAGGGCGCCTGTCGCCTGAAGCACACAAGACCATTCACGGTTTCCTCGGCAACGAAGGCGAAGCCCTGCTGGCCGCCGTGAACGACGGCGACACCGAAGCCAGCGCCCGCCTCGTTCGCGAATTGCTGGATCGCCACGGCACCGGCCGCGTGCTGTTCCGTAACACCCGCGCCGCCGTGCAGGGATTCCCGGAGCGCAAACTGCACCCGTACCCGCTGCCATGCCCTGACGAATACCTCGAACTGCCACTGGGCGATCACGCCGAGTTGTACCCGGAAGTCAGCTTCCAGGCCCAGCCGGACGCCAGTGAAGAAGAACGCTGGTGGAAATTCGACCCGCGCGTCGAGTGGCTGATCGACACCCTGAAAATGCTCAAGCGCACCAAAGTACTGGTGATCTGCGCCCACGCCGAAACCGCCATGGACCTGGAAGACGCCCTGCGCGTACGTTCCGGGATTCCGGCCACGGTCTTCCACGAAGGCATGAACATCCTCGAACGTGACCGCGCCGCCGCGTACTTCGCCGATGAAGAATTCGGTGCACAGGTGCTGATCTGCTCGGAAATCGGCAGTGAAGGTCGCAACTTCCAGTTCTCGCACCACTTGGTGCTGTTCGATCTGCCGTCGCACCCGGATTTGCTGGAGCAGCGTATCGGTCGTCTGGACCGAATCGGCCAGAAGCACACCATTGAACTGCACGTGCCGTATCTGGAAACCAGCCCGCAAGAGCGCCTGTTCCAGTGGTATCACGAAGCGCTCAACGCGTTCCTCAACACCTGCCCGACCGGCAACGCCTTGCAGCATCAGTTCGGCCCGCGCCTGCTGCCGCTTCTGGAAGAGGCTGACGACGGCGAGTGGCAAGCACTGATCGACGAAGCCCGCACCGAGCGTGAGCGTCTGGAAGCTGACTTGCACACCGGCCGCGACCGCTTGCTGGAACTCAACTCCGGCGGTGCCGGTGAAGGTGACGCACTGGTTGAAGACATTCTTGAGCAGGACGATCAGTTTGCCCTGCCGATCTATATGGAAACCCTGTTCGATGCATTCGGCATCGACAGCGAAGACCATTCGGAAAACGCGCTGATCCTCAAGCCGAGCGAAAAAATGCTCGACGCCAGCTTCCCGCTCGGCGACGACGAAGGCGTGACCATCACTTACGACCGCAATCAGGCGCTGTCTCGCGAAGACATGCAGTTCATCACTTGGGAGCACCCGATGGTTCAGGGCGGCATGGACCTGGTCTTGTCCGGCTCGATGGGTAACACCGCCGTGGCGCTGATCAAGAACAAGGCGCTCAAACCTGGCACCGTGTTGCTGGAACTGCTCTACGTCAGCGAAGTGGTTGCCCCGCGTTCGCTGCAACTGGGCCGTTACCTGCCACCGGCCGCCCTGCGCTGCCTGCTCGATACCAATGGCAATGATCTCTCGGCCCGCGTGTCGTTCGAGACCTTGAACGATCAACTGGAAAGCGTACCGCGCGCCAGCGCCAACAAGTTCATCCAGGCTCAGCGTGATCAGTTGACGCCACGGATCAATGCTGGCGAAGAGAAGATCTTCCCGCGTCATGCCGAGCGTGTTGCCGAGGCGCAGCGTCGTCTGGCGGCTGACACCGAAGAAGAACTGGCGCGCCTGACAGCGTTGCAAGCCGTCAACCCGACCGTACGCGACAGCGAACTGGTTGCCCTGCGCAAACAGCGCGAGCAAGGGTTGGCCATGCTTGAAAAGGCTGCACTGCGACTGGAAGCGATTCGGGTGTTGGTAGCGGGTTAATCTTCCGCATCTACTCCGTCAATAAAAAAGGCCCGCAGCGATGCGGGCCTTTTTTATTGTACGAATTCTTGGTCTTGTCAGTTCAAGATTTCAAACTTCCAAGCAGAGCTTTCTAATAATTACGCAGGACGTTTCTGACAACCGAATAGGACAATTCGTTACAACCATAGAGCAGCAACAAATACATTTAACGCCGCCTCTTCTCCACGCCCAAAAAGAACTTTCCTACTCAACTCTCAGACCCATTCTTACTATTAACATACTAGTATAAAAACACAGACCGCCGCACCAGGCGCGAGCGATACACGTAGCACACGCTACTGACAACCATAAAATATTTTAGGATTTTACAATGAGTAATGGATTAACTCTCCCTCCCCTCAACATTACAGCTGCAGCACCAGGATATTCCCCACCACGAGGAGTCACTTGGCCCGCACCAAACCCTGCACTGATTTTTACCGCTCAACAACAAGAACGCAACGCTTTCTATGGCCAAGGTATGTGGCGGGAGATGATCATAAAGATCACCAACGAACAAAAGTCCTATATTAAAAATGGAGTTGCCACCAGCATAGTTCAATCCATAATCCGTGACATGCAAGCCATTCCATTTGCTGACAACTATATTTGCTTGAATCCGAATTTGTCGCCTGCTCAAGCGTTGCATTATGCAACTAACAACTTTAAAGCGGGATCTGTTCCGGAATCCGTAGGATTGTCTGCGGGACTTTTAACTCCATTGGCTGCCTTTGGCCATTTCCTTTTTGGAAAAGGAGCCACAGCCGAAACGAACATCAATAGCTTGAGCTTGAATCTCTCTAGCACGACAATTCCAATGCTGGAGTCCGCGTTTGCTTCTGCTCCAGTCGGCAAAACAGCAATCGCAATTGATAAAGTGCCTTTTGACACATTTCCAAATTCTTGGCTGACTGGCGCATGGCTTGGTAACATCACGCTAAAAATTGAAGGTACCATCACGAAAAATGAGAGTGGAAGGATAAACTTTAATGGTGGAGCCCGATCTTATCACGATGTATTTGACGGTAATTTAGGTACGTGGCGCTCATTGATAGGTGAAGCTTCTACCAGCGTGCTCGCTGTAGTTGAAAAATACTTAAATGCACAACCGTACCAAATAGCCATCAAGGGAACCCACGTAATCACCATTGATCGTTAGCTTCAACAATACTTAATTACAAAATAGATCCTCCGACCATTTAGCTGCATCAAAAACCAACACTCACTCAAATCGGTCGCGTGCAGGCTGCGCGACCGGCAACGCATTCTTAACAAGGATCTTTATGCGCCCGTATCAACGCTTACTGACGGCTATCGCTCTATTTATAGGAGCTTGGATCTGCTTATTATCAGTAGCGGTCCAAGTCCCCCCCAATATAAACGATTTATCGGACAAAGAAGGTTTGTCCGCGGCAATTATGCTTACGGTGGCACTCCAAGGCATCGGAATCCTAGCAATCGCCTGCGTAGTTGTAGGAATGCTTACTTCAATATTTATCAGACCCCGGTCATTTGGCCTGAGGCTGTTCGTTTATCTGGCATCAAATTTAATGATATTTATCTCATCATTGCTGGGCATACTGGTGATCGCCGGATTCGTATACGATACGATTGCTGGCATTGCGGGAATTATTCTTTATTTATGCGTAATCGGGCTGCTAGTGTCTGCCACCCCTAAGCGGGTAGCAGACAAAACCAAAAGTGAACCCCTTTAGGCAGTCGCCACAGCAACTCCAGGCTCAACTACCGCCACCAACCCTTCCTTCATCCGCTTCGCATCCCGCACAAAACACCGCGATGCCATAAACAGAAACACCATGGTGAAGAACAACGCCACCGGAATCAGGTACATCGCGTCATGCAGCCCGACCGCTTTGAACGCCTCGGTCATCTGCTCTGCACCGGCCGACAGCATCGCCGTGTGCGCAAAGTGGTCGGACAAACCACCCACCACCACCGGCCCCAAACCACCGCCCAGCAAATACAGGCCGGCAAAGAACAGCGCCATCGCCGTGGCCCGCAGGCGTGGCTCGACCACGTCCTGAATCGCGGTGTAGACGCAGGTATAGAAGTTATAGGCAAACAACCAGCCCACACTGAAGACCGCCACAAATACACCAATCTCGATTCGGCCGGAATGCAGCGCCCACGCCGTGCACAGGGTCGAGATAATCAGGCTGAACCCTGCAAACAACAGCCGCCCGTTGGCCACCCGCTGATGAATCTTGTCGGCGACCCAACCGCCGAGCGTCAGACCGAACAGGCCGGTGACGCCGACGATTACACCCGTTGCTACCGCAGCCTCCTGCAATGGCATCAGGAAGTAGCGCTGCAGCATCGGCACCAAAAATGAGTTGCAGGCGTAGGTCGCAAAGTTGAAACACAACCCCGCCATCACCAGCCACAGAAAAGTCGGCACCGCCAGCACCCGGCGGATCGGCCGGTCTATGCGTTCCTGGGACACCTGCACCGCTTCTGCTGCGCCGCGTTTCGGCTCCTTGATGAAGAACATGAAGATCGCCAGGATCAGCCCCGGCACCGCCGCGATAAAGAACGGCGCGCGCCAGCTGTCGAACGCCTTGACCATTGCGCCGATGGTGAAGAATGCCAGCAGCAACCCCAACGGCAAGCCCAGCATAAAGATGCCCATCGCCCGCGCCCGGCGATGCGCCGGAAACAAATCGCCGATCAGCGAGTTGGCGGCGGGGGCATAACTGGCTTCACCGATACCGACGCCCATGCGCACGATCAGGAAACTCCAGAAGCTGCCCACCAGCCCGTTGACCGCCGTCAACCCGCTCCAGACCGCCAGGCCCCAACCCATCAATTTGCTTCGCGAACCGGTATCGGCCATCCGCCCCAGAGGCAGGCCGGCTATTGCATAAACGAGGGTGAAAGCGGTGCCGACGATCCCCAACTGAAAGTCGCTGAGGTGCCATTCCATGCGGATCGGCTCGATAATGATGGCGGGGATGGTGCGATCGAAGAAGTTGAACAAGTTGGCCAGAAACAACAGGAACAGAATGCGCCAGGCATTCGCCGCTTGGGTCGAGTTCTGCATGGGTCCGTCTCTTTTATTGTTATTGGGGTCTCACTGTCCCCGGAACCGTCAATCTAGACAGGCCCGCCAACACTGTCTGTCATCATTCGCAAGGCTGATATCAGTCCATGGCATTCAAGCAGACCTGCTGACCGCCAAACCCAGGTTTCACGGGTATCCGGCCGGTGTTTTCACGGTGCCGCCCGTCGTTGAAAAATACCTTTCGCCCCCCCCTTCCAAAGCCCGTTGCGAAGCCTAGAATAGCGACCCTGCCCGCTCCCCTGCGCGCCCACTCCTCCTTAGATAAACGCCCATGTCCGAAATCAGTCCATGCCTGAATTGCGGTGCCTGCTGTTCTCATTTCCGTGTGTCTTTTTTCTGGGGTGAATGCACCTCGGCCGGTGGAACGGTGCCTGACGACCTGGTCGCGTCGATTAGCCCCAGTCGGGTGGCGATGCTCGGCACCGACTGCAAACCCACCCGATGTGTCAGCCTGGTGGGAGAAGTCGGCAGCGAGGTCAAATGCTCGATTTACAATGAACGTTCCAGCACCTGCCGTGAGTTCGAGGCCTCCTGGGAAAATGGCGAGGCTAACGTGGATTGCGACGCAGCCCGAGCAGCGTTCGGCCTTCCGGCCTTGCAACCGGAATTCGACATACCCTATGAACAAAGCGCCTGAGGCTTAGTCTGGCTCGCGGTACATTTGCACTAATGTCGATGGATCTTTTTCCAGGTAACCCTGGCTCCCATGCAATCGCATCAACTGTGCAGCCAATCCACTGAGCGGTGTGGCCGAACCCTGTTCGCGGGAAAACTTCACGGCGCTGTCGAGGTCCTTGAGCAGCGTGCGCACATGCCATTTCACCGGTTCAAATTGGCTGTGGGCCATTTGCGGAGCGAGGATCTGCAACGGTTTTGAATCGGCAAAACCACCGGCGAGAGCCTCGGCGATCAGTCGAGCATCAACCCCGGAACACTCGGCCAGCGCCACCACTTCGGCGATGACCAGCGCATTACACGCCACGATCATCTGATTGCACGCCTTGGTCACCTGCCCGGCCCCGACTCCGCCCATGTGGGTGACACGCTGGCCCAGTGTCAGCAAAAGCGGACGCACTCGCTGCAGATCCCCGGCCTCGCCACCCACCATGATCGCCAGGCTGCCGCCCTCGGCGCCGACCACGCCGCCGGACACCGGAGCATCCAGCCAACTCATCCCAGTGGTGTCGATCAACTGTTTGGCCATTTCTCGTGTGGCGCTGGGCTCCAGGCTGGAAAAATCCACCAGTAGCTGACCGCTTTTCGCCCCCACAGCCACCCCGGCCGGGCCAAAAACCACCTCACGCACCACTGCGGTGTCCGCCAGACACAGCATGACAATGTCGGCGTGCTGACACAGTTCAGCGGGTGTTGCCACTTGTCGGGCACCGGCTTCAACCAGCGGCACGCACTTGGCCGGATTGCGATTCCACACGGTCAACGGATAGCCCGCCGCCAACAGGCGCCGGCACATGGGCAGGCCCATCAGACCGATCCCGGCGAACCCCAACGAAGGTAGCGTTGACATCATTTAGCCTCCCTTTGATTAAAGAACGCCGAATATTGGCCGATTCATCATGATTAAGGAAAGGATTCCCCCACTGTTGCTCAGGCAAGTCCCTGAGACTTGGGCCAAATACGCGCAAAAAAAAGACGCGAGCCCCCCATTCCGTGAATGGTTTGACGACAGTTGTCGCTCAACCAACAAGTCCAGGTAGACGGCGCACAATGACTTCCAAAAATAACCCGGCCACTGCGGTCTCCGATCTGCTTCTGAGCCCTGCGGCGAACAGCCCCTCACCGTTGAAGCCATTGACCCCGGCGCGCCCGCTGGCCACTCAGCAATACCTGTATTTCACCGAAACCAATACCGACCGCATCCTCGATAACCTCGACGGTCTGCGCGACATGGTGTTCCCGCGCCCGCCCCATCTGGAAGGCGCCAGCGAGCAGCACAGCGACCAGGAATTCCCGTCGGTGTGCCTGATTGGTCTGGGCCGCTGCGGCTCGAACATCGCCCTGGACGTTGCGGAACTGGTGTACAACGCCCGCAAGTTTTATCTCAACGAATTCAATAACGAAGACCGTCTGTCGCCGGACAAACGCTATGCGGAAAAGGGCTACAGCCCGGCACAATGGATTCGTAACAACCTGCGCCTGGGTACCAACAAGGGCGCCAAACCGGTGTTCCTGGTGGAACCGCTGGTCATGCTTGGCGACCTCGACAAAGACATTGCCGGTCGCATCCGTTTCTCGCGCAAGGGCGAAAAAAGCGGCTTCCTGCGCGACTACAGCAAAATGAAAATCATGGACTTGTCGGAAGTCCACGCCGGTGGTGCCGGTAACGCGCCGATTCTCGGTCAGTACCTGGCCAAGATCATCCTGAACAAGGACACCCAGCGTTTCTCCAGCCCGGACTGGAAGATGATTCACTCGTACCTGATCGACAGTTGCGGGATCAAGGCCAACCAGTCGCGCCTGTATTTCTCGATTTTCAGCGCCGGCGGCGGTACCGGTTCGGGCATGGCTTCCGAATTCGGCCTGGCCCAGCAGCACTCGTACATGAACAAAACGTTCGACACCAAGCCGATGGACGAACATGACAGCAAGAGCGGTCATTCCTTCGTCTTCGAGCCGATCTTCACCAGCGGTATTTGCGTACTGCCGAACATTTCCGATCACCGCAGCGAAATGTCCGAGGCGCTGCACATCAATGCCGGTCGCCTGCTGTGTAAATACCTGTCTGAAGAGTGGGACTTCTCCTACAACTTCGCCAACGAAGACAGCAGCGAAGCCAGCGTCATGGGGCGTATCCGCCCATGGAACGCCATGATGCTGATCTCCAACGACATCATGCGTTATGCCGAAGAAAGCGATGACGGCAACATCCAGAACATTGACGTCAATGCCATGGAAAAACACGCCAACCAATACATCTCGCAGCAGATCTTCAACATCCTGACAGCACAAGCGGTCACGACGGACTACGACCAGAACTATTTCCGCCGCGCCGGCATCGACATCGGCGAAACCATTCGCCTCGACGCCAACGACTTGTTCATGAGCCTCGCCGGTCCGGTGGCGATTGCCTACGCCGAGTCCGTGGTGCCGGAAACACCGCCGCCAAGCAGCGACAAGTTCAAGGTCTTCGAGAAAGAACCACAGCGCCTGAACATAGACGATTTGTTCTTCCGCTCCATCGACCTGCCGCACTTCAACAAAGTGACCCAGGCGATCGAAGGCATCAGCCTGCTGCCGATCGAGTCCAAGCGCTATCGCGCCTCGCTGGAGCAATACAAAAATTCCGGTTACGACGCGGCGGCGTTGCACGACCTGCACTTCTTCAAGAACTGCTCGTCGGTGGTGTCGATTGTGTCCTTGCCGAAAGACTACAAGCTGTCCTACATGGACCTGAACCGGTTGAAGACCCACCTCAACAGCCTGTTCCCGAACACCACGCTCAAGCGTTACGCACTGGTAATCGGCGCATCGGCCAACTTGTCGCTGACCACCCTGATCGCCAAAAGCCCGTGCCTGTCGGACGACTTCCTGACGCTGATCGTGGCGTTCATCAAACGCTGCTTTGCGAAAAACCCGTACCGCTTCGACGAGACACTGGATAACTCGATCCTCGACTTCATCATTAATGAAGAGTTCGACGAAGACCGGATCGACGAGTTGCTCAATGAATTCGAGAACCCGGCGAAGATCCTCGATACCAACTGGTACGCGATCAAACCGATGTACGAGAAAAAGTACCGCGAACTGATCAACGACAAGGACAAGTTTGTCTCGATCAACGACATTCGCTTGTCACGCGATTGCGTGAAGAAGGCGATCAAGTACCTGCGTGAGATTTACCGTCACCGGATTGGCAAGACCAAGGTTATTTCCCTCAATAACCATACTGGCAAGACCGCTTAAGACTCGGCGCAATACCGCGTCGTGGCCAATCGCGAGCAAGCTCGGCTCCTACAGGGACGATGTCGATCACAAAATTTGTGAACGCCACCGCCCCCTGCAGGAGTCGAGCTTGCTCGCGATTGGCGGCATCAGATCCACCACAAATCCACAATCAAGAAACAATTAAGCAGCCCTTCGGCTGCTCACCGAACTGTTCCCGTTACGTTTACGTCACCGTGATGCTGGCCCACTTGTGGCCTTTCTCCACGGCAACATGCCATCTCGCTACTCACCTACACACTTTTGGCCGCCAACAGGGCGCATCAATGAAGTGCGCAGACTCAGCTCGTCGCCCTTTCCTGGATCAGAATCCACGGCGAAACCACCACGGCCCACAGCTCCGGATCGCGTTCAAAAAGATCCAGCGCCCGCGTTTCAGACAGCTTGGCGACTTGGTCGGCGGCCAGCCAGGCAGCCACTTTCTCGCCTTCGTCAGTAGCGACTGCCTCGGCGGCGGCGATCAAATCCAGACCAGGGTCGACCCACAATAGGGCACCCCTGGCAAAGAACGGCTCCAGCTCTTTCCAGGTAATAGATGCGGTTTCACCAAGCAGCTTGGCATAGAGGGTGCTAGGTTCTTGAGTCATGGGTCCTGTCCGGAAAAGAAATCGACGCGAATGATAACGTTGGTGGTCCGCCAGAAAAACCCGGATGCAATTTAGTCACCGATTGAATAAACGCAGGAAAGCCAAGGAATGCTGCTGAATCAAGCAATTAGCCAGCTAACATCCGCCGTGATTCTGTCTTTTTCTTTCAAAAAAGCGACACCCGCAGAATTTGCCCCCTTGCGCCAGCTTCCCAGGCTAACAATTGGCGCTCTACACTGTACCGGTACAGTTGTCGGGGGCATTTTCCGGAAGGTATCGAAGATATCTGACCCGGTTCTGCTGCTTCGGCGCCAGGACTATAAAAACTACAACAGTAAGAGTGGAGCACTATGACTAAGGCTACTAAGCAGATTTCCAAACTGTTTGCCGCTATGGTTCTGGCCGGGGTTGCCAGCCATTCGTTCGCAGCTGACACCATCAAGATCGGCATCGCTGGCCCTAAAACCGGCCCTGTAGCCCAATACGGCGACATGCAGTTCAGTGGCGCCAAAATGGCCATCGAACAGATCAACGCCAAAGGCGGCGTAGACGGCAAGAAACTCGTAGCCGTTGAATACGATGACGCCTGTGATCCGAAACAAGCGGTAGCGGTCGCGAACAAAGTCGTCAACGACGGCGTCAAGTTCGTGGTTGGCCACCTGTGCTCCAGCTCCACTCAACCGGCTTCGGACATTTACGAAGACGAAGGCGTGATCATGATCACCCCGGCTGCCACCAGCCCGGACATCACCTCTCGTGGTTACAAAATGGTGTTCCGCACCATCGGTCTGGACAGCGCCCAGGGCCCTGCCGCCGGTAACTACATTGCCGATCACGTGAAACCGAAAATCGTTGCTGTGCTGCACGACAAACAGCAATACGGTGAAGGCATTGCCACCGCCGTGAAGAAAACCCTGGAAGGCAAAGGCGTCAAGGTTGCCGTGTTCGAAGGCGTCAACGCCGGCGACAAAGACTTCTCGTCGATGATCGCCAAGCTCAAGCAAGCCAACGTCGACTTCGTCTACTACGGCGGCTACCACCCAGAGCTGGGTCTGATCCTGCGTCAATCCCAGGAAAAAGGCCTGAAAGCCAAGTTCATGGGTCCGGAAGGCGTGGGTAACGACTCCATTTCGCAGATTGCCAAGGACGCTTCCGAAGGTCTGCTGGTAACCCTGCCGAAATCCTTCGACCAGGATCCAGCCAACGTTGCCCTGGCTGACGCGTTCAAAGCCAAGAAAGAAGACCCGAGCGGTCCGTTCGTGTTCCCATCCTACTCGGCTGTTGAAGTGATCGCCGAAGGCATCAAGACTGCCAAGTCCGAAGACCCTGCCAAAGTGGCTGAAGCCATCCACGCCGGCACTTTCAAAACCCCGACTGGCGACTTGTCTTTCGACGCGAAAGGCGACTTGAAAGACTTCAAATTTGTGGTTTACGAGTGGCACTTCGGCAAACCAAAAACTGAAGCTTCGCCTCAGTAAGGCTTTGCCATACTGACTGCCAATAAAGCCCACGGCGTGCCGCGGGCTTTGTTTTACGAACGTTTTGGGCCGCGCTGGCGTGATCCGCCAGTCTCCCCACCTGAAAATCTCAAAACCGTCATCAGCGGTTCGCTGGCCAACCTCGAATTCGAAGTGGATGCAGATCCACGGGGCTCGAGCGGGAAAATGACTCCACCAGTGAAATGCGTATCAGGTTTTTAGGAGCGCTGTAATGCCTGACATCTATCACTTTTTCCAACAGCTGGTTAATGGTCTGACCATTGGCAGCACGTATGCCCTGATCGCCATCGGCTATACGATGGTTTACGGCATCATTGGAATGATCAACTTCGCCCACGGCGAGGTGTACATGATTGGTTCCTATGTGGCGTTCATCGCCATTGCCGGGCTGACCATGATGGGACTCGACAGCGTTCCGCTGTTGATGACTGCCGCTTTTCTCGCGACCATCGTCGTGACCAGTGCCTACGGCTACAGCATCGAACGGATCGCCTACCGCCCCTTGCGCGGCAGCAACCGTCTGATCCCGCTGATTTCCGCCATCGGCATGTCGATCTTCCTGCAGAACACGGTTCTGTTGGCGCAAGACTCCAAGGACAAATCCATCCCCAACCTGATTCCGGGCAACTTTGCCTTCGGGCCAGGTGGCGCACATGAAGTGCTGATCTCCTACATGCAAATCGTGGTGTTCGTGGTGACCTTCGTCGCCATGCTCGGCCTGACGCTGTTCATCTCCCGCTCTCGCCTGGGTCGCGCCTGCCGTGCCTGTGCCGAAGACATCAAGATGGCCAACCTGCTGGGTATCAACACCAACAACATCATCGCCCTGACCTTTGTCATCGGTGCTGCTCTGGCGGCCATCGCGGCTGTGCTGTTGAGCATGCAATATGGCGTGATCAACCCGAACGCCGGTTTCCTCGTCGGCCTCAAGGCCTTCACCGCTGCAGTACTGGGCGGTATCGGCAGCATCCCCGGCGCCATGCTCGGCGGGATCGTGCTGGGGGTAGCGGAAGCCTTTGGTGCCGATATTTTCGGCGACCAGTACAAGGACGTCGTGGCTTTCGGTCTATTGGTTCTGGTGTTGTTGTTCCGGCCAACCGGCCTGTTGGGCCGTCCGGAGGTTGAAAAAGTATGACTAGGAATCTTAAACAGGCGTTGTTCAGCGCCTTGCTGGTGTGGGCCGTTGCCTACCCGGTACTCGGTCTGAAACTGACCATTGTCGGCATCAACCTCGAAGTCCATGGCACCAGCAACGCAACGCTGATCACCATCGCCGTGTGCTCGGTGCTGATGTTCCTGCGGGTGTTGTTCGACCACCAAATCAGCGCAGCCTGGAAAGCCTCGCCGAACATGCCGGTAATGCCGGCCAAGGCCAGTAACTTCCTGACCCTGCCGAGCACCCAGCGCTGGATCATCATTGCGCTGATCATCGGTGCGCTGGTCTGGCCGTTCTTCGGCTCGCGCGGCGCGGTAGACATCGCCACTCTGGTGCTGATCTACGTGATGTTGGGCCTTGGCCTGAACATCGTGGTCGGTCTGGCCGGCCTGCTCGACCTCGGTTATGTCGGTTTCTATGCCGTCGGCGCCTACAGTTATGCGTTGCTGTCGCATTACTACGGTCTGAGCTTCTGGATCTGCCTGCCAATCGCCGGCATGATGGCGGCGACGTTCGGCTTCTTGCTGGGCTTCCCGGTATTGCGTTTGCGCGGTGACTACTTGGCGATCGTGACCCTGGGCTTCGGTGAAATCATCCGTCTGTTCCTGCGTAACCTGACCGACCTCACCGGTGGCCCGAACGGCATCAGCAACATTCCCAAGCCAACGCTTTTCGGACTGACCTTCGATAAAACGGCCGCAGAGGGACTGCAGACGTTCCACGAGTACTTCGGCCTGGAGTACAACTCGATCAACAAGGTGATCTTCCTTTACCTGATCGCGGTGTTGTTGTCGCTGTTCGCCCTGTTCGTCATCAACCGCTTGCTGCGCATGCCTCTGGGCCGTGCCTGGGAAGCGCTGCGTGAAGATGAAATCGCCTGCCGTGCGCTGGGTCTGAACCCGACCATCATCAAGCTTTCGGCCTTCACCCTGGGTGCGTGCTTCGCCGGTTTCGCCGGTAGCTTCTTCGCCGCGCGTCAGGGCCTGGTGACACCGGAGTCCTTCACCTTCATCGAGTCGGCGACCATCCTTGCCATCGTGGTGCTGGGCGGCATGGGTTCGCAACTGGGCGTCGTGCTGGCGGCCACGGTGATGATCCTGTTGCCGGAAATGATGCGTGAGTTCAGTGAATACCGCATGTTGATGTTCGGCGCCTTGATGGTGCTGATGATGATCTGGCGCCCTCAAGGCCTGCTGCCCATGCAACGTCCTCACATGGAGCTGCGCAAATGAGCCGCGAGATCCTTAAAGTAGAAAATCTGAGCATGCGCTTCGGCGGCTTGCTGGCGGTCAACGGCGTCGCCCTGTCCGTGAAGGAAAAACAGGTCGTGGCATTGATCGGCCCCAACGGCGCCGGCAAGACCACGGTGTTCAACTGCCTGACCGGTTTCTACAAGCCGAGCGGCGGCAGCATCCTGCTGGACGGCGAGCCCATCGAAGGCCTGCCGGGCCACAAGATCGCCCTCAAAGGCGTGGTGCGCACCTTCCAGAACGTACGATTGTTCAAGGACATGACCGCGGTCGAGAACCTCTTGATCGCCCAGCACCGTCACCTGAACACCAACTTCCTGGCCGGGCTGTTCAAGACCCCGGGCTTTCGCAAAAGCGAACGCGAAGCCATGGAGTTCGCCGCGTACTGGCTGGACAAGGTCAACCTCACGCAGTTCGCCAACCGTCCGGCCGGCACCCTGGCCTACGGTCAGCAACGTCGCCTGGAAATCGCTCGTTGCATGATGACCCGCCCGCGGATCCTTATGCTCGACGAACCGGCTGCCGGTCTGAACCCGAAGGAAACCGAAGACCTCAAGGCGCTGATCAGCGTGCTGCGTGAAGAGCACAACGTCACCGTGCTGTTGATCGAACACGACATGAAACTGGTCATGAGCATTTCCGACCACATCGTCGTGATCAACCAGGGCACGCCTCTGGCCAACGGTACGCCGGAACAGATCCGCGACAATCCCGAAGTGATCAAAGCCTACCTGGGGGAAGCGTAAATGCTGCAATTCGAAAACGTTTCCACCTTCTACGGCAAGATCCAGGCCCTGCACAGCGTCAACGTGGAAGTCCGCCAGGGCGAAATCGTGACCCTGATCGGCGCCAACGGTGCCGGCAAGTCGACCCTGCTGATGACGCTCTGCGGTTCGCCGCAAGCCCACAGCGGCAGCATCCGCTACATGGGTGAGGAACTGGTCGGCCAGAGCTCGTCGCAGATCATGCGCAAAAGCATCGCCGTGGTCCCGGAAGGTCGTCGAGTGTTCTCGCGCCTGACCGTGGAAGAAAACCTCGCCATGGGCGGCTTCTTCACCGACAAGGGCGACTATCAGGAACAGATGGACAAGGTTCTCGAACTTTTCCCACGCCTGAAAGAACGATTCGCCCAACGCGGCGGCACCATGTCCGGCGGCGAACAGCAAATGCTCGCCATCGGCCGTGCGCTGATGAGCAAGCCCAAGCTGCTGCTGCTCGACGAACCTTCGTTGGGCCTGGCGCCGATCATCATCCAGCAGATCTTCGACATCATCGAACAACTGCGCAAGGATGGCGTGACCGTGTTTCTGGTTGAGCAGAACGCCAACCAGGCACTGAAAATTGCTGACCGCGCGTACGTTCTGGAGAACGGCCGGGTGGTGATGCAAGGCACCGGTGAAGCACTGCTGACTGATCCGAAAGTGCGTGAAGCGTATCTGGGTGGTTGAGTCTTTGCGGTAAACAAAAACGGCCTTCGGGCCGTTTTTTTGTGCCTGCCACAAACCTTCCAGACAACGGAGATCCCCTGTAGGAGCCGAGCTTGCTCGCGATAGCGGTGGATCAGACAACAATGATGTCGAATGACAAACCGCTATCGCGAGCAAGCTCGGCTCCTACAAGGGATTGGTGGTGACTTGAAGTTTTGTAGAAAAATTTTGGGATGGGCTGTAACGCATCGCCATGACCTTTCTCTAGAGCGGTAAGCAAGCACAAACGCTTTCTTACCCAACCTCAAAAACCGGAGAAACATCATGACTGCTACCACCCGCACCCTGTCCGCCACCGCCCTGGTTCTGGCCCTCGGTTCTGCACTGAGTATGGCCGCTGTCTCCACCGTCCACGCGGCCGACGACATGGAAAAATGCTTCGGCGTGGCCATGAAAGGTCACAACGATTGCGCAGCAGGCGCCGGCACCACTTGCGCCGGCACCTCGAAAACAGACTTCCAGACTAATGCTTGGAAGTCTGTCCCTAAAGGCACCTGCGCCACCACCGAAAGCAAGACCTCGTCGACCGGTTTCGGTCAGATGGAAGCCTTCAAAGCCAAAGCCTGATCCGGACCCCGCCCGAGTGTCGACCATGAACCATTCACCGTTCGGGTTCCCGCCCCGCGCCGGGCTGGGGCTCAAGACCGAGCACTTTCGTGAAGTGCTCGGTTCACCACCGGACATCGGCTTTTTCGAAGTCCACGCCGAAAACTACATGGTGGCCGGCGGCCCGTTTCATCATTACCTGGGGTTGATTCGCGAGCAGTATCCGCTGTCGCTGCATGGCGTGGGCTTGTCGATTGGTGCCGAAGGTCCGCTGGACACTCAGCACCTCAAACGCCTCGCCGCACTCATCGAGCGCTATCAACCCCACGCCTTTTCCGAACACCTGGCCTGGTCCAGCCACGGCCCGGTGTTCCTGAATGACCTGTTGCCTCTGGCCTATGACAACGCAACGCTGAACCGCGTTTGCGAACACATAGACCAGGTACAAAGCACCCTCAAACGCCCGATGTTGCTGGAGAACCCGGCCACCTACCTGGCGTTCGAGCGCTCGACAATTGATGAAGCAGGCTTCATCAGCGAAATCATCCACCGCACAGGCTGCGGGCTGTTGCTTGATGTGAACAACGTCTACGTATCGTGCATCAATCATCGTCGCGATCCAGTGGCCTACATCGACGCCCTGCCCCTTCATGCCGTCGGCGAGATTCATCTGGCAGGCTTTGCCGAAGACACCGACAGCCTCGGCGACCGTCTGCTGATTGATGATCACGGCGCCCCCATCGATACCGCTGTCTGGTCGTTGTACCAGCACGTGCTGGAGCGGACAGGCCCGATAGCCACCCTGATCGAACGCGACAATCAGTTGCCGGCCTTCAGTGTCTTGCAGGCCGAGGCGCGTCAGGCCGATGAGTTGTTGCTGTTCTCGGGAGGTCGGCCTTGAGCACGCAAGCCGTTTTTGCCGCAGCCTTGCTTGATCCCCAACAGGCCTGCCCTGAGGGCTTTTTCAGTGCCAATGGTGCCGACCCCGCCAGCCGTTTCGCGGTGTATCGTAACAATGTGCAGAGCTCGTTGATCAACGCCTTGGCGCACAGTTACCCCGTCGTAATGCAATTGGTAGGTGATGAATTCTTCCGTGCCATGGCCGGGATTTATCTGCTCAGCAACGCGCCCCAGAGTCCGTTGATCAATGATTACGGCAACCATTTTGCGCAGTTCATCAACGGCTTCGATCCGGCGAGCAGCGTGCCGTACCTGGCCGATGTCGCCAGACTCGAACGGTTGCGCACCACCGCTTATCACGCGGCCGACGCCCAGCCGTTGAGCCATGAACAGATCGGCGCAGCGCTCGCTGATCCGCAAACCCTGAGCGAGCTGACCGTCGAACTTCACCCCTCCCTCAACTTGCTGACCTCTGCCTTCGCCGTGGTCTCGATCTGGGCGGCCCATCAGCAAGACGCAACGTTGGCCGGGATTGACCTGCACCACGGGCAACACGCACTGATCCTGCGCAATGGCCTGGACGTTGAAGTCTTCGTCATCGAGCCCGGCGCCAGCGCCTTCATCCACAACCTGCAAAGCGGCCAGCCGCTGATTCAGGCAGCAGAAACCGCACCCGCGTTCGATCTCAGCCAGACCCTGGCCCTATTGATCGGCCACAACGCCATAACTCACTTACACCACAACAAGGTATCGCCATGAACACACAGAACCCGATCAGCCGCGCCATCGCGCTGCTGGCGTTGACTCCACTGAGCCTGATCGCTTTTATTGCGCGGGTCTCCATCGCGGCGGTGTTCTGGAAGTCCGGGCAAACCAAAGTCGAAGGCCTCGCCATCGACCTGATCGAGGGCACGTTCGAGTTCGGCTGGCCACACCTGGCCGACTCAACCATCCCGCTATTCAAGAGTGAGTACCCCGTGCCGTTGCTGTCACCAGAGATCGCTGCACACATGGCGGCGTTCGCCGAACACTTTTTCCCGGTGCTGATCCTGATAGGCTTTGCCACGCGTTTTTCGGCGCTGGCCTTGCTGGGCATGACCCTGACCATTCAACTGTTCGTGTACCCCGATGCTTATCCAACCCACGGCACTTGGGCGGCGGTGTTGCTGTATTTGATGGCGACCGGGCCGGGGAAATTGTCGATTGATCACCTGATCGCCCGGCGTTACTCCAACTAATACCATCTCCAAAACTTCAGGCGATGAAGAACCAATGTGGGAGCGAGACCGGCTTGCCGGCGATGACGGATCAACATTCAACAAAGATGTTGACTGATCTATCGCTTTCGCGAGCAGGCTCGCTCCCACATTAGGTTTGTGGTGTGCATTCAAAATCTAGCGCTGAAGGCGATCCAGCGCCTCACCGCTGCGCTTGAACCAGCCGATCAGGTAATCCGCCAACACTTGCGTGCGTTTCGGCAGGCCGCCCTGATAAGGATGAACCAGGTACATCGGCATGCGCCGCGTCTGATAATCGCGCAGGAGCCAGCGCAAGCGTCCATCCGCCAATTCCGCTTGCAGCAGGTACGACGGTAAACGGGCGATACCGGCACCCGCCAATGCGGCTTTTTTCAGCAAGCTGTAGTGATTGCTGGCAAACGGCCCCGACACCCGCACCCGTAGCAACTCGTGTTGCTGGTGATAGAGCCATTCTTCGCGACCACTGTAATGGCTGTTGAGCAAGCAACGGTGTTCAGCCAACGCCTGGGGCGTCAGCGGTTCGCCGAACCGTTCAAGATACGCAGGACTGGCGCAGGTCATTTCGTGCCAAGCCAGCAATGGTCGCGCCACCAGACGCTCGTCCTTGCCCACCTCGGAGCGAATCGCCAGATCGAAGCCATCCCGTGACAGGTCGTGAAACTGGTTGTTGAGGTCGAGTTCGATCTGTACCTCAGGGTATTTGCCGGAAAACTCCAGCAACAAACCGTCGAAGAAAGTTTCCCCCAGCGACACCGGCACTGTCATGCGCACCGGCCCGGCCATGTCGTCCTTCAACCGCGCCAATGCCTGACGCGCTCTCTCGACTTGCACTACCAGCGCTTGAGCTTGGGGCAACAGCGCTGCACCTGCCGCCGTCAGACTTAAACGGCGGGTGGTGCGTTGCAGCAGGACCACGGAAAACCGCGTCTCCAGCAAGCTGATGCGCTTGGATAGCTGCCCCTTGCTGCAACCCAGTTGCTGCGCTGCCAAGGTAAAACTCCCCGCTTCGATCAATACCGCAAACGCCGCCAGGTCATCCATCTCGCTCATGGATTGTTTCCATTTGAAAACCAAAGGTTGCCTATTAGTGCGCTTATCAGCAGAAAAAACCACTCTAGACTGAGACCTCATTCAACCACTCGAGGAACAGCACGATGAAAATTCTATTGATAGGCGCAGGCGGCACCATCGGTTCGGCGGTCGACAAGGAGCTGTCCCAGCGTCACGACATCATCCGCATCGGCCGCAACAGTGGCGACTTTCAGGTGGATATCAGCGACAGCGCCTCGATCCGCAAGCTGTTCGAACAGACCGGCAAGTTCGATGCGCTGATCTGCGCGGCGGGTAACGTGACTTTCGCGCCACTGGATGAAATGACCGAAGCCAGCTTCGCGCTGGGTCTGAAAGATAAGCTGATGGGCCAGGTCAACTTGCTGCTGATCGGCCGCGAGTTCGCCAACGACGGCGCCTCGTTCACCTTCACCACGGGCGTGCTCAGCCATGACCCGATTCGCAGTGGCGCCTCGGCAGCGCTGGTCAATGGTGCACTGGACAGTTTCGTGCGCGCCGCCGCCATCGAACTGCCTCGCGGCCTGCGCGTGAACTCGATCAGCCCGAATGTGCTGGTGGAAGCCATGGGCAAATACGCGCCTTACTTCCGTGGTTTCAAACCGGTTCTGGCAGCCGATGTGGCATTGGCCTACGCCAAAAGTGTTGAAGGCTTGCAAACCGGTCAGACCTTTCACGTCGGCTGACCGCCCTTTCTGGCAGGCGTGTTACTGGCGAGCGATCACGCCGCTCGCCAGGCGCTCGCGCCCGAACTGCCGCAGCCACTGCTGCATCGGCCGTTCGAACCAGCGATGGCAAATCAGGCTGACACCGATCAACACAACAAAGAACAGCAGCAACGTCCACGGCTGATAAAAGACGCTACGCCCCGGGAAGAATTTATCCGCCAGCAGCGCGGCGAAAATTTGCAGCGGGAAGTGCAGCAAATAGGAGGCGTAGCTGATATCACCCAGCCACGCCAGGTGCCGGGCGAGCGGCTCCAGCAACTGATGACACGCCGCAATGGCCATGATCGTCAGCGGAAACAACAGCGCAAACTTGATCAACGGCTGATCAGCGCCGAGCAGCCACCAACCCGCCGCACAACCTATCGTCAAACCCATCCCCACCCAACGTGCCGGCGCCCGTTGCAGCAGCCACGCCACCAGGATATAGCCAACGCCACCGCAGAAAAAACTGAACACACCAAGAGTGATTTTGTACTGCGCTGGAAAGACACACGCAGCCACAGTGATCAAAAAAACACTGATCAGCGTTGGAAAAGGCGAATAGCGCCACAGCAGGAAAAACGCTGCGTAGAGCAGCACCTCAACAGAGATCGACCAGGCCGGGCCATTGAAAGACCAGCCCTGTTCCAATCCCCACGCAGGGGCGAGAAAAACGTTCAACACGCCGTGATAGATATCATTGAGCGGATAAACAAAAGCGTTCCCCGTATACCGTGAGTAGACCATCTGTAACAGCGCAACAGCGGCGAAGGTTGCCAGATGCAATGGATAGATGCGGCTGAAACGCTCGATGAAAAACTGTTTCCCGGTCAGATCCCCTCGCGCCACGGTTTGACCGAACAACCAGAAAAAGATGAACCCGGACAAGCTGAAGAACAACGCGACCGCATCGCCACCGTGTCGATAAAACAATGCAAACACGCTGTAGAAAGGTTGCTGTTCGGTTTGCAGCGGACCCGGCAACGCCCCTTGAAAAAAGAAGTGCTGCCAATGCCAGAACACCACCGCCAACGCAGCGATACCGCGCAGCGCATCCAATGCGTACAACCGTTTGGGGAAAACAGACTGGTGTTGGTTCATGCCGAAGTGGGCCCGATCCTGGACAAGTGCGCCACTATGCTGGGACGCACCCGGCAACTCAATCCCTGGCACACAAGCCTTGTGATCGCAGGCTTGCCTGAGTAACGTGGCAGCACTTGTCTGGAGAGCCAAAGATGCGTGTTGCCCGTTCCTTAGTCGTTGTTACCTTGCTGCCGCTTTTTGCCGCCTGTCAGTTGTTCGATGGCCAGCGTGAAAACGCCTCCCACGTGGGCCAGACCCGCATGCAAGGCCAGTTGACGGCGGTGGACGGCAAATTGCAGTTCCAGCCGTGCAATGAAACACGCAGCTTTGTGGTCAACGACACCGGCAACACCAGCGTGCTGCAACAGGCCGCGTCACTGGCCGATACCAAGGGCAAGTTGTTCGCCGACGTGCGCGGGCGCATCGTCGACAGCCGTCTCGATCTTGAGCAGCTGTACCGCGTCGAGCGCTCGGGCACGGCATGCGACGATCCCAATTTCAAACTGCAGACTCTGCGCGCGGCCGGTCACTCGCCTGAGTGGAACGTCAAGGTCACCGGCAAAGGCATGGTGATTGATCGCGCCGGTCAACCGCCTCTGGCCCTGCCTTACGTGGAAGAGCAACTGGGCGATGGCCGTTTCAACCTCGGCACCGAAGCCAATAACCAGCACATCGAACTGTGGGTCACGCCGCAACGTTGCGTCGACAGCACCACCGGCAGCGTCCAGCACATGAGCGCCGAACTGCGCATCAATGGCCAGGTACAACGCGGTTGCGGGTATTTCGGCGGTTCGCGTGACGACTGATCGTTTAAGCCTCACGGGAATCCTCCTTTGGGGCTTATAATCGCCGGTTTCAAACGCCTTGGCGCAGTTGTGCGCCCCGCGAACCGGGTCCTGCCATGTTACGAATCACTGAACTCAAGTTGCCGATCGACCATCCCGAAGAAGACCTGCGCCCTGCCATCGTGCAGCGCCTGGGCATCGCCAGCGATGACCTGCTCGATTTCACCTTGTTCAAGCGCAGCTACGATGCGCGCAAAAAGTCCTCCGAACTGTGCTTCATCTACACCATCGACCTCACCGCCAAGGACGAGGTCGCGTTGCTGCACACATTCGCCGATGACCGTAACGTCAACGTGGCGCCGGATGTCAGCTACAAAGTGGTCGGCCACGCGCCGGCCGATCTGCAGCAACGTCCTGTGGTTGTGGGTTTCGGGCCGTGCGGGATTTTCGCCGGATTGCTGCTCGCGCAAATGGGCTTCAAGCCCATCATCCTCGAGCGCGGCACCGAAGTGCGCCAGCGCACCAAGGACACCTGGGGCCTGTGGCGCAAAAGCGTGCTCAACCCCGAATCCAACGTGCAGTTCGGGGAAGGCGGCGCGGGGACATTCTCCGACGGCAAGCTCTACAGCCAGATCAAGGACCCGAAATTCATCGGCCGCAAAGTCCTGCACGAGTTCGTCAAAGCCGGTGCCCCGGATGAAATCCTCTATGTCAGCAAGCCCCACATCGGTACGTTCCGTCTGACCGGTGTGGTGGAAAACATGCGTGAACAGATTCGCGCCTTGGGTGGCGAAGTACGCTTCCAGCAACGCGTCACCGATGTGCTGATCGAGGACGGCCAACTGGTTGGCGTAGAACTCAATGGCGGCGAGCAGATCCATTCTAAACATGTGATTCTGGCCCTCGGCCACAGCGCCCGGGACACCTTCCGCATGCTCCACGGTCGTGGCGTTTTCATGGAAGCCAAGCCGTTTTCCGTGGGTTTCCGCATTGAACACCCGCAGTCGCTGATCGACCGCGCGCGGTTGGGCAAGTACGCCGGCCACCCGAAACTCGGGGCTGCCGACTACAAACTGGTGCACCACGCCAAGAACGGTCGTTCGGTCTACAGCTTCTGCATGTGCCCGGGTGGCACCGTGGTCGCGGCGACGTCAGAGCCGAACCGCGTGGTCACCAACGGCATGAGCCAGTACTCGCGTAACGAGCGCAACGCCAACTCCGGGATCGTCGTCGGCATCACCCCGGAAGTCGATTACCCGGGCGGCCCGCTGGCCGGTATCGAATTGCAGGAACGCCTGGAATCCCATGCCTTTGTGCTGGGCGGCAGCAACTACGAAGCACCGGCGCAACTGGTCGGCGACTTCATTGCCGGCAAGCCGTCGACTGAACTGGGCAGCGTTGAACCGTCCTACAAACCAGGCGTTGCATTGGGTGATCTGGCGTTGGCCTTGCCGGCGTTCGCCATCGAAGCGATTCGTGAAGCGTTGCCAGCGTTCGAGAAGCAGATTCGCGGTTACTCGCTGCATGACGCCGTGTTGACCGGGATCGAGACACGCACCTCGTCACCGCTGCGCATTACCCGTAACGAGTCGATGCAGAGCCTGAACGTGAAGGGCTTGTTCCCGGCGGGTGAAGGCGCGGGTTATGCGGGCGGGATTTTGTCGGCGGGTGTGGATGGTATTCGGATTGCCGAAGCCGTGGCCCGCGACATCCTGGGCCTGGAAGCCTGACCGAGATCCTGTAGGAGCGAGGCTTGCCCGCGAAGAAATTGACGCGGTCTTTCTGAAAGACCGCATTATCGTTCTTCGCGGGCAAGCCTCGCTCCTACGGGGGGCGAAGTTTGGTATTAGATATTAGCGCGCAGCACGCTGGCCGGAAGCGCCTCACCGCGCTCGACACTCGCCGCCACGGCATCCATCAGACCACTCAACTCATACCCCTGGTCCTTGAGCCAATCCTGATCGTAATAGGTGGCGGCATAACGTTCGCCGCCATCACACAGAATCGCCACGATAGACCCCGACTCCCCCGCCGCCGCCATCTGCTGAGCCGCCATCAAGGCGCCGATCAGGTTGGTCCCGCTCGATCCGCCAACCCGTCGCCCCAGACGCTGTGCCAAGTAGTGCATGGCCGCCAGGGACAACGCGTCCGGCACTTTGACCATGGCATCAATCACCTTGGGCAGGAACGACGCTTCCACCCGTGGCCGACCGATGCCTTCAATCCGCGATCCATAGTCCAGGCGCAGGCTGGCATCGCCGGTCTGGTAGTAATCGAAAAACACCGAACGTTCGGCATCGGCGCACAGCACACGGGTGCGATGCTGGCGATAACGCACGTAACGGCCCAGCGTTGCGGTGGTGCCGCCAGTACCAGGGCTGGAGATCAACCAGCTCGGCTCCGGGTGCTGCTCGAAACGCATTTGATGGAAGATCGATTCGGCGATGTTGTTGTTCGCCCGCCAGTCCGTGGCGCGTTCGGCGTAGGTGAACTGGTCGATGAAATGACCATCATGCTCGCGCGCCAGCCGTTCGGACTCGGCGTAGATCTGGGTCGGATCATCGACCAGATGGCTCTTGCCGCCATAGAACGCAATTTGCGCGATCTTCTCTTTGGAGGTGGTCGCCGGCATCACCGCAATGAACGGCAAACCCAGCAAGCTGGCGAAATAAGCTTCGGAAATCGCCGTCGAACCGCTGGACGCCTCGATCACTGGCGCACCGGGTTTCAACCAGCCATTACACAAGGCGTAGAGGAACAAGGAGCGCGCAAGGCGGTGCTTCAGGCTGCCGGTGGGGTGACTGGATTCATCCTTGAAGTACAACTCGATGCCCGGAAAACCCGGCAGCGGCAAGGGGATCAGGTGGGTATCGGCGCTGCGCTGGAAGTCCGCTTCGATGATCCGGATGGCTTCGCGGGCCCACTGTCGGTTGTCGCTCATGATGGTTTTCTCGTTGAGTCGGCCTTAATTGCAAGGCTCAGGTATCAAGCTTAGGAAAAAACCTACAGCACGCACAGGTACAGCTGACGCTCAATACGGCCGGCAACTGCTAGGCTCAAACCCGGCCCCGTCCTTCACGTTGTTACGGTATATAACAAAAAAGAATATAACTTTTGTTTTAACAACTAACGGTACGGGTTAGGGTGTGCCACCTTTTGAATTATCGATGGAGAGCGACCTTGCCTCTGCGTAGCACTTTCACGCGTTTCTTTCAGTTGGAAGCTGCCAGCGGTCTGTTATTGATCGCCGCTGCAGCCCTGGCTTTAATCATCAACAACTCTTCCCTGTCGTGGCTCTATAGCGGGCTGCTGGACACCCCTGTCGTCGCTCAGATCGGCGCGCTGAAAATCGCCAAGCCGTTGCTGCTGTGGATCAACGACGGCCTGATGGCGATGTTCTTCCTGCTGATCGGCCTGGAAGTGAAGCGCGAAGTCCTCGACGGCCAATTGTCGAAACCCTCGCAAATCGTCCTGCCCGGCGCCGCGGCGATTGGCGGCATGGTCGTGCCGGCGCTGGTCTACTGGTTTTTGAACCGAGACGACCCGGCAGCCCTGGGTGGCTGGGCCATCCCGATGGCCACCGACATTGCCTTTGCCCTCGGCGTACTCGCCTTGCTGGGCAAACGGGTGCCGGTGTCGCTGAAGCTGTTTCTGATGACTTTGGCGATCATTGACGACCTGGGTGCGATCATCGTCATCGCCGTCTTCTATTCCGGGACGTTGTCGACGCTGTCGCTGGCACTGGCGGCCGCCTGCATCATCGCGCTGATTGCCATGAACCGGCTCGGCGTGGTGAAGCTCGGGCCGTACATGATCATTGGCTTGATCCTCTGGGTGTGTGTGCTCAAGAGCGGCGTCCACGCGACCCTCGCCGGTGTGACGTTGGCCTTCTGCATACCGCTGCGCACCAAAAACGCCGAGACCTCGCCACTGCTGACCCTTGAACACGCCCTTCATCCGTGGGTGGCTTACGGCATCCTGCCGCTGTTCGCCTTCGCCAACGCCGGTCTGTCCCTGAGCGGTGTCACCGTTGAAAGCTTCACCCATCACGTACCGATGGGCATTGCGACTGGCCTGTTGCTGGGTAAAACCGTTGGCGTGTTCGGCCTGACCTGGCTGGCCGTGAAAATCGGCATCGCCGCCCTGCCCCAAGGCGCCAACTGGGGCCATGTGCTGGGTGTATCGATCCTCTGCGGGATTGGCTTCACCATGAGCCTGTTTGTCGGCTCCCTGGCTTTCGAGCCAGGTGTCAGCGACTACGCCGGAATGGACCGGATGGGGATCTTGACCGGTTCGATTATCGCGGCGCTGCTCGGTTACGCAGTGACGGCAATGGCCAGTCGCAAAGGCGCCGTGCTGAAATCCTGAGCGATAGAGAAGTCTCTTAGCAGCATTCAGGATTCGTCCTACAGCCACGATTAACCTCGTTCGTGAACGTCGCATAGCTCCTCTTCGGGAGCTGTCGACGGACGAACGCAAGGAAGATCAGTGGCTGGCAACAAGGACGTTCCTCGGGTTAAAAACCCACCCTCCGGTGACGGTCATCACGTCACCCACCGCTTCATGACCGCTACCGAACTGGCCGAGCGCGAGGCGCGACAACGCGCTTACGACGCCATGCTCGCCCGGCAGCAGGCTTTTGAAGATCGTCTTCAGGTCTCGGCGAAAAAGGCCGAAATCGCTCGCGCGGGATGCGTCTTCGCCAAGTCCTGCAAACTTCCCGACGCCATCATTGATTACTCGAATCCTTCAGGCGTCGTTCCGACTGACAGTCTCAAGCACTATGGCGAAATCGCCTGGCTCGGTGCTCGCAAAGCAGATGACGCCGGGCTGCTGAATCTTGAAACCATAAGTGGCAGTACCGTCTCGCTCGGTATTGGCCGGCTTGCGCTTAGTGCCCCGACGCTCGCTGCTCCGGCCTTGTCGCTTGGCGCTGCGGGAGCTGCTGCGCTGGCCGGTGTCGTCGCCTTGTTCTGGACGCCGAGTCTCGCCGACAGCGCGCTCTATACCGAAGACCAATTGCGCGCCCTCAAGCAGGCCAGAACGCGCGTTCGTTTGCAGGTCGAGCAACAGGCGGATGGCAGTCTCAAGGGCTACGGCTTTTACACCGGCAAGAATCGCGATTGGGAAATGGTGGATGTCGTGCAGTTCACACTGCGCGGCAGTCAGCAGGTGGCGGATCTGGGAGAGGGTGTTGAACTGATCTGGACACCGGCGGTGGATGGCTCGGACATCCTCGGCATTCCAGCACTGGAGGCGGCACCGCAAGCGCCGCATATCTGGGTGTATCCGCCGATGCCGGCGGCGGACAGCATTATCGTGAACCCGGTGTATCCGCCTGAGTACAAGGATTTCATTCTTGTGTTTCCGGCGGACTCTGGGGTGAAGCCTTTATACGTGGTAGTGGCGAGGCCTATCAGTGGTGACCACAGTTATCATCCTCCGCCAAAGACTCTACCGGCATTCCCTGATGCGATCCTGTTCAGACAAAAGGAAATCGAAAACGCTGGGAAAGTAAGAAGCGCATTTATGAGTGGGATTACCAACATGGAGCTGTCGAAGTGTACAACTGGGCGGGCGATCATTTAGGGAAATTTGATGCAAAAACTGGCGAACAGACCGGAAAAGCAAAACCAGAAAGACGGACATCTACAAAGTAATAATGAGGGAAAAGAATGATATTTATCTCAATCACCGGATTTTACCCGGAGCCGAATCCCGATAATTCATTGCAATATGAAAAGGATGTGCCACAAGCCTTGGAGACGGCAGTGTTAAAAGTCATGGGCTGGTCAACCTTGTGGGATGTACCTATGGGTGAGCACACACTCTCTCCCGACCAAGCCAGTGTGATTATGGACTTGGTCGGCGACCCCATCAGAGAAGATCTGATGTACTACATGGGACTCTGTAGCAACGACTAAGATATTGAATCTGACATAGCTGACGACACCAGACACAAAAAACCCCGACCAGTCACCTGATCAGGGTTTTCCTTTACCCATTCCCGCTTAGTGCGAAACGCGGCTAGTCCCATCAACAGTAGCAATCCGCACCCGCTCGCCAACGCGGAATACTTCATTCTCCTGAACCTGCTGAACATAGGCGCGCATGCTGCCGTCGTCTTCGCGAACGGTGATTTCTACGCCTTGGGTGCGGGTCAGGCCTTCTTCGGCCGCAGAGCCCACCAGGCCGCCGGCGACTGCGCCGATGACAGCCGCGACAATGCTGCCTTTGCCGCCACCAATGGAACTACCGCCTACACCACCCACGACTGCGCCAGCGGCGCTGCCGATTGGGGTTTTGGTGCCTTCGATTTTCACCGGGCGCAGCGCTTCGATGGTGCCCATGCGAATCGTTTGTACACGACGCGCTTCATCACGGGAGTAGGAGTCACCGGTCAGGCTCGATTGGCAGCCAGTGAGCAACATCGCCATCGTGGAAAAGGAAGCAACCAACAAAACAGACTTACGCATAGCATCAACTCCAAAGGACAGGTGTTCATTAAACCCCGCAGCTTGACGTGTGTCACGGCATCGCCCGGATAAAAGTGGTTTGATTCAGGACCGGTACAGGCGTCCCGAAAACTCACCAACCGGTTAGCGGCAATTTCCGCAATCCACGCCGCCCCAAGGATTTTCATGGACTACTTCATCATTGTCGTCACGACTGTCGCGGGTCTGTACTTCCACGGGTGGCTGTACCTGCGGATAAAACGCTGGATGGATCGCGACCTGGCGTTGGCCCTGGCTGGGGAAGACGAGCAGAAGAAAGCGTTCATGCTCCAGCAACTGGCAAACGCTCAAGCACAGAAAATCAAGCGTCGGGACCTGCAGCAGTGGCTTGACGCCGCTGCTGCACGGTATCCCGAACGGTAGACTGCCTAAGGTGCCAGACGTTCAAGAATCCAGTCGGCGCCCTGTAAGCGGTAGTTGAGGCGATCATGCAGGCGGCTCGCGCGACCTTGCCAGAATTCGATGCGCTCCGGCAGCAAGCGGTAACCGCCCCAGTGATCTGGGCAGTGTGGCGCAGTGTCGCTGAAACGTTGTTCGGTGTTCTTGAGCAGAGCTTCCAGTTCCGCACGATCCGCAATCACCTGGCTCTGCGGTGAAGCCCAGGCACCAAGTCGGCTGCCCAACGGACGAACCTGGAAATAGGCGTCGGACTCTTCAGGCGTGACCTTCACCACCCGACCTTCGATGCGCACTTGGCGCTCCAGGGCCGGCCAGAAAAAGGTCATGGCTGCGAACGGATTCGCCGCCAGATGCTGTCCCTTGGCACTTTCGTAATTGGTGAAGAACGTAAAGCCCTGTGCGTCCAAACCTTTGAGCAACAGAATGCGGCAATGTGGCCGACCATCCTGATCGACCGTCGCCAAGGTCATGGCGTTAGCCTCCACCGGCGCTTGCTCGGTTTTCACCGCATCGGCAAACCACTGGTGGAACAGCCCGAACGGCTCAGCCGGGGCTTGAGCCTCGGTCAGGCCATCACGGGTGTAGTCACGACGCATATCAGCCAGGCGCTGGGTCATGGCGCATTCCTTTTGGTTAACGAATCACTTTTTGGTGGCGTCAGCGGCGACGTCGGCTTTCTTGGTGTCGGCAGCCGCTTTGGCCGGAGTCGTTTTCTTCGCCGGCGTTGCGGTTTTAGCCGGCGCTTTCTTGGCGGTGGCTTTGCTGGCCGGGGCCTTTTTCGTGGCAGGTACAGCCGCTTTCTTCGCGGCAGGCGCCGGGGTGACCGGTTTGGCCGGGGTGGCCACTGGCTTGATGTCCTTGGCTGCGACCGTGGACACTGGCGCCGGGGCCGGCATGTTGTACTTGGCTAGCAGCGCCACCATGGTGTTTTGCGGAGTCACCAGCAATTCCACGCGACGGTTCAAGGCACGACCTTCGACACTGTCGTTAGCCGCACGCGGGGCGTCACCGCCCATGCCGCGGAGCATCAGGCGATCACGCTGCAAACCGCTGAGGCGGAAAATCGCGGCCACTGCTTGAGCACGTTCCTGGCTCAGTTTCACGTTGGCCGGTGCGGCGCCCGACGTATCACTGTGGCCCAGGACCAGAACGGCCGTTTTCGGGTCGACTTCGAGGATTTTCGCAACACGGGTGAACGGGCCGAGGGTGACCGGCAGCAGCATGGCCGGACGATCCGGGTTGAACGAGCCTTCTACCGGCGCGATGACCACCAATACGTTTTCACGGCGCTCAAGTTTCAGGTTGCTGTCCTTGATCGCTTCGCGCAGGCGCGGCTCGTACTCATCGAGCCAGGCCTGGGTGACTTTTGGGTCTGGCATCGGCACGGCTTTGGCGGCGCTCTTCTCGCTGCCGCCGAACGGCCAATACCAAGGGCTGGTGCTTTCGGTTTTTGCAACCGGGGCAGTAGCAGCAGGCTTCAGTGGGACCGGGGCCGGGGTGGGTTCTTTAGCGGCGACTTTGTCGGAGGAGCCGAACGGCCACCAGCTGCCGCCATCGGAATCACTTTGTGGGGTCTGTGCGCAACCGGTGATTGCGAAGCACAGGGCCAGGGCGAGAGTTGGTTTGGATGACATTGGATATCCACAAAGTTGAAGTAATGAAAAGTCAGACCAGATCGGCCCGCACAAACTGACGCTTTGAAACAGAAAAGGCTGCCGGGTTCCGTTCTGGAACCCGGCAGCCGGTTTTACAGACAAGTGGCCAGTACTCGCGCAAGGTTTTGCGCGCGTGGATCCATCAAGACGTACGGCCCCAGGGTATTTGTCACAAAACCGAAGGCCACATCGCGTTCCGGGTCAGCAAAACCGATGGAGCCGCCAGCGCCCGGATGACCGAACGCACGTGGGCCGAGGCCGTAAGTGGCATTAGGTACGTCCGGTTGATCGAGCATGCAACCCAGACCGAATCGGGTCCGGGTCAATAAAGTCTTGTCGTCGCCGAGACTGTGTTCGCGGGTCAGCTCATCGAGCATTTCGCTTTCCAGCAGGCTGCCATCGAGCAGGCCGGCGTAGAAACCTGCCAGGCTGCGCGCATTGCCATGGCCGTTGGCGGCGGGTTGCTGCATGCGCCGCCACTCGGGCTTGTTGGTACTGGTCATGATCGACGGCGGATTGGTAAAGGCGCGGGTGGTCATTGCAGTTGGCTCGCGCATGGTTACTTGCAACAAGCGCTGGGCGGCGGCATCGCCGACGTTACCCTTGCCACGGGCGATGTGCGCCACGCGATGGAACTCTTCATCGGCCAGGCCGACGTGAAAATCCAGCCCCAATGGCTTCGCAATCCGCGCCACGATGGACTCGCCCGGCCCACGACCGTCGGCGCGGCGCAGCAACTCGCCCACCAGCCAGCCGTATGTGATCGCGGCATAGCCGTGGCCTTGACCCGGCGTCCACCACGGTGCTTCGGCCGCCAGGGCATCGACCATGGTTTGCCAATCGTAAAGCGCTTCCGGCGCCAGCAATTCGCGCAACGCCGGCAAGCCTGCCTGATGGCAGAGCAACTGACGCAGGGTCACGGATTCTTTGCCAGCCGCGGCAAATTCGGGCCAGTAGCGGGCAACCGGTGCGTCCAGTTGCAACTTGCCTTCAGCGACCAATTGCAGGGCCGTAACGGCGGTGAACGTCTTGGTGCAGGAGAACAGGTTGGCGATGGTGTCGCTGTGCCAGGCTTCGCTGCCGTCCTTGTCGCAGGTGCCGGACCAGAGGTCGAGGACGGTTTCGCCACCGATCTGGATGCACAAGGCTGCGCCACGTTCCTGAGGATCGTCGAACAGCGCCGCGAAAGCTTCGCGCACCGCTTCGAACTTAAGCTCGTAATGACCCTGAATCTGCACCCGCATTGCTCCCGGATAATCGCTATACAAAGTGGCCCGCATTGTTCCAGCCCTTGAGGGTTTTGGGAACAGGGCTGGGCCGGGCGGTCGGTTGACCATGGATTGGATCAGAAATGTTTGGCGACTTGGCGGACGTCATCGCGAGCAGGTCGAATCGTCGCACCGTCGCTCCCACACTGGATCTCAGTCACACCAAAGCCCCCCTGTGGGAGCGAGCCTGCTCGCGATGAACGATGACTCGGTTTCAGTTCTTAATGACCATTACCCGAATGCCCACCCGCATGCCCGACGCCCTTCCCCGGGCCTTTGCCGGCCTCGGCCTTTCTGCCACCTTCGGCATCGTGGCTGGCTTTGTCGGCCTCGGCCGCCGCTTTCTCGGCTGCTTTGCCCAACTGGTCGACAGTCGCCAGGTTGCTCTTGCGCACAGACTCGACAAACCCCTGGAACGGCAGATCGGTGATGCCCACCAGACCAAAGTGACCATTCTCACCATCCAGCAAACGCCCGGTCACGGGTTGGTCCAGGTACTGGAACCAGTGCACACCGACAATCGAAGGTTCGCTCAGCGCTTGTTTAAGGAAGTTCGCGTAGGCCGGCCCACGGTCTTCTTCCTTCGCCAGTTGTGTCACACCGCCCCAGAACGGGCCGCGATCCGTCGAGCCGAAGTTGAATTCGGTGATCAGCACCGGTTTGTCGAGGCTGCGTAACTTGGCGAAGTCGTAACCGTCCTGCGGTTTCAGGGTGTACATGTTAAAGCTCAACACGTCGCAATACTGGGCGCAGGAGGCCACGGCTTCCGGGGTGCTGATGGCGAAGCGGCCGCCCAGCAACAGCTGGTTCGGCGCATGCCACTTGAGCGAATCGGAGATGGTTTTGAAATAGGTGTCGGCGAAGACCTTCTGGAAGTATTTGAAGTCGGCCTCGATTTCCGGGTGTTCAGCGCTGGGCAGCGGCGGCACGAAGCCCGGGTCTTCCATCAATTCCCACGCCGGCAAGTCAATGCCCCACGCTTTGGACAGCCCCGCCTGATTGCGATATTTGTCCCGCAGTTGCTTGAGAAACGCACGTTTGGCCGGCACGTCGGTGGTCATTTTCAAGGTGCCGTAAGCCAAGGCGTAACGGGCTTTCGGGTCATCACCGGGACCGGCCCAGGCCAATTCGTTGTCGGCGTAGTAGCCGATCAGCCACGGATCGTCGCGGTGGTCGCGGGCGGCAATGGCCACGGCACGTTCGGTGGCCATTGCGAAACGCGGATCGAACGGGTCGGGCATGCCGCCCCACCAGTCGGTGCCGGTGCTGATGCTCGCGTAATCGCCGACGATCGACAGCGGCAAGGTGTAGGGCACTCGATCAGCATTGCCTAGCGCCGCAGCGCTCCAATTGCCAATGGTGTTGAACCCCCAGGCTTGCAGGCGATCCAGGGTGTGGCCGGTCCAGCGTTGTTCATCCACCACCGCTTTGCAGGGTTCGGCCGGTTTGTTCTCAGCCGCTTTCGCCTCAGTCGCGTCGACGGCGCCAGTCTTGGCGGCTTCGGCAACACCGGCTTCGGCGGTCGACGGGATCACAGCTGGCTCGGCGGCCTTCTCGACCGTCGCTTCGACCGCGTCAGCCTTGGCCGCTGCGGCGACGCCAGCCTTGGTGTCGCTTCCCAATGCACAGGGTTCGCCATACAGACGTTGCAAGTTGGCGCCGTAAAAGTCGTACCAGCGACCGGCGTCGTAGCTACGGCCCTGATCGGCACCATTGCCCCCGCGGTTGCTACCTTCACCAAAATGATTGGCCAGCGCTTCGTCGGGTTTCGGCAGGGACTCGAACATCCACTCGCGACCGGCGACGTAAGTCTGGTTAACGTCCGGGGTCACAGTGTTGACCCCAAGCGAATAGAACGGATGCCCTTGCGGGGTCACCAGATACCAGCGACCGTCGCGCTTTTCGGTGCGGAAGAAACCGCTGGCCTTGAACGTCGGGCCTTTGGTCCAGCCACCGAAGGTGTCCAGGGATGATTTTTCGCGCTCGGTCAGCCAGGTTTTCAGTTGTTGCTGTTCCTTGGCTGCGGCGTTTTTGAGTTGTTCATCGCTGCTGACCTTTTCCGGCCATTTGGCCCGGGTCGACTGACCGTAAGCGTCCACCAATCCACCATAAACAGCCTGGATCACGGCCTCGCCGTCCTGTACGCCAAAACGTTCCAGCAAAATGTTCTGGGCGACTTTCGGTTGATCCATCGACAAGGTCACCGACACCACCTGACCACGATCCAGTTGCCCGGCGCTGCTGGCCAGCAAAATGCGCTGCCCGTCGACCGTCATCGGCATGGGGGGCCCGGCTTTCATGCCTTGGCTCAAGGGTGAGCTTGCCACCAGCGGCACCAGCAAGGTTTGCGCAGGGCCGGCCGGTAAATCGACACGACTGAACAGTGTCTTGCCGTCATTGCTCTGGATTTTTACGTAAAGGGTCACGGCCCAGTCCATCGCACTCTGAATCCGCAGGCTCATGACGCCCGACTGCGACCAGTCCCAGGCACCGCTTTGCGGCGTCAGTCGCAAACTCGGCTGCGCCACCGGGTTGAAAGTGACACGGCGCAAGACTTCGCCTTCGGCTGTTTGCTCCGCATTGGATTGCGGCAGGCTGGCATCCTGAGTCGTCACCTGGACCACATCGGCAGGGCGTACAAAGTTGAACAGCGTCTGTTGGCCGGCGGGGGCCGCCAGCAAAGGGGCTGTGAACATCAGGGCAAATACAGCGGGCAACGAACGGCGAATCATAGGAACGTGGATCTCCCTAACGACCTTCAATGGTCAGTGGAAAAGCGATGGTAGAGAGATAGACAACGCGGTGGGCAAATGTGCCCACCGGTGTATCAGGAAATTTCGCGACGGAATGGCGGCAACGCATTGAGGATGGCTTTGCCGTAGCGCTGGGTGACCAGACGTCGATCCAGCAAGGTGATGGTGCCGCGGTCTTCTTCGGTGCGCAGTAAGCGACCGCAGGCCTGGACCAGTTTCAGCGAGGCATCGGGCACGGAAATTTCCATGAACGGATTGCCGCCTCGGGCTTCGATCCATTCCGCCAGAGCCGCTTCGACGGGATCGTCCGGCACCGAGAACGGGATCTTCGCAATCACCACGTGCTCACAGTACGCGCCCGGCAAGTCGACCCCTTCGGCGAAACTCGCGAGGCCGAACAGCACACTGGAGTCCCCGCCATCGACGCGTGCCTTGTGCTTGTTCAATGTTTCCTGCTTCGACAGGTTGCCTTGAATGAACACTTGCTTGCGCCAGTCGCGGTCGAGGCCGTCGAACACGTCCTGCATTTGCTTGCGGGAAGAGAACAACACCAGCGTACCCCGCGAGCCCTCAACCAGTTGCGGCAGATCACGAATGATCGCGGCCGTGTGAGCCGGTGCATCCCGCGGATCGGCTTTCAGATCCGGTACTCGCAGCACGCCGGCATCGGCGTGGTGGAACGGGCTTGGAACCACGGCGGTCACGGCTTTTTTCGGCAGGCCGGCGCGCATGCGGAAACGGTCGAAGGTGCCGAGGGCCGTCAGCGTTGCCGAGGTCACCAAGGCACCGTAAGCCACGTTCCACAGATTACGCCGGAGCATTTCCGCCGCGAGGATCGGGCTGGCGTTAACTTCGATGTCGAACAGCGAACCGCTTTCGGCCAACGTCAGCCAACGGGCCATGGGCGGGTTGTCTTCCGGGTCTTCAGCGGTGAACGCCACCCACAATTCCCAATTGCCCGAGGAACGGGACAACAGGCTGCCAAACAGCGGATACCACTCTTCGGCCTGATTGCTGGCGATGCCGATGTTGACCTCGCCGTCCATGCCTTCCTTGAGCAACTCGGTGAGCCGGGTGAACAGGTCGGTCAGACGGGCAAAGCCCTTCTTCAACTCGATGCCCATCTCGCGCATGTGCTCGGGAATCACCCCGCCAACGAATCGGTGACGCGGCCGCTCGCGACCTTCGACGTCTTCGCCGGGTTTGAAATCGGCGGCCTGTTCACAGGCGGTGAACATGAATTGCTGCTGGGTCTTGATCTCGCGGGCCAGTTCCGGCACTTGCTCGATCAGCTTGCCCAAGTCGCCGGGCAGCGGGTGCTGGGCGAGCAATTTGGTGAGGTTTTTCGCGGTGGTTTCCAGCCAGTCGGCGGTGGAACGCAGGCGCGTGTAATGGGCGAAGTGGCCGATGGCCTTGTCCGGCAGGTGGTGGCCTTCGTCGAAAACGTAGATGGTATCGCGCGGGTCCGGCAGAACGGCACCGCCGCCCAAGGCCAGGTCGGCCAGCACCATGTCGTGGTTGGTGACAATGACGTCGACCTTGCCCATGCCTTCGCGGGCCTTATAGAAGGCGCACTGGCCGAAGTTCGGACAATGACGGTTGGTGCATTGGCTGTGATCGGTGGTCAGACGCGCCCAGTCGGCGTCTTCCAGGGCCGTGGACCAACTGTCGCGGTCGCCGTCCCATTTATTGCCGGCGAGTTTTTCGATCATGCTGGTGAACAGCTTCTGACTGGCCTCGTCGACCTCGATCTTGAAGCCTTCTTCTTCGAACAACTGCGCGGTAGCGGTTTGTGCGTGGCCTTCCTGCAGCAGCATGTCGAGCTTGGACAGGCACATGTAACGCCCACGTCCCTTGGCCAACGCGAAGCTGAAATTCAGCCCGCTGTTGCGCATCAGGTCAGGCAAATCCTTGTAGACGATCTGCTCTTGCAGGGCCACGGTGGCCGTGGCAATCACCAGGCGTTTGCCGGCAGCCTTGGCGGTCGGGATCGCCGCCAGGCTGTAGGCCACGGTTTTACCGGTACCGGTGCCGGCTTCCACCGCAACAATCGCGGGGTCGCCACTGCGCCGGCCTTCGTCGTCGGTGTCGATGTCACCGAGGACTTTGGCGATTTCGGCGATCATCAGGCGTTGGCCGTAGCGCGGCTTGAGGCTCTTGGCTTCGAGAAAACGCGAGTAGGCGCCCTGGATCGTGGTTTTGAGTTCGGTGCTGATCATGGATTGTCGGGCGCAAAAAACGCTGGATAAATTTTCAGTGGTTTGGGGGGCGTTCTCAATTAGTTTCCACGCCGCGTTGTCGCCTTAAAGCGGGCCAGGCAAGGCGCAGGCCGCTGGTAATGGTTGTTCCCTTTCCAAGGCCTGCAACGCAGGCTGGCCCGCTTTAAGGCACAACCCGAAGGGCCGGGTCTGCTGTTGTGCAGGGCTGCGTTGCTCGAAGCTTATTTGGAATGACCAAACCACGCTTCTCGCGCCTTGCCCTGCACAACAACAGACCCGGCGCGGCGCGGAAACTAACTGAGAACGCCCCCCGAATGGGCAGCTATCATACCCCGCTAATTAATCCCGCGCAGAACGGAGTACCCCAATGACACCTTTTGGCATCGTTTATACCCTGCATGTCCTGTCCGCCCTGGTGTGGGTGGGGGGCATGTTTTTCGCCTGGATGGTCTTGCGCCCCGCCGCAATGAAGACGCTGGAGGGCCCCGCCCGGTTGAAGCTGTGGGTGGAAGTGTTTCAAGGGTTTTTCCGCTGGGTCTGGGTCGCGGTGGTGCTGTTGCCGATCAGCGGTGTCGGCATGATTCATCTGCAACACATCGGGTTCGAGACCGCGCCGCGCTATGTGCAGGTGATGATGGGGTTATACGTGGTGATGACCGCGCTGTTTATCCGGATTCAGGCATTGATGTTGCCGGAGTTGCGCACGGCGGTGACGGCACAGGATTGGCCGGCAGGGGCGGCGGTGCTAGGGAGAATCCGGCGGTTGGTGGGGATTAATCTGCTGGTGGGTTTGTTGCTGGTGGCGATTGCTGCGGCGCGACCTATCTTCTAAAAAAGTATTGTCTGATCGAATGCCATCGCGAGCAGGCTCGCTCCCACAGGGATCACACTATCCATTGTGGGAGCGAGCCTGCTCGCGATGGGTATCGTTCAGTCGGCAAACCTTTCGGAAACTGCTTACAACCGTTGAACCGTCACCGAACCCGCCGCACCGGTAGGGCCTGGCTGACCATCAGCACCCGGCCGGCCACTCTTGCCACCCTCGGTGGTGTACACGAGACAGCCCTTGGCCTTGCCACCGGCCCCTGGTTTACCGCCAGGACCTGCAAGTCCACCGGCACCTCCCGCCACCTGCACCTTGATTTTATCCGCCGGGTATTCGCGCGGCACTTCCAGCCTTACCTGCGCACCGGAAGCACCCGGCTGACCATCACTGCCATCGTTGCCATCGGCACCGCGACCAGCCTGCCCCCAGGTGCAACCCGGTGCCTGGCCATTGCCGCCATCAAGTCCAAAAAAACCCGGTGCGCCCGCGCCGCCGCGAGCATCTACCGACAGTTGCGGTGCTTTCAGTGCCTTGATCTGCAAGTTCAGGTTACGCCCCGACCGTGCCGCTTTCTGGAAGCTGCCTGGCGCGCCCCTCGCGGTAATCTGACTGCCTTCCGACAACTCGGCGCGCAGGACTTTCAATTCCAGCGCCTGCTCACTCGGCACGATGGCAATTCGCGCCTCACGCCCCAGATGCAACTCGCCCACCGTCACTTCGGTTACATTCGAAGGGATAAGCAACGTGCCGTAATCGGCGACTACCAGCCGTTCAAGTTGCAAGGTGCTGGCCGTGTTGGGCAGGCGCATCAGCGAGTTGGTTTCGACACTGACAACCTGAGCGCAAGCCAGTGGACTGATAAAAGCGGCGAGCAGACAGAGATTACGCATGGGAAGCCTTCGATGCGGAGGGAGCCGGGAGGGTTTGCAGGTGAAACACGCCGAAAATGGCAATCTGAAGGCGATCACGCCAAGGATGGGCGCGGCCTTTGAGGCTGCGGTTGCAGAACACCAGTTCCAGAAGATGGAACAGTGCCAGCACGCCACCGGCCAGATCGACCAACGAGTGCAGCGGATAGATAAATGGCGTGAGCAGATTGACCAGCACCACCAACCAGAACAGCAGGGTCAATAACTTCCCCAGCCCCCAAAACACCTTCATACGCTCCCCCGCTGATCATTATTCTTTGCGAGCACAGTAACGGCTTCCACGAGGAATACGCCAGAGGACAACAGAAAAATCTTGATGCAGACCGCCCAATGGCCGTCGTTCCGCCGCACGGGTGGTCGACGGCTGTATTTCGTGGCTCAGGTCAAATTGATGTGCAAATCCACGCGGCGGTTTTTCGCGCGCCCTTCTTCTGTATCGTTATCAGCTACAGGCTCACTTTCGCCCTTGCCTTCACTGGTAACTTTGTTCGGCGCCACGCCCTGACTCAGCAGGTAGTCCGCCACGCTGGCGGCGCGACGTTCCGAAAGCGCCTGATTGTAGGCATCGGAGCCGACGTTGTCGGTATGGCCGACCACCTTGATACTCAACACATCGGCGCCTTGCAACCTGGACATCAAGGCATCCAGCTGACTCTTCGCTGCGGGGGTCAGGTCAGATTGGTTGGTGGCAAACAGCACATCGCCCGCATCGCTGAGGGTGATGACTTCCGATTGCACAACAGGTTCTTTCACGCCGCCGGGGTATTGCGGCTGCGGACAACCATGTTGTTCGACGGGCGTATTGGCAGGAGTATCGGGGCAACGATCACGTCGATCGAAGACACCATCGCCATCTTGGTCGCCATCCTGGGCGTAACAGATCAAGCCGCCGGTCAAGATTCCGAGCGCTGCGCCTCCGGCCGCCCATGCACCACTTTCGATGGCGCCCAAACCTCCGCCCACAAGACCGCCAATGACGCTGCAGATCGGCCAGTTTTCTTGATTGAGAGGGGCAGTGCCATCACTGTGAGTTGCGCAACCGGTCAACAGGCTGCCAAGCAGCAGAACCGGCAGGACGGTCCTTGTGAGAACGCTCATATTGAAAGCTCCTGTGTTACCGGTTTATACCGGTTACACAGGAGTAAAGACCCGCATCCGCGACTGCACAAGCCGCGGAGCGGAGGGGCTTAGCGAGTGATATGGATTTCCGTGCGACGGTTCATCGCGCGGCCGTCAGCAGTTTTGTTATCGGCGACCGGATTGCTTTCACCCGCACCGACCACAGACACGAAGCTGCTGCGTGGCACGCCTTCCTCGATGAGGTATTCAACCACCGAGTGAGCGCGTTTATCCGACAGTTTCTGGTTGTAGGCATCGCTGCCCACGCTGTCGGTATAACCGGTAACAGTCAATTGAGCAGTAGGTGCTTCCGCTTTCAAGCGAGTGGCAATCTTGTTGAGTACCTCTTTGTCAGATGCGGTGAGCGTAGCTTTGTCAAACTGGAAGTGAACATCGCGGATGACGATCGTTTCTTCCTTGACCACAACGGCCTCTTCGACCACTGGCGCAGGTGGAGGGCAACCGTTGGCATCGACTTTCACGCCGTGAGGTGTGCCTGGGCACTTGTCGCGGCTGTCCGGTACACCATCGCCATCTTCGTCGCCGTCACCGTGCACCCAGCAATAGGCCGCTGCCGTGCCGCCGACAAGCAGCGCACCATAGCCTGCCCATGCCGAGCTCTCGGTCGCGCCGATACCCGCACCCACGACACCACCGACCAACGCACAGGTCGGCCAGTCGGTTTTCTGCAAACCTGCGCAACCAGTCAACACACTGGTTAGCAGAACCAAGGGTAATGCTGTCCGAACTATGCTCATCTAGTTTTCTCCTGAGGGATCGGCTTAGAACCGATTCTGGTAGTAAAGACCCGAGTATTAATCTGCGCCAGCAACAGGCCATGGCTGTTTTAAAGGTGTTCACCACGGATTGGCGTATTTGCTATAAACCTGCGCTAGGCCCGCACGTTCAGGCAGGCTAGTCTTGGCGCTCTGATTGAGGATCTTTGATGATTGCAGGTATTTCTTCGCGCACGCCGCAGCAGGCGCTGGCTGCTTTGCTGGACCGTTACGCCCCCGCGCAGCTCTTGTTGATCGGCGCCAGTGAGTTCCCCGCGCTGGAGGCATTCAAGCTTGCCCACCCGGATACGTGTGTGGCCCATGCGGCACCGGGGCCGTTGCCGGAGGAACTGGCGGCGCGCCGGTTTGACCTGGCGCTGGCGGTCGATTGCCTGGAACATCTGCCCAAGCGCGATGGCCTGAACCTGCTCGGCGGGATCCGCAACCTCAACGCCAGCCGCATTGCCGTGCTGGCGGACCTGTCGGCCAGCGGTTGGCAGGAGACGGATTTCTTCTCCCTGGCCCTGCAAGCGAGCGAGCGCTTCCAGCGTGACGAGCAAGTGTTGACCCTGTTCACCTACGATCTGCTTGAATACAAGCAAGTACCCGACTGGCTCAACTCACGTTTTTGGGCCAATCCGGAAAACTTCGGGAAATATTGGTGGTAATGCAATGAGTACATCCATTTGCCCTTGTGGCAGCGGCACCCTGCTCGATGCCTGTTGCGGTCATTACCATGCCGGGCATCCGGCGCCGTGCGCCGAAGCCTTGATGCGTTCACGCTACAGCGCCTACGTGTTGGGGCTGATCGACTACCTGGTGGCGACCACCCTGCCGGCGCAACAGGCCGGCCTGAATCGTCAGTCCATCAGCGACTGGAGTGCGCAAAGCACCTGGCTGGGCCTGGAAGTCGAAAGCTCCGAAGTCTTTGGCGGCCAGCCGGAACACGCCTTCGTGACCTTTACCGCGCGCTGGCACGATGGCAGCGGCGAACACAGCCACCGCGAGCGCTCGTCATTCGTGCAGAACGCCGGCCACTGGTACTTCATCGACCCCACCGTGCAACTCAAGGCCGGGCGCAATGACGCTTGCCCATGCGCCAGCGGGCAAAAATTCAAGAAGTGTTGTGCGGGTTATTTCAACAATTGAGGTGACGCCCTGTAGCAGGTTGAAGGGAGATACACGACCATGATCACCCGGCGACACGCACTTTATCTGCTCAGCCTGCTTCTGTTTTTGGGGCTCACCAGCTGTGCGTCCTGGTTCGAAGATGATGAGCCGGACCCCGAGGTACATCTGGTCAAAGTTGAAGTCGTGCGGGCAAAACTGCTGGAACAGCAATTTCTCCTGCACTTTCGTATCGACAACCCCAACGACAACGACTTGATCGTGCGCAGCCTCGAATACCGCATTCACTTGGGCGACATCCTGCTGACCGAAGGCGAGTACGACAACTGGTTCACGATCGGCCCCAAACACAGCGCCTACGTAAAAGTGCCGATCCGCACCAACCTGTGGCCCAAGGTACGAGACCTGGTGAAAATGCTGAAAAAACCCGACCAACCCATTCCCTATCGTCTGGAAGGTGAACTGAAAACCGGTTTTTTCATCCCTCATGACGTGCACCTGGCGCGCAATGGCGTGATAATCGCCGCCGATTTAATTCCGGAGCAACCCCGATGACCCAGCAACCCCACGTCCATGGCCCTGACTGCAACCACGATCATGACCATCACGACCACCATGATCACGACCATGGCCATGTTCACGGCCCGAACTGTGGCCACGCCCCCCAGGAACCGGTGCGCAACGCCCTTAAAGACGTCGGCCGCAACGACCCTTGCCCATGCGGCAACGGCAAGAAATTCAAGAAGTGCCACGGCGCTTGATGCTTCGGGCGAAGATATTTTTCGCCTGTTGAATCGCCTTCGCGAGCAGGCTCGCTCCCACACTGGACCGCGTTTCCCTGTGGGAGCGAGCCTGCTCGCGATGACTGACTTGAAGTCACCCCTTCAGGATCTGCGCAGTGCTGACGACCGTCGCATATTCCCCGTGCAAATTCCCCAGCGACATCGCATGCACGTCTTCGGCTGATCGGGCATTACCAAAATAATCCGCCTTATCGAAGGTAAAACACGCATCCTCCGCCACCCACGTTTCAAACCCCAGATTCCCGGCTGTTCGCGCAGTGGACTCCACCGAGTTGTTGGTTGCGACGCCAACAATCACCAATTGATCAATTCCCGCCTCGCGCAAACGTGCCTCCAGCCCCGTTGCACAAAAAGCATCCGGCACCTGTTTCTGGATCAGCTGTTCGCCAGTCATTGGCTCAAACCGTTGCTGAAATTCCACGCCTGATTGCTGCGGCCAGAACACTGAGTCCGGCGAGCGCGACAGGTGCTGCACATGAATCACCGGTCGCCCGGTTCGACGCCAAAACGCCAACAAATCAAGGATTCGTTCCTCGGCCTGTGGATTATTTCGGCGACCGAGTCGCGGATGCAGAATGCCTTTTTGTTGATCAATGATGATCAGCGCTGCGTGGGTCTTGAGCTCCATGCCGGTTTCTCTCATGCGGGGGATCATTGAATTTCACGCACTTCAGCATCACCTCCTCTAACAGGCAAGTCATTGAACACTGGAGGACTTCCCGACCGTATTGCGACAGTTCAATCAGACAAATCCTGAAATAACCCCGCCCGCCGCTTGCGCGCCCTCCTCCTGCTCACTAACGTAGCGCCTTTATTGCGCCTCTACCCCCGCAGGAGCTTTGCCATGGCCTCGCCAGCCCTTACACATTTTCTTCCCCGGTTCGGCGTTGCCGCAGCAGTAGCCAGTGTTTTGAGCCTGACCGGTTGTCAGACCATGAACGCTCAGGACACCCTTCCGCCGACCTCCGGTGTGCAGCCGCTCAAGGGCTTGGCGCAGAACGTTTCGGTACGTCGCAATGCCATGGGCATGCCGCTGATCGAAAGCAACAGCTACCACGACGCGTTGTTCGCCTTGGGTTACGTCCATGCCAGCGATCGCATTACGCAAATGGTGACGTTGCGCCTGTTGGCCGAAGGTCGTCTGGCGCAAATGTCCGGCGCTGACTTGCTGGATGCCGACCGCTATATGCGCGCGGTCAACCTGAAAAAAAATGCCGGCGAGCTGTATAAAGCTTCTTCGCCACGCCTCAAACGCTTCTTCGAAGTCTATGCTCGCGGCGTCAACGCCTACCTGTTCCGCTACCGCGACAAGCTGCCGGCGGACCTCGCGGCCACCGGTTACAAGCCGGAATACTGGAAACCGGAAGATTCGGCGCTGATTTTCTGCCTGCTGAACTTCAGCCAATCAGCCAACTTGCCGGAAGAAATTTCCTCGTTGATGCTGGCTCAGACCGTCACCACCGACAAACTTGCCTGGCTGACGCCGTCCGCGCCCGATGAAAAGCTGCCGCTGGCTGAAGCCGAAAAACTGCAAGGCATCAAGCTCAATGGGGCCATCCCTGGGTTGGCCGAGATCAATAAAGCCACGGGCCAACTGTCCGACCTGAATCTGTTGGGCGCCGGCTCGTCAAACAACTGGGCGATCGGCCCGCAACGCAGCCGCAGTGGCAAAAGCCTGCTGGCCAGCGACAGTGATGGTTCGCTCGGTGTGCCGTCATTGTTCAGTTACGTGCAGATCCGCGCGCCGAAATATCAGGCCTCGGGCGTGACCATTGCCGGATTGCCAATGGTGCTCGGAGGTTTCAACGGCAAAGTGGCCTGGAGCATGACCGCGGTCATGGGCGACAACCAGGACCTGTTCCTGGAAAAAATCAAACGCCAAGGCAACGGCCTCACGTACGAAGTGGCCGGCAAATGGCAGCCCGCAGTCGTGCGCAACGAAACCTACTTTGTCAAAGGCCAGCGGCCAGTTCGCGAAGCAGTGTACGAAACCCGTCACGGTCCGCTGCTCAACAGTGCCCAAGGCACGACACTGGCGAACGGTTTCGGTCTGGCCCTGCAAATGCCGAACTTCACCGACGACAAAACCCTGGACGCTTTTTTCGACCTGTCCCGGGCCCAGACCGTCGAGAAAGCGTCGGATGCCAGCCGCGAAATCCGCGCCATCGCACTGAACCTGGTCTTCGCCGACGCCAGCAACATCGCCTGGCAAGTCACCGGCCGCTACCCGAACCGCCGCGAAGGCGAAGGCCTGCTGCCGTCGCCGGGTTGGGAAGGTCGCTACGATTGGGACGGTTACGCCGACCCGATGCTGCATCCCTACGACCAGGACCCGGCCCAAGGCTGGCTCGGCACCGCCAACCAGCGCGTCATTCCCCATGGCTACGGCATGCAATTGTCCAATTCCTGGGCGGCACCGGAGCGTGGCGAACGCCTGGCCGAACTGGCGGGCGCGGGCAAACACGACACGCGTAGCGTGATCGTGATGCAGTATGACCAGACCACCACTTTCGCCGCCAAACTGAAGAAAATGTTTGAAGCCCCGGGCATGGCCCAGCCACTCAAGCAGGCGATTGAAGCGTTGCCGGTTGCCGATCGAGCTAAGGCTCACGAGGCGTATACGCGCCTGATAGCGTTCGACGGCAAGCTCGCCGCGACCTCCGCCGATGCAGCGATGTATGAATTGTTCCTGCAGGAAAGCATGAAACAAATCTTCCTCGACGAACTCGGCCCGCAAAGCAGCCCGGCGTGGAAAGCCTTCGTGGCCAACGGCAAGTTGTCCTACGCCGCTCAAGCCGATCATCTGCTGGGGCGCGAAGACAGCCCGTTCTGGGATGACGCGCGCACGCCGCAAAAAGAAGACAAGCCTGCGATTCTCGCACGCAGTCTGGCAGCGGCGATCAGCACCGGTGACAGTCAGTTGGGCGGCGATCACAAAGCCTGGCAGTGGGGCAAACTGCACCGCTACGAATGGAAAAACGCCAACGGCCAGACCGTTCGCGGGCCGGTCGCGGCGGGCGGTGACCACACCACGCTGAACACGGCGGCCTTCGCTTGGGGTCAGGACTTCAATACCACGCTGGCACCGGCCATGCGCTTTATCGTGGACTTCGGCCAGGCAGAGCCGCTGATGGGCCAGAACAGCACCGGTCAATCGGGCAACCCTGCCAGCCCTAACTATCTCAACAGCATCGAGCCTTGGCTCAAAGGGCAATACATGAGCCTGCCGATGCAGCCACAGAACTTTGACAAGGTGTACGGCAAGACGCAATTGACCCTGACACCCGGCAAATAACCCCCCGATCCTGTGGGAGCGAGCCTGCTCGCGAAGAGGCCCAGTCAGCCACCATTTCTGGTGACTGACACACCGCCTTCGCGAGCAGGCTCGCTCCCACATGGGAATGTGATTGTTCAATGAAATTCAGATAGAACTTCTGGCTTCACGCCAACCTCATAGCTAACAAGCCCCCCCATCTTGGCAACGACATGGATCTTGTTATCGCGCGTCCTGAAGGTCTGTATTGCCCGGCCGGGGATTTCTATATCGACCCGTGGCGGCCTGTCGAGCGCTCGGTCATCACCCACGCTCACAGCGACCATGCCCGCAGCGGCAATCAACATTACCTGGCGGCATCAGCCGGCGAAGGCATCCTCCGTGCCCGCCTCGGTGCAGACATCAACCTGCAAACCCTGCCGTACGGTCAGCCCCTCAAACATCATGGCGTCACCCTGAGTTTTCACCCCGCCGGCCATGTGCTCGGTTCGGCCCAAGTGCGACTGGAATATGGTGGCGAAGTCTGGGTCGCCTCGGGGGATTACAAGACCGAAGCCGACGGCACCTGTGCGCCCTTTGAACCGGTGCGTTGCCACACCTTCATCACCGAGGCGACCTTCGGCCTGCCGATTTATCGCTGGCAACCTCAGGCGCAGGTATTTGCCGAGATCAATCAGTGGTGGCAGGCCAACGCCGCCGCCGACATGGCCAGCGTGCTGTTCTGCTACTCGTTCGGCAAAGCGCAGCGAATTCTCCACGGCATCGACCCCAGCCTCGGCCCCATTCTGGTGCATGGCGCCGTGGAACCGCTCAATCAGGTCTATCGCCAGAGCGGCGTTTACCTGCCGCCAACGATCTATGCCGGCGAGGTTCAAAAGAGTGACCCGATGATGCGCAAAGCGCTGGTTATTGCACCACCGTCAGCGGGCGGTAGTACCTGGATGCGTCGTTTCGGCGAGTACAGCGACGGCTTCGCCAGCGGCTGGATGCGCTTGCGCGGCACCCGCCGCCGGCGCGGTGTCGACCGGGGATTTGTGCTGTCCGACCATGCCGATTGGCCGGGTCTGCTCTGGGCCATTGAACAAACCGGCGCTGAGCGGGTAATGGTGACCCACGGTTCGGTCGCCGTCCTGGTGCGCCATCTGCGTGAACAGGGCCTTGATGCACAGAGTTTCAACACCGAGTACGGCGACGACGAGGAAGAAAACGCCAGGGTCGAACCCGAGCAAGACAAGGTGTTGCCATGAAGGCGTTCGCCGAGTTGTATGCCGAACTCGACACCACCACGTCGAGCAACGCCAAACTGGCCGCCATGCAACATTACTTTTCCCAGGCTGCACCGCAAGACGCCGCGTGGGCGGTTTATTTTTTGTCCGGCGGACGACCTCGGCAATTGGTGCCCGTGCGTGTGTTGCGTGAGCTGGCGGTAACGTTTTCCGGCCTTCAACCCTGGCTGTTCGAAGAGAGTTATCAAGCGGTGGGCGATCTCGCAGAAACCATCTCGCTGGTGCTGCCCGAATCACCGTATCGTTCCACCGACGGATTGGCGGTATGGATTGAAGACAAGCTGCTGCCCTTGCGCGGTGAGCCCCCCGAAGTGCTTGCCGAACAATTGCCCAGCCTCTGGTCGCAACTGGACCGCACCAGTCTGATGCTCTGCATCAAACTGATCACCGGCAGCTTTCGTGTGGGTGTCTCCAAGCTGCTGGTGACCCGCGCACTGGCGGCCATGGCCGGGCTCGACAGCAAGCGCGTGGCCCAGCGAATGGTCGGTTACACCGACCTGTCCCATCGGCCGAGCGCTGCCAGTTACCTGAAATTGATCGCGGCTGAATCCAGTGATGAACACGCCCAGCGTGGAGGGCAGCCTTATCCGTTTTTCCTGGCTCATGCGATGTCGCAACCGGTCGAGCAATTTGAAGTGCTGCTCGGCCCCGCGAGCCAATGGCTGGTGGAATGGAAATGGGATGGTATCCGTGCTCAGGTGGTCAAGCGCGACGGGCGTCTGTGGATCTGGTCGCGGGGTGAAGAGTTGGTGACCGAACGCTTCCCCGAACTTGAGCATCTGGTGCATGGTTTGCCCGACGGCACCGTGATCGACGGCGAAATCGTTGCCTGGAAAACGGCCGGATCCGACACCGAGGATGCATTTGATCCAACCGTACCTGCCACGCCAGCCGCGCAACCGTTTGCCCTGTTGCAACAGCGCATCGGACGCAAAATCCTCAGCAAAAAAATCCTCGACGATGTACCCGTGGTGGTCCTCGCTTACGACCTGCTGGAATGGCAAGGCGCCGACTGGCGCAATCGACCGCAGGCCACGCGTCGCACTCAGCTGGAAACGGTCGTCGCCACCTGCAACAGCCCGGCGTTACTCGCCTCACCGATACTCACCGGCGAAAACTGGTTCGACCTCGCTCGCCAACGGGAAGCCTCGCGCCGTCTCGGCGTCGAAGGCATGATGCTCAAGGCGCGGGATGCGCTGTACGGCGTCGGCCGAACCAAAGACATGGGTGTGTGGTGGAAATGGAAAGTCGACCCGTTCAGCGTCGACGCGGTGCTGATCTATGCGCAACGCGGCCACGGCAGACGGGCCAGTCTCTACAGCGATTACACCTTCGCGGTGTGGGACGCGCCGCCCGATGCCAGCGAACGCAACCTGGTGCCCTTCGCCAAGGCCTATTCCGGGCTGACGGATGAAGAGATCCGTCAGGTCGACAACATTGTGCGCAAAACCACCGTCGAGAAATTCGGCCCGGTCAGCAGCGTGAAACCGAGCCTTGTCTTTGAGTTGGGGTTCGAAGGCATTGCCCGGTCAAAAAGACACAAGAGCGGGATCGCCGTGCGTTTTCCGAGGATGCTGCGCTGGCGTCAGGACAAGACGGTTGAAGAGGCTGACGACCTCGGCACATTACAGAATTTACTGAGCTGACCTGATCTCTTTGTGGGAGCGAGCTTGCTCGCGAAGAGGGCGCATCAGTCGAGATGGTTGTGGCTGACACTCCCTCTTCGCGAGCAAGCTCGCTCCTACAGGGATTTGTGCCATCCTGAAACAACTTGGTGCAGCGCTTTCATGGCGCCCGTTTTCGTGCACAATTGCCGCGCAGTCATTTCTTGTATGACCTTTTAAAACGCTTGTTCGGGACTCTGGTTCGGAAATTGCTACTTTCATCAGGTCTTACGCTTTCCAGTAACAATAATTCTGCGCCACAAGCGCTCATATTGGTTCTTAAGGGATTGAATAATGAAAAAAGCATTGCTGACCTTTTCTGCACTGGCGTTGTGCATGGCTGCGGGCTCCGCGCTGGCCAAGGAATACAAAGAATTGCGTTTTGGCGTTGACCCTTCCTACGCACCGTTCGAGTCCAAAGCGGCCGACGGTAGCCTGGTCGGCTTCGACATCGATCTGGGGAACGCGATCTGCGCCGAGCTGAAGGTCAAGTGCAAATGGGTCGAAAGCGATTTCGACGGCATGATTCCGGGCCTCAAGGCCAATAAATTCGACGGTGTGATCTCTTCGATGACCGTCACCCCGGCCCGCGAAAAAGTCATCGACTTCTCCAGCGAGCTGTTCTCCGGCCCAACCGCCTACGTGTTCAAGAAAGGTTCTGGTGTGACGGCGGACGTCGCTTCGCTCAAGGGCAAAACCGTCGGCTACGAACAAGGCACCATTCAGGAAGCCTATGCCAAAGCCGTTCTGGACAAGGCCGGCGTGAAAACCCAGGCCTATGCCAACCAGGACCAGGTCTATGCCGACTTGACTTCCGGTCGTCTCGATGCAGGGATTCAGGACATGCTGCAAGCCGAACTGGGCTTCCTGAAGTCGCCACAGGGCGCCGACTATGATGTCAGCAAGCCAGTCGACAACGAACTGCTACCAGCCAAAACTGCCGTCGGCATTAAGAAAGGTAACACCGAGCTGAAAGCACTTTTGGATAAAGGTATCAAAGCGTTACACGATGATGGCACCTACGCCACCATTCAGAAGAAACACTTTGGCGATCTGAATCTGTTCAGCGGCAAATAATGCCCGGCGCCCATCTCGCGATGGGCGCTTTTTTCATCCGATCAGGTTGCTGATTTATGTTCGAAAACCTATTACAAAATCTGGGGCTCTCTGCCTTCAGCCTCAAGGGCTTCGGTCCGTTGCTGATGCAAGGCACCTGGATGACGATCAAGTTGTCGGCATTATCGCTATTGGTAGCCGTGTTGCTCGGGCTACTCGGCGCCAGTGCCAAGCTGTCAAAAGTCAAACTGATGCGCGTGCCTGCCCAGCTTTACACCACACTTATTCGCGGCGTTCCGGACCTGGTCCTGATGCTGCTGATTTTCTACAGTCTGCAAACCTGGCTGACGTCGCTGACCGATTACATGGAATGGGAATACATCGAGATCAACCCATTCAGCGCCGGGGTCATCACCCTTGGCTTCATCTATGGCGCGTATTTCACCGAAACCTTCCGTGGTGCGATTCTCGCCGTCCCACGGGGCCAGGTCGAAGCGGCCACCGCTTATGGCCTCAAGCGCGGCCAGCGTTTCTGGATCGTGGTGTTCCCGCAGATGATGCGTTATGCCCTACCGGGTATCGGTAACAACTGGATGGTGATGCTCAAGGCCACCGCGCTGGTGTCGATCATCGGCCTTGCCGATCTGGTCAAGGCTGCGCAGGACGCCGGTAAAAGCAGCTATCAGCTATTTTACTTCCTGGTACTTGCCGCGCTGATCTATCTGGTAATCACCAGTGCGTCCAACTTCATTCTGCGCTGGCTTGAACGTCGTTACTCCGCCGGTACCCGGGAGGCCGTACGATGATCGAACTTCTGCAGGAATACTGGAAACCTTTCCTCTATAGCGACGGCAACAACATCACCGGCCTGGCCATGACGATGTGGCTGCTCAGCGCCTCGATCTTCATCGGTTTTCTGGTGTCGATCCCGCTGTCCATCGCCCGGGTATCGCCGCATTTCTACATCCGTTGGCCGGTGCAGTTCTACACCTATTTGTTTCGGGGTACGCCGCTCTATATTCAGCTACTGATTTGCTACACCGGGATTTACAGTCTGGCTGCCATTCGCGCCCAACCGGTGCTGGATGCGTTCTTTCGCGATGCGATGAACTGCACCATCCTGGCCTTCGCCCTGAACACCTGTGCCTACACCACGGAGATTTTCGCCGGGGCGATTCGCAGCATGAACCACGGTGAAGTCGAAGCCGCCAAAGCGTATGGTCTGACCGGCTGGAAGCTGTATGCCTACGTGATCATGCCGTCGGCCCTGCGTCGCTCGTTGCCTTATTACAGCAACGAAGTGATCCTGATGCTGCACTCGACGACCGTGGCGTTCACCGCGACCATTCCGGACGTATTGAAAGTCGCTCGGGACGCCAACTCGGCGACCTTCCTGACCTTTCAGTCGTTCGGCATTGCCGCACTGATCTACCTGACCGTGACCTTTGCGCTGGTTGGCCTGTTCCGTCTCGCCGAACGGCGATGGCTGGCCTTCCTCGGGCCGAGCCACTAGGACCCGCTTTAGGAATAAAGAGACATGCGCCACCAGATTCATGACCTGCTGGCCCCGGTGCCGGGGACCGCACGACAGATTCACAGTTTTCATTACGGCCCCACGTCGGCCAAAGGCAAGATCTACATTCAGTCGTCACTGCATGCCGATGAGATGCCTGGCATGTTGGTGGCCTGGCACCTCAAGCAACGCTTGGCCGAACTCGAAGCCGCCGGCCGGCTGCGCAGCGAAATCGTGTTGGTCCCCGTGGCCAATCCGATCGGTCTGGAACAAGTGTTGTTGGAGGTTCCGCTGGGGCGCTTCGAACTCGAAAGCGGTCAGAACTTCAATCGCTGGTTCGTCGATGTGAGCGAAGCGGTCGGCAATGAGATCGAAGGCCAACTCGGTGACGATCCACAGCGTAACCTCGGGCTGATCCGCGACAGTTTGCGCAACGCCCTGGCCAAGCAAACCGCCAGCACCCAACTGCAATCCCAGCGCCTGACCCTGCAACGCCTGGCCTGCGATGCGGACATGGTGCTGGACCTGCATTGCGATTTCGAAGCCGTCACGCACCTTTACACCACACCGGAAGCCTGGTCGCACGTCGAGCCCTTGGCGCGATACATCGGTGCCGAGGCGAGCTTGCTGGCCACCGATTCCGGCGGCCAATCGTTCGATGAATGTTTCACCCTGCTCTGGTGGCAGTTGAGGGAGCGCTTCGGCGATCGCTTCGACATTCCGCTGGGCAGTTTATCGGTGACGGTCGAATTGCGCGGCCAGGGTGACGTCAATCATCCGCTGGCCAGCCTCGATTGCCAGGCGCTGATCGATTACCTGATTCACTTCGGTGCCATTGCCGGCGAACCGGCGCCACTGCCTGAGCTGCCCTACCCGGCCACGCCGCTGGCGGGAGTGGAACCTGTAGCCACTCCTGTCGGTGGCTTGCTGGTGTTCACCGCGCTGCCGGGGGAGTACCTGGAAGCCGGGCAACTGATCGCCGAAATCATTGACCCGATCAATGATCGCGTCACCCCCGTTCATTGCACCGCCGCCGGGCTGATGTACGCCCGCTCGCTGCGACGCATGGCCACTGCCGGCATGGTGATCGCGCACGTCGCGGGCGCCGAAGCCTATCGCAGCGGCTACCTACTTTCGCCTTGAGGATGCATGCCACATGTACAAACTGACCATCGAAGGCCTGCATAAAAGCTATGGCGATCATGAAGTCCTCAAAGGCGTTTCGCTCAAGGCCAACACCGGTGACGTCATCAGCCTGATCGGTGCCAGCGGCTCGGGCAAAAGTACGTTCCTGCGCTGCATCAACTTTCTGGAACAACCCAACGACGGCGCCATGAGCCTCGACGGGCAGAACATCCGCATGATCAAGGATCGTCACGGCATGCACGTGGCCGATGACAATGAGCTGCAACGGATCCGCACCCGCCTGGCCATGGTGTTCCAGCACTTCAACCTGTGGAGCCACATGACCGTGCTGGAAAACATCACCATGGCCCCGCGCCGGGTGTTGGGTTGCAGCAAGGAAGAGGCCGAAGACCGTGCCCGACGTTATCTGGACAAGGTCGGCCTGGCCCCGCGCGTTGCCGATCAGTACCCGGCGTTCCTGTCCGGTGGCCAGCAACAGCGGGTAGCCATTGCCCGGGCGCTGGCCATGGAACCGGAAGTCATGCTGTTTGACGAACCGACGTCGGCGCTCGACCCGGAACTGGTAGGTGAAGTATTGCGAGTGATCCAGGGCCTGGCCGAAGAAGGCCGGACCATGATCATGGTGACGCACGAAATGAGCTTCGCCCGCAAAGTCTCCAGCCAAGTGCTATTCCTGCACCAGGGGCTGGTGGAAGAAGAAGGCGCGCCGCAAGACGTGCTGGGCAATCCGAAGAGTGAGCGGTTGAAGCAGTTCCTGAGCGGCAATCTGAAATAATCCATCACCCGTAGGAGCAAAGCTTGCTCGCGCAGAATGCGACTCGGTTAATTAACGACCGCGTTTTCGTTCATCGCGAGCAAGCTTTGCTCCTACTTTTGGGTATCAGACAACAGGCGCCGGAGGCGGCTCATCCGGCAAGGTGGGTTCGCCAGGTTCTGTCGGTTGTTCGTTCGGGGTATCGGGGTCTGGTTGACCGGGAATGCCCCCCGCCATGTTGACGGGCGGATGTGCCAACAAGGACCAGGCCAAAACGCCAACCTGATTGGGCTCAAGCCTTGCCAGTTCGGCACTTATTCGCGGATCGATCTTCATAAAGCACTCCTGGGCGATGGCCCGACCCGCCTTGCGCGAATCGGAACGTACACTCCATAGAGTGTACGCTCGCTCAGGAATTCCCACGGTTTGTCAGACGGCTGACTCAGGTCCGCGGCAGGGTTACGCCACGCTGGCCCTGATACTTGCCGCCACGGTCCTTGTAAGACACTTCACATTCTTCGTCAGACTCAAGGAACAGCATCTGTGCCACGCCTTCGTTGGCGTAGATTTTCGCCGGCAGATTGGTGGTGTTGGAAAACTCCAGGGTCACGTGACCTTCCCACTCAGGCTCGAGCGGCGTGACGTTGACGATAATGCCGCAGCGCGCGTAAGTGCTTTTACCCAGACAGATGGTCAATACATTGCGCGGAATACGGAAGTACTCGACGGTGCTGGCCAGGGCGAAAGAGTTTGGCGGGATGATGCACACGTCGCTGTGGATGTCGACGAAACTGCCGGCATCGAAGTTTTTCGGGTCGACGATGGCCGAATTGATGTTGGTGAACACCTTGAAATGATTAGTGCAACGTACATCGTAGCCGTAGCTCGACACGCCATAGGAGATCACACGGCTATCGTCGCTGCCACGCACCTGGCGCTCAACGAAGGGTTCGATCATGCCGTGCTCTTGCGCCATGCGGCGAATCCACTTGTCCGATTTGATGCTCATGGCGGGTGTCCTGAATAGCGAGGTGGAAAAATTCTGTCCGGCATCTTACCGGGCGCGCGCTCCGGGTTCAAAGTCTGGGGCGCAATTCTCGCGGATCCCCCCTGAATTCAGGGCCTTTCCCCAAATTCGATAGACCGTCAGTCCTGAATTCAGAGAAACCTTCGCAAGAAGCATTGGCACGTTCGGGAAAAAGGGTTAAGGTGGCGCCACTGTGCTGCTTGTGTCACTGAGAATCTCTACACGATATGTTGAATTTCGATCCAACCATCTACAAGAATTTTTCCTGCTCTTTGCACTCAGTCTCGGCCAGGGTTCTTCCTGAGTCGCAGTTATCTTTGTTCAAGGAGTTACACCATGTCTAATCGCCAAACCGGTACCGTTAAGTGGTTCAACGATGAAAAAGGCTTCGGCTTCATCACTCCACAATCCGGTGACGACCTGTTCGTTCACTTCAAAGCTATCCAATCCGACGGCTTCAAAAGCCTGAAAGAAGGCCAACAGGTTTCTTTCATCGCTACCCGCGGTCAGAAAGGCATGCAAGCTGAAGAAGTTCAAGTTATCTAACTTGTACTTGCTTTAGTAAAAAGCCCCGCCCTTAAAAGCGGGGCTTTTTTGTGCCTGAATGTTTTGTATCGCCCCATCTCAGCTTCACCTCTATATGATTCGCGCCCTGGAAAATCACATGGAAGAAGCAGGATGCAATTCATCTCTTGGAAGTCAATCAGCTCCGCGCTGCTCGTACTGACGCAGCCACTCACAACCTACGCTGAAACACCCCCCGACCACCCAACAGTGATCGTCGGCATGAACCCTCGCGCAACCTATTTGGCGAAGGGTCCCGAGGTCAATGGTCACGCCGCAATTCAGCTTAGAGCTGCAGCGCTCCTGACGCTTTCAACTCCTCACGCTTGCGGGAGTAATGAGATCTACCTCACTCCGGAGTCCGCAGGCATCCCAGACGAGTCGTTTCGTCGCGCCCTCGACGAAGTCCAGGAACTGATTGACCAAAAAATTCCACTCTTGATAACGCTTTCGGCTTGCGAACGTAAACGAGCGTTTTTTGAGAAAGTGCGCCCCTGCACTCCAGAAGAGTGCGGCGAACTGATGACACCTTTGGTCAATGGCAAGCTCTATCTCGACGAGCATTTTGCGCCGATCGGCAAAGGCCAAGCGTCCTTCTATTTGAAGATGCCAATGCCCTACGACACTGACCTTAAGGCATGGAAAGCGGAAATTTTCTACATCGACACCCAAACTCTACGTCGCGACTATTTCGTCAACGCCGAGGATTTTGTTTCAGGCAGTCCCGTCTTCATCTCCAAAGCGTACTACCCAAGCGGAAAACTCCGTCGGGTCCAGCAGAACGATGCAAATGGCTTGCGCCAAGGCGAAGCCATTACACAATCCGAAAACGGTATCGTCATCAAGCGTGAAAACTATCTGAACAACAAACTGGAAGGCTCGCAGACTATTTATCACGACAATGGCAAGATCGCAGAGTCGTACAACTGGTACCAAGGCAAGCGGGTGGATGGCGAATACCCGGAATACGACGAAAACGGAGCACTGATCGGCAGCACCAATTACAAAAATGATGTCTGGGACGGCCCCGCCTTCAGCTACTACCCTAGCGGGAAGCTGAAAAGTCGAACAATTTTCGTCTCAGGCAAAGCTCAAGGGCCAAGCCCTAGGTACTTTGAAAACGGCGCCATCGAAACCACCCGAGACTATCTGGACGGCGGCCCTGACGGTTGGCTGATTGACTATTTCATCAGTGGAAAAACCAAAGAAAAGGCGTTTTATCAGAATGGAACTCGGCGTAGCTATGCCCGCTGGAACGAGCAAGGTATACAAACGTTTCAATGGCAACGGGACGAAAAAAATAGAAAACAGGGCGACTTCAAGGAATGGTTCAGCGATGGCCAATTAAGGGACCATAAAATCTATAAGGACGACAAATTAGAAGGACTCGCCCTCACCTGGCACGATAACGGCCAGCTAGCATCATCCTCGCCCTATTCGGACGGAAACCCTCACGGCCTGAGTCAATATTGGAAAAGAGACGGAAGTCTTAGCTCTGAATGTCGGTACGAGGCCGGAGTTCGCCAAGGGAAATGCACCTACCCGGGCAGAAGCTGATAATCCGCTCACTCCAAACATTGAAAAACGCAGAACGGATTGACTACCGATCCAAGAAAAAGCCCCGCAACCTGATTGGTTCGGGGCTTCAATGCAAGCGATACAGTTCTTACCAGGCCACGCCAAACCCTGCGGTGTAGCGGGTCTGATCCAAATCAGCGTCTTCGGTACCGCTGACGACGTCGCGCTCGGCCTTCAGGTTAAGCGACGCCCATTCGGTCACCTTGTAGCGCAAACCCATTTCAGTATCGAGTGCGTAATTGGCCACGTCTGACAACGGCTTGCCCACTTCACCATTGGTGAAGAACTCCACCTTCTTGCCAATCAGATAGCGGTTGTAATCCCACGTCATCGCCAAGGCATAGAAGTTGTCCTTGTTGCCGTCCGTGAACTCATAGTCCGTACGATTGACCAGCGAGCCCAGGGAGAATGCGCCCAATTCGTCGTCCCAGAACTGGTAACCCGGACCGGTACCCAAGGTGCGCTGACGGGAAAGGTTTTCGACTTTGTCGCGCTTATAGACTGCCCGGCCTTGCCAGAACCATTTCTCGGTCAAGAAGCGGTCGAGCGAGTATTCAGCCCGCCAGTTGTCAGTCGTAACGACGCCATCCTGGAATTCGCGGTTGTACTCGCCTTCCGCTGTGTGCCGCCATTTACCATGGCGCGCAGTCGTCTTGAAGTTGATGCCGTAGTCATCTGTATCGTTTTCCGCCCGCTGGTAATCCAGCGCTGCGTCGATGTTCCCCTTCCACACCAGATCTTCGACCACCGGCTTGGGCTTTAGAATCTGCTGAATACTGGCCAGTTCCACCGTCTTGGGAGCCTCGCCATTTTCCAGCGTCACCTTGCCGTCGCCGGCAGCATGCAGTGACTTGGCCTTCTCGCCCGTGTACGCATCCTGCTTGACCAGCAACTCCTGATCGCTTTCCAGGGTTTTGACCTGTTTCCAGTCGATCGGGACCGCGCCGGCGTACTCCGTCTGGATCACCAATTTGCCGCCATCGAACAACGTGATCTTGCCGCTCAACTTGTCACCGTTCTTCAACCAGACGGTATCGGCGAGCAAGGGTGTGGCAGCACTCAGGACTGCGAGGCAAAGCAGGGTTCTGGACAACATAAGCAAAAACAGACTCAAGTTTGCGATAAAAAGTCGGCATTATCCTCTGGAATAAGACCCTAGCAAGGACTGACTCGACTATTTCTATTGAGTTCATTTCTCAAACAGTGATCCGGGATTTACTCTACAAACGGCAATGCGACCTTTTTTCAGGAATTGCGGACGTGACCGAACCAACCTCTGAATCCGACAATGCGGCGCAAATCCGACGCACGGCGCTCTACCTGACCCTGGCCCAAGTGCCTGAAGGCAAAGTGGTGAGCTATGGTCAACTCGCGGAGCTGGCCGGACTCGGTCGCGCTGCCCGCTGGGTCGGACGCACGTTGAGCCAATTGCCGGGCGACACCAAACTGCCCTGGCATCGGGTTCTCGGTGCCGGCGGTCGGATCAGCCTGCCTGTGGGCAGCCCTTCGGGGGATGAGCAGCGCGCGCGATTGCGCTCGGAAGGTGTCAGCATCCAGAATAATCGTGTTGATATTCAGCGCCATGGCTGGCGCCCGGTAGAGCACAGCGGTTAGAGTGCGCGCTTTGTTTCCGTAATTCTTGAGGCAGACTCCAGCCCATGCCCCGTAAAACCTGGCGCGCCGCGCTCGCCGCCTATGCCAGCCCCTCGACGCTTGTGTTGTTGCTGCTTGGTTTCGCCGCCGGCCTGCCCTACATGCTGGTGTTTTCGACGCTTTCCGTCTGGCTTCGCGAGGCAGGTGTAGCTCGCGAAACCATTGGTTATGCAAGTCTCATTGGCTTGGCCTACGCCTTTAAATGGGTCTGGTCCCCCCTGCTCGATCAATGGCGCCTGCCATTTCTCGGCAAGCTGGGGCGACGACGCTCTTGGCTGGTGCTATCGCAGGCGCTGGTGATTCTCGGCCTGGTAGGCATGGGTTTTTGCGACCCACAAAAGCATTTGTCCTGGCTGATCGCCATCGCGGTGGTGGTCGCCTTCGCCTCGGCGACGCAGGACATTGCGGTCGACGCCTATCGCCTGGAAATCGCCGAAGACAGTCGCCAGGCGGCACTCGCCGCCAGCTACATGTCGGGTTATCGGATCGCCGCGCTGCTTGCGACTGCCGGCGCGCTGTTCTTCGCCGAGGGCTTCGGCTCCACCGGTTTCAATTATCAGCATTCGGCCTGGGCGGGTACCTACGTGCTGTTCGGCGCCCTGATGGTTCCAGCATTGATCACCTCGGTGTTCATGCGCGAACCACCCGTGCCACTGCGCACACAGCTTCAGGCCGGCCGTTACAGCTTTGTGCATCAACTGGCGTCAGTGTTTGTGCTGATCGTGTTGCTGGTGTCCGTGCCCGCCATGTTCACTCAGCTCTACTACACCGACTTCGCCAGCGTCCTGTTCGAAGGCGTGAGCCTGCTCGACCTGGTACTCGAAGACCGGGCGCTTCTGCGGGCGATCCTCTACATCACGCTGACCGCCCTGTGCCTGTCGAGCATGGGCCGCCGCGGACTGGCGCCGGTGCTGACGCCGGTCAACGACTTCATTCTGCGTTACCGCTGGCAAGCCTTCCTGCTGCTGGGGCTGATCGCCACGTACCGGATGTCCGATACGGTCATGGGCGTGATGGCCAACGTGTTCTACATTGACCAGGGTTTCACCAAGGATCAAATCGCCAGCGTCAGCAAAATCTTTGGCTTGATCATGACCCTGGTCGGCGCCGGCATGGGCGGCCTGCTGATTGTGCGCTTCGGCATTCTGCCGATTCTGCTGATCGGCGGCATTGCGTCGGCCGGCACTAACCTGCTGTTCCTGATGCTCGCCGACATGGGCGCCAACCTGAACATGCTGATCCTCACCATTTCCCTGGACAACTTCAGCTCGGGCCTGGCGACATCGGCGTTCGTCGCCTACCTGTCGAGCCTGACCAACCTCAAGTTTTCCGCCACCCAGTACGCCCTGCTCAGCTCGATCATGCTGCTGCTGCCACGCCTGATCGGCGGCTACTCGGGGGTCATGGTCGAGAAGTTCGGCTATCACAATTTCTTCTTGATCACCGCCCTGCTCGGCGTTCCGACACTGCTGTTGATCGCCCTCCACTGGTTCCAGGAGAGCCGTCGCGCAGGTCCGACACCGACGCCAGAGCCCGCTCCGCCCCAAATCGTGGAAGAATCGCAGGAATCATCGCAAAGGGCGGTGTGATTCCCGCCCTCCTGCCACACCACCGACCGCATGCCTGTACGCCAGCGGATCTCGCCCGTACAATGCTCCGTCATTTCTCGTCATCAGCAACCGACAACGGCCAACCATGCGCACCAGTCAATTTTTGCTCGCCACACAGAAAGAAACGCCTTCCGACGCGGTCGTGATCAGCCATCAGCTGATGCTGCGCGCCGGCATGATCCGCAAACTCGCCTCGGGCCTCTACACCTGGCTGCCGATGGGCTTGCGAGTGATGCGCAAGGTCGAAGCCGTCGTTCGTGAAGAAATGAACGCCGCGGGCTCTCTTGAAGTGTTGATGCCGAGCACACAACCGGCTGAGCTGTGGCAGGAATCCGGTCGTTGGGAAGAGTACGGCCCTGAATTGCTGCGCTTCAAGGATCGCCATGGTCGTGATTTCTGCGCAGGCCCGACCCACGAAGAAGTGATCACCGATCTGATGCGCAACGAGTTGAGCAGCTACAAACAGCTGCCGATCAACCTGTACCAGATCCAGACCAAATTCCGCGATGAAATCCGCCCACGCTTCGGTTTGATGCGCGGTCGTGAATTCATCATGAAAGACGCCTATTCGTTCCACGCTGACCAGCCTTCGCTGCAAGTCACCTACGACCGCATGCACCAGGCTTACTGCAACGTGTTCACCCGTCTGGGCCTGAAGTTCCGCCCTGTAGAAGCCGACAACGGCTCCATCGGCGGTGCCGGCTCCCACGAGTTCCACGTACTGGCCGAATCCGGCGAAGACGACATCGCCTTCAGCAATGGCTCCGACTACGCCGCGAACATCGAGAAAGCCGAAGCCGTGCCACGGGAAACTTCCCGCCCAGCACCCGCCGAAGAGCTGCGTCTGGTCGATACACCAGACACCAAAACCATCGCCGCGCTGGTGGAAAAATTCGATCTGCCGATTGAAAAGACCATCAAGACCCTGATTGTGCGCGCCGAAGAAGCAGGCAAGCTGATTGCCCTGGTCATCCGTGGCGACCACGAGCTCAACGAAATCAAGGCTGCCCAGCAACCTGGCGTTGCCAGCCCGCTGGTCATGGCCACCGACGCTGAACTGCGCGACGCCATTGGCGCCGGCGCTGGCTCTCTGGGCCCGTTGAACCTGCCACTGCCGATCATCATCGACCGTTCCGTCGAACTGATGAGCGACTTCGGCATTGGCGCCAACATCGACGACAAACACTACTTCGGCGTGAACTGGGAGCGTGATCTGCCGGTTCCGACCGTTGCCGACCTGCGTAACGTGGTGGCCGGCGACCCAAGCCCTGATGGCAAGGGCACCTTGGAAATCAAGCGCGGCATCGAAGTCGGGCACATCTTCCAGCTGGGCAACAAGTACAGCAAAGCGATGAAGTGCGAAGTGCTGGGCGAGAACGGCAAGCCGGTCACCCTGGAAATGGGCTGTTACGGCATCGGCGTTTCCCGCGTGGTGGCGGCCGCCATCGAGCAAAACAACGATGCCAACGGGATCATCTGGAGCGACACGCTTGCGCCGTTCCAGGTTGCGCTGGTGCCACTGCGCTACGAAACCGAACAGGTTCGCGAAGCCACCGACAAGCTCTATGCAGAACTGACTGCAGCCGGCTTCGAAGTTCTGCTGGACGACCGCGACAAGAAGACCAGCCCGGGCATCAAGTTCGCGGACATGGAGCTGATCGGCATTCCTCACCGGATCGTGGTCAGTGATCGTGGCCTTGCCGAAGGCAATCTGGAATACAAGAGCCGCACCGAACCTGAAGCGCAAGCGCTGCCGGTCGCCGACGTGCTGTCTTTCCTCCAGGCCCGTATCCGCCGCTGACACCAGATAGAGAAGTCATGTTCAAGCGAAACACCTTAGGCCTCGGTGGTGCCGCCCTGTGCGGCACCCTGCTGGTCAGCGGCTGCGCCAATCAGATGTCGCAACGTAGCGAGCACGAGGAACGTGTCGAGCGCAAATTGCTCGATCACAGCCTGCAGATCGATGTCGGTGATCCCAAGGTGCTTGATCTGCCGCAACGTCGGGTGAAAATCCACGAGCAGAAGACCTTCGAAGTCACCGAATTCGAAGTCACTCGCAACTATGATCGCTACACACCTTACCAACCCTGGCGGGAGGTCTATGAGATCCCGCTGGGCGCGGTGGCTGTAGTGGCCGGTGTCGGCGCGAACGTGGTCAACGTGTTTACGCTTGGCAACCTGCCGGACAGCGTGACCAAGGATTGGCTGAGCTACGGTTTCGCCGGGCTCAACCCGTTCATGAACGTGCAGTCTCACGGTCGTGCGCAACAAAACCTGGCCGGCATCGACGAAGTTCAGCTCGACAAACGCACCGAATACTCGAGCCTGCCATGGAGCGAGCGTCCGGTGGAGGTCAAGGCCGGCAAGGAAACGTTCGAGCTGAGCACCGACAAAAACGGCGTTTTGCGGGTGAATCTGCTGGACAGCCCGTTTGCCGAACATGACATCAACCATTTAACCCGCCTGCTGATCAGCGTCGAAGATGGCAACGACGATGTGCACACCAACACATCCCTGGAAGTCAGCAGTTCTTTGCGTGGCAAGTTGCTCGAAGCCCACGGGCTGATTTACGACGATCTCGAAGACGACGAAGTGAGCCAGTGGGTACACCGGGTCAAGCGCCTGTCGGAACTGGGTCTGGAAGAAGAAGCCAGCGAGCTGGAGCAAAGCCTGATCGAACTGACGCGCAACGATCCCGAGTTGCAGACCGAATTCCTCAAGTCGTTGACCAAGGATGCCGGGCGCCTGGTTGCGGATCCGGGGCCGAATTAAAAGCTAAAGCTAAAAGCTTCGCGAGCAGGCTCGCTCCCACATTAGTCCGCGTTCGTCTGAACAACTCGGTCAACTGTGGGAGCGACGGTGCGACGATTCGACCTGCTCGCGAAGGCGGCCTGACATTCACTTCAACATTAAGATCTGCCCACTACCGCTCAAACAACTCCATCTGCTCAAACCCGCCCCGCAAATCCTCAAGCCTTACCCCAACCCCCAGCAACCGCACCGGTTTCCCGCCGCGATTGAACGCCTGGGTCAGCAGCAACTGATAACTCCCCAAATCCCGCCCTGCCCCGGCCTGCTCCAGTGTGGTCTGGGTAAAGTCATGGAATTTCACTTTGACGAACGGCTTGCCCGGCCGATAGCTGCTGTCGATTCGCGCCATGCGGCCCGCAAGGGTTTCCAGCAGCTCAGGCAATTTATCCAGACAGCTCACCAGATCCGGCAAGTCCACGTCGTAGGTGTTTTCAACACTGATCGACTGCCGACGACTGTCGTTGTGGACCAAACGCTCATCGATCCCACGGGCCAGGCTCCAGAGTCGTTCGCCGAAACTGCCGAATTCGCGCACCAGCGCCAATTTGTCCCACTCGCGCAAATGCGAGCAATCAACAATGCCGAGTCTGCCCAGTTTGTCGGCAGTGACTTTGCCTACACCGTGCAACTTGCTCACTGGCAAGCCGCTGACAAAGTCTTCCACTTGATCCGGGGTGATGACGAACAAGCCATTGGGCTTTTTCCAGTCACTGGCGATCTTGGCCAGAAACTTGTTCGGCGCCACACCGGCCGACACGGTGATGTGCAACTGATTGGACACTCGCCGACGGATGTCCTGGGCGATACGCGTAGCACTGCCGCCGAAATGCGCGCTGTCCGATACGTCGAGGTAGGCCTCATCGAGGGACAGCGGTTCGATCATGTCGGTGTAATCGCGAAAGATCGTGTGAATTTCCTTCGAGGCTTCTCTATAAGCCTCCATGCGCGGCTTGACGATGGTCAGGTCCGGGCACAGCTTCAACGCATGCCCGGAAGACATGGCCGAACGTACGCCATAGGCCCGCGCTTCATAGTTACAGGTTGCGATCACCCCCCGTCGATCCGCCGAACCACCCACTGCCAACGGTTTACCGGCCAGGCGCGGGTCGTCACGCATCTCGATGGCGGCGTAGAAGCAGTCACAGTCGACGTGGATGATTTTTCGCTGGGTCATATAAAAGCGCAGTTCGAGACGAAGAAAAGGAGCGTTGGCGAGTCAGATAGGCAGTATCTCACCGACACCTGTATATAGCACCAGTACTCGGAATGTTCTTTTTCACTCGTAGGAAAGTACGCCGTGCATTTATTTTTTCAATCGAACGCAACCTGCCAATAGAGCTACAAGCCTTGCCACGCCTGCCTTACAGCCATTTACGCCACCCTATTTTCAAGCTAAGCGGTTGAACAGGAAGAGGTTTTTCCAATATTGAAGGTTGACACCCCGGCGATCCTCTGTAGAATGCCGACACACAGACGCGGGATGGAGCAGTCTGGTAGCTCGTCGGGCTCATAACCCGAAGGTCGTCGGTTCAAATCCGGCTCCCGCAACCAAACATCAAAAAAGGCTACTCGAAAGAGTGGCCTTTTTTGTGCGTGTTTGTTTTGTATTCAGAGCGAAGCAAGCGAGCATTTGGGCTGATGTGGTCTGAAATGAGAAATCGTTCCAATTCCGAAACTTAGCTCTCCCTACGACCGTTCGCCGCTCAACTACACTTATTTGACCCTTCTTGGGATTAACGGTTGACACCTCGCCGTTCGCCTGTAGAATGCCGCCACACAGACGCGGGATGGAGCAGTCTGGTAGCTCGTCGGGCTCATAACCCGAAGGTCGTCGGTTCAAATCCGGCTCCCGCAACCAAACATCAAAAAAGGCTACTCGAAAGAGTGGCCTTTTTTGTATCTGCCGAAAAAGTCCTTTCGCAACAATGATCTGTCACAGTGCCGGGAAGCGTCAGGGATCTTCAAACTACTGAGTCCAGACTATGCTGAAACTCAGGCAGCCCCCTCTTCGACTCATGACGCACCATCGCCGGAACCCGGTGAGAGGCGTTAATATTCGTGATTATTTTTATCTACAAGGATTGGTAACTTGGCTCGATACCTCCATCCTGTCGCGCACGATCCAAGAGGTGATTGATGCGCGCCAACTCGTCTGATCCACAAGACACTGTCACAGCAACACAGCCGATCAAGGCCGAGCGTTTGCGCCTGCTCGATCTGATCAGCAAATATCGTCAGCCCATCGGTCTGGCGGTCACTCTGCTGTTGTTCGCTATCGCGCTGATTGCCTGCCGTCATCTGCTGAGCGAACTCGATCTGTACGCTTTGCACGACTCGATTCTGGAAGTCCCGAAACCGGCATTGCTGGGCGCCTTGGGTGCGACCGTGGCCGGCTTCATTATTCTGTTGGGTTACGAATGGTCCGCCAGCCGCTATGCCGGCGTAACGCTGGCGCCGCGAATCCTCGCACTCGGCGGGTTCACGGCCTTTGCCATCGGTAACGCCATTGGCCTTTCAATGCTCTCGGGGGGCTCGGTTCGTTACCGTTTATATGCACGTCATGGTCTGGGGGCCTCAGAAGTCGCTCACATGACGTTGTTTGCCAGCCTGTCGCTCGGTTGCGCACTGCCACCGCTGGCCGCCCTGGCAACCCTCAGCAACCTGCCTGCCGCCTCTGCAGCCTTGGGTCTGTCGGAGACTGTGCTCGGCGCGATTGCTGCGGCAGTCTTGCTGCTCTTCAGCGTCCTGGCCATCGGCATCTACCGCCGTCGCCTGCCGGAACAGCCTTCCCCTGACAACCTGCTGGTCAAAGTCGGCCGCCGCACTTTGCGCCTGCCCGGCCGCCGCCTGACTTTCCTGCAACTGATCATCACCGCCCTGGACGTGGCTGCCGCCGCGACCGTGCTCTATCTGTTACTGCCAGAAGCTCCGCCCTTCGGCGCCTTCCTGCTGGTGTACTTGCTGGCATTGGCTGCGGGCGTGCTCAGCCACGTGCCGGGCGGGGTCGGCGTATTCGAAGCGATCCTGCTGGCAGCCTTTGCCGATTCACTCGGCGCGGCACCACTGGCCGCCGCCCTGCTGTTGTATCGACTGATCTATGTGGTGTTGCCCCTGCTGGTGGCCTGCCTGTTCCTGCTGATCAACGAAGGCCAGCGCCTGTTTCAGTCGCGTCAGTCCCTGCGTGCAGCTTCGGGCCTCGCGGCACCGATTCTGGCGGTGCTGGTGTTCCTGTCCGGCGTGGTCTTGCTGTTTTCCGGCGTGACCCCGGAAATCGACACCCGCCTGGAACACGTCGGTTTTCTGATTCCCCATCGCCTGGTCGATGCCTCGCACTTCGGCGCCAGCCTGATCGGCGTGTTGTGTCTGTTACTGGCTCAAGGCTTGCGTCGACGCCTGTCTGCCGCCTGGATGCTGACCACCATTTTGCTGCTGGTCGGCGCCCTGCTCTCCCTGCTCAAGGGTTTTGACTGGGAAGAAGCTTGCCTGATGACCCTCACAGCCAGTTTGCTGGGAGTTTTCCGCCGCTCGTTCTATCGCCCGAGCCGCCTCACCGAACTGCCGTTCTCGCCGCTGTATCTGGTGTCCAGCCTGTGCGTGCTGGGCGCCTCGATCTGGTTGCTGCTGTTTGCGTATCAGGACGTTCCGTACAGCCACCAACTCTGGTGGCAGTTCACCCTCGATGCCGATGCGCCGCGTGGTTTGCGCTCGCTGCTGGGCGCCGCCGTGCTGCTGGTCGTGGTATCCCTGACATGGCTGCTGCGCACCGCCCGCCCGGTCATTCACTTGCCGACGCCGGATGAACTGGACCGCGCGGTAAAGATCCTCATGAGTTCCGCCCAACCGGATGGCGGCCTCGCCCTGACCGGTGACAAGGCGCTGCTGTTCCACCCTAACGATGAGGCGTTTCTGATGTACGCTCGCCGTGGACGCAGCCTGGTGGCGTTGTATGACCCGATCGGCCCGACCCAGCAACGGGCGGAAATGATCTGGCAGTTCCGCGATCTCTGCGACGTCCACCACGCCCGCCCCGTGTTTTATCAAGTACGCGCCGAGAACTTGCCGTACTACATGGACATCGGCCTGACCGCAATCAAACTGGGCGAAGAAGCCCGGGTCGATCTTCATCGCTTTGATCTCGAAGCCAAGGGCAAAGAGATGAAGGACCTGCGCTACACCTGGAACCGTGGCACTCGCGATGGTCTGTCGCTGGAGATCCATGAGCCTGGGCAAGCGCCGATGGATGAACTCAAGGTCATTTCCGATGCCTGGCTGACCGGCAAGAACGTGCGCGAGAAAGGCTTCTCTCTCGGCCGCTTCAGCGATGATTACCTCAAGCACTTCCGCATTGCGGTGATCCGTTTCGAAGGTCGCCCGGTGGCATTCGCCAATCTGCTCGAGACCTACGGCCATGACCTGGCCAGCCTCGACCTGATGCGTGCGCACCCGGACGCGCCGAAGCTGACCATGGAATTCATGATGGTCGGCCTGATTCAACATTATAAAAAACATGGATACGCGCGTTTCAGCCTGGGCATGGTGCCGTTGTCGGGGTTGCAACCCCGTCGTGGTGCACCACTGACTCAGCGTCTGGGCTCGATGGTTTTCCGCCGTGGTGAGCAGCTCTACAACTTCCAAGGCTTGCGCCGCTTCAAAGACAAGTTCCAGCCTGACTGGGAACCCCGTTATATGGCCGTGCCCGCCGGACTCGATCCGCTGGTTGCCCTGGCCGATACTGCTGCCCTGATTGCGGGCGGCTTGACTGGATTGGTGAAACGCTGATGATTCAACGCTCCTTGCGGTACGTACTGGCCACACTGGTAGTGCTGGCCCTGATTCTCGGTGGCGGTTTCTGGTACATGAAACGCCCGGCACCGGCACCGACGCTCGAACTGTTGACGCCCGCTGGTGGCGCCGTGATGACCCGTGTGATTCCCGGCACCACGCCGAAAGCCCAGGTACTGGTGGCGGTCAATGAAGACCAGAAGCTCAGCGACCAACAACTGATGACCCTGAGCCGCTCCGGTTCGGCGCAGATTGTTCAAGTGATTCTGCCTAAAGACTGCCTGCTGCAAAGCCGCGCGCTGCAATCGGGCTTGAGAGAACTCAAAGGCCCGGCAACCTTGGTCAGCGGTATCGGCCCCGGCGCCGTACTGGCCTGGCGCTGGCTGTCCGAGCAAAAGAATGACAAGGCTCAAGCCATCTCCGTCGACCTGGCCCTGGAAAAACCAGGCTGCACCCACCTGCTGCCGAAAACCGCTGCTCACGGCCACTGGCTGGTGGCGTGGAACGACAACCCGGACGACACCAGCGCCGGCTTCGTACGCGATCAACCCAACGCCGAAACCAGCATCAGCGACTACGACATCAACCTGCCGCAAGTGCTGAACAACGAACTGCGCAAGCTCCTCGTCGGTGGTGACAAAGCCGCTGGCGGTCTGCAAATCCCGGTTGTCGAAGTACCGGCTGGCCAAGCCAAGGACACCGTCACCCTGTTCCTCTCCGGTGACGGCGGCTGGCGCGACCTTGACCGTGACGTCGCGGGCGAGATGGCCAAGATCGGTTACCCGGTGGTCGGCATCGACACCCTGCGCTACTACTGGCAGCACAAGAGCCCGGAGCAAAGCGCCCTGGACCTCGCCGAACTGATGCAGCACTACCGGCAGAAATGGGGCACCAAGCGCTTCATCCTGACCGGTTACTCGTTCGGCGCCGACGTGCTGCCAGCGATCTACAACCGCCTGGCCGAATCGGAACAACAACGCGTCGACGCCATCATCCTGCTGGCCTTCGCCCGCACCGGCAGCTTTGAAATCGAAGTCGAAGGCTGGCTCGGCAATGCCGGCAAAGAAGCCGCCACCGGCCCGGAAATGGCCAAGCTGCCACCTGAGAAAGTGGTGTGCATCTACGGTGAAGAAGAAGTCGACGAAAGCGGCTGTACCGACAAGACCGCCGTGGGCGAAGCAATGAAACTGCCTGGCGGCCATCACTTCGACGAGAACTACCCGGCGCTGGCCCAGCGTTTGGTGGATATCATCGAGAAGCGGCAAGCCAAGGAAGAGGCGACGGTTCAGGAGTGATCTGAGCCACGCCACGAAAAAGCCCCCGTAGCCGTTTGGTTGCGGGGGCTTTTTTACATGTACAAACTTGAAGCGCTTCCAGCTAGCCGGACGTTATGTCGAATTCGACTCAGATTCCATTTTCCCAAAAAGTTTTCTTTTTGGGCGTGCAGTCTGGCGATCTTGAACAAAAGCAAAATGTCTTGACTCTTCATCAAGCTAGAAACTCCAAGTGTCCACATTCCATAAAACGTGGACACTTTTTTCTTTGAAAATATCGATCCGTCAAGACCGCTCGATAGGTCCTGACCTCGCGACCAGCCCGGACAAAGACCAATCTGAAGAAGAACTGCCTGAAAGCAAGCAACACCGCCGTTCCCCTGTGGGAGCGAGCCTGCTCGCGATGGCGGACTGAGATTCACTATTGGTGTTGCCTGACAGACCGCTATCGCCGGCAAGCCGGTCTCACTCCCACAGGGATGGTCAGTGGATTCAAGTGATCGGACAAAAAAACCCCCGCCACCTTCACGGCAACAGGGGCTTCCTACTTATAGGCGGCGCTCTGCGGCGCCATATACCTCTTCGTCACGTCGGGCCCCGACTGCGACGATCAACACCTGAATCGCCTTGCCATCGACTCGATAAACAATCCGCGTGTCACCGGTCCGGATCCGTCTACAGCCTGCAAGACTGGCTCTTAGGGGCTTGCCGCTCTTGTCCGGCTCACCATTGATAATCCGCTCTTCGATAACATCAAGAATGCGGTTCGCCGCCACAGCTCCCAGCAGATCCAGATCCTTCTGGACCTCCGGATGATAGATAACGCCCCAAACCATCCACAGCTCCTTTAGTCTTTCTTGGCGTACCGCGCCCGCATATCGTCGTGGCTGACAGCCTTGGCCTGATCAAAACCGATCAGTCGCTCTCGGGCCGCTGCTTCAACCCGAAGGTCCTCAAGCTCGTCAAGCATTTCCTGATACGCATCGACATTGATAATGACCGCTGCGGGCTGGTTGTCTTTGAAAATGACCAGTCGTTCGGTGGCTCGGCTGGAAATCTCCTTTAGCCTCGCACTAAACCCCCTGACCATCGCAGTCACCGAAATCGCTTGGTCAGCACGCTCCAGTAATGCCGTCATACTCACCTCTCTACACAATCATGCAAATTTGAACACACAGTTCTACGCAGAGTATTGCGTCGAATTAGACATACAGCAAGCTGCAAAAACCGCGAATTTATCATTCAGCGTTTTTCATCCTGAGAAAAAGTGAGCCGAAGGACGTGTAAACGCTCTCACCGTGTTTAGTTTCGTTTACTTCTGGTGTCGCAATATCGGATGACGCCCGCAGACCTTGTAGGCAAACTCCGAATCTTGCGTTTGGGCACTTTGCCGCCTTGTTGCGTTTTTCTTCGACGGGATACTCTCCGGACGTCGCTGCAGATGCAGTGATCGGGTGTGGTAACCCGGCAAAGCAAAGTGCAACAGCGCTCCCATCACGATTTCATGCGTTTTTACGTCTGTAATCCAGTGTCATGGCGGCTGTGCGTGGGAGACCTTCGGGTCTGCCGGTTCCTTTGCTCTTCCGGTTTACCACCCTGCGTACAGCTGCCACCCATTCGTGTGGTAACGAATGCGGCAGCTCCTCGTTTTAAGGAGCGAAACAATGAGCAAAACAAATCCGTCCACACCTTCAGACCTGAAAACCATCGGCTTCACCCCCTTTGTCTACTGCTCGAACCAGGCGTTATTCAACGTCCGCGCCGGCGTCCCTATCGCTGATGCATTGTCACAAGCCTCCGACCTGCTATTCCTCGCCAAATCATTCACCGAGGATGCCGCCTACGCCAAAGAAACTGATCGTCACGCCTGGGCCGCGCATTACCTGACGGCAATGGGTAAGGCTGTGATTGATGATGTGTTGAAGGTCCTGACCCCGCGACCAGCCCGGACAAAGACCGAATCCGAAGAAGAACTGCCTGAAAGCAAGTGAGCGCCCAGACTCGAAAACACCGCAGATCCCATGTGGGAGTGGGCTTGCCCGCGATGACGGCGGCAGATCCAGCATTGATGTGACAGACATACCGCTATCGCGGGCAAGCCCGCTCCCACATGGATCTTCGCTGGATTGGGATCAAATGCCAGACACAAAAAAGCCCCCGTTACCTTCACGGCAACGGGGGCTTTTTGATGGGGCTTACATTTCTACCTGAGTACCCAACTCAATCACCCGATTCAACGGCAGATTGAAGAAGCGCAAATTGCCATTAGCATTCTTCAACATAAAGGCAAACAACCCTTCCCGCCAGCGCGCCATGCCTTCCAGCTTGGAGGCAATAACCGTCTCGCGACTGAGGAAATACGTGGTGCGCATCGGGCTGAAGTCCAGGTCATCGAGGTGACACAGCTTCAGCGCTTGCGGCACGTCTGGCTCGTCGATGAAGCCAAAATGCAGGATCACCCGGAAGAACCCTTCGCCGTAGGAATCGACTTCGAAGCGCCGGGTTGGCGGCACCCGAGGAATGTCTTCGTACACCACGGTCAGCAGCACCACTTGCTCGTGCAGTACCTGGTTATGCAGCAGGTTGTGCAACAGCGCGTGAGGCACGGCATCCGGGCGCGCAGTCAGGAATACGGCGGTGCCCTGCACGCGATGCGGCGGTTGCACGGCGATACTGCTGATGAAAATCGGCAGTGGCAACCCGCCTTCATCCATACGCTCAACCAGCAATTGCTTGCCGCGTTTCCAGGTGGTCATCAGTACGAACAGCACGATACCGGCGATGACCGGGAAGGCCCCGCCCTGGACGATTTTCGGCACGTTGGCGGCGAAGTACAGGCCGTCTACCAACAGGAAACCGATCGACAACGGCACCGCAAGGACCGGTGGCCATTTCCACAGCAGCAACATCACCGCCGACACCAGGATGGTGGTCATCAGCATCGTGCCCGTCACCGCCACGCCATAGGCCGAGGCCAGGGCACCTGAGGATTCGAAACCCAACACCAACAGAATCACGCCGACCATCAATGCCCAGTTCACCGCGCCAATGTAGATCTGGCCTTGTTCGGCGCTGGAGGTGTGTCGAATGTGCATGCGTGGAATGTAACCGAGCTGGATCGCCTGACGGGTCAGGGAGAACGCACCGGAAATCACCGCTTGCGAGGCGATCACCGTGGCCAGGGTCGACAAGCCCACCAACGGAATCAGCGCCCAGCTTGGCGCCAACAGATAGAACGGGTTACGAGCCGCTTCCGGGTCACCGAGCAGCAGCGCACCCTGACCAAAGTAGTTCAGCACCAGCGCCGGCAGCACGAGGATGAACCAGGCGCGGGCAATCGGCTTGCGACCAAAGTGGCCCATGTCGGCGTACAGCGCTTCGGCACCGGTCAACGCCAGCACCACCGCGCCGAGAATCGCCACGCCCATGCCCGGGTGCACCACGAAGAAACGCACGCCCCACACCGGGTTCATCGCTTGCAACACTTCGGGGTGTTGCATGATGCCGTAGACGCCCAGCGCGCCCAGCACCACAAACCAGGTGACCATGATCGGCCCGAACAGAATGCCGATGCGCGCGGTGCCGTGGCTCTGGATCAGGAACAGCGCCACCAGCACGATCAACGACAGCGGGACGACCCAATGATCGATGCCCTCGAACGCCAACCCCAGGCCTTCAATGGCCGAGAGGACGGAAATCGCCGGAGTGATCATGCTGTCGCCGTAGAACAGCGCCGCACCGATCAGCCCGCAAACCACCAGCAAGGTGCGCAACTTCGGATGCCCAGACGCCGCCCGCCTGGCCAGCGCGGTCAGGGCCATGATCCCGCCTTCGCCCTGGTTGTCGGCGCGCAGCACGAATAACATGTATTTGATCGAAACGACCCAGATCAGCGACCAGAAGATCAGCGCCAGTATCCCCAGCACGCCGTCATGGTTGACCGGCACGCCGTAGCCACCGGAAAACACTTCTTTGAGGGTGTACAGCGGGCTCGTGCCGATATCGCCATAAACCACCCCGACCGCCGCGACCAGCATGCCGATCGGCTTCGCTGCCGAATGCTCGGCACCCGCCGCCTGACTACTTGCCTGACCCATCCACCACTCCTACTACCCAGATCGGACTTATTTGGAAGAAGCGCTATGCTTTGCCACGCAGCATGCGCTGTTTTACGTCAGGTTACAGACGATTTGTTGACTGTAAAAATTCGGTAAAGCCTAACGGCGCGAAGCATAGCGCAGCACTCGTCGTATTTCCCTGCATAAAGCTGGTCAAGTGAGCGACTCATCGCTAGAATTGCGCACTTTTTGATCAGAGGCGCGACAAAGCGCCCGTTTGTCGCCTTGCCGACTTCGGCTGGAGGCGTCACAAATACCGAGGTTAGACATGTCCACCACTCCTGTGCCGGCCAATCCAAAGGTTGGCTTCGTATCCCTGGGTTGCCCCAAAGCACTGGTCGACTCCGAGCGCATCCTTACCCAGCTGCGTATGGAAGGCTATGACGTTGTGTCCACTTACGAGGACGCCGACGTCGTGGTGGTCAACACCTGCGGTTTCATCGACTCGGCCAAGGCTGAATCGCTGGAAGTAATCGGCGAAGCCATCAAGGAAAACGGCAAGGTCATCGTGACCGGCTGCATGGGCGTCGAAGAAGGCAACATTCGTAAGGTGCACCCAAGCGTGCTGGCCGTGACCGGTCCGCAGCAGTACGAGCAGGTGGTCAACGCCGTGCACGACGCCGTACCGCCGCGTCAGGATCACAACCCGCTGATCGATCTGGTGCCGCCGCAAGGCATCAAGCTGACCCCGCGCCACTACGCCTATCTGAAGATTTCCGAAGGCTGCAACCACAGCTGCAGCTTCTGCATCATCCCGTCGATGCGCGGCAAACTGGTCAGCCGTCCGGTCGGTGACGTGCTCGACGAGGCCCAGCGCCTGGTCAAGGCCGGCGTGAAAGAGCTGCTGGTGATTTCCCAAGACACCAGCGCCTACGGCGTCGACGTCAAATACCGCACCGGTTTCTGGAACGGCGCGCCGGTGAAAACCCGCATGACCGAACTCTGCGAAGCCCTGAGCACCCTCGGCGTCTGGGTTCGTCTGCACTACGTTTACCCGTACCCGCACGTCGACGAGTTGATCCCGTTGATGGCCGCCGGCAAGATCCTGCCGTACCTGGACATCCCGTTCCAGCATGCCAGCCCTAAAGTCCTGAAAGCCATGAAACGCCCGGCCTTCGAAGACAAGACCCTGGCACGTATCAAGAACTGGCGCGAGATCTGCCCGGACCTGATCATCCGTTCGACCTTCATCGTCGGCTTCCCCGGCGAAACCGAAGAAGATTTCCAGTACCTGTTGAACTGGCTGACCGAAGCCCAACTCGACCGCGTCGGCTGCTTCCAGTACTCCCCGGTCGAAGGCGCACCGGCCAACCTGCTGGACGCGGCCATCGTGCCGGACGACGTCAAGCAGGACCGTTGGGACCGCTTCATGGCGCATCAACAAGCGATCAGCTCGGCGCGCCTGCAAATGCGCGTCGGCCGTGAAATCGAAGTGCTGGTGGACGAAGTCGACGAGCAAGGGGCCGTTGGCCGCTGCTTCTTCGATGCCCCGGAAATCGACGGTAACGTGTTCATCGACAATGGCAGCAACTTGAAGCCGGGCGACAAAGTCTGGTGCAAAGTGACCGATGCCGACGAATACGACCTGTGGGCTGAACAGATCTAAACGCAAAAAATACGAAAAGCCCCGCTCTCTTGACGAGATGCGGGGCTTTTTTACGTCTATCGTTTTGTGGGAGAAAGGATTCGCATCATCAACTGCAAAAGGGGCAGCCGGCCATGCGCCAACATTCGGTCATCCACACGCCGAAACACAGTGACTACGAAGAACTCACTCAGGTCTGGGAAGCTTCGGTACGCGCCACCCATGACTTTCTGCCGGACAGCTACATCCTGTTGCTCAAGGACCTGGTGCTGACCCGCTACCTCGATGCGGTGATGCTTATTTGCACCAAAAACCCGCGCCAGCGCATCACCGGGTTCGCCGGGGTCGCCGCCGGCAAGATCGAAATGCTCTTCATCGATCCGGTTCATCGCGGGCAGGGCCTGGGCAAACAGTTGCTACGCTATGCCCTGGAACACCTGAATGCCGATAAGCTCGACGTCAACGAACAGAACTCACAAGCGCTGGGGTTCTATCTCAAACAAGGTTTTGAAGTGATCGGTCGCTCTGAGTTTGACGGCATGGGCCAGCCTTATCCGCTGTTGCACATGCGCCTGCGCCAACATCAGCAGCATTCGCGGCATGCCTGACACAACGCGGACACGTGTAGGAGTGAGCCTGCTCGCGATAGCGGTGTGTCATTCAACAGATAAATTGACTGAACTACCGCAATCGCGAGCAGGCTCACTCCTACAAAAAGCCAAAGCACTGAAATGGAGCCGGGATTAACCGGCGCCAGGCAGGTACAATGCCCACCCCTTTTTTGTTACGGCCCTGTCATGACTGACCCGATTCGTCTCTCCAAACGCCTCATCGAACTCGTCGGCTGTTCCCGTCGGGAGGCTGAGCTGTTCATCGAGGGCGGCTGGGTGACCGTGGACGGTGAAGTCATCGATGAGCCGCAGTTCAAGGTCGACACTCAAAAAGTCGAACTCGATCCAGAGGCCAAAGCCACCGCGCCAGAGCCGGTGACTATCCTGTTGAACGTGCCCGTGGGCATGGACGCGGACACCGCCATGGCCACCCTGAGCGCCGAGACGCTGAGCGAAGAACACCGCTTCAGCAAACGTCCGCTCAAGGGCCATTTCCTGCGCCTGACCGCCAGCACCGACTTGCAGGCCAATGCCAGCGGGTTGCTGGTGTTCACCCAAGACTGGAAGATCCTGCGCAAGCTCACCGCCGATGCCAGCAAGATCGAGCAAGAGTATGTGGTCGAGGTTGAAGGCGACATGGTGGCTCACGGCCTCAACCGCCTGAACCACGGCCTGACCTACAAGGGCAAGGAACTGCCGCCAGTCAAAGCCAGCTGGCAGAACGAAAACCGCCTGCGTTTTGCGATGAAGAACCCGCAACCGGGCGTGATCGCCCTGTTTTGCCAGGCCGTCGGCCTGAAGGTCGTCGCCATCCGCCGCATCCGCATCGGCGGCGTGTCCATCGGCAAAGTGCCGCTGGGACAATGGCGCTACCTGTCCGGCAAAGAGAAGTTCTAAGACTTCTCCCGCCGCCACACATTTCGGCGCCGCTGTCTGATGCGGCGCCCACTGCTGAATATCAGGATTGCACACCATGATTCACAACGACGTACTGCGCAGCGTTCGCTACATGCTGGACATCAGCGACAAGAAAGTCATCGAGATCATCAAGCTCGGCGGCATGGACGTGACCCTGGCCGACCTGCTGACTTATCTCGACAAGAAAGAGGAAGACGAGGAAGGCTTCGTCCGCTGCCCGGACGACGTCATGGCGCACTTCCTTGATGGCCTGGTGATCTTCAAGCGCGGCAAGGACGAAAGCCGTCCACCGCAGCCGATCGAAATCCCGGTGACCAACAACATCATCCTGAAAAAACTGCGTGTAGCCTTCGAACTGAAAGAAGACGACATGCACGCGATCCTCAAGGCTGCCGAGTTCCCGGTGTCCAAGCCTGAGCTGAGCGCGCTGTTCCGCAAGTTCGGCCACACCAACTACCGCACGTGTGGCGACCAGTTGCTGCGCAACTTCCTCAAAGGCCTGACCCTGCGCGTTCGCCCGCAGTAAGCGTCCCGTCCCCTGCAGGAGCACAGCTTGCTGGCGATGGCGATCTTCAAAACGCCATCGCCAGCAAGCTGTGCTCCTACAGAGGCGGTCGCAGGTCAGGCTGTATAGCGCTTCATTCCTCGCAAAAATAGTGGCTCCGCTGACGGCGGCTGACGACTAGGGTGTATTGACCCTTAAGCGTTCAGGATTCGCCATGCACCCGTATTTTTCCCTGCAAGGCCGCACCGCACTGGTGACCGGCGGCACCCGTGGTATCGGCAAAATGATCGCCAAGGCTTATGTCGAAGCCGGCGCAACCGTGTACGTCTGCGCCCGGGACGCCGAAGCCTGCCGGCAAACGGCTGACGAGTTGAGCGCGTTCGGGCGCTGTCACGGGGTGGCGGCCAATCTGGCCACCGAAGAAGGCGTACTTCAACTGGCTACGCGACTGGGTGAGCAGATCACTCATCTGGATATTTTGGTGAACAACGCCGGCACTACCTGGGGCGCGCCACTGGAGAGCTATCCGGTCAAGGGCTGGGAAAAGGTCATGCAGCTCAACGTGACGTCGGTGTTCAACTGCATTCAGCAGTTTTTGCCGCTGTTGCGCAAAGCCGGTTCTGAGGCCAATCCAGCGCGGATCATCAACATCGGCTCGGTCGCCGGAATTTCTTCCTTTGGTGAACAGGCGTATGCCTACGGCCCGAGTAAGGCAGCCTTACATCAATTGTCGCGGATTCTGGCGCGGGAGCTGGTGAGCCAGCACATCAACGTCAACGTGATTGCGCCGGGACGTTTCCCGAGCAAGATGACGCAGCACATTGGCAATGATGAACAGGCGCTGGCGGACGATACGGCGTTGATTCCGATGAAGCGCTGGGGGCGAGAGGAAGAGATGGCGGCGCTGGCGATCAGCCTGGCGAGTACGGCGGGGGCGTATATGACCGGGAATATTATTCCGCTGGATGGGGGGTTCAGCCTTTAGATCGGCGGCGCGGCTTTCGCGAGCAGGCTCGCTCCCACAGGGGAATGCATTTCAACTGTGGGAGCGAGCCTGCTCGCGAAGAAGCCCTTGTAGCCGCCACAGATCCAGGGACGATCAGGTTATCATGCCCACCCTCTCCCGCTTTGACCAAACACCATGACCTACAGCGTTTCCCCCATCGGCTTCGTGCGCTCCTGCTTCAAGGAGAAGTTCGCCATCCCGCGCCAGCCGCAACTGGCCCCGGCCGCTCGCGGTGTTCTGGAGTTGGTCGCGCCGTTCGATCAGGGTGATGCAGTGCAAGGCCTGGAGCAGGTCAGCCACGTCTGGTTGCTGTTTCTGTTCCATCAGGCCCTGGAAGAAAAACCCCGTTTGAAAGTCCGCCCACCTCGTCTCGGCGGCAACAAATCCATGGGCGTGTTCGCCACCCGCGCCACGCATCGACCCAATGGCATCGGGCAATCCGTGGTCAAGCTGGACAAGGTCGAAGCCAATCGCCTGTGGATATCCGGCATCGACCTGCTGGACGGCACGCCGATTCTCGACATCAAACCCTACGTGCCTTACGCCGACATCATCGACAGCGCCTCCAACAGCATCGCCAGCGCCGCGCCGCAGCTGATTCCCGTGCAGTGGACGGATGCGGCGCTGCAACAGGCTCATGACCATGCTCAGCGCCTTGAAGAACCCTTGGTGGCGTTGATCGAGCAATGTTTGGCACAAGACCCACGCCCGGCCTACCAGATTCCTACGCCTGAACGGGAATATGGCGCGCAGTTCTGGGATCTGGATGTGCGTTGGCATTATCCCGAGGCCGGGGTGATTCGTGTGCTCGAAGTCATTCCCGCGAAAATCTAAACGCCAAAAACAAAAAGCCCGCGCTGCCTTTTCAGGCAACGCGGGCTTTTCTTTGCGCTACACATCTGCTGTAGGAGCTGGCTTGTGTAGGAGCCTGGCTTGCCAGCGATAGCGGTTTGTCTGCCGACATTATCGGCAACAGACAGATTGTCTTCGCTGGCAAGCCAGCTCCTACACAAGCCAGCTCCTACAAGTGACCTACGGTCACTTCTCGACGAACGCACGCTCGATCAGGTAATCACCCGGCTCGCGCATCCTCGGCGAAACTTTCAGGCCGAAGCTGTTCAACACTTCGCTGGTCTCGTCGAGCATGCTCGGGCTGCCGCACAACATGGCGCGGTCATCCTGCGGGTTGATCGGAGGCAGGCCGATGTCGCTGAACAGCTTGCCGCTGCGCATCAGGTCGGTCAGACGACCTTCGTTCTCGAACGGCTCGCGGGTCACGGTCGGGTAGTAGATCAACTTGTCACGCAGCGCGTCGCCGAAGAACTCGTTCTGCGGAAGGTGCTCGGTGATGAATTCGCGGTAAGCGACTTCGTTGACGTAACGCACGCCGTGGCACAGGATCACTTTTTCGAAACGCTCGTAGGTTTCCGGGTCCTGGATGACGCTCATGAACGGTGCCAGACCGGTACCGGTGCTGAGCAGGTACAAATGTTTACCAGGCTTCAAGTCATCCAGCACCAGCGTGCCGGTGGGCTTCTTGCTGATGATGATCTCGTCGCCTTCCTTCAGATGCTGCAACTGGGAAGTCAGCGGGCCATCAGGCACCTTGATGCTGAAGAACTCGAGATGCTCTTCCCAGTTCGGGCTGGCGATCGAGTAAGCACGCATAAGCGGGCGGCCGTTGGGCTGTTGCAGGCCGATCATCACGAACTGACCGTTCTCGAAGCGCAGGCCCGGATCGCGGGTGCACTTGAAGCTGAACAGAGTGTCGTTCCAGTGATGAACACTGAGGACACGCTCGTGGTTCATGTTGCTCATGTACGTGGGACTCCTGGAGATTTTGCCTGCGCCATTGATGTGCGCAATTGCATCGCATTCTAAAGGCAGAGACAATATCTGTTAAATGGATTATTAAGATAAGGGTTATCGGTTATATAGATATGCGATTTACTCTCCGTCAACTTCAAGTATTCGTCGCCGTCGCCCAGCAGGAAAGCGTATCCCGTGCTGCGGGCTTGCTGAACCTGTCGCAATCGGCGGCGAGCACCTCGATCACCGAACTGGAACGCCAGTCCAGCTGCCAGCTGTTCGACCGCGCCGGCAAACGGCTGAGCCTTAATGCCCTGGGCAAACAGCTGCTGCCACAAGCGGTGGCACTGCTCGATCAGTCCAAGGAAATCGAAGACCTGCTCAACGGCAAGACCGGTTTCGGCTCATTGGCGGTCGGCGCGACCCTGACCATCGGCAATTACCTGGCCACCTTGCTGATCGGCAGCTTCATGCAGCGCCACCCGGAAAGCCAGGTGAAGCTGCACGTGCAAAACACGGCCAATATCGTGCAGCAAGTGGCTCACTATGAAATTGATCTGGGTCTGATCGAAGGCGACTGCAGCCATCCGGACATCGAAGTGCAGAGTTGGGTCGAGGATGAACTGGTGGTGTTTTGCGCGCCCCAGCATCCACTGGCCAAACGCGGCATTGCGACCATGGAGGAGCTGAGTCACGAGGCGTGGATCTTGCGAGAGCAAGGCTCTGGCACGCGGCTGACCTTCGACCAGGCCATGCGTCACCATCACAGCGCGCTGAACATCCGCCTGGAACTTGAGCACACCGAAGCGATCAAGCGTGCCGTGGAGTCGGGATTGGGGATTGGTTGTATTTCGCGGCTGGCGCTACGCGATGCCATTCGCCGTGGCAGCCTGGTGCCGGTGGAGACACCGGACCTGGACCTGGCGCGGCAATTCTATTTCATCTGGCACAAACAGAAATATCAGACGTCGGCGATGCGCGAATTCCTCGACCTGTGCCGCGCTTTCACCGCAGGGGTTCAGCGCAGCGACGAGATCGTTCTGCCGAACATCGCTTAAAGCAGGATGACAGCCCAGACCAGCGCGATCATGGTTAACGCCACGAACTGAGCAGCGCTGCCCATGTCCTTGGCGTTTTTCGACAGTGGATGCAATTCGAGGGAAATGCGATCGATGGCCGCCTCTACTGCCGAGTTCAGCAACTCGACGATCAGCGCCAACAGGCAGACAGCGATCAGCAGCGCTTGCTCGACGCGGCTGACGTTCAAGAAGAACGTAACCGGAATCAGAATGACGTTGAGCAACACCAGTTGCCGAAAAGCCGCTTCACCGGTGAAAGCTGCGCGCAGGCCATCCAGCGAATAACCGGAGGCATTGAGGATGCGTTTTAGGCCGGTTTGGCCTTTGAAAGGTGACATAGGGTAGGCAACTGACCAGATAGGAGTGGGAACGCTAGATGAAGCAAGGTTAAAAAAGCGTGAATATGGAGCCGTTTAGTGGCTCGCAATTGACTCAAGTTGTTGCAAGAGCAACGCCGCCTGAGTCCGGGTTCGCACATTCAGCTTGCGAAAAATCGCTGTAACGTGGGCCTTGATCGTCGCTTCGGAGACGCTCAGTTCGTAAGCAATCTGTTTGTTCAGCAAGCCCTCACAGACCATTGTCAACACCCGGAACTGCTGAGGCGTCAGGCTCGCAAGGCCCTCACTGGCAGCTTTGGCCTCAGCGGAAACACTGACCGCTTCAAACGCCTGAGGAGGCCAGAATACATCGCCGTCGAGCACCGCGCGTACGGCTTTCTGGATGACACTCAGGTCGCTGGATTTTGGAATGAACCCACTGGCACCGAACTCACGGGACTTGACCATGATCGACGCTTCTTCCTGCGCGGAGACCATCACCACTGGAATTTGCGGGTACTGACCGCGCAACAGCACGAGCCCGGAAAAACCGTAGGCGCCGGGCATGTTCAGGTCCAGCAGCACCAGATCCCAATCAGATTTTTCATCCAGGCGGGCTTCCAGCTCGGCAATGCTCGCCACTTCCACCAGACGAACATCCGGGCCCAGGCCCAGCGTCACGGCCTGATGCAGCGCACTGCGAAACAGCGGGTGATCGTCGGCAATCAGGATTTCGTATGTGGCCATTTTTCAAATGATCCTGTTTTTTCAAACAACTCAAGGCACAGCCACGGAGCTGTACCAACGGGGCACGTTCAACGCCAATCACATAGCTATTCAAGTAAAAATACGGCGTATCAAACCTGGCCGCGCCCCAATCGGCGCCAAGCATGCCCAGCGAAGCCTAGGTGGTCAAGCTGCGCGGCGTTAGACCAATGGCCCAATTTTTCTACAGTATGGGCGTCTCCGGGCAGATGGCCGGCGCAGTGTTTTGCACGAAGGGCATCAGTTCGGCGTGAGCGGGTGTTGCAACGTTCATGTCCAGCTGACGTTTCGCGTCCAGGTAATGCTGGCTGAACACGTCGAAATAAGCGTCCAGAGCCGATGCCGCTGCGGTATCCCCTGCCAGATCGAGACACAGTGCAGCCACTTCTGCGGTGCACAAATGCTCGCTACGGGTCGACCTGCGCAGCCGGTATCGAGACAACTTCTCGGGCAGCAGACTCAGGATCGGCAGGCGATCGAAATAGGGGCTTTTGCGGAAGATCTTTCGGGCTTCTGTCCAGGTGGCGTCCAGCAGAATAAACAGCGGACGCTTCGAACTACCCGTGTCGACGTTGTTGGTGACACGCTCGGGCTCAACGTATTCCCCCGGAAACACCAGATACGGCTGCCACTGCGGGTCGGCCAGTAACGCCAGCAGTTGTTCATCAACCTCCGTGCGTGACCAGATAAACGCATGGTTGTCGCGCACCACATCGGCAATCAGCCAACCGGTGTTACTCGGTTTGAACACTTCCTTGTTGGTCATGATCAGGCACACACCAGAGCGCGCCTCGACTTGCGGGCGCCAGGCGCACAGGCAATGGCTCTCGATCACGCGGCAGGCACGGCAACGTGGTGCCCTCCAGCCCCGGGCCTGAATCGGCTTGATACCCTCTTCTTCTCGCGCATCGCGCAAGCGGGCCACGGCGTTGGCAGCAAAGTGTGGGGTGGCAGGGTTCATCGCAGGCAGCGCCGGCAGGAAAAGAAAATCGACACGAAAAGCACTCGGCAGGGCAAAAAGTGGCGCCAGTTTATCAGAGCCGCCAGCGCAAGCCTGTACCGTCCGGAGCGCGTCCCCTATAATTCGCCGCCACTGAACGCACAGTCATGTGACGGGTCGAAGCACCAGTCACTGAACCAGGAGAGTTTCATGCTGCGCCTAATCGTCCCCACCGCTGCCATTTTGCTGGCGTCGTCCTTCAGCGCTCAGGCTGCGTCCTTGAGTGAGCAGAATCTCAACAGAGAACTGCAAAACGTCGCAGTCCAAAGCAGCGTCGGCACGCCACGGGCAATCAACGAAGATATTCTCGATCAGGGTTACACCGTCGAAGGCAAGCAACTGATCAACCACCTGAGCGTGCAAAAGAGCCACGCCGACAAGATGCGCGCTGACCCTAAAGCCGTGTATTTCCAGTTGGGCGCCTCGGTTTGCAACAACCCGTCGTTCCGCAAACTGATGGCCAAGGGCGCGATCATGCGTTACGACTTCACGGAAGTGAAAACCAACAAGGCGATCGGCTCCGCCAGCTATCAGGAATCGGATTGCCTGCAACCGGCCAAGAAGAAAAAGTAATCACTCGGAATTGGCGCGCCGCTGTTCATCCTCGGCGCGCAGTTCTGCCAGCAATGCCTGCAAGTAACTTGATCGTCGCTTGGTATCCTCCAAGCGTCGGCAGCACTCCTCCTCGAGACTCACATGATGTGTCTCGGCTGATGACTTGAGCAATCGATACAGTTGCGTATCGATCTCCAGAATGACCCTGGTCATAGCGTCCCGCCTCCTTGCTCCTCGCCCTGCTTGAGCGAAAATCCTTCAACTTCTTGAATCGCGCGCCCTGCCATTGACGCAAAGTTGTCGTGTCATACCTGTAGCTTAGTAAATCAGAGCGCCGGAGACTCGGTCTGCGTTCAGACGAACGGTGAAATCACCTTGCAAATCGTCAATAAGCGGTTGCCAGGAAAGACTTTGCGGCGCAATGATCAAGGCAGCGTAAATCTCTGCGAGGGTCTAGATTCATAGTGTTCCCATTCACTTTCCGGGCTGGAAAGGGGCCGCCCGCGACGCGTCTTGTTATGCGAATGTTTCCTTCATCCAAGGGAAAACAGAGCCAGTATGGAAGGAGAAATTGATGCCTTACCAACCGAATGACCTGCTAAGCCGTCATTTTGAAGAAAGCGGCCACGACCTCACCAGCAAGGTCGAAGAACAACTCAACCTGGTTTCACCCAACAGTCCCAACATCCCCATCTACCGCGACATGATCCTGACCGTGCTACGTATGGCTCAAGAAGATCACAACCGCTGGAATGCCAAGATCACCCTTCAAGCCCTGCGCGAACTGGAGCACGCTTTTCGTGTGCTTGAGCAGTTCCGCGGCCGGCGTAAAGTCACCGTATTCGGCTCGGCCCGAACACCGATCGAACACCCGCTGTATGGTCTGGCCCGAGAACTGGGCGCCGCGCTGGCACGCTCGGACCTGATGGTCATCACCGGCGCAGGCGGCGGCATCATGGCGGCGGCGCACGAAGGGGCCGGCAGAGAACACAGCCTCGGCTTCAACATCACCCTGCCCTTCGAGCAGCATGCCAACCCCACCGTGCAAGGCACTGCCAACCTGCTGCCCTTCCACTTCTTTTTCACCCGAAAGCTGTTCTTCGTCAAAGAAGCTGATGCGCTGGTCCTGTGCCCTGGCGGTTTCGGCACCCTGGATGAGGCGCTGGAAGTACTGACACTGATTCAGACCGGCAAAAGCCCATTGGTGCCGGTGGTATTACTGGACGCGCCGGGCGGCAAGTTCTGGCAAGGCGCGCTGGACTTCATTCACCATCAACTGGAGGAAAATCGCTACATCCTGCCGACTGACATGAAGCTCGTGAGCCTGGTTTACAACGCCGAAGAAGCGGTGGAGCAGATCAACCAGTTCTACAGCAACTTCCACTCCAGCCGCTGGCTCAAGCATCAGTTCGTGATTCGCATGAACCACACGCTCAGCGACCAAGCGCTCGAACACATGCAGGACGCATTTGCCGACCTGTGCCTGAGCGATCGCTTTCATCAGCACGCCTACAGCGGCGAGGAGCACGACGAAGCGCAGTTCAGCCACCTGGCGCGACTGGCGTTCAACTTCAACGCGCGTGATCATGGTCGGCTGCGCGAACTGGTGGACTATATCAACCTGCCGGAAAACTGGGCTCACTCCAAACCTCATGCGCAACAGCGCACGCGAGAGCCTTCTAAGGTGACTTGAGGCAAAAAAATGGCCCGCTATCGAAATAGCGGGCCACTTTTTATCAATCATCCATTCCCCGGCCACTGAACAAGCGGCCGATCATCTCCATGGAATATCCCCGATAACTCAGGAAGCGCCCCTGCTTGGCACGCTCCCGAGCGTCTATCGGCAGATGTCCGGAAAATTTACGCCGCCAGGTATCCTCCAGTTGCTCCTGCCAATTGATACCGCTCTCGCGTAACGCGAGTTCAATATCGGCACGTTGCAGGCCGCGCTGGCCAAGCTCCTCGCGAATACGCAAAGGGCCATAACCGGAACGGGCCCGGTAGGAAACAAAGCTTTCGAGGTAACGGGATTCGGACAGCAGGCCCTCTTCCGTCAAGCGGTCGAGTGCGGTGTCGATCATTTCAGGGAGGGCGCCGCGCTGACGCAGTTTACGCGTCAGCTCGACTCGACCGTGCTCGCGTCGTGCGAGCAGGTCCATTGCGGTTCGCCGCACCGCGACGAGTGTATCGAGTACGGCGGTCATCGGATCAATCAGATATCAGCGTCAGCCAGGTCATCAGCAGTCTCTTTGACTGGCGATGCTTTGACATCCGGCGCCGGGGTCAGCAACTTGTCACGCAGCTGCTTCTCAAGCGTCGCGGCGATTTCCGGGTTGTCCGCAAGGAACTTGGCCGAGTTGGCCTTGCCCTGACCGATCTTGGTGCCGTTGTAGGCATACCAGGCGCCGGATTTCTCAACGAAACCGTGCAGAACACCCAGGTCGATCATCTCGCCATTGAGGTAGATGCCTTTGCCGTAAAGGATCTGGAACTCGGCCTGACGGAACGGCGAAGCTACTTTGTTCTTCACGACTTTGACGCGGGTTTCACTACCGACGACTTCATCACCTTCTTTCACCGCGCCAGTACGACGGATGTCCAGACGAACCGAAGCGTAGAACTTCAGCGCGTTACCACCGGTGGTGGTTTCCGGGCTGCCGAACATCACGCCGATTTTCATACGGATCTGGTTGATGAAGATCACCAGGCAGTTGGCGTTCTTGATGTTACCGGTGATTTTACGCAGCGCCTGGGACATCAGACGGGCTTGCAGGCCGACGTGCATGTCGCCCATTTCGCCTTCGATTTCTGCCTTTGGCACCAGAGCAGCTACGGAGTCGACGATGATCACGTCAACGGCGTTGGAGCGCACCAGCATGTCGGTGATTTCCAGGGCCTGCTCGCCGGTGTCCGGCTGGGAAACCAGCAGGTCGTCGACGTTGACGCCCAGCTTGCCGGCGTACTCAGGATCAAGGGCGTGTTCGGCGTCGACGAATGCGCAGGTCGCGCCGGCTTTTTGAGCCTGGGCGATCACGGACAGTGTCAGTGTGGTTTTACCGGAGGATTCAGGACCGTAGATTTCAACGATACGACCTTTTGGCAGACCGCCAATGCCGAGCGCGATGTCCAGCCCCAGAGAGCCAGTGGAGATAGCCGGGATAGCCTGACGGTCCTGATCGCCCATACGCATTACGGCACCCTTGCCGAATTGACGTTCGATCTGACCCAGGGCCGCAGCCAAGGCTTTCTTCTTGTTGTCGTCCATTAAAGTCCTCACGTAATCAATAAGGCCTGACGGCCAACACCTGTATAAGTAGCCAGTATTATTCCACAGCGTTTCAGGATCGCCTACCCCTGATTTGAGATTTCTGCGGCAGCATGGCGCAGCAGCCCCTCTAGCGCGGCCTTCACCGTTTGTCGGCGGACCTCATCGCGATTACCGGCGAAGTGCTGCTCTTCGCTGAACACCCGCTCGCCAGCCCCCCAGGCCAGCCAGACCGTGCCCACTGGTTTACTCGGAGAACCGCCATCCGGCCCCGCCACACCGCTGACCGCCACGGCGAAATGCGCCCGGCTCTTTGCCTGCGCACCTCGCACCATCGCCTCGACCACCTCGCGACTGACCGCGCCCACGGTCGAAAACAACTCCACCGGGACGTTCAATTGCTGGGTTTTCTGCCGGTTGGAGTAGGTGACATAACCGGCCTCGAACCACGCCGAACTCCCCGGAATGCGAGTGATCGCCTCCGAGATGCCGCCGCCAGTGCAGGACTCGGCAGCCGTAACGTGAGCATTGAGAACCTGCATGCGCCTGCCCAGTTCAGCGGCCAATTGGGTGATTTCTTTCACGGTCATCTCCTGAGCGATCGGAAGTGGAATTAGAACTACCGTACACGAGCGTATCGCGCTTGCAAGGCGCAGGATCAATCAAAATGTGAGGGTGTGAAGGCTCTGATCCAGGCGTGACAAGCCTGCAAGGCAATCAGTCCACGGTCAGCGATGCCCGTTCACTGCTGATCAGGACGAGAATCGCGCGGCGGCACTTCGCAAACGCCAATCCGCTTGGCTGCCCAGCGCTCATAAAGCCCGATGGCGACGTCTGCCCCAGCCATGGCTGTGAGGCATCCAAAAGCCCCAGCGGCCCAGATCGACAAGCCAGCGGCATACAGCAGCATGATGGCCGAAATCCCGCAGATCATGCAGGCCCCCGAGCGCAATGCCAGACGCCGCAGCAGTGACCAGCCGCGAGCACCGTCCTTGTCGGCACGCCACATTTCGCCAGACACCCCGCCCACCAGTGCAAGGACAATGACGAGCCAGCTCGGCATGTCCAGCAACGCTTGTTGCTCGATTGTCATGTCTCGCCTCCTGATGTGAGTGATAAGGGGTTCTTTCAAACGGTCAGTAGCCACCCATCTGAACCGTTGAGGCCGGTTCAGCGCTGCCTTTGTCGAGCGGCTTGAGACCAAGAGTATGCATGGATGCATATACAGTCAATGCACAAATGCATTTGCTTCTTCACCGAGAATGCATTGACGCATAAAAACACAACAAACAAAGGCGCCGGCGGTTTTCGACAGGCGAAAAAAAACCGCTGGATGGCGGTTTTTGTCTGAAAGCGGTGAGGTTAGCGGGCGTACATGCCCCACCAGAAGACGTGACCAAGAATGACAATCTGCTCTTCCTGGATTTCCAGGAAGGTATAGTCCTCATCCGGGTGTTCATCGCGGTTGAAGCTACGCAGGCGGATCCCGATCGGCAGGCGATAAAGCTGTTTCACGCGCAATTGACCGTTATGGTTGATCGCATAAAGGTCGCCATCAACGATGTCGCCAATCCCGCACTTGCCCGCATTCACGCCAACGGTTGCGCCATCGCGCAGCACGGGCAACATGCTGTTGCCACGCACCGTCACGCATTTTGCCTGATCGAATTGCACACCATTGTGGCGCAAACTGCGCTTGCCGAAGCGCAGACTAGAGCGTTCGCTCTCTTCGATGACGAATCTTCCTGATCCCGCAGCCAATTCAACCTCGCGAAGAAAGGGGACGGACACTTCATCGTCATCGACGGGCGTATCGTCGTCCCACAGACTTATATCCTTGAGTTCGGAATGCACTGCTTCGCGCCCCTTATTGGCGCTGATCGACACATCCGTGCGGCCACGCAACTGATCAGTGCTGACGGCGAAGTACTCGGCAATCTTCGAGATGTGTTTATCCGAAGGATCGACGATCTTCCCGCCGAGGATCCGCGAGAGTGTGGATTGAGGCACGCCGGTGCGACGGTGAAGCTCCGTGGGGGAGATCCCGTGTTGATCGAGCAGCGCTCTTAAGACGGTAGAAACATTGCGTTTTTGCATACTGCGCATAGTGCGTGTTCTTTTTGTCGAAAACAAATGCTGTTTTGCATATCCGATGCATATCCAGCAGAAATGTGCCGCAGGGCTTTCATGCCTGCGTCGAGCGGACCGCCCATGGTAATCTTGCGCCCATTGCGGAAAAGCCGGGCCAATGCCCCTCCTTTGCCCTACACCTTTCAACGAGTTTTCCTGAATTTCCGATGAATAAAGCCATCTCCGATCTGTCTTCCCACACGCCAATGATGCAGCAGTACTGGCGCCTGAAGAACCAGCACCCTGACCAGCTGATGTTCTACCGCATGGGCGACTTCTACGAGATCTTCTATGAAGACGCGAAGAAAGCCGCCAAGTTGCTGGACATCACCCTGACCGCCCGTGGGCAGTCGGCGGGTCAGGCGATTCCGATGTGTGGGATTCCTTACCATGCGGCAGAAGGCTACCTGGCGAAACTGGTCAAGCTCGGCGAGTCGGTGGTGATTTGTGAGCAGGTGGGTGATCCGGCGACCAGTAAAGGGCCGGTGGATCGTCAGGTGGTGCGGATCATCACGCCGGGCACAGTCAGTGACGAAGCGCTGCTGGATGAGCGCCGGGACAACCTGATCGCGGCAGTGCTGGGTGACGAGCGTCTGTTCGGTCTGGCGGTGCTGGACATCACCAGCGGCAACTTTACGGTGCTGGAAATCAAGGGCTGGGAAAACCTGCTGGCGGAACTGGAGCGGGTCAATCCGGTCGAGCTGATGATCCCGGACGACTGGCCCAAGGACCTGCCGGCGGAAAAACGTCGTGGGGTTCGTCGCCGTGCACCGTGGGATTTCGAGCGCGACTCGGCGCTGAAAAGTCTTTGTCAGCAGTTCTCTACCCAGGACCTCAAAGGCTTTGGCTGCGAGAACCTGACACTGGCCATCGGTGCCGCCGGTTGCCTGCTCAGCTACGCTAAGGAAACTCAACGCACCGCCCTGCCGCACTTGCGCAGCCTGCGTCACGAGCGCCTGGATGACACCGTGGTGCTGGACGGCGCCAGCCGTCGCAACCTGGAACTGGACACCAACCTGGCCGGTGGCCGCGACAACACCCTGCAATCGGTGGTCGATCGCTGCCAGACCGCCATGGGCAGCCGCTTGCTGACCCGTTGGTTGAATCGCCCGCTGCGGGATCTGACCGTATTGCTGGCGCGCCAGACCTCGATCACGTGCCTGCTCGACGGCTACCGCTTTGAGAAATTGCAACCGCAACTCAAGGAAATCGGCGACATCGAGCGGATTCTGGCGCGGATCGGCCTGCGCAACGCGCGCCCTCGCGACCTTGCTCGTCTGCGCGATGCGCTGGGTGCGTTGCCTGAGTTGCAGGTGGCGATGACTGAGCTTGAAGCGCCGCACATCATTCAACTGGCCAAGACCACCAGCACTTATCCGGAACTGGCGGCGCTGCTGGAAAAAGCCATTATCGACAATCCGCCAGCGGTGATCCGTGACGGTGGCGTGTTGAAAACCGGCTACGACAGCGAACTCGACGATCTGCAATCGCTGAGCGAAAACGCCGGGCAGTTCCTGATTGACTTGGAAGCTCGCGAAAAAGCACGCACCGGTCTGTCGCACCTGAAAGTCGGCTACAACCGCATTCACGGTTACTTCATCGAGTTGCCGAGCAAACAGGCTGAGTCCGCGCCGGCAGACTACATTCGCCGCCAGACGCTGAAAGGTGCCGAGCGTTTCATTACCCCGGAACTCAAGGCGTTCGAAGACAAGGCACTGTCGGCCAAGAGCCGTGCGCTGGCCCGAGAGAAAATGCTCTACGAAGCGCTGCTCGAAGACCTGATCGGCCAATTGCCGCCGCTACAAGACACCGCGGCTGCGCTGGCCGAACTGGACGTATTGAGCAACCTGGCCGAACGCGCCCTGAACCTCGACCTGAACTGCCCGCGTTTCGTCAGCGAGCCCTGCATGCGCATTACCCAGGGGCGTCACCCAGTGGTCGAGCAAGTGCTGAGCACGCCGTTCGTGGCCAACGACTTGAGCCTCGACGATAACACTCGGATGCTGGTGATCACCGGCCCGAACATGGGCGGTAAATCCACCTACATGCGTCAGACCGCATTGATCGTTTTGCTCGCGCATATCGGCAGTTTCGTGCCGGCTGCCAGCTGTGAACTGTCCCTGGTGGACCGGATTTTCACCCGGATCGGCTCCAGCGATGACCTGGCGGGTGGCCGTTCGACCTTCATGGTTGAAATGAGCGAAACCGCGAACATCCTGCACAACGCCACCGAACGCAGCCTGGTGCTGATGGACGAAGTCGGTCGCGGCACCAGCACCTTCGATGGCCTGTCCCTGGCCTGGGCTGCCGCCGAGCGATTGGCGCATCTGCGCGCTTACACGCTGTTCGCCACCCACTATTTTGAGCTAACGGTACTACCGGAGGCGCAACCGCTGGTGGCCAACGTTCACCTCAATGCCACCGAGCACAACGAACGCATCGTGTTCCTGCACCACGTGCTGCCCGGGCCTGCCAGCCAGAGTTACGGCTTGGCCGTGGCGCAATTGGCCGGCGTGCCGAGCGAAGTGATCGTGCGTGCGCGTGAGCACCTCGGTCGACTGGAAGCCACCGCCCTGCCCCATGAAGTTCCTGTGATTGCCAAGGGCAAACCGGCCGCTCCGCAGCAAAGCGACATGTTCGCCAGCCTGCCGCATCCGGTGCTGGATGACCTGGCCAAGCTGGATCTGGACGACATGACACCACGTCGTGCGCTCGAAATGCTCTATGCACTAAAGAACCGGATCTAACGCACTTGCCTACAAGCTGTTAGAATCTCGCGCGGTTTGGGATGCTGCTGGCTAATAGCCTGGCCAGCAGACTATCGCTCCCAAACCTGGCGACCCCAACGTGAAGGGGCTCCGCTGCCGCCGCCTGAGGAGAAAATTAGAAATGACCTTCGTCGTCACCGACAACTGCATCAAGTGCAAGTACACCGACTGCGTAGAAGTCTGTCCGGTGGACTGCTTTTACGAAGGCCCGAACTTCCTGGTGATCCACCCGGATGAGTGCATCGACTGCGCACTGTGCGAACCAGAATGCCCTGCCGTGGCCATCTTCTCCGAAGATGAAGTTCCGGAAGGTATGCAGGAATTCATTCAGCTGAACGTTGAACTGGCGGAAATCTGGCCCAACATCACTGAGAAGAAAGAATCGATGCCAGACGCTGAAAAGTGGGATGGCGTCAAAGGCAAGATCAAAGACCTCGAACGCTGATTTTCCGCGCGTTCCCGAAAAGGCCCCTAGCGGGCCTTTTTGCTTTTCTGAAGGTAAAAAAAGGGGCGGTTTGACCCGCCCACATTTTTCCCTATTCCCTGTGTTCCTTTTCATCGTCCTGATGAATCGCTTCCTGCGATGTCCATTCCCCTCATCCTTGAAGGGCGTGTCTGTCCGTCGACACCATTCAGATACTAGAGAGTTCCCTACCAAGAGCAATTGGCCTGGGTCGTCAAAAACATGTGTCATACATTCTTTATAAAATTAAATATGCATATAAATCATGCGGATAGCATGCGACCGCGTAGGAAAATGTACGACTAGCACCTTGTAAAAATAGTGAACACTTACGAAAGAGTAAGAGAAGACCTACAGCGCAAGACGACAAACCTGCGGCAATCCTCACCCACCTTACAGGCAATAAAAAACCCCGAACCAAGCGGGGTCTTTTACTGCCGATTGAGCCTGTCGCTTATTGAAACAGCGACTCGCTCGACAGGCCGTTCTTCTCGAGAATCTCCCGAAGACGCTTCAGGCCTTCCACCTGAATCTGTCTGACCCGCTCCCGGGTCAGGCCGATCTCCAGGCCTACGTCTTCAAGCGTGCTGCTCTCGTGTCCGCGCAAACCGAAGCGGCGTACTACCACTTCGCGTTGTTTGTCCGTCAACTCCGACAGCCATTGATCGATGCTTTGGGACAAGTCGTCATCCTGAAGCAGCTCACAAGGGTCGGTTGGACGGTCATCAGTCAGGGTGTCCAGCAGGGTTTTATCCGAATCCGGACCCAGCGAGACGTCGACCGAAGAAACCCGCTCATTCAAGCCAAGCATGCGCTTGACCTCTCCCACCGGTTTTTCCAGCAGGTTGGCGATTTCTTCGGGTGAGGGTTCGTGATCGAGTTTTTGCGTCAGCTCCCGTGCAGCCCGAAGGTACACGTTGAGCTCCTTGACCACATGGATCGGCAACCGGATGGTCCGGGTCTGATTCATGATCGCGCGCTCGATGGTTTGACGAATCCACCAGGTTGCGTAGGTCGAAAAACGAAAGCCGCGTTCAGGGTCGAATTTCTCCACTGCCCGGATCAGGCCGAGGTTGCCCTCTTCGATCAGGTCCAGCAGCGACAGCCCACGATTGACGTAACGACGGGCGATTTTCACCACCAGCCGCAGGTTGCTTTCAATCATGCGCTTGCGCCCGGCCGGATCGCCACTTTGCGACAGACGCGCAAAATGAACTTCTTCTTCCGGGGAGAGCAATGGGGAAAAGCCGATTTCATTGAGATACAGCTGCGTGGCATCAAGTGCCCGCGTGTAATCGATGTACTTGTGTTGTTTTAGCGAAGCGGAGTGTTTGGATTTGGCACGAACGGAAGAAGGTGGAGCTGCCCCTTCATCATTCGACATCGAATCCGTCTCGATACCGGTCTCCATCAGGAGAACCTCATCGTCGATGTCAAACTCCGGCACTTCTTTACTGAGAGCCATTGTTATAGTCCTTTGGTGAGTTCGACCTCAAGCTCAAGCGACGCCTTTATCCTTGGCAACGCTGGAGCCTGTTCCCTCTACGTGACGGAACAAGCTGGCTAACAAATCAACGACGTGGCAGGAATTGCAGCGGATCTACAGGTTTACCTTGGCGGCGAATCTCAAAATGCAGTTTCACCCGGTCTGTACCCGTTGACCCCATTTCGGCAATTGTCTGTCCGACCTTGACCTGCTGCCCCTCCCGAACCAAAAGCCTGCGGTTATGTCCGTAGGCACTGACGTAGGTTTCGCTGTGTTTGATGATGACTAATTCGCCGTAGCCCCTTAAGCCACTCCCGGCGTATACCACCGTCCCATCAGACGCAGCTAAAACAGGCTGTCCCAAATCTCCGGCGATATCAATTCCTTTATTCAAACTACCGTTTGATGAGAACTTTCCAATCAAAATACCATTAGATGGCCATCCCCAGCCGGTCGGGGCGGGACCAGCAGGAGGCAACGGAGCGGGGGTCTGCTTGCTGGCGACGGACGGTGTAACCACCTCTGTAGTCGTGGTTGCGCCATTCGGCTGGCGCCGGATTACCGTTGTTTTCAGCGACGACGAAGGCGCCGAACCGGACGCATTGGCCACCGCTGTCGGCGTTGATCCGGTGCGACCATCGAAGCGAATTATCTGACCCGGATGGATCGTATAGGGCGTAGGAATGTTGTTGCGTGCGGCGAGGGCTTTGTAGTCCCAGCCGTAGCGAAAAGCGATCGAGAACAGGGTGTCTTTTGGTCGAACGACATACTGACCTGTGGTCACTACCGGACGTTGCGGCGCAGCCTTGTTGCCTTCGACTACGCCTACGCTACTCGATTTGGTGCTGGAGCAACCGACCAGCAAGGTGCTCAAGACGAGGCCAGTCACCAGGCGCTGAAAGCTCGTTGTACTCATACGCTGCGCAATGACTGTGAGACTCACCCGCCGCTCCCTATGTGGTGGCTGAAATTGTGGATTGCCGTATTCCGGCTCGAAATGTCGCAAGTATAACGGGCCGAACCGGCTTTACCTTTAATGAAGCAAAATCGCTCCGCGCACACGTTTGCCTACTGACGATAAATACCGTTTAACCAATCGATGCCGCTGTAAGACACGGCCAATCGAAGAGAATTCAGCGCATAAAAACAAATGCTCAGGCCAGTGGCCCGTTGAGCAATGGCACGAAACGCACCGCCCCCAGAACACGTCGGGAAAAGCCTTGTTCTTCTCGGATGATCAGCATCAATTGCTGCACCTCACCGGAGCCGACCGGGATCACCAGTCGCCCCCCCGGAGCCAACTGATCGAGCAACGCCTGGGGCACATCAGTGGCCACTGCCGTGACGATGATGCCGTTGTAAGGCGCCAAAGCTGGCCAGCCCTCCCAACCATCGCCCCAACGAAACACCACGTTGCGCAGGTTCAGCTCCACCAGGCGTTCCTTGGCCCGGTCCTGCAAAACCTTGATGCGCTCTACGGAAAACACCCGCTCGACCAACTGTGACAGCACGGCCGTCTGGTAGCCCGAGCCGGTACCAATCTCCATCACCTTGTCCAAGGGACCTGCCTCCAGCAGCAACTCGCTCATGCGAGCCACCATATAAGGCTGGGAGATGGTCTGGTTATGCCCGATCGGCAACGCCGTGTCTTCGTAGGCGCGGTGGGCCAGCGCCTCGTCAACGAACAGGTGGCGCGGTGTCCGGCGAATGACTTCCAGCACCTTGGCGTTGGAAACGCCCTCTTCATACAGGCGCTGAATAAGGCGCTCGCGAGTCCGTTGAGAGGTCATCCCGATGCCACGGCGCAACATATCGTCATGTTCACGAGTCATTAGCGCAGCCCCTCCAGCCAGCCATCGAGACTTCTGAAGGCATCATTGAAGGTGCGATCCAGTTGCAGCGGTGTGATTGAAACGTAGCCCTGCATGACTGCATGGAAGTCGGTGCCCGGGCCGCCATCTTCTGCATCCCCGGCGGCGGCGATCCAGTAACCGGATTTGCCCCGCGGATCGACCACCTTCATCGGCGCCGCAGCGCGTGCGCGATGCCCGAGGCGGGTCAGCTGAATTCCGCGGATATGGTCCAGCGGCAAATTGGGAATGTTCACATTCAGTACCGTGCGCGGCGGCAGGTCGAGATCGCCATGGGCTTCGACCAGCTTGCGTGCAAAGTAGGCGGCTGTGGGAAGGTTCTCTACTTGGCGTGAGGCCAACGAAAATGCAAACGAAGGACGCACAAGGAAGCGCCCTTCGAGGGCGGCCGCCACAGTGCCGGAATACAACACGTCATCGCCCAGGTTAGCGCCGAGGTTGATCCCCGAGACGACCATGTCCGGTTCGCGTTCCAGCAAGCCGTTCAGGCCCAGGTGCACGCAATCGGTGGGTGTGCCGTTCAAGCTGATGAAGCCATTGGTCAGCGTTTGCGGGTGCAACGGACGGTCGAGCGTCAGCGAGCTGCTGGCGCCGCTTTTGTCCTGGTCCGGGGCGATAACCACACACTCGGTGTAATCCGCCAGCGCAGCATAAAGCGCGGCGAGACCGGGTGCAGTTACCCCATCGTCATTAGAAATCAGAATACGCATGGGCTGTCCGTCTGCCCCACCGGCACCAGATCAACGAGCTCGCGCACCAATACGGTGGCAAAGCATCCGGCCGGGAGGACGAATTCCAGTTGCAGAATGTCAGGCTCGGGATAATGCCACGTCAACCCACCAATGGGCAGCCGCAGGATGCGACGTTCGTGACTCATACCGGCGTTAATCAACCAATCACGCAAGTCCGCTTCGCGAGCGGCGATGTCCTGCTCCAGTACATGGACAGCGCCGGTCGCTGGCGAGTCACCTTCGCCCCACTGCGGGCCGGTCGGGTGCAGATCGAGAATCGCCAGACGCGGGTCGCTGCATTCCGCTTCACCGGCCGGAAAGAAACTGCGGCTGTCGGTGAAGGCCAGCAGATCGCCGACCTGAGCACGCTGCCAACTGCCATCGGCAACCCGTGCAGCCAACACCTGATTGAACAGGAAACTGCGCGCCGTGGAGAGCAGACGCGAGCGCACGTTGCGCTGCTCCGGCAACGCTTTGCGCGCCGCCCACGCACGGGCATCGACGACGTTACCGCCGTCAAAGCCGAAACGCTGGACGCCGAAATAATTGGGAATACCTTGCCTGGCGATCAATTGAAGCCGCTCTTCAATCGCCGCTTTGTCGCCAGCGAATTGCGTCAGGCGCAAGGTGAAGCCATTGGCCGAGTGAGCACCGCGTTGCAGCTTGCGTTTGTGTCGACCGGTCTTGAGGATTTTCAGTGTGTCGTTTTCCGCCGCCGACAAATCCGGGTCAGCCTTTCCCGGCAGTTGCACGCTGAACCATTGGCGCGTCAGCGCCTGACGATCCTTGAGCCCGGCATAACTGACAGTGCGCAATGGCACGCCCGCCGCCTTGGCGATCCGCCGTGCCGCTTCCTCGGTATTGAGACCGCGCTTTTCCACCCAGATCCACAAATGCTCGCCATCACCGCTGAGGGGGATGTTGAGCACTTCATCGACCTGAAAATCTTCTGCCGTGGCTTTCAGAACAGCGGTGCCAAGCGCCTCGCCATAGGCCCGTGGGCCGAGCAATTGCGATTCGTTCATGCGCGCAGCAACAAGGCAACGGAGTGCACGGCAATGCCTTCTTCGCGACCGACAAAGCCAAGCTTTTCGGTGGTGGTAGCTTTCACGTTCACTTGATCCAACTCAACTTGAAGATCCGCGGCAATCAGCGCGCGCATCGATTCGATATGCGGGGCCATTTTCGGCGCCTGGGCGACGATGGTGTTATCAACGTTGCCGACTTTCCAGCCTTTGGCGTGAATCAGCGCGACGACGTGGCGCAGCAGCCCCCGGCTATCAGCACCCTTGAATGTCGGATCGGTGTCCGGGAAATGCTTGCCGATATCACCCAACGCGGCCGCGCCGAGCAAAGCATCACTCAAGGCGTGCAGCAGGACGTCACCGTCGGAGTGAGCGAGCAGCCCGAAGCCGTGTGCAATGCGCACGCCGCCCAGAGTAATGAAATCGCCTTCAGCGAAACGGTGCACATCATAGCCGTGGCCAATACGCATAAAAAAACGCCCCGATTTTTGTCAGGGCGTGATTCTACCTGCATTAGACGCCTAGGGCGCGTCCATGATGTTGCAAGTGGTCGTCGATAAAACTGGCGATAAAGAAATAGCTGTGGTCGTAGCCCGGCTGCAAGCGCAACGTTAGCGGATGACCGGCCAGTTTGGCCGCCTGTTGCAAGGCTTCAGGCTTGAGCTGAGTGGCGAGGAAATCATCACGATCGCCTTGATCGACCAGCAGCGGCAGCTTCTCTTCGGCCTCGGCGATCAGGGCGCAAGCATCCCATTCGCGCCACTTCGAACGGTCCTCTCCCAGGTAACGAGAGAAGGCCTTCTGACCCCACGGGCAGTCCATCGGATTGTTGATCGGCGAGAACGCCGACACCGACTGATAACGACCCGGATTGCGCAAGGCGCAGACCAGCGCGCCATGGCCGCCCATGGAGTGACCACTGATGCCACGCTTGTCCGACGCGGGGAAATGGGCCTCGACCAATGCCGGCAATTCCTGCACCACATAGTCATGCATCCGATAGTGCCGCGACCAAGGCTCTTGGGTAGCATTCAGATAAAACCCGGCGCCGAGGCCGAAGTCCCAAGCGCCGTCTGGATCACCCGGCACATCGGGACCGCGCGGGCTGGTGTCCGGCGCAATGATGATCAGCCCCAACTCAGCCGCCATGCGCATGGCCCCGGCCTTTTGCATGAAGTTCTCGTCGGTGCAGGTCAGGCCAGACAACCAATACAGCACAGGCAGCTTGCCACCCTGCTCCGCTTGCGGCGGCAGGTACACGGCAAACACCATGTCGCAGCCGAGCACGTCGGAGCGATGCCGGTAGCGCTTGTGCCAGCCGCCAAAGCTTTTCTGGCAGGAGATATTTTCCAGGCTCATGACCGACCTCAGAAATGAATGACGGAACGGATGCTTTTGCCTTCGTGCATCAGGTCGAACGCCTTGTTGATATCTTCCAGGCCCATGGTGTGGGTGATGAACGTATCCAGCGGAATTTCGCCGGTAGCGGCCATTTCGACGTAGCTTGGCAACTCGGTACGGCCGCGCACACCGCCGAACGCAGAACCGCGCCAGACGCGACCGGTGACCAGCTGGAATGGACGGGTGGCGATTTCCTGACCGGCACCGGCGACACCGATGATCACCGACTCACCCCAGCCTTTGTGGCAGCACTCAAGGGCGGCGCGCATCAATTGCACATTGCCGATGCATTCGAAGGAAAAGTCGACGCCGCCATCGGTCATGTCGACGATGACTTCCTGGATCGGACGATCGAAGTCTTTCGGGTTCACACAATCGGTTGCACCCAGCTGCTTGGCGATCTCGAATTTGGCCGGGTTGATGTCGATGGCAATGATGCGTGCAGCCTTGGCTTTTACCGCGCCGATAACCGCCGACAGACCAATGCCGCCGAGACCAAAAATGGCCACGGTATCACCGGGTTTCACCTTGGCCGTATTGAGCACCGCGCCGATGCCGGTGGTGACACCGCAGCCCAGCAGGCAAACTTTTTCCAGCGGCGCTTCTTTAGCAATCTTGGCGACGGAAATTTCCGGCAACACGGTGTATTCGGAAAACGTCGAAGTGCCCATGTAGTGGAAAATCGGCTGGCCCTTGTAGGAAAAGCGCGAAGTGCCATCTGGCATCAAACCTTTGCCCTGGGTCGCGCGAATCGCCTGACACAGGTTGGTTTTGCCCGACAGGCAGAATTTGCACTGACGGCATTCCGGGGTGTACAGCGGGATCACATGATCGCCCACTGCCACCGACGTCACGCCCTCGCCAATCGCCTCAACCACCGCGCCACCTTCGTGACCGAGAATTGACGGGAATATGCCTTCCGGGTCAGCGCCCGACAGGGTGTAGGCATCGGTATGGCAAACACCGGAGGCAACCACACGCAACAGAACTTCGCCGGCCTTGGGCATGGCGACATCGACTTCGACGATCTCGAGGGGTTTCTTGGCCTCGAAGGCAACGGCAGCGCGCGACTTGATCATGTGGATTCTCCGATGAATAAAAAACGAGATAGGGAGTGTAATACAGCGCCTTACGATGAATAATCCGGACAAAAGCAAAACATTATTGCCACACAGGGATAATCATCGATGTCCGAGAGCCGCTGGGAAGGGATCGACGAATTCGTCGCCGTGGCCGAATGCAGCCAATTCACCGCCGCTGCCGAACGCCTTGGGGTTTCTTCCTCTCACATCAGTCGACAAATCGTACGCCTTGAAGAGCGCCTTCAGACCCGCCTTCTTTACCGCAGCACCCGTCGTGTGACGCTGACGGAAGCCGGGCAAACTTTCTTGCAACATTGCCAGCGCCTGCAAGACGGCCGAGAAGAAGCCTTGCGCGCGGTCGGCGACCTGACCAGCGAACCCAAAGGAATGCTGCGCATGACCTGCGCCGTGGCGTACGGCGAGCGCTTTATCGTGCCGCTGGTAACGCGCTTCATGGGGCTCTACCCGCAACTGCGTGTCGACATCGAATTGAGCAACCGCCCGCTCGACCTGGTGCATGAAGGCCTGGACCTGGCGATCCGTCTTGGTCGCCTGCAAGATTCGCGACTGGTTGCCACACGCCTGGCACCACGACGCATGTACCTGTGCGCATCACCGTCCTACCTGGAACGCTATGGTCGGCCACACAGCTTGTCGGAATTGAGCCGCCACAACTGCCTCATCGGCAGCTCGGACCTGTGGCAACTGGAACAGAACGGGCGGGAATTTTCGCAGAGGGTACAGGGAAACTGGCGCTGCAACAGTGGGCAAGCGGTGCTGGATGCCGCGCTACAGGGCGTGGGGTTGTGTCAGTTGCCGGACTATTACGTGCTGGAGCATTTGAAAAGCGGCGCATTGATTTCACTGCTGGAGGCGCATCAACCGCCGAATACGGCCGTTTGGGCGCTTTATCCGCAGCAACGGCATCTGTCGCCCAAGGTGCGCAAGTTGGTGGATTATTTGAAGGAGGGGTTGGCTGAGCGGCCGGAATATCGAACTTAGATGTGCTTGCAGTTTTCAGTGACTAGTTTGCTGACTGATAGAGCGCCATCGCGAGCAGGCTCGCTCCCACAGGGAAATGCATTCCATTGTGGGAGCGAGCCTGCTCGCGATGGCGGTAGAGAGACCAACGAATAATCTAGCGGCGATTAGCCCAACGCTGACGCAACCATTCGAGGTCTTCCGGACGCGTAACCTTGAGGTTGTCGGACCGGCCTTCAATCAGACGCGGCGACATGCCTGCCCATTCCATCGCTGATGCTTCATCGGTAACGACCGCATCTGCCACCAGACTGTCCGCCAACGCCCGATGCAGCGCGCCAAGGCGAAACATCTGCGGCGTGTAAGCTTGCCAGATCACGCTGCGATCGACGGTTTCGACGACACGACCGTGCTTGTCGACCCGCTTGAGGGTGTCGCGTGCCGGAACCGCCAGCAACCCGCCTACGGGATCATCAGCCAGTTCGCCCAGCAATTTGTCCAGATCATCGCGGCTCAGATTCGGTCGCGCGGCGTCGTGAACCAGCACCCAGTCTTCATCGTCAGCACCCAGCGCATGCAAATGCAGCAACGCATTGAGTACCGATCCGGAACGTTCGGTGCCGCCGTCAACCCGCTGAATTCGCGAATCGGCGGCGCAGGCCAAGTTTGGCCAATAAGGATCATCAACAGCAAGACTGACCACCAACCCTTTCAGGGAAGGATGATCAAGGAAACAGCCGAGGCTGTGTTCGAGAATAGTGCGTCCGCCCAGTTGCAGGTATTGCTTGGGACGGTCTGCGGCCATACGGGCACCGACGCCCGCGGCAGGAATCACGGCCCAGAAGGCCGGTAACGAGGAATTCATTGAGCCAACTGGAAAAGGGTTTCGCCGTCCTTGACCATGCCTAACTCATGGCGAGCCCGCTCTTCAACAGTCTCCATACCTTTTTTCAGTTCGCTGACTTCGGCGTCCATCACCCGATTGCGCTCCAGCAACCCTTCGTTCTCAGCCTGTTGATCCTTGATCTGCTGAGTCAGCTCAGCCACTTGCGCCAGACTGCCATTACCCACCCACAGGCGGTATTGCAGGCCAGCCAGCAACAAGAGCAAGACGAGGAACAACCAATTGGGACTGCGCATCGAATATCAGGTTTCCAGTGAAAAAAGACAGCCATGCAAAAACTTTGAAGCTTCTGATAGCACGAAGCCTGGAAGAACCAGGCTTGTGCTGATAAGGCATCAGATTAGTGGCAAATTGATCGCTGTTGCGATTTTTTCGACACAATCCGGTGTCTTTTTACCATTTAGCAATTAACCGCGGAACTCACTGCGGCCATTGTATTTGGCTTTACCGTTCAACTGCTCTTCGATACGCAGCAGTTGGTTGTACTTGGAAACGCGGTCCGAACGGCACAGGGAACCGGTTTTGATCTGGCCAGCCGACGTGCCCACAGCCAGGTCGGCGATGGTCGAATCTTCGGTTTCACCGGAACGGTGCGAGATCACAGCCGTGTAACCAGCGGCCTTGGCCATCTGGATGGCTTCCAAGGTTTCGGTCAGGGTGCCGATCTGGTTGAACTTGATCAGGATCGAGTTGGCGATCTTTTTATCGATGCCTTCTTTCAGGATCTTGGTGTTGGTTACGAACAGGTCGTCGCCTACCAGCTGGGTCTTCTCGCCGATTTTGTCGGTGAGGATTTTCCAGCCAGCCCAGTCGGACTCGTCCAGGCCGTCTTCGATCGAGATGATCGGATAACGCTCGGTCAGACCTTTCAGGTAGTCAGCGAAACCTTCAGCGGTAAACACCTGGCCTTCGCCGGACAGGTTGTACTTGCCGTCTTCGTAGAACTCGCTAGCGGCGCAGTCCAGTGCCAGGGTCACGTCGGTGCCCAGCTTGTAACCGGCGTTGGCCACGGCTTCGGAGATCACTTTCAAAGCGTCTTCGTTGGAGGCCAGGTTCGGTGCGAAACCACCTTCGTCACCAACAGCAGTGCTCAGGCCACGGGCCTTCAGCACAGCTTTGAGGTGATGGAAAATCTCGGTGCCCATGCGCAGACCTTCCGAGAAAGACTTGGCGCCAACCGGCTGAACCATGAATTCCTGGATGTCGACGTTGTTATCGGCGTGCTCGCCACCGTTGATGATGTTCATCATCGGTACCGGCATCGAGTAAACACCCGGGGTGCCGTTCAGGTTGGCGATGTGAGCGTACAGCGGCAGGTCCTGGTCCTGTGCTGCTGCCTTGGCCGCAGCCAGGGAAACGGCGAGGATCGCGTTGGCGCCCAGGGAGCCTTTGTTTTCGGTACCGTCGAGCTTGATCATCGCGTGATCCAGCGCTTTCTGGTCGCTTGGGTCCATGCCTTTCAACAGGTCGCGGATCGGACCGTTGATGTTGCCGACGGCTTTGAGCACGCCTTTGCCCAGGTAACGGCTCTTGTCGCCATCACGCAGCTCGAGCGCTTCACGCGAGCCAGTGGAAGCACCGGACGGCGCGCAGGCGCTGCCGATGATGCCGTTATCGAGAAGCACATCCGCTTCCACGGTGGGATTGCCACGGGAGTCGAGAACTTCACGACCTTTGATGTCGACGATTTTTGCCATTGTTGTAAACACTCCAAAGTTGACGAAAACGCTGCAGGAGCACGGCTTGCCGGCGATGGGGCCCTCAAGGACGCCATCGCTGGCAAGCCATGCTCCTACAAGAGCAGTGCGGCCAGCGGGCCAGAGCGATAATTCGTGCGGTACTTTACCGGAGAATTGAGATTTACGCGGTTTCTACCGTCGGAAAACTCTTCACCAGTTCGTCCAAAGCTTTGAGCTGGGCCAGGAATGGCTCCAGTTTGTCCAGACGCAAGGCGCAAGGGCCGTCGCATTTGGCGTTGTCCGGGTCCGGGTGTGCTTCGAGGAACAGGCCAGCCAACGACTGGCTCATACCGGCTTTTGCCAGGTCGAGGACCTGGGCGCGACGGCCACCGGCGGAATCGGAGCGACCGCCCGGCATTTGCAGCGCGTGGGTCACGTCGAAGAACACCGGGTATTCGAACTGCTTCATGATGCCGAAGCCGAGCATGTCGACAACCAGGTTGTTGTAGCCGAAGCTCGATCCGCGTTCGCAGAGGATCAACTGATCGTTACCCGCTTCCACGCATTTGCTCAGGATGTGTTTCATTTCCTGGGGTGCGAGGAATTGGGCTTTCTTGATGTTGATCACCGCACCGGTCTTGGCCATCGCGACCACGAGGTCGGTCTGGCGTGACAGGAAAGCCGGCAACTGAATGATGTCGCAGACTTCAGCGACGACCGCGGCCTGATCAGGCTCGTGGACGTCGGTGATGATCGGCACGCCGAAGGCTTGCTTGATGTCCTGGAAAATGCGCATGCCCTCTTCCAGGCCGGGGCCACGGTAAGAGGTCACGGAGGAACGGTTGGCCTTGTCGAAGCTGGCCTTGAACACATAAGGGATACCGAGTTTCTCGGTGACCTTTACATACTCTTCGCAGACCTGCATCGCCATGTCGCGGCTTTCCAGCACGTTCATGCCACCGAACAGCACCATTGGCTTGTCGTTGGCAATCTCGATATCGCCTACGCGGATGATTTTCTGCGCCATCAAATTTACGCCTTCTTCTGGTGTTGAACCAAAGCTGCTTTAACGAAACCGCTGAACAACGGGTGACCGTCGCGTGGCGTCGAGGTGAACTCAGGGTGGAACTGGCAAGCGACGAACCATGGATGATCCGGGGCTTCAACCACTTCAACCAGCGCGCCATCACCGGAACGACCGGAGATTTTCAGGCCGGCTTCCATGATCTGCGGCAGCAGGTTGTTGTTCACTTCGTAGCGGTGACGATGACGCTCAACGATGACGTCTTTGGCGTAGCAGTCGTGCACCAGCGAACCCGGTTCCAGCAGGCAATCCTGAGCGCCGAGGCGCATGGTGCCGCCCAGGTCAGACGACTCGGTACGGGTTTCGACGGCGCCGGTAGCGTCTTCCCACTCGGTGATCAGACCCACGACCGGATGGCCGCTGGCACGATCGAACTCGGTGGAGTTGGCGTCTTTCCAGCCCAGCACGTTACGAGCGAACTCGATCACGGCCACTTGCATGCCCAGGCAGATGCCCAGGTACGGAACCTTGTTTTCGCGAGCGTATTGAACGGCGGTGATCTTGCCTTCCACGCCACGCAGACCGAAGCCGCCCGGCACGAGGATCGCGTCAACACCTTCCAGCAGCGCAGTGCCCTGGTTTTCGATGTCTTCGGAATCGATGTAGCGCAGGTTGACCTTGGTGCGGTTGCTGATGCCGGCGTGACTCATCGCTTCGATCAGCGACTTGTAGGCGTCCAGCAACTCCATGTACTTGCCGACCATCGCGATGGTGACTTCGTGCTCCGGGTTCAGCTTGGCGTCAACCACGGCTTCCCACTCGGACAGGTCGGCGCTGCCGCATTGCAGGCCGAAACGCTCGACGACGAAATCATCCAGGCCCTGGGAATGCAGAATGCCCGGGATCTTGTAGATGGTGTCGGCGTCTTCCAGCGCGATCACTGCACGTTCTTCAACGTTGGTGAACTGTGCGATCTTGCGGCGCGAAGAGATGTCGATCGGGTGATCGGAGCGGCAGACCAGCACGTCTGGTTGCAAGCCAATGGAACGCAGTTCCTTGACCGAGTGCTGAGTCGGCTTGGTTTTGGTTTCACCGGCCGTGGCGATGTACGGCACCAGTGTCAGGTGCATCAGCATCGCGCGCTTGGCGCCGACTTCGAAACGCAATTGACGGATCGCTTCCAGGAACGGTTGCGATTCGATGTCACCCACGGTGCCACCGATCTCGACCATCGCCACGTCGGCATCGCCGGCGCCCTTGATGATCCGGCGTTTGATTTCGTCGGTGATGTGCGGGATCACCTGAATGGTGGCACCCAGGTAATCACCACGGCGCTCTTTGCGCAGCACGTGCTCGTAGACACGGCCAGTGGTGAAGTTATTGTTCTGGGTCATGGTCGTGCGGATGAACCGCTCGTAGTGGCCCAGGTCCAGGTCAGTCTCGGCGCCGTCGTGGGTGACGAACACTTCACCGTGCTGGAACGGGCTCATTGTGCCCGGGTCCACGTTGATGTACGGGTCCAGCTTCAGCATGGTGACCTTAAGTCCCCGCGCCTCCAGGATGGCCGCCAATGAAGCCGAGGCAATGCCTTTCCCCAATGAAGAAACAACACCGCCCGTGACGAATATGTAGCGCGTCATGAAAAACCCTAGAAGTCTGCGTTAAAGCGGTCCGAGCCGCCGGGGAAAGCGAAGGAAGGCCGAAGCCCCCGATCACCTGCATTAATCACAGTGCACCTTTCAAAAAAACCGCCGCGTTGGGACAGACCGGCAGATGAAACACCGGTACGTTGCTCGCTACACATTTTTTGGAATCGCCCAGCAAAGACTGCTTGGTAATCGGCAACTCCTGCAATTCAGGCGAATCCACAGAAGTTGTATCAAGAAGGGAGCGTAGTCTACCGGAAAGCCCCTTTCAGCTCAAACCTTGATCTTCGCTCGGTGGCAGCCAATGCAAATGCCAGCCTTCCTGCCCACTGCCATTCAAGCCCCGTACGTTGGCCACCGCCAGCAATTGCCCGTCGCGATAGACCAGCGGCAATCTGCCACGGGCGAAGCCCGGAACACCGCGCTCGTTGAGCAAACGCTTCAGGTCGCGGTGGCCGCGATCAGCAAAATGCATGACCTCACCTCCCTCACGATAGCGGATTTGCAGTGGACCATCGGGGATTTGTCCGGTGAGCGTGAGCACGCCATTCTCCGGCAACACCAGCGACTTCAAAGGATCAGCCCATTGGACGGCAGGCGGCGGACTGCATAGCCAATAGCCCGACAGCCACCAAATCCGCCCCGCCGAACGATGCAGTTCGCCATCCGCCAATCGCCAGACCGGACGAGCATCACCGGAGGCATCGCGCAAATCCTCCCAACCCGACCAATGGTCGCTGTCAGGCAATCTCGTCAGCGATGCGAGCCAGTGGCTTAGCGCATTGCGTTGGCGCGCGGCGGAGCGTTTTGCGAGGGAAGCCAGCTCCAGAGAGGGCAAGCCCAGCCAGTCAAAATCATTGACCGTGGTCGCTTCGGCCAGATCGATCTGTGCCAACTCATCAAGCAATGCCTGCGCTTCGCTCAAGTGCGCAGCGCTACGGGCCATGGTCGCCACTGCTTGAGGCCAGCGCTCGGTCAACACCGGGAACACCTGATGCCGCAGGTAGTTGCGAGAGAACTGCCGATCCTGGTTCGAAGGATCTTCGATCCAGCTCAGCTGATGGGCTGTTGCATAGGCTTCAAGTTCGCCGCGACTGACGTCCAGCAATGGCCGCAGCAGATGACCCCGGCCCAACCGACGCTGGCTCGGCATCCCCGACAAACCTCTCACCCCTGCCCCGCGCAACAGTCGAAACAACAGGGTTTCTGCCTGATCGTCACGGTGCTGGGCGGTCAGCAGCAGTTCATTGGCCTGAGTGGCTTCAACGAATGCGCCGTAACGCGCATCCCGAGCGGCACGCTCAAGGCTGGCGCCGGGCTGAACTTGAACGTGAATCACCTTTAACGGCACACCCAAGGCATCACAGACGGCCTGACAATGTTCCGGCCACGCATCCGCCGCAGCCTGAAGGCCGTGATGGACATGGATGGCGCTGAGCGCTGGCAGGGATTGGGTTTTTGCGAGGTGGGCGAGCAGGTGCAGCAGGACGGTGGAATCGAGACCACCGGAGAAGGCAATACGCCAGGTTGACGCGTTACGCCACGGTGCAAGTTGCTTGAGAAGTGTTGCGCAAAGAGTCATGGACGCATCAAAACCTGTAGGAGCAGAGCTTGCTCGCGATGAACGATAACGCGGTCGGTCTGTTAAACCGAGGCGTCCCAATCGCGGGCAAGCCTCGCTCCTACATGATGCAGGAGCGTTAGATCAGAGACCGTAGCTCATCAATCGCGCGTAACGGCGGGCCAGCAGTGCGTCATTGTCGAACTTCTTCAACATCGCCAATTGCGAGGTCAGCTCGGCACGGATCGATGCCGCCGCCGCCGCTGGATTGCGATGTGCGCCGCCCAATGGCTCGCTGATCACCTTATCCACAATGCCCAGGCCTTTCAGGCGCTCGGCGGTGATGCCCATGGCTTCAGCGGCATCCGGCGCTTTATCGGCGGTTTTCCACAGGATCGATGCGCAACCTTCCGGCGAAATTACCGCGTAGGTCGAGTACTGCAGCATGTTCAGTTGATCGCAAACACCGATTGCCAGAGCACCACCGGAACCACCTTCACCGATCACGGTGGCGATGATTGGGGTTTTCAAGCGAGCCATGACACGCAGGTTCCAGGCAATCGCCTCACTCTGGTTACGCTCTTCAGCGTCGATACCAGGGTAGGCGCCGGGGGTGTCGATAAAGGTCAGGATCGGCATCTTGAAGCGCTCGGCCATTTCCATCAGGCGGCACGCCTTGCGGTAGCCTTCCGGACGCGGCATGCCGAAGTTGCGGCGAACTTTCTCGCGCACTTCACGGCCTTTCTGGTGACCGATGATCATCACCGGCTGGTCGTCCAGACGAGCGATACCGCCAACGATGGCTGCGTCATCAGAGAAGTGACGGTCGCCGTGCAATTCGTCGAACTCGGTGAAGATGTGTTCGATGTAGTCCAGGGTATACGGACGTTTCGGGTGACGCGCCAGACGTGCGATCTGCCAGCTGGTCAGCTTGCCGAAGATGTCTTCGGTCAGCGTGCTGCTTTTGTCCTGCAGGCGGGAGATCTCATCGCCGATATTCAGCGAATTGTCGTTACCGACCAAGCGCAACTCTTCGATCTTGGCTTGCAGGTCGGCGATCGGCTGTTCGAAATCTAGAAAATTCGGGTTCATAGGCGTCCGTCTTGGGTCGACGTCCAAGAGAGCTTGGGCCGGCCGGTTGTCTATTCGCGCCCTACCTTAAGGGAGAGGCGCGTTCAGGTCGAGATTAAAAATTCAGGTCGAGATCAGGGCGCACTCTTCATGACAAAAAATGGCACCTGACCGTCAACGGTATTGGAGGAAGACGTTGTCTCGCCCGAACTGGTCACGCAAGGCTTGAATCAACGCATCCGCCGGGTCGATTCGCCAGGTCTCGCCGAACTGCAGCAAGGCCTTCGCATCGGGGCTCGTGTACTCCATGGTGATCGGGCACGCGCCGCGGTGACGCTTGAACAATTCACCCAGCCAGCGTAGCTGATCGTTCTTCAAATCCTTGGTATGCAGCTTCAGGCGCAGGCTTTCTGCAAGGTTGGTGCGTGCATCTTCCATGCTCATCACCCGCTTGACCCGCAGCTTCAGACCTCCGGAGAAGTCGTCATTACTGACCTCACCTTCGACCACCACCATCGCATCAGTCTGCAACAGCGACTGCGCAGAATGGAACGCCTCGGCAAACAGCGAAGCCTCGATCCGTCCGGAACGGTCATCGAGGGTGATGAACCCCATTTTGTCGCCCTTTTTGTTCTTCATCACTCGCAGGGCGATGATCATGCCGGCGACCGTCTGGGTGTCGCGTGCCGGCTTCAGATCGATGATGCGCTGACGGGCAAAGCGACGGATTTCACCTTCGTATTCATCTATCGGGTGACCGGTCAGGTACAGGCCCAGGGTGTCTTTCTCCCCTTTCAGCCGTTCCTTGAGTGTCAGTTCCTTGGCCTTGCGATGGCTGGCATAGACGTCCGCGTCTTCCTCGACAAACAACCCGCCAAACAAGTCGGCATGGCCGCTGTCCTGGGTGCGTGCGGTTTGTTCAGCGGCCTTGATCGCCCCTTCCATCGCGGCCAGCAACACAGCGCGATTCTGGTCAATGCTCGCTTGATAAGCCTTCGGCTCATCATGGAAATAAGGCCCCAGACGATCCAGCGCACCGCTGCGGATCAACCCGTCCAGGGTGCGTTTGTTGATACGTTTGAGATCGACACGGGCGCAGAAATCGAACAGATCCTTGAACGGTCCGTCCTGGCGCGCCTCGGTGATCGCTTCCACCGGACCTTCGCCAACGCCCTTGATCGCGCCAAGGCCGTAAATAATCCGGCCTTCGTCATTCACCGTGAACTTGAACTCGGAGGCATTCACATCCGGTGCGTCGAGACGCAGCTTCATGGTGCGAATTTCTTCGATCAAGGTCACGACCTTGTCGGTGTTGTGCATGTCCGCCGACAGCACCGCCGCCATGAACGGCGCCGGGTAATGCGTTTTCAACCACGCGGTTTGGTACGACACCAGACCGTACGCAGCGGAGTGAGACTTGTTGAAACCGTAACCGGCGAACTTCTCCACCAGGTCGAAAATGTTACCGGCCAGGTCCGCGTCGATGTTGTTGGTCGCGCAACCTTCAATGAAGCCGCCACGCTGCTTGGCCATTTCTTCGGGCTTTTTCTTACCCATGGCGCGACGCAGCATGTCCGCACCACCGAGGGTGTAACCGGCCATGACCTGGGCAATCTGCATCACCTGTTCCTGATACAGGATGATGCCGTAAGTCGGTGCCAGTACCGGTTTGAGGCCTTCGTACTGGTAATCCGAATGCGGGTACGCGAGTTCGGCGCGACCGTGCTTACGGTTGATGAAGTCGTCCACCATGCCCGATTGCAATGGGCCCGGACGGAACAGGGCCACCAGTGCGATCAAGTCTTCCAGGCAGTCAGGCTTGAGCTTTTTGATCAGCTCCTTCATGCCGCGGGATTCGAGCTGGAACACCGCCGTGGTTTCGGCTTTTTGCAGCAGCGTGTAGGTTGGCTTGTCGTCCAGCGGAATAAACGCGATGTCCAGCGGCGGTTGATCGACCTTGGCGCGGTCGCGGTTGATGGTTTTCAGCGCCCAATCGATAACTGTCAGGGTCCGCAGACCCAGGAAGTCGAACTTCACCAGACCGGCCGCTTCAACGTCATCCTTGTCGAACTGGGTGACCAGACCGTCACCGGCCTCATCGCAATAGATCGGCGAGAAGTCGGTCAGTTTGGTCGGCGCAATAACCACACCACCGGCGTGCTTGCCGACGTTTCGCACAACGCCTTCGAGCTTGCGGGCCATTTCCCAGATTTCGGCGGCTTCTTCATCGACCTTGATGAAGTCACGCAGGATCTCTTCCTGCTCATACGCCTTTTCCAGGGTCATGCCGACTTCAAACGGAATCATCTTCGACAGACGATCCGCCAGACCGTAGGACTTGCCCTGCACCCGCGCCACGTCGCGGACCACAGCCTTGGCTGCCATGGAACCGAAGGTGATGATCTGGCTTACCGCGTTGCGACCGTATTTCTCGGCCACGTATTCAATCACCCGATCACGACCGTCCATGCAGAAGTCGACGTCGAAGTCGGGCATCGATACCCGTTCCGGGTTAAGGAAACGTTCAAACAGCAGGTCATATTCCAGCGGATCGAGGTCGGTGATCTTCTGTACATAGGCCACCAGCGACCCGGCACCCGACCCCCGGCCAGGACCTACCGGTACGCCGTTGCTCTTGGCCCACTGGATAAAGTCCATCACGATCAGGAAGTAACCGGGGAAGCCCATCTGGATGATGATATCCAGCTCGAAATTCAGCCGGTCGACGTAGACCTGACGCTTGGCTTCATAGTCTTCTGTGGTGTCCTTGGGTAACAGAACGGTCAGACGCTCTTCCAGGCCATCGAAGGACACCTTGCGGAAATACTCGTCGATGGTCATGCCATCGGGAATCGGGAAGTTGGGCAGGAAGTGCTTTCCGAGCTTCACTTCGATGTTGCAGCGCTTGGCGATCTCGACAGTGTTTTCCAGCGCCTCGGGCAGGTCACTGAACAGCTCAGCCATTTCCTCGGCGCTTTTGAGGTACTGCTGATCGCTGTAATTCTTCGAACGCCGAGGATCGTCGAGGGCACGGCCCTCACCAATGCACACGCGGGTTTCGTGGGCGGCGAAGTCTTCCTGCTTGATGAAGCGCACGTCGTTGGTCGCGACCAGTGGCGCGCCGATTTTCTCGGCCAAGGCCACGGCACCGTGCAGCTGCTCTTCGTCGTTGGGGCGATTGGTGCGCTGGATTTCCAGATAGAAGCGATCCGGGAACACCGTCATCCATTCGCGTGCGAGGTTTTCCGCCTCGGCCGGGTTGCCGCTGAGCATGGCCAGGCCGATTTCGCCCTCTTTCGCCGCCGACAGCATGATCAAGCCTTCGCTGGCCTCGGCCACCCATTCGCGCTCGATGATGACCGAGCCATTGCGCTGGCCGTCAATGAAGCCACGGGAGATCAGTTCGGTCAGGTTGCGATAGCCGACCGCGTTCATGGCCAGCAGACTGATCCGGCTCAGGGCGTTGTCTGGATCCTTGTTCGACAGCCACAAGTCGGCACCGCAGATCGGCTTGATCCCGGCACCCATGGAGGCTTTATAGAATTTGACCAGGGAACACATGTTGTTCTGATCAGTGACCGCTACGGCAGGCATGTTCATGCCGACCAGGGTCTTGACCAGCGGTTTGATCCGCACCAGACCGTCGACCAGGGAATACTCAGTGTGCAGGCGTAGGTGAACGAATGAAGCCGGCATAGTGATCCTGCGTTATGTCATGAAAACAACAAGGCCCGGATTGTACCGGGCCTTGGAAAAAACATCAGCCTTGCGACTAACTCTCGATCAGACTTTCCCGCGCCTCGTACGCCAGGCGGACCGGGGCGAACGAGCGGCGGTGAATCGGCGTCGGCCCCAAGCGGGCCAGCGCTTCCAGATGAACGGGCGTCGGGTAGCCTTTGTGCCCGCCGATGCCGTAACCCGGGTAAATCAGTTCAAACGCCGCCATTTCGCGGTCGCGGCTGACCTTGGCCAGAATCGATGCCGCAGCAATGGCCGGGACCTTGCCGTCGCCCTGCACTACCGCTTCAGCGCGCATGGACAGTTTCGGGCAACGATTGCCGTCGATCATCGCCAGTTTCGGCTGAATGTGCAGGCCTTCGACCGCGCGCTGCATCGCCAGCATGGTGGCGTGCAGGATGTTCAGCTCGTCGATTTCTTCGACTTCGGCCCGAGCGATGCACCAGCTCAGGGCTTTTTCGCAAATTTCGTCATAGAGTTTTTCGCGGCGGGCTTCGGTGAGCTTCTTTGAGTCATTCAGGCCGAGGATCGGTCGATTTGGATCGAGGATCACTGCAGCCGTGACCACTGCACCGCAGAGCGGGCCGCGACCGACTTCGTCGACACCGGCCACGAGGTCTTCGACTTCGGCGACCAGGGTGAAGTCCAGGCCCATCTGAATGCTGGTTTTGCTCATTGTGGTTTGCCGATCAGGTTCAGTATTGCGTCCGCCGCCTGATTGGAGGCGTCCAGGCGCAAGGTACGGTGGATTTCGTCGAAGCCGCGAGTCTGTTCCTCGCCACCTTCGATCAAGGGTGAAAGTGTTTGAGCGAGGGCTTCGACCGTCGCATCGTCCTGCAGCAACTCGGGCACCAACAAGCGCTGGGCCAGCAGGTTCGGCAACGAAACGTAAGGACTTTTCACCATCCGTTTGAGAATCCAGAACGTCAGGGGCGCCAGTCGATACGCCACCACCATCGGCCGCTTGTACAGCAACGCTTCAAGGGTAGCCGTACCGGAAGCGATCAGCACCGCGTCGCAGGCCGCCAATGCCAGATGGGATTTGCCATCGAGCAAAGTCAGCGGCAGATCACGACCGGCCAGCAGCTCTTCAAGCTGTGCGCGGCGTTCCGGGTTGGCGCACGGCATGACGAATCGCACGCCCGGACGCAGGGCGCGCAGGCGCTGGGCGGTGTCGAGGAACAATGCACCGAGCCGGCCCACTTCACCACCACGACTGCCAGGCATCAGAGCAACCAGCGGACCGTCCGGCAAATCAAGCTCAGCCCGCGCGGCGGCTCGATCAGCCTCAAGTGGAATCGCATCGGCCAGGGAGTGTCCGACAAACCGCACCGGCACGCCCTTCTCTTCATAGAATTTCGCTTCGAACGGGAACAGCGTCAGCATCAGGTCGCAGCCTTCGCGAATCTTCAGCACACGCTTCTGACGCCACGCCCACACCGACGGGCTAACGTAATGCACGGTCTTGATCCCGGCCTGACGCAGCTTGAGTTCGATATTGAGATTGAAGTCCGGGGCATCGATACCGATGAACACGTCCGGCTTTTCGGCGATCAGGTCGGCGATCAGCTTTTTGCGACGCGCCAGCAATTCACGCAGTCGCCCCAACACTTCCACCAGGCCCATGACCGATAGCCGTTCCATGGGGAAGTATGAGACCAGCCCTTCAGCCTGCATCAACGGGCCACCGACACCAATGAATTCCACCGCCGGATGCTGAGCCTTGAGTGCGCGCATGAGGCCCGCGCCCAGAATGTCACCGGAAGCCTCACCCGCTACCAGCGCAATACGCAGATTAGCCATGATTAACGGGTGATGCCGCGAGTCGAAGACTGGATGGAGTCACGGAATACCGCGACCTCCGGGAACTGGTCAGAGGGTTCGGCGAGTTCGGTGAGCGCTTGCTCGATCGTCAGGCCCTGGCGATAAACCACCTTGTAGGCACGACGCAGTGCGTGGATCGCGTCTTCGCTGAAACCACGACGACGCATGCCCTCGAAGTTCATGCTGCGGGCCTCGGCGGGGTTGCCGAATACCGTGACGTATGCTGGAACGTCCTTGCCGATGGCAGTCCCCATGCCGGAAAAGCTGTGGGAGCCAATGTGGCAATACTGATGTACCAGGGTGAAACCGGAGAGGATCGCCCAGTCTTCTACGTGCACATGCCCGGCCAGCGCAGTGTTGTTGACCAGGATGCAGTGGTTACCGATAACGCTGTCGTGGCCGATGTGGGCATAGGCCATGATCAGGTTGTGATCGCCCAGGGTCGTTTCCGAACGGTCCTGAACCGTCCCGCGATGAATCGTCACGCCTTCACGGATGACGTTGTGGTCACCGATGACCAGACGGGTTTCTTCGCCTTTGTATTTCAGATCGGGCGTGTCCTCACCTACCGACGAAAACTGGTAGATGCGGTTGTGCTTACCGATTCGGGTCGGGCCTTTGAGAATCACGTGCGGCCCGATCACTGTTCCCTCGCCGATTTCCACACCTGCGCCGATGATCGACCACGGGCCGACCTCGACGTCGTCGGCCAGAACGGCCGTCGGATCGATGATTGCGCGAGGGTCAATCAAACTCATAGCTTGCGTTCCGCACAGATGATTTCAGCGGAGCAGACTGGTTTGCCGTCGACCGAAGCCTGGCATTCGAACTTCCAGATCTGACGCTTGCAGCTCAGGAACTTGGCTTCAAGGATCAACTGATCGCCCGGCAGCACTGGCTGACGGAAGCGCAGCTTGTCAGAGCCCACGAAGTAGTAAAGGGTGCCGTCCGCCGGTTTCACGTCGAGCATTTTGAAACCAAGGATCCCGGCAGCCTGAGCCATCGCCTCGATGATCAGTACGCCCGGCATGATTGGATGCGCAGGGAAGTGACCATTGAAGAACGGTTCGTTGATGCTGACATTCTTGTAGGCGCGAATGCGCTTGCCTTCCACATCCAGATCCACGACCCGGTCCACCAGCAGGAACGGGTAACGGTGAGGCAGGTATTCGCGAATCTCGTTGATGTCCATCATTTCGGGGGGAAGCCTATGTAAAGATTGGGAGCGCGCGACTGACACGCGCCCCTCTAGCAAATCAAGCAGGCAGTCTAACGGCTGTGCATACTTGATATGGAAATGGTATCAGCCATCTGATGAAGCATTACCGTCAGGGGTCACTTCCCCTACACGCTTTTCCAGCTGTCGCAGACGCCGCGCGATGTCATCGAGCTGACGGATGCGAGCCGCGCTTTTGCGCCATTCGGCTGCTGGCTGCATTGCCGTACCGGAAGAATAGGAACCCTTTTCGGTAATCGAGTGGGTCACCATGGTCATCCCGGTGATGAAAACGTTGTCGCAAATTTCGATATGTCCCACCAGCCCTACGCCACCAGCGAGCATGCAATGCTTGCCGATTTTGGTGCTGCCGGAGATCCCCACACAGGCGGCCATGGCGGTGTGATCACCGACCTGAACGTTATGGGCGATCTGGATCTGGTTGTCGAGCTTCACACCATTGCCAAGAATGGTATCGGCCAACGCACCGCGATCAATAGCGGTGTTCACGCCAATTTCCACATCGTCACCGACCAGCACACCACCAATCTGGGCAATTTTCTGCCAGACACCTTTCTCGTTGGCAAAACCGAAACCTTCGCCACCAAGCACGGCACCTGACTGAATGACCACTCGTTTGCCGATGCGTACGTCGTGATACAGCGTGACCCGCGGGGCCAGCCAGCCACCCTCACCAATCTCGCAGCGGGCACCGATGAAGCAATGAGCACCAATGGTCACACCCGCGGCAATACGCGCGCAGCTTTCGATCACGGCAAAGGCGCCGATGCTCGCCGCTGGATCAACAACCGCGTCCGCTGCCACTACCGCTGTCGGATGAATACCGGCAGCCGCTTTCGGCTTTGGATCGAACAGGTGGGAAATACGCGCGTAGGCCAGATACGGATCAGGCACCACCAGCGCATTACCGGCAAAACCTTCGGCATCGGCGGCCTTCAGCAACAGTGCTGCGGCCCGGCTGTCTGCCAGGTATTTGCGGTATTGAGGGTTTGCGAGAAAGCTCAACTGAGCTGGGCCAGCCTCTTGCAAAGTGGCCAGCCCAGTAATTTCTTTCTCCGGGTCGCCACGTAGCGTGGCGCCGAGGAACTCGGCCAACTGACCGAGCTTTATAGTCGCTGTCATGATTACTTCAGCTGATTCATGCGCTCGATAACCTGGCGAGTGATGTCGTACTGAGGCTTGACATCAATCACTGCGCCACGCTCGAAGACCAGGTCAAAAGCACCTTTCTTGATAACTTCTTCCACAGCGCTGTCCAGTTTCGGCTTGAGCTGCTTCAGCATTTCACGGTCGGCAACGGCTTTCGCTTCGTTCAGTTCCTTGGACTGGAACTGGAAGTCACGAGCCTTTTGCTTGAACTCGAGTTCAAGGCGCTCACGCTCGCCTTGCTGCATCTTGTCGCCACCAGCCATCAGACGATCCTGAATGCCTTTGGCACTGCTTTCCAGCGTCTTGAGCTTGGTCAGTTGCGGGCCAAACTTCTTCTCGGCATCCACGGCGTATTTCTTGGCCGCGTCGGATTCCAGCAAAGCCATCTGATAGTTCAGAACGGCGATTTTCATGTCGGCAAAAGCCGGACCTGCTACCAGTACGGTGGCGAGGAGAACCAATTGAGTCAACTTACGCACGATGCACTCCTACAAAATCCATTGTCGTTATTCTGGAGCAGACGCTTAGAACGTCTGGCCAAGAGAGAATTGGAACACTTGAGTTTCAGCGTTATCCGGTTCTTTTACCGGCATTGCCAGTGCGAAACTCAGCGGCCCCAGCGCTGTTACCCATGTAACACCAACACCCACGGAGCTGGCCATGTCGCTGAAGCTGATATCGTTACATTGCGTATTGGACTTCGACTGAGGGTTGGTATTGGTGGTTTGCTCGCACTTGGAGTCAAACACATTACCCACATCCCAGAATACCGAAGTGCGCAAGGAACGTTGATCCTTGACGAACGGCAGCGGGAACAGAAGCTCTGCACCACCTTGAATCAGGACGTTGCCGCCGAACGGCAGTGGATCCTGATCCGGGTCTGCAAGAGTACCCTGGTTACCAGTAACGCCCTGGCCACGGCTCGGCGTACTGCGCGGGCCCAACGTACTGTCCTTGAAGCCACGAACCGAATTGAAACCACCAGCGAAGTAGTTTTCGTAGAACGGCAAGCCGTCCGTCGAGCCGTACCCATCGCCATAACCCAATTCAGTATGCAGGCGCATGGTGTAGTTTTCAGACAATGGCTGGAACAACTGGCCACGGTAATCGAGCTTGAAGAACGACAGATCGCTACCCGGTGTGGTGACTTCCGCCGTCAAACTTTGAGAATGACCACGGGTCGCCAATACGCCTTTGTTCAGGGTGGACTCGGACCAGCCAGCTGAAGCCTTGAAGTTCAGGTATTCGTCGCCTTCACGGTTAACAAAGTCGAAAATCTCGTCGACGGTGTATTGACCGGTCTTGATCTTGTCTTGCTGTCCAGTCAGACCAAAGGTCAGACGCGATGTTTCGCTGATCGGGTAACCGACGCTCACACCAGCACCCAAGCTGTCTACGGCATAGCTTGCTACGTCGACATCAAGATCATCGTAGTTGGTGGTGCGATAGAAAGCGTTGTAACCCAGGCTCACACCGTCAGCAGTCCAGTACGGGTCGACATAACCGAAGTTATAACGGCTCTGGTATTCGCTTTTGGTCAAGCCGATGCTGACCTTGTTACCGGTACCCAGGAAGTTGTTCTGGGTGATCGAACCACCGAGGATCAGGCCGGCACTTTGTGCGAAGCCAATGCTGGCAGTGATCGAACCGGAAGCCTGTTCT
>NZ_JAHBDK010000018.1 GCF_019956415.1 Pseudomonas sp. GL-B-19
GTCGCCTGCCGACCGTCGAGGAGTACATGGAATACGCTGGCAAGATCGACAGCATGGCGGCCGATGTCTACCGCTACCTGTCCTTCGACCAGATCGCCGAGTTCCGTGAAGCTGCTGCGAACGCCAATATTCCGGTCGTTCAAGCCTAACGCTACAACGCCATAGAAAACGCCGCCCATCGTCAGATGCGCGGCTTTTTTTAATGCCCTCACACAAATCCCCTGTGGGAGCGAGCCGGCTCCGGGCGGCGTTCCGACGAATGCGGTGCGTCAGTCGGCTTCATTGTTGATTGACCCACCGCTATCGCGAGCGGGCTCGCTCCCACAAGTGCTGCCGCTCGTCAGCGAAACAGCACCTTTACCTCATCCTGAATTTCTAACGTTTTGTAACCTTCGCAGGAAGGCTCAGAAGAAGAAAAAGCCAAGTGAATGCAGTCAACAGAGGTAAACGACATGCACAACGATGACGATGTCAAAGACACCCAAGCAACATCAAATGGCTCAACCACTGATGTAACAGATAAACCCGTTAACGTGGTCGATCGCGATCTTCAGGACCGTGATGCAGAGGCCGTTGATGAAACCCTCACGCCTTCTTCCACCCACGCCAAGGAACAGGCCATAGAGAAGTTCAAAGAAAAAATAGCGGAGATAGAACGCCACGTGGCGGATGGCAACTAGATTCCCTGCTCTGCGGTGCCTAACCCTTGGCGCCTGTGGCCGGACCGACAGTATCCTTGGCGCCACAGCACAGCAAAATGTCAGACACGCGCATCATTGGCAGTGGGTCGGAGGGTCTGCGCTCTTGAAACCATTTTCGGCTGCGCCTGACATCAAGTTGCAGGTTCAATAACATCATCAGGCTCAGAAGCTCCTGGGAAATACGGCCATTGCCGCATTCAGGGCAATGGAATTCCTGCCACGCGCCCGCGCAGATTGTTCGTGCAGAAACGTTTTCACAGATTACACACGACATGGCCAGACTCCACCCAATGAAAAATTGAGAGCTAAATTAGTGGCTGAAGTAGACTCGGGGCGATCCATGCAGCCGCCAGCACTTGAGCCCTTCGTACTCGTCGGCAATCGGCACGACAAGTGCCGAAAGAATGCCGATTCGCCCTTCGGCGCTGCTGGTGGTCGGTGTTGCGCTGTTGGTTAGCGGTTCGCTTCTCGTGCTCAATCGTCTTGGGCACCATCGATCTTCTCGCTAGTGTCGCGGGCAATCACTCGGATTGAACGATTGCCCGTCTCCACCGATTACAGATACCAGCGGTATTCCCGCGCGCTGATTTCCTGCATGAACGCCAAATGATCCTGACGTTTGTTCTCGCAATAGACATCCACGAACTCGGCCCCCAAACCTTCACGCAATTGCGGCTGATGCTGCATCGATCGCACGGCTTCGAGCATTTCCAGTGGGAAGTCGACGCCACTGTTGCGGTCTTCGTTCAGCGGCGGGATGGGTTCTTTGCGGGCGTCCAGCCCATGTTCCAGTCCCACCAGAATCGCCGCCAACACTAGATAGGGATTGGCGTCGGCGCCCGCCAGACGATGTTCGATGCGCAAATTTTTCGAATCCGACTCCGGAATGCGCAGGCACGCATCACGATCTTCAAAGCCCCAGCTCGCTCGCGTGGCGATGTTAGTCGTGCCGCCCAAGCGGCGATAAGCGTTCTGGTTCGGGGCGAAAACCGGCATGCAATGCGGCAGTAATTCCAGGCAGCCGGCCACGGCGTGACGCAATGACTGCTGTTGGTTGGCCGCCAGGATGTTGTTGCCGGCCGCGTCGTAAAGACTGACATGCACGTGCATGCCGCTGCCCGGGTGCTGCAAGTAAGGTTTGGCCATGAAGCTCGCACGATAACCATGCTTGAGCGCTACGCCACGGCTGCTGCGACAAAACAGCGCCGCCCAGTCTGCCGCACGCAAGCCATCGTCAAGGTGACCGAAATTGATTTCGAACTGACCCGGCCCGAGTTCGGCGGTGATCACCGTGCTGTCGATACCCTGAGCCCGCGAGGTCTCGACCATGTCGTCGAGTACCGGCGCAAAGCGTGACAGTCGCTCGATGTGCATGTTGGGTTGGTCATCGGCATCGTCCGTCAGCCCGTCGCGGGGAAACTGCGGCAGCCCGTCGCGCAGCTTTTTATCGAACAGGTAGAACTCCAGCTCGAACGCCACCACGGGATGAATGCCTTTACCTGCAAGCCTGTCCAGGACCTGCGCCAGTACCTGGCGCGGTTCAAACACAATGGGGTTTTCAGTACCGTCCGAGGTGATCAGCATTTGCCCCAGCGGTTGGCCTTCCCAGCTCACCGGTTTTAGTGTTCCCGGCACCAGACGACGCAATGCATCCGGATCGCCGTCGTTGAAACAGTAATCACCGATCTTGAACAAACCGCCCTGCACGCCCAGCAATACGCAGTTCTGCGGCAGTTTCAGCGCACTGCCGGCCGCGACCTTTTCCAGCATGTCCACCGGGTAACGCTTGCCGTAAAAATGTCCCGGAATATCGAGGGAAATCAGGTCGACATAGCGCACCTCAGGATAGCGTTGGCGAAAGGCCCGCACCTCAGCCAGCAGATCAGAGCAGGTAGCATCCATCATTGTTGGTCCTTATCTTGTTATCAGGTGTAAACCCAAAGCACTCGCGTGAGGTGCCCGGTGAGGTTGCCGTAACGGCAACGGGTATGGCTGTCGAACTGAAAACTGTCGCCAGCCACCAAGGTAACGGGGTCTTCGTCGTCGCCCAGCCACAGCGTCAGCTCGCCTTCGAGCACGTAACCGCCCTGCTCCGAGCTGTCGGTCAGGTGCCGGTCGCCGCTGCTGGCGCCAGCTTCGAGATGACTTTCGAGCATGGAAAATGACGCACGTATTTTTGGCGAAACCAGAATGTCGGTAATGCCGTTGGCGAAGTACAACGTGCGGCGTTCGTCCGGCCGCGTGACCCACGGCAATTCCTTGGGTTTTGGCAGGCTGTAGAAATACGTCGTCGGTACGTCCAGGGTTTCACTGATCGCCGTCAGGTCTGCCACGGTAGGCCGAGACAGACCGCGTTCGACCTGCGAGAGAAAGCCTACGGAACGGCCGATTTTGTCCGCCAGTTCCTTCAAGGTGTATTTCTTGTGCTTGCGCAAATCGTGAATCAGGATCGCCAGCGCAGCGATTTCTTCTTGCTTGTTCATGCCTGCAATTCCGGTAGATGACTCATCAGATACTGTCGCGCAGTCGATACCAGGCTTTGCCGATAGCTTCCAGCGGCGCGGCGAGGTATTTACCGCCGGGAAAACTGCCGTTGTTCAAGCCCTGATACAAGGATAATTCATCGTCCTGGCCAAGAATGGCGTCGGACACTGCACGGGCGCCGGCCAGTGTGGGCAGGACGCCATGCCCGGAATAGCCTTGCAGCCAGTAGCGATCCCCCGACCTGCCGATGTCAGGCGTTCGTTTAAGTGTCAGGTCGATGTGCCCGCCCCAGGCGAACTCCAGCTCTACGCCTTTGAGCTGTGGAAACACTCGTTCCAGGAACGGTCGTGTTGCCCCGGCAATGTCCTTGGGCATGCCGCCCAGATACGTGCAGCCGCCGCCGAACAGCAGCCGGTTGTCCGGTGTGCGACGGAAATAGTCGAGGACAAACTGGTTGTCGGTAACGCATACATTGCGGGGCAGCAGCTCAGTGGCCTGCTCTGGCGTCAGGGGCGCGGTCGCCACTTGATAAGTACCGACGGGTAATACGCAACTGGCCAGCTTGGGGTCGAGCCGGTCCAGATAGGCATTGCAGGCCAGCACCAGAACATCCGACCGAATGGACCCGCGATCAGTGTTCACCACGAAGCGACCGCTGTCCTCTCGATAACTCAGTGCTTTGCTTTGTTCATGGATACGGCCGCCGGCGCGTTCGATGGCGGTGGCCAGACCGAGTGCCAGTTTCAGCGGGTTCAAATGACCGCCCTCAGGATCAAAGAGACCGGCCTGATAGCGTTCGCTGGCGATCCACTGCGGCAACTGCTCACGGCTGATGAACTGTAAGCCATGGTGCCCCCACTTGTGACTGGCCTCGCGCTGCCACTCGGTCAGCAGACCAACACGTCGGGGCATGACCGAAGTCCACAGATGGCCGGCGCGATAATCACAGTCAAAACCATGGCGAGCGGGTAATTCACGCAGCTCTTGCGCCGCCCAACGCATTCCGTCCCACAACCGGCGAGCGCGCTCATAACCCAGCGCCGTTTCCAGAGGTGGCATGTCACATGACCAGCCGAGAATGGCCTGACCACCGTTGCGTCCCGAGGCTGCCCACGCCACGCGACTGGCTTCCAGCAATGTCACGCGCTTGCCGGCCAGGGCCAGGCGCAACGCGGTGTGCAGGCCACTGAACCCTGCGCCGATGATCAGGATCTCGGTGTCGTGTTCACCTGCGAGCGCAGGTCGAGTGGTCAGGCGATCAGCGCAACTGTGGGCGTAGTAGCTGGCGACATGCTGCGTGGACTGCTGGAACATATCGGCTCTCATGAAATTATGTTTTTATAATTTCATGAAAAACTACATGATTAATTTCACGAAAGCAACTGCGCCAGTAATTCCCGCCAGCACCGGACAAGCACAAGTACACCTGACAGTAATGGGTGTCTTGACTGGCCCCATCGCGAGCAGGCTCGCTCCCACAGTTGATCTTTGTCATCTACAAAATCTGTGCCTGATGGAGATCCAGTGTGGGAGCGAGCCTGCTCGCGATGGGGCCGTTCCAGTCCAACAACATCCCGGTACAGAAACAGAAAAGATTCAGGTATCGGGGGATTTATGCCACGGGTAACCTTTCGCACTGAGCTCAAAGGCGTACTCGAACAAACGCTTCATGTACTCGCCATCGAACCGATGAGTGCGAAGGTGATGAAAATCGGAGCCGATGTACGCAAGATTGAAGTCGGACCCGTCCTGCTGGGCCATTCGGTAAATCCGGTCGAGGTCACTGATGCCCTGCGTCTGGATCAACGCGCTGATGGCGCGACCGCCGATGCTCAGCGTGCGGCGCTTGGTCCCGGACCACTGCGGCTCCATTTTCCCGTTGCGAATCACATAGAAATGCCGATCACGGCGCAAGCGCGCGCCCGTCACGTTATTCAGCGCCATGACGGTGCCTGGGGGGTAAAGAAATACCTGCGTGATGACGCCACCGTCCACGTGCATTTCCTGGAACCGCTGACCGTTGACCTCCACGTCGATCATGACGGGTGAGACGGCACCGGGAATACTCATCGATGCGATCAGGATCTGACGAAACAGGTCGAGCGCTCCCGGCGTACCGCTTGCGGCAATGGCGCCCATGTTCCAGGTCACGGGCCGCCCTGCATCGAGGTCGGTGGTGCCGATCATCAGGAGTCGTCCATTGGCGTACTGCGCCGCAATCGCCGCCAGAAGGTCCGGGGTGACGTATTGCGCGACGAGCCGCGACAGTGGCTTGCTGTCCGCAATACCGTCGCTGGCAAGCCGGGTCAGCACATTGCGCGAACGGAAAATGTCTTTGGGGCCGATGGCGCTGCAGATGCGCAGAATGATGTCGTCGTACTGAGGCCCCAGGTAAGCGAACGGGGCAACCAGGGCGCCAGCGCTGATGCCCGTTACCACTTTGAAAGCTGGCCGCGTCCCATGCAACGTCCATCCTGCGATGATGCCCGCCGCGAAGGTGCCAGCGTCACTACCACCAGAGACCGCCAGCATGTTGGCCAGCGGTAGCATGTCATTCGGCTCCCCGGCTCTGGCAAGCGCTTGGGCCTCTCGATGGTTGGCCTGATGCACGTCCCGAATCAGCGGAGCGATTTCCCGGTCCAGCCAGTAACGCGCCTCTGGAATGCCGGGGACGACCGCCAGTTCCGTCAAGGTTGGCGGCACGGCATCGCGGCGTTGCAGGCACGCCTGGCGCAACATGTTCCACGCTGATGTACCCGGTCCGGGCAGGAACGGTTTCAAAACGCCTCCTCCGACCCCGGCCGTTGACAGAGCCCGCGGGCACTGCAACGTGCATTACGAGTAGACGATGTCGCTGAGGTCGATTGCTACCAGTAACGCCTTCGTGTCTGGTTGACCTGATGCCGAGAGTTCTTCCGTACGACAGCCGGCAGCTGAACTGGAAGGGCATGGTCAGGTAGGACCACAACGCATAGCCGTTGAAGTATGCGCGGTGCAGTGGGTCCCAAGGGGTATTTTCTTCGTGACCTGGAAAGGAGGACCGGGGGGCTGATCGTTCGGTAACGACCTGCCCGTCGGGCTTCTCGGCTGTTCCAGCGTTCGACACCACCATGAGCAGTCAACACCCGGTCCAGCAGCTCGGGACTTGGCGCGTTCATGGTTACGGATTTTACCCTTCCTCCGGCCGATCCTGAACCCACTGCCAGAACAATTGGTAGCCCACCGCAAGCACCACCGGCCCTATGAACAAGCCCAGGATGCCGCTCGTGACCATGCCGCCCAGCGCGCCAATCAGCACGACCGGCATCGGCACATCCACCCCCCGTCCCAGCAACAGCGGTTTGAGTACGTTATCCACCAGGCCGGCAACGAACACAAAGACGGAGAAGATAATGGTCCTCGTGTTGGGCCCCTCGGTGGCCAGCACATAGATGATCACCGGCAGCGTAATCAGCGTGGCCGGTAACTGCATGATGCCGAGCAGTAACACGAAGATGGCAAGTATACCTGCGCCCGGGATGCCTTTGAGCACGAAGCCGATACCCACCAGCAGCATCTGAATGAACGCGATGCCGACCACGCCGAGCGCAACTGCGCGGATGGTTGCAGTGCACAGTTCGGCGATTTTTGCCCCCTTGTCAGGACCGCTGATGCGAGACGCGATCTCTACCGCGGCACGGGTGCCGGCCTCACCGTGCGCCATGAAAATACCGGCGATGATCAAGGCAACAATGAACATCAACAAACCCGCACCGACGCCGGCAATTTTGGTCAACAAGCCCACACTGACGCCTTTTATTTGCGGCAAGTACTTCGCTATCAGGTCCGGAAGATCGGTGGATGCCTGCATCCATACTGACGAGATAGTTTTACCCACGATCGGCCACGTGGCGACCGTGTCGGGCGGCGGCGGGATGTTGAAGGTACCTTCCTTCACCAGGTCGATGACCTGCCCGACCGACGAAGCAATCGAGGTGCCCAACAGATAGACCGGCACCACCAGAATAGCGATGGCAATCAGCACAATCGCCGTTGCAGCACGCCCTTCGCTGCGTCCGAACGACCCCATCAATCGCAGTTGCAACGGGTAGAGCGTGATCGCCAGGATCACCGACCACAGCATCAGGTCGCGAAACGGCTGGAATATATCGAAGCAAAACAGCACCAGAACAACAATCAACCCGGCACGAATCAGGACATCGAGCATGCTGCGGGTCAACGATTTCTCGGACAGAGGTGTGGGCACCATGGATGTCTCCTTGCTTATGCAAAGCAGGTGGGGGAGCGGTAAGGCCAGCATAGACAATGATTTAACAGTGCGACGTGATCTGTGCTCTGCATCGCAGCACTTCGAAAAAAAAAGTGACAATGCAGCACATCGATCCAACATCCGCGCCTGAATCTACGCAACCACGCCCTCCCGCTGTCCGGAGGAGACAGGTCGTGCGGAAAATGGCGGAAGGCAGCCGGAGTCGAACCGGCCCGGGAACGGATGCCGTCCCCAACCGGGTTTGAAGCCCGGCCGCGCCACCGGGCGCGATTACCTTCCTTGAAGTCAGTCGTCTCTCTGTTGCGCCAAGGCACTGTCGAGACGGATTTGGCGCTTGTCGCCCAGGCGTCGGGTCAGGCCGATGCGGTCGAAGTACTCCAGAATCTGAATGCTGCGCTTGCGACCCAGGCCGACCGCATCGCGAAACGCCGCGACTTGAATCACCGGGTTGTGCTCGGCCAGTTGCAAGAGCATAGCCGCCAATCGACGGATCATCGCGTCGGTGTAGAACAGGTCCCGGACCACTTGATGCAGCAGCCCCAACCGCGCCATTTTGCGCAACAACAGGCGCACGGTAGCCTCGTCATTTCCCAGTTGGCGCACCCACGGCGGATCGAAACCGGCCTGTTCGAACAGCGGTTGCAAACGCTGCCACAGGGCTTCGTCCTCTTCGCTCAAGCGCACTTGATGACCGGGTAAATGCAACCACGGCCCGCTGGTGGCGAGGACGCCGCTGGCGAGTAATTCGTCGAGCAGGCAGATGAAGGTCGGGCGTTCCATTGCCGTTGCTGCGAAGCGACGCAGGCGATCCCGGTCCGGGCCCATTTGATCCGGCTCAAGTTGATGGAAGCGTGCGAGCTGTTCCAGCAAGGGAGCTTTCAGCGACTCCCAACGCGCAGCACTGAACAGTAACGGACCTTGGCGGGTCTCGATCAAGCGCACGTCAGCGGGCAATACCCAGGTCGCACGTGGCTGGTTGAACTGACGCTCCAGTTGCCGTGGATTGAGGCCGGTGTCGCTGTTGGCCAACAACGCTGGCAAGAGTTCTTCCAGCGTATTACGGCTGGCGAGGGCCTGTAGTTGTGCCAGGCGTTCGGGGCTGCGTCGGTGTCGGGACGGAGCAAACGGGTCGAGCACCCGGCCCCCGCCGAGGGTGCGTTGGGCGCTCTGATCCCGCAGGATCAACGGGTCACCTTTCACCGCCTGCACCGGAGCATTGAGCAGGATTTGCGCGAACATCCGCCCACCCGGTGCCAGACTGGCACCTTCGAGCAACGCCACCCGCCCCGTCACGTCCTGAGTGCCGAGGTGAACATGCACCGGCTGAAAGTGTTCGAAGGCTTTGGCTTCGCTGGCCAGCAAGTGCAGGTCGATGTCCAGTCGCTGGGTCGGGGCATACAGCCACTCGGCCAGCAGCCATTGGCCACGGTGAATGTGCTCCAGCGCCAGGCGCTCGGCACTCAGGTTCAACGCAACGCGTTGCCCGGCATACGCGCTGTTTGCCGCTTGATTTTGCGCATGCAAACCGCGCACACGCACAAGTTTACCTAGCGGGCTGAGCACCAGTGTGTCGCCCACCGCCACTTGCCCGGACAATGCCATGCCGGTCACCACAATACCGGCCCCAGCCACGCTAAATGCCCGATCAATGGCCAGACGAAAACCACCGTTGCTGCTGCGTTGAAGGACGTCACGCTGTGCATCGAGCAGCGCCTGGCGCAGTGCCTCGACGCCCTCCCCGGTCACACTCGACAGCGCGATCTGCGGCGCATTGGCATAGGGCCCGCGCGCCAGTAGCGTTGTCATCTGTTCATGGACGGCTTGCACCCGGGCCGGATCGACCCGGTCGCACTTGGTGATCGCCACCAGCGCCCGGGGAATGCCCAGCAGTTCAACGATCGCCAAGTGTTCGCGGGTTTGCGGCATGACGCCGTCATCCGCTGCGACCACCAGCAACACCAGATCGATGCCCTGCGCCCCGGCCAGCATGTTATGGGTGAACCGCTCGTGACCGGGCACGTCAATGAACCCGGTCAACTCGGCGCCCGATTCCAGCGCCGCATAAAGATAACCCAGGTCGATGGTCATACCGCGTTCGCGTTCTTCGCGGTGACGGTCGCCGGCCTGCCCGGTCAATGCTTGCAGCAGCGAAGTCTTGCCGTGGTCGATGTGCCCTGCGGTGCCGACGATCACCCTACCTGCCCCTCGACCGACAACTGATCGAGTTGCGCCAGCCAGGCGGCTTCATCGTCCAGTTGGCGCAGGTCCAGCCACAGTGCGTCGTCGTCGATGCGGCCCAGCACCGGAATGGCCAACTGGCGGAACGCGGCCTCCAGCCCCAGCAACTGCCGCCCGCGTAGACGTTTGGACACCTTTGGCCGCAGGCATAACGCGGCGCTGGGCAGGCGCGCCACCGGTTGGCTGCCGCTGCCGATCATGCCCAACGCTGGCAGCGCACTGACACTCCAGCCGTCACCTAATGCGTGCGCCAGCGAAGGTTGCAAGCGTTCGGCCTGGGCGAGGATATCGGCCTGCGGGCGGATCAGCAGGCGCAGGCTTGGCAGACGTTCGGCCAGGCGCTCGGGATAGCGGTACAAACCCAACACCGCTTCGAGCGCGGCCAGGGTCAGTTTGTCGACCCGTAGTGCGCGTTTGAGCGGGTTTTTCTTGATCTTCGCGATCAGGTCCTTGCGCCCGACAATCAACCCGGCCTGCGGACCACCCAACAATTTGTCGCCACTGAAGGTGACGATGTCTGCACCATCGAGCAGCGCCTGGCGCACCGTCGGTTCGGCGGGCAGGCCCCAGCGGGTCAGGTCCAGCAGGCTGCCGCTGCCGAGGTCTTCGAGCAGCGGCAATCCGTGGCTGTGCGCCAACTGCGCCAGTTCGGCGGTCGGCACCCGCGCGGTGAACCCTTCAATGCTGTAATTGCTCGCATGCACGCGCATCACCAGACCACTGCGCGGGCCGATGGCTGCTTCGTAATCACGGGCGTGCGTGCGGTTGGTGGTGCCGACTTCATGTAGCCGGACCCCGGCTCGCGCCATGATGTCGGGAATGCGGAAGGCGCCGCCGATTTCAATCAGCTCGCCCCGGGAAATAATCCCTTCCTTGCGCGCGCCCAGGCTGTTGAGCGTCAACAGCACCGCCGCCGCGTTGTTGTTGACCACCGTCACCGCTTCGGCGCCGGTCAGTTCGCGGATCAGGCCTTCGATCAGGTCATCACGGTCGCCGCGCTTGCCGCTGTGCAGATCAAATTCGAGATTGAGCGGATAGCGCGCGGCCATTTGCACCGCTTCGATGGCGACTTCGGGGAGCAGCGCCCGACCGAGGTTGGTGTGCAGCACGGTCCCGGTCAGGTTGAACACCCGCCGCACATGGTTTTGGTGATGTTGGGCCAGACGCTCACCCGCCCGCCCCGCCAATACCTGCGGGCTGATTTCCACGGCATCGAGTTGCCCGGCCAGCACCGGTTCGCGCAAGTCATCGAGCAATTGCCGCAGGCTTGCCAGCAGCGACTCCCGGCCATAGCGCTCGGCCAGTGGTTGGCAGGCGGGATGGCGCAGCAGACTGTCGATGGAAGGCAGCCGCAGGGTTTGGCTGGCGGAGGTTGAAGGCATCCGGCGCTCCTGAAAACGATTGACCGTCGCGCCTGAGTGTAGCCGCTGAGCGTTCAGTCGCTCCCGGGTGCCAGCAGCAGATTGGGCGCCGGACGCAGGTAGCCTTCCTGTTCCAGGCGCATGTCGAGCATCAGACTGGCCAAGTCAGCCGACAACGCTTCGGCCTCGGCGTCGTTTTCCAGGTACAGCAGTTTCAGGTAACTGCGACAGCCCGGACAGGTTTCGGCGCGTAACGGCGCCTGATTGGCGGCATGGCGGTCGTCGTCGAGGCTGACGTATTCCAGGCCTTTGCTTTGTTCGCAGTACACACATTTGACCCGCACCACATGCCATTCGCAGGCACACAACGAGCACACCAGATAGCGCAAACCGTTGTGTTTGCCACGGTTGCGAATCACCCCGGCCATCGCCGGCGAACCGCAGGCCGGGCATTGGCTGAGGCTGTCACCAGGTTTCAGCGCCAGGTCCGGCGTGCTCAGCAACCAGTGGCTCCAGGCCGCTTGCAAGGCGGCGCCGAGAAACGGCACCAGCGCTGCGGGCAGCAGCGTGAACTGGCCGCTGACCAACGCCACCGCCCAGGCTTTGCGTTGTCCGGAGTCGGTATTGCGCAACGTCGCCAGGGCTTGTTCTACCGCCAGTTGCGGCGCTGGCCGGTAGCGTTGCAACAAGGTGTCGAGGTAGGGCAACCAATGCCCCTCGCGCACCAGACTGTCGGCGGCAAGCGGTGGCAGGCCGTGCTCCTGGCATACCTTGATTCGCTCGGGATCTGGCAAGGTGGCGACGGGTGGATCGTCCATCAGTTGCTGCTGCACATAACACAGGCCGGCCACCAGGCGCAGGTAATCGGCCAGCGGATGCCCCTCGGCCAACCGCTCCAGGCGTAATGCACGCAAGGTGAACAGGTTGTGCGGCGGCAGGTACAGAAACGGCGGTGAACTCGCCGCCGCTTCAATCTCTCCAGGCTCAAGAATCGTCGGCAAGTGCTTATCCTTTTTTGCTGATCGGTCGGTCGGGGTGCTCGTCGCGGGTCACTTCGCGGTACCACAGTTCATGGTGTTTTTTCGCCCAGGCGCGGCTGACCCAGCCATGCACCATGGCGCTGACCGAGCCCTTGATCCAGATCCCGGCGTAGATGTGCACGATGATGCTCAGCACGAGCACAAACCCGGCCAACGCATGCAGCAGCATCGCCCAACGAATCGTGGTGATACCAAAAAAATCGCTGAAATACGCGCGCCAGATCACCAGCCCGCTGAACAGCAGCACCAGCATGCAGGCCAGCAAGGTCCAGAACAGCAGCTTCTGCCCGGGGTTGTACTTGCCGATCGGTGGCACGCCCTCTTCCTCGTTCTTGATCACCCGCCCGACTCGCTTCAGCCACAACCGATCATTGGTAATGAAGAAATTCGCTCGCCAGAAGCGCAGCACCAATCCAAGGAACAGCACGAACATCACCACGCCCATGAACGGGTGCAGGATGCGTGTCCATGGGCCACCGCCAAACAGGTTGCTGAGCCAGAACAACGCCGGATGAAACAACGCCAACCCGGAGAGTGCCGCCATGAAAAACAGGATCGCCACCAGCCAGTGATTGGTGCGCTGGCCGGTGGTGTAGCGCAGGATCGTTTTGTTGCTCATGGCCTGTCCTCCCGCCGCGGATCATAGGTATGAACCGATGGGTCAACCTCATGCACGGCCGGGTCCTTGCCTGGGGGATGTTCGTCCTCTTCGACCACCTGCGGCCCGATGCGTACGTAATGGAAGAACCCGGCCAGCACCGCCAGGCCCATGGCCAACAGCCCTAACGGTTTGCTCACGCCTTTCCACAACCCCACCAGCGGACTGATTGCCGGATCCTTCGCCAGCCCGGCGTACAGCTGCGGTGTATCAGCATGGTGCAGCACGTACATCACGTGGGTGCCACCAACGCCGGCCGGGTCGTACAAGCCGGCGTTTTCGAAGCCACGGCTTTTCAGATCGACGATCCGTTCGGCGGCGTGTTCTTTCATGTCTTCCTTGGTGCCGAACACAATCGCCCCGGTCGGGCAGGTTTTCACGCAGGCCGGTTCCAGCCCGTATTCGACCCGATCCGAACACAACGTGCATTTGTAGGCCTTGTGATCCTTTTGCGAGATCCGCGGAATGTTGAACGGGCAGCCGGTGATGCAATAGCCGCAGCCAATGCAGTGGTCCTGGTTGAAATCGACAATGCCATTGGCGAGCTTGATGATCGCCCCCGGGCTCGGGCACGCCGCCAGGCAACCGGGTTCGGCGCAATGCATGCAGCCGTCCTTGCGAATCAGCCATTCGAGGTTGCCGGCACCGGTTTCATGCTCGGTGAAGCGCATCAGGGTCCAGGTTTCTGCGCTCAGGTCTTGTGGGTTGGTGTAGGTGCCGTGGTTGTAGCCAATTTCGTTGCGCAGCTCGTTCCATTCCGAGCAGGCAACCTGGCAAGCCTTACAGCCGATGCACTTGGTGGTGTCGATCAGCTTGGCCACTTCCTCCTGAATGCGCACCGATGGCGACGGGGTCGTGGTGGCCGACCGGGCAATAATGTCTTGGCTGGCCATTTAGATTTTCTCCACGTTGACCAAAAATGACTTGGATTCCGGGGTCTGCGTATTGCCATCGCCGAGGAACGGCACCAGGGTGTTGGTCAGGTACCCATGGCGCGTGAGTCCGGTAAACCCCCAGTGCAACGGGATACCGATCTGGTGCACCACCTGATTGTTGACCTGCAACGGACGAATCCGCTTGGTCACCACCGCCACCGCTTCAATGTGCCCGCGCTTGCAGCTGACGCGCACACGGTCGCCGGCGACGATGCCTTTCTCCTTCGCCAGGACCTCGCCGATTTCGACGAATTGCTCCGGCTGGGTAATCGCGTTGAGCCTGCAGTGCTTGGTCCAGAAGTGGAAATGCTCGGTCAAGCGGTAGCTGGTGCCCGCGTACGGGTAATCCTTGGCCACGCCGAGGGAATCCCACACCGAATCGAAGATCCGCGCCGCCGGGTTGCTGGTGGCTTTTTTGTTTTCCGGATGCAGCGGATTGATGCCGATGGGCGTCTCGAACGGCTCGTAATGCTCAGGAAACGGGCCTTCGTTCATCTTGTCGACGGCGAAGAACCGCGCCACGCCTTCGGGGTTCATGATGAACGGATTCATCCCCGCTTCTGGCGGCACGTCGGCCTTGTAGTCGGGCACATCAGTGCCGCCCCAGACTTTGCCGTTCCACCACACCAGACGTTTTTTCGGGTCCCACGGGTTACCTTGCAGGTCGGCGGACGCGCGGTTGTAAAGAATCCGTCGGTTCGCCGGCCAAGCCCAGGCCCATCCCTGTTGTTGGTGCATGCCCCACGGGTCGCTGTTGTCGCGACGGGCCATCTGGTTACCGGACTCGGTCCAGCTGCCGCAGAAAATCCAGCAGCCGGACGCGGTGCTGCCGTCATCCTTGAGCTGACTGAACGCAGCCAGTTGTGCATTGTTCTTGATCGCCGCACCCGTGGCGTCGGTGAAGTCAGTGGTGGCGTAGCCGTTGATTTCCTTGGCCAGTTCTTCTGGCGAGGGTTCGTCGGCGATCTTGTACTTCCACGACAGTTTGAGGATCGGGTCGGGGTAAGCGCCGCCCTGCGCCTGATAACGCTGACGCAAACGCAGAAACAGCTCAGCCATGATCCGAATGTCGGTTTGCGCTTCACCCGGGCCGTCGGCGCCTTTCCAGTGCCATTGCAGCCAGCGGCTACTGTTGACCAGCGAGCCGTCTTCCTCGGCAAAACAGGTAGTGGGCAGGCGAATCACTTCGGTCTGGATGTCAGCACTTTTCACATCGTTGTACGGGCCGACATTGCGCCAGAACTCTGAAGTTTCGGTGGCCAGCGGGTCCATCACCACCAGCCATTTGAGTTTGGCCAGCGCCGCCATCACCCGGTTCTTGTCGGGCAACGCGGCAATCGGATTGAAGCCTTGGCACAGGTAGCCGTTGACCTTGCCCTGGCCCATCAGGTCGAACACTTTGAGGATGTCGTAGCTGGGAATGTCCAGTTTCGGCAAATACTCGTAAGCCCAATTGTTCTCGGCCGTGGCATTGCCGCCGTACCAGGCTTTCATCAGGCTGACGTGGAACTTGCTGTAGTTCTGCCAGTAGGACAACTGCCCCGGGCGCAACGGTTTTTGCGTGCGCTTGGTGATGTACACAGCGTAGTCCTGCTCGGCGTCGCCCGGCAATGTGAGGTAACCCGGCAGCGAGTTGGAGAGCAACCCGAGGTCAGTCAGGCCCTGGATGTTGGAGTGCCCGCGCAAAGCATTCACTCCCCCGCCCGGCATGCCGACATTACCCAGCAGCAATTGCACCATCGCCGCGCTACGGATCATCTGCGAGCCGATCGAGTGCTGGGTCCAGCCCAGCGCATAGAGGATGGTCATGGTCTTGCCCGGTACCGAGCAAGTGGCGATTTCCTCCCAGATTTTTTGCATGGCATCGACTGGCATCCCGCAAATCAGGCTCACCAGGTCAATGTTGTAGCGGCTGTAATGGTGCTTCATCAATTGATAGACGCAGCGTGGGTCTTGCAGGGTCGGGTCGACCTTGGCAAAGCCGTCTTCACCGAGCTCATAGCCCCAGCCGGACCTGTCGGTGTAGGCGCGTTTGGCCACGTCATAACCGCTGAAAATCCCGTCCTCGAAGCCATACCCGGCTTTGACGATGAACGACACGTCGGTGTAGTTGCGCACGTATTCGTGCTGGATTTTGTCCTCGGTCAGCAAGTAGTTGATCAGCCCACCCATGAAGGCGATGTCGGTGCCGGTGCGAATCGGCGCGTAATAGTCGGCCACCGAGGCCGTGCGGGTAAATCGCGGATCGATCACGATGAGACGCGCGTTGTTGTGCGCCTTGGCTTCCGTCACCCATTTGAAACCGCACGGGTGCGCTTCTGCTGCGTTGCCGCCCATCACCAGAACCAGATTCGCGTTGGCGATATCGGTCCAGGTATTGGTCATGGCACCACGGCCGTACGTCGGGGCAAGACTTGCCACCGTCGGGCCGTGTCAGACACGCGCCTGGTTATCAAACCCCAGCATGCCGAAACTGCGAATGACCTTGTGGGTGATGTAGCCCGCTTCGTTGGATGACGCCGATGCCGCGAGGAAACCGGTGGTGAGCCAGCGGTTCACCGTTTGGCCTTGAGCATTCTTCTCGATGAAGTTGGCGTCGCGGTCGGCCTTCATCAGGTCGGCGACGCGATCCAGCGCTTCATCCCAGGAGATACGCGTCCACTCGCTGCTGCCGGGCTTGCGGACTTGCGGGTATTGCAGGCGATCGGGGCTGTGAATGAAATCCAGCAGGCCCGCGCCTTTGGGGCAAAGGGTGCCGCGGTTGACCGGATGGTCGGCGTCACCTTCGATATGGATGATGTTTTGCGCGACATTCTTGGCAGTATCGCCCTGGCTGTACATGATCACGCCGCAACCGACCGAGCAATACGGGCAGGTGTTGCGGGTTTCATGGGTGGCGGCAAGCTTGAAGTGGCGCACCTGCTCGGCGAAGGCAAGCGTGGGGGCCATGCCCAACGCGCCCAGGCTCGAGCCTGCAAGGCCGATACCAGCGACCTTGAAGAACTGACGACGGCTGAGGTCCATCGTGCACTCCTGATCAGGTGGAAGTCCGGGGCTTTGCCGGACTTTCTAAGCAATCACGCTGGCGGCAGACGGGCTGCCGACACTTGAAACTCTAGTCAACGCAGCCGCGCCCTGTGTAAAAACCGACCGTCGGGCACTTACCCGATACCCGCCACACCACCGAACCTGTGGGAGCGAGACCGGCTTGCCGGCGAAGACGGAGTATCAGTCAACATCAATAGCGCCTGACACACTGCTTTCGCGAGCAGGCTCGCTCCCACAGGGGCTTGGCGACTATCATGGTTGCCATTCCAATCCTGTATTCACGAGACCGCGCATGACTTTCGATTTTGATCAGGTGTTCGACCGCCATAACACCGGTAGCACCAAATGGAGCCGCTACCCGGCCGACGTGCTGCCGATGTGGGTGGCCGACATGGATTTTGCCGCGCCGCCGATGATCATCCAGGCCCTGCAAAAACGCCTGGAACACCCGATGGTCGGCTACAGCGTGGCCCCGGATGACTTGCGCGACGCCATCGTCACCGACCTCTGGAACAAATACGCCTGGCGCGTCGAACCGCAAGAGCTGATCTTTCTGCCAGGGGTCGAGTCGGGCTTCAACATGGCCCTCAAAGCATTGGTCCAGCCACAACAAAACGTCGTGGTGCAGGTGCCCAACTATCCGCCATTGCGCCACGCACCAAGCCACTGGGGCCTGAACAAGGTCGAGCTGAATTTCGATGAGCAGGCTGACGGCACCTACACCACACCGCTCGCCAGCCTCAGCCAGTCGCTGCAAGGTGGTGGCGCGCTGCTGCTGAGCAATCCGCACAACCCGCTGGGCAAAGCCTTCCCGAGAGACGAACTGCAAGCGATTGCCGACATCTGCCTGGAACAGGGCGCCTGGATCATCTCGGACGAAATCCACGCCGAGTTGTGCTTCGACGGGCGCAAGCATATACCGATGGCAACGCTCAACCCGGAAATCGCCCGGCACACGATCACGCTGATGTCGGCGAGCAAGGCCTACAACATCGCCGGCCTGAAAACCTCATTCATGATCATTCAGGACCGCGCCTTGCGCGAGAAGGTCAACCACGCCCGTTGCGGCATGGTCGACAGCGTCAACCCGCTGGGCCTGTTAGCCACCCGCGTCGCCTACAGCGAAGCCGGGCCATGGCTGGCGGAACTGAGCGCCTACCTGCAAAGCAACCGCGATTACCTGGTCGACGCCGTCCGCACCCGCCTGCCGGGCGTCACCATGAACGTCCCGCAAAGCACCTACCTGGCGTGGCTCGATTGCTCGGCGCTGGGGCTGGACAACCCACAGCAGTTCTTCTTGGAAGAAGCCAAAGTCGGTTTGAGCCCTGGCCTGGATTTCAGCGATGACACCCGACAATTCGTGCGCCTGAATTTCGGCTGCCCGCGCGCGTTGCTTGAAGAAGGCATTGCGCGGATGGAGCGTAGCTTGCGTAATCGCAAGGCCTGATTCGCCCTCAATCCCTATACAGAACCCTTGTGGGAGCGAGCCTGCTCGCGAAAGCGGTGTTCCAGTCGACATTGATGTTGGCTGATACGCCGCCTTCGCGAGCAGGCTCGCTCCCACATGGGGATTTGTGTGTGTGATTTAGAATGTTGTCGCCACCTCAAATCCAACCGAACTCAAGACAAAAACCCAGGGTCAACCCTTTGACCCCATTGTCTTGCGCCCGGAGATTGATGATGACTGACTATCCAAAATCGCCCGTTACGCGCGCCTGAAAAAACACACTATTTGATTTTTCCTCTGCGCCTTCGTTGGCGGATTTATCAAATTTTCGCCTGCAAAAAATTGAATTCTCCATTTCACCCGGCAGTCACATCTTTAATCCCGCTTTGTTTTTGCATCGCGGGATCCGACAGATTCGGTTCCACTGTGGCAACGACGCCTGTTTAAAGGAACCCCGAAGAAGCAAAAGGTGCCGGTCATGATCCATTACTCCTCCCCTGATCAAATCAAAGCCTGCCGGGCATTAGCCCTGGAACGTAACCGTCAGATGTTCGAAGAGGCCCAGAACCTGAGCCGATGTGCTTTTGAATTGCTCGATGGCGGCGACCTGGATGTGGAGTTGTTTGATCGTTATCAAGCGCTGCGCCGCAAAGCTGATTCGAAGTTTCAGGAAGCGATTGAGCATCTGCAATTGCTCAACGAGGATTTTCCGCCGATTCCACTGTCCGCCAGCAACTCTCATCAGTTGCGCCAGCAGCTTGAACATCGAGCCTGAGCGTGAAAAGAAGCACGGGGGCCTAATGCCGATCAGTTAAGCAATTTCTGCGGTAACGCCAATTTTTGTAGGATCGCGTTATGGCTTAACTGACCGGCATTAGCCCGGGGGCCGGGCCATTTTTCTGGTGCAGCTTTGCAAACATTCAGCCGCATCACTTCATAGCCTGGGCAATGACATCTACCAGATTGAGTTGGGTATATGGTTTGGACAAGCGCGGGAGCATGGTCGCGAAACCTTCCAGGCGTTCGGCGTAACCGGTGGCAAGGATGATCGGCAGGTCAGGTTTCTTCAGCCGGATGGCCTGTGCCAATTGCGCGCCATTCATGTGCGGCATGGCCATGTCGGTAATCACCAGGTCGATGTTCTGCTCGCTCTCGAATAGTTCAAGCGCTTTCGCACCGGACATCGCTGCGATTACCCGGTGACCCAAATCCTCCAGCAGCAGCCCGGTACTGGTTAACACCAGGCTGTCGTCATCCACCACCAGCACACACAGCTGCGCCACCGGCGCTGATTGTTCTTCTTCGATGACGGGCCTGATGTCTGACGCAGGGGTGGCGACAGGGATCCACAGTTCAGCGGTGGTGCCTGTGTCCTTGCGGCTCTTGAGTATGAACCGCCCGCCCAGTTGTTCGATAAAACCATGCACCATCGACAGCCCCAGGCCCGTGCCTTTACCCACCCCTTTGGTGGTGAAAAACGGGTCCATCGCCGACGCGAGCGTTTCCTCATTCATCCCTTCGCCCGTATCGGTAACGCTCAGGCAAACATAAGAGCCTTCCTTCAGGGATAACGCTGTTTGATCGCCCGGCTCCGCTTTCTTGGCTGTGATGACGATTTCACCACCGTCGGGCATGGCATCCCGGGCATTGGTGACGAGGTTCAAAACGGCCAGTTCGAGCTGGTTGACGTCAGCCATGACCGGCTCAAGTTCTGCGCAAAAGTTCGTTTCGAGCACCACTGAAGGCCCGAGGGAACTGCGTAACAACCCACTGATACCTTCTATCAGTGCGGGTATTTCCACGGATTCGAATTTGAGTTCCTGTCGTCTGGCAAAGGCCAGCATGCGCTGAGTCAGGGATACCCCGCGCAAGGCGCCTTGGCGGGCATTGTCGACCAGACGGGTCAGTTTCGGATCGTCCCCTATCCGTTTGCGCACGATTTCCAGATTGCCGAGGATGACCGTCAACAGGTTGTTGAAGTCGTGGGCAATCCCGCCGCTGAGTTGGCCGATGGCTTGCATTTTCTGCGCCTGGAACAACGCCTCGCGAGTTCGCTCAAGGTCTTGCTGGGCCAGGGTCGCCTCGGTGATGTCACGGGTAATCTTGGCAAAACCCAGCAACGTGCCGGTGTCGCCCCAGATCGGGTCCACCACGACGTGAGCAAAAAACCGTGTACCGTCCTTGCGCACGCGCCACGCCTTGTTTTCGAATCGCCCCTCCCGTATGGCCGTCTCCAATGCCCGTTGCGGTTCGCCGGCTTCACGGTCTTCAGGGGTGTAAAACATTGAAAAATGCTGGCCGATGACTTCTTCGGGCCGATAACCCTTGATGCGTTGGGCGCCCTGATTCCAGTTGGTCAGGCGTCCATCCGGGGAAAGCATATAGATGGCATAGTCCGTGACGCTTTGAACCAGCAACCGGAACTGCTGTTCGCTTTGCTTGAGGGTTTCCTCGCCCATTTTGCGGTCGGTGAGGTCGCGGGTGATTTTGGCAAATCCCAGCAGCTTGCCGGTCGGGTCCAGAATCGGGTCAATCACCACGTGCGACCAAAAACGCGTGCCGTCCTTGCGCACCCGCCAGCCTTCGCCTTCAAAACGACCTTCATTAATCGCCGTGTCCAGCGCGCGCTGGGGTAAACCGGCACGTCGATCCTCTTCGGTATAGAACCGCGAGAAGTGCTGGCCGAGAATCTCCGCTTCCTCGTAGCCTTTGAATCGCCGGGCGCCAGAGTTCCAGCTGGTGATGATGCCGTCGGGATCGATCATGTAGATCGCATAATCCACCACAGCATCAATCAGCAGGCGAAAGCGCATCTCCTCGATGGAATTGGTTTTGGACGGCACATCACTCATCGATTACACCCGCGACTATCGTTTTGATGGAGTATGCGGCAAACCGTGGGTTTGGAAAGCCGCAGCACGCTTGTTCAGTGGAGTGCAGGCAGCAGAACACCTATGCTCGACGCCAAACGCCATCTTGGGCGGATATAAGGCGCCACCATGATCCTGATTCTGTTACCAACCTGCGACTACGACCCGACCGAGAGCAGCGTGCCCTGGCAAGCGATGCGCAGGGCCGGGTTCGAGGTGTGTTTTGCCACACCACAAGGTTTGCCTGCCTACGCCGACTCGCGCCTGGTGGATATCGGTTTTGGTCAGCTCAACCCTTTGCTGATGACACGCAAGCCCGACCTCGCCAGTTATAGGCAGATGATCGAAGACGCGTCATTTCGTAAACCACTGTCCTATGACGATGTCGACCCGAGCAAATTCGACGGTCTATTGATTCCTGGTGGCCATGCCAAGGGCATGCGCACACTGCTGGAATCCGCTCAGGCACAACGGATTGCCTTGCACTTTTTCACCGCAGACAAGCCGGTGGCCGCGGTGTGTCACGGTGTTCTGTTACTGGCCCGTACCGTGAGTCCCGATACCGGGTTTTCTATATTGCGGGGTCGCAAGGTCACCGCGCTGGTGGCCAACACCATGGAATTACCTGCCTGGGCAATGACCGCGCCCTGGCTTGGGCGCTACTACCGAACCTACCCGCAGACCGTCGAGGCGGAAGTCACCAGCGCCCTTTCCAGCCCCGCAGATTTCCTGCGGGGCCGATTTCTCGCCGTACGTGATTCAGCGGACCGGCCACAACGAGGCTTTGTCGTGCGTGATGGCCAGTTATTGACCGCTCGCTGGCCGGGAGACTGTCATCGCTTCGCCGCCGAATGGGTACGACTTATCGGTTCACGTATTTGACGATGTAGGCATGCAGGTCGTTGTAGACGAAGTCAGGCACCAGCGTAGCGTGTGCCTGGGTTTTGAGTAACGCCAAGTGGCATGTCTTTACCATCTCGTCGCGTTCCCTCAGGGTGTAGACGTGGTTATTGATAATGCTGGCATAGGTACTGCAAACGGTCGGTGCCGTTGGAGGGGTTATCTCAGTTGCGTCTTTTGTATAAGTCTTCTGGAAACGCGAAACCCGCTCTTTCAACCCGCCGAGCCCGCGTTCATAGACCGTGATCTGTGAGCCGCTGACCGCTTTCGAGGCGGTTTCAAAGGCCAGGATAATCGCCTGCGCGTTACTCATGCTGGCATCCAGCGCCGATAAGGTGACGAACCTTTCGAGTTGTTGTTTTTTCAGGCTGCTGAGGGCTCTTCTGATGCTCGATACGTGAGCGAACGCTTGATTGCAGCCAACGATATGCGTCTCGAACTGATAACCGGCTGCGGTTGCCAGGGGAGGAAAGGCGGCGAAATCGAGGCTGTCGAACGCACACTCCATGATGATGTTGTATTTGAGGGTGAAGGCTTCGGTGAAGATCTTGGCGCTGACCTCGCGGACAAAGGCTTCTGTCTGCTCATAGGCATGCAGTACGCCGAGCTTGATCATCTCGGCGTACTGGGGGTGTTTTTGTCGGTACTCGGGCAAGTAAAGACGGACAAAACACTGATAACGCGTGGAAGGTAGAAGGCTGTTTTCCAATAGATAGGTTTTGCCTGAGCCTTGCAGCCCGGCAACGATCAGTATTTTGGGGGTTGCCTGGGCAGTGATGCCGCGGAACAACGTCGCTTTGATTTCATTGAATGCGGCAGTGACCTGCTCCGGGGTGTAAGCGTAGTTTGGTGCAACTGACATACCCTGATTTCCTTATCAAAGAATCGCTTGAAAGTGATTGCCTGCCCTTTGAATAAAGCGGTGATTCGCTGTTTGTTCAAATCGGTGTGTCTTTCAAGATATGTCACTGTTTTTTAAAGTAAAAAATCCTACTTGATAGCGCGAAAATGCGTCGGTTCAACCGACCACCAACGTGGCAATAACTGTTTAACCTTGCTGTCGCCAAACCGGTCGTCGATGAGCATCACCACCCCCTGATCCTGCTGGGTACGGATCACGCGCCCGGCGGCCTGCACCACTTTTTGCACCCCTGGAAACAGATAGGTGTAGTCATAACCGGCACCGAAAATGGCAGCCATGCGGTGTTTCAACTGTTCGTTGACCGGATTGAGTTGCGCAAGACCCAGCGTGGCGATGAACGCACCGATCAACCGTGCGCCAGGCAAATCGATGCCTTCACCAAAGGCGCCGCCCAACACCGCAAAGCCGACGCCTTGGCTGTGCGCGGTGAACTGGTCGAGAAAGTCCTGACGCTGCGCCTCCCCCATTCCCCGGGACTGCGACCACAGCGTGATGTGCGGGTGACGCTCGGCCAGCAACTGCGCCACTTGCTGCAAATAATCGAAGCTGCTGAAAAATGCCAGATAGTTACCGGGGCGTTCGCCAAATTGCCGGGCGATCAGCTCGACAATCGGCTCAAGCGACGCCTGCCGGTGGACGAAGCGTGTCGAGATCTGGCTGACGATGTGTACTTGTAGCTGATCAGCATGAAACGGCGACTCGACATCAATCCACACCGTATTCGCGGGGGTGCCCAGCAGGTCGGCGTAGTAATGCCGCGGGCTCAGCGTCGCGGAAAAAAGTACAGTGCTGCGCGCAGCGGTCAGGCGCGGGCGGATGAAACCGGCCGGCACCACATTGCGCAGGCACAACTGTGACAGTTGGCGCGGGCGGTCGAGGTCGCGTTTGCTGATGTCGAACAGGAACTGTTCATCGAAGAGTTCGGCCACTCGACAAAATTGCAGCATCTCGAAGTAGAAACTTTGCAGCGAGCTGTCCAGACCCTGCGGGTGATCGTTGAGATAGTCACCGATGCTCGCACTACACGAAAACAAGGCTTGAAGCAGTTTTTCCGGCGGTCTGTCGTACGCCTGATACGCGCCGGATTGCGGGTTATGCAGGGCATTCCATTCCCGATTGACCCGCTGCAAGGATTTTTTCAGCGGCTCAGGCGCGGTTTTGCGTACGCCGTTGAGGGTCGACTGATCGAGACTGGCGCTGTACATCTGCCGGCCGCGTTCCACCAGGTTGTGGGCCTCATCGACGAGTACCGCGACCGCCCAGTTATTGGCTTGAGCGAGCCCGAACAGCAGCGCACTGAAATCGAAGTAATAGTTGTAGTCCGCGACCACCACGTCGGCCCAACGGGCCATTTCCTGGCTCAGGTAATAGGGGCAAACCTCGTGCGCCAGTGCCACCTCGCGCAAAGTGCTCTGATTCAACAGGCTCAGTTCGCTGGCGGCCTGACGAGCGGCGGGCAACCGATCATAGAAACCCCGTGCCAACGGGCAGGATTCGCCGTGGCAGGCTTTGTCTGGATGCTCGCAGGCCTTGTCCCGGGCGATCATCTCCAACACCCGAAGTGGCGGCGCATCGGCGCTTTGCAGGATCACCTGTGCAGCGTCCAGCGCGAGTTTGCGCCCCGGCGTTTTGGCGGTGAGGAAAAACACCTTGTCCAGTTGCTGCGGCGCCAGGGCCTTGAGCATCGGGAACAGCGTACCCACGGTTTTGCCGATGCCGGTCGGTGCTTGCGCCATCAGGCAGCGCCCGGTGCTGACGGCTTTGAACACGGATTCGGCCAGATGCCGTTGCCCCGGACGAAACCCGGCATGGGGAAAGGCCAATTGCTGCGCCGATTGATTGCGCGCCTCACGATGGGCCATTTCCTGTTCAGCCCAGTGCAGAAACAGCGTGCAATGATGTTCGAAGAACGGTTGCAGTTGCTCAGCGCTGAACGCCTCGACCAGACAGGTTTCCTTTTCGCTGACGATGTCGAAATACACCAGCGCCAGGTTGATCTGCGCCAGCTCCAGTTTCCGGCACATCAACCAGCCGTAGATCTTCGCCTGCGCCCAGTGCAACTGCCGGTGGTTGGGCGGTTGTTTGCTCAAGTCACCGCGATAGGTTTTGACTTCTTCCAGGCAGTTTTGCCCGGGGTCATAGCCATCCGCCCTGCCCTTCACGCTCAAGGTTTTATATGTGCCTTCCAGGGCGACTTCACTTTGATAACCGTCGCTGCGCCGGGACGCCACCGTGCGGTGCCCGACGATGCCTTCCAGCGCCGTCGGTGACGGGGTAAAACGCAGGTCCAGGTCGCCGACCTTTGCGGTGAATTCACACAGTGCCCGTACCGCAATGCTGTAGCTCAAGCGGTCTGCTCCGCCCATTGCACGTAACAGACGGCAATGGGCATCTGATGCTCATGACAGAACTCAAGCCAGCGCAATTGGTTGTCTTGTAGCCGGTCGCCGGGGCCTTTGACTTCGATCATGCGGTAGGTCTTGTGCTGCAGCCAGAACTGGATCAGGTCCGGCATCCCGGCGCGGTTGGCCTTGACGTCCAGCAACAGGCGGTTGAACCAGTGCTTGAGGTGTTCCGCCGGCAGGCAATCGAGTGCCTGATCCAGCAACGTTTCGTTCAGTACACCCCAAAACACGAAGGGCGACTGCACGCCCCACTTGGCGGCATAACGCTCGCGAATCGTCTGCCTGTAACGACCGTCATCGAGCTCCGCAAGGCACGCCTCGAACAGTTCGGCACGACGCGCGCAGAAGTCTTCATGCAACAGATCGACGGGCCCGCGCTGGAACGGGTGAAAAAACGCCCCCGGCAGCGGCGCGAAAATGGCCGGCCAGCACAACAACCCGAACAGTGAGTTGATCAGGCTGTTCTCGACGTAATGCACCGGTGCCTGTTCTTCCGCCAGGTGTGCCTGCACGTAATTTTCCACCGACAACGCCAGATCGGTTCTGGGCAGATGAAGGTCCAGGCGCTGCATAGGCCGCGGGGCTGCCCGCTTGAGCGCCGGACCGCCGAGTTTGCGCCGCAGTCTGGGCAGCACGCGCAGCAAATGTTGATGCTCGGCGGCGCTTTCCGGCGATTGCCGGGCCTGCGTTGCCAAATCCAGGGCGAGCTGATAGTCACCACAGCGCTCCAGCACGCGAATCAGCCGCACGCGTGCGCCGGGATAGGCGCAGTCGCGGTATATCGTCAGTGCGCTGGCGAAATCGGCGATGCGCTCGCAGTGTTGACCGATCTGAAACAGCAACTTGCCGCGACGACGTTGCAGCCACGGATTGCCGAGTGTCAGACCATTGATTTGCTCGACGATGGATGCCAGCGGCTCGCCCGCCTCGAAATGCTGCTGGCATTGGTGCAGGTACAGGCAGGCGTCTACGTCCTCACGGCTGCGCAAGCCCCGGGATTCGGCGCTGAATTCGACTTTTTCATAGGTAAAAATGCCGAGGTCGGCCAGTACAAACTCCGACCAGTCCTGATACAGGTTGCCGAAGAACATCAGCCGAAACCGGTCACACAGGTCCATGACGGTCAGGGTGAACAGCCGGTCATTCAGTGCCGGGCACCATTGGGCAAAACTGTGTGCCTCGGGAAACTGTTCACTCAGCCGGGGGAGCCAATCACTTTTCTTGCCCTTTGGCTGATCAATGACAGCGCCGAAGCGCTGAACAATCTCGGGTTTGAGCAGCACATCGAACAGCTCCTCGATGTGCAAAGGCGATACTTCATCGATCCAGCCTGCCGCCAGCAACGGCTCGGCCGCGCTGGCGATGGGACCGATCTCGACGTAATTCAGTTTGCCGGCCCTGAAATGCACGCCCTTGCGCATCACCATTCTGACCAGTAGCGCCCGTGACTCCCTTGGTAGCCGAGAGAAATCACGGATGAAGGCTTGTTCTTCTACACTTAATAGATCGGCATATCGATGTTCAAGCCAGTCAAGCACTTGCATGAAGTTGTTAAGGTAATAGAACGGATCGTCGAGGGGATTTGCAGTCACAGGGAAAAGCGCCATGGCAAGCGAGTACTGGTTATGCGTACAGATAACAGTTACCCGCGGTGCGATGCAAACGGAAAAGGATAAGCGGCGGCGATATTCGGTCATTTTCAGGTGGGCATCGAACTCTATGTCGATCGATGGCATCAACCGCAATAGAGGTATTTTTCAGCATTGTGAGAGGTGGATATGAACATCAAAACCCTGGGTTTGCCGCTGGCCACGGCAACCTTGTTAGCCTTGACCGGCTGCTCGACGCCGACGGTCGTGACCCTGCAAAACGGCACCCAGTATTTGACCAAGGACATGCCGGATACCAAGAACAAGGACGGCTTCTATGAGTTCGAGGATATTTCAGGCAAGACGGTGAGGGTCAATGCCAAGGACGTGGCCACGATTCGCCCGGAAGAGTGAAGACCGAGTTATCGTTCATCGTCGAAACGCCGCCCGGAGCCGGCTCGCTCCCACAGTGAATCTCTGGTGTTCACAAGATCCATGTGGGAGCGAGCTTGCTCGCGAAGGGGCCCTTACCGGCGCCACTCAACCATCAGGCAATCACAATCCCTGAGCCCGACAAACTGTCCAGCCCCACCCCCACCAACGTCACCGAATCCCCGCCAAACGTCAGCACCGTGTCCTGACCCACCGCCGCGGCATGCGCCCGAACATCATCATTGGGCACCACCCCCTGAACCCCAACAAATACCAGTTTGTCGTTCGCCTGATAACCCACGACCCGGTCCTGACCAAACGCACCACTGAACAGGAACGTATCGACCCCGCCTCCTGACTCCAGCAGGTCATTCCCTGTCCCGCCAACAAAAACATCGTTACCACTGCCGCCGATCAGATGGTCATTACCGTCCAGACCAAACAGCCAGTCGCCGGTCGCCTGCGCCTTGAGCGTATCGGCCCCGGTGCCGCCCTTCACCGATGAGGCATACGCGGTCAGGTTGTTGCCGGCCACAAGACCATTGGCCGTCACACTGTGCGTCACGTCATCTTTGAACAACCCCCACAGGAACCCCGGCTCCTTGCTGACGAGGCTGCCAATGTCACGGGTGATGCTGATACCGCCACCTGCATCGCGCAGATACAACGTGCCAGCACCATCATTGGCAAATTCCACGGATTTCACCGACTGCTGCAACTCCAGCACATTGTTGCCCTTGCCGCCGAGCAGGATGTTGTAGCCGCCACCGTCGCGGAAGGTGTCGTTACCGTCGCGCCCCTCCAGATAGTCGTTGCCTTTACCGCCCTGGATCAGGTCGTTGGCGTCGCTGCCGATGATGAACGTACTGCCCTTGTGGGTTTCAGCATTGCGATTGAGGTCCTGAACCCAGGTGTTGGCACGCGCCGGGTCGGACAGGTTGGCCACAATGATCGTCGAGTCCTTGCTGGTGAGGTCGTAGAACTTCGATTCGATCACCCGGTTCATGCCGTCGCCGTACGCGGTGGGCAAGTGCGAGATCCAGGTCGGGATGTTAAGGATGGAATACGGCAGCACATTCCACGCCGTCGACGCATAGTGATCGTTGAAGCTGACGATGTTATCGGTCGCCGACGCTTTGGCGGCATCGTGCACGCCCACCGACGACAGGTTGAACGATGAACCGTCAAGCGCGCGAAATACCGGATCGTTTTCATAGCCGACGTTGAGCACTTTGTCGGTGCCGCTTTGGGTCGGCGATGCGTAGGCGATGTAGCTGGAATCCTGGAAGAACCCGCCCCACTTGCCCGTGCTCAAGTCAGCCATGCTGTTGACCGCCAAGCCGCCGAGGCTATGGCCACTGACCAGGACGTTTTGGCCCGACAGGCCATTGGCCTGGGCAAACGTCGCAACATCGGCGAGCAGATTGCTGAAGGCTTCGCCGACGTAGTTTTTCGCATAATCCTTGGGTCCGAGTGCCGCAAGCAAATCGTTGATCACATCGCCAATGGAGTCGCTGATCAGGGTTTCCCGTGGGCCGCTGGTGCCGCGAAAGGCGATGCCGATTTCGGTGAGGTGTCCCTGGGCATCGTACTTGCCGAGGATCTCGACTTGCGCCGTGGTGTAACCGGCCTTCTCACCAAAGAAGGTTCCGCGCGCATCGACCTTGCCGTCATAGCCCAATTGCGAGGCGGTGATCGGTGTCCAACCGGCTTTTTGCACCGCATCCAGTGCCGCTTTTTCCGAATCGGGGTTCCAGGGTATGCCGGGGATGACGCCCTGGGAGTCGGTGCCGCCCAGCAGCGCGGTGACCAATGTCGCGGGCAAGCCCAGGCCAAAGCCGTTGTGCTGATAGCCAGTAGCAAAGCCGTTATCGAGGTTGTGATAGGAATACAGCGTGATTGCCATGGCGTCGGTGAACAACGCCTTGGAGTCTGCTGCGCCGAAGTTTTTGTAGTCGTACACACCCATTGGTATTGCCTCTCTTTTGTTGGAATTGTCAGAGATGGCTCACAACCGGGACGCCTCACTCACGAAGCGCCCCGGAGCCTTTAGTGCAAGCAGCCTTTACGCAAACGTGATGCCTGAAGCCGACAGGCTATCCAGCCCGACGCCGACCAGCGTCACCGCAAAGTCACCAACCTTGAGCACGGTGTCATGGCCCGCCTGCGAAACATGCTGCGTGTAGTCATAACCCTGCCCCGCGCCTTGAACGCCCACGAACACCAGTTTGTCGCTACCCTGGTAGCCGTTGATCGCATCGAAGCCGAAGGCGCCGCTGAACAGGAACGTGTTCTGGCCACCGGCGGTGTGCATCGCGTCATTGCCTGTGCCACCGACGAAGGTCACGTGGCTTTTGTCGCTGCGCAACAAGTCGTCGCCGGCATTGCCGAACAACCAGTCCCCGTCAACACTGGCCGCCAGTGAGTTGCCGTAGGCGTCACCGTTGAGCGAATGGTTGTAGTGAGTCAGCTCGGTGCCGTTGAGCAAACCATTGGCGGTGACGTTGTACGTCACGTCCTGGGTGCTCCACCACGAACCGGACTCCTTGCCGACCAGTGCGCCGATGTCGCGGGTCATGCTGATGCCGCCGTAGGCATCGCGCACATACAGGGTGCCGTCGCCATCGTTGGCTACGCTGAAGTTCTGTAGCGGCTTTTGCAATTCGAGGGTATTGCTGCCCTTGCCGCCCAGCAGGATGTTGTAGCCGCCGTCATCGCGGAACCGGTCGTTGCCGTCACGGCCTTCGATGAAGTCATTGCCGGCGCCACCCTTGAGCAAATCGTTGCTGTCGGTACCGATGATGAACGTGCTGCCGGTATGCAGCTCACCGCTGCGACCAAGGTCCTCGACCCAGGTCTTGCCCCGGGCCGATTCCGTCAGGTTGGAAACGATCAGCGTCGAGTCCTTGCTGGTCAGGTCGTAGAAGCTCGAGTCGATCACCCGGTTCAAACCGTCGGCGTACCCCAGCGAACCGTGTGCCGACCAGTTCAGCGGGTTCAGAATGCTGAACGGCACCAGGTTCTGCGCGGTGGACGCGTACTGGTCATTGAAGTTGACGATGTTGTCGGTCGCCGACTCTTGATGACCGTCGTGCTTGCCCAGCGAACCGCTGCTGAACGTGGTGCCGTCGAGTACGCGAAAAACCGGATCGTTCTCGTAACCGATGTTCAGCACGTTGTTGCCGGTGGCGCTTTGGGTCGGCGAGGCGAAGGCCACGTAGTTGGCATCCTTGAAGAATCCGCCCCAGTTGTTACCGCTCAGCTCGGCGAGGCTGTTGACCCCCAGCCCGCCCAGACTGTGGCCGCTGACCAGCACATCCTTGGCCGTGATGCTATGGGCGATGGCAAACGCGGCAATGTCCTTGAGCAAAGTGTCGAACGCATTTTTCGTGTAGTTCTTCGCATAATCCACCGGTCCGATGGCGGCCAGCAGGTTGTTTTTCATGTCACCAAAGGTGTCGCCATACCCAAGGCCGCCGGTGCCGCGAAAGGCTATGCCGATCCCGATCAGCTTGCCTGCCGCGTCGTATTTGCCAAGCACTTCGGCCTCGGCACTGGTGAAACCGTCCTTCTCGCCATAAAAGGTGCCCTGTGTGCCGACCTTGCCTTGATAACCCAATGCCGCCGCTTGTATCGGCGCCCACGCGGTCGTGGGCAGTGGCTGGCCTGTCGGCGTGTACGCATACAGCGTCAACGCGATGGCATCGCTGTACAACGCTTTGCCATCGGCCTGTTTGTAATCAAAAAGTCCCATGTTGTCGCTTCCTTTGCGTGATCAGAACTGCCAGTCCAGCGTCAGGCCCACACCGTGGTCTTTCTCGTTGGAACCGATCAGGCCGTTGTAATCCAGGCTCAAACGAACATCCTGTGCCACCGCCAAACCGGCGCGGGCGCCGATCACAGCGGCGTTGCGGTCCAGCGACACGCTTTGCACGCTGAACGCGGTATTGCCGTTGGCAAACGCCAGGTGATCTTCGGACTGGGTGCTGCTCAGGTTGTGCTGCCAGCCCAACGTGCCGGACAGTTCCAGCTGCTGTTTGTCCGACAGGGCAATCGCTTTGCTCGCCCGCAGGCCCAGGGTTGAAAGCACGGCGTCACGGTTGTCTTCACCGCCCTTGAGTGCGGCCGCGTCACCTTTTTCGCTGAAGCTGTCGCTGTTCAGGTGCACATAAGCCAGATTGGCGAACGGTTCCAGCGCCAACGGTTGCGCGTCCAGGCGATACGCCGCTTCAGTAAACAGTTGCGCAGTTGTGGCATCGCTTTTGGACTTTTGTTTGCCGCTCACGTCACCCAATTGCAGATCGCGTTTCACGTCGATGCGATGCCAGCTGTAAGCCCCGCCGACACTCAATCGCAGTGCGTCGATTTCATGGCCCAGGTAAGCACCCAAGTGATAGCTGTCGACCGAGGCTGACGAATGCGTGCCATCGCCCATGCTCAACGAGCTGTCGCTATAACCGGTAACGAAACCCAGTCGTGTGTCTTCGCTGATCAGACCGTCAACCCCGGCCAGCAAGCCGCCGATGGAGCTGTTGGAACTGGCGTTATCATGCCCGTCATCGCTCTTGCCCCAGGCACCGAGCACTTTGAGCCAGGCATTGCTGCGGTCATCCGTCGGCGCTGCGGCGTCAAACAGATCGTGTTCACGCAAGCGCTCACCGACGGCATCGCGCAGGTAACGGCTGTCGTTGATCAGCAGCGTACCGATGGCCGGATAAATCTCGCCGGACAGTTGCTGGAAGGCTTGCTGAGCGACGGCGGCAGTCGGCGACAGCAGCAGGGTTTCGTACAGCGTGTTGCCTGCGCCCAGTTGTTCGGCGGCAGCGGCCACGGCGCGTTGGTTCGGTGTCTGGCCGACGCTGGCGAAGGAAGTGGCGTTACGTTCGACGGCCAGTTGAATGCCGGTGGCCGAGTAGTCGAGCGATCCGCCAATGAACAAATAATTGGGCACCACTGCACCGAAGCGCCCTTCGATCCCGCCGGCCGCTTGCAGGATGGTGTACTGATTGCCGAGCAGGGATTCCACTTCGCGGGGGGTCAGCAACGTCGGGCTGTTTTCCAGGGACAGGCTGACGGTGGCGCCGTCGATCACGGCTTTGCCGCCGGCGACGATCTGGTCACTGCTGGTGGTCGATAATTCCACGGCGTACGTCGAGCCTGGCTCGAAGGTTACATCGCCCGCCACTTGTAAGGTGCCGATGGAATTGCCCGGCGCCACGGTGCCGCCGCGTTTGGCGGTCAATCCGCCGATGTGACCGTTGCCGCCGAGGATCCCGCTGTCATTGACGGTGACCGTTGAAGCCAGCGAACCGTTGATCGCCAATCGGCCCTGATTGACCAGCGTCGGTCCGGCGTAGGTGTTGGCGCCAGACAAGACCAGCGTACCAATACCCTGCTTGGTCAGGCCGCCATGACCGGCGATGTCGTTGCGCCAGACATCGAGCCCGCAGTGCACATCGTTGCACACACGCTCGGTGGGTTTGCCGGCGTCGATGATCGCGCCGATGCCTGGTAAATCGGCAACAAACTGGCTGGAGCCGTAGGCGCCCTGAATGCGGAATTCTTCGGGAATGTCCTGCTCGGTGACCAACATCCCCGGGCCATCAATGCCTTTGCGCAAGTTGATCATGCCCCAGCCGTACAATGCGTCGACACCCGGTGCGCCCAGGTCAGTGGCTGTGGTGCGCAGCACGCTGGCGACCTGAGCACCGGTCATGTACGGGAAGCGTTCCATCAGCACAGCCATGGAGCCTGCGACATGCGGCGCCGCCATCGAAGTGCCGTTGTAATTGGCGTAATCGGTGGTGAGGTTCTCGGCGTTGGTGCCACCGATAACCGAGCTGTAAATTTTGCTGCCTGGCGCAGACACGCAAAAGCTGGCGGTGTAGCCGCATCGCGATGAGAACGTACTGATGGTGTAGGGGGTCGGGCTGGTGAGGTCCGGGTTCTTTTGCAACGCCGCGACGGTGACCCAGTTCGGCGCAATTTCCGGAACGAAATAGCCCAGGCCGGCAATGGCATCCGGATTGTTGAGGTTGTAGTCGTTGCCAGCGGCGAAGATCGTCACGATGCCGCTACGTGCGGCAGCCATTGCACCGTCATAGGCACCGCCCGGTTTGGTCCCGAGCAGTGGCTGGATCTCGTTGAACTGCAACTGCGCATCCTGCACGGTGAAATGCGGGTACGCCGGGTCGCGTCCGCCGAGGTCGAAGCGATCAGTAATGCCTATGCCCCAGCTGTTGTTGATGATCCGCGCGCCGCTGGCGATCAGGGCATCCCAACCGGCCTTGTACACCGCGCCGTCGTTGCCGCGAATAATGCCGTCCTCCGGGCCCGGGTCGCCGTTATCGGCGCTGATGATTTGCGCGCCAAACGCCACGCCATGCATCGGGCCGCCATCGCGGCTGCCGGCTGCGATCCCGCCAACGTGGGTGCCGTGGGCACCGAGCTTGCCGTTGGAGCCGACGGTGGGCGTGCCGTCATACCGAAACGCCTCCCCGGCTTTGACCGGAATGTACGGGTCGGTGTATTCGCGGATGCCGCTGGTGACCAGCGTGATCACTTTATTGGCACCGGAAAACTCCGGGTGCTGGGCGTAAACCGGTTGGTCGAAGATCCCCAGTTTCACGCCCTTGCCGCTATAACCGGCGGCGTAGGCCTCTTGAGCGTTGATCGCGCCCAGGCCCCAGTCAGCGTTGAATTCGGCGCTGCGCCAGCTGTTGGGGTCGCCCGCGCTACCGTTTTCCACGTAAGGCTCGGCGTGTGCAGTGCCGATTGTCGCCAGTGCGCAGAGCACGGTCAGTGTGTTGTGTTTGTTATTCATCCCGCTACCGTCCTTAGTTGTGTTGCCAAAATCCCTGTGCCTTGAAAAGCACATTCAAATTCACCCACATCCCTGTAGCAGCTGCCGAAGGCTGCGTCCGGCTGCGAAGCAGTCGCAAAATCACTCAGGGTTTACGACTGCTGCGCAGCCGGACGCAGGCTGCGCCAGCTGCTACAGGGGGCGCGTTAAAACTGCCAATTGAGGCTGAGCCCTACTCCGTGGATGTTCTCGCGGTTAGCCAGTTGCCCGGTGTAATCGAGGTTCAAGCGCATGTCCCGGCTCAGGGCCAGGCTGGCATGGGCGCCGACCAGTGCTGCATCACGCACCATGGGTGAGCTTTCCACCAAAAACGGCGTGCTGCCGCTGGCGAACGCCAGGTGTTCCTCGGAATCGGTATTGCTCAGGTTGTGTTGCCAACCCAGGCTCGCGCTCAGGTCCAGCTGCTGCTGTGCGGACAGGTTCACAGTTTTCAGCGCGCGCGCACCCAACGTGCTGAGCACCGCGTCACGCGTGTCACCGCTGCTTTTCAGTGCGGCCGCATCACCTTTCTCGGTAAAACCTTCAGTGTCGAGGTGCACGTAGGCCAGATTGGCAAAAGGCTCCAGAGCCAAGGGTTGCAGATCCAGCCGATACGCCGCTTCACCGAACACTTGGGTGGTTCCGGCATCGATTTTGGTTTTCTGCCTGGCGCTGACTTCGCCGTATTGCAGGTCACGTTTGACGTCGGCGCGATGCCAGCTGTAGGCACCGCCGGCGCTCAGACGCCAGGCACCCGACTCGCGGCCGGCGTAAGCGCCAAGGTGATAGCTATCGACCTGGGCCGATGAATGCGTGCCCGAACCCATGTTCACCGAGCTGTCGCTGTAACCGGTGACCAGTCCGATGCGGGTTTGCTCATCCAGTGCCCCATCGACTCCGGCGAGCAAGCCGCCAATCGACGTCGTATAACCGGCGGTGTCATTGCGGTCATCAGTCTTGCCCCAGGCACCCAGCGCCTTGATCCAGCCATTGCTTTGAGTGCCTTTGGCCTCCACCAGGCGTTCACCCACGGCATCACGCACGTAACGACTGTCATTGACCAGCACCGAAGCCAGCGCTGGGTAGATTTCGCCGGACAACTGCTGGAACGCCTGTTGTGCCGAACTGGCGGACGGTGACAGCAACAGGCTTTCGTAGACTGGATTCCCCGCCCCCAGCCCTTCAACGGCAGTGGCAACGGCGCGTTGATTGGGCGTTTGCCCGACGCTGGCGAAAGACGTGTCATTGCGTTCGACACTCAGTTGAACACCGCTCGCGGCGTAATCGAGGCTGCCGCCAATAAACAGATAGTTGGGCAACACCGCGCCGAACTGGCCTTGAATACCGCCAGCGGCTTGCAGGATGGCGTATTGATGCCCCAGCAGGCTTTGCACTTCGGTGGCGCTGAGCAGGGTCGGGCTGTTTTCCAGTGACAGCGTCACCGTCGCGCCGCCAAGCGTGGCAGTACCACCGGCGACAATGCGATCGCTGCGGGTGGGCGAGAGTTCGACCGCGTAAGTTGAACCCGGCGCGAACGTCACGTCACCCGTGACCTGCAAGGTGCCGATTGAATTGCCGGGCGCCACCGTTGCGCCGCGATTGGCGCTCAACGCACCGATGCGCCCCGAACCACCGAGCGTACCGCCGTCATTGACGGTCACACGGGAGGTCAGTGAGCCGTTGACCGCGAGTAAGCCTTCGTTGACCGTGGTCGGTCCGCGATAGGTATTGTCGCCGGTCAACATCAGCCACCCGGCGCCGGACTTGATCAGGCTGCCTTCGTAAACGCGACTGGCGGCAGCGGCATCGCGCGTCATGCCGACCGCGTAATCCGTCTGATCCTGCTGACTGGCGCCCACCGGTACGCCGCTCTCCCAGCCTTTGTTTTTCAGCGTCTGCTGCCAGGCACTGTGTTCGGCGAGGTCTTCTGATTGACGTTGAATCAAGGCCTTGTCGGTGATGCCATTGCTCCAGACATCGCTCTGCCCTGCCCCCAGATTGGCATCGAAACGCCCAAGCAATTGTCCCGGCCCGCGCATCGCCCGATCAAGGTTGGCCACGCCCCAGCCAACCCGAGCGTTTGGTGCATCGGTGATCGAACCATCGAGTTGAGTGGCCGTGGTCAACAGCGTTTCAAGTGCCTGTTGGTTGCTCATATACGGGTAACGTTCCATCACCAGCGCCAGCGCTCCGGTCGCATGCGGCGCTGCCATCGAGGTGCCGGACTTGATCGCGTAGCCACCATCGGGAATGGTGCTGTCGATCTTCGCGCCGGGCGTGGTGATGCACCAATACTTGGCGAGCCCGCACTGGTTGTATTTCTGCTGATTGCCTTGATCCAGCCCCGATACCGCTAACCAATGGCCCTCCAGATCCGGCTGAAAATACGGCAACGCCGAGCGCACGCTGGCGTTCGGATAGCCGCTATTGCCGGCGCTGAACACGTTGATTACGCCACGCCGCGAAACGTCAGCCGCGGCATCCATCCAGGTGTCTTTGTTCCAGTGTTGGGCGTAGGCCGCGTGCAAGTCGTCGAGGGTGCGGTAACTGACGTCCGGCGGCTGGCTGCCCCAACTGTTGTTGATCGCTCGCACACCCGCATCGGCCAGGGCGTTGTAGACCGCTTTGAAATAGTGCGGATCGGGATTGGGACCGAACAGGAAACTGTCATTCTTGTTGGTGTTACCGACAAAGAGCTGCGCGTTATACGCCACGCCGTGCATACCGATGCCATCGCGAGAGGCACCGATGGTGCCGGCGACGTGGGTGCCGTGAGAATCGTTGTTGGGGTTGAGCGTGCCGTTGACATTGAACACAGTACCGTCGACATAGCTGCCGCTGGCAGTCACCGCGTGGTAACGGTCGGTGGCGAATTCGGGATGGGTGGCATCGAAACCGGAATCAAGTTCGCCGACTTTCACACCTTTGCCGGTGATACCGGCGGCGTACGCCTGATCCGCCTGCATGCGGGCCAGGCCCCAGTCGCGCTGGAATTCTGCGCTGCGCCAACTGGCGGCATCGCCGGGTTGGCCGGTTTCCAGGTAGGCAGCCTGCGCAGCGCCAGGCATTGCTGACACCAGCAACAAGAGTGTGCCTACCGAGATCGGGTTATTGGAGACTTCCTTGTTCATGACTACTCGCTTTTTTGGCGTTTTTAGAATTCTGGTTTCCCGTTGGGAGCGGCACCGCATCTCCCTGTAGCAGCTGCCGAAGGCTGCTACAGGTCCATCATTAGGTCCTCGGGCCCTGGCCGAACGCTTCGTCGACCCTGGCCAGATCCTGTTCATTCAACGTTCCGGCGTAGTAGTGCAACCGGGTCCAGGCCATCAAGTAGTCGTAGCGTGCCTGCGCCAGATCGCGGCGGGTGGTAAATAGTTGTTGTACGGCGTTCAGCGCATCCAGGTTGACGCGTTCGCCGCCCAGGATGCTTTGCCTGGTCGACACCACCAGCGCTTCGGCAGCCGTCAGGGCCTTTTGGTAGGCGCTCAGCTTGCTTACACCGGACAGGCAGGCGCTGAACTGTCGGCGTAGCTCGATCAGGGTTTCGCGAGTCTTGCCATCCAGTTCGTACTCGGCCTGTTCCATGCTGCGGCTGGCCTGGCGTGTGGACGCCGACACCCCGCCGCCGGCATACAGCGGCACGTTGACTTCGATGCCAATGGTGTTGGTGTCGTAGCGCTGGTTATAGGTGTTGCCGCTTTCCGATTCGTTCTGGCGCACCGAAGCATAGGCACTGACTTTCGGCAGATGCCCGGCGCGGTTGCGTTCGACTTCGTAACGCGCCACTTCCACCGCCTGGCGCTGGGAGGCCAGGTTCGGGTTGTTGGCCACGGCCATTTCGTGCCAGGTGTCGTAGTTGGCCGGTTGCAGGCTGAAGGTCTGGAAGTGCGGGGCCAGCGGCGCCAGGTCTGTGATGTCGATCACCGGCACGCCAATCAGCGCGCCAAGTTCGCGCAAGGACGCGTCCTGCTCGTTGCGCGCCTCGATCTCTTCAGCGGTGGCCAGTTCGTAACGGGACTCGGCCTCAAGAATATCGGTGCGAGTGCCTTCGCCTTGGTGAAACATCTGCTCGTTCTGCTGGAACTGCTGTTCGTAGGCTTTCTTCCTGGCCAACGCAATGTCGATCTGATCCTGAGCAAACAACGCCTTGGTGTAGTTCTCCAACACACGCACCAGCAATTGCTGGCTCTTGCCGCGAAAGGCTTCATCGGCAAACAACGACTGGGCCACGCCTTTGCGATACGCCGCGTAGGCTTCGTAATCGATCAAAGGCTGTTGCAGGGTCAAGGTCGAACCGTAACTGCTGTAATTGCGGTCATCCGTCTTATTCTGCCTGTACTCATTGAGGTAAGTGGCCTTGGACGAGTTGCGCCCCTTGTTGTAGTTGTACGCCACCCTTGGCAGCAAGCCAGCACGGCCGATGATGCGGTTTTCAAGACCGGCATCACGCTCCTTGAGCGCGCCCAGGAACACCGGGTCATTGCGCAACGCTTGCTCGTAAATATCGAACGGCCCCATGGCCATCACGCTGTTGCACGTCAGCAACGTCAGGGTCGCTACGAGCCTGGAAAGCTTATTCATACAACCGAACATCCTTATTCCTCGGTCAACGCGGAGCCTGCCCGGTCGAGCAGCGGTTTGAACAGATAGTTGAGGAGTGAACGTTCACCCGTACGCACGAACATTTCCGCCGGCATGCCCGGTTTGATCACCAGGCCATTGAGCTTTTCCATGGCCTGGTCACTGACACTGCTGCGCAGCACGTAGTACGGCGCGCCGGTTTTTTCGTCGACCATCTGGTCGGCAGAGATCAGGCTGACTTCGCCGGGCACTCGCGGCGTGCGGCTTTGGTTAAACGCGGTGAACAGGATGTCCACGGGCAAATGGGTGCCGACCTTGTCGACCAGATTGATCGGCAAGTGCCCTTCCACTTCCAGGTGGGTGCCCTGGGGCACAATTTCCAGCAAGGTGTCGCCCTGGCGCACCACCGCGCCTTCGGTGTGCACCCCCAGGTTGACCGCGATGCCGTCGGCGGTGGCGATGATCTCGCTGTGTTGCAAATTGAACCCGGCGGAGGTCAGTTGCTCCTTGAGGGTCACGCTCTTGAGTTGCGCGTCGGCCAGTTGGGTGCGGACCTCTTTCTGATACTCCTCGATGTGCTGTTGCAGCTTGAGTTTCGCTTCGAGGATGCCCTGCTCCACCCGACCACTTTCGCCGGCGTTCTCGGCCAGTTGCTGCTGCACTTGCGACAGTTGACGCTGGTATTCCATCAGCCGGTTGCGCGGGATGTAGCCGTTATCCGCCAAGGGCTGAAGATTGCTCAGTTGTTGTTGCAGCGAGTTGGCCTGGGCCGTCAGGTCGGTACGCGCGCGACGCATGCCAGCCAATTGCGCGGCGGCGCCTTCCATGTTGGCGCGCAATCCGCCCTGCTCGCGGAAATAGGCTTCGCGACGGCTGCTGAACAATTGCCGCTGGCCTTCGAGCACCAACGCCAGTCGCGGGTCAGCGTCCTTGCTCAGTTCGGCCGGGAAATTCACTTGCTTGAGGTTGTCCCGTTCGCTTTCCCAGCGCGCAACGCTGGCCCAGGCCATGCGGTACTGCGCCTGTAGCGAATCGACGTCAGCCGCGACCTGAGTCTGGTCGAGTTGGAACAGCGGCTGGCCCAGCTTCACCACTTGACCCTCACGCACCAGAATCCGGCTGACCACACCGGGGCTCATCGATTGCACGGCTTTGCGCTTGCCCGATACCACGACCGTGCCCTGCACCGGAATGCCTTGATCAAGCGGCGCGAGGCTGGCCCAGGTGAAGAAACTCCCGGCGCCGACAATCGCCAGAATCCAGCCCATGCGGGCGAAGAAGCGCGCATCGTGCTCGGGGCGTTCGGCGATGCAGTCGTGTTCCATCGTGGCTTCGTTGCGGTGATTCATACGCCCGAACTCCTTGTCGAGGGCTGATACTGTCGGCTCATGCTCAGTCCGCCGGGTGCCTGCGGCGCTTTTTCCCGCTGTTGTTCCTGGGCGCCGGACAGTGCTTTCAATACCTCCTGGCTCGGGCCGAACGCCTGCAAGCGCCCGTCGTTAAGCACCAGCAGTTTGTCGGCCTGAGCCAGCGCCGAAGAACGGTGGGTAACCAGAATCACACTGGTGCCTTGCGCTTTCATGTGCGCGATGGCGCTGGCCAACGCGGCTTCGCCCACGGTGTCGAGGTTGGAGTTCGGTTCGTCCAGCACCACTAGACGCGGGCTGCCATACAGGGCGCGAGCCAGAGCCACACGTTGCTTCTGGCCGCCGGACAAACCGCTGCCGTCCTCGCCCAGCACTGTGTCGTAGCCTTGCGGCATGCGCAGGATCAGTTCGTGGACGCCGGCCTGTTGCGCGGCTTCAACGACTTTTTGTGGATCGGTTTCGCGAAAGCGGGCGATGTTTTCGGCAATGCTGCCGCTGAACAATTCGATGTCTTGCGGCAGATAGCCAATGTAGGGGCCGAGGTCGTCGCGGTTCCAGCGATGAATGTCCGCGCCGTCGAGTCGAACCGTGCCGCCGAGGGTGGGCCACACGCCGACCAGCACCCGGGCCAGTGTCGATTTGCCTGAGCCGGAAGCACCCAGCACGCCCATCACTTCCCCTGCGCCAAGGTTGAAGTTGACCAGGTGCAGCGTCGCAGCACGCTGACCCGGCGGCGCGGCGCTGACCTGTTCGAAGGTGATTTGCCCTTTCGGCGCCGGCAGCGCCATGGCCTCGTCACTCGGTGGAAAGGCTTGCAGCAACGCGTCCAGACGACGGTAGGCCAGCTTGGCGCCGCTCCACTGTTTCCATACGGCAATTAACTGATCGATGGGGCTCAGGACGCGGCCCATCAAAATCGAACCGGCGATCATCATCCCAGCGGTCATGTCGCCCTTGATCACCAGCAACGCGCCCAGCCCCAGGACCAGGGATTGCAGGCACAAACGCAAGGTTTTGCTCAGGGAACTGATGACCGCGCCGGTGTCGCTGGCCTGGTTCTGCAAGCCGAGAAAACGTGAATGCACGTCAAACCAGCGCTTGCGTAGCGCACCCAGCATACCCATCGCCTGAATGGTTTCGGCGTTATGCAAGTGACTGGTGGCCAATTGGCTGGACTTCTGGGAAAAACCGGCGGCTTCGCCCAAGGGTTTTTTGGTCATTGCTTCGTTCAGGCACGCGAGGCCAATCAACACCAGCGCGCCCACGGTGGCAAACACCCCGAGCCAGACGTTGAACAGGTAGATCACAAACAGGTAGACCGGAAACCACGGAGCATCGAAGAAGGCAAACAGCGCTGGGCCGGTGACGAACTGGCGGATGTGCGTCAGATCCCCCAGCGACTGGCCGGCGTTGCCCTCACCTTTGAACAGATTGCGCTCGAACGCGGCTTGATAAACCCGCAGGTTGAAGCGTCGTTCCAGTTGGCTACCGATGCGGATGACGATGAAACTGCGCACCACTTCCAGCAGACCAATGAAGACGAAAAACCCCACTACCATCAGCGACAACATGGCGAGCGTGGTTTCATTTTGCGAAGACAACACGCGGTCGTAGACCTGCAGCATGTAAATCGACGGGACCAGCATCAGCACGTTAATTAACGCGGTAAAACAGCCAACGCTGATCAGGATGCTCTTATAGTCGCCCAATGCTTTGAATAACGGTGCACTTAGCGGGCTCTTTGACATCTTCATGGGTTCTTCCTGAGGTGTTATTCCTCGTCATACTGACGAAGTTTCCATTCACTGTCCGCGCAGGCGCGAATGTGCATTTGGCGCACTAGCGCTTACAAACTAACTACAACTTAATTGCGCGATGTCTTTATCACGAGTCGCGGCGTTTTAATTAATGCGCCTGACGCACGAGTGTTATGACCAGCGTGGATTTCAAGTTTGCTCTATAGGAGCCATCACGTTGGCGACTGAGAAACAGAATCTTCGAGCCTTCTTTACCGGTGATCGCAATACCATCCGGCTCGGGAAACCAACCGATGGCTTTTTCGCCTGCAAGCCATGCGCTTAAACAATCGGCACCCTCACCCAGCGTTTGCTTGAGCTGCAATTCGATGACACAGACGTTGGAAGGCTTGTCCTGCAGTGCCTGGGTCTCTGGCGAGTCGTCCCGGGTGCTCAGGGTGGCCTGCCATTTGCCGGCCAGTTCCGAGGGATCTGCCAATTTCAGGCTGCTCGCCATGGCTGCTTCTCCAAAAAAAATCATGAACATCGCCAAGAGCCATGCGGCACAGGCTTTAGAGGCCATCTTTGTTTTACTCCAGCCACAGAGGGCAGCGCATCGGCGCCACCCTCCTTATCGCCTTACATCAGGCTGCGATGTCCGAGTACGCCGCCTGGCCGACGGTGCTGACCAGGAAATCAGCCACGCCGTGCCCGGAGAAGTCCACCGACAACAGGCTACTGCCGCCTGAGGTGGTCAACACGGCATCACCTGCCGCACCAGTGAACGAGCTCACGAAATGCAGGCCTGCGCCTTGGGTGATACCGGTCAGGTCGATCTTGTCCAGGCCGCTGACAAAGTCGAGGATCTGGTCGGCGACACCTGGCTTGGAGTCGCTGCTGGCAGCGAACACAAACGTGTCCGAACCGGTACCGCCCAACAGCTTGTCCGCACCGCCGGCGCCGTAGAGGATGTCGTTGCCGGCACCGCCCTTCAGTTCGTTGGCGATACCATTGCCAATCAGCAGGTCGTTGCCCGAACCGCCGGTCGCGTTCTCGATGATTGCACCCTTGGCAATGGAAACGTTGCCCACCAGGCCGCCAACGTCGGAGAACGAGGCTTCATTGAGGTTGATTTTCTGGTTTTGGGTGAATCCGGAGAAGTCCAGGGTATCTTTGCCGCCTGCATCCCATACCGAAAACACGACCTTGTCCGACGACGAAGACGCGCTCAGGAAGTCGCGACCGGCGTTGGAGTTAAAGCCGTACGTGGTGTCACCGGTACGGGTGGTGGTGTTGGCTCCATAGAGTTTCTGGATGGCTGCAATGTCGTCCATCAGCGGGCCGGACGAATACGCTTCGACACCGCCCTTGCTGAAGTTCTGGCTGGTATTGCTTTCACTCCAGTAGCTCATGACGCTGTAACCGCGGGTATCCTGCCCGTAGGTGGCGTCATTGTAAGTCGGGGCACCCTCGCCAGCGTTGTAGTCGCCAGGGTGGGCCAGGCCCAACGAGTGACCGATTTCGTGGGTCAGTGTTTGACGGCCGTAATTGTTCAGGTCCGGCGTCTTGTTAGGCGTGTAGCTGCTGTTGGTCAGGTACCAGGAAGTACCGTCATAACCCGCACCGGTGCCCGGCAAATAGGCAAATGCCGCCGCGCCATCCTGGCCACCACTGTAGTTGCCGAAGGTCATGTGACCGTCACCGCCCGTAGACTTATTGGTGAAGGTAACGTTGGCTACATCGGCCCAGGATTGCATGGCGAGCACCGCTTGGGCTTTTTGCTGCGTACTGAACTGGCTGAAGCCGGTAATCCCGTGCTTGTTCATGGTGCTCGACGAGGCCGAGGTCAGGAACGTATAGGTCAGTTCGATTTTGCCGCTGCCGTCCTTGTCCTGGTAGGCAGCACCGTCGCGCAGCAATTGGGTGGCTGCCTGGTCGACGGAATAGGACGGTTTGCCATTGACCGTGAGATTGCCACCGCGGTCATACTGATGGCTGAAGCTGTCGATCTGGTTATACGCAGAACTCGGTGCAGCCAATGCTTGCAAGGGGGTTATGGCCTGTTCGGCTAGATCAATAGCATTGTTTTTTACTTTCGACATAAACACACTTCCTTGTTTAGCTATGGAACAGTTTTTTGTCAGATAGCGACGATCTCTGGCGAGGTCGTCCTATCACTCGCCCAATGAAGGCGAAAGAAAACTGACACAATTCGAAATCAAACGTCTAGTGTTTTTTTGACGTCAAATTGTGCAAATCCAGCAAATGCCCGGAAATAATGCTTGTGGGGTCGAAAGATTGTCTTGTGTATGTGCGTTTGCGCAAATCGTCTGACAATTTGCTATTTAAATATTAAATATAGGTAAGTTGTTTTTTGTCGAACAGGTCTCACATTACGGTAGTGCTTAATATAAGCGCCACTATATTGATATCAACCATATCTTTATTGAATTTTATATTTAACGACTGCTGCGCAGCCGAACGCAGGCTTCGCCAGCTGCTACAAGGATCGCGGCGTACGAAAATCCTGTAGCAGCTGCCGAAGGCTGCGTTCGGCTGCGAAGCAGTCGTCAAACACTTACAACCAACACGCATCCCAAAGTGGATAATCATGAACGCGCGTCACTAAACCTGCCCGGACAGGATTCGCAACGACATACCGAGCAAGATCCTTCACATCCTCCTCCCACCGAACCGCACGATCGTGATACCCCTTCTGCCATAGCCGCCCTCGCCGCCCCAATGCCTGGTTGACGGCAAGACTGCTCCGGGATTTGATTCGACACATCAGCTCCGACAGCGTCTTGTCCCGCAGCTGCACCAGACAATGCAAATGATCCGGCATCACAACCCACGTCAAAAAATCGGCCCATCCATCTTCTTGTGCCTGGCGCAGTTGCAGAACAACCAACCTGCCCAATCGCCAATCAACAAAAAACGGCTGTCGTTGGTGAACGACAGCCGTTAGTAGATAGATCCGCCCAGGTTCCGAAAAACGACCAATGCGCAGGTGACCCGCTTTTGTATCGACTGGCATTCCATTGCCTCCTGATCAATTGAAAGGAAGCCTGGAATCTACCGTGTAGCCACCCAAGTCACTGGGGGCAATGACTACAAATTATGAACCCTCAACTCCCCGTCCGAATCTTGTTCCACACCCGCGTACGGACCCGGTCAATGTTCAGCGGCATCGCCTCCAGCGCGAACAGCTTGCCCATCATCTCAGGGCTCGGATAAACCTTGGTGTCGTTTTTGATCGTCGGGTCGATCAGGCTGTCAGCCTGTTCGTTACCGTTTGCGTAGTGCACGTAGTTGCTGACGCTGGCCATGACGTCCGGCCGCAGCAGGTAGTTCATGAAGGCGTAACCGGCCTTCTCGTCCGGCGCGTCGGCGGGCATGGCGACCATGTCGAACCAGATGGCGGCGCCTTCCTTGGGAATGGCGTAGCCGATGTCGACGCCGTTGTTGGCTTCCTTGGCCCGATTCTCGGCTTGCAGGATGTCGCCGGAGAAGCCGACCGCTACGCAGATGTCGCCATTGGCCAGGTCGCTGGTGTACTTGGACGAATGGAAGTAGCTCACGTACGGACGGACTTTCAGCAGCAGCGCTTCGGCCTTTTTATAATCTTCCGGGTTTTTACTGTGAGGCGGCAGGCCCAGGTAGTTCAGGGCGGCGGGCAAGAGTTCCGGGCCGTTGTCGAGGATGGCAACGCCGCACTTTTGCAGCTTTGCCATGTTCTCGGGTTTGAAGATCAGATCCCAGGAATCCACGGGCGCATTGTCACCCAGTACGGCCTTGACCTTGGCGATGTTGTAGCCGATACCCGTGCTGCCCCACAGGTACGGAAAGCCATGCTCGTTGCCCGGATCGTTGGTCTGCAACGCCGTGAGCAACACCGGGTTGAGGTTCTTCCAGTTCGGCAACTGATTTTTATCGAGTTTCTTCAGTGCGCCACCTTCAATCTGTCGCGCCATGAAATGGTTGGACGGAAACACCACGTCATACCCTGATTTACCGGTCATCAACTTGCCGTCGAGGGTTTCGTTGCTGTCGTAGACGTCGTAGGTAAAGGCGATACCGGTTTCTTTCTGGAAGTTTTTCGTGGTGTCAGGGGCGATGTAGTCGGACCAGTTGTAGATTTTGACCGTCTCGGCCGCCTGGCTAAGGGTCGCGACGAGTGCAAGTGGCGCCAGTGTCAGTGTCTTTCGGATCATGAGTCGATTCCTGTAGGGGTTTTTGTTATTGGCAGGCAATCAGAAGATCAAAAAATCAAAACGTAGGTCTTGCGCACAGTTTCCTGGATATCCCAGATGCCGAGACTGTTAGCCGGCAACATCAATGCATCGCCAGCTTCTATGTAGAGGGGTTCACCGTCGTCCGGGGTGAAGGTGCAACGGCCCTGGATGAAGTGACAAAACTCCTGGGCCACGATCTGCCGGCGCCAGCGTCCGGGCGTGCATTCCCAGACACCGGTTTCGACACCATCATCGCGTTCGACGCTGGTGGTCGAGGCCACTGCCACGGGTGTTCCCAGTGGCACCGCGACCGGATTGGATTCATCAAGCTTCAGGGTGGCGGTGTTCTTGAATTGCGTGATGCTCATGGGCGTACCTGTCAATGGAAAAAGCGTTGTTTACTGCATGAAACCTTCCATGAACCCCGCGACCCCGCTGGCCAGCTTTCGGCGCCAGGGTGCGGTAGCCGGGTTGGCCAGGGTCTGGTCTTCGTGGACGAAGCTGCGGATGATCGCGTTGTAACCGAGCCAGCGGCAGGGTTCCGGCTCCCAGGCCTTGAGCGTGTCGAGTCCGCCCTGCGGCATGACCCAAGGCTGGCGCACCAACTCGGTATCGCGCTGAAGAATCAGGTCGGCGAGGGTTCTGCCGCCCAGGTTGCTGGCACCGACGCCCTCCCCGCCATAACCGCCGGACAAGGCGATGCCGCTGGCGTGATCACAGAGCATGTGCGGCTTGAAACGCCGCGACATGCCAAGATTTCCGCCCCAAGCGTGGGTAATCCGCACATTCTTCAATTGCGGGAAGAGTTCGCCGAACAGATAGCGTCGTAACTCCACTTCGCTGGTCGTCAGGTCGAAGTCATGGCGTAACTTGCCGGCAAACTGGTAGCCGCCTCGCGCCCCGAACACCAGACGGTTGTCGGCGGTGCGTTGGCCGTAGGTCACCTGACGGCTGCTCTCGCTGAAGGCCTGGCCGCGACTCAGGCCGATTTCGTCCCACGTCGCAGCGGACAGTGGTTCGGTGGCAACGATCAGGCTTTGCACCGGCATTTGATAGCGCCCCAACGGCGGCAATGTTGTCGCGTAACCTTCTACCGCCGGGACAATCCAGCGACTGCGAACCGCCGCCTTGGCGGTGCGCAAGCTCCCCGACTGCCACTGCGTGACGGCGCTGTTTTCATAGATGCTGACCCCCATTTTCTCCACCGCCCGTGCTAAGCCTCGCACCAACTTTGCCGGGTGGATGGTCGCAACGTGCGGTGCATAGATACCGCCATAAGGCTTCGCAACTCTGATCTGTTGCGCCAGTTGCTCGGGGCTGAGCCAGCGGTAGTCACTTTCGGTCAGGCCCTGGCGGTAGAGATCATCCAGATAGCGGCGCAGGCTGGCTTCCTGCTCGGGGTAGCGTGCGGCGCAGTAAAGCACCCCGCCTTTGCGGTAATCGCAGGCGATGCCTTCACGCTCCAGAATGACTTCTACTTCATCAGGAATGCTGTGCAGCAAGTCGAATGAGGCGCGGCGCTGCTCCGGGGACAACCCGGCGAGCAAGCGGTCTTCACCCAACAGGTTGCCCATCAACCAGCCGCCATTACGGCCCGAGGCGCCGAAACCAGCGGTTTGCGCTTCGACAATGGCGATGTCCAGGCCCGGGGCCAGACGCTTGAGGTAATACGCGGTCCAGAGCCCGGTATATCCCGCGCCAATGATTGCCACGTCGACGTCCAGATCGTGTTCCAGCGCCGGACGGGCCAATAACGGCTCGTCGAGTTGATCCATCCATAAACTGATAGTGCGCCACGCCGACATGCAAGACTCCGCCACTCAAACTTCGATGGCGTCGATCCTAGTGCGTGGGCTCAGGGGCTGTCTTGCGCGCGTGCACGCAAGGAAATTTGTTTGGTGTACGCCTTGGGCGTCAGACCGGTGTGCTGGCGAAAACAGGTGTAAAACGCCGACAGCGAATTGAAGCCCGCGGCAAATGCCAGCTCGTCGACGCGTATCGGCGGTGTGGCGGTGTCCAGCGTGCCGAGCAAATGCTGCAGGCGCGCCTGGTTAACATAGCGATAGAAACTCTGGCCCAGCACTTGATTCAACAGGTAGGAAATCTGGTTGCGACTGTAGCCGCACTCCTTCGCCACCCGTTGCAGGTCGAGCGCGGGGTCCAGATAAGGTTGCTGGTGCTGGAAATACTGTTGCAAGTCATCGGCCATGAAACTCAACTGGCGCGGGGACAGGCCGAGTCGACTGACGGCCGGACGCAGCGTTTTGGTTGCCTTGCGAAGCGGCTGCTCGTGGACCAGCGTGGCGTATTCGTTGACCCGCCAGATCAACCCGTCACGGACTGTGATCGCCTCGCTGGTATGAAAGGACACCAGCCCCTCACCGCCACGCAACGTCATCCGGTACTGAATAAATGCGGTGTTGCCATCCAGGCGAATTCGGTCCGAATGTTCCAGCGCTTCGTCCAGGTTGCGAGGCATGCTCACGCGCACGTACTCGCGCAGATCGTCGAGCCCCATCACGCGGTTCTGGAAAAAATCGTGGTACTGGATGTCTGGGTGATAAAGCGCCATGACGCCGTCCAGGTCACGGTGTTTCCAGCACAAGTGGTAGCGCATGACCGTCTCGCCCGTGGCCCGGGTTTGCTGCGGCCCATCATCATCGGGGTGCATAAAGGTCTCGATGGGAAAACGCCGAGCTTGCCGAAGTTCTGCACCGGGTTCAATGGCTGAAAAAATGGTCAGGTGACCTTCATCAAATAAACTCTACGAACCGCCCAACGGCCGAAAAAAAATCACATGGATTTCACATTCGAGTGCTACTTTTAAAAGCAGTCATCGGTTGAGCCATTGAAGGCTCTTCCCCTCCTAACATGAGCTAAAGGAAGCGCTCGATGAAGAAGGCGGGCTACATATGAATAAAGGGTATTTCAGCAAAGTAACGTTTCCAAACGCCTGCCAGCTGATGCGCTGGCATTTTCATCCCATGGGATTTGAGGCGAGCATGGACGCGCCGGGCAGCATGATCGCCCGGTTGTTTGATCGTGCCAGTGGCGAGACCATGATCGCCATTGCCGGTATTCCTTGCGCAACGGTCATGAATGCGGCGGATGTCGAACGAATCATTGAAGCCGTCGAGGATGAACTTGAGGCATTTATTCCACCTATGGCCCTCAAAAGCTATGCCTGAAGGCCGAACAGCCCAATAAAAAGCCCACTTTGTGTGGGCTTTTTATTGGGCGACGACTCAGGGTTACGCCAGTTTCTGAGTAACCCGATGATCAGCAAAAAACGCTTTCCCTTTGCCGATCCGGTCCGACGCCTTGGGCATGTTCACAGCCGTGTCCTGCCCCTCGACATACCAGTAGCAATGGCTCACTGCCCGGGTGATGCCGACGTAAGCCAGTCGCAGGATTTCGTCTTTTTGCGCGCTGTCATACGGCTCGTTGTCACCGGCCTTGCCAAGTCCTGCCATACGGTAAACCTGGTTTTTGTAGGGGGAACTGGTCAGATGCTGGCAATCACCCAGCAAAAACACCGCATCGGCCTGCAAGCCTTTGGCGCTGTGATAGGTCAGTTGTTTGAGACGCCGCGCTTCATATGGCAAGCTCGAATCAACATTAACAACAGGTTGAATATGCTGTTCAATCAATAACTTATCGCTGCTTTTTCGATAAAGCATCAGGATTGAATCACCCTTCCGGTAATGCTCCATCAGGCGCTGGGCCAAACCTTGATCGTCCCGATCCAGAACGTTTACCGGCAACAGCGCCTTAGGCGCGCCGCTGGCTTTGGCTTTCTTGCCCGCGATGGCCGGCGCTGCGCGGACGATATGCTCGGCGGCGTCGATGATGTGTTGATGACTGCGATAGTTGTCGCTGAGCATGACTTTGGTAGTGCTCGGCGACGGGAACTCTTTGTTGAACTCCATGAAATACGTCGGCGAGCTGCCGCGCCAGCCATAAATGGACTGCCAGTCATCACCCACACACAGCAGCGATGAGCGTTGCGCGCCCCGCCCAACGTGCATCGCCGGGCCTCGACTGCGGATCTCGGCCAAGCTGGCGCGGATCCAGGAGACGATTTGTGGTGAAACGTCCTGAAATTCGTCGATCATCAGGTGTGACAGTGGTCGCAGCAGCTCATCGCTGAGCAGTTTCAGGTTTTCCGGGGAATGCTCGCTGAACAAGGCGAACATGCGGTTGTAGGTCATCACCGGCGGTTTTTGATCAAGCAGATGATCTTCCAGTGCTCGCCAGAACAGGCTCAAGGCCTCGAAGAAGAACCTGTCGGGGTCGTCCTTGGCGAAACTCATCTGGCCAACGGCGTTCGGAACATCCAGCCCCAGGTTTTCTATAAACCCGGCTGCCGCCACAAAACAGTCCAGCAATGGTGCAGAAGCCAGTTCGCCTTTGACCCTGTAATCAAAGCCCGGTCCCGCGCTGGCATCACCTGCCAAAGAGGCCAAAACGCGCTTTGACGATTCGTAACTATCTATCCATATCAATGACTTACGACAGAAAGCTTGAAACAGGGTGCGCTTTACTGCCCACTCCGCCCGGACGGTCAGCTTGGCATTCGGGCGGCAAACCTGTGGATTCTCCCGAGGATCGAAACCCAATACGACCCAGGCATCCAGGCTCGGGATGTAGCCGTGGCAACGGAACGTCGAGCCATTGATATCGAACGAGTGCCGATTGGGTTCAATCCCCTTGATTGGCCAGGCGCCGGCACGAAACCACAGGTCTTCAATGGCGTCACAGAGTTCTTCATCGCGCTTGGCCGCCAGCTCAGTCACAGCCACGCGTTTTTGCACATCGGGGTGATCGCGCTCCAACTCCTTGAGCTGCAAGGCGTGGCGGGACAAAGGCTTGATCAATTCACGAAAGCGCTCGTCGCGTGTGTGCAACTGGTGGTAGCAGGCATTGAGCTGCTGTCGCTGAGCGTCATTGATACGCAGGTCAAAGGGGTTACTGTCGACCTCTTCCTCACCGTTTTGCACGCGATTGCTGAGGTTTTCGAATGCTTGCAGACGCTCGAACCCCGGCAGGCTGCGAACCATCGGCAGAATGCGCGAGTGGAAGGTACGCACCAGATCACGCGCTTCTTTCAGTCCCAGTGGACGGCCCCACACCGCGAACAGCTCGATCAGCTTGTTAATGAAGTCTTTGCGCGATTCGCGGGTAAAGGTCACAACGGTCATCGAATCCAGTTCGAAGCCCAGATAGTGGGTCAGCAACAGGATACGCAGCACCAGCGTGGTCGACTTGCCTGCGCCCGCCCCGGCAATCACCGACGTCGACGGCGTGTCGCTGAAGATCATCTTCCACTGCGCAACGCTTGGCTGGGCATTGGGTGGCAGCAGTCGGGCAACATCGGCCTTCATGCGCTTCTTCAGTTCAGCGCTCAATGGCAGGCGCCAATCGTCAAACAGATTGTCATCGACGTTGGGCGGTCGATGCTCGGTTGAGCGCGAATCACGGATCAGCAGCACTTGCCGGCCCTCTTCCAGCCCCTCGAGTTTTCCCTCTTTAAAGCCGTAATCAAACCCCGCACTGTGACCGCTGCGAAAGCCGTCAGCCTGCCCGTGCAACCAGGACGCGCGGTGCTGCGCGCGCAGGCGGGTCAAGCCATGACCGAAGAATCGGGCGGCCAGGCGCTTGAGCAGCGGCATCTCGGCCAAGGGGCGAAGTTCGGGAGGAAGATCGGGGGTGTGTTGCGGCACGCGGGCTGACTCCAGGGTGTGAGGCTGTTGAGGGCTATGGTGTCTGCATTTGCGCTTGAGTTCTAGTGAAATGCTTTGAGGTCATTGGCTTATGCGATGAAGTGAAGGCTGGATGAGAACATTTCGAGGGCATTTCACATCAACTAATTCGATTGTAATGAGGCATTTTTTACGCTTTTTATCGATGTGTGCCTGATAGATGATGCTCGCCATTAACCCCCTTTCAGGAGACGGCCATGCTCGAACTCAGACCCTTCAGCTCCCTGGGCGGCGCCCATCACGGCTGGTTGGATGCCCATCATCACTTTTCGTTCGCCGAATACCATGACCCCAAGCGCATGAACTGGGGCAACTTGCGAGTGTGGAACGATGACGTGATTGCCTCCGGCACCGGGTTCCCAAAACACCCGCACCGGGATATGGAGATCATTACCTACGTCCGTGAAGGTGCGATTACTCACGAAGACAACCTGGGTAACAAGGGCCGCACCGAGGCAGGCGACGTTCAAGTCATGAGCGCTGGCACCGGCATTGCTCACAGCGAATACAACCTGGAAGCGACCGCGACCAAGATCTTCCAGATCTGGATTATTCCGAACGAATCCGGTCTTGCACCGTCCTGGGGCGCCAAGCCGTTCCCGAAAGGTGAGCGTGAAGGCTTCGTGACCCTGGCCAGCGGTAAATCCGGCGATGATCAGAGCCTTCGAATCCGCGCCGATGCGCGCCTGGTGGCGGCGAACCTCAAGGCCGGTGAATCCGCAGAGTATCGCTTGGATAGCGGTCGCCGCGCCTACCTGGTCCCGGCCACTGGCGTAATTGAAGTCAATGGCTTACGTGCGCAAGCTCGAGACGGTGTTGCTGTAGCCGATGAGCAGGTGTTGCGAGTGACGGCGATTGAGGACAGCGAAATCGTCCTGGTCGACCTGGCTTGATCCGGTAAACGGCAGACAAAAAAAGGGGCGACCGTGATGGTCGCCCCTTTTTTTGGATTTTTGGTGCCTGGACTGAAGCCATCGCGGGCAAGCCCGGCTCCCACAGTGTCGGGGTCGAACACAAAATTTGTGTTCACCACTGAACCTGTGGGAGCCGGGCTTGCCCGCGATGGGGGTCGTCAATCACTTCGCAGAAATGGCGCCATCCACCAGTGTCTGCGCTTCGGCCACCAACTGCTTGAGGTGGTCATCACTGACAAAGCTTTCGGCGTAGATCTTGTAGATGTCTTCAGTGCCCGACGGACGTGCCGCGAACCAGCCATTTTCGGTCATGACCTTCAGGCCGCCAATGGCCTGGTCATTGCCCGGCGCATGGCTGAGGATACTCTGGATCGCTTCGCCCGCCAGTTGAGTCGAGGTTACCTGATCCGGCGACAGCTTGCTCAGCAAGGCTTTCTGTTCAGGGTTGGCCTTGGCATCCACGCGTACCGAGAACGGCTCGCCGAGTTCGTCGGTCAACGCGCGATAGGCCTGACTTGGATCGCGGCCAGTGCGAGCGGTCATTTCGGCTGCCAGCAACGCCGGGATCAAACCATCCTTGTCGGTGCACCAGACGCCGCCGTCCTTGCGCAGGAACGAGGCGCCAGCACTTTCTTCACCGCCAAAGCCCAGTGAGCCGTCAAACAGCCCGTCAGCAAACCATTTGAAGCCGACCGGCACTTCATACAAACGACGACCCAGACGCTTGGCCACGCGATCAATCAAGCCGCTGCTGACCACGGTTTTGCCCACGGCAGCATCGGCGCGCCACAGCGGGCGGTTCTGGAACAGGTAGTCGATCGATACCGCGAGGTAATTGTTAGGCGCCAGCAAACCACCGGACGGCGTGACGATGCCATGGCGGTCGTGATCCGGGTCGCAGGCAAAGGCCACGTCAAAGCGTTCTTTCAGGCCGATCAGGCCTTGCATCGCGTGGGTGGACGATGGGTCCATACGGATTTGACCGTCCCAGTCGACGGTCATGAAGCGGAACGTCGGATCGACCTGCTTGTTGACCACGTCGAGGTCCAGACGGTAGTGCTCGGCAATCGCCGACCAGTAGCGCACCCCTGCTCCGCCCAACGGATCAACGCCCAGACGCAGCTTGGCATCACGGATGGCGTCGAAGTCGATTACGTTGATCAGATCGGCCACGTAGGTGTTCAGGTAATCGTGACGATGGGTCGTGCTGGCTTTCAGCGCCTGCTCGTAACTGATGCGTTTGACGCCGGCGAGTTTGGCCGCCAGCAGTTCGTTGGCCTTGGCCTCGATCCACTTGGTGATATGGGTATCGGCCGGGCCACCGTTGGTGGGGTTGTATTTGTAACCACCGCTTTGCGGCGGGTTGTGCGACGGCGTGATAACGATACCGTCCGCCAGCCCCGAAGTACGGCCACGGTTGTAGCAAAGAATCGCGTGGGAAATGGCCGGGGTCGGTGTGTATTCATCACCTTCGGCAATCATCACAGTGACGCCGTTAGCGGCCAATACTTCCAGCGCACTGGCACCCGCTGGCGTGGACAGTGCGTGGGTGTCGATCCCGACGAACAACGGGCCGTCGATGCCCTGGGCTTCGCGGTACAGGCAAATCGCCTGGCTGATGGCCAGAACGTGCCATTCGTTGAAACTCAGGTCGAACGAACTGCCTCGGTGTCCGGACGTGCCAAAGGCTACACGCTGGGTAGAGATGGCGGCGTCAGGCTGGCCGGTGTAATAGGCCGTTACCAGTCGCGGGATGTCGACCAACAATTCTGCCGGTGCCGGTTTGCCCGCAAAAGCACTGAGTGTCATGCAAAACCTCTGGAATAGACTGGTTCAGGAATTGGAACGCAGTTTACTGGCAGTTTGACCGCAACGCGATGGGATCGATTCAAGATGATTCACGATGTTTGACCGCATCGTTCAATCGGTGGCCTCCAGACGCAAGGCATCCCCCAGCAGACCCAGTGCAACGGCAAGGTCATGCTCACCGCCAAAGGTATGGCTCAGCCGCAAGTGTTGCCCATGCAGGCCGCGCAAACTGAACAATTCCCCCGGCGCCACCACGACCTGCTGCTTGAGCAAGCGGTGGAACACGCCGCGCACATCGACCCGCCGCAACGAGCGCACCCAGACTGTTGCGCCGCCCTGGGGATCGACGAAATGCAAGGCGTCTGCCAGTCGCTCCTCCAGCAGTTGAGTCATCTGCACTTTGCGCTCCTTGAGCAGCCGACGCAGCACCAGTAAGTGCTGATCGATTCGTCCATTGTTGTACAGACGCGCGATGGCCTTCTGGCGGATCGGCGATAACCGGAACGATCGCAGCAAAAAGTGCCGCTGCAGCTCACCTCGCAGTTGCCGCGAAAGCAGATAGCCATAGGGCGCTTCAGGCCCGATGACCTTCTCGAACGTGGAGAACACGATCAAGCGCTCCGGGTCCAACCAATCACGAAACCGTGGCCGGCCGTGTTCAAATTCGAGTTCGCCGTGACAATCATTTTCCAACACCCAACTGCCGTGCCGTTCCAGCAACTGCGCCGTGGATTGTCGATTGCTGTCGCAGGCCACACTGCCGCGCGGCATGTTCAGGCCGGATGACAGCATCACCAGCCTCACCGGTTCGGTTTCCAGCAGCATCTGCAGATGATCCAGGTCCAGCCCGCCATCAGCTTGCAATGCCAACTCGATGACCTGCACGTCGGCGTCCCGGAACAATCGCAGGATCGCCCAGTCGCACGGCGACTCCACCACGACCGTGGCGTCTTTGAGGCACAGCACCGCGATCAATATTTCCAGTACGCCACGCAGATCAGCACCGATGTAGACATCGTCGGCGTGCCAACAGCGCGCTGGAGAGGACGTGTAACGAGCCGCCAGGGCGGCGCGCAGTTCCCGCTCGCCACAGGGTTGAGAGGTGGGTTGCGGCTGGCGTGGATACTGGCGCAACAGTTCTCTCTCAAGCAGCAAAAGCGGGCTGTCCAACGGTTGCAGCAGTGCAGGCTCATCAGCGCTCAATACCAGCATTCCAGGGCGTCTGGCATTCACATAGACCGTCTCCAGCAGGTCATTGCCGCTGCAAGGTGGCCGGATGAACGACACCGGCAGTGCGTAATAACCGGACTTGGCCACCGAATAGACGCGCCCTTCCTTTTCCAGCAGCGAATACGCGTACTGAATGGTCGAAATCGAGACGCTCAGGCGGTCCGCCAACTGCCGTAACGAAGGGAGCCGCACACGGGTGTCGCTGACCGGTTCGCTGATCAGGTGGGTCAGGTAGCGGTACACCGCCTGATAAGCGAAGTCGGTTTCTCGGGGTCCTTTCATGGGCAATGGCCGAACATACTGAGCTCGCCCCACTGCAACTGAGTGCGCGTTATCAAGCCAGGCACTTTCAACGTCCCGTTGACCGTTCGCCCGTCATGGCGTCAATCGCCATCAGCTCTGCGTGCTGTCCCGTGTCCGCTGTTTCGGCGCTGGCCACCGGCCCCATGCGATATAGCGCACCGATCAGGCTAACGGGCAACCCGCTGACGTCGATCATCCATTGCAATACCTGCTCGGGCGCAGGCTTGCCCTGCATTGCCCGATGCAGTTCGGGCAAGGCCACGAGCATGCCGGGATGACACTGGCGTAGAAAACGTTCAAGCGACGCACCGTTCTCTACAAAGGGCGCAAACAGTAAACACACCAGTTGAGCTTCGTTGAGGCCGAGGTTTCTTTGCGCCTCGGCCTGCGCCAGTTCGCGCTGTTCCGACAGGGTTGCCGGGTTGCCGTACGTCTGCAATGCCTGGTCGCACACATGCTCTGAAAGTTGCTTGCGTTGCAACATGACTAATAGTCGCTGCAAATAATCGCTAATGCCGGCCTCGTATGTCCGCCCCTGCACGAACCTGGCTTGCAGCCCCCGCAGGTGTGCGGAAATCGAAAGGCTGGCGTAGTCGTTATCGCCGACCTGAGTCATCAGTCCGTCAGGTTGAAACTTGAGGAACTCGGTAAGCAGTGGCCAGCGCTCCTCCAGGTTGCTGACCAGCAGGTCGTGAATGTCGATGAATGTCGCGCGGCGACACGCCTCAAAACTTTCTGCGGGTCGCCACGCGGGCTGCTCATGACCGGGATAAAACTCGCGATAGCAATCGCTGCCCAGTTCATCAAGCCGCGCGAAGAGCTGCTCATAGCCGGTGTCAGCCTGCTCCGGCATCGGGAAGCCGGCCTTTGCCGCCGCACGGTTCAATCCCTCCATGAACTGCTTTTGCTGGCGCGGTGAATCGCTACTGACCATGGCATCGACGCCCCGTTCCCAGCGGGCGATTTGTCCGTAGAACTCGCCCGTTGCCAGGTAGCCGTCATCCCACAGATCCAGAGGGTCGTTCCAGGTTCGGCGGTGACCGACCATCAAGAGATTGAGTCGATTTGACTCGCGGCCGGCTTCAGAGACCCCGACCCCGTGATTGAACGGCAGGACCTCGCGGTTATCGACCATCAACACTTCAACCCGAGGATCATCGTAAAGAAACAACGCACTGCAACTGCGATGGATGTTTTCAAGGGCCATCGAGGCTGCGTCGTTCAAGCGCAAGGTCGCCACCCGCAGCTGGAATGTCGCGGGTGCCCGGCCGGCAATGCTCAATTGCGCGGCACGTAGCAGCGCAAGGGTATAGCAGCTGTCGCGGGTCCCGGACTGGATCGTCAGCACCTTGTACTCGCCAATACGTTCCATGCCACCTGCAGCGACCACCACGCGCTGAATCAACAGCTGCAATGCAGTGCGTTCGGCCCGCGAAAAGAAACTCAGCAATCGTTGCAATACTTGCTGATAAACATAGTTCATTGCCTGATCATGGGTATTGGTCATCATTGTTTACCTGTTACTCATAGGTTCGATGTCACGCAAACAACGCTTTGCATTGCGCAATCGGTTGCCCGTCATGATTAGAGTGTCGTGCTTGATATCAAATGCTAACACTTAGTCTTTAGTCATTATTTGAAACGATTAGAACGTGGCGACAAACCGCCTGGCGTCGACAGGCCTCCAGTCCCGGCAGAACGGGCGTCTGGCGACGGCGCGAGTGATCCTAGGAAATATCCGACAGCGTCCCACAGACAAGTAGCACGATAAATAAAGAAAGAAGTCACCCTAAGTTTTTCGGCAACTGTTCGATAACACGCCAATTGTTGAGTTTGTATTGCCGGGGCGCATTGAAAAGTATCTGCCCGATACCTGGCCATAGCTCATTCCTTGAGATGAAAGTAATCATTCAATTATCGGGGCTTATATGATGATTAGAAGATACAGATTGAGGGCAAAAACCAGTTCAGTTGCTGAACGGCCCCGTCATGGATTGACGGTGCGCCTCATTTTTCGGAGGGAGAATGAAAAAGTCCGTGCAAGCACGGACTTTTTTCTGGAGCGTGTTACGCAGGCTCAACCTGTAGGGCCACCCGCTCGCGGCATGGGCATTCGTCCATGTAGCGGTGTGCTTCGACAAACTCGGAAAACGGGAAGACCCGAGTCTTGAGCGGCAGTAGCACGCGGTCAGCGGTCAACTGGTTGATATCACGCAAGGCACGCTGCAGTGCGACCTGGTCCTGGATGATGCCCAATTCAGGCTTACCGGTGAAATTGCCGATACAGTGCACAAAGAACTGAATGTTCTTCTGGAACGCTGCACAAGCCGGAAACGGCGTCTGGTTACCGCCCTGCAAGCCGTACAACACCAGGCTGCCACGAGGCGCGAGCACGTCGCCGAGCAGCGACATCTGCGGACCACCCAACCCATCGAACACCACATCCACGCCGCGGTTGTCCGTGATTTTGTTGATCCGCATGAGCAGATCTTCTTCTTCAGTGACGATGACTTTCTCGGCACCCAGCGATAGCAGGTACTCACGTTCATCCGCCGTTTTGGTGGCGGCAATCACTCGTACGCCCAAGGCTTTGCCGAGCTGTACGAACGAAGGTCCGGCACAATGGCTGGCGTCGGTCACCAGGACAAATTGCCCGGGTTTGACCCGTGCCAGATCGTTGAGAGCGAAGTAAGCAACCAGCAGCGGTGTGTAATGCACGGCCGCTTCGATCGGACTCAGCACCTGCGGATAAAGGGTCAGTGACGAGCGTGGCAGAACAATCTGCTCGCCATACACAGGATAGTCGTTCGGGCTTTGGGCCGGGAAGCTGGCGACCTTGTCACCGACTGCCAAGTCATCGACGCCCTCGCCGAGCGCCGTAACGACACCGGACATTTCCTGGCCCAGACCTGAAGGCAGACGAGCGTGAGACGAAGCCAGGTTCTGACGCCAAAGCGTGTCGTACCAGCTGATGCCAATCGCCTCGACACGCACCTGCACTTCGCCCGGAGCAGGAAGCGCTGCCGCATGCTCTTCGCATTTGAGCACCTCGGCTGGACCAAACTTGTGAAAACGGATCGTGCGGGACATCGCAAACCTCGTCAAAGTAACCTCTAATGCCTTGAACTCTATCTGGGCTTTATACCCAAGACTATCCGTGGCTATTAATAGTCGACATGCCTGTCATTGATTCCGCAGCACCGCCGGCATCATCAAATGTCGTGAACATCGGAGCGGCCTTTCAGGAAAAACTGAATTACACGGTGCAGAGTAGCAGCCTTTCCCCGTAAGATTCATGCCGGCCATTGTTCTTATATGGCCGCTCTCGTCAAGCTTGATGACTCTGCCAGGGACTCCAGATGAATCGTAATGACCTGCGTCGTGTCGACCTGAACCTGTTGATCGTTTTCGAAACATTGATGCACGAGCGCAGCGTGACCCGCGCTGCGGAGAAACTGTTTCTCGGCCAGCCGGCCATCAGTGCGGCACTTTCACGCCTGCGCGGGCTGTTCGATGATCCGCTGTTCGTGCGCACCGGTCGCAGCATGGAACCGTCCGCACGGGCGATAGAAATCTTCGCCCTGCTCTCCCCCGCGCTGGACTCGATTTCCACGGCCGTCAGCCGTGCGGCGGAATTCGATCCGGCCACCAGCACCGCGGTGTTTCGCATTGGCCTGTCGGACGATGTCGAGTTTGCCCTGCTGCCGATGCTGCTCAAGCGCCTGCGTGCCGAATCGCCCGGGATCGTGCTGGTGGTGCGTCGCGCCAACTACATTCTGATGCCGAGCCTATTGGCCTCGGGCGAGATTTCCATCGGCGTCAGCTACACCGCCGACCTGCCGGCCAACGCCAAACGCAAAGTGCTGCGTCGCAGTATGCCGAAGCTGTTGCGGGCCGACACCGTGCCCGGGCCATTGAGCCTGGATGACTTCTGTGCCCGGCCGCATGCGTTGGTGTCGTTCGCGGGTGACCTGAGCGGTTTTATCGATGAAGAACTGGAAAAACTCGGGCGCAAACGCCATGTCGTGCTCGCGGTACCGCAGTTCAACGGGCTGAGCTCGCTGCTGAGCGGCACCGATATTGTGGCGACGGTGCCTGACTATACGGCCGACGCGCTGACAGCTGCCGGTGGTGTCCGGGCTGAAGATCCGCCGCTGCCGGTACGTACTTTTGAATTGCACATGGCCTGGCGAGGGTCGCAGGACAACGATCCGGGCGAGCGTTGGTTGCGCTCGCGGATTCAGATGTTCTTTGGGGATCCTGAGAGCCTTTGAAAGAGGCTGGCATATCTCTCGTCGGGCGCATTAGCTGAATTTATTACCATCCAAACGTCCACTGCTGCCGATTGAGACCCGCTTTACTCTACCGCCATTTTTGGGGGCAAACTCTGTCCACTAAAAAGTATGCCCCCAACCATGATTTCCCACCTTGAGACATTACAAGACGAAAGCTTCGGTTTGGTATGGGCAACTGACTGCGCAGTCGGCCACTGCTATTCGCAGATCATCCTCACTAAATGAATCAACAGCCCGCTTAGGTACGTTCATGACCATTGAGCATGCCTAAGCAGGCTCGTTAACTGGCGCGAAACGTTGTGCGTACTCCTTTGGACTCACCCCCATGCGTCGCACGAAGGCTTTTCTGAGCACGTCGACACTGTGGTAGCCGCATCGGCGCGCAATCTCTTCCATCGACCGCCTTCCCAGCTCTATTTGCCGACAGGCCGCTTCAACCCGGACGTCCTCGACGTACTTCGCAGGCGTTGTCTTGAATTCCCTCTGAAACATGCGGATCAAGGTCCTCACACTAGTCGCGAGCTTGTCTGCAAGTATCTCGACCGTAAGCTCCGAATGTAGATGCTCACTGATCCACACGCATAACTCATCGAGGTTCGAACCGGTCGCATGCTGCGACTGGAGAGCGACGCTGAACTGTGCCTGACCGCCAGGACGTCGCAGAAACAGGACCAGGTTCTTCGCGACCTCCAAAGCGATGTCGTCTCCCAGGTCTTCGCTGACCAAAGCGAGCGCAAGATCGATTCCCGCCGATATCCCAGCCGAGGTGTACAGGTTGCCGTCCTTGACCCAAATCGGGTTGGGATCTACCTGCACATTGGGATAGCGGTCAGCCAGGCTACGCGCCATCCGCCAGTGAGTCGTTGCCTTACGACCATCCAATAGCCCTGTCTCGGCCAGGGCGAACGCGCCGACACAGATCGAGCACACACGCCTGACGCTCTTGGCTCGCGTGCGGATCCACTCGATGGCGGACTGATCCAGCTGATCCATGGCTTTCCAGCCCGACGTCACGATCAACGTGTCGATGGCCTTGTTTTCAAGACGCTCCTGTTCAAGCGTCTTGTGCGCCATGAGTGCGATGCCGGTGCTGCTCTCCAGGTGTTCATTGGCGCCCGCGCAAACCAGCTCGAGTACGTAGGGAGCACAGTCGCCGCGGTGCAGATTGTTCGCATAGGCAAACACCTCTGCGGGGCCGATCACATCAAGCGAATCCACGGGAGGCAAACCCAAAATCACCACTCGTTTTTGCGCCACGCCGACAAAGGGATGGCTTGATTTCGTCGTTATTCTCACAGCGATCTCCCGCATTGACCTGACACGCATGTTGGCACAAATCATCTGAAAGTAGTCAATTTGGTCAATTGCAACTATTTAGAATGAATTGCGAGCCAACTTCATCCCCCGGGAGCAAACATGAGTACACCTGTCATCATCGGCGGCTTCAGCGCTCCAGACTCTGAACTCGCTCGCAAGGCCTCTTTCCTCGTCGAACGCGTTCACTCGACAGCGCTCCTGCACCATGTGCATCGCACGTGGTGGTTTGCCGAATTCCTCGGCCAGCAGCGAGGCCTGAAATACGACCGCGAGGCGGTCTATCTCGCCGCGCTGCTGCACGATCTGGGTCTGACGTACGAATTCGCAGCCGACCAACGTTTTGAGGTCGACGGCGCCGACGCTGCCAGCCGTTTCCTGCTGGAAAACGGTTACCCGGAGTCGAAAGCGGAGCTGGTTTGGGATGCGATCGCCCTTCACTCTAGCGCCGGCATCGCCGACCGCAAACAGCCAGAGATCGCCCTGATCTACATGGGCGCCCATGTCGACGTGATGGGATTACGGCTGGAGGAAATCACGCCATCGCTGGTCGAGGATACGCTGGCCCTCTACCCCCGCATTGGAATGAAGGCCGCGTTTACCCAAGCGGTCGCTGAAGTGGCCAGGAAGAAACCTCACACAGCGATTGGCACTGGGCTCGCTGATGTCGGACGCCGTCACGTGCACGGGTTCGATTGCCCGAATGTGTGTGACCTGATTGATCACGCTCCTTTCGACAGCTGAATGCGGTGCTGCCAAACGGCACTGTTGCGCAATATTCGTGAATTGGTAACGCCTGATACGTGATATCGGCGCGAGCAATGTGTGTTCCTTTACTTTGGAGTATTCACCATGCAGCAACGTAAATACCTCGTCACCGGCGCTACGGGAAAAACTGGCGTCTATACCATTCGCCACCTTCTCAACGGAGGCCATGCGGTTCGGGCTTTTGTGCACCAGGAGGATGAGCGCAGCGCAGCGCTCCAGAGCGAAGGCGCTGAAATATTTGTTGGCGACCTCCTTGAACATGACGACATCGTTCGTGCGATGGAGGGGATCACAGGCGCATACCTGTGCTATCCCGTGCGTCCTGGCTACATTCAGGCGACTGCCTATTTTGCGGATGCTGCTAAACGAGCAGGCGTCGAGGTCGTTGTGGAAATGTCGCAGATTTCTGCTCGGGAAGACTCTTTGAGTCACGCCGCGCGCGACCACTGGATCGCAGAACGTGTACTCGACTGGTCGGGCGTACCCGCCGTGCACATCCGCCCGACGTTCTTTTCCGAGTGGCTGATCTTTCCGTGGGTGCTCGATCAGATCGTGAAGGAGAACAGGATCACGCTGCCATACGGCACCGGCCGACATGCACCAATCGCCGCTGAAGACCAAGCGCGGCTGATCGCCGCCGTTCTCACACAGCCGTCTGGCCATATCGGGAAAACCTATCCGCTGTACGGCCCTGTCGAGCTGAACCATCAAGAGATTGCCGACGAAATCAGCGGCATCGTAGGCCGCACCATCACCTACAGCCCTTCGACCCTCGAAGAGTATCGCCAGCATCTGGAGACCTACGATCTGCCGGAGTTTGTGATCCAGCACTTCCTTGCAGTCGCGATCGATTACCAGAACGGAATCTTTAGCGGTGAGGACGGGGTTATCGGCCAAATCACCGGACAAGCGCCTCAAACGGTGGGTGACTTCGTACGTGCCAACCGGCAAGCGTTCGAGGTGTGATCACTATGGGCGTATGCGCTTGGTCTTGAAGACATACGCATACGCCGCTTTTCACTTAGCATCCAATGATCATCCATTCATTTCCAAGGAGTGCCTGATGAACCCCAAAATAGAACTGTATGGCGCTAATACCGGCAACAGCCTGAGGGCTGTAATAGCCTTGGAAGAAGCAGGTGTCCCCTACACGGCACGGAGACTGAATCTGCAAGCGAATGAGCAGCGCGACTTGGCGTACCTGGCGCTTAATCCGGCAGGAAAAGTCCCGACCCTGGTCGATCATACGTCGACACCGGCACTGGTCATCAACCAATCAAACGCAATCATTCAGTTCGCTGATGCCAAAGCGCCCGGTCGACTCGCACCAGCGCATCCTGGACCAGAGCGCGACAGGGTGTTTGATCGTTACTTCTTTTTCGTTACGGACGTAATCGCGCCTAGCCATTCAGCATTCTTCCTGCGCCAGGCGGGATTAAATGATGCGGCCACGGTCATTGATCGGCGCGTCATTGAACAACTCGTCTATGCAGAACGGTTTCTTACCGACGATTTTATGGCCGGAGACCAGTTTTCCATGGCGGACATCTCTGCTTTCACCATTGCGGCATCCATTCGTGACCGTCTGGATTGGGCAGTGCTTTCACGCTTATCACGCTGGTTCGACGCGATCGAAGCCAGGCCCGCCGTGCAGCGAGGATTGAAAGCGTTCCAAAGTCACTAAGCGCTACCCCTCAGACGTTTTTGTGAGCGCAAAAGAGTTCGACGACTCCTGTCCTGACATTGAAAAACCAGTGTGAGCAGCATGTCTGCGGGCGGCGATCCGACGATGGCCGCAACTCGGTTTCAAGCCAATCCCTTGCATTCCCTGCAACACTGAATTGTGATCAATCCAATTGATCAGGACTGAATCAAAGGTGCATGCTAGAGAGCTCAATCGAGCCTCATATCATTCCGAATGATAGTTACCTTCGCTTCATTCGATTCGTGACATACACCCTCGCCGCTCATCATCCGTCCATTCTCAATACATTGGCGGATGCATCCATGGAACAATCTCTCAAACATTTGCGCTTCCCGTTGGCCCTATTGGCAGTGTTGGTGATGAGCGCGTGCGGCAAGGCTCCGGAGTCAGCCGCAACCATGCCTGCGGCCAAAGTCAGCGTCGCCAAGGTGCTGGAACAACCGATCAACGAGTGGGACGAATTCACCGGGCGCCTGGAAGCACCGGAAACGGTAGAAATTCGTCCGCGGGTCTCCGGGCAGATTGATGAAGTGGCATTCACTGAAGGCGCACTGGTCAAGAAAGGCGATTTGCTGTTCCAGATCGACCCGCGTCCATTCCAGGCAGAGGTCCGCCGCCTCGAAGCCCTGGTTGCCCAGTCCCGCGCCAACGCAACCCGTAGTGAAAACGAAGCTCAGCGCGGTGAACGCCTGCGCACCAGCAACGCGATCTCCGCCGAACTGGCCGACTCGCGTACCAGTGCGGCTCAAGAAGCCCGCGCTGCCGTCGGAGCACTGCAGGCGCAACTGGATCTGGCCAAACTGAACCTGAGCTTCACCCGCGTCACCGCGCCAATCAGCGGTCGCGTCAGCCGAGCGGAAATCACCGCCGGCAACCTGGTGACCGCCGACACCACACCGCTGACCAGCGTCGTGTCGACCGATAAGGTCTACGCCTACTTCGACGCTGACGAGCGCGTATTCCTCAAGTACACCCAACTCGCCCGCCAGGGCAAACGCGGCGCCACCACCCCGGTTTACATGGGCCTGTCCGACGAAGACGGCAACCCGCACCAGGGTGTGATGAACTTCATCGACAACCAGGTCAACCCGAAGACCGGCACCATCCGTGGTCGTGCGGTCTTCGACAACGCGGACGGCAGCTACACCCCGGGCCTTTATGCACGTCTGAAACTGGTGGGCAGCGGTACGTATTCCGCTGTGCTGATCAATGACGAAGCGGTCGGCACCGATCTGGGTAAAAAATTCGTACTGGTCATGGATGCCGACAACAAAACGGCGTACCGCGCCGTCGAGCTAGGGCCGAAGATCGAAGGTTTGCGCATCGTGCGCAACGGCCTGAACAAGGATGACACCGTCATCGTCAAGGGGTTGCAACGGGTTCGCCCTGGCTCGCCGGTGACCCCTGAAGTGATCCCGATGGCCAGCGAACAAACCCTCGCGGCTTTGGCTCAACAACGACAAGCGCTGGAAGCCAGCAACCTGCCCCAAGTCGCGCCTGCCAAGGTCGCACCGGGTGAGGTTGTGAAACTGGCTGCTGCGACTCCACGCGGTTAAGGGAGCAACAACTGCGATGAATTTTTCCCAATTCTTCATTTCACGGCCGATCTTTGCAGCGGTGCTGTCGCTGCTGATTCTGATCGCCGGCGCCATCTCGCTGTTCCAGTTGCCGATCAGCGAATACCCGGAAGTTGTGCCGCCGACCGTTGTGGTCCGCGCCAACTTCCCGGGTGCCAACCCTAAAGTCATTGGTGAAACCGTGGCCGCTCCTTTGGAGCAAGCCATCACCGGCGTCGAGAACATGCTGTACATGTCCTCGCAGTCCACCGCTGACGGCAAGATTACCCTGACCATCACCTTCGCGCTGGGCACCGACCTGGACAACGCACAGGTGCAGGTACAGAACCGCGTGACTCGCACCGAGCCCAAACTTCCAGAAGAAGTGACGCGCATCGGTATCACCGTCGACAAAGCTTCGCCCGACCTGACCATGGTTGTGCACTTGACCTCGCCGGACAAACGCTACGACATGCTCTACCTGTCCAACTACGCCTTACTCAACATCAAGGATGAGCTGGCGCGCCTGGGCGGTGTCGGTGACGTGCAATTGTTTGGCATGGGCGATTACTCGCTGCGAGTCTGGCTCGATCCGAACAAGACCGCTTCACGCAACCTGACCGCCACCGATGTAGTGAGCGCGATTCGTGAACAAAACCGTCAGGTGGCTGCCGGTGCACTGGGCGCGCCTCCTGCGCCGAATGCCACCGCTTTCCAGCTGTCGGTGAATACTCAAGGTCGTCTGGTTTCCGAAGAAGAGTTCGAGAACATCATCATTCGCTCCGGCGATAACGGTGAAATCACGCGCCTGAAAGACATTGCCCGCGTCGAACTGGGTTCCAGCCAATACGCCCTGCGCTCCTTGCTCAACAATCAACCGGCGGTGGCGATCCCGATCTTCCAGCGTCCGGGCTCCAACGCCATCGAAATCTCCAACGAAGTTCGGGCGAAGATGGCCGAGCTGAAAAAGAGCTTCCCGGAAGGCATGGATTTCAGCATCGTTTATGACCCGACGATTTTCGTGCGCGGTTCCATCGAGGCGGTGGTTCACACCCTCTTTGAAGCGCTGATTCTCGTGGTTCTGGTGGTGATCCTGTTCCTGCAAACCTGGCGTGCCTCGATCATTCCGTTGGTGGCGGTACCGGTTTCGCTGATCGGTACGTTTGCCGTGATGCACTTGTTTGGCTTCTCATTGAACGCCTTGTCACTGTTTGGTCTGGTGCTTGCCATTGGTATCGTGGTGGATGACGCCATCGTGGTGGTGGAGAACGTCGAGCGAAACATTGGACTGGGGCTTACGCCGGTCGAAGCGACCAAGCGTGCCATGCGTGAAGTGACCGGCCCGATCATCGCCACAGCGCTGGTGCTGTGTGCGGTGTTTATCCCGGCTGCGTTCATTTCGGGTCTCACTGGCCAGTTCTACAAACAGTTCGCTTTGACCATTGCGATCTCGACGGTGATCTCGGCCTTCAACTCACTGACCCTGTCGCCGGCACTGGCTGCCGTATTGCTGAAAAGCCATGACGCGCCGAAAGACCGTTTCTCCAAGGTCCTCGACAAGATTTTCGGTGGCTGGTTGTTCCGTCCGTTCAACCGCTTCTTTGACAAAGCCAGCCATGGTTATGTCGGCACCGTGGGCCGGGTTATCCGCAGCAGCGGGATCGCCTTGCTCCTGTACGCAGGTTTGATGGTGTTGACCTTCTTCGGTTTCGCCAACACCCCGACCGGTTTCGTCCCCGGCCAGGACAAGCAATACCTGGTGGCCTTCGCTCAACTGCCTGATGCGGCGAGCCTGGACCGTACCGAAAACGTGATCAAACGCATGTCCGACCTGGCCCTGAAACAGCCGGGCGTGGAAAGTGCGGTGGCCTTCCCTGGCCTGTCGATCAACGGTTTCACCAACAGCCCTAACGCCGGCATCGTGTTCGTGACCCTGAAACCGTTCGACGAACGCAAAGACCCGAGCATGTCCGCCGGTGCGATTGCCGGCGCCTTGAACGGTCAGTTCGCCGGGATTCAAGAAGCCTACATGGCGATCTTCCCGCCGCCGCCGGTACAGGGCCTGGGCACCATTGGTGGTTTCCGTCTGCAAATCGAAGACCGGGGCAACCTGGGCTACGACGAGCTGTTCAAAGAAACCATGAACATCATCAACAAAAGCCACAGCGTGCCGGAACTGGCCGGCCTGTTCACCAGCTACACAGTGAACGTGCCACAGGTTGATGCCGCCATCGACCGGGAAAAAGCCAAGACCCACGGCGTGGCCGTCAGCGACATCTTCGACACCCTGCAGATCTACCTGGGTTCGCTGTATGCCAACGACTTCAACCGCTTCGGTCGTACCTATCAGGTCAACGTTCAGGCTGAACAACAGTTCCGTCTTGAACCAGACCAGATCGGTCAGCTGAAAGTGCGTAACAACAAAGGCGAAATGATCCCGCTGGCGACCTTCATCAAGGTCAGCGACACCTCGGGGCCGGACCGCGTGATGCACTACAACGGCTTCATCACTGCTGAAATCAACGGTGCGGCAGCGCCAGGCTACAGCTCTGGCCAGGCCGAAAAAGCCATCGAGAAACTGCTCAAGGCTGAACTTCCGAACGGCATGACCTACGAATGGACTGACCTGACCTACCAGCAAATTCTGTCCGGCAACACCGCACTGTTCGTGTTCCCGCTCTGCGTACTGCTGGCGTTCCTGGTACTCGCGGCTCAGTACGAAAGCTGGAGCCTGCCATTGGCGGTGATCCTGATCGTACCGATGACGTTGCTGTCGGCCATTACCGGGGTGATTGCTTCGGGGGGTGACAACAACATCTTCACCCAGATCGGTTTGATCGTACTGGTGGGACTGGCCTGTAAGAACGCGATTCTGATCGTCGAGTTTGCCAAGGACAAACAGCAGGACGAAGGCATGAGCCCGCTGGCTGCTGTGCTTGAAGCTTGCCGCCTGCGTCTGCGTCCGATCCTGATGACCTCCTTCGCGTTCATCATGGGTGTTGTGCCACTGGTGTTCTCCAGCGGTGCCGGTGCCGAGATGCGTCACGCCATGGGTGTGGCGGTGTTCTCCGGGATGCTCGGGGTAACCTTCTTCGGTCTGTTGCTGACACCGGTGTTCTACGTATTGATTCGCAACTTTGTCGAGCGCGGCGAAGCGCGCAAAGCGGCCAAGGCCCTGAAACTGGAGTCGCAACAATGAGTTTGAAAGCGTTCCTGCCGAGCCTGCTGGTACTGGCCCTGAGTGCCTGTACCGTCGGCCCGGACTACAAGACCCCAGCGACTGCACCGGCCAACATCACCGCCGCTACCGATGGCGCTGCCGGTCAGAAAAACTTTGACCGCTCGCACTTCGAGGGCATCTGGTGGCAGCAATTCGAGGACCCGACCCTTAACCAGTTGGTGACGCGATCGCTGCAAGGCAACCGTGATTTGCGCGTGGCCTTCGCGCGCTGGAAAGCCGCTCGGGCGATTCGTGATGACATCAGCAATGACGCCATGCCGACCATCACCAGCCGGGTCAGCAGCGACCTGGGCAATGGGCAAGTCCCGGGGCAGACCACCGACCAGGTCAACAGCGAACGCTACGACCTTGGCCTGGACATGGCGTGGGAGATCGACCTGTTTGGCCGCATCCAGCGCAACCTGGAATCAGCCAACGCTGAACAACAGGCTTTAGAGGCTGATCTGTACCAACTGCAAGTCACCATGATTGCCGAACTGGTGGATTCCTATGGCCAACTGCGCGGCGCGCAACTGCGAGAGAAAATCGCGCTGGCGAACCTGCAGAACCAACAGGAATCGCGCAAGATCACCATCAGTTTGCGTGATGCCGGCGTCGGCGATCAGCTGGATGTGGAGCGCGCCGATGCACGACTGGCGTCCGTCGAAGCCAGCGTGCCGCAATTGCAAGCCGAACAGGTACGGCAGCAAAATCGCATCGCCACCCTGTTGGGCGAGCGCCCGGAGAAACTAACCGTCGACCTGAGTCCCAAGAACTTGCCGGCAATCGCTAAAGCGCTGCCGATTGGCGATCCGGGTGAACTGCTGCAACGTCGGCCGGACATCCTCAGCGCCGAACGCAAACTGGCTTCTGCCACCGCCCGTATCGGCGTGGCCACGGCTGATTTGTTCCCTCAGGTCAGCCTCAGCGGCTTCCTCGGTTTCACCGCCGGTCGCGGCTCGCAAATCGGTTCCTCGGCGGCCAACGCTTGGGTACTGAGCCCTGCCATCACTTGGGCGGCTTTTGACCTGGGCAGTGTCAAGGCCCGTATACGCGCAGCCGATGCGGATGCCGAAGGCGCGCTGGCAAGTTACGAGCAGCAAGTGCTGTTGGCGCTGGAAGAGTCGGAAAACGCGTTCAGCGATTACGGCAAACGGCAGCAACGGTTGATCTCACTGATTCGTCAGAGTGAATCGAGCCGCGCCGCCGCCGACCTGGCCGAAGTTCGCTACCGCGAAGGCACGGCGGACTTCCTCGTCCTGCTGGACGCTCAACGCGAGCGACTGGCGGCCGAAGATACCCAGGCTCAGGCCGAAACCGATCTGTATAGCGGCATTGTCGCGATTTACAAAGCCCTGGGCGGTGGCTGGCAACCCGAGACCGTCGCCAGCAAGTAAGCTTTTTGAAGAGCTCCTTTGGTTGGCCGCGACCAACCAAATTTTTTTAGCCCTGCGCCTCATTCGGTCGCGGGGCTTTTTTTGGTCTGCTGATTCTCCAACCGACTGCAATCCCCTGTAGGAGCTGGCTTGCCAGCGAAGAGGCCCTTACATTCAACATCCATGTTGACTGTTACACCGCTTTCGCTGGCAAGCCAGCTCCTACAAGGGTTAGTGGGTTGCCTTGTCATTGCGGTTTTCCAGTACGGTTACGGTGGCCGTTGTCCCCGCCCGCAGAAGATTTTTGTCGGCATATTCAGCGTCAATCTGAATCCGTACCGGCACCCGTTGTGCGAGTTTGACCCAGGTGTAGCTGGGGTTGATGCTGGCCAGCAAGCGCCCACCGGGGAGGTTCTCGCGGTCGGCGATAGCAAAGGCGATGCTTTGCACAGTGCCGCCGAAGGCTTCGCCGCTCATCAATTCGATGTTGACCCGGTCGCCCTCTGCGATTCGCGGCAACTTGGTCTCTTCAAAGTATCCGCTGACATAAAACGACTGGCTGTCCACCAGTGCCAACAGTGGGCCTCCGACAGTGGCATAGTCCCCCTGACGGGTCAGCAAGTTGGTGACAAAACCGGTGACGGGCGATTCGACCCGAGTACGTTGCAAGTTCAGTTCAGACTGGCTCAATGCCGCGATGGCCAGTTGCACATTGGCCTGGGCCAAAATCAAATTAGCCTGGTTTCGCAGTAGATCGGCCTCCGCCACGGTCACCTCCGTGTTGGCTTTTTCCCACTCTTCTCCAGAGATGGCCGAGCGCTCCTTCAGCGTACGCCGCCGATGCTCCTCACTCTGTCGCTGCCTGAGCAGCGATTCGCTGGCGGTAATCGCCGCCTGCGACTGCCCCAGCGAACCTTTCGCCACTTCCACTGAGCGTTTGGAGTGTTCCACTGCCAGGGTGTAACGAGCCGGGTCGATTTCCAACAGTAACTGGCCTTTCTCAACATGCTGGTTGTCTTGAACAGCCAGCCTGACGATGCGCCCCGAGACATCCGCAGACAACGTCACCACATCAGCGCGCACCCGTGCATCCCGGGTCCAGGGGGCTCGGGTGTAATGCTCCCAGGCAAACCAGCCAAGAATGAAGGCCAGCACTACAACGCCCAGTGTTGCGAGTCGGGGAAGGATGTTCTTCAAGGCATTAGGCTCCCATTACCAGAATCAGCGTTGCGCACACGCACGCATACAGCGCGCCCTCGAATAAAGCTTCATGCCAGACAAAACGCAGCACACCGAGGCGGCGCAGGCCCCAGTCCAGCGCCAGAAAGATCGGCAGCGCCAATAGCAACGCTTGAGCGATTGGCGGCAAATACACGCCGCCCAGTTCAAAATCAATGGGCAAGGGCCGGCACTCCCGCTTCGCCTACAGATTGAAAGTACTCGCGGTATCGCTGTATGAACGACTCCACGATCAGCAGCGCCACGCGCATCCGGAACACCGACCACAGGTGCTCGTGAACCTCCAGATGCAGATCGTCCAGCTCGTCGCCCAGGGTGTGCAAATCCTCCAGCAGCCGGTTGATGTCTACCCCGGGGCGCCCGGCAACCCATCTTCCGCAGTCCCGGACAGCCGCCAATAACCGGCGCTGTTGCTCTGAACTCAACAGGGTGTTGCCCTGCCCCTGCTGCCTGAGCTGGTTCAACGCAACGCCCAGGGCCATGCACCCGAGGCTGACCTGAAACAACTCGCCGGAAGACTTGTCGCTGGTCGCCGGCAACAGTCCCAACATCATGGTCAGTCGATCGACCATGCGGCTTTCAAAGGCAAATTGCTGTTCATCTGTGGCCGGCATCTTCATCAAAGCGTAGACCTGCTCAGCATTTTCCTTGAATAGCCGGCGAATCCGCAAAACCGGCCTGAACGGGAAGATCAAGGCGAAGACACTCAGTGCCAGGACCGTTGCGCTGATATACCCGCCGGCGAACTCGAACCACTGAATCGCACTGTTCTGGCCGATTCCGACGTTTTGCGGCCCCAACAACAGAAAGGTCGACAACCCAAGACCAATACCTGTGCCGGTGGTCGCCGGCGTGGCGAGCCCTACCGCGACCGCGTACAGCAACGGCGCCAACAGCAATGCCAAAAGCTCGAAATCGCTGATCATTGGCACCAGCATGAATTGGTAAAGCGCCGACACCAGCAACGCCAGGCCCAGGCCCCTTGCATAGCTTTGCGCAGCCAGTAGCGGTCTGGGGAACGTTGCCATCAGCGAACAAAGAATCCCAACCAGAACCATCCCGCCGCGTGCACCATCCCAGCCCGTCTCGATCCAGATCAGTCCGGCGACCACAAACGCGGTAAAGGCCCGAGTGGCGTTCATCGCTGCCAGGGTGAAATCCAGATGCAGCGGATTCTCTTGTCCCCGAAACACGCTGCTGGCCTGGCGTCCTTCCTGAATGGCATCACTCAACTCCAGAATCTGCTCCAGTTGCTGTAATAATCGTGCTTGCTCCCAGCGAAGGGCCCAGGCTAGCGAACGCAGCGTGGCCGGCATGGTTTCGGTCAGTTGTTCAGCCTTGTAAGCCTGATCATCGAAACGCTGCTGCAATGCCGAAAAATGCTGGCGTGCATCGGCCGATAGCGAGCGGCCCTTTTGGGCCAGCTCATCGAGAAATGCCAGTTCTTCAGCGCGCAAACGCTGTATCTCCAGGGGTAAATCACCTTTCCAGCGCTCGGTCAGCAGCTCACGCTGATGACGTAGCGCCATCAACCGTGATGTCAGCAACACCAATTGGTTTCCCAGCAACTGGACCAGACTATCGGCACTGCGTAACCGTGGCGCATCGAAGTAAAGATGCCGGCGTAATCCCTCAAGGGCGCTGATTTCACCCAACAGCTGCATTTGCCTGCGTTGAAAATCGGCGTCGCTTTCTTCGGTTCGAATGACGGCAGCGGCGTGTGTCGCCAGTAACTTGATCACGTGATCAATCTTGGTGAAGTAACTTCGGGCCACGGCTTCCGGACGCGCGGTCAGAAGGCTGACAACGCACACACAAGCCACCGCCAGAAGCGTCTCGGTCACGCGCGTAACGGCCAGCAGGAAAGTGCCGTCCTGATCTGGTACGGCCAATAGCGCCACCACTACAGCCGTGTAGCCGCTGAGCACAAAGGCCTGGGAACTGGTGTAGCGCAACAAGGTGCCACCGGCGGTGCACAGCGCCAGCCACAGTGCCAAGGTGGTGATGAAAGGCAGCGGCGCCTGGGGGAAGATCGCCATGATCAATACCGCCGCGGCAGCACCCAGGGTGGTGCCGATGACCTGGCCGAAACTGCGGGCCAGTGCCATCCCGGCCAGTGGCTGGCTGACGATGACTACCGCCATGATCGACCATTTGGGTTGATCGAGGTCGAACAGAAACGCCAGGTACAGCGTCAGCAGCCCGGCCACTATGGTTCTCAAGGCAAACAGCAGCACCCCTTGCCCGGGATTGAGTATGGCCTTGAAGTATTGAAGCAGCGGTTGCATGGAAGCACTCTTCGAGTCATCTCTAGCAAGCGTAGTCACTGCTTCAAGGCCTCGACAGGTTTCAATGTCGACGGAGCCTGTAGGCAAAATCGTCGATATAGAGGCGCGTCAGGGTTTGACTCACAGCCCGGCCTGACCGAAGCTGACGGCCTTTGCAAAAGCTTGCCAGCTCCTGGATTCCTGCATGCCCCAGTCCCGCCGCTACTTGCTCATCAGTCTCTGTGTGCTGTTTGCCATCGCTATTGCCTGGTTATTCCTGCGCAGCACGACGCCTGAGGTGCCCGAAGCAATCAAACGTGGTTACAGTGAAGCGTTGACTCAGGCCCGCGCCGGTCAACCGGGAGCTGCACGGGTGCTTTACCAGCAATTGGGCCGCCCTGATCTGTCGGCCAAGCGTCGCCTCTGGCTGCATGCCGAACTGCTCAACTACCCAAGCCCGCAGGCCCTGAAACTGGCGGTCGCGGATCTGCAACATCCCAGTGAGGACGTGCGGATCGCCGCGATCAAAAGCATTAGTGGTCTGGTCTCCTCCGGGCAACGCAGCCTATTGATTGGCCCGATGCTCGATGACGATGTAGAAAACGTGCGATTTGCAGCCGTTAACGCTCTGCTGGGGCTGTCGCCGGATGATCTGGGGTTGTATTTCGGGCCATTGGAACAAGCCATCGATGCCTGGGAACTGGCCCTTGACAGTCAACCGCCCAGCGCCCAGAACCAATACCAGTTGGCGCGTCTGCACCTGCACAACGCCGAATTGAAAAAGGCGCAGGAGGCGCTGGAGCGTACATTACAGCTGGACCCAGGCAATCTGCCGGCCTTGGTGATGCAGATTGATGTGCTCGACCGGCAAGGCCAGAGCGATGCCGCACGCCAGTTGCTGGCGAAACAGTTGAAAGCGCAGCCCGACTCGGCCTACCTGCAACATGCCCTGGGGCTTTGGTTGCTGCACCACGGGCAAAGTGAGTTTGCCCTGCTCGGCCTTTCCAAAGCAGTGGAACTGGAGCCCGACAACAAGGACTATCGCTATGACCTGGCAACCACCTTGCACCTTGAGCAAGAGCTGGAAGCTGCGCAAAAGCAACTACAGGAAATCGTCCAGCGCCACCCTGCCGACCGCAAGGCGCGCGTGCTGCTGATCAACTACTGGAAAGAAAGCGGACAGTTGCAGAACGTACAGATTCTGCTGGCGCAACTGGAACAGCTCAATCCGGACGACCCCGCGTTGCAGCAAGGGTTGTAACTCTACCCTCTGTAGCAGCTGCCGAAGGCTGCGACCGGGGGCGTAGCACCCGCCCGCCATCCGACAACGAGCGCTACGCACTCGAACGCAGCCTACGGCAGCTGCTAAACGTCAGGCCCGCAAAATGGTACAGGGTGGGGTTGTCGATGATTTACGGGTTCAGTAAGCAGTCTCACGGTCACGTCACGATCGACAGCAAAGTGGGTCACGGCACTTCGGTGACGCTGCTTCTGCCGCGTTACAGCGGGGATCTGGCCGAGGAAAGTTTGATCGACGATGAATGGCCGGCAACTGGCGGAAATCGGCCGGCAATATCGGCCTGACCTGAAAGTCTTGTTCATCACCGGCTATGCCGAACATGCCGCCGTGCGTGGCGGGTTTCTGGACCCCGGCATGCAGATGATCACCAAACCCTTCACCTTCGACCTATTGACGGCCAAGGTGCGGGAGATGATCAGCATCTGAAGCGCCCCTCTCCCCTAGACAACAGATCGCAACGAGCTCAGGAAAGCATTTGCTGCATGAGTTCTTGCAGTTCATCCAGATCGAATGGTTTGGCCAGGATCGGCGCTGTTTTGGTGATCGGGCTGTCGGTCTCGCGAATTTCCTGCGGGTAACCGCTGATAAAAATCACTTTGAGTTCCGGTCGCAGCTTCACCGCAGGCTCGGCGATCTGCACGCCGGAAATCCCGCCGGGCAAGCGGAAGTCGGTAATCATCATGTCCAGGTGCGGTTTGCTCGCCAGAATTTCAAAGGCCTGCTCGCCGTTTTCGGCCTGCAGCACCCGGTAACCTTCACCCGACAAGTAGGCGGACAACACCATCAGAATCGAGGGGTCATCCTCGACAATGAGTACTACATCTTGCGCATCTTCACTCATGGGAAGCCTTTGTTCGGTCAATAGCTGCTGATACGACCGTGGGGTCGATCAGAGGTTGCGTTTATCTGGCTGTTTCCCTACAGCGGCAGACAAACGCGAAACAATGCGCCTTCGCCAATCCGGCTCTCGACGGTGATAGTGCCGCCATGGGCAGCAACAATCTGTTCCGAAATAAACAGTCCCAGCCCCAACCCCGCCACCACGGTTTTGGCCGAAACCCGTTCAAACTGCTGAAAAATACGTTTCTGGTTCTCTTCGCCGATACCGATACCGCGATCCTGAACCTCGACGCGCGCCTGGCCGTCCTGATTGTACACGCGAACGTCGATCGGGCTGTGGGCGCCATAGCGCAACGCATTGGTCAGCAGATTGGAAATCACTTGCTCGATACGGAATTCGTCCCAGCTGCCGACCACCGGCTGCTCGGCCGTCAGCGTCACCGAAGACTCGGCGGCTTCGACCTGCGGGGTAAAGTTTTGCAGCAGGTTGCTGACCAATTGCACCAGATCAAATCGGGTGGGCCGGATCGACAGCTTGCCAGTGCGGATGCGTGACACGTCCAGCATGTCTTCGATCAGGCGGATCAGGCTTTTGATCTGCCGCTCGTCGCGGTCGACCATGGCGTGCATCTTGTCCAGCGTGAACGCCGACGCGTTATCCCGGGCGAGGTGCATCTTGCGCAACTGGGTTTCAAGGATCAGGCCATTGAGCGGCGTGCGCACTTCGTGGGCAACGATCGACATGAAGTCATCGCGCATGCGCACCGCTTGCTCCAGTTCCAGCTGAGTGCGCTGCAACTGCTTGAGCAACTCTTCTTGCTCGTGACGGCTCTGCTCCAGCGCTTCAACCTGCTGCTTCATCGCCTTGCTCTGGCGATACAGATCCACGAACACCTTGACCTTGCTCTTGACCGCATGGATATCCAGCGGCTTATGCAGGAAGTCCACTGCGCCGCTTTCGTAGCCTTTGAACGCGTAGTTCAACTCGCGACCGGCCGCACTGACAAACACGATCGGGATGTTTTTGGTTTTTTCCGTACCGCGCATCAATTCGGCCAGCTCGAAGCCATTCATACCCGGCATCTGTACATCGAGAATGGCCAGGGCGAATTCGTGCTGCAACAAGAGCGACAAGGCTTCATCGGCGGACAAGGCTTTGTAGACCAAACGGTCTTCACGCTTGATCAACGCTTCAAGCGCCAACAGGTTCTCCGGCAGATCGTCGACGATCAGCAATTTGGCTTGGATGTTACTTAACATGCTATTCGTTCCAGCTCGACAAGCAGACGGCCGATGCCGCGGACAGAGAGAATATGGTCAGGCTGCTGAATATCCAGTGCTGCCTGAGGCATGGTCGCGACCTGCGCCTCAGTCGGGTCTTGCACGATGGTCAGGCCACCGCGACGTTTAACGTGGGAAAGGCCACGGGCACCGTCGCGATTGGCCCCCGTCAGTAACACGGCGGCCAAGGCAGAACCATAAGCGTCGGCGGCGGACTCGAACAGGTAATCGATGGCGGGTCGCGAATGATGCACGCGATCTTCCAGGCTCAACGAGAAGCTGTGGTCCTGTTCCACCGACAAGTGATAACCGGGTGTGGCGAAATACAGCGTCCCGGCTTCGACCCGGGTTTTATCGGTCGCTTCCCGAACGGGCATCGAAACCCGGCGTGCAAACACCTCGGCCAACAAGCTGCGGCGCTCGTCGGGCAGGTGCAGCACCACAATGATCGGCAATGTGAAGCCTTCCCGCAGCGGGCCAAGAATAGTGAGCAACGCCTCCACTCCGCCGGCCGAAGCGCCGATCACGATAGCCTCGATTGAAGGAACATCTGCAGCGTCGCTCATGATTTTCGGTAGATCCGTTCTTGTTTGACCAGCGGTTCGAACTGGTTGCCGTAGGCCGAAAATTCCGGTGTTTCCTTACTGCCCAGCACCAGGAACCCGCGATGACAAAGGGATTCATGGAACAACCCGAACGCGCGATCCTGAAGATTCTTATTGAAATAAATCAATACATTACGGCACGAAATTAATTGAGTCTCTGAAAAGACACTGTCCGTCGCGAGGCTGTGATCGGCGAACGTCACGTTCTCGCACAGGCTTTTGTCGAAAATCGCGTAACCATAAGCCGCCGTGTAGTAGTCGGCGAATGAACACTGGCCACCCGCCTGCTGATAGTTAGAAGTGTAGGCCCGGACATTTTCCATGGAGAAAATCCCCTTCTTGGCCTTTTCCAGCGAGCGTGGGTTGATGTCGGTGGCATAAATGATGGTGCGGTCCAGCAAGCCTTCTTCGCGCAGCAGAATCGCCATCGAATAGACCTCTTCACCGGTACTGCACCCGGCAATCCAGATCTTGATCGATGGATAGGTCTTGAGCAGTGGCACCACTTCCTTGCGGATCGCAAGGAAGTGCGAAGGGTCGCGAAACATTTCACTGACCGGGATCGTCAACAATTGCAGCAATTGCATGAACGCAGCCGGATCATGCAGCACCTTTTCTTGCAGGGCCGAGATGGTGTTGCACTCGAATTGTGCCAGCGCATGATTCACCCGGCGCTTGATCGACGCGCCGGAGTAATCGCGAAAGTCGTAGCTGTACTTGAGGTAAATCGCCTCGATCAACAAGCGCAATTCGATTTCGCTATTTCGCTCCGCTGAATGAATGCGTTCCACTAAATACGTTCCATCTTCGGTAACCACACACGAATCAGCGAGAACAGGCGATCCAGGTCAATGGGCTTGGCCAGGTAATCGTTGGAGCCGGCTTGCAAGCAGCGCTCCTGATCGTCCTTCATGGCCTTGGCCGTCACTGCAATGATGGGCAGCTTGCGCCAGCGCGGGTCCTTGCGGATCTCGATAGTGGCTTCGAAGCCATCCATCTCCGGCATCATCACGTCCATCAACACCAGATCGATGTCCTCGACTTCATTCAGTCTTTCAATCGCTTCACGACCATTTCGGCCAATGACCACGACTGCGCCCTTTTGCTCCAGCGCACTGGTGAGGGCGAAGATGTTGCGAACATCGTCATCCACCAGCAGCACCTTGCGACCCTCGAAGACCTTGTCGCGGCTGCGCGCGGTCTTGAGCATCCTCTGCCGTTCATGGGACAACTTCGATTCGACTTTGTGCAGAAAGAGTGTGACCTCATCCAGCAAACGCTCGGGCGAGCGAGCGCCCTTGATGATGATCGAGCGCGAATACTTGCGAAGCTCCGCCTCTTCATCGCGGGTCAGGTTGCGCCCGGTGTAGACAATCACCGGCGGGAATGAGCAGATGTCTTCCGTGGACATGCGCTTGAGCAAGTCGTTGCCGAGCATGTCCGGCAGTTTCAGGTCGATGATCATGCAATCGAAAATCGTCGTGCGCAGCAGGTCCAGGGCGTCCTGAGCCAAGCCAACGGCAGTAATCTCGATGTCTTCGTCGCCGATGAGGCGGGCAATGCTGTCGCGCTGTACGTCGTCATCTTCCACCAGCAGCACCCGTTTGACCTTCTGAGTCAGCTTGGCTTCGAGGCGGGCGAACACATCCTTCAGTTCTTCACGAGTAGTCGGCTTGACCGCGTAACCGATGGCGCCCATGTGCATCGCGGCTTCGACCCGGTCTTCCACCGAAATGACATGAACCGGAATGTGCCGGGTTTCGGCGTGTTCTTTCAGCCGCTGCAACACGGTTAGCCCGGAATGATCCGGCAGGCGCATATCCAGCAAAATGGCGTCGGGAATAAACTCCTTGGCCAGGTCATAACCTTCGTCGGCACCGTGGGCGACCAGGCACTGATAGCCCAGCTCGTGTGCAAGGTCGTAGAGGATGTGCGCAAAGTTGGGCTCATCTTCCACCACCAGAATGCAGCGTGTGGTGAATGGCGCGTGGGTGCGGTCGTCGTTGAAGCGAGGAATATCCACCTCGGCAATCAGCGGCACCAGCGCTGCCGGTGCCACGCGGTGGGTGATTGCCACGGGAGAAGCCTTCATGGGTTCGACAGGCTCGTCTCCCGGCTCGACGTATTGCTGGGGCAAGACCAGGGTGAACACACTGCCCTGCCCCGGCTCACTGGTTACGTTGATCGAACCACCGAGCAACGCGGCCAGGTCCCGAGAAATCGACAAGCCCAGACCGGTGCCGCCGTAACGGCGATTGGTGGTGCCGTCAGCCTGGCGGAACGCTTCGAAAATGCTGTCTTGCTGCTCCTCGGCGATACCGATCCCGGAGTCGCGGATGATAAAGGCGACACCATCATTGGGCTGGGACGCCACGGTCAGGCTGACCGAGCCTTTCTCGGTGAATTTCACCGCGTTCGACAGCAGGTTTTTGATCACTTGTTCCAGACGCTGGCGGTCGGTGAAGAGCATCTTTGGCGAACCGGGTTGCGACTCGACGTGAAACGCGAGGTTCTTGTCGGTTGCCATCGGCTCGAACATCCCGCGCAAACCGTCTACCAGACGCTCGACGCTGACGTTCTCAGGACGCATCTCCAGCTTGCCGGCCTCGACCTTGGAAATATCGAGAATGTCGTTGATCAAATTAAGCAAGTCATTCCCGGCGGAATAGATCGACTCGGCGAACTTCACCTGTTCGGCAGTCAGGTTTTCCTGAGGATTTTCAGCAAGCAATTTGGCCAGGATCAACGAGCTGTTCAGCGGCGTGCGCAGTTCATGGGACATGTTGGCGAGAAACTCGGACTTGTACTTGCTGGAGCGCTGCAACTCCAGGGCGCGATCCTCAAGCTGCACCTGAGCCTGGTTCAGCTCGGTGTTTTTCAGGTCCATGGCATCGCGTTGATCCGCCAGGATCTGCGCCTGCTCGGCGAGTTGCTCGTTGGTCTGCTCCAGCTCTACCTGCTGGGTTTCCAGGTGCGCCTGGGACTCCTTGAGAATTCGCGACTGTTCTTCGAGTTCTTCGTTGGCGGTCTTGAGCTCTTCTTGTTGCACTTGCAGCTCTTCGTTGAGCTGCTGGGTTTCACCCAACACTTCCTGCAAACGTTGCCGATAACGAGCGGCTTCGATCGAGGTGCCGATGTTGCCGGCAATCAACTCAAGCAACTCGACGTCACGATCAGTCAGCGGACGCAGGAAACCCAGTTCGATCACGCCATTGACCCGCTCGTCATCACTGGTCGGCACCACGAGCACGCTATGCGGCAGGCCTTCGCCGAGGCCGGAACTGACCTTGAAGTAATCGCTCGGCACGTCATCAAGACGGATCAGGCGAGCCTGGTTCGCGACCTGACCGACAATCCCTTCATCGCTATAGATCTGCTGGTCGCGTTCTTCCTGCTCACGCGAGAAACCGTAAGATGCAATGCGGTTGAGGCCACCGTGGTCTTCGCGAACATAAATGGCGGCGACGGCGGTGCCCAGGTACTGCGCGCAGAACTGCAAAATGTTGCGGCCCAATAAATTGAGGCTCAGTTGCCCCAACACTTGCTCGGCCAGCTCGGTCTGGCCATTGCGCAGCCAGGCTTGTTGTTCCAGACGCCGGGCGCTGGCTTGCTGCGCACCTAGGTTGGCGCTGTAGTCTTGCGAAAGATTGAGCAGGTCGCGACGGCCAATATAGGCCAGCAAGGCGCTGATACCGGCGACGAATAACAGGTACAGGCCGATGCTCCAGATCGTGGTACGGCGCACATCGTCGTTGCGCGTGGCACGCAACTGCTGCTCCATGTCGATCACTTCTTCGAACTGCTTGCGAATTTCATCGGTCAGTCGCTTGCCGCGCCCGGCCTTGACCGCGGCGCGGTAATCACCGCTAGCACGCTGCAATTCGATCATCGATTGCGCGTAGTTCGTCCAGTCGGTCTGCAACGCTTGCAGACGACGCACACGATCGGTCTGCACCGGATTGTCAGCGGTGAGTTCGAGCAAGGTGTTGAGGGCGACCGTTATTCTTGGCTTGGCCGTTTCGTAGGGATCAAGAAAGTGCTCGTCACCGGTCAGCAGGTAACCGCGCATGCCGGTTTCCAGATCGACGGTCAGCTTCGATGCCTCATTGGCGTTATTGATCACCCGGTCGGTGTGTTCGACCCACTGGATCACTGACAACAGATAAGTGATCAGCGAGACAAAAAACACCGCACTGATGATGCCGACACCCAATGGCAGGCTGACGTTGCGGCTCAGGAGTTTGCGGAATCGTTGCTCATCAACTGAAGACGCAGTGGTCATGGGAAGGCCTTGTCGAACTGTTCGAAATGATGGAGTCTGCCCCAAATAAGGCGTATTGATCCAATTTTCTGCCGCGTATCAAGGTAAATCCCCGCATTTAGCTGCGCGAGCGCAAAGGGAGCGGTTATCCTTGCCATCCTTGAACCGTTGTTCTTTTTTGCGCAACGTTGGGAACTTGTCGGGACCCGCCACTTGCTCATGCAAGAGCCCCGCAACTTTATTGACCGGCACCCTGAATTCATTCTTTGAGAGCTCCCACTATGTCCGCCGACGCATCCATCATATTAGTAGTCGAAGACGATGCCATTGTGCGCATGCTGATCGTTGACGTGCTAGAGGAGCTGGAGTTCAAAGTACTTGAGGCAGATGGCAGCGAAAAGGCGCTGGAATTTCTCAACGACGAAGACCAGTACATCGATTTGATGATGACCGATGTCGGCTTGCCCGTGATGGACGGACGAGAACTGGCCGTTCAGGCAAGGATGCTGCGCCCTGAACTGCCCATCCTGTTCGCCAGCGGTTACGCCGAAAGCATTGAAGTGCCTGCTGACATGCACGTGATCGGCAAACCGTTCTCGATCGATCAGCTACGCGACAAGGTCAAGTCCATGCTCGACAGCCAGGCCTGAGTCCCTCGTTTCACCCTTCTCTACTACCCGCACCAAGGAATACCCGTTAATGAGTCAGCCCCGCGCAACCAAAGTCCTGGTCATTGGTTACGTCTGGCCCGAGCCGCGCTCTTCAGCGGCCAGCGGGCATGTGATGCAAATCCTCGATACGTTGTTGCAGCAAGGTTGGGACATTACCTTCAGCAGCCCGGCCGGCACCGGTGAACACCGGGCGGACCTGACGGCGCTGGGTATTCGTGAAGTGGCAATCGAATTGAACAACAGCAGCTTCGACACGTTTATCAGTGAACTGGCACCGGATATCGTGCTGTTCGATCAGTTCATGATGGAAGAACAATTCGGCTGGCGCGTTGAAAAACACTGCCCAGACGCCTTGCGTGTGCTTGAGACGTCGGATTTGCAAAGCCTGCGCCATGCCCGGCATCAACGGCTTAAAGAGCGTTTGAAAGACCGCGATGACGCCAATGACTTCAGCGAGTTGTTTGCTCCGGCATTGCGTGAAGAGTTCGAGTTAATGGCTGATACAGACCTGGCCAAACGAGAGATCGCCGCGCTGTATCGTTGCGATTTGAACCTGATGATCTCCGAAGTGGAAATCGAATTGCTGGTCGAGCAGTTCAAACTGCCGCGCAACTCGTTGCACTGGTGTCCGTTGATGGTCGATCTGCCGAGTGCGCCGCCAACGGCGTTTGCAGACCGCGCGCATTTTTTGAGTATCGGCAACTTTCGCCATGCGCCGAACTGGGATGCCGTGCTCTGGATGAAAACGGCCATCTGGCCGCTGATCCGCGAGCAGTTGCCCACGGCGCAGTTGCATATCTACGGCGCTTACACACCGCCCAAGGCCACCGCGCTTCATAACCCGGCGCAGGGCTTTCATGTAATGAACTGGGCTGAAGACGCCTTGCAAGTAATGTCGGCAGCACGGGTGTGTCTGGCACCGCTGCGGTTCGGGGCGGGCATCAAAGGCAAGATCGTCGACGCCATGCTGTGTGGCACGCCGAATGTCACGACGCCGATTGGCGCAGAAGCCATGCACGGGGTAGAAGCGTGGCCGGGCGCGGTGGCCAGAACGGCACAGGCGTTCGCCGATGATGCCGTGCAACTCTATAAAGACGAAACCCGGTGGTTGCAGGCGCAGGCATCAGGGTTTGAATTATTGAATACTCGTTATCTGTCAGCTACACACGGCCCTGCATTGATCGCCAAACTCAACGATTGCCGGCAGCATCTTTGCGCTATTCGAAGAAACAACTTCATCGGCAGTATGCTGCGTCATCACCAGCATAAAAGCACTCAATACATGTCGCAGTGGATCGAAGCCAAGAACAGACATAAAGAAGACGCCTGACTATTAAACAAACCCTCTACGCCCATACATTTTTAGCATCAAGCCTTATTTGGCTATCGCCTGGCATGAGGTTATAAGTATTTGCCATCGCTCAGAACGTTACGACCAACAACTTGAGCAAATTACTTATTACCCATGCAAGGAAGCTATATGAGTAATACCCATCTAAACACCCTGTCAAACTCCATCTATGACACTGTGGATTTCACGCCAAGCCGCTGGATGAGCGACACTCCGATTATTGATAACTTATCGTTTGCCGACTTGGTATTACCCGGCGCCCACAATGCCGGCGTAGATAAAAAAGCATCTTATGCAGCACCGGGCATAAGTCACTGGACGTCCTGTCAGAGCAATAGCTTTTACTATCAATTGACCCAAGGTGCGCGCGCACTCGACCTGAGGCTTGAATACGAGGTTTCCCAAAAAGGCGTCGCTACGTTCTGGTTCCATCACAACGGCTTTCGCTCGTCCCGTTCGCTGGAAAACCTGGTGACGAGTGTGATCCGCTTTCTTCAGGAGAACCCCGACGAATTCATCTTGCTGGACTTTCACGAGTTGTCGTCCGACAAACCGCCTTTCAATTTCAAGGAGTTGAACAGGTTTCTGCTGACACATTTGGGAAACCGGATGATCCCCTACAGCAATGCTTTCCTGACGCTTGGACAACTTAGGCAAGCCAGCTACGCACAACGAGTGCTGGTGGCAACCGAGCGTCATCCGGACATGGACTCGTCGTGGTTTTGTCGAAAAATCGAGCACAAGTGGAGTGGTATTGCGACCACCAGCATTAGTGAACTGACCACGCATATCACGCAGGTCATGAAGTACCCGCCTCGCGGGTTGCCATGGTCGCTTTCCGCCACCAGTTACAGTGCCTTAGGCGGCCCGGTGAACATCAGGCAGCAGCTGGACGACTGGTTTGATCCCGCTGGCCGTGACTGGGTCCTGAAAAGCAGCATTATTAATGCAGATTTTTTTGAAACATCGAAACTGGTGCAACATTGCCGGATGGCAAGTGTGATCAAAGCGAACAACGACGCTTGATGCGTGCCAATCAGGCATGGATTGAACGTGCCATACATTCGCTATGTTTATAAAATTGTTTCAAGCGCTGGCAACCGTGCGTTTGTCTTCTATTGTTGTTTTACCGATAGTACTTCCCCCACGGACGGGGCGAAATCATAAACAGGATTGACAATGACAAGGCATACAAAAGGGAATTTTGATAAACATAAATGGATGAGCAATACCCTCGACATCAATCGCCTGAAACTGACCGACATCGTCTGGCCCGGCGCTCATAATGCGGGCATGGATAAACAGGCGCCCAACTATGATGTGCTTATTGGTAACTGGACCACCTGTCAGAACGACTCGTTCGCCTGGCAACTTGCGAATGGTGCAAGAGCGTTTGATATCCGTCTCGGTTATACCCAGGGTCATGATCAATCGATTTTCTATTTCCATCATAACGGCTACCAATCGCACCGCGTCCTCGAGGAATTGATCAGAGCCGTAACAACGTTTCTCGATCAAAATCCGGATGAGTTCATCGTCTTCGACTTCCACCAACTGGGAGACGGGACCAAACCCTTTGACTATCAGAAGCTGAATAACCTTCTGGTCCGTCGACTTGGCCAGCGGATCATTGCGCCTACCCATGCCACAAGCACGTTGGGTGAACTCAAGCGTCTCAGTGCGAGCCACAGGATTGTGCTGGCGGCACCCAAGGTTCCAGAGCTGAACGCTGACTACTTCTGGCCGCGCATCCCGCACAAGTGGAACGCTACCCGTTTCAATGACGCCGACGATCTGAAACGCCTTATCGCCAGCACACTCGAAAATGCGCCTTACGAAACGTTCCTGTGGTCGTTGTCAGCTACTAGCTATGCGTTTCTGGGCGGCCCCCAGGACATCAAGAACCACATCAACGACTGGTTCAACCCATCCCGGGACTGGGTGACACGTTGCAGCATTATCAATATCGATTTCTTCGACGAGTCAGAGATCGTTCGTTACTGCTGGATGGCCACGAGCATGAAAGCCGTTTACGGTCGTGCCTTGCATGACCTGTCGGCGACATCCTGACGCCAGTGCGCGCACTACACGCTGGTATTCCAAGCTTGGATAGATGCATGATCGCGCCCTTCACAGCAAGCCAATGAACGCTATCAACAGCATGTCGCAACCCTTTAAAGAGCGAGCAATTATGTATCTGGTGTGTGGCGAAGCGCTGTTCGATTTCTTCAGTGAAGAGGATGCCAGCGGTCTGGCTTCAAAAGTGAATTTCAAGGCGATTGCCGGCGGTTCACCGTTCAACGTCGCGGTTGGTTTACGCCGCTTGGGCGTGGACGCGGCGTTGTTTGCCGGGTTGTCCACCGACTACCTCGGCCGGCGTTTACAACAAGTGCTGAAGGATGAAGGCGTGCGCACGGATTTTCTGGTGGACTTCGCCGCCCCCACCACATTGGCGATGGTTGCAGTGCGCGCCAATGGCTCGCCGCATTACAGCTTTCGCGGTGAAGGCTGCGCGGATCGTCAGTTGAAACCGGAACACCTGCCGGAATTGGGGCCTGAAGTGCGCGGCTTGCACATCAGTTCATTTTCATTGGTCGTGCAACCGATTGCCGACACGTTACTGGCGCTGGTGCAGCGCGAAAGCGGCAAACGCCTGATCAGCCTCGACCCGAATGTGCGGCTCAATCCTGAACCGAACATCGACCTGTGGCGCTCGCGGATTGCGACGTTGGTGGAATACGCCGACCTGATCAAAGTCAGCGATGAGGATTTGAGCCTGTTGTATCCCGAGGAAGACCCGCAGCGCGTGATCGAAGGCTGGCTGCAGCATCGCTGTCAGCTGGTATTCCTGACCCGTGGTGGCGAGGGTGCGACAGTGTTTAGCCATGTGCATGGTTCGTGGTCGGTGCCGGCCAGTCCGGTGAAGATTGCCGATACGGTGGGGGCTGGCGATACGTTCCAGGCGGCGTTGATTACCTGGTTGACAGAGCAGCAGCTGGATTCGGTGGAAGGTGTGCAATCGCTGAGCCGCGAGCACATCGACAGCATGTTGAAGTTTGCGGTGCAGGCGGCGGCGCTGACGTGCAGCAAGACCGGGCCGGATTTGCCGTATCGGCATCAACTGGATCTTCGCTGAATGTGAGGCCCTCATCGTCGGAACGCCGCCCGGAGCCGGCTCGCTCCCACATTGGATCGTTGTCGAACACAAAATCTGTGTTCACCGCAGCTCCCACATTTTGATCTTGATCAGGCACAGATTGGGTGACCGCAGCTGATCCCCTGTGGGAGCGAGCCTGCTCGCGATGGCGGTGCCAAAGACACCGCCCACCTCCAGTTCCTCGCCACATCGAGACCGACACTCCGAGCTTTCCAGCAAAAACATAAAGAAATATCCCCTGTATTCATTGGCCAAAACCGTGCCACCAAGGGTTCTCCCAATGACCGGACACCCGCCCGCCTACGCCATTTGCGCCTTGAACGAGGCGGTTTAATCCTGCACCATCCGCCCCAGCTTATCCAAAGGACGGAATTCAAAGCATGCTGGACGCTAACGCAGCCCATATTTCCCTCACGCTCAAAGGCGTGTCCGCTGACCTGCAAGTGCTCAGTTTCGTGGGCCGTGAAGCCCTCAACCAGCCGTTCTGTTTCGACATCGAACTGGTCAGCACCCGCCCCGACCTGAAACTCGAAGAGATCCTGCACAAACCCGGTTGCCTGATCTTCGGTGCAACCGGCAAAGGCCTCATCCACGGCCTGGTCTATCGCATCGAGCAAGGCGACTCGGGTAAAAAACTGACCCGCTACAGCATCAGCCTGTGCCCGCAACTGGCCTACCTGCGCCACAACCACGACCAGCAAATATTCCAGCAGTTAAGTATCCCGAAGATCATCGCCCAGGTCCTGGAAGCGCGCGGCATCCTCGCTGACGCCTACAGCTTCCAGCTCGGCGCGAACTACCCGGATCGCGATTACTGCGTGCAGTACGACGAATCCGACCTGCATTTCATCCAGCGCCTGTGCGAAGAAGAAGGCATCCACTTCCACTTCCAGCACAGCGCGAGCCGGCACAAAATCGTCTTCGGCGATAACCAGACCGTGTTCCGCAAACTAGCGCCCGTGGCCTACCAGCAAGACTCCGGCATGGCCGCCGAGAAAACGGTGATCAAACGCTTCAACCTGCGCCTGGAAACCCGCACCAGCCGCGTCAGCCGCCGCGACTACGACTTCGAAAAACCGCGCATCTTGCCCGAAGGCGCCGCCAAGAGCGGAGTCGCCCCGGACCTCGAAGACTACGATTACCCCGGCCACTTCCTCACCCGCGAGCGCGGCAAACAGCTGGCGACCCGCGCGCTGGAACGCCATCGCAGCGACTACAAACTCGCCGAAGGCAAAGGTGACGAGCCCACGTTGGTCAGCGGCCACTTCATGGCCCTCAGCGAACACCCGCGCGCCGAGTGGAACGACCTCTGGCTGCTGCTGGAAGTCGTCCACGAAGGCAAACAGCCGCAAGTACTCGGCGAGAACATCACCAGCGACGTCACCCACAACAAAGACGATTTCCATCAGGGCTATCGCAACCGCTTCCTCGCCACGCCATGGGACGCGCACTACCGCCCTGCCCTCGAACACCCGAAACCCAAAGTCCTCGGCAGCCAGACCGCCATCGTCACCGGACCACCGGGCGAAGAAATCCATTGCGACGAATACGGTCGCGTCAAAGTGCAATTCTTCTGGGACCGCGACGGCCAGGCCAACGACAAAACCAGCTGCTGGCTGCGCGTCGCCACCGGCTGGGCCGGCAATGCCTACGGCGGCATCGCCATCCCGCGCGTCGGCATGGAAGTACTCGTCACCTTCCTCGAAGGCGACCCCGACCAACCGCTGGTCACCGGCTGCCTGTACCACAAGGAAAACCTCGTCCCTTACGACCTGCCCGCGAACAAAACCCGCAGCACCTTCAAAACCTTCAGCTCACCGGGCGGCAAGGGCTACAACGAATTTCGCATCGAAGACAAAAAAGGCGCGGAACAGATCTACCTGCACGCCCAGCGCGACTGGGATGAAAACATCGAACACGACCAGAAAATCCGCATTGGCAACGAGCGGCACGACACAGTCGAGGCCAACGTCTTCAGCGAGTTCAAGGTTGAAGAACACCGCATCACCCACCTGGATCGCAAGACCGAAGCGCGGGCCGATGATCACCTGACTGTGTCGGCGACCCAGCATGTGAAGGTCGGCACGGCGCAGTTTGTCGAGGCGGGTGAAGAGATTCACTACAACGCTGGCGACAAGGTGGTTGTTGAAGGCGGGATGGAACTGACGGCCAAGGCTGGCGGGAGTTTCGTCAAGGTGGATGCCGGGGGTGTGACGATCAGTGGGGCTGAGGTGAAGACCAATTCGGGTGGGGCGCCGGGTTCGGGGAGTGGGATTCAGATTCTTGCGCCGATAATCCCGGGCGTGGCCGCCGCAGCCGCTGCGGGAAAATTGTTGAGTGCACCTCCCGTGAAGGAACTGAGCACTCCTCCTCTGGAGGAAGAAGAGCTTGAGGAAGAGGAAGAAGAGGAGGAGGTCGGGGAGGAGGAAATTACTTTGCGGGTTGGGGTGTTCTTCGATGGGACGGGCAACAACCGGAACAATAGCGAGCGGGTGTTTGGCTGCTTTGCGCCGGACGTGAATCTGGAGGAATCGGCTGAGGATATTCGTCAGTTCTGTGCGGCTCATGGTTATGATGGCAAGGGAAGTTCACCGGATAACAGCTATGGGAATGATGTCAGTAACGTGGCCAGGCTGTATGACCTTTATGATAACCAAGTGAATAAAACGCTGCCCATCGATACCAAAACGGCCAGCCTGCGAGTTTATGTGGATGGGATAGGTACCAGCAGTACTGCCGAGGATTCAACCTTTTCGCAAGGTACAGGTTTAGGTGCACAGGGCGTCAGAGCGCGGGTTGAAGAAACACCGGCGTTACTTGTTAACGCTCTGCGGGCCTTTGGGGCAAACAACCCAGATAAACGTGTTGGCCGGATCGAATTCGATATTTTTGGGTTCAGTCGCGGTTCCGCAGCAGCACGGGATTTTGCCAATGAAGTCCTCAAGGGCGAAGGAAGCATTCTGGCTAAAGCGATCCCCGTTGGTACTCCCGGGTTAGCGTACAGCTTTGCCTGGAAGCCACATACCAATGTGTCAATAAATTTCATTGGCGTTTACGACACGGTCGCGGCTATTGCCAATCCGCTGGTAGGGGACTGGACTGGAAATAACGCTTATAACCCGGGGATCAATATCCATCTGGCACCTGACGCGGCCAAGAAGGTCGTCCAATTGGTCGCTCGAAATGAACGCCGTTATAACTTTGCCCTCAACAGTCTTGGCTCGGCCGATATTGTCCTGCCAGGTGTGCATTCGGACTTGGGTGGTGGCTATTTACCTAAAGCAATGGAACGCATCCTGCTCAGCAAACCCCGTAAAAGCGCGGTCGAAGAAAGGGCATCTTTCGCTGAAGCCAACAGTTACAAACGTGCCCAGCAAGACTTGCGTCGACTTCAAGATCAACTGGCCCAATATAATCTTTCTTTAGAAGTCCGGACCTGGGAAGTTCCGTTTCGCACTACAGAGAAAAATAATAGCAAAGACATGAAATACGTTTATGCCGCAGTTAGCAGCCAGCGCGAAGTTCGCAGTGAGTTGTCCTTGATTTACTTTCGAATCATGCGCGAACTGGCCGTGGAAAATGGAGTGCCGTTTGGCGAGATTGATGAAGGTGAACCACGACTTTCGTTACCTGCAGAACTCGTGCCCATCTCCGAAAAATTGATGGCATACGCTCAGGGGAAAAGAAAAATAGCCGGGCTAACCTCGCAGGAGGAGGAGCTGTTGTTCCAGCGTTACGTTCATCTATCGGATAACTGGAACGCGGCCAAAAATCGCAACAATAGCGACTTGGATATCGTTTTCATCAATCGACCAGACGAAAATTCTAAGCGCACGGTGCACCCGAATGAGTAATTTTATACGTATCGTTATAGCCGCTTTTCTGCTCAGTGGCTGCAGTGTTGCTAGCAGCCAGTCAATGCCTTACAAGTCCTGGTTTATAGGATTTTCGGCCCCCGACTACATGGAAGTTTGGATCGAAACAGCCGATGTCGTCGATATTCAAGACCATGTATATCCACGTGCGATGAGTGGTGTTGCCTCCATGTTAAAGCCTCCGAACAATTCCGGCGACCCGCGAGGCTGGCCTAAAAGAGCCGCTATCGGCGGCGGCAAGCGTGTGACGGGAGCCGACTTACCGAATCAAATCTATGTTCGTTGGCAATCGCTGGTCGAACCGCAAACCTACCTGATGGTGATTAAAATCCCCGAAGCCACTCGGGAGATCATGCGCAAGGGGGAGAAAGCTTTCTGTAAATTTGATGGAAAATGGATCACAGGATATCGCGATTCGATCGATATAGGGTTGGCTCCTGGAGGCATTGCTAAAGTCTGGGTGGGCGGTTCCTGTCTGCCACCGATCGAAGTGACTACGGTAAAAGCCGTGATTGATCCACGTGGCCCGTATGAAGGTAAGTCTGGCGGTCACCACCGACCCCTTTCTCCCACTTCCAAAGCTTACGTTGAGAAGTTTGGCGTGCCATATGAGTCTTGGAAATGACAGAGCAAAGCAGTCTGATGAATAGTTTCTTGCGAACTACGATTTGCGCATTTTTGCTCAGTGGTTGCACATCTGCTAACAGCCAGTCAATGCCTTACAAATCCTGGTACTTGGGGTTCTCGGCCCCCGCTTACATGGAAGTTTGGATCGAAACCGCCGACGTGGTCGATATTCAGGATCACGTATACCCACGTGCGATGAGTGGAGTTGCCTCTATGCTAAAGCCTCCCAACAATTCCGGCGACCCGCGAGGTTGGCCGAAAAGAGCTGGTTGGGGGAAAGGTAAGTACGTAACAGGGGCAGACTTGCCCAAACAGATCTATGTCCGCTGGCAGTCGCTGGTTGAGCCGCAAACTTATCAGATGGTGATTAACATACCCGAGGCGACGCGGGAGATCATGCGCAAGGGCGAAAAGGTTTTCTGCACCGCCGACGGGAAATGGATCACCGGATATCGTAAGGCAATCGCTATAAGATTGGTCCCCGGAGGCATTGCTAAAGTCTGGGTAACCGGTCCATGCATGACACCGATCGAGGTGACTACGGTAAAAGCCGTAATTGATCCACGTGGGCCATATGAAGGGGAATCAGGGGGGAAACACCGCCCTCTGTCAGCGGTATCAAAAGCCTACGTCGAAAAATTCGGTGTGCCTTATGGCTCTTGGTAATTCGTGACGCAATACAAAATCCAGCGCCTACGAGCGCTGGATTTTTCTATCATAGGTCAGCCGTCAGACCGGCGCTTTCCACCCCATCATCCGTTGCTGAGCAACCGCTAACAGGTCATACCCATCCTGCGCCAGCAAATAAAGCGCATGAGTAATGTGCGGTATATCTTGAACATCGCCGTGCTTGAAGCATTGGCAATGAAGCGTTTCAAGTAGCTGGCTGGAGGCTCGTACTCGCTGTAATGCGGCTTCGAGAATGTCTTGGGGGTTGGCTTCGGTGTCGATCACCAAAGGACTTGAATCAGTAACGCCGCTGTTGAGTGAACGATAGCGATCTGGAAAAGGTTTAAAAGTTGGCATATTAATTACTCGATGGTTAATAAGTAACGCCAGCACCGTGACCAAACGATGGGAGGCGGCTGTGTACAGGCTTGGTCAACCGATACCATCAAATCGGTTCGCCCGAAGGCGTCCAGCACACAGCCACCATTGCAACGCACTACGAGGACTTGGATGTCCGCAGGGCGAATGATGGCACACATATGTGAGATGGCATCAGGTGACCAAACCCGATCGCTGATTTTGCAGCGAAGCCAAACAGTAATCGCTACACCCCAGCAGGCGAAAGTCGACAAGTCACCTGACCCTGTAGGACCAAGCCGAAGATGCCGTAGAAGCTTTCCTGACGAAACATCCGACAGACGTTTCTCCTGTCGCGACAGGCGGCATTCAGCCGGGTTAACCCTCTCTTAACGTTAAGGTCCAAAATTCTACTGGACCGCACGCCCTCAGACGCTTCTGACGCCCAGTGCGGCAGGCTCGACGTTTATCGTCGAGCTGATTTTCCGCCTGCACTGGAGATCGTCACATGAACACCCGCATGTTGCTCCTTGCCTCTGCCCTCACCTGCACCGCGTTTACCGGACTTGCCCAGGCCTACGACACATCCACGCCCACATCTACTTCCAATGCCACTCCTTATCAATACGGCATGCAGCTGAATGTGGGCAAAGTCGTGTCCCTGACAGAACCGATAACCGATGAATGCAAGGTGGTTATCGCCGACATGAAGTACATCGATAAATCCGGCAAGCCTGAAGAAATCACCTACAGGAAGCTTTCTGACGCGTGCAGTTACTACAACTGACGGAAACGTCTGATTCGAAACCGGACGGTTTTACTGTGAGGGTTCTGGCGTTATGCTTGAGCGCCTCCCTCACTGCCGCAAGGATTCGCTATGCAGTTGTCGTTTCGTTCGTTGTCGATGTTCACTGCCGCCCTGTGTTTGGTACTGGCACTGGTCTGGGGCTTGATGCCTGACAGGTTGCTGGCGATTTGGGGTATTGAGTTTTCCTCTACGGCGGGCTTTGTTGCGCGGCGCATCGCTGTGCTGTTCGCGGCGCTGGGATTGATTTGCTATTGGGTTCGAAACGAGCCGCCGTCCGTGACTCGCAACGCACTGAGCAGCGGATTTATGGTCGGGTGTTTTGGCCTGGCAGCATTGGGTTTCGGCGAATGGCTCAATGGCCATGTCGGGCCGGGCATTTTGCTTGCGGTGCTGGCGGAGCTGGCGCTGGGCCTGGGGTTTCTTCAGACCCGGCGCGTGTCGGTAGAATTCGAAACCGCAGGTTAAAGCGCTTTACGCATCCACGGATGAGATATGACCACAGGATGCTGTTTGGTGCGTAGACCAGCGATCAACCCGTTGATTTCCCGACAGCCATTCAGTGTCGAGGCATCAATGCCGGTCACGTTCAATTCCAGCAAGTCGGTTTGACCGTCTGCATACACTTTTACTGTCATCGATAAGTCCGGAGACAGTGTGCATTGGCAGCGCTTGGGCAAAAAACTGCTTTCGATGATGTTGCGAAGTTCCAAGGCAGAAAGAAACATGGCGACCCTCTCCTTTTTGAGATTGCCAATCAATGATCGATGCTGGCTCATATGCAGTCCGACCAGCTTAGGAACAGACAAAGCATAAGATATGTCTGGAATTTCGCTGTGCAGCTCATCGGAAAATCAATGGCTTAGCGCCAGGACTGAGAAAAACCGCCGTGCAATCTGCAAGAAGGGCCCTGGACAGCGTTGCAAATTACCGGTGCAAGCGCCGGGTTTGCATTAGCGCCTGAGCGCAGTAAGAATGGCGCCACGAATTGATTACAAGCAAGGAGGCATCATGGGTTCTTTGACCTTTATTACGACTGTCGGACTAACGGTTGCCGGCCTGTCGAGCATCGCTCATGCCGCCACACTTGAAACCATCGCTCCCTTTCCAAAACCCGAAAGTGGTTTTACCCGCCAGGTCATCCACCTCACCCCGCAAACCAAAGAAGATGACTTCCAGGTCGAAATCCTCGCCGGCAAGACCCTGACCGTGGACTGCAATCGCCAACGTCTAGGGGGGATGCTTGAAGAGAAAAACCTGGAAGGCTGGGGCTACCCGTTCTACCGACTGGAAAAAGTCATCGGCCCGATGAGCACGCTGATGGCCTGCCCGGACGGCACAAGCAAAAAAGACTTCGTACCCGTGGTCGGCGATGGCTTCTTGCTGCGTTACAACAGCAAGCTGCCGATTGTGCTTTACGTGCCAAAAGACATCGAAGTCCGCTATCGGATCTGGTCGGCGTCGAGCAAGGTTGAGAAAGCCGTTCAGGAATAACTTCACCCCATCTCACGCAGGCGCGCAGCTTAACGCTGCGCGCTCGGCCACGTGGCGCAAACTGTCGAAGTTGATGTTGGCCCCTGAGTCGATGGCCACCAGCGTCTGACCACGGATACCGGTTTGCGCGACGTATTTTTTGATCCCGGCGACAGCCAGCGCGCCTGACGGTTCGGTGATCGAGCGGGTATCGTCGTAGATGTTCTTGATGGCGGCGCAAAGTTCGTCGTTACTGACCGTCAACACCTCATCAACGCAAAACCGGCAGACTTCGAAGCCATAAGCGCCGATCTGCGCCACCGCCACGCCATCGGCGAAAGTGCCGACGCTCGGCAGGACAACCCGTTCGTGCGCTTGTAGCGCTGCCGCCAAACACGCCGAATGTTCTGACTCGACGCCGATGATGCGCACTTCAGGTCGCAGGTATTTGACGTACGCGGCGATGCCTGCGATCAAACCTCCACCGCCCACCGGCACAAAGATCGCGTCGAGCGGGCCTTGATGCTGGCGCAGGATTTCCATCGCCACGGTGCCCTGCCCGGCGATCACGTCCGGGTCGTCGAAAGGCGAAACGAAGGTGCGACCGGTTTGTTCGGCCAGGCTCAACGCATAGTCGAGGGCGAACGGAAAACTCTCGCCGTGCAGCACAGCCTCCGCCCCGCGACTTCGAACCCCGAGCACTTTCAGTTCCGGCGTGGTACGCGGCATGACGATGGTTGCGACAATCCCCAACGTTTTCGCTGCCAGCGCTACACCCTGGGCATGATTGCCCGCCGACGCGGTGATCACGCCGCGCGCCTTTTGCTCATCACTGAGTTGCACCAGCTTGTTGTAGGCACCGCGAATCTTGAATGAAAACGTCGGCTGCAAGTCCTCACGTTTGAGCAGGATCTGATTGCCCAATGCCTCGCAGAGCGCCGGCGCCGATTGCAATGGCGTACGTACCGCCAGTTCATACACTGGCGCGGCGAGGATCTTTTTTACGTAATGCTCAAGCAAGTTTTGCTGGGCGAGAGTGCTGCTCATGGTCGTCTCCTGGCTGTGTTCGGAGCCCTGGAGACAGAAAGTAAAAACCCGCCTCTAGGGCGGGTTGGGTGCTGCAGTCGTGAGCTAGCCCGCCAAATAAGGAATGGCGGTAATAATGCTTGGCTGGCAGCGCAATACGGTGGAAGTCATGGCTGGAAATTAGCCTTGGGTTGGTGGCAAGTCAATGGCCAATTTTCTTCGGCTTCTGTAGGGTGCTGATTCTGCTCATTGTCCCACGGAAGGAAACCATGAAGTCTGTCGCCCTGCCCCCTCGTTGCTTTGATTGCCTTTTCCGGATACACCGTTTCGGTGATGCTCCAGGCTGAACAGTCGTTGGTTGATTTCGGTATCAGCCTGATGTCGCGGCCGGATACTGCGCAGGTGGTGATTGATCTTTACCTGTTGGCGACGCTGGCGGCAATCTGGATGTATAAGGATGCGCGCAAGCGGGGGCGGTCGGTGGCGTCGGTGATGCCCTATCTGTTGATCACGGCGATTTTTGTGTCTGTCGGGCCATTGTTGTATCTCGTCGTTCGGGGGCTGCAAACCCGAAAATAGTGTTCTTGAGATTGCCTTCGCGAGCAGGCTCGCTCTCACTTTGGATATGTGGCGTTTACATACCTGTGGGAGCGAGCCAGAGCCCCAGTACCGAGGGTTATTTCAGGCCAACCTTGTACAACGCCCCGTCGTCTTCGTCGGTCAACACATACAAATACCCATCCGGGCCTTGCCGTACATCCCGGATCCGGGCCTTGAACTCACCGAGCAAGCGCTCCTCGTGAACGACTTTATCGCCATCAATCTGCAAGCGGATCAACTCCTGGCTCACCAGCGCGCCGATGAACACGTTGTGCTGCCAGGCTTTGAAACGATCACCGTCGTAGAACGCCATCCCGCTCAGGCCCGGGGATTTTTCCCAGACATGATGAGGCCCCACGGTGCCTTCGGCGGTCTTGCCCTTGGCTTCCGGGATCGGCTGATCGGAATAGTTGATGCCGTGGGTTGCCAGTGGCCAGCCGTAGTTTTTACCTCGCTCGATGATGTTCAGCTCGTCGCCGCCTTGAGGCCCATGCTCGTTCTCCCAGAGCACGCCGGTCCACGGATTGAGCGCAGCGCCTTGCGGGTTACGCTGGCCATAGGACCAGATTTCCGGGCGCACGCCGGCTTGACCGACAAAGGGGTTATCGTCCGGCACTTGGCCGTCCGGGTAGATCCGTACGACTTTGCCTTGTAGCTTGTCGAGGTCCTGGGCCGTTGGCCGGTCATTGTTTTCGCCGAGCGTGATGAACAGATAGCCGTCGCGATCAAACACCAGTCGCGAACCGAAGTGGTTGCCGACAGAGAGCTTCGGCTCCTGGCGAAAGATCACTTGGAAGTCCTGGAGCGTTTTCAGGTCTTCGGACAATTGCCCTCGACCGACCGCCGTACCCGCCTTGTCGCCCGCGCCACCACCTTCGGCATACGACAGATACACCGTACGGTCCTGCTTGAAGTCCGGGGACAGCACCACATCCAGCAAGCCGCCCTGCCCCTTGGCCCAGACCTTCGGCACGCCATCAATCGGGGCGGACAGTTCGCCGTCAACGCTGACGACACGCAGGTTGCCCGGCCGCTCGGTGACCAACATGCCCTTGCGATCGGGCAGGAACGCGAGCGACCACGGATGTTCCAGCCCCTTGGTGATCGTGGCGACTTCAAGGGTGCCCTGTTCGCTTTCCAGTTCCTGGACCGGCGCGGCAAAAACGGGCGTTGCGGCGGTGTTCAGTGCGCAAGCACACAGGGTAGCCAAGAGGGTTTTACGCAACATGCACGATTCCTTTTGTCGTTCCTATTCAACGGTTGCTGGTGCCTGCATCTCGCGGAGGTGGATTGGGAATGAATATCGGTGGGCTCGTGGGAGCCGATTGACTTTGGGGGTAACGGTTGCCAATGCCGCCGTTTTCCAGGGTCGGAGGGCGCGGCGGCACCGGCACGGTATTTGGCGCTCGCATGGCCGGGGCGCTGGGTTGCGAGCCTTGCATGCTGTTCGGGTTGGCGCGGCGAATCGGGCTGTTGTAAGGATTGCTCGAAGCCCCTGTCGGGCTTTGGGCCAGCAGCAATAATGGCGATGGCGTCGCGTGCGCCAGACTGCTCAGCAAACCACTCAGCACCAATACGGCGCAGCCGAGCACATATCTGTTCATGGGGGAGCCTCTCTACGTGGATAGAGTCTTCGATAGCACGCTACGCCCGGGGTTCGGATTTGTTAACTAAAACCTCTTTCATAAGATGTAACACGAGACGACCACCCCCCCGGCCGGGGCCGCAACTGACTGAAACTTTTGCTTCAGGCCAAAGGTCACCTGATCATCACTTGCGAGAAGACGACCATGGCACGAGCAATCTGGAAAGGCGCAATCAGTTTCGGGCTGGTGCATATCCCTGTAGCGCTGGTGTCGGCGACGTCTTCCCAGGGGGTGGATTTCGACTGGCTCGACAGCCGCAGCATGGAACCGGTCGGATACAAACGCGTGAACAAGGTCACCGGCAAGGAAGTCACCAAGGAGCACATCGTCAAAGGTGTGCAGTACGAAAAGGGTCGGTACGTGGTCCTGAGCGAAGAAGAGATCAAGTCGGCGCATCCGTTATCCACGCAAACCATCGACATCTTTGCCTTTGTCGACAGTGAGCAGATCCCTCTGCAAAACATTGATACGCCCTACTACCTCGCCCCGGATAAACGCGGCGGCAAGGTGTACGCGCTGTTGCGCGAAACGTTGAGCAAAACCAATAAAGTCGCCCTCGCCCATGTCGTGTTGCACACTCGCCAGCACCTGGCAGCGTTGATGCCGCTGGAATCGGCGATGGTGTTGGTGATGCTGCGCTGGCCAGCGCAAGTGCGCAGCCTCGATACGCTTGAGCTGGGCAGCGAAGTGACCAAGCCCGAACTGGCCAAGGGCGAACTCGATATGGCCAAGCGTCTGGTGCAAGACATGAGCGCCGACTGGAAACCCGAGGACTATCGCGACAGTTTTGAAGACAAGATCATGGCGCTGGTCGAGAAGAAGGCCAATGAAGGCAAGATTGAGGACGTCGAGACGACGGGTGAAGAAGAGCGCAAAACGGCGGATGTTATTGATTTGACCGAGTTGCTGAAACGTAGCTTGGGTAACAAGGGCGCCGGGAAAGCCAAACCAGCTGCGCAGAAAAAAGCCACGAAGGCTTCTCGGGGCTAGTTCCGGATTTTGCGGTGTTTGTTATGGCCTCATCGTCGGAACGCCGCCCGGAGCAAGCTCGGCTCCTACAATGGATTTGTGTACGCCGCAAATCAATTGTAGGAGCCGAGCTTGCTCGCGATAGCTTAATCCGCCACAACACATAATTCAGATCAGAACAAACACCGCCAGCAACCCACCAAAAATCCCCCACTTCCCAAAATAGTAAAGCTTGCGATTGGTTTTCTTCAGCGCTTTGGCCCGCAGGCGGACTTTGTAGACTCTGGTAAACAAAAGGTTAATGCCGCCGGTCCTGTCGCCCTCTTCGTTCGGCGCGCCTGCCGCCGACATGATGTTACGGCTGAACCAGCCATTGAACGCCGCCGCCCAGCGGTATTTCATCGGGCGCTCGACATCACAGAACAGAATGATTCGGTTCTGTTGCGTGGTGTTTTCCGCGTAATGAATGAACGTTTCGTCGAACATCACCGCTTCGCCATCGCGCCAGTGGTAGTTCTCGCCGTCGACATTGATATAGCAACCGGCATCGTTCGGCGTTTCCAGGCCCAAGTGGTAGCGGTAGGAACCGGCATAAGGATCGCGGTGCCGGACCAGTCTGGAACCCGGCGGCAATTCGGCGAACATCGCCGCCTTGATCGAGCCGATGCCCTGCACCAGTTCAGTGGTGCGCGGGCAGAGTTTCATCGCCGAAGGATGGCTGTCGCCGTACCACTTCAGGTAAAACCGCTTCCATCCCGTCTTGAAGAACGAGTTGAAGCCGACATCGTTGTATTGATCCGAGCGCTTGATGTCCCCCGCCTTCAGCAGGTTCTGGCCTTCGGTGCGGATTTCTTCCCAGTGCGTCTGCAACGGGCTTAGGTCTGGGAAGTCCGCTGGATTGAGATAGGGCTTGTTGGGAATTTTCGAAAACATATAAAGGAAGCAATTGAACGGCGCCAGGAACGTAGAGTGATCGCTCAGTTGGCGGCCCAGCTTGTGGCGCACGCGACCGCGCAGGTGGACGTACGCAATGGAGGCAACGTAAATAAAGGCAATGATCAGTTTCACAGAAATCGTCACACGTCAGAAGTGAACAAACTGCCTTCCCTGCCAGCCTGTCGGCCAATGGACTTGTGCAGCGTCTGAAAACGAAACAGCGGACCCGATAGCGCCGTCGTCGAACCGGTAGCGGCTATCGGCCACCGTGTTGAAAAATCGCATTTTAGCCACGGTTTGTCACAAATAGTTAGCATTCAGGTGTGAAAATCTGTTCGCGGATACCGTCAATGCGCCCGAGCGGTCTCAACGCCCTATCGTTTAAAGAGCCAGACCAGTACAATCGCCGCCAAACATTACGCGCCCCCCTTGGTTGATGACGGGAATGAACCCCGTCTCAGCGCACTTCGACTCGGGCCAAGCGCTCCATATGCTGCTGTCCACTTATTGCCAGATGGACCTTCCGCTTCTGACCGGGATGCATTTCCCGTGGTTTGAATACCGGAAACGGGTACTGAATCGGTACTGCCGCAACCCTAGCTACTCTGAATGCTTCGCAGGAAAAACCTTTGATCTCTACAGCTAACATCACGATGCAGTTTTAATCGGGTGTTTCTGCGGGCTACAGCCAGCAAATACGGGGGTCTCAAGCCGCATCAACCCCCGGTATTTCTCTCCATTGGCCCAAAAATTGGCCCAAACCTCCGGCGTTCTGCCGACCGTAAATAACTCCAAATTTTCTACTTCTCGTCGATTCGCTCTCGCCCAAATCTCACGCCTCGATTACTGTATATATGAACAGCATCAATAAGGCATGGTCATGGACCCGTACGACATCGAAGACACCAGCGACTGGCTGGGATGCCCGACCGAGCTTGAGACCTGCACTCACTACCTGCGCATGCTGGAAAACGAGGTGCAGGAACTGAGCCTGCAATTGAGGAAGGCACGGGAAGACGTCTACGGGCTGGTGCAGATGTACGACGAAGTCGTTGCGCAACGCGATGAAGCAATGAGCAATCTCCGGCACAGATCCGGACAGCTCGCATTCGTCCGTAAGCAACTGTACGACCTCGACATAACGGCCAGAGGGAACAAACGCGAAGCAGACCGCCTTCGTGGGATGCTAGATGGCCTTACCCCCGAACCAAAAACGATCATTTAAGCTCAAAATTCATCTTTATGCCTCAGCTAACACCCGGATGCGGTATGAAATGCATTTTCATGATTGCTGACGATCCGCGTTTGCAGGGCCAAGTCGGCTTCGGAGAGCACCCGAGTGACTGAAAACGGCCAAAAACGGCCACTTTTATCACTGTCCGCCTGCAGAATCGTCCCTGGGTTTTCCTTTCTACCTTCTACTGCCGTGCCCCCTAAAGGCAAAGCGTTAGGTCTCCAATCCCGCTGGATAGCATCCGGATGAATCCCCCCCCCACATGTGGGGAATCTCATTGTTTGGGGGGAGTTTTCGTCTGAAGGAAGTAGCCTTGAACGTAGCGCTACAGACTCATGGCTTGCAGCCAAGCGTCTTTCATTCAAATGGCTTGATTCTTGCCTTATTTGCTCATACGAGGTTCATGAACCTCACAGCCCCCATTAGAAAACACTAAAATAAAAACAGCGGTATGGGAGATGCGTCATGTCGAATCACCCTCTGATGCTAACGGTTGTCTTCTTTTTTTACACCCTCAGCCTCGCTTGGTGGCTTTCCGAGGCTTTCCTAGATTTGCTTTGATTCGATGGAAAAAGTGAATAGAACCTGATTCTTCGCAGCTCCGAGGGATCGTTTATGGCTAGCTTTAACAATTTTCAACGCCCGGAATGGGTCGCTAGCTTCCTATAGCCAAGAGCTGCAATCGGCTGTGGCTTCAACCGGTCGACACAACAGATTGGCTTAATCGTTCAGCGGGCATTTCGTTGTTTAGTGTTTTTTGAGGGGGCGATCAGGCTGAAGTAGGTTTACTACAGCCATCACCAGATCATCACTAGACCAGGGCTTGGCCAGATACGTAGTTGAGTAGGGCACTATTGAGGCATCCAGCGCGTAGCCGGAGGTGAGAATCGTAGCGGTAGCGGGCCATTTCGCCTTAACCATCCTTATGAATTCCGCACCTTGGAGTTGACCTGGCAAAACTTGATCCGAGATCACCAGTGGGCAACCGTCCGGCATGCTCCGTAGGTAGGTCAAAGCGTCATCGGCAGAGTCAAAGTCTAAGGAAAGTTGACCGATCTCGTTCAAGATATCGACGATCAACTTGCGAACTTCTGGGTCGTCCTCAACAACGATCGCCCATCCCACTACCAGCGAGAGCTTTCCCCATTCTCTGGACACGCATAGCTCCTTTATCGGGTTCGAATTCCGAAACAGGCGGAGTTAACGTGTCCAGTGTAGGTGCTTTCTACGCGGCACTATGGATCCAATCGGCGGCGAAAAATGCCATAAGTGGGCACGTTGTGAACGGTTGAGGGAGCGTCGGCTTTGGGTCGACTGCGGCCCTTCGTGACAGGCAGAAATCCGCTATAAAGAGACGGTCTTGAAAACCGTCGACTGTAACAGGTCCATGAGTTCGAATCCCATCGCCTCCGCCATCTTTATACGACAAGGCCCTGATTATTCAGGGCTTTGTCGTTTCTGGGGTTTGCCGAAAATCTTGGCGCTCGACATGTGTTCCATAACTATTTTTGAAGTGTTCCAGAACTAACCCGCATTTCACCCTTCTCCGGCGTCCAGTCGACCGCTTCACCATCCCACTTGTGTCACACCACGTTTCGGCTGCTACGCTCACCTCTCCACGGAGGAATCGCGATGCCCAATTCAGACTTGCTCCCTTCCCTACTCTTCAAGATCAACGAAAATCAACTCGCCCTTGAGGCTGCCATCATGGAACTCACGCTTTGGGTTGAGCAGCGCGGAGCGGCCGAGGTCGGCGGCAATATCCGCGGCGCCCTTCAAACGATCGACAAGAACGAGGAATTCATCAAGATGACGCTCGCGGTGATGATGACACCCGAGTGACTGCAATCGGTTAATGGAGTCTGGTAAGTATGAACCGTTCTCGCTCGTCACAGGTTCAAAAGGACCTCGCCAATATTCTCGGTATAGAGATAACCAATGACACGTTCGATGTAGCGGCTGCACGCCTCTTAGATCATGTGGCCGCGGCCATCGGGCACGAACCAGCCGAGCCATCTAGTGACAGGCAAAGGGCCTATGCGGCTTCGCTCTGCTGCGACGTGACCAATGAGACCAAACGCGTTGCGAGTGCGAAAATCGGAGAAGCACTTTCCTCAAGAAACCAAGAGGCCATTTCCACCCTAGATCTTAAGCCTGGGGATCAAGTTGTACGTCTAACACAGTTCGAATACGACGGAGAATTGCGATCGTTTGAGCAGGCATTCGTGGTCTCATCCATCCAACCCAACGGCCGCGTTTTCTTCAAGGGTGGCAACGGCCAAGGCGCTTGGCCAACGCAATTACGAAAGCTAACAGAATTACACCGCAATTCTAAAGGGGTAAGGCAAAGTACTCAGGGCCAATGAAACCGGGCACTTCCTTACTTTGAAATACCCGGTTCTAGCCTGCTTTACACGGTCAGTGGTACAAAAATTGGTACGAGCCTCACCTTCTCCCGGCATTCTGTCGGATCGCCCTCAGCCAGCCTGCAGGAGCATTTATGACCCGCTCATATCTCACGGCAGAAGACGCTGCCTTAATCCTTGAATCAGGTTTCTCTCCTATGCGTTGCGTAGCAGAGCACTATGATTATCAACAGCGCGTACGATTCCAGGTCTCAGATAGCACGGGGAAGCCCATCCTGACTGTGAAAGACCTACTCAAACACGACTTTTCCGATCCCAATACGCTCAAATCGATGATCGAATCTTGGCGTAGCGATCTCGCCCAACGCAGTTTCAACCTGCACGACTGGTCCTTTCCTTGACCACCACCATGTCAAGGTGACCAAAAAATCTACGCAACCAATTGATCTATAACGATAAATAGACGTTTTAGCAGGAGTACAAAACAGTGGTATGCCCCTATAAGAATCAACAACTTAGCGTTGTAAGATCAACGAAAACCAACTTGCGCTCGAAACCGCGATCATAAAGCTGACGCTTTGGGTTGAGCAAAGAGGATCAGCGGAAGTAGCCGGCAAGGATAAACGTGAGTAATGGCTTTTCTGGTTTGACCGTTGTGCTTTGGCCGTTTGAGCAATGGATAGTGACTCTAAAAGTCGCGAGATCCAGCCTGTCCTTGAATTCCCTTCCATGGAGGCCACCCAGTTGGTGTCGGAACTCAATGGAAATCTGAAGTGAGCCTGCTCACCATCGCCAGGAGTTTGAAGCAAGCTGTCGCAGCATTCAGTAATGCTGACCTATTTTTATGATCCCGTAACTATTTTTCAGGAACCCGTGTCGGAGGCTGAACCACTGAGAAACCTGTCAACATCAACGCCCTGCACTATTAACATTAACATCTCCGCCTTTATAAAAAAGCCCTGCTAGATATAAGCAGGGCCTTTATTACTCGCATCAACACCTTTTATGGCTTATACAACTTGAAACGCAGGTACATTACTTACCACTGACATTTCGACACCAGTACGGGGATTACCTTCAAGATGAATCATGTTTAGCAAATGCCGATCACTTATACTGGAAAATTTTTGAGCCATATGTCGTGCCAAGGACTCACTAGCAGTCGTCAATACAAGGTTCATCGATGGCATTGATGTAGCGACGAGTCGAAATATATCCAACATCGCTACACGATTAAGGTCGTCCAAGTGGGCTATAGGCTCGTCTAAGAAGAAGCTGCCACCAGTATTTCGAGCCCGCGCGAGGTAAAGCGATAGCGCTAGATCCTGGCGTTGCCCTTGGCTGAATTTACTCTCAGCATCCAACCCCTCTTCATGCCCTTCCGCGAAGGCCGTCCAGTGCAAGTGATCAGTACCTTCAGACACCCCCAGTCCCTTGTAAACCTCATTCGCATGCATACGAGAAAATAGCTCAGCTGCTGGACCCAGCAGTACATCTAAACTTGAAGAAGTCAGCCCTTTGACGTGCGATTCATATTGCTCAATAGTCTGATCAGCGGCAGTGATATATTTCGACCCAACGTCCAACTTCGCTTGAAACCTGCTTCGCTCCTCATGGAGCTTTTTAAGCGCGCCAGCGTCAGAGTCAATGTTTGCTACTGCGTCGCACTCTTCCAGGAACTTTTTATATTCGATTGCCTGGTTACGGTCTAGCTCCACGTCAACAAGTGCAGCAAGCCGTTTTTCTTGCGTAATCTCACCGCCTTCAGTGACATCCACCCAGAGCGTATTAAACCTGTCAATCGCGGTAGACATTGCGGAAACGCTCGCCGCGTAAGACACCATTTGAGCTGTCTTCTCCTTGATCGCCGCCGACTGTCCTATTACGATTTTATCCAGTCGAATCCGCTCAGGACTAAATTCATCCATTTGTTTTTGGTAGTATGTAGCGTAGCTATCAAGCGCATTTATTACATCCTCAATACGCCCCGAAAAGGCTGCCTTAGGAATTACCGAGAAAAACTTTTCAAGCTCTGGAAGCTCCTCGAATATTCTTCCCAAATCAATGGCAGCTACAATACGCTCTTTCAAATACTCAAGCTGCTTCCAGGTAAGCGAAGAAAAATCTGGCTCTTGCATGATCTGCAAATAAGTGGTTCTAGCTTCAAAAGATGCAAGCTTTTCCTTCACTGCATTAAGCTGCTTCATGAACTGCTCATGAGCAAACTGCGCTGCTTTCGCTGCTGCTAGTGCTGCAGCTACAATTTGGGCATTAGTGCGGGCTAACTCCAGGTTATCAGAAGCCTCTTTTATGGATGGCGACATGAGCTCTTTTGAAGCTACTTTGTCGCGCAGGAGCTGCGCATCCTCCCAATGGTGCGTGCAGAGGGGGCAACGATGCGTGTCACTAGAGTTGAGAAGCTGAATTCCCAATTCTCTCAAGCGCTCTGAGGTGTCAGCCAAAGCATCAAATTTGGCCGACTGCCGAATCAATTCATCTTTGGCCAAGCTGTCTGCTGTCGCGGCATCTTGCAGATCAGTTGGGGGGGATACAAAATTATCCTCTAATCGACGCTGCTCGCGCACTAAGCTGCCAATTTCTTCTAAATTCTGTTCTAGAAAAACCAGTCCATCGCGCCAAGAAGCCTGTTTTTCCTTCCCCCATCCTAGCTCTGCAAAGCTCCCATAGAGCGACAATTGAGTTAAAGGAATTTGTGGAAAATATTCAGCTACACTAGGCAATCTAATGACAGCGCGTCCATTCTTTAAAATGTCGAGCTTTTCATTTGCCCATTCCACCGAACGCTTACCGTCACCATACTTTATATTCGCGACGCTTAACTCATCAGAGCTTTTCTTCTGCTGTTCAGTGAGCGTGAGATTTTCCTCCGCTAGTGCCGTGATAGAGCGCCGAAGGGTTTCAACCTGTTTCACAGATGCATGGAAATGATCCCATTGGCTCTGTAAATCTGTCAGGCCTTGGAAACGTGATTGGGCACGCTGTTCAAACATGCGCACTCGCAATTTAGCTTCACGCAAATCATTGACGAAGTTTTCGCCGCTCGGTGTAAGTTTGAAGCGATCAACTATCACTGCGAGGTTAGCGAGAGCGCTGGTTCTTCCCGGCGCACTTTCCTGAAGCCTGCGCTCGGTCGCTTCAATTTCGTTGCTTAGCCGAATGATATTTTCATGCAACCCTTTGGTGCTGGGCAATGCCTTCCTATAATCCTTTAAATCGCGAAGCGTACTGGTAAGGTGCCCAAACCCGAGAATATCGGCAAATATCTGTTGCCTTTCTTCCGCCCGATTATTGTCAATTAGCAATGAAAGAGAATTGGAATATAACCAGCGGCTGTTGCGTAGCCATCCACGCTTCGATTTCTTTGCCGCAGGCGTCGTTTTTCCAGAAATAGTTTCCGGAGTAAGTAAAGCCAGCAGTTTCTCATCACTTAGCTTGACGCGTTTGGCACCATCTCTAGATAGCCAGAAAGAGCTACCTTTGCGCAACATTTCATGCGGAACGTCGCCTATGAGGCACGTAGCCGAAACACTTGTCTCCCCCTTCCCCCACTGGCATCCAAGATCTTTAGTATCTACACCTTCAATTCCGCCTGTTAATAACCACTCCAACGCATAGCAAATGGTACTTTTGCCAGTACCATTTGCGGCATAAATGACCGTCAGCGGCGCATCTAAGGGTACTTCTAATTTGCCGGGCACGCCTCTGAAATTATTGATCTCGACGGAAAGAAATTTGATCGGAAGATTATTCATTCAAGTTCCACTCTTTACCGTGAAGATCTGCAAGTTCTTTGCTGCTCATGCTCGCGAGAGCATCGAGAAGATCAACTGCACCCATGTCATCCGGGGCGAACACTGGGGCTGCAGAAACTATTGCAGATCTGCCCAATCCGAGTGGGGTAATCCTTTCATAGCGCTCCCACCCCTCATCCCCTTTGATAACCGCATGCTTCCTCATGAAGAGGGTATTTCGCTCAACTTCAGCAATGAAGGGCTTGAATTCTGGCGCGGAGGAAACTGCAAGCACCAAGTACCCGTCTATCACAGCCCCTGTTTTTTCGCGCTGCAGTATTCGGGCATCCAGATAACTTTCTGCAAGCTTAGCAAGACGCGAGGCCTCCGAAGCATCAGCATCTGTGATGTCCACCAAGAGAAGAGAAGCAAATCCGGATTCCCAGCACCCCTGTTGGCCAGGCGCCTTTCCATTGGGCCAAAGGTTATCTTTCGCAGTCATCATTGTTTCAACAGCAACCAATGAAAAGCTAGCATCTACAGCTCGCTCATTAATGATGGCAATCAATTCATTTAACATCGACTTGATTCCTTCGCTGCATGATTTCCTCTAAAAATTCCTCTGGAGACATGTCATCTTCCTGATCATAAAGGCTCTCGATTTCGCCGAGATTGAATAGATGGACGCTCCTAGTTACCGTCGCCTCGGTTATTGATCGACTCACAGGCTGAGGGGTTGTAAATCGATAATCATGGCTACTTGGCTTGTGATTTTTTATAGAGCCTCTGCCCTGCACGAAAACGATCATATTTGGGTGAACTGTTGGCTGCCGAGCCCACATTGAGAGGTCTGCCTCCATATTTCTGATAGAATAGTCATTACTTGACCAAGCCATCAGAGCAATCTCACCGAGGTCTGGATCATCATATCGGATATGACCATGCCGATTAGCATCTAGAGACCACTGGCTTTGCGCCGGTACATTTAGAAAACTTAAAGCATGAATCGAACGCATGACATTGTCACCAGATGATGAAAGTAATTCTGGCGAAAAATCTTCTCCCGTTCTCATGCCGTAGCACGCCCTATAAGTGAAGCCTCTGCAATCTGACAGCTGTTCACTCTCAACGAGTTGACTTAATCGATCCAACTCCTGCCTGACCGATGCAAGATACTCAGTGGCTGGTGGATATCGATTGAAAAGTTCATGAAACTCTAAAGAATCAGGTGACAACTCATCTATCACCTTCCCATCTATCAGTCGTTGCGCTTTGACTAATTTCAGCGTCAAATCGCCAGTCCAGTCCATAGTAAACGTCAAAGCGCCACTGGTACTGCGGCGCACTACTCGCCCTGTTGGATTCACCAAAAAAGGAGTAGGTCGCGTCGACAACTCAATATCAACAGCAGGAAATACCCCCGAGGCACTCCAGAGCTTTGCGTCACATGTCATCAACCGAGAACTGTTCGCCGTAACAACGCCTATGGTCGAAATTGCTCGCTGCGCATAGTAATCTGCCGCGGAGCTCAAGATTTTTCTAACACACTCAACGTGCTGCGGAGACAGCACTAAATTTGGGCGCTTCGACTTATCTTCACTTTGACATGCCATGATCCTTCGCAATTGAGAGCGCCCGCCTTGAATGGCTGTTGTGAAGTCATTACCTAATGTTGGCCATAAGATTACATCTTCGAAAGCAAGCCTTAGTGACTGGTTTCCATGATCAAAGTCAGGATCACCAGGTTCATTCTCGACCAATACAAGGCATTTCCGATACTCGTCATCAGGTATGTTTACCCAACACCACCCCGCCTTGAAGGAGTGGTCTGATGAAGGGAGCCACTTCGACTCCAACCAAGCAAAATGATCCGAGGACTTCCATTCTAATAGTTGCTCCCCGGTAACCACCCCACAACCTATGGATAGCACTAATGGATAAGGATACTCTTGAACGAGCTCGTCAATTTCCTTCCAATCCCCCACCATCGCCGCGCTGGCTCCCGCTGTTAAAATGACAGGGCGAGAGCCAAACTTCTTGATTAACGTACCATCTACCGGGGACAGCATAGAACGCAAGAAGGCCAGGAGATCATTACCCTGCACGAGCGCCAGATTAAATTTCTGATGATCACCCAACTTAAATCTTAGGTACTCAGTTCTAACTGCGGAAACAAACTGCTCATCTCCTGCGGAGACTACCACGCCTCGACTTTCAAGAAGCTTCTTTATCTCCTCGGTAATAGCAGCACTATCAGACTCGAGTCTAAAATAAATCGACTTGATCCGAGGGTACTTATTCACCAAGCTGGAAAGATCATCTTTTTTGTGCATCCCCGTGTAGAGGGTATCGATACGCTCCCACACCAAATCACACAACTGAGCAGCAGTAAGCCCCTTCAAATCGGCATGATTTTGTAAAGTCTTGGAATCCGTTCGCGCTTGAAGAGCTCTTTCCTCAAACTCTGCACGCAGATCATCGAAACGCTTACGACCTTTATTGATCATAAATTCAGTTAAAATTGCAGCAGCCCCATCAGCCATTGCAACTATATACCGGAATGGCTCACCCTTCGGCGAAGCTATTTCTGGGCGAATATGTGCATATAGGAAGAATTTACACAGCTCTTTTATAACAGTGGCACGACTCAAATTCCCTTTCACCCGCTTGCACTGAATCACACCAACGGGCAAAGAATCTTTGAAGAGGATAACGTCCCGACCTTGGTCGGCACCGTCATTCAATCGACGAGCATCGTCGTACCATTCGTAGCCCTTCTCCCCCGCTAGCTGCCTATAGACGTCTGCGAGGATCAACTCGAAATGAGCATCCCCTATTAAGTCAAAGGGAAGTTGTCCACAATCGAAGGCGAAAACATCAGGCGATTTGGAGTCGCTTTTTCGAAGCTGTTCGTCATCTTCTTCGTCAAAGCATATTTCATCAGGAATCGTCAAAATCTCGCTCCACGCATCGAATCGACCATGCCGTGAATACCCACGACTCGTGCTGATCAGGCCTTGCGGCCTGACAACCAGGTTATTTCTTCAGGAGGAGAAACGCGCCTGAACGCCGACAGTGGGCTCCCTCCCGTTTACCAATGGCGTTACCCTTAGGAACTGGCAGCTTGGCTGCAGACAGAGTGGCGATGCCAAATTGGCATCATAGTAAACGGGTACGTAAGGGCTTACCAGAGAGACGCATGCACGTCTGTCGGTTTAACTCACTCGACGGCATAGGCTAGACCTCTCTGCCGCGGAAACCATGGAAGACTTTTTCAACAGAATCGGCCGATTTCTGCCCGTCACGACGGGCAGCAGACGACCCAGGCTGTCACGTCAAAATAGTCCTCCCAACGCCGCTGGTTCCCAGTTCATGATCACCAGTTCGCCGCTGACCTCGGCCTTGCCCTGCCGCTGGTTGGTCGTGGTGTAGCGGATGTCCAGCGTCTCAAAATGAAAGCCTTCGAAGACTCGGCGGATGTCGGGGTGGTCGTTGATGCTGACCATCACCCTGCCCTTGCAGCGGCGCATGAAGTCGGCCATTCGCTCGTAGTTCTCGAACGGAAAATCCACCCCATACCCTGCGGTCTGCCAATACGGCGGGTCCATGTAGTGGAAGGTATGGGCGCGGTCGTAGCGCTCTGCACACTCCAGCCAAGGCAGGTTCTCGACGTAGGTACCGGACAGGCGTTGCCAGGCGGCCGAGAGGTTTTCCTCGATCCGCAGCAGGTTGATCGAAGGGGTGGTGGTCGCGGTGCCGAAGGTCTGCCCGGAGACCTTGCCGGCGAAAGCATGGTGCTGCAGGTAGAAAAATCGGGCGGCGCGCTGGATGTCGGTGAGGGTTTCGACGCGGGTCATTTTCTGCCACTCAAACACCTGCCGCGAGCTGAGTGCCCACTTGAACTGGCGCACAAACTCTTCGAGGTGGTTTTGCACCACGCGGTACAGCGTCACCAGGTCGCCGTTGATGTCATTGAGCACTTCGACGGGCGCAGCCTGAGGGCGCATGAAGTACAGCGCAGCCCCGCCGGCAAAGACTTCGACGTAGCATTCGTGCGGTGGGAACAGTGGGATGAGGCGGTCGGCCAGGCGGCGTTTACCGCCCATCCAAGGGATGATAGGAGAAGACATAGTTAGCAAGACCTTTACTGTATAAATAAACAGGTGCTAGGCTCGCTCCGCTTTGTGCACAGAGCAGGAGCCTTGGCGGGACTTGCAGGGACAATCTGCGGGGACGGTGGCCGGGCTGGGTGTTGACGCATCCAGCCTGGCCGCTCCTTTTATTTCGGGGTTGAAACCTCTTTGACTTACGGCTGATCACCCTCCCGGGCCATCAAGCTGGCACTTCAAGCACGACTCTCTCAGCCTTCCCTGACGCCTTGGCCTTGCCCTCCTTACCGCCGTTGCACTCAACCGACACCGTCCACCCGGACGGGGTGAATGTGTGATCCACCGACTCCACCAAATATTCACCATCGAGCCCACGCTTAAAGCCCAGCGCCTCGATCATGCTTTCGGCAAACAGGTCGGCCCGGCCCGGCAGGTCGAGGCGCACCGAGGCGGTGGATCGGTTGAACGCGGCCAGGCGCGCCTTCGCCGCCTCGTCGGCCGCCGTGCGGTCCGGGTAGAGATGGCGATCGGTGTGCACCGGCGGCAGGCCCTCGGGCACGTTGGGATTGTCCAGGTGCGAGACCAACAATTCCCCACTGGCCGGGTCCTGGTACTGGGTGCTGACCCCTTGATGGGCACTGCGGTCGCTCAAGCGAAACTGCCAGCGGGTAACATCCCCACGCTGCAGGATGATGACGCCCAAAGCTTTGCCGCTAGAACTCTGCCCACCCTGACGCGGCAGGACCAACAGCTTGCCGTCGGCCACCTTGGCGGTGCAGTCGTGTTTCTTGGCCACGCGGGTAATGAAGTTGAAGTCCGACTCATTCAGTTGATCCATGCGCGGCACGCGGGTGTCGACCGGGCACGACGGCTGCCAGCCATTGCGCGCCGCCACATCGCCGACGATCTGCGCCAGGCTCACGTCCTCCCAACTGCCGCTGCGCGTGGTCTTGCCGCTGCCGCGCATGTCGCTGGCCTTGCCGCTGATCACCAGTGTGTCCGGCGGGCCGGAGACGGCGACTTCGTCCACGGTGTAGCGGCCCATGCGCGTCAGGTCGGCGCCGGCATAACCCAGGTAGACCTCGATGCTTGCGCCACGCGCAGGCAGCGCCACCGCCCCGTCGCGGTCATCAATGCGCAGTTCGAACGAATCTGAAGCCATGCCGGGCCGATCGGTTAACTGCAGCGAGACCAGCCGATCATTGATCAAGGTGGTGATGTCGGCACCGTCGGCGACGATACGAAACAACGGTTGCATGTCGGCACTCCAGACAAGAAAAAGTCCACACTGGGCGGGCTGGGTAACGGGCTCAGTCCCACAGCGAAATCACGCCGTCGGGCTCGATCACCAGATCCGGCAGCGTGATCAACACACCCGCCCGGAACGGTTGCGGCTCATCGGCCAGGCCCTGATTGGCCGCCAGCACCGCCTCGACGCTACGGTTCAGGTGACCGTAATAGTGGTGGCACAGGGTGTCGAGCAGATCCCCGTCAGCTGTTCTGCAAGTCATCGCCATAACGGACAAACTCCAATGAAAAGCCCTGCTTGCGCGGGATCGCCCCAGGCAGCAAAGCGCTTTGCTCTTCGTCAATAGTGGTCAGACACCAGTTGCCCAATACCTCGCCATAACCCGTGGTCAGGTTCAGCGGCAGCAACTTTGAACCGATGCTGCGCAGCCTATCCAGCTGCTTCAAGCCGCCTTTGTAGCTTGGGTAGATCGCGCCTTTGATCGTGATTTTCTCCTCGCCCAGTCCCACGGCCTGTTGCGCCGGGCGCCGGGTCAGGCGTTCCTGCGCCGCCCAGCGAAACGAGGTCTGCCGGCGCAGTTCATCGAAGGCGGCGGTGTCCAGGTTGAAGTAGTACGGCCGCTCATTGGCTTTCAGCGGGTAGAGAATCAGCAGGTGCGGGAACGGCTTCACCGCGTCTGGAATCGGCGACATGTCGCCGGCAAACCATTCCGAGGGGAAGATGTTGCCCAGCGCGGCATTGGCCTTGCCGGCGACCTTGTTGAACGCCGCGCCAAAGCGGCCTATCTGCTCAGTCAGCGCGGAAAAGTGCTCATCAAACTGGGCCAGCGCGCGCTGGGTCTGGTTGTAGAAGCTGGCCACCTTGCCGATCTTGGCCTGCGCCGAGTTGATTGCACTTTGCAGACGCCGGGTCTTGTCACTGAGGTCTTCGCTGATAAAGGGCAAACCTTCCAGCGCATCGGCCGCCCCGCTGATTTCATTGAGCGCGCCATTCATGGGCCCGGTCATCGACTCGAGGTCAGTGCGCCCGGCTTCACCGGCGTCGACCATGTCCTTCAGCCCACCCTGCAAGTGTTGCAGGTAGGTCTTTTCATCCGTCATAACACTCCCTTAGCCCACGTGGGGCGCATCAAACAACTGGCGGTCGCGCGCTTCCCGGGCAAAGTCCTCGAACTGACGGCTCAGGTACGGCATCAGCTCCTGCGCCAACCGCGCCGGATCTTTCACATCGCCTTGCACAGTAATGACCGGTGCCGGGGCGAAGGTGAACTGCTGATCGACCTTCGGCCATTCGGGTGCTTTTACCGCCGTGGTCGCCATCAATGCCGCCGCCGTGACCGGCGTAGCGGGAGCGTTTTCCATCGAGCGTACGACCGCGCCAACGCCCTGGCCGGTGGCCATGGGCAAGATTCCGATCGGCGCTTTGGCAGGCGTGTCCGGCCCGCCAAACAACGCCTTGCCCATGGTCGCCCCTATATTGCCCCCGCCCCACGCACCGAGCATGCCGCCGATAATCCCGCCAATGGCGGTACCGACCACGGGGACGATCGAACCTAAAGCTGCGCCGGCGGCGGCACCGCCGAGCACACCACCCACGAGCCCGCCCACCGCGTTACCGTAGCCCTCGGCTTTTTCATCCTTGGTTTTCGCATGCTGATAGGTGTCCGCTATTTTCAAACCGCTATCGACCAGGGCCAAAGGCCCGAGGCGTTTCGCCACGGTGACGCCCTTTGCCACCGCGCCACCGATGGGCAACTTGCCCTTGCGGCCCTTCCCTTCTTTGCCGTGATCCAGCCCGTCGTCATCGCCGTCATTCGCGTTGGTCACGAATACCCGCTGGACGATGTTGGACCGGTCGCCGGCCGAACCGCGCGCGATGTTGGCCAGGCCCCGGCCGATCTTCAGCGCGGCCCAGGCCTTGCCCGCGAGCAAGGCACCGGCGCTCAGCGCCGCCAGGCCCATCACCACTTGGGGTGTTTCCTCGGACAGCGCGGTCAAGCCACGCGCCGCCGCCCCGATACCGCTGGCCAGCGCATCCGTCGCCGGGCGCAAGGCATCCCCGATGGCCCGCAGCGAATCGTTGAATGCCTGAGCGGTTTCGGCCCAGCGTTGCGCTGACGTTTCACGGCGTTCATTCAGGTTTTTGTCGAGTATGTCCTTGCGCGGGCCGTTGGGGTCCGAGGCGCCTTTTTTCAGCTCCGCGTAGAATTTTTTGTTCTGGGTATACGCCATCAGGGCCGTCTTGACCTGCATGTCGGCAAACAGATCGCCGGTACGCAGGGTGGCGGCCAAGGCATCGGCCATCGCTTGCGCCTTGGCTGGGTCCGTCTCCTGGCTGATCTGGGTCAGCCCCTGATCCAACTGCTTGGCCTTTTTCGGATCGGTCTTTCCCACATACGCGCGTGCCAGTTCGAAGCTGGCCTCGAAGGTCGACAAGCCCTTGCCAATAGCGGCGTTCATCGAGCCCTGATAGTCAATCCCGGCATCGGCATACCCTTTGACCGTTTCCTCCGAGCCGATTTTCGCGACCCAGTTTTTCAGGTTGTTCGCCGCCTCATCCGCACTGCCCGCGCTCTTGATCTGCACCTGCAGCATCGCTCCCAGTTGCGTGACCGCCTCCTGGCCGGTGATGCCGGTGCTGGCCATCTGCGCCAACAGCTCCGGAAACCACTTGGCCATGTCGGCCGCCTCGAAGCTGCCTTGCTGACCCAGCAGAGCCACCGAGGCCAAGGCCTGTTCCATTTTCTGCGGGTCAGTGATCTTGGCGTTGTTCTGCATCGCCAGAATCATCTTCGCCGTATCGGCGCCCGAAGCCCCCTGCCCGACCGCAAACTTGGCGGCCACCGGTGCATATGTCAGCGCTTCGGTCAGCTCCATGCCGCCACCGACCAGTTGGTTCACCAGCTCGGCCACCTGGGTGTTGGCCATGCCGGTGTCTTTTGAGGTCTGGACAATGTCCCGGGCGGTGTCCACTTCCTGCTGGGTATTGGCGGTACCGGACTTGATCGCGATGTCGCGAATGATCGCCTGAAAATCCGCGCTGACCTTGGTCGGCACGGCCGCCAGGGTGGTACCGGCCACCGCCGTGCCGAATCCACTGCGCAGGCTTTCCTGTCCTTCCTGCACTTGGCCCATGCCTTTGGCCTTGAACTCGGCACTGCGCACCACCTTGCCCAGCGCCAGGTACTCCTGACGCAGGCGCCCGACTTCGACACCCTGCTTGTGCAGGCTGCTGGTGTTGGTTTCCAGTTTGCGCAGCAAGGCGTCAGCGTTGGCAGCCCCGCTGTCGTGGGCTTTTTTCCATTCATCGCGCAGACGCATGGTCTCGCCGATGACTTTCTGCAAGCCCTTGGCGCGGGTGGTTTGCGCCTCGAGCTTTTTCATTTCGCCGCTGACGTTCTTGAAGGCGGCGCCGAGCGAAGAGTCGACGGCGCCGCCAATCACCAGCCCGAGCGAGAGTTTGTTCGCCATGGAGATTACCTGTGGGAGCGGGAATTAGGCTCAGTCCGTGAGCCACCAGACCATCTCGGAAAACGACAAGCCCTGGATCTCGGCCGCCGAGAAATTCAGCTCGACGGCCAAGCGTTTGGCCAGGGCCTTTTGCAACCGGGGGTTAAACCCCGTCGTCTGCTCCCAGACGAAAATAAGCGGTCTGCAGACGACGGTAATCACGCATCAGCAGCCCCTCCAGATCGCCACGGCCGATGCTCGCCAGGCTGCAGAACAAGACCATCTCCTGCTCTTCTTCGTTGCTCCCGCCCTGCAGGGTGGCGGCGCGCATTTCGCGCACCGTCGGCTCACGCAGGGTCAGTTGGTCGACCTTGATGCCGTTGGCCTCGCTCGGTTTGGATAAGATGACGGTGGCAATGCCATCGCCCAGTTGCAGCCATTTGGGCAGAACGTTGTCTTTTGCGTTGCTCATGGTGTGGCTCCTTACATGCCCAGGGCAGACCGCACGGCGGCCAGTTGATCAACGCCGTCGATAACGCGGATCGAGTTGAGGGGATCGATTTCAAACATCACACTGCCGTCAATTTCCAGCTTGTAATAGGTCACCGCGACGGCGTACTTGAACTCGCCTTTTTCACCCGGTTTCCAGTCTCCCGGATCGACTTCCTTGAGCCCGCCACGCAGGGTGGCGACCACTGCCTTGACCGAACCTTTCTCGCCCTTGAAGGCACCGCGGAATGACGCGTTAAACCCGGTCAGGTCGGCCTGACCGAAGAACTTCAGCACCTCGCGGCGCACGCCGTTGGTGATGAAGCTGGCTTCCAGCTTTTCCATGCCCATGTCGAGCTCGACCGCCGCGTCCATGCCGCCCGCGCGGTACTCGTCGGTTTTGAGGGTGAGCTTAGGCAGGGTCAGGCTCGGTACATCGCCTTGCAGGCTGATACCGTCGACAAACAGGTTGGTGTTGTAGAGCACTTCAGGAATCATAAAGCGGCCTCTTTAGGCGACAGCACTTGCGGGACCCACTGAGTGGTCACCTCCATGCGGTAGATGGATTGTTCGGTCGGCAGCACGTTGCTGAAATGGATGTTCCAGTAGGACTTGCCGGCGCCGAGTGCGCTGGCGGTGTTCAACGCTTCGTCGGCATACACCTCGACATTGACGCTCGCGACCTGGCTGTTCAGGTCGCGGATGAACTCCTGTAGGCCTGCGGTCACGTCCTTGACATAGGTCGCGGTGATTGAGCGGTCGACAGCCCATTTGTGCGCATAGAGGATGGCGTCCTTGACGATGTCCAGCAGGCGCACCTGGGTGCAATCGTCGGCCTTGAGGGTCACTTTTGGCAGAATCATAAGTCGGCCTCCTTAGGCGGCGGTATCGAGCACTTCAGTGATCCACTGATCGGTCACCTCCACGCGGAAGTTCGGGTTTTCGGCCGGCGGTACGTCGGTGAACCGAATGTTCCAGTACACCTTGCCGTCACTGAGTTCGCTGGAAGTGTTCAGCTCTTCGTCGGCATACACCTCGAAGTTGACGATCGCGCCCTGATTTTTCAGGTCGCGCATGAACGCCTGCAGGCCTTCGGTCACGTCCTTGACGTAGGTCGCGGTGATCGAACGGTCGACGGCCCACTTGTGCGCGTAGAGGATGGCGTCCATGACGATGTCCAGCGTGCGCACGCGGGTGACGAACTTCCATTTCGGATCACTGGACAGCGTGCGGTTGCCCCACAGGCGGTAGCCGTCATCGCGAATGATCGTGGTGATGTTGGCGTTGTTCAGCACGTTGGCCCGGCAGGACGCATCGCCATCGAGAAACTCGATCGGCCGCGTGGTGCCGGTGATGCCAACAAACTCCTTGTTCGACGGCGAGGCCCAGAAACCGTAGGTGGCATCGGTCCAGGCAAACAAGCCAGCGGTCCAGGCTGAAGCCGGTGCGTTGACGGTGGCACTGGCCCCGGTGTCCCAGAACTGCACGCCAGGGTCGACCATGTAGGCGTGTTTGCTGCCGAAATTTTCGGCATAGGCAATCGCCGCTTCGTCGGTGGTGTTCGGCCCGTCGATGATGGCCATGGCCCGCATCTTGTCGCCCAGTGCCACCAGCTCGGTGGCCACCGCCAGCGTCGACGAGTACCCCGGAGTCACCAACAACCGTGGCTGGGCGTTGAACTTGCTTTTGCCGTTGAGCAACGCCTGCATGCCGGTCCGGGTGCCGTCGGCCCAAACCCCGCCGATGATCGCCGACAACTGTTCGGCCGGATCCGTCAGCAGCGGCACACCGACGGCGACAATCACCGCCTTCGACCGTTTAAAAATGGCCTTGCAGTCCTGGGTGATCGCCGCATCCGGCCCCCACGCGGCGACCGCTTCGCTTTCGCGGGTGATCAACAGCAGTTCGTTGGCGGCGGCCGTGGCCGGCGGGCCCACGGTGAAGGTGTTGCACAGGCCGATGATTGACGCGGACGGGGTGGCGATATGCCGGGCCCCGGTGTCCACCAGGGTCACGGTGACGCCGTGAAAAAAACTCATAGAGTGATACTCCAGAAACGAAAAAGCCCCGCATAAGCGAGGCGTTCGGGATGGTTCGTGTAATGCGTAACGGAAAACAAAACGCCCCGTCAGTGCGGGGCGTTAGGGGGTCTGCTGATCCGGTTTGACCGGCCACTCCATCGTCCGTGGCCAACCTGCTTGCTGCGGCACTTCACTCAGCTCGATGCGGTAGAACTTCCAGGCACTCAATTGCTCGACCTGCTCGGCAATGGCCACGCCCAGATCGACTGCATCCTGCAGCGGCGCCACTGCCAGGCCGGCTTCGTGCATCAGCCGTTGCTGCTGAGCCCGCGCCGCAGGCAACAAGGCCGCGTCCGATGGCGGCTCATACGCGGCGATCTCGCCAAACTCACCCGCCACCACACGCGCGTAGATCTCCGGGCCGTAACTGGTCGAGTCGTCGGGTGTGGCCGTGAAGGGAATAGTGCCCTGCTCTTCGGTGACCAGCATCACGTTGATGGCCGTGTGTGCAGCGTCCATCCATTGTGGGGTCAACACATGGGTGTAGTTCATCAAGCCACCCTCAAATAAATGGATACAGAGTCATCGGTTGAGTTGTCGGTGTTATTCAGGGCGCCCATCAACATCCAAGTTCCAACCGGTGGGCCTTGAGACGATAAACCGTAAGCATCGCTGTAGAACAAATTGCCCCCGGCAGTAAGGGAGCCGGGAGCAATAGCACCACCAGCAGCAGCACGAAACATGCCGTAAGTGCCGACAGCACCAACAACAAAACTGGCTATGGCGCTGCGCACTTTTTCTGTACCAATGGCATCGGTCCACATTGCGCCCATATCAGCGGTATCAACCTGTACTTTTACTATGCCCAAGGCATTGCTATAACCAATATGGACTTTGTTGGCATCCTGACCTGCTCCACCACCTTGTTGCACGGGAGTAAAGTTCAACAATAGCTGATATAACGCCGGGTTAAAGTTACTCTCGGTCCAGATTTTTCCGAAATCGGTCGTATCGACCTGTATACCGACATCGCCAGTATCATCCCGATAGCCAATAAAAACTTTGTTGATTGATTGACCCACTCCCCCGCCTTGCTGCACGGGGGTAAAACCCAACGAAGGCTGATATGACGCTGGGTCGAAGTTGGAAGTATCCCAACTCATAGCCCATGCTCCCCAGCCTGCACTGCCAATAATAAGGCCACGCGTATAGAGAGTGCCGCTGCTATTGGCAATCATTAGTTGAGTGGTGACATCCACCCCTTTCATCACCAACAACGTTGAATTCGGGGCGCCAGCTGGAATATTCGGCCCCGTGGTTACCCGGTAAACCCCCGCATCCGTCAGGGTATCAATGTCGGTTCCATCCGCAATCAGGATGCCGCCCTGCCCCCAGCCATAGGCTCCCGCGACCAGTACGTGGCCTGGGGTGTCATCTTGGGGAGAGGTTTGTTTAACCAGATTGCTGGAATCCCACAGGTGCTCCCACTCCCCCCAGGTGCCGGTGGCGAAGTCCCCGGTGCGAAAACGATAGTAGGTCGCACTATCCGCTGCGCGAGCTTCTTGGTACGCCAAGTTCCCAAAAGACCGTTCCATGTGGACGACCAAGCCATGGGTACTGCCGTTGGGAACGTTTGGTCGGTTCAGGTAATCAGCGGCATAAGTGTAAGTACCGCCAACCTGCGCGGCGTTGAAGTCATGACCAGGTAACTCGGGCGCCTTACCGCCCAAGCCGAAGGCACCATTGAGCAGAACGCGGCCCGCAGTAGAATCTGTGCTGTTCGCTTGTTTGACGAGAGTGTTGCTGTCCCACTGCTGCACCCACTCGCCCCAAATGTTGTTGCCGTCATCGGAGCGAATGAACAGCGCTGAGTTCAAAACCGCAAACTGCGTCCGCTGACCCGATGCCTCTACCTGCCAACCAACGGCGTCATAGCCCGTACCAGGCACTCCACCGACCGCACCGTCACGAAACCCGAAAAACTGCGTGCCTTGCAAGGCATTGAGGTCCACAACAGTCGGCCCTAGGACGCCCAAGCCGAAGGCGCCTACCTTCATCAGCGCATTCACCGTGACATCGTCCAGATCGGTCTGCACATCAGCGGTCGCGGCGGTGCCCAGCCCAAGGTTGTCGCGTGCCTCGACCACATCCGCCAGATCGGCCAGGTTCTCACTGACCGCCAGGGCATCGGTGATGCCGTAGCCGTCCAAGGTGGTCGGGTTGGTGCCAGCGATCACCCGCCCAAGGGCGTCCACCGTGACACTGCGAAACGTGCCAACGCCCGCCCCGTTGCCGCCCGCGATCATTTCAAACTGCAAACCGGTGGTGCCGAGGGTGATCGGCGCGTCGGTGACCAGTTGCCAGAGGCTGTCGCCGTTGGTCGTGCCCTGCTCGACGTGGATAAACAACCCCGGTGTCACTTCCAGGCTGTTGTCGGCATCGGCGGCCCGGGTCCAGCCTTCGGCGCTGACGAGGTAGATCCCATTGTCCTGTGCCTGTGCCTGCGCTGTCACCAGCACGCGGTCACCGGCGGCCACGGCCACACCATCGAGGGTCTGCACATTGCTCAGGGTGATGGGGACCGTGGCCGCCACCCGCGCTGACTGTTTGTGATCCAGTTTGGCCAGCGCTTCGCTGATCGCAGTGTCGACGTATTCGCGCGTGGCCAGCACCACCGCCGGGTCGATCTTCAGCACGATGTTCGCCGAGCTGCTGACGATGAAGTTCATCCGCACCACTTGGGTCTTGCCCGTGCCTTGGGCCAACAACGGTTTATAGCTCGGCGCACAGTTGGCCACCGCCACCAGATCACCGTCGACGTCGTACAGGCCCATCTCGCGAATCCACTCGCCACCCACCTCGGGCGGAATGATCTGCTCGGTGATCACGGTGTTGGGGTTGGCCGGATCGACGCGGATCTGGTTGAGCGGCGCCCGGCGCCACTCGTTGATCAACTGGGTTTGCAGACGATCCGGAATCGGGTCGGTGCCGTTGGCATCGCCCAGGCCCATCTCGGTAAACATCCAGTCCAGGCCCATGGCAATGGCGTTGGCATGTTTGGCTTCGCCGACCGCTGTGAGAATGGCAAAAAACTGACTGGTCTTATCAATCATAGGGATAAACATCCAAAGTATCGGTTTCATCGACGCAGAGCGCCGGGCCAAAGGTGCCGGTCACGTCGATGTCTTGCGGGGTCGGTGGGTACACGTCGATCTCTTCGCCCTCTTCAACGCACACGGCAATGCCCAGCACCCCCTCGGTCTGCAGACTGAGCGCCAGGTTGGTCATGTGCCGGCTGACCGGACGGGCATCGTCGATCAGCCACCCCAGTTCCTCGTACAGTTCCTCGGTGATGCCGGCGTCATTCAGGCCGACCTCCAGGGCGAAGGTACCGGGCACGCCTTCCGGCACGGTGTCGAACCATTCGACGACATCGATCAAATAGCCCAAGGGCTCGACCACCCGCCGCAGCGCACCGATGGTGCCTTTGCGTGCATGCACGTCGTACGCCGAACGGATCGCCGTGCGCTTGGCTTCCTGTGTCCAGTGGTTGTTCCAGCGGTCCACCGACCAGGCCGAGGCGAGGTACGGCAACAAGTGCTCGGGGCAGGTGTCGGCGTTGTACAAACTGCGCAGCGGGATCAGCGTGTTTTCGTAATTGGCCGCTTCCACGGCCAGCTCCAGCGGCGTGCTGTTGAGCGGCAACAGACTGCTCATGTCAGGCCCCCAGCGTCACGCTGTAGCCGGTGCAATACGCCGCCTCGGCCTTGGTCGGCTTGATATCGGTCCAGCCCAGCAGCTCGACCCGGGCGATGCCGGGAATGTGCAATTGCGCATCGATCCCCGAGCGCGCCACTTCCAGCCCCAAGCGGCGGCGTGGGTTGATCCACTCGCTCAGACGTTTCTGGCTTTCGGCCAGGTAGGCTTCGTTTTCGGGCCCCGGTGCCTGCGGGTACAGCACCGCTTCAATGTGGTAGTCGATGACCACGGCGCTCTGCACTGTGAGGCGATCGGCCACCGGCCGCACGTCCTCGTCATTCAGGTGCAGCCGGACCTGCTCCAGTAGTTCCGGCGAGGCGGCGCCGCTGCCTTCCAGGCTGAGCACGGTGCACACCACCACGGCCGGTGACGGGCTTTCCGCCGTGGCGTCGGCGACTAGACCCGAAGCATTCCGCGCATGGAGGATGTAGCTGTTACGCGGCCCCGCCGTGGTCAGCCCCTCATACGACAGCTGCACCCGCTCGCGCAGGGCATCGTCCTCTTCGAGCACCTGCGGTGTCGGCGGCACCGTGCTTGGATCTCCCGCCTGAATCACCAGGCGTTGCAGGTTGACGTTGGCGGCCAGGTGATCGAGGTCGGCCCGCTCGGCATGGGCCAACAGCAAAGCCTTGCCCGCGTCGTTGACCCGCGCCCGGTTCTGCAAGGCGCCATACGCGGCCTGTTCGATCAGCTTCAGCACCGGGTCGCTTTCCAGCTCCGCGCTCCAGTTGTCGCCCATGCTCAGGCGGAAGGCTTCCAGTTTCTCCTGGTACACCGCTTCAAAGTCGAGGTCTTCCAGCACTTGCGGCGGCGGCAGGGCCGCCAGTTCCATGGTCATGCGGACACCTCCAAAGTCACGTCGCTGCCCAGGTACTGCCCGGTCAGCTCAAAGGTGATACGCCCGTCGAGGATGGCCACGGCGCGTACCCGCCCCAGCTTCAGGCGTGGCTCCCAACGCCCGAGCGTGCTGGCCACTTCCGCCTGAACGGCACTTTTCCAGCCGTCATTCACCGGCAGGTCGACAAAGCGCCGCAGCTTGCTGCCGTACTCCGGGCGCATGCGCCGGCTGCCCAAGGGCGTGGACAAGATGTCCTCGATCGACTGACGCAGGTGATCAAGGCCGGAAATGAGTTGGCCGGTGTGGCGGTCCAGTCCGATCATCCCGATCATGGGATCAGCCCTCGACCGGGACAAAATCCTTGCGACCGTGCAAATACTCGATCGCGACCGTGTCATCCGAGGCCACCGCAACCTGGCCCTTTTCCACTTTCAGGGTGCGCTCGGCGTCCAGCAAGATCAGCACCCGCGAGGTGTACAGCGTGTCGCGAAAGAAGCTCAGCGTGGCCGGCGCGGGCGCCTCACTGACGGTTGATACGTCCTTGGTTTTGCTTGTCATGGGCTTTACTCCAGGTATAAAAAAGCCCGCACGCGGCGGGCAGAAGATGATGTGCACTCAATGCGAGTGGTTGCTGCTGTTGCCTCCGGCATCCATGATCGTGCCGGCGCCGGTGATGTCGCCGGATACGCTCAGCGCACCGTCGATGTTCACCTCACCCGCCAGGGTGATCTGGCTGGCCGTCACCCGAACGTGATCGGGCGTTACCTCAAATTGCGATCCACCAACTTTGATCGTTGCACTGCTGCCATTGGGCAGATCGATGCTGTAACTGCCGGCCTGCCAGTCGTAGACCAGCGAGCCGCCATCGTCGAAATACCAGGCCTCGACGTGATCGCGGTTGTCCGGCGGCGTCCCGGCGTTGCCATACAGTCCCGGGACAAAAGTGCCCATGGCCGGATCACCGCTGGGGCTGAACAATGCGCCCTGCTCATTCAGGCTTGGCGCGCGCCAGTGACGGGCCTTGCCGGCGGCCAAGCTGTGCCAGCGCACCCAGGCACTGACCCAGGTGCCGGCCTTGACCCGCACCCGGCCGGCCATCAGATCGATGCCGACCACCACACAGGGCATCAGCATGGCGGCGATCATCCGGTCGTGTTCGGCGCTGGCGTATCCCATGCCAGATCCTCCGGTTGAAAGTAGTGGTCTTCATTGCCGGTACCGGTGCAGCCATCGACGTTCAGGTACAGGGAGCCGGGCGGCTCAACTGCCCATAACCATTCCGTTTCACCGATCTGGAACACCTGTTTCCACTCAACAATCCACACCACAAATTGCGCCAGCTCCGGCATCGAGTCATCCGGGAATGCACGTACGTCCTGCACCTCTTCGACAAAGTCCAGATCCCAATACTGCCCGCGCAAAATCTTGCTGATCTCGGCGGCCAGAATGGCGGCCTGCAAGGACGCTTTGCTGATGGTGGAATCGACCATGATGCACACCTGAAAGCGGCCGCTCAGGGAGGTCTTTCCGCTGCCATTGTCGGGGGCTTCGCCGATTTCCGTCAGGGCGAACAACACCGCCGGCAACCCCACTTCAGCGTTCAGTTCGGGGAACGCCTCGACGCTGACCACCGACGGCAAGCCGGCGCGGAACGTCGCCTCGATCGCATTGTGTAAGGTCGTCAGCTCATCCATTGTTCAAACTCAGTATGAAGTTGACCATGCCGGCACCGTCCGGCTCGCGCTTGCTGACCTTGTAGCGACCGCCACCCTGCTCCACCGGTAAATCGATGGTAAGAAACGTATCTTTCTCGATGCCCACCGCATCCACCACGCGGGCCGTGAAGGTGGGCGCCAAGACGTTATCCGTCACGATGGCATTACCCAGGCGTACGCTCTTCGATTTGCCCCCCACATCCGCACCGACAAAAGGCGAGAAGAACGCACCGTACAGCGCTAGGCCGTCCGGCTTGATGGCGCGATCGCCGAGGCGATCGACCAACACTGCATCCATCCGGGCCGTGATGTCACGAAAGCGGCCCAGCGTGGTCACTGGATCAACAACGCTTCGGCAATACCGCCGACCGGAGCGCTCATTAGCTTGCCGAACGGCACCAGGTCACCGGTGGCCGTGAGCGGATCAACCAGCACACCGGCCTGTAGGGCCACCTTCTGCCCCTGCAACAGCGCCGCATCGGCAGGCAAACGCCAGACGCCACCGATATGGCCGACCAACACGTCACCCTCGACGCCACTGGCCATCGGGATCACCACCAGATCGACCAATACCAATGGCACACCCGCTGTGGCTCCACCGGCCGGGACAGTGAAGGTCACCGTTTGGCCGGGACCCGAATAGTTCTTGGACATACGTATTTCTCCTGTACAGAAACAACAAACCCCGCACGCGGCGGGGTATAGAGAGGAATCACTACCGTCAGCGGGCTTTAGTTGCTACCGCACCAATCGACTTGTTCAGACCACGATAATCCAGCGCCGCGACCCCGGCATCGATCCGCACCTTGCTCGTCACACCATCAATGGTGAAACCCTGTTGCTGCTCCATGTAGGGCTGTTCAACGCCATCCAGATAAGCAACTTCGATGGTGTCAGCACCTTGGCGGGCGGCTTCATACCAGGTGACTGGCGAATCATCATCCAGGCGCGGCTCGGCGATCACCGTGGCGAAATTGCGGATCGGGTTGTCGATGCCGGCATTGGTATCGACCCCAGGCACCGATGCCGAGCGGATCAGTTGGTTGGTCTTGTCTTCCAGCGCCACCGGTACCAGGACAAACGCCGGGCGAATGTTCAGGGTGCGGGGCTTGCCGCCCTCGACCTCGGTTTTCTGCAAGGCCATGGCGGTCTTGGCCTTGCTCAGCGCCTCAATCGACATATTGGCGCCGGCACCGGTGAACAGGTTGTTGCGGTCGGCATCGAACAGCTCTTTGCCGTCGCTCATCACCGGCGAATGGATCAGCGTGTCATAGACCAGATCGCCGATGGTGCCGCGTGCGGCCAGGCCCATGTTGTAAGGCACGGTACTCAGTTGGTCGAGGTCATCGTTGATGATCGCCTGACGGGTGATGCTGAACATCTCACCGTAGGTGGCCAGGCGGATTTTTTCGCCACGGTCATTGGTGGTGATGTACTTGTATTCAGCCCCTGGACGAACTTCACGCAGGCTCGGAAACGCACCCATGCCGACCCGGGACGCCACCTTGAAGTCACTCAAGCGGCCCTTTTTGGTCCACAGGTGATAGGTCTCCGGCGCCTCGTCCCAGCCGAGCAGGACCGACTTGGCAGCGCTGTCCACCAGGATGTTGCCGAAGTCACTGGAGTCATGAGTGAACGCAAGGCCGACCATGGCCATCGGATCAAGGGTGGCCACCAGGATGCCGCGATCATGCAGCGAAGCGCGGGCTAGCTCGCGCAGGCTCATGTGGTTATAGGCGTTGTCTTTCTGGTTTTCCGCCTGCCCCAAACGACCCGCCAGCGAGGCGCGCACCGAATCGCCGACCAGGTTGCCGTTGCCTATGTGGCCATGGTGGCAAGGTCCACCCGTGGGGGTGGTGGCCGAACCCAGCGCGACCAGCAGTTTTTCCCGCGCCATCTCGGCCGTACAGCTCAGGTCATTGAGGCAGGTGTTGAGCAGCTCGGTGTGGCTGGTGACTAGCGAGCCACAGAACGCGGCATTGATCGCCGTGCGGCGAGCACCGTCCGCCGCCATGACTTGGGCGCGCATTTGATCCAGGGTCAGCGCGACCGGCGCCGGATCGACCGCCGGGGCTGGAGCTGGGGTTGGGGTCGGTGCTGGGGTTGGAGCGGAAGCCCGCGGATCGAACAGATTTTTTGCCGAGGTAGGCATATTGGTGAACTCCTGCATGCGTTTTGAAGTGAGTTGAGCAGCCGCCTTGAACGGATCAAGCACCTTGTCAGCGAAACCGGCGGCCACCGCTTCGTTGCCATCCATCCAGGTTTCAGCCTTGAGCAGCACCTGGATGTCCTCGATCGATTTGCCTGACTTGCGCATGTACGCCTGAATCAGCGTGCTCTCGACTTTGTCGAGTAAATCGGCGTACTCGCGCATGGCATCGGCATCACCGACCTGACCACCCCACGGCTTGTGAATCATCATCATGGCGTTGGCCGGCATGTTGATTTCATCGCCGGCCATGGCGACCACACTGGCCATCGACGCGGCGAGACCGTCGATGTACACCACGACCCGGGCCGAATGGCCGCGCAGCAGGTTGTACATGGTGGTCCCTTCAAACACGTCACCACCCGGCGAGTGGATGTGCAGGTTGATCTGAGACACATCGCCCATGGCGGCCAGATCGCGGGCGAACTGTTTGGCCGTAATGCCCCACGCGCCAATTTCGTCATACAGCATCACCTCGACCACCCCGCGTTGCAGCGCGGCGCTCAGTGAGTACCAGCTTTCGCCGGGTTTATTCGTCGGGGTTATCGAGGCTCTCGGCCTCATCAACGACAGGTTTTTTTGGCTGTTCATCGGTTTGCGTTTTTCCATAAATCTCGTGATAGAAGTCCGAACTGAAGACCAGTCCCTGCTCCCGGTTGGTTTTGATTTCCGAAGCCCGGGAACGCTTGAGTTCCTGCGGATTGCGCTGCCGCGCCCGCGCCACTTCCGACTCGTCGGCAAAGCCGGCCTCGACCAGGATCTTCCAGGCATTGGCCTCATGGATCGGGTTGATCCAAGGCATCACCGGCCCTTGGTAAATCGCGCCAAACACCATGTCCGGATCGACGTCGACCGGCACTTGGATCACCCCACTGGCGATCGCCATGTGCAGCCATTCGCGATAGACCGGGCGACTCCAGTAGTCGATAAATTCGTGCTGCAGCAGGTCATAACCCGCCTGCCCCTCGACCAGCTCCTGCCGCTGTGCCGAATAGGTGCCGTCGTAACTGCGCGCCACACTGGAGTAGGTGCCCCGAGTGCCGGCGGCCACGGCCTTGAGCTGACCGTTGCGAAAGCCTTCGAGAAAGGGGTTGGGCCGATTACTTTCGATCATGCCGACGTCTTCGCCGGGCAGCAGGCCGTCGAACACCATGCCCGGACCGATGGGAATGCTCCGGGCGCTGACGCTCTGACCATTCACGGCAGACGGTGCGGTGTAGTCATCCGGCGTCCCTTTTTTGATGTACATGGCCAGCGCCGCGCTAATACGGGCGGCGACCCGTTCGCTTTCCTCGTAATCCTTGATGTCCGCCAGGCGAACCAGCACGGCATGCAGCAACGGCTGGCCGCGGTTTTGACCGATGCGTTTACGGTGCGCGATGTGAATCATCTGCTCGGCTGGCACACGCTTGGTGGCCAACGCCAGCTGGTAACCGGCGGTGTGCCCGGGGTGATGTTTGACCAGGTGAAAGGCACGGACCCGGCGCCACTGATTGCGCTCAATCCCCTGCACGATGCCCTTGGCTTCATCGTTGTATTCCCACGGCAGGTAATCCGGCTCCAGCAACTCCAGGGCGAAGGGCACCACGTTCAAATGCTCATAGCTGGGCACTCGCCCCTTGAGCTTCTGCGCCAAGGCTTCGCCGTCGCGCAGCCAGGTGCGGCACACCTGTCGCTCCATCTGCGGGCGGGACAGCTCGCCGGACGTTTCCGGGCGCAACGACCACTCGGCCCAGCGGGCCTTGATCTGCGCCGCAAACTCCAGGTGCACTTCCCCGGCATAGCTCAACGGAAACGGCTCGACCGCGATGCCCATGCCGCCCACTACGCGCTCTTCCAGGCGATCAAACAAACCGGTAACGATGTCGTGGTCTTCGTCCAGCTTGCGGCACTGCTCGCGCAGGGAACGCGCCGAACGCTGCAGTGAGCGATCCGCACTGGCGGATTGTTTCTTGGCCTGATGCGTGCGAGTCATCTGCGCGGCTTCAAAGGCCATGATCTTGTGACGAGCATGCAGACGTTCAGCCACCAGTCCCGGAAACACCGGGGCCAGCACGCGATCCAGCAGGTTCATCGGAATGTCGCCAGGGCGTACGGCGGCTGCCCCGCCGCCGCTGCCTGTTGCCCTCGCACCCGGCGCTCCCATTCCAGTCGGCCGGCGCGAATTTCTTCCAGGTCATCCATGATCAGCTTGCGACCGTTAAAGAGGATTTCCTTGCCCTGCAGGATGGCCAGTTCGGCCTCCAGATAGCGGTCCACCATATCTTGAGCGGTTATAGCCATGCGCCTTGTCCTGTATTAAGCCAGCCGCCCGACTCGGCGGGCTGGTCGGTTGAATGTTCAGGCTCTACCTCAGGCACCGACACCGTGGCCGGTGTCAGAGCGGCAACGGAGGCCGGTTTGCTTTTCTGCTCGTGACTGATCGGCACAGCCCAGGTACCTGACGGCAACTGCTGCGCGAGCAGTTCGAGGTTCATGCCAAAGCGCTGTTGCGTTATGCGTAACGCCGCCAAGGCGTACACCAGGCAGTCGAGCGCTTCGTTTCGGCGGCCACCGGCATCCCAACGCTGAACACGCTGGTGCTTGACGATCACCCACTTGCGGCGCTCGGCGGTCAATTGCCGCATTTCGTCTTCGCCGCAAATCATTTCGTTGGCAGGCAGGTGCATACAGCCAGGCACCGGCGCGCCCGAGCTGTCCGGCTGCATCTTGAGACGGCCGTAAATCAATTCTTTGGCATTGTCGGTCCCCACTTCGACCAGGTAGACACGTCCGCCTTTGACCTTGGTTTTCTTACGCGGCCAGGTCGCAATCGGCTTACCGTAGGTCGATGCACCAAACACCGGGATCACCCATTGGGTGCCGTGTTTGATGCATTCCTCACGCACTTCATCGCAGTAGTGACCACCTTGGTCCCAACACCAACGCTCGACGCCCATCACCGTGCCATCCGCTCGGGTGAAGGTCTTGTGGATCTCGACGCCGACCTTGGACCGTAGCTCGATGCTGCCCGGGTCACCTTGAAGCACGAACTTATGGACGAGCCACGCTTCCTCTCCCGCGCCAAACGCCCACACCCGACCTTCATAGCGGTCATCCTGGGTATCAATACCGCCGAACAGGGCAACCGCTTTAGCCGGCACTTGCGGGTATATTTCCCGACGCGCGTGCAGCTGCTGCCATTCCAACTGCTCGCCTTGGTCCTCTTCCCATGCTTCGCCCAGAGTTGTGTTGACGAAGGTTTTGAGCTTCCCCCGATCCTTCTTGATCTTGAGCCATTCCGTGACGACTTCGGCCCAGGTCACAAACTCCGAGTACACCGTCCAGATATGGAAAGTCACCGAACGCGGTGACGGCATTGAAGTGCCCACATCGGTAAACCAGTCCATGCCGTCGCGCGTCCAGATACCGGTCCGCTCGCAGATGTAGCGACCGTTGACCGATGCCGCGACCATTTCGTGGTATTCGAAGGTACAGCCATGGCCGGACTCGCACAGGTACCAGGCCTTCACCACCTGCCCCAGTTCGTCCACGGCCCACTTGATACCGAACGGCGTAGCCGGGTCGCCCCACTTCAGATACTGCTCGGTACCGCAGCACGGGCACTTGATGTTGAAACGCAAAAAGTGCGGGGAATCATTGGCCGCCCGCGTGATCTGGCAGCCCTCCCCCGAGGTTTCCTCATTGTCATCAGCGAACACTACTGTCGTCGGGGTCGATCCGCGTATGGACTTTTTGAACGTGGCACCTTCCAGGCGTTTGTCACCAAGAATGGTGGGCGCACCCTCGCCTTCAATGTCCGCGTTGAACTTCGAAAGCTCGTCATAGATCACTTCATCCGGGCTTTTCTCCCGGTAGTTTTTTGCCGCCGTGCCACCCAGGCACCACAGCATCTTGGCGTTATCGAAGCGCTTTTCATCCAGTGTGTTATCGCGATGCTTTACCCCATACCAAGGGGCCAAGGCGCGCACCACGGGACTATCCCGGATCATCGTTTCGATGTGCCGTTTCATCATGCCGTCAGCGTCGCCATCGGTTGGGCACCAGACGATGACGTTGCGTTTCTTGTGCTGGACCTTGTAGCCCATGTTGGCCACCAGCATTTTGGTGTAGCCAACCCGCGCCGACTTCAGCACGTTGACTTCACGGATCAGGTCGTTGCCCATCGCGTTGAGAATCGCGACCTGAAAAGGCGCTGTCGTCCAATCGCCTTCCTGATAGGACGACTCTGACGACAGATAGAAATGCTCATCGGCCCATTCAACGGCTGTGCGCGGCGGTTCTTTGTAGAGCCCGGCGAGCCCCTTGCGGACACCCTCAACCAGCGCCCTCATCCAAGGTGTCGACAAACTCATCAAGCAACTCCGGCAAAAGATCAGCCAAGCCGACCGCATCATTACGCGTCACGGCGACTTCGCGCTGGATCGCC
>NZ_JAHBDK010000019.1 GCF_019956415.1 Pseudomonas sp. GL-B-19
CACCACCCCCGCCGCCACCACTACCATCCTTGGCCTGAGCGGTTGACATACTGGACAAACTGTCCGGTATCAATACGGTGGACGCCGACAAGACCGCGCCAATAGCTACTGCAAGTAAAAGCTTGTTGATGTGCATGTCGTTCTCCGTCTTCTTGTTCAGGGTTGGAGCGTTGATGAACAATGCAACGTGCTGCTCGATTCAGTAGAAGAACACCTCAGTGTTCTGATTTATTCAGATGTAACGTCGATAAAAAATGCAATGTACCGTTCGACCCTGTTCCAGAGGGTCAGTGAATGCTTGAAGCCAGCTCGAAAATCGGCATGTACATCAGGATCACGATGACCCCGATCAACAGGCCAATGAAGGTCATGAGCAGAGGTTCAAACAGCCGCACAAACCATTCGAGCCAGCGACTGATTTCTTCGTCGTAGAAGTCGGCGCTGCGCTCCATCATTTGCCCGAGGTTGCCGGACTGCTCGCCAGCGCGCAGCAAGCGCAGGGATACCGGGGTCACGAGGTGATTGAGCTCAAGCGCAGCCGACAGCGATTGACCCTCGCGCACCCGTTCGCAGGCTTCGTCCAGGCGTGCGCGGGAGGCCACGGTGAGCAGACCACGCACCATGCCCATGGCCGTGACGAGGGGAATGCCGCCTTGCAGCAAAATCCCCAGCGAGCGGTAGAAGCGCGCCAGTTCATACATGAAGATGCGTTGATGGATCGCCGGGAGTTTTTCGATCAGACGGTCTACGCCCCGACGAAAGGCCGGTTGGCGCTGGAGGAAGGCGAGGGCGGCGATGAGCGCCAGCAACCCGCCGAAAAATTCGCCCTGATGCGCGTGGAGGAACATCCCGCTGGTCATCAGGACTTGCGATAGCCACGGCAGGTTCGACCCCAGACCTTCGAACACCAGGCTGAAGCGCGGAACCACGTAACCCATCAAAAACAAAACCACGCCACCTCCCACCACCAGCAACAGCATGGGGTAGATCGACGCGCTGACGATTTTCTGGCGAACCTCGTCCATGCGCTGGCGATAGCTGACATATCGGCCCAGGGCTTCGCCCACGGCACCGGTCTTTTCACTGGACTGTACCAGCGCAACGTACAACGGCGGGAAAACCCCCGACAACTGGCCCAATGCCTGGGAAAACGATTTGCCCTCATAAAGCAAGCGCACCAGCTCACTCAAGGTTTTACGGGCTTGTGGCGCGGATTCTTTTTCGGCCAGGCTTTCCAGCGCATCGATCAACGGTAGGCCCGCATTGAGCAATGTGGTCAGTTCCTGGCTGAATAAAACCAGGTTGAAGGTCTCCCGTTTTTGAAGACGCAAGGCGCGCCAATGCCGCTCGGCGTGCAGGCTGACCACCCGCATGCCCTGGTCTTCGACAATTCGCCGGGCTTCGCTGTGGCCGGGGGCCTCGACGGTCATCGAGACCACACCGGCCTTGCCCACGGCTTTGAGATGAAAGCGCATGGTCTCCCCTCGTCATTGCCAGCTGGTGACTTCGGCGTTTTCGCCTTCGCCGCCGGGCTGCCCGTCCTTGCCCATGGACAGTAAATCGTACTCACCGTTTTCGCCAGGATAGCGGTAAGTGTAGTTACGGCCCCATGGGTCCTGGGGCAATTTTTTCTGCAGGTAAGGGCCGGTCCAGTGGGTTTCGTCGCTTGGCGCAGTGACCAGCGCCTGCAAGCCCTGTTCGGTCGACGGGTAATGGCCGACCTCCAGGCGATACAAATCCAGTGCCTTGCCCAGGCCTTCGATTTGCGCCTTGGCGACTTTGACTTCGGAACGGCCCAGTTGGGCGAAATACTTCGGCGCGACGATACCGGCCAACAGCCCCAGCACCACCAGCACCACCAGCAGTTCGAGCAGGGTGAACCCGCGTTGAGTACGCCGGGCACGAAATAGACGTTGTTTCATGATGACCTCACACAATCGGCAGAAGGGTCGCAATAAAGGCTTATGCAATAGCCATGCTCAGCTTTGGGCAACCTTCTGGACTCCCCGTGCCATGGGCCTTCGCGCTTACGGCGCAGAGCTTGCATATGGCTGATTCACGATCGGCCACTGGGGCAATACCCCCAATTTTCGGGGCCGGCCAGGGGAGGTAGAACAATGAAAACACTCACCACTGGATTACTCGGATATTTGCTGCTGACCAGCGTTGCACAGGCCGACGTATTCGTTTCCGTGGACGCCAAGGGCAGCTACGTGCTGTCCAACGTTCACCGTCCCGGCCGCACCTATGAACGGATCATTCGCGAGCCTGCCGCTGCGGTCGTCAGCCTCGATCAGCAGCCCCAGATGATCGCCGCGCAACCCTATGCCGAGCTGGTCTCGGCGGCCGCCACGGCCAATGAAGTGCCGGCTGCGCTGTTGCATGCGGTGATCCGCGCCGAGTCCCGTTACAACGCCGATGCAAGGTCCCCCAAGGGCGCTGGCGGGCTGATGCAATTGATGCCCGACACCGCGCGGGAGATGGGCGTGAAGGATGTCTACGATCCCAAGGCCAACATCCAGGGCGGCGCCAAATACCTCAAGCGTCTGTTGACCCTGTTCGATAACGACATTGCCCTTGCGGTAGCAGCCTACAACGCCGGGCCGCAAGCGGTGCTCAGCCGTGGCGGAGTGATCCCGCCGTTCGCCGAAACCCAGCGTTACGTACCGGATGTTTTACGCCAATACCGCCGCCTGCAGGGCCTGGCCGTGGATGCGCCGTTGTAATCGAAAACGGCGTGCCGACAACCCCCAATAGTGGGGAATTTTTGCCCCGGCAGAAAAGTGGGGGAATAAGTGGGGAATACCCCCCCGATTTATCAAATTATCAATATAACTAGCTGAAAAATAACAAAAATATTTGTGGCATGGGGATTGCTTTGCCGCACTTGTCGAGAATTACTCCTGTGAGCACCCACCGCGAGGCCCGTGGTCATGACCGGCATACCTTACGCTCCGACGTTGTTTCATCTGCTGCTGTTGGTGGCGTCGATGCTCGGCATCGAGCTGGCCGAAGCTGCCGTGCGTTGCGAGCGTAATCTGGTGGCGAACGTCGTGGCGCTGGATCAGCCGCTGATGTTCAACCGCCTGGGTGCACAGAACGCTAATGGCATGATGTTCGCCCTGCGCCGCGACGTGGTCGATGACAACAATATGTCTTTGGCCCGGGGCGGGGCGGCGGTGCCGGGCAAAGTCTCGCTGCGCCCCGACAAGCGTCCGCGCCCATTGGTGCTGCGTGTGGCCGCCGGTGATTGCCTGACGATCAACCTGCAAAACCTGCTGGCGTATCAGGCCAACCCTGGCAAACACGAAGAGACCGAAGTCGAGGGTGAAGAAGGGGGAGCAACCGGCAATGCCGACGAATTCAAGGTCGATGAGCAAGTCACCGACCGTCACGTCGGCTTCCAGGTCAACGGCCTGCAAGCGGTCAACAGCATTGACGACATCGCCTCCTTCACCGGGCGCAACGCCAACACGCTGATCCCGCCAGGCGCCACCCGTTCCTACACCTTGTACGCCGAGCGCGAAGGCGCATTTGCCGCCAGCAACCGTGGCGCCACCTTCGGTGGTGAAGGCGATGCGGGCAACGTGGCCAACGGTCTGTTCGGCGAAGTGGTGGTGGTACCCAAGGGCGGCCGTACCTATCGCAACACGGTGACTGAAGAAGAGATGCGCCTGGCCAGCGCTGGCCGTACTCCGGCCGGCCAGCCGATTGTCGATTACCAGGCGCGCTACCCGCAGCGTGAGCCGTGGATCCGTGAAGGCAAGGCCGGCACGCCGATCATCAACATGGTCGACGGCAATGAAATCATCTCCAGCGAGAGCGACGCGATCGTGATGGGCAGCAACGCCGACGGCAGCTTTGCGCCCTCGACCTATCCTCTGGAATCCATCGGCAAACGCAACCCGGCGCTGCCAAACCGGCTGGAACCGTTCCGCGATTTCGCTTCGCAGTTCCAGGATGAAACCGCCGTGACCCAGGCATTCCCGGCGTATTGGGCTGACCCGGTGATGGCCCACGTGCTGGAGCCGACCCGCGACTCGTTCATGATCAATTACGGTTCCGGCGGTATGGGCGCCGAGGTGGTGGCCAACCGTTTGGGCGTCGGGCCGATGCACGATTGCCTGTCCTGCGCCTATGAAGAATTCTTCCTCAGTTCCCACACCGTGGGGGACGTGGCGATGCTGGTGGACGTACCGGCCAATGTCGGCCTGGAAAACATTCGTCCGGGTGAGACGCCACGCGCCGATCAGGTCGGGGTCAAGGCGACCATGGCGCTGTATCCGTCCGAGCCGTCGAACGTCAACCACAGCTACATCGGTGACTTCGTCAAATTCCGCAACACGCACAACGGCCACGAACAGCACATCTTCCACCTGCACGGCCATCAATGGCTGTTCAACCCCAACGACGATAACTCCGACTATGTAGACGCCCAGGGCATTGGGCCGGGCGCCGGTTACACCTACGAAATCGCCAACGGTGGTTCGGGCAACCGCAACCGCGTGGCGGGCGATGCGATCTATCACTGCCACTTCTATCCGCACTTTGCCCAAGGCATGTGGGCGATGTGGCGAGTACACGATGTGTTTGAAGAAGGCACCAAACTCGAAGTTTCCCAACAAGGTAACGACGGCTATCACAGCGAACCTTACGCCCTGCGCAGCGGTAAACCGGCGGCGGGTGCACGGGCCTTGCCTGATGGCGAGATCATTGCCGGCACGCCGATTCCAGCAGTGGTGCCGCTGCCAGGCAAAGCCATGGCGCCGATGCCGGGGAAAGTGGCAGTCGTGCCGAAGATCAGCGAAACCCTGGTGGCCGGTAATGGCGATGACGATGAGGAGGGCGATGACGACGGCGAACATCACGGTGGCAGCGGTGGTGCTCAAGCCATCGGCTCCCTGGCCCTGGTCGACCGCAGCGAAGCCAACCGCAATGCCGACGGCAGCCTGAAAAACCCTGGCTATCCGTTCTGGATCGGCGGCATGGAAACATCGGTCGGCCAACGTCCGCCAACCCCGCCGCTGGACATGCTTGACGCTGCCAAGGCGCAATCCCTGAAAACCAGCGGCAATGCCTTGTGGGCTAACCTCGACCCGGCGCAGTCCGGTGGCTGGGATGGCGGTTTGGGGCGCCACTCGCTGGATGGTTTCTCCTCGGGTGGTGAGGCGCACACCGTGACCACTTCGCTGGATTTCTCCAAGGAAGTGACCCGGGCCAAGCCGATTTACATGCCCGAAGAGGGCACCGAAGTTGAACAGGCGGCCATGGCGTTCCACGCCAAAAAAGAACACGCGAGCTACGCCGTACTGCCGGGCAATCAAGTGGTGGCGCGCAACTTCCGCACCAACGGTGCCTTGCCGACGGCGGGTGCGCCGTACTACGAACCGTGCATGGACGATCGGCAAAAACGCCTGACCGCCAGCGCCGGCACGGGCGAATTCAACAGCGGCGAACGGATCGACGGCCTGTCGTTCACCGGTTCGTCGACCTTCACCGCCGACCGCCCACGCATCTACAAAGCGGCAAACATCCAGTTTGATGCGGTGTACAACAAGGTCGGCTACCACTTCCCGCAAGCGCGCATTCTGGCGCTGTGGGAAGACGCCTGGCCGGTGATCACCAAACAGCGTCCGCCGGAGCCTCTGGTGTTGCGCATGAACACCTTCGACTGCGTGCAGTACCAGCAAACCAACCTGGTGCCGGCCATCTACGAGATGGACGACTATCAGGTGCGCACACCGACCGACGTGATCGGCCAGCACATTCACCTGCCCAAATGGGACCTGACCGCCGCTGATGGCTCGGCCAACGGCTGGAACTATGAAGACGGCGTGCTTTCCCCCGGTGCCGTGCAAGAGCGCATCCACGCCATTCGTCTATTCAACCAGTGCGAAGGCACCGACCCGCGTGACGGCACGCCGGTCTGCCCTAAAGCCAAAAATCATCCGTTCTTTGGCCAATATGGCCGGGCTGACTGGGTGGGCGCGCGCACGGCGATGCAGCGCTGGTTTGTCGATCCGGTGGTCAACACCAAGGGCGTCGACCGTGGCCTGGGGACCATTTTCACCCACGACCACTTAGGCCCATCGACGCACCAACAGATCGGACTGTACGCCACGGTGCTGGCAGAACCGGCCGGTTCCACCTGGTTCCACGCCGAAACCGGCGAGCCGTTGTACAGCGGCGCGCGGCAGGATGGCGGGCCGACCTCGTGGCAAGCGGTGGTGTCTACCGGTGATCTGGATGGCGACGGCAAGAACGACAGCTTCCGTGAGTTCTTCCTCGAATACAGCGACTTCCAGCACGCTTATGAAGCTGGTGTGTACGTCGGCGCCGGCCCCAATGGCGTGCCGGATGCGCAAGCCTTCCCGGCCACCGCCGACAGCTTCCGCTACGCGATCAACCCGCCGGTGCGCAAGGAGGCCGCAACCCTGCTTGAACAGGTGGTCGAAGCGCGCGGTGGACTGTCGCCTGGCTGCCCAAGCCGGCCTTGCCCGCAAGCCATCTCGGTGGATGATCCGGGGATGTTCGTGGTCAATTACCGCAACGAACCGCTGGCCCTGCGGGTGTACGACCCGAATAAGATCGGCCCTGACGGCAAGCGCGGCATGCAGGCCGACGGCCTCGGCGGCGACCTCGCGTACGCCATGCAAAGCCGTACCGACCGGGCGATCCCGGCGATGAACCTGGCGCCAAACCAGGTCACCGCCGCCACCGGCCCAACCGGCGGCACCACGCTGTTTCCGCCACACATCAACCGTGGCGGTGCGGAGCCGGGTGACCCGTTCACGCCGATGCTGCGTACCTACACCGGTGACAATGTGCGGCTGCGGGTGCATGCCGGCGGTCACGAAGAAGAGCACAACGTGACCCTGCATGGGGTGAAGTGGCTGCAAAGCGGTTCAGGCTTCGGCAACAGCTCCAACTCCGGCTGGCGCGCGTCGCAAATGATCGGGATCTCCGAGCAGATGGGCTTCATTGCGCCGGTCTCGATGCTGTCCAGTTCGGCGGCGACCACCGGGGATTATCTGTACTCGATGGATGCGTCCCTGGAAGGTTACTGGAGCGGAATCTGGGGCGTGATGCGCAACTACACCGCGCAACGCAACGATCTGTTCGTGCTGCCAAACAACCCGAAACCGATCGGCGCGCGCAACACCGCGGCATTCGATGGCACTTGCCCACGGGTTGGCGCCAATCCGAACGGCAATGGCAATCGCCCCACCGTGCAACGCAACTTTGAAATAGTCGCGGCACTGGCCAACGACATCCTCGGCAATCCGCTGAACCTGTCCATGGCGGATCCGGCGGGGCTTGGCCAGCATGTCGGCGGGGCGTTAAATCCGGCGGGCGGTACGTTGGTGTACAACTCCCGTGCAGTAAGCATTCCTCAGGTCACGGTGAACGACCCTGAGGACGGGACGACCTTCACCATCGGCGGGCAAAGCGGCCCATTGCATGACCCGACCGCGATTCTGTACGTGCGCAAGGCCGACCTCGATCCGGCCACCGGCAAGCTGAAACCCGGTGTACCTGTCGAACCGCTGGTGCTGCGCGCGGCGGCCGGTGACTGCATCAACATCACCCTGGAAAATCGCCTGCCGAGCGTGATGCCGGACCTGACCCAGACGGCGTCGGTGATGGGCATGGTCAAGCGTGACCGCAACGGTGGCGAAGGCTCGACCACCTTCAGCAACAACCTGATGCGGCCGTCCAGTCACGTTGGTCTGCACGCGCAACTGCTGGCATATGACATCACCAAATCCGACGGCACCAACGTCGGCGTCAACCCGATCCAGACCGTACCGCCACGCGTTGGCAACAGTGGAGCGTACCCGACTCGTACTTATCAGTACTACGCCGGGCACCTGGAGCGCGAAGGCAAGCCGAACATGCAAGGGGGCCGCAATGTCGACCACATCAACGCCACGCCGGTGGAGTTTGGCGGGTTGAATTTCACCCCGGCGGACGTGATCAAGCAGCCACAAAAAGGCCTCGGTGGTGCGATGAGCATCCTGCCGGTCGGCGCGACCTGGGTTGAAGACACGCGCAAAGTCAATGCTACGGTCACCGCGCCTGGGCAGACCAGCTACCGCGACTTTGCGATGGTCTGGCAGAAGGCGTTGAACATGCGCTGGGCCAATGGTCGTCCGGTGGAAGGCATTGCCTCGGAAGCGGGTGTGCCGACTGATCCGCAGGACAACTCGAGCATGGCGATCAACTATAAAACCGAACCGATGTGGTACCGCTTCGGCCTGCCGCCGGATGCGCCTTTCGGTCACGCCAACGGTTTTGGTTACGGCGACGTGCCCAACGCGCACATGGCCTTTAGCAACGCGCTGGTGGGAGGCGATCCGCAAACGCCGGTGCTGTATGCGAAGCCGGGGCAACCGTTCCGCACCCACATCCTGATGCCGACCGGTGGCAGCCGCGGTTCGACCTTCCAGCTTGACGGTCACGTCTGGTCGGTCAACCCGTTCCAGTCGGAGAAGAGCGACACCGGCGGTTACCCGATGTGGACGCCTGGCGTGGGTTCGGTGCGGTTCGGCTACAACCCGATGTCGATGTACATCGGCGCCCACGAAAGCATCCTGCCGGCGGCGCACTTCAGCTTCATGCACCCGAGCGCCGGGGGCAGCAATGCGATACCGGGCGACTACCTGTTTCGTGATTACGCGGCGTACGGCAATACCGCAGGGCTTTGGGGTTTGCTGCGGGTGACCAACGAACCTGAACCGGCGCCGGCGCCGGCGCCGTAGACCATGAGATGGGAGTGGCACCGTCCCTGTGGGAGCGAGCCTGCTCGCGATGAAGTCACCTCGGTGTCACGGGGGTGAGGCAAATGACGATATCGCGAGCAGGCTCGCTCCCACAGGGGTGCGCGGCGGCAGGAAGAGAATTGAGGAGGGGAGAGGGATGAACAGGACCATCAAAATCAGCGGTTGTGTGATGGCAGTCGGGGCCGTGCTGATCAGCCTCGGCGTCTGGCGCACCGCACCGCCCGACATGCCGAGCAAGGTCGCCCTGCCGGACACCTGGAGCAGCCAGAGTCTCTCCCGTGACGGTATTTCGGTGGCGCTCGAGGTCAAGCCGTTAGCCGGGGGCGGCGTGCTGCGCGAAGGTGAGTTCGCCGACGTGCAGTTCCGGGTCAACGACAGTGCCTCGGGCCAGCCGTTGTCGGGCGTCAATCCCGGCGCCTGGCTCGACCCCGAAACCGTCGCCGCCGACCAGGCCCAGGGCCGTGAGCAAAGCTGCAAGTCGCGGGTCGGGGTGTTCCTCAAATCCAGCATTGGCGCGCGGCCGTTACTGGACCTCAACAGCTATTTTCTGCTGGTGATGAATCGCGATGCTAGCGTTTCGGTGGTCGACCCGTCGGTATCTGTGGGGGGCATCACCAGCACCATGGCACGGATCAACCTCAAACAGCCGCCGATGGATTGGGTGACCCCGAAGGACAACAAACGGGTGTTTGTGTCGATGCCGACGGCCGGGGAAGTGGCGGTGATCGACAGCGAGCAATTCAAGTTGCTGGAGTCGGTGACTGCCGGCAGCAACCCGGTGCGTGTGGCCCTGCAACCGGATGAGCGTCTGCTGTGGGTCGGCAACAATGCGTCGAAAGCCGACGAGTCCGGCGTCACGGTGATCGACACCCACAGCCTCAAGACCCTCAAACACCTGGCCACCGGGGCCGGGCATCACGAAATCGCCTTTAGCAAGGACAGCCGCTTTGCCTTCGTCACCAACCGCGACGACGGCACATTGAGCATCATCGACATCGCCAGCCTGACCGTGAGCAAACAACTTAAGAGCGGCTCGCACCCGCTATCGGTGGCGTACTCGCCACTGTCCCAGGCGGTGTATGTCGCTGATGGCCAGGACGGCACCGTGACCGTGGTCGACAGCGCCAGCCTGGCGGTGCGCCGGGTGATCAAGGTAAAGCAGGGCCTTGGGCCGATAGGGTTCAGCGATGACGGTCGATTCGGCATTGTGCTCAACACGCTGGAGAACCAGGCCTCGGTAATCGACGCCGCCACCGACTCGCTGATCCATGAAGTAGACGTGTCGGCCGAGCCGTATCAAGTGGTGTTCACCAAAGCGTATGCCTATGTACGCGGACTGGCGTCGGCCAAAGTCACGATGATCAACCTGTCGTCGCTGGGCCAGGGTCGCACGCCGATCAGCCAGGGTTTCGAAGCCGGGCCGCAGCCGCCACGGCTGGCCGGTGATCTGCCGCTGGCGTCGAGCCTGGCGGTGTCGCGGGACGACAACGCGGTGTTTGTGGTCAATCCGGTCGACAACACCACCTATTTCTACGCCGAAGGCATGAATGCGCCGATGTCCGGCTACCCCAATCGCGGGCAAGTGGCACGGGCGGCGATGGTTATCGACCGTAGCCTGCGCGAGGTCGAACCGGGGCTGTACAGCGCGCGGATCAAGCTGCCCTCGGCCGGGCGTTTCGACGTGGCGTTTCTGCTCAACCAACCGAACATCATCCATTGCTTCACGGCATTGGTTGAGCCCGACAAACAACTCGTCCAGCACGCTGGCGTGCCCAAAGTGGAGTTCATGCTCGACAAGGCCACGACCGCCATCGGCAGCCCTTACGTGGTGCGCTTTCGCATCGTCGAGGGCCAGCAGAAGGCCCGGCGCAGCGGGGTCAAGGATGTACAGGTGCGCTACTTCCTCGCCCCGACTTCACGGGTTCAGGAAGTCGCCGCCCTCGACGTGGGCAACGGCATCTATGAGGCTCCAGTGACCCTGGACCAGAACGGTGCGTGGTACTTGCACGTCCGTGCGGTGTCGCTGGGTGCGAATTTTGACGACAAGACTTTTGCCAGCGTGCGGGTTCTGCCCGGCAATATGAACTGAAGAGGACACTGACATGAACCGTTTCGCACATCGTGGATTGCTGACGTTCTGCCTGTTGACTGCCGGTATCGGTCTAGCCCTGGCGCACTCGGCGGATGAGCATGCCGGGCACGACATGCCGGCCCAAAGCGCCAGTTCCGAAAGTGCCCAGGTCAAATTCGCCGATGTGGCACTGGTGGACCAGGACGGTAAACCGGTGCGCCTGGAAAAGGACCTGATCAGCAACAAAATCGTGGTCATGAGCTTCATCTACACCAGTTGCACCACGGTGTGCCCGGTGGTGTCCTCGATCATGGGCAAGGTGCAAAAACAACTGGGTGCGCGGGTCGGCGGCGAGGTGCAACTGGTGTCGATCAGCGTCGACCCGCAGCGCGACGACGCCAAACGCCTGAACGACTACGCCCGCAACTTCCAGAATGGCCCGGGCTGGAGTTGGCTGACCGGCAGTTCGGAGTCGATCAATGAAACCCTCAAAGGCCTGGGCTCGTTCAGTGGTGACTTCAAGAACCATCAGCCATTGATCCTCGTCGGCGACGGCAACAGCCGTCACTGGACACGCTACTACGGGTTCACCGACCCGGCGGTGCTGACTCGTGAGGTCGAGAAACTTAGCGGCCAGCGCAATACCCACGTCAAACACACCGCCATTGCCATGGAGCAACAGCCATGAGAGCGCTCGCCTTGACCCTCATGTCGATGTGCTTTGGCCTGTTCAGCTTGACGGCATTTGCCCACGAAGGGCACGAAGACGCCGCGCCAGCGGTGGCTGCCGCGCAACCGGCGACCGGCACGCACGATGCACAAACCTGGTTCACCGACACGCCGTTGCAGGATCAGAACGGCGAGACCTTGCGTTTCTACAGTGACGTGCTGCAAAACCGCGTGGTGCTGCTGAACGTGATTTTCACCAGTTGCAACGATGCCTGCCCGCTGATCACCCGCAAGCTCAAGGAAGTGCGTGAGTTGCTGGGCGACAAGGCGGATGGCATCACCTTTATCTCCCTTACCAGTGATCCGCTGCGTGATACACCGGCGGTACTCAAGGCCTATACCTTGAAGCAGGGCGTCGATGGGCCCCACTGGCTTTTTCTTACCGGCGACAAGGCGCAAATGGACCTTGTCCTGGGGCGTATCGGCCAGATTGTGCCGACCCCCGAACAGCATTCAACGCAGTTGATCGTCGGTGATGTGGCGAACAAGCGCTGGAGCAAAATCCGCCCCGATGCCCCGGCCGCCGCCATTGCTCAGCGCTTGCAGTTGCTGACCATGCCCGTGGCCGGTCGCTGAGTGCGCGCCATGAAAACCTCCCTCGTCCTCGGCCTTCTACTGCTTGGCGGCATTCCTTTCGCCGCCCATGCATTAGCGTTGACCCCCAGCGAAAGTGCGGGCAAACGCCTGTACCGCGAAGGCGTGTCCGAGAGTGGTGAACCGGTCATGGCACGGGTCGGTGCCGCCGATATGCTGCTGCCGGCCAGCAGCTTGCCGTGCGCCAACTGTCATGGCGCTGACGGTCAGGGGCGGCCGGAAGGCGGGGTACGTCCCCCGGACATCAGTTGGTCGCGCCTCTCCAGCCGCTATGGCCAGGAGCAAATCAACGGCCGCGACTATCCGTCTTACACCGAGGGCACGCTGGCTCGCGCCATTGCGCAAGGTCGCGACTCAGCCAACAACCGACTCGACCCGGCGATGCCGCGGTTCGTGCTGTCGATGAAAGATCAACGCAACCTCACGGCCTACCTCAAGCGTGTGGCCGAAGACCGCGACCCCGGTTTGACCGCCGACAGTTTGCACTTGGGTACGTTGTTGCCCAGTCAGGGACCCTTGGCAGACGAGGGCGTCACCGTAGCGGCAGTGCTCAAGGGCAGCGTGGCCCGGATTAATGCGGCGGGTGGCATCCATGGTCGGCAATTGCGCCTGACCATTCTCGATCCTGGCCTGGACCGCGCGAGCGCCGAGTGGGCGCTGGACCAATTGATCGAGCAGGAGCAAGTGTTCGCCCTGATTGCACCGCTGGCACCGGCGCTGGACGCGGACCTGGCGGCGCGTCTGGAACAGGTGGGAATTCCGCTGATCGGGCCGCTTTCGTTGCAGGGCTCGGCGCAGGCCAGTCGGCAAATCTTTGAACCGTTGCCGGGGCTGCGCGAACAGCTGATCGCCCTGGCCAACTACGCTGCGGCCAGTTTGCGTGTGCTCCAGGGGCCGACGCTGATTACCTACCCGGACGAACCGAGCCAACGGTTGGCGGCGCAAAACCTCGGTCAGTACTTGCAAGATAACGCCTGGAAACAGGTGCGCCTGCAAGCCTGGGACGAGGCCCAAGACGAACTGCCGCTGGGCTCGCGGTCGGTGTTTTACCTGGGCAGCGGCAGCGGCTTCTGTCGTCTGGCCGAACGTTTGCAAACGGCGGGGCAGGTGCCTTATCTGTTCGCCGCGTCGAATCAGGTGGCCGGTGAGGTATTGAATGTGCCCAGTGGATTTTCCCGTCGGTTGTTTTTGGCCTACCCGTTCGTGCCCAGTGACTGGACGCTGGCCGGACGCCTGGCGCTGACGCAATTGCGCGAAAAACAGGGACTAGGCGGTCAGCACTCAGTGCTGCAAGTCGGCGCCTACAGTTCGATGCAACTGTTGAGTGAAGGCATGAAGCAGGCCGGGCGCGACGCCAGCCGCGAGAAGCTCATCAGTGCCCTGGAAGGCCTGCACGATTTCGATACCGGGCTGACCCCGCTGATCAGCTTTGGCCCGGGTCGACGCCAGGGCTTGAGTGGAGCGCATGTCGTCACGGTGGACCTGCCCGGCCAGCGCTTCTTCCTGGTTGCCCCCTACAAACCCATTAGAGTCATGCCTTGAACGGAGGCCGATCATGAAACTCAACACTGTGCTGATACTGCTGACACTGTGGGCTTCGGTGGCGTTCTGCAGCAACGGGCCGGCTGCTGCGCGGGTCAATGGAGAAGAGATTTCCGAATTCCGCCTGGAGCGCTATTTCGCCGAATTCCTCGAAGATCAGGGCCGGGCTGTGGGCAACATTCGTAACCCCAAGGCCTACAAGCAACTGCGTCAGAAGGCGCTGGATGCGTTGATCGACAAGGAGTTGTTGTGGCAGGAAGCGGTCAAGCGCGGCGTGGTGATCAGCGACGCCGACGTGCAAAACCAGGTCGCCCAGACCCGGCAAGCGATCGGTGGGCCTGAGGTGTTTGCCCGCCGGCTCGAAGACGCCGGTTTCGATGAAGCCGGTTTTACCGAATACACCCGCCGTGAGTTGGCGGCCCAGCAGGTCTTTGCCGACCTGATTCAGGTGGACAAGCCGGATGAAAAACAGGTCAGGGCGTTTTACGAGGAACACCGCGCCGACATAAGCCGGCCGGAAGAAATCCAGGCCCGGCACATTCTGATCAAGGTGCCCCAGGGTGCCGATGCCGCCACAGTGGAAGCGGCACGGCTACGCTTGATAGAGATGCGCGTGAAAATTAGCCAGGGCGAAGACTTTGCCAGCGTTGCCCAGGCCGGCTCCGAAGACGCGACTGCCAGCGAAGGTGGGGACTTGGGCACTTTCCCTCGTGGGCGCATGATGCCGGAGTTCGAAGCAGCGGCTTTTGCTCTGGCGCCGGGTGACGTCAGTGAGCCGGTGCGCACGCCACTGGGTTGGCATTTGATTTACCTAAAGAACCACTGGGATGCGGCCGATGTCACAGAAACGCAGGGGCTTGAAATGGTACGGGCGTACCTTGCCCGGCAGGAACAGGCTCAGGCTCGCCTGCAAGTCTTGGCGCAGCTTCGATCAAGCAATCGAATCGAACGGATTGATGATGATTAACGCTTGTCCCCCCAATAGTGGGGAAAGCATCATTGCAAATCCTGACGCTTCCCCGTTTTTGGGGGACGGAATTCGTGAGCGAAAAAGTTTTATCATGAGAATCAAAGAGATGTTCCGGTCGAAAACCGGCTCTCAGTCTGGCATGAAGTGTGCGTTAGCCTAATTAGGGCACGTACTCCCAGGCACGAATATCGGACCTGTGGTTACAAGGAGTCGACCTTGTTGAACAAAATATTGGTTGTTGAAGACGAACAGCTGCTTGCACAAAACCTCCAGGATTATCTGGCGGCGCAAGGGCTGGAAGTCCTGGTAGCGAACGACGGTGCGAAGGCTATCGGCGAAGTCGAAAGATTTGCACCCGACGTGATGGTGTTCGATTACCGCTTGCCCGATATGGAAGGCTTTGAGGTGCTCGATGCCGTCCGCCAGAACAGGAAGTGCCACTATGTGTTGATTACCGGGCACCCAACCGCTGAAGTATGTGAGCGGGCCCGGCAACTGGGAGTCAGCCATATCCTGTTCAAACCATTTCCTTTGGCGGAATTGGCCCGTGCAGTCTGTGACCTTTTAGGGATGAAGCGCGAACCCAGAACGGGCGTAAGCACCTCCGAAGGATTCGTCGAGCGACGCCAGAGCAGGAACGAGAGTTTCCCGCTGCAGTTGTACGACGGTAGTTGGGTGCTTGCGGATCGCCGAAAAAAAACTTCGGCCTCCATGGCGCCAGACGACGAACAACTGCTCACCGGGGAGTAATTGGCGCGACAAGCCGTTCCGGCACCCGCCGCAATGACTCGCCGCGCCGACTGGGCTTAAAGCCCCGGGTGTTGGAGAGCATTTCATGGACCGTCTATCCCTTGCCGTCGAACCGGCGTTGTTGGAATGCGTACCGTCTCGTTTTTCCAGTGAGCAATTAGCCCAGGCCCGGGCTCGCGCCACCAGTTCCGGCGAACGGGTACTGGAAGCCCTTGGGGTGTTGAGCGAACTGGCCCCGATGCCCTTCATCCAGTGCCTCGGCACAACCCTGCACTATCCGGTGCTCGACACCGACAGCCTGTTCAAGGCCATCCCGGTATTCGACCGGGTCACCCTGGCCCAATGCCTCAAGCGCGAATTCATCCTGCTGCGTCACGAGGATTCGGTCATTGGCGTGTTTGCCGACCCCTTTGATACAGCGCGCCTGGCCTGGATCGACGACTGCCTGCACGGTGCTCCGCTGTACCTGGTGCATGCCGACGACCTCAAAGCCTACCTGGCGCGTCACGAAGAGAGCTTCCACGCGGTGGAGTCGCTCAATGCCCAATCCGATACCGGCGTCGAAATCGATAACCTGCAAAGCCTGTCCCTGACCAGCATCAGCGAAGACGCCAGCGTCGTCGTCAAACTGGTCAACTCGACCCTCTACGACGCCTTGAAAATGCACGCCAGTGATATCCACCTGGGCACTACCGGCAGTGGCCTGGTGATCAAGTACCGGATCGATGGCGTGCTGAACAACATCAGTAAAATCCAGGGCAGCGAATTCGCCGAGCAGGTCATTTCCCGGGTCAAGGTCATGGCCGAACTGGACATCGGCGAAAAACGCGTGCCCCAGGACGGTCGCTTCAAGATCGGTATCAGCGGCCGGCAAATCGACTTCCGGGTGTCGATCATGCCGAGCATTTTCGGTGAAGACGCGGTGCTGCGGGTCCTCGACAAACAAGACCTGGCTGACAAGGTCAACGGCGTGCAATTGCAGGCGCTGGGCTTCGAAGAGGAAACCCTGCGCCAGTTGCGGCGCCTGGCAGCCGAACCTTATGGCATGGTGCTGGTGACCGGGCCGACCGGTAGCGGCAAAACCACCACGCTGTACGCGATGATCACCGAGATCAACCACGGCGTGGACAAGATCATCACCATCGAAGACCCCGTGGAGTATCAACTGCCGGGCGTGCTGCAAATCCCGGTCAATGAAAAGAAAGGCCTGACTTTTGCCCGTGGTTTGCGCTCGATCCTGCGCCATGACCCGGACAAGATCATGGTTGGTGAAATCCGCGACCCGGACACCGCGCAAATTGCCGTGCAATCGGCACTCACCGGGCACTTGGTGTTTACCACCATCCACGCCAACAACGTGTTCGACGTGATCGGTCGTTTCACCCAAATGGAAATCGACCCTTACAGCCTGGTGTCGGCCCTTAACGCGGTGCTGGCGCAGCGCTTGATCCGTCTGGTCTGCGCCAGTTGCAGTGCGCCGGTCACGCCCACCGACGACGAGTTGCAGGCGTCGGGTCTCGATCCAAAAGAAGTCGGGCACTACCACTTTGTGCATGGCAAGGGCTGCGGCCACTGCCGGGGCACCGGGTATCGCGGGCGCAGTGCAATCGCCGAGCTGCTGCACCTGGACGATGAGCTGCGGCAAATGATTGTAGAGCGCCAACCCATTTCGAAAATCAAGGCCCATGCGTGCAAACGTGGCCTGCGCCTGCTGCGCGAGTCGGCACTGGAGCTGGTGCAGCAGGGGCGGACCACGCTCGAGGAGATCAATCGTGTCACTTTTGTCTCGTGATCGGTATATCGCCGTGCTCGGCGCCAGTGGTGTCGGCCTGGGCCAGCGCAAGGGCAGCGAAACCCTGTGGCTGGGTAGCGTCGGCTTTATCGATGAAGGCTTCCATGCCTGGGCAGTCGCCCTCGAAACCCTCGACCGTTTGCTGGGCGAACACGCTCAGGCCGGTGCGGAATTGAGTGTGGTTATTTCCGGGCACTTCAGCCGTTTTTGCCTGGTGCCCTGGAGTGAAGAGATCAGTACCCCCGACGAATTGCTCGGGTTCGCCCAACTGTGCTTCGAAGACCTTTACGGTGTCCCGGCTCAACCCTGGAGCATCGTGCTGTCGGCCGAGCCTGCGGGTTACGACCGGATCGCCACTGCGCTGCCGCAAGACTTGCTGACGCGTCTGCGCAGCCTGGTCAGCGGTCGCGACCTGCGCTTGCGTTCGGTGCAGCCGTACCTGATGGCCGCGTTCAACCACTTCGATAAGAGCTTTGCCGGTGGCGACTTTCTGTTTGTGGTTGCCGAGCCGGTGCGCAGTGTGTTGCTGCTGGCGCGGGAAGGGCGTTGGGTGGCGGTGCGTTCAGTGGGTAGCAGTGACAGCGATGCCGCACTGACCGCACTGATCGGCCGTGAAAGCCAACTGCAGGCTTCCACCAGCGAACGGCCGTTCAATCTCTACCTGCATGCCCCGGCGCGCATCGACTCACACCCTGACGTGCCCGGTGTGCAGTTGCGCACCCTTGAAGAAGACCAGACATCCGTACGCGACAGTTTGTACGTCATGTCTCGGGCGGTGGCCTGACATGCGCCCGCTGATGCTCGACTTCCAGCCGCGCCGCCGTTCCGGCCCATTGGGCTGGAGCTTGCTCGGCGGTGGCGTGGTACTGGCGCTGGTGTGTTTCTTCGCCCAGCAGCACCTCGACGAACAGGCCTCGCAACTGCAAGGGCATTTGCAGCACGCCCAGCGTGCGCTCACCGGCGACACCGGCAGCAAAGTCACCTTGACCCCTGCCGAAATCCGCGAGCAGGCGCAGAACCTGGCCGAAATGCGCAAAGTCTCCCAGCAACTGCGTCGGCCTTGGGAACGCTTGTTCGCCATGCTCGAAGCCATGCCGCGGGAAAACGTCGCCTTGCTGACGCTGACCCCGGACGCTCGCAAAGGTCAGGTGCGCATCAGCGCCGAGGCGCGGGATCTGGAAGCCATGCTTGAATTTCACCAACGCCTGGAAGCCAGCGACGAGCTGTCCGACGTGTCGTTGCTCAGCCACGAAATCGTCGCCAACGTGCCGGAACACCCGGTGCAATTCAGCCTGTCGGCCAGTTGGGAGATCGGCGATGCGAGTCCCTAAATTGATCATCCACGAATACCTGCAAGGTCTGGGGATTCCCGGCCTGGCCGGCATGGCGCTGCTGCTGGTAGCCTTGATGTATGGCCTGGGCGGCTTGATGCCGGATTGGCAAGCGCTGCAACAGCTAAGCCAGCAGACCCGTGAAGCCGGCGAGTACCTGGCCAAGGTTGAAGACGGCAGCGTCGCTGCCCCGGTAGTGCCGCAACGTCAGCTCGATGACTTCCGCAGCAAATTGCCGGCGCAACCTCAGGCCACCGTGGCCATCGACAAGATCTACGCATTGGCCGCCCAGGAACGCATCACCCTGTCCCGTGGTGAGTATTCGCTAGGCATCGACCCCAAGACGCACCTGGCCCGTTACCAGATTCTGCTGCCGGTGCGCGGCAGCTATCCGCAACTGCGGCGCTTCCTGCACGCCTTGCTTGGCCAGTTGCCGGCGGTGGTGGTGGAAGACATGGAGTTTCAGCGTAAAAAAATCGCCGACACCGAGCTGACCGGGCGGATCCGCATGACCCTTTACCTGTCGAGGTCATGATGAATACCAAGCGCGTAATGAGTTGGGTGGCGTTCTTCGGCGTGGCCGGGGGGCTGGCTTGGGGGCCTCAATACTTCCAGCAAGCGGAGGAGGGTGAGGGTACTGGCGCCGTGACCACCCCGGCCAAAGGAAAAACCGGCGGCGCGCTGCCGGCGGTATCTGCCAATGGCAAACCGGCGGTGATCAAGGACCTGAGCCCGTCCGGCGACCTGTTCGGCGCCAGCAGCTGGAAGCCGGCACCGACCCTGGCCAGGGTCACCGAACAACCCGTCAACCAAACCCCGGTAGTCCAAGCCCCCAGCGTACCGCCGATGCCTTTCCAGTTCATTGGCAAGCTTGATGACCATTCCGATCTGCAAGTGTTTTTGCAGAGCGGTGAAAAAATATACGTCGTACGCAAAGGGGATGTGATCGACGACATCTGGCGGATCGAGCGGATTTCCGATGTGGAACTGAGCTTTGTCTACTTGCCTCTGCATTTGTCCCAGACTTTGTCTTTGGGGAGCGAACAATGAACCGATCCCGTTTACTGCTGAGCGTCTGCATCGTTGCAGCGCTGGCCGCGTGCAGTTCGGCGCAGATCGCGAACCAGGAAGGCACCGAGCTGATCGAGTCGGGGCAGTACGAAGCCGGCCTGGCGCGTATCGAAGAAGGGTTGCGCGAAAACCCTCGCGATACCTCGCTGCACATAGCCCTCACCAGCGGACGGGCTCTGGCAGTGACATCGTTACTGACCCAAGGCGACATGGATCGTGCACAACGCGATTTCCCCTCTGCGCGCCTGGCTTACGGCCGAGTGCTGAACATCGAACCGAACAACCGCCGCGCTCAGGACGCGCTGCGCCAACTCGACTACTTGCGCAGCATGGATGAAAAACTCGAACTGGCCCGTGGCGACTTGCGTCGTGGCGACATCTACGGTGCCGACCGTCAGGTCAAACAGATCCTCGAACTCGACCCGCAGAATGACGGCGCTCTGGAACTGCAGGCCAGCATTCGCCTGGTGCAGAGTCGCAACGTAGTCCCGTATCCACAACTGCGCACCCGGCTGGACCGTCCGGTAACCCTGGAATTTCGCGACGCCAACCTGAAAACCATCTTCGAAGTGCTGTCCCAGGTGGCCGGGTTGAATTTCATCTTCGACAAGGACCTGCGCCCGGACATGAAAGCCACGATTTTCGTGCGCGACGTGCGCATCGAGGACGCCGTGCAACTGCTGCTGCAACAGAACCAGCTGCACCAGAAAGTGGTGAACGAAAACACCCTGCTGATCTACCCGGACTCGCCACAGAAGCTCAAGGATTACCAAGAGCTGGTGATGCGCACGTTCTATCTGACCAGCATCGATGCAAACACCGCGCTGAACATGATCAAAACCATGCTCAAGACCCGCGACGTGTTTGTGGACGAGCGCCTCAACACCTTGACCATGCGCGACTCCGAAGATGCCGTCCGCATGGCGGAAAAGCTCCTGCAATCACAGGATCAGTCCAACCCGGAAGTGGTGCTGGAAGTCGAAGTGATGGAAGTGGCCCGTCAACGGATTCTCGACCTCGGCCTGCAATGGCCCAACACCTTCGGTGTGATCAACACCGACGGTTCGCCTGTGACGATCCTCGATCAACTCAAAGGCATCGACTCCAGCCGGATCACCATTTCGCCGTCGCCGCAAGCCAAGATCAACGCGCAAGACAACGACATCAACACCCTGGCCAGCCCGGTGATTCGTGTTACCAACCGTGAACAGGCGCGCATCCACATTGGTCAACGCGTGCCGATCATCAGTGCGACCTCGGTGCCGTCGACTCAAGGGCCGGTGATCACCGAAAGCGTCACCTACCTCGATGTCGGTCTGAAGCTCGAAGTGCAACCGATCGTGCACTTGAATAATGAAGTGGCGATCAAGATCGCTCTGGAAGTCAGTAACGCCACGCCGCTGGAACCGACCCGCCAGGGCACCATTCCGGTTCAGGTCGATACCCGCAACGCCCAGACCACGCTGCGTCTGCATGACGGCGAAACCCAGATCCTGGCCGGTCTGGTGCGTAACGATCATGGCAGCACGGGTAACAAGATCCCGGGTCTTGGCGACATTCCAGGCCTTGGCCGGTTGTTCGGCAGCAACAAGGACACCGTCGGCAAATCGGAGCTGGTGCTGTCGATCACCCCACGGATCGTGCGCAACCTGCCATACCAAAGCCCTTCGGACATGGAATTCCAGACCGGTACCGAAACCAGCATGCACGTCCAGGCGCCGGATCGTGGGATGCAAACTTCGATTGAGCCTCAGAGCAACGAACAGCAGGTGGCTGGCGTGACCACCCAAGTGAGCGGCGGTCGGCCGGTGGCTGGCGTGACCACCCAAGTGAGCGGCGGTCGGCCGGTGGCTGGCGTGACTACCCAAGTGAGCGGCGGTCGGCCGGCGGCCGCCTCCACCCAAGTGAGCGTCGGTCGGCCGACGGCCGCCACTACCCAAGTGACCGTCGGCCGGCCGCTGGCTGCCACCACCCAAGTGACCATCGAGAAGCCTTGATCATGAACGCCTCGCAACGTGGTTTTACCTTGATCGAAGTCGTCGTGACGCTGGCCCTGATCGGCCTGCTGGCCAGTATGGCCGCGCCGCTGACCGAGACCATCGTGCGCCGGGGCAAAGAGCAGGAATTGCGCACGGCGCTGTACCAGATTCGCGACGCCATTGACGACTACAAACGCGCCTTTGACGCCGGTTATATCGAGAAGTCGCTGAACAGCAACGGTTATCCACCCAATCTTCAAGTCCTGGTGGAGGGCGTGCGCGATGTGCGCAGCGCCAAGGGCGCCAAGTTCTACTTTTTGCGCCGCATACCCCATGACCCGCTGACGACGGTCAAGCGTGACGACGAAGGTGGCTGGGGCTTGCGCTCATATGACAGCACGGCTCAAAACCCGCGCGACGGTGAAGACGTCTTTGACGTCTACTCCAAGGCTCGGGGCAAAGGGCTCAACGGCATCGCATACCGGGAGTGGTGAGCATATGCGTCGGGAAAAAGGGTTTACCCTGTTAGAACTGATGGTGGTCATGGCAATCATCGCGACGTTGATGACCATCGCCTTGCCACGCTATTTCAACAGCCTCGAAACGTCGAAAGAAACCACGCTGCGCCAGAGCCTGTCGGCCATGCGCGAAGCACTGGATCACTACTACGGCGACACCGGACGTTACCCCGATTCGCTCGATCAACTGATCGAGCAGCGTTACCTGCGCAACGCGCCGATGGACCCGATTGCCGAGCGTAAAGACACCTGGGTGCTGGTCAAGCCACCGGATGGCGTGGCGGGCGGGGTGGCCGATATCAAAAGTGGGGCCACAGGGAGGGCGCGTGATGGCAGCCTTTTTTCCGAGTGGTAAGCCTGCCGACGAGGCGGGGTTCACCTACCTGGGCGTGCTGTTTCTGATCGTGGTGATGGGCATGGGGCTGGCCAGTGCCGGTGAGTTGTGGGCCACCGCTTCGCGCCGCGATCGGGAACGTCAGTTGCTGTGGGTCGGCACCCAATACGCTCAGGCACTGCGCAGCTATTACCGCAGTTCGCCAGGCTTGGCCCAGTACCCGAAAGAGCTGGCAGACCTGCTTCAGGACGAGCGTTTTCCATCGCCAAAACATCATCTGCGCCAGCTGTATCCGGACCCGATTGGCGGCGGGGAATGGACATTGATGCTCGGTTTCGACGGGCGCATCACTGGCATCAGCAGCCCCTCGACGGACACGCCGCTCAAGCAGACAGGCTTTCCCAGCCAGTGGTCGGACTTCAATGGCATGGCGAGCTACAAAGACTGGCAGTTCGTGGCCGATAAGGCCTTCCTTGACGGCACGTCGGGCCCGCCGAAAAGCCAGTCCACACTGCCTCAGGCGCTATCGCCATGAACAGGCGCTGGCTCGCGGCCCTGATCCTTGCGTGTGTGGCGTCCTTCGCCAGCGCCGCTGAAGAGGACGAAATGCTCGGCTTCATCGTCGATGACACGATCTCGCACATTGGCCACGACTTTTACTACTCGTTCAGTGAACGACTGCGCGCCATCAGCCCGATGGATTTCAACCAGGGACTCCGTGAACGACCTTCGTCACGCAGATGGCGGCCTCACTGCCTAGTGCCGATCAGTTAAGGCGCAAAACCTGTGGGGGAGAGCCTGCTCGCGATGGCGGATTGTCAGGCAACGCAAGTGTTGACTGTGCCACCGTCATCGCGAGCAGGCTCGCTCCCACAAGGATTGCGGCGTTCAACGCCTTAACTGATCGGCATTAGCCTCACTGCCCCCGCATTTCCACCACACATAAAAAAACCGCTCCCCTTCACCAAAGGTCGCGGTTTTTCTACGCTGCTCAATTGTTGTTGTGGATGGTGACCTGACTGGCGAGCTGAATGCCTTGCCAGACTTTGATGCCGTTCCCGTTCCCGTTCCCGTTCCCGTTCCCGAGCTGGTTGATGTTGCCGTACTGCAAGTTCGTCGCGTTGTGGACGATGCCCGATTCGATGGATTCGATGTTGGCATCGCCGTACAGGTTCTGAATGGACATGCTGTCGTCGGCCATCGCTTGGGCGCTGATCATGACCAAGAGGGCAGCGGTAAGGGGGGCAATTTGAATAGGCTGGAACCATCAAATGGTGCAGTGTTTTAGCGATATTGTTTGACCGATATGCTCATGCCGTTCCCGGACTGGGTCACGGCGCTGGAAAGCTCCGTGCCAGCCTGGTCGATGCTGGCGTCGTTGTTATTGCTGTTCTGGTCGATCAGCATGTGCTGGCCAACCGGGGGGAGGGTAACTCTCCTAGGTCGCCACCGGGACCCAGGTCGTCGTTTTCCATTAAGTCATCGGCGCGCACGCCCGCACTGCTGCAAAACAGAAGCAGGCAGAGCGGGGTGGCGGTCGAGTTTTTCATGGTTCAGCCTTTTACGAAGAAGCTCGCCCCACCCACCGGATTGGTGGGTGGGGCGAAGGCTCAGTTCGAGACCACCGATACCGTACGTACGGAGCCTTGGGACGAGGTGATGGTAGCGGTCGGGTTAACCGATGGAATCACCGTGGTGATGTTGTTCACCGTCAGCTTCCAGCGACCGTTCCCCGGCACCGTGGTGGTGCCCAAGGTTACCAACCCTGTCGGGGTGGTCACCTTGATGGTGATGGTGTTGCCAGTGGTCACCGATGAGGTGCCCGCAAAGCTCCAGGTGAAGCGGTTGTTGGAGCGAGCTGACACCGTGGCCGTTGTCACCGCGAAGGTTTCCGCAGCAGGCCTTGGCGAGACTTGCACCGTGACCGTCGCCGGTGTCGACTGGGCGCCGAAGCTGTCCCGGGCGACGTAGGTGAAGGTGGTGGTGAAGGCCGTGGTCACCGTGCCCGGTGGGGTGTAGGTGATGACGGTGCCGTCAGTGCTGACGGTGCCGCGACCGGTCGCCGGTTGGGTCACGATGGCGGCGCTGAGCGGCACGTTGCCTTCCGGATCGGTGTCGTTGGCCAGCACGTTGATGGGAATCGCCACGCCCAGGGTCGAAACGGCATCGTTGACCGCAGTCGGTGGCCGGTTAGGCGCCACGGTGATGGTCACCGTCGCTGGCGTGGTCGAGGCCAGGCCTTTGATGTCTTGAGCCTTGTAAGTGAAGGTCGTGGTCAGCGGCGCGTTGACAACGGCTGGCGGGGTGTAGACCACCGCTGTGGTGCCGCTCATTGCCACGGTACCTTGTTCGGCAGCCGGTTGGGTCAGCGCCGTGATGCTCAGTGGCGTGTTACCGTCCGGGTCGCTGTCGTTGGTCAGCAGGTTAAGGGTGACCGGCACGCCGAAGCTGGTGCTGCCGGTGTCGGCGACGGAAAGCGGCGCCTGGTTCTCACCGGTATCCGGTGCAATGCCGACAACCACGACCGGCTCGGTGTCACTGCCGCCCGCAGCGGATTTGATCGTCACGGTGGCGGGTGGCTGGTTCAGGTCGGCGACGGTCAGGCTTTGCAGGGTGCCGGACTTCGACAGACGTCCATAGCCCTGAGCGACCATATCCGGCACGGCCACTTCGTCGCTGGAGGAGGCTTCGATCAGCAGGCTGTGATTGCTCCAGTTGTAGCGAGCAGTCTGGATTTTCACCACGTCAGTGAGCTTGCGCGACACCGCTGTAGGGCGGGTAGAGCCCGTCGGGTTGGTGGCGGTGACCACCACGACCGGAGGCACGTTGCCATCGAACTGATGCTGAGCGAAGAACAGCCCTTGGTTGTCGCCTGTCAGATTGCTCAGGCATGGTGAAGGCGGAGGGCCGGGGACGAGGGCGATGCTTTCGCGCAAGCACAGGGTTGAGCTGGTATCCGACTTGGCAAAGATTTCGACCCGAGTGCTGTTGCCTGTAACCGATGGGGTGCGGCGATAGGTGGCGCGGTCAATTTCCACGGGTGTTTGCGCACGGCTGTCGAGCACTTTGCCGGACAGGGTGAAAAGGTTGGCCTGGATGGTCCCGGCGGGCCCCTGGATGCGTACGAAGTTGGTGTTGTTGGGGCTACCGGTCACGGCTTCGGTGAGGTTCGGATCGCCGACGAAGGTTTCGATGGCGCCGGTGTCCGGGTTCACTTCCGTATAAGGGCCGTTGACGCTGCGCAGGAATGGCCCGATTGCACCGTTGACCGCGCCGCTGAATACCCCTGGCGCACCGACGCCGACGTCTCTGGTGATGTTGATCGCACGACGGCCGGTGGAGGTGACGTTGACCGTTTCGACGCCGTAAGGGTGGGTGATGGTGTAGGTGCCTGCGACGGGAATGTTGATCCGCATACGGATCCGCGCGAAGCTGATCTGATCACCGTCGAGCGGGGTCCCGCCGGCAAATGCAGCCTCTATCCCGGCGACGTAGGCGTCCATTCCGTAGCCAGCAGCGTTGTCGGGAATGGTGGTTTCGGCGAGGAACCAGAACGCTTCGTCTGGCCAGTTATCCGGGAACACCATCGGCTGGGTGTCATCGAAAATGCCTGGTGTCGGCAGCAGGGTGCACATGTAGGCCGGTGGCACAGAAGCCGCCACCCGCGAGCTGGCGGCTCGGGACTGGCACAGTTCCATCGACAGTAGATTGTTGTCCTGATACCAGATCGGGAATTTCCCGGAGGCAAAGGTATATGGGCCGGGGTCGACGGCAGCGAGTTGCGCGAAAGCACTGCCGGACAGCGAAAGAGTCAGTCCCAAGGCGTTGAGCGCCAGGCGTGGCCAATTGTTCATGATGCCTCCTGATGAGGATCTGGGCATGTGAGCGTTCATTGCACGATGACCACTTCTTCGGTATCGCTGCCGCCATTGGATGACGTCACCCGAACCTGGGCTGGCGGAATCGGTGTGATGCCGGTGGCGAGGCTTTTCACTGCGCCATCGCCACTGAGAGCACCGATGGCGACCCCGGTACCGGAGGTGGCGGTGAGTATGGGTGGCGAGGTTTCATCACTGGTCGAGGCGACGATGGTGATTTGTCCGTTGCTCAAGCTGTACTCGGCCCGGGAAATCACCACCAGGTCAGTCAGGGGCATGGGCAAGATCGTCGGGGTGCTGCTGGCGATGGCGAGATGGTTGTCGGCGGTCACTTGTAGGGTGCTCGGCAACGTCGGATTGGCCGGCGACTGCGCGTACCAGTGGCCGGTGGTGTTCGCTTCGGTCAAGTTCAGTACCGGGTTATTGCTGTCCAGAGTCACGCTCGCGGGTGGAGGCGGAGCCATGACGAATACGTCCTGCTGGGCCACCGGTGCGCTCTCGCCGGCATGCCGTGAATAGGTGCTGCGCTGGGCGATGACCGGGGTTGGCCGGACTACGCTGGACAGCTTGCCGGATACGGCAAAGAGGTTGGTGCGCAAGTCCAGGCCATTGGGACCTTCGATGCGCACGAAGTTAGTGTTGAACGGGCTGCCGGTGACGGCTTCGTTGAGGTTCGGGTCGCCGACGAATTGTTCGGCGGAACCGGTGACCGGGTTGGTCTCGGTGTAAGGGCCGTTGACGCTGCGCAGGAACGGTCCGACATCGCCCTTGAGCGCGCCGTCATAGGTTTTCGCTGCGCCGATGCCGATGTCGCGGGTCATGTTGATCGCGCGCCGCCCGGGGGTATCGACGGTGAACACTTCGACGCCGTAGGGGTGAGTCACGACATAGGTCCCGGCAGTGGGCACGTCGACGCGGATGCGGATGCGCGCAAAGCTGATCTGATCGCCTTCCACGGGGTCGCCGCCGCTGAAGGCTGCTTCAACCGCAGAGACATACGTCAGGTCGATGCCCCGGGCCGCATCGACGATGGTGGTTTCACCGGTCGCCCAGAACGCTTCGTCGGGGAAATTGGTCGGGAAGACCATCGGTTTGGTGTCGTCGAAAACTCCTGGTGCGGGGATCAACGAGCACATGTAAGTCGGGGCGCCCGGTGCACTGGCAACCCTGGAACTGACAGCCTTGGAAAGGCACAGATCGAGGGTGCGTCCGTGGGTATCCTGATACCAGGCGGCGAAATTGCCGTTAGCGGGCAGGTAGGGTCCAGGGTCCACAGCAAACAGCGCCGCTTGGGCAGCGCCTTGGGCCAGAGCGGTCACGACCAGAGCGATCGTGGTTTTGGACAGTAAAGGGTGCATGTGTATTCCCTCTATCAGAAGACCTGCTCCTTGGGGGGCGAGTCAGTTGACAGGGCTTTGGCAACTTCCATACCAACTTTGAAAAATGTCTGCACAGGCCCGTAATAAAAGGCCTGTGGCGCTGCTGTGGCTAAATCGCGGCGGGCGCCGAAGCGGGCGACTGCCCCCAGTGTTGGGGTCAGATTGGGGCGGTGAGGTGGGCCGGGAAAGATGGGGGGGCAACACTGGAAACGGGGCAAACATCGAGCAGTGGGCTATAACCCTATATGGGAAGTCGGGGAACCACGTCCATGAATATCCAAGCATCAGCCCTTCAAAAGGTAGAGGGTGATATTCGCCTTAGGTCGCACAAACAATCGTTCAATCTGCTGCGCTGGTTTTCGCTGATCAGCATGATGGTGATCGGCACGGTGGCCGTGGCGCTGGGCGCAGTGTCCACGCGTTTTGTGATTACCGAGAGCGTGCAGCGCGATGCGTTACTGACGTCGCAGTTCATTCAAGCGATTGCTGCCGCCGAGGTACGCCATGTGTCCATTCCCAACGTGCGGACCATGGGCGAGTTGCTCGACCCGCGCAAAGACAAGGATTTTCCCGATGTCGATCCAATGGCCCGTGCCAGTGCCCGCGGTGAATTTCTCGACCATATCAAACATTTGCCCGATGTAATCCTGGTCAACATCTTCGCCCCGGACCGCATGGTGATCTGGTCCACCAACCCGGAGTTGATGGGCACCACGATCCATGCCGACGAGGACCTCGATCACGCGTTTGGCTCCAAGACTACGGTGTCCGCCAGCTATCACAGCGTAGACAAGGCGCGCATGGAGCAGAAGTTCATCACGCCGCCGGACCACATCTTCATTGAGAATTACATTCCGCTGTTCGATGCCGACCACGAAAACGTCACCGCGATGGTCGAGGTCTACAAGGAACCCACGGACTTGATCGACCGCATGGAACGCGGCCTGGCAATGATCTGGTTGGCCACGGCCCTCGGGGGAGGGCTGATCTACCTGGGGCTGAACTGGATCGTGCGGCGGGCGGCGATTCTGTTGGAAACGCAACAAAAACAACTGATCACCAACGAAACCTTTGTCGCCCTCGGGGAGATGTCTTCGGCGGTTGCCCATAGTCTGCGCAACCCGTTAGCGAACATTCGCTCCAGCGCCGAACTGGCGCTTGAGTTCGACAGTGGCGCGGCCCACAAAAACATCAACGACATCATCGCTCAGGTCGATCGCATGTCGAAATGGGTCCGGGAGTTGCTGCAATCCTTGCGACCGCTCAACGACGAAGCGGAGCCGGTGAACCTGGTCGCGTGCTTGCATGACAGTCTCCTGGCCTTTGAATATCAGATCGCCAAGGAAAAAATTCACGTGGTATTCGAGCCGAAGGAGACGCCGATGGTGCTGAGCCAGCAAGTGCAGTTGACGCAGATCCTCAACAGTTTGATGGCCAATGCCCTGGAAGCCATGGATAAGGAGGGCACGCTGACCCTCGCGCTGGAACCGATCGATCCTGCAGTTATTTGTTTGGTCGTCAGTGATACCGGCAAAGGCATGAACGAGGAGCAGCGCAGCATGGCGTTCCGCCCATTTTTCACCACCAAGCAAGGCGGGCTGGGCGTCGGGCTGGTGTTGGTGAAACGCATCATGGAGCGTTTTGGGGGGGCGGTGACCCTGGACAGCCGCGAAGGCGAGGGCACTACCGTCCGTATGTCGTTCAAGAGAATTCCCTGACAATGGGCGTGAACTTTCCCCGCTAGCGGGTGTCAAGCCCCAGTTGTTTTTAGCAGGATGTGGCGCATTGATGTTGATAAGCCATTGTTTTGCCAAGTGTTAATACTTTTGCGTAAGTCTGTTACAAATTTGGCGAGGTCTTTGCAAAACCCACATCACCCCTTCACACATTCGAGGCGGTTGATGATGGATAGAAACGCGCGTTATTCCCTCAAGTGGATTGGTCTGTTGACGCCACTGAGCGTCCTTTTGACGATGACACTGGGCACAGCGACTCTGCGCGCGAGCCCGATCGATGACGAGCGACAGCCTGAACCCTCTGACCCTTCGGCTTACTACGACGAACCAGCTGACGAACCTGCGGCGTTGAACGCCATTTTGAGCATGCCTGAGGCCAACCAGGACGCCTTCGACTTGCCCGATGGCAACAAAGGCAACCGCGACGAGACGCGTATAGAGAACGCCTTGCCGCCAGCGGTGCAGACCAGCTTCAACTACCCCACCAATGGTAAGCCGAGCCCGCTGTATAACGCTCAGCCCTTCACTCAGCAGTTGGTGCTGTTTGAGGAGTTCGGCCCGGAAAAACTCGACCCCACGACACCAGCGGCGCCCTTGGGTTTTCCACCAGCAGCCGTCGGCCCGTTGCCACAACAGGACCCGACCAATGCCGCCCGCAGTGCACCTCCGAGCGCGGCACTCGATGCCTTCATGCGTCAACCGGGGCTGACACCGTTCCCCAGCCAGTATTCCAACGTGGTGGACCGCAACCCTTGGCAGGCGCAGATCGAAGTCTTCCTCAACCGCCATATCGGCTCGTCGGCTGAAGGTCGTCCGCCAGGAAAGGGCTGGTCGCATCAGCGCTGGAACGAGTTCTACCCGCAATTGGCCTACAAAACCGTGCAAACCGGGGCGAGGCTCAACAGCGGTTGGCGTGACAGCCTTCAGATGCACCACTACGCCGTGGGCGAGTTCGGCCCTGGCGGCCTTTATCACAACGTCGCTGGCGTGCCGGCAACGGATGGCACCTCCAAAGGCGTTGATGCGCGCTTCCACCCGAACATGCCGGTGCAGAATCACAACTCGGTCTGGACCTTCGATGGCACCCTGCCGCCTAAATTGCTGATGGTGCGTTATGGCCAACCAGTATTGATGCGCCACTACAACGGCTTGCCGATCGACCCATCGGCCAACATGGGTTTTGGTTTGCACACTATCAGTACCCACGAACACAACGGTCACGCACCGGCGGAAAGCGATGGTTATGCCAACGCGTTTTTCTTCCCAGGGCAGTATTACGACTATCGCTGGCCGATCCAGCTGGCCGGTTACGACACTATTAACACCGACGCTCATGATCCACGCGCGGCGTTCCCTTGCTCACCGGGTGAAACCCTGTGGACCAATGACGTCAGCCCGAGCCGCAAGACGTGCGAGAACGGCACGATCAAGATCCGGGGCGACTGGCGCGAAACCATGAGTACCCACTGGTTCCACGACCACATGCTCGATTTCACTGCGCAGAACGTCTACAAGGGCAACGCGGCGATGATGAACTACTACAGCGCCCTGGACCGTGGCAACGAGTCGGTGAACGACGGCGTCAACCTGCGTTTCCCTAGCGGCAGCGCGTTGCCGTGGGGTAACCGCGACTACGATGTCAACCTGGTGTTCGCCGACAAGGCATGGGATCAGAACGGTCAGCTGTGGTTTAACCCGTTCAACACCGACGGCTTCCTCGGTGACCAGGTGTTGGTCAACTGGCAGTGGAAACCGGCCCTGGATGTACGCGCCCGCAGCTATCGGTTCCGCATGCTCAACGGTTCGGTGTCGCGCTACTTCAAACTGGCGCTGGTGCGTGAAATCAAAGGCACCAGTGGCGAGTTTCAGGGGCCCAAAGGCTCGGGTGTGTCCTATGCCCGCGTGCCGTTCCACATGATTGCCAATGACGGCAACATCATGGAGCACAGCGTGCCATTCGACGGCACCATGGACCTGGACGCCGACGGCGACAAACAGAACCACAACGCAATCCTGCCAACCCAGGGCATTGCCGAGCGCTTCGACATCATCGTCAACTTCGCGAAAAACGGCATCAAACCGGGTGACAAGGTGTTCTTTGTCAACCTGCTGGTGCATGACGACGGTAAAGGCCCGAAAGAGCCGGTGTCGCTGGCCGACGTGCTCTCCGAAAATTACAAAGCGGTGATCAAGCAAACCAGCAAAGGGCCGATGTGGGACAAGGGCGACCCGGCGGTGGGCAAAGTCTTGCAACTCAACGTCAAGCCCTACACCGGTCAGGACCTGGCCATGGACCCTGCAGCCTATGAACCAGCCAAACCGGGTAAAGCCGAAGGCCTGGTGATGATCCCGCTGAAGATTCATCGCGACAATGCGGCCGACAAGGCGCGGCTGGCTCAGGCACGTCACCGGACCTTCACCTTCGGCCGTTCCGACGGCACCGATGAAGCACCGTGGACGGTCAAGACCGATGGCGGCTTCGGCTTCCACATGGACCCACGTCGTTTGAACGCCGCGACCCAGTTGGCTAACGGTCCTACCGATGCCGGGGCCGCCGGTTTCGGCACCCTGGAGGTGTGGAATATTAAGGCCGGCGGTACGGGCTGGAGTCACCCGGTGCATGTACACTTCGAGGAGGGGATCATCCTCAGTCGCGGCGGCAAGGCACCACCGGAATGGGAAAAATGGGCGCGCAAGGACGTGTACCGCATAGGCTCGGAAAAAGATGGCCTGGACAACGTCGAGATGGCCATCAACTTCCGCGAATTCGCCGGGACCTACATGGAGCACTGTCACAACACTCAGCATGAAGACAACTCGATGCTGCTGCGTTGGGACATTGAGAAACCGGGGCAATTCCAGTTGATGCCAACTCCGCTGCCAAGCTGGGATGGTGTGCGCTACGTCAGCTCTGCCGCACTGCCAACCTACAAAACCGGTGACGGCGTAGGCCCTAAAGTGACGGTTAAACAATGAAACGCCGAGAGGGAGCCGAAATGAACATGAACATGTACATGAACATGAGCATGAAAACGCCGCGCTCCCGCGCCTTGGGCATGCACCTGATATTGGTACTGGTCAGCTGTCTGCTGGCCAGTCAGGTGCTGCTGGCCCATGAAGGTGTGCTGTCGCCGACGCAGGAGTCGCCGAAGCAGGAGTCGGCGACACCGTGGGGCGGCGACTATTTCCCCAACACCCTGCTGACCGATCAGGACGGTCAGCAGGTGCGTTTTTTCGATGACTTGATCAAGGACAAGGTGGTGGTGATCAACTTCATCTTCACCACGTGCAGCGACTCCTGCCCACTGGAAACCGCGCGGTTGCGTCAGGTGCAAAAGCTGCTCGGCGACCGGGTTGGCCAGGACATCTTTTTCTACTCCATCAGCATTGACCCGTTGAGCGACACGCCCGAAGTGCTCAAGGCCTATGCGCAACGGTTCAAGGTCGGACCGGGCTGGAAGTTTCTCACCGGGGAATTTGCGGATGTCACCGAGTTGCGCAAGAAACTCGGGCTGTTCATTGAAGGCGTCGACAACGGACGCAACAAGGACCACAACCTGAGCCTGATCGTCGGCAACCAGACCACTGGTCGCTGGATGAAAGCCTCACCGTTCGAGAACCCGTGGATTCTCGCCGATCAGCTGGCCAACACCTTGCAGAACTGGAAAAAACCCAGCACGGGAGAAAGCTACGCCAACGCCCCGGAAATTCGTCCGCCGAGCAATGGCGAAGAACTGTTTCGCACCCGCTGTGCGTCGTGCCACAGCCTGGGCCCGATGGACGGGCAGGGCCTCGGCATGCGCAGCATCGGTCCGGACCTGATCGGCGTGACCCGCCAACGCGACCCGGCCTGGCTCAACCGCTGGATTCGCGAGCCGGACATCATGTTGAAGGAGAAAGACCCGATTGCTATGGATCTGTTTGAACGTTACGACAAAATCTCGATGCCCAACCTGCGTCTGGATGAGAAGTCCGCGCAATCGATTATGCAATTTTTGCAGGAAGAAACCGACCGCCAGCAACCGTTGCAAGCGGTGCAGGCGCAATAGCGGCTAACTATTATCATCGGCTCAGAGTCAGACGTGTTCAATGCCACCTACACTGATCCGTGACATGGCTGAACAGGCTTGATGCGAGCATTCAGGACAACCCTATGCCGATACTGGAACAACAAAAAGAACCGGCGCCGGCCACGCCGGCAACAAAGGGCCAGATCCGGCGGAGTCAGTTCAATCTGCTGCGTTGGTTTTCCGTGGGCAGCTTCTTCATCATCGCCGTAGTGGCGTCGGGACTTGGCTATATTTCTACGCGGTTCGTCGTTATCGAGAGCGTCGAACGCGATTCGATGCTAACTGCGCAATTCATTCAGGCCATTGGTGAAGGCGAAATTCGTCATGCCTCGATCAGCCCGAACAGAACCATGGGCGAAATGCTCGACCCGCGCCTGGACAACGCCTATCCCGACGTGTCCCCGGCAACCCGTGCGGCTGCGCGTGTTGAATTTCTCGATCATGTGGAGCATCTGCCGGACATTTTGCTGGCGACGGTGTACGCGCTGGATCGCACCGTGGTCTGGTCGACGAACCCGGAGCTGATCGGCACGCGCATCGAAGGCGACAAAGAGCTGGACGAATCATTTGAAATGAAAGAAGCGGTGTCCACCAGCTACCACGAGATCGACGATGCGCGTCCCGAACAGAGACTGCTGCGTGAGCCGGAATACCTGTTCATCGAGAACTACATCCCGATGTTCAATGCGGACAAAAGCAAAGTGGTCGCCATGGTCGAGATCTATAAGGAGCCGGTGGACCTGGTGGAGCGCATCCAGCGCGGTTTCAAAGCCATCTGGCTGGCGACTGTGATCGGCGGTCTGGTCATTTACCTGGGGTTGTTCTGGATTGTGCGCCAGGCCTCAATGTTGCTGAAGAGTCAGCAAAAACAATTGATTACCAATGAAACCTTCGTCGCACTGGGGGAAATGTCCTCGGCGGTCGCGCACAGTTTGCGCAATCCGCTGGCCACTATTCGCTCCAGCGCCGAGCTGGCCCAGGACATCGCCAGCCAGGGTGCGCAGAAGAACATCGGCGACATCATCCATCAGGTCGATCGCATGTCACGCTGGGTTCGGGAGTTGCTGGTGTCGTTGCGACCCATGAATGACGACTACGAAACGGTCGAGCTGGTGCTGGCCATCGATGACACCCTGAGTGCTTTCGAGGCGCTGATCAAACGTTCGAACGTGGAAGTGCACTTCACCCCTAAAACTTGCCCACCGGTCGTCAGCCAACAGGTGCTGCTGACGCAAATACTCAATAGCCTGTTTTCCAACGCCCTGGAAGCGATGCCCGAGGGCGGCCACCTGACGATTGATATCGAACAGCCACACGCCGGCCATGTGCGCATGATTCTCAGTGACACCGGCAAAGGCATGACCAAGCAGCAGCAACAGATGGTCTTCAAGCCGTTTTTCACCACCAAACAAGGAGGGTTAGGTGTAGGCCTGGCCCTGGTCAAACGAATAATGGAACGTTTCGAAGGCTCGGTCGAACTGACCAGCCAAGAGCAGGAAGGAACCCGCGTCTGTCTCAATTTTAGAGTGGCAACGGGAGGGGAATATGGAGCGCAGCATATTGCTGGTCGAGGATGACGAAATCCTCGCCGAGAATATACAGACCTACCTGGAGCGCAAAGACTTCGAGGTGACAGTCTGCCACTCTGCTGAAGATGCACTGGTGCAATTAAGTTCGTTCGCCCCCGACGTGGTGCTGACCGACAACTCGTTGCCGGGCATGAGTGGTCACGACCTGATCCAGAAGCTGCGCGTCAGCGCGCCGGACCTGAAAGTGATCATGATGACTGGCTATGGCAATGTCGAAGATGCTGTGGTGGCGATGAAGGAGGGCGCGTTTCACTACGTCACTAAACCCGTGGCGTTGCCTGAACTCAAGCTGTTGCTGGACAAGGCGCTGGCGACCGATCGCATGGAGCGCACGTTGTCGTTTTATCAGGAACGTGAGGCGCAGAAGTCTGGCGTGCAGGCGTTGATCGGCGAATCGGGGCCGATGCACTACCTGAAAAATACCATCGCCCAATTGCTCGACGCCGAGCGACGCATGGCCAACACCGACCTGCCGCCCGTGCTGGTAGAAGGTGAAACCGGCACCGGTAAAGAACTGGTGGCCCGGGCGCTACACTTTGACGGCCCACGCAGCAAAGGCCCGTTCATTGAGTTCAACTGCGCGTCGATCCCCTCCAACCTCGTGGAGTCGGAACTGTTCGGCCACGAAAAAGGCGCCTTTACCGACGCCAAGGACCGCCGTGTCGGCCTGGTGGAAGCGGCCGATGGCGGTACGCTGTTTCTCGATGAAATCGGTGAGATGGACTTGCTGTTGCAAGCCAAACTACTGAAGTTGCTGGAAGACCGGACCATTCGTCGAGTCGGTTCGGTGAAGGAGCGCAAGGTCGATCTGCGCGTGATCAGCGCCACCAACTGCAACCTTGAACAAATGGTCCAGCAGGGCAAGTTTCGCCGTGACCTGTTCTTCCGTCTGCGGATCATTTCCATCAAGGTGCCGCGCCTGTATGCCCGTGGCGAAGACATTCTGCTGTTGGCCCGGCATTTCCTGGCGGTCCACGGCAAACGCTATGGCAAGCCGAACCTGCATTTCAGCGATCAGGCTGAAGAACTGCTGCTCAGCTACAGCTGGCCGGGCAACGTGCGCGAGTTACGCAACATGCTTGAGCAAACGGTGCTGCTGGCCCAGAGCGATACCATCGCCGTTCACCAGTTAAACGTTTGCCTGAGCCTGGTGGATGACCCGCCGATGTATCAGCATGAGCCACAACACCATGAGCTGCGCCCGGTCTATATCGGCACCGAGTCGATGAACCTGCCCGAAGTCGAGCGCGACATGGTGCGCAAGATGCTCGACAAGACCGACTGGAACGTCACCAAGTCCGCTCGGCTGTTGGGCCTGAGTCGCGACATGTTGCGCTACCGGATCGAGAAACTCGGCCTGGCACGCCCGGATAAACGCCAGTGGTAGGCTTATTGCAACATCGGGCCCTGACGACTGAGGCACTCGAGTGTGCAACTCGGGTCGAGGACTTCCTCGTTCACGTACACACCATGCTCGGCATCGTACGTGCGGATGAACACCCGAACGGAGGCGTCGGCAAGCGTCGGCAAGCGTGAATCGTAGAACACGTGCTCGCTTGAAATCGGTATGAACTCCTGGGGCGAGGTCGGGATGTATGACCCCGGCGGTATTATGTTCATGGAGGGTGGAACGGGGTGGGCGAAGGGTTGGTCGGCCCCGTAATAGTTGAATTCACTGCTGTAATCGGTGGTAGGCGTCATGCGGTCGTCTGCGTGGGCGGCGCTTGCAACAACCAGGCAAACAGTGAATAGCAGCGTCAGGTCGGTTTTTTTCATGGCAACACCTGTGTAATCGTTTTTCGCGCAATTCCCCAAGGCCATTAACTATAGCTGTCGTACGGGGGACGCGTTCGCCGTGCCCGGATTACAGGATTCCAACAAGCTTTTTTTGCGGGCTGGTCTAGACTCGTGCCGGTCAAACAAGACCCGTGTTCTGGAGCGTGCAATGGAAGTGCCGACAAAAGAAACAGCCATCGCCAGCAACCGCGAGGCGTGGAACGATTCCGCCCGACACCACAAAAACACCCGCGAATGGCACGAGATTTTGAGCGCCGTGGGTCAGAGGGATTTTTCCTGCCTGGATGCGACGTTGACCGGCGTGCTGGAGCAGGTGGGCGTTGATGGCAAGGACGTGGTGCAATTGGGGTGTAATAACGGGCGCGAGAGTCTATCGCTGTTTGCGTTGGGCGCGCGCAGCGTGGTGGGCGTCGATCAGTCTGATGCGTTTCTCGATCAGGCGCGGGAGTTGGCGTCGCACTCGGCTTATGCTCCCGAGTTCATCGAGGCGGACATCCATCATTTGCCGAGCGCGATGCACAATCGTTTTGATGTGGCCCTGATCACCATCGGCGTCTTGAACTGGATGCCGGACATCGGCGAATTCATGCGTCACGTCGCGCAAACCCTCAAGCCCGGCGGCGCGCTGGTGATATACGAAACCCACCCGTTCCTGGAGATGTTCGATCCCGAGTCAGCTGATCCGTATCGCCCGGACAGCTCGTATTTTCGCACCGAGCCGTTCGTGCAGAACCGACCGATCGTCTACGAAGGCAAGGTCGAACAGCAGGCCGCTGCGTCCTACTGGTTCGTCCACACCCTGGGCGCCATCTTCACCGGCGCCCTCGACGCTGGATTGAAAATCAGCCACTTCAAGGAATACCCGCACTCCAACCGGGAGGAGTTGTATGACCGGTATGAGCGGCAGGCGGCGCAGTTGCCGATGTGTTTTACGTTGGTGGTGAAGCAAACAATTTAGCCAGAAGCAACTCTCAGTGAGCCGAGTGATTTACCGAATGACCCGGCTGAGCGCAGAGATCAATTCCAAGGGCATGAATAACCTTCAGGACGGTATCAAAACGAGGTTTTGCACCCGGCGCGAAAGCCTTGTACAGGCTTTCATTTCGGAAACGCAAGAGCGCGAACGCGCCATAATAAAAGTTAGCTTACGTCTAATTGAGCACGGCGGCTTCAGTGCGTTTAAACCTGATGCGCCTACTCCATGCGATTGCGCGGCGTTCGATAAGTATGTATGTGGTGGCTGCAAATACGATGCAGGTCGCCACTGCAAGGACAGTCGCTAATATGTCCGGAGCTAAGCCGGTCGGCGTGATACGCCGGAAAAGGCGCATGAACGTTCCTATTACCGGTGGATGGAATAAATAGATGCTGTAGGATATCAAGCTGATTTTTTGTACAGGATAGCTGGACAAGAAACCAAGAGTCACAGTGCCATTAACCAAAAAACAAAACAAAAGACCAGTCAATCCGACAGCCATTGTAAATGAGTTTTGATCGGCCGCGCCGATGAAGAGGACTAATGTGCAGTACCCAACGGCAATATATCGGTTTCGCTTAGAGCCTCTAAGTATCTGAGCACATAGAACCCCTGCCATGAAGCTGAACCAGAACGCGATAAATCCACCTTGCCAACCTATCGAATGAATAAGCCCGGCAGGCCAAAGTAGCGCAAACAATGCACTGACCCAAATCGTAATATTTCGCGCCTGCAAAGCGTTGCCGCCTCTGGCTTGTTCGGACAGCCAAAGTAGTGCGGCAAATGCGATATAAAACTGCACCTCAATACAAAGTGTCCAAAACACCGTTATGATGTTTTCGATGCCAAGAATACCTTGAAGAAACGTCAAGTGCGCAAGAATGTTCGTGACACTAGGGATTTCAATCCCGCCTTGCCCTGAGATATGCTTTGCGACAATCACAAGCACACCAAGTGCAACGGCAGCATAGTATGGCGGAGCAAGCCGCACTAAACGGCGCGCCACAAAATTCGCAGCGTTTGCAGTGTGCATCGGCACTGAAAATGTTGTGACCGCCATGACGATGCCGCTTAATACGAAAAAAACAGGCACGCCCAAGTGACCCGCGTCAAAAACTATATATTTCAACCAGTCCGGAATTGCCGCTAGAAGGGTTGGAATATGTTTTCCCTCAGATAAATGGAACAGAACCACCCAAAGTGCTGCAAAGCATCGTAACGCGTCAACTAGGGCAAGGCGATGCTTATCGTCAGTGGTGATTACACTCATTCCTGCCTCTCCTTCTTCTTTCCACTAATGTCGATCAGGTTGTCAGTTCGACCTAAAAGCGGAAAGCGCCTCACTAAGACGAACTGCTCACGCAAGCATTGCAAAGAGCAGTTTCAAATAACTTTGCGGAGTTCTCCCAAGAACTTAAAGCCACGGTTTGATATGCCTTCTCTGAAATCGTACGCCACTTCAACTCATCCAAAATCAAAAGCTGCTCAACAGCATGAGCCAAGGCAACACTATCATCAATATCTGCCAGCACACCGTTTTCGAAACAAGATATTGCCTCTAGCGGCCATCCCGTACGCGTTGAAACTACCGGAACCCTACATGCCATTGCTTCCATCGCCATAAGGTTAAAGCCTTCACTCCGGCTTGCTGATAGCCAGACATCACATTGAGCATAAAGATCACGAATACGCTCTTGATCGGGGGCTAGATAAAACTCAAGACTCGCTGGCAACTTAAAAGAATCACCGGGTGGAGAACTTCCAAAAGTTATAACTCGAAGCGTCGGGAATGTTTCCTCTAGCAAAGATACAATCTGGAGCGCAACATCAAAGCCCTTTAATGGCGCCTCATGGTACAAAAAGCCGATTGTTGGGCGATGTTGCTTCCCCCTTGGCGCGGAAAAAAATTGCCGATGATCGACACCGTTCAACACCAAAGAAACATCAGAGTCGCCATACTCCACACGCATGACATCTACCAACCATTTAGAAATGGTTATTTTATGTAAAGGCATTTTATACGTTGCCATAACTCTATCAATCGGGCAGAAAGGGAAAATTTCATGCGCTTGCACAAAATACACTTTTACACCCTTGGAGCGACTTAGAGAATTCACCCATTCAGCTGTTTCCCACCACGTCGCAATTACAACATCTGCATCTGGAACATCCGAATCTAAAATCGGCCTATATTTTTCTATCACTCGGTGATCAAGGCCAAGGCCGTCTAAATGAGATGGAATCTTCTCGTTTATCGGCCAACCCTTACCCGTGATGAAACTCTTTACTTTCCTGCGCAGCGGAATGGGAGGCAATGGCAAAGAAACAAGTGTCACATCATGCCCAGCGTCAGATAATGCCTTGGCGTAAGTTGCAACGACGCGAATCCCGCCAGCCATGCTCGCTACAGGCAATACAAAAACCACTTTCATTAGAACATCCCCCCCCCCTGAAAATCAGAGGCTGTCTATCAAGAACCAACACACACCCAGCCAATTGATGTGCTATCGAGCTACCTCTCGACGAGCATCAAACAGGCAAAAGCCAATACTCCGCCTCAGACGCTCTAACTCATACGATTCAAATGTTCAGCTAGCCTTAGAGTAAGTTGCAAAAGCGGCATTGTAGGGTTGCTGGCACCGCCTGTAGAAAAAACACTGCTGCCTGCAACGTAAAGATTCGCTACACCAAACACTTTGCAGTTCTCGTCGACAACTCCAAACTCAGGCGAAGTTGCCATCCGTGTGGTGCCCATATGATGTGCATGGGGACTTACCTTCAGTGGCAAGTCCTCGTCATAAACGCACGCTTCTAGCTTGACAAAACCTAGTCCACCTTTAGCAAAACATTTCGCCACTTCGAGCCCTATAGACTTGATGGTACTCCGGTCCGCAGGGCTTAGTTCCCAATGAACCGTTGGCTTCCTCATCCCTAACGCATCTCGATCCTCGATTAATGTAATGCGGCTGTTCGGGTTGGGAAACTGTTCAATCAACGTACCGATTACTCCATCCCCGGGACAATTGAATTTGGTAATAAATTCAATCTTTTGCGCCTCTCCTGCTTCGCAGATGAGGTTCTCGAAAAAGCCCTTGATTGCGGCCATTCGCCCATAGGACTTCACTTCAGATACAAGCGAGGCACTCACGTTCCCTTTGCCCGAGCTGTGTTCCATCACGAATGTATCTGTCGTGAAGTACTGGCGAGAATCTGTACTCTGCCCGTCTTTCAAGATGAAGGTACCCAATTCGACGTTCAGGTGTTCCATGAAACATCTACCAACGAAACCATCCTTACTTACGATACCGCCATTTACCAGGGACTCACTATTGAGAAGGTGCCTAGCATTCTCGATTGCGCCCGTCGCCAGAATGAGTTGTTTTGCAATGACTCGCTCCCGATGCAGCTCATAGTCCGACACGACTATCGCCGCAATGCTGCCGGTCTTGTTATCAAACTCAAGATCGACACAGTTGCAATTGATGAACACATCAAGCCCTTCGGTCTCATTGAGTTGCTTGGCATATTTTTGTGCAAATCGTGTCGGTGGGCTTAGTAAGAAACGATCAGCCTCAAACTCGGTGTCATCCAAAGTCGCATTGATGGCTTTGAATTCAGAGTGTGGCGGAAGATCCAGGATATCCATGGCCGCTGGCAGATAACGCTCGATCTCGGAAAACGCGATGGGCCAACCGGGTAAATGCACCGGAGGGCCTACGGTAAAGTCAGATCGCTCGAAGGGACGGCATCGCCCGGCCCAGTGATTGGAGGTGCCGCCAAGATACCGCAGGCGCGCTTCCTCGGCGTAGACGTCAAGGCCTGACGATGGGCACTTGTAGAGGCTCTGCGAGTTCTGTGAATATTCGTGTCCACCCCCCTCGACAAGTAGCACCCTCCGGCCATTGCCGGCCAAACGCAAGGCCAGCGTAATGCCGGCTGGCCCCCCCCCAACAATGCAGAAATCATAGGAGTCGCAGAGTTCTTTCTGCGATTGGTAGTCTTTGATCATGCTTGTGTTTGCCGAAAATACTGGGCAGGCAGCACCCATCCATTGATGACAACAAAGTCAGACTTAACCGCAGGAGGCCGAGCATCGGCTTTGGAAATTCCATACATGAGTCCCCCGAGGCTCAACAGGGCAAACGCCTGAAGGAAGCCTCTGCGCCCCATCACAGATGTTTTAAAATCAGGTGCTCTCATGATTCAAAGCTCCACGACATCAAGATTGCGTTGGAAATTTCAACTACGCATCAAGGCCACAGTTTTGCAGGCCTCCATCAATACCCCAATAACGGCGCCGAGCCACAACTTTGGAAACAACAAGAGAAATCGATCAAATCAAAGCTTTAGCGAGACTCGACAACAACTCCCCGCACAAAGCCCCCACCACCAGCATTGGCAGCACAACAAGTTCGCGTTTGAGATTGAACAACCCCAAACGGCAATTGACATAAAAAACCAGGATAAGTGTAGGAAACGCATGCAAGGCGACGCCCCAAATCGCATATTCGACTCCGCCAATCGCCAGCATCAGGGGCAGTAGCCCCCATAAGGAGACTGCGCGAATAATGTTGTCCATGGCTTGGTACTTTGTGAGTCCCAAGGCAAGCCAGACTTGATGCGCCACTGTGAAGCGCATTGTGAAAAAAGAAAGTGAAAGAATGGCCAGCATGTGGCCGGCCTGGGCATACCGCTGATCGTACAAGATGCTGATCAGCAGCGGACTGCCGGTCCAGAACAGTCCACAGAAAAACAGCGAGGCCAGATCGAACCCCAATTTGAAGCGGTAATACAAAGCGTGGAGCCGTGCGGTGTCATTTGTTCTTGAGGCTTCACTGAATGCCGGCAGGGCCACGGCCCCGACCAACCTTTGCATTCCAGTTTGAAGAGCGCCCAAAATCAACACGGCAATGGAGTAGACACCCAGTTCGGTGGCCGACATGCTGCCGCCGAACCAGATGCGATCACCTTGCATGGCCAGTACGCCCACTGCCGAAGACAACAGCATCCAACGGCCGAAAACGACCAACTCCTTGAGCGCAGAACGGTCCCAGTGTAGACGGTTGGACGGGCCCTCAAACCAGAAATGACCCAGCAGAGTGCTGACCATCGCTGCTACTAGACCTGCAGCCACCAGCGACCAGATAGACCGGGTGAAGTAACCGAGGGTCAGCAAGACCAGAAGGCCTGCAAGCTGAGACGCAAAATCGGCGAACACCACTTTCTTTTGCTGGAAAGCACGCACTGCCAAGTCCACTTTCGTCGACTGAAAGCCATAGAAGATTGCCGAGAAACCTGTTAGTGCCAACACCATAGGCAACTCCGGTGCGGCATAGGTGGAGTTGATCGACCACAGATTGAGGGTTTGCGCCAACCAGGCGAAGCCTGCGATGAGAAGTGTCGACGCAAAAAGGATGACTCCGCGCACAATCTGCACGGTCCACACCGTATTAAGGAACACCGGATCGTCGCCATTTGGACTCTGGATGATGTTCTGGCGCAAGCCGACATCGGACAGCAAGTGCAGAACCAGCGACACGGTGGTGGCGATGGCCATGATGCCAAACATTTCCGGCATCAGCAGCCGCGCCATCACCAGGTTGCCACCCAAACGAATGGCTTGAGAGGTAACAAGTGCCCCCAGATTCCATGCCCCAGCAGATATCGCACGCTTGCGCAGGCTCAACGATGGCGATAAATCAACTGAAGGCATTACAACTACCCCGGACTCAATGGCACAAAAGGTACTATAGTCGCATTTGGCCATTCCACTAGTCGCTCATCAATCACTAAGTCCAAAAAACTATGCCTGAGCACTTTCGCGCGTTAATTGCCATTCTGGTTATTGCCGGCATCGTTTTTGCCCTCGCACGTCGATCAGCAGCCGACCTGATGGCTGATCGTGACTTCACTCGTCGCCGCAATCTTTGGTTCGTGTTGACGCTACTGGCCTTTGTTTCGCACAGTTTCTGGGTGTATGCGGGTATTGCCGCCATCGTTTTGACCTTCGCACGAAAAAGCGAGCGCAACCCCGTGGCGCTGTTTTTTATCCTGCTGTTTCTAATCCCGCCGGCTCCGGCAGAAATTCCAGGCTTCGACCTGATCAACTATTTTTTTGCCCTTAACCATATTCGTCTGCTGGCATTGTGCGTGTTGCTTCCAGCTTTTTTCGCGCTACGCAGGCAAGCAGACACGGCCTCTTTCGGACGCACCTGGCCTGATAAGTTGTTAGCGGCCAACCTGCTACTGATGAGCCTGATTTACCTGCGCGAAACCACGGTCACCGACACGTTGCGCCAAACGCTATATCTTTTCATCGATGTTTTTTTGCCTTACTACGTCGCCAGTCGGGCCCTCAAGAAACTCAGCGACTTCAAGGACGCCCTATTGGGTTTTGTAATCGCCGCCATGGTGCTGTCGCTGATTGGTCTCTTCGAATTTTCCCGCAATTGGCTGCTCTACAACGCGCTGATCGATGCCTTGGGCCTACACTGGGAAATGTCTAGCTACTTGAGCCGTGGAGGCTCACTGCGTGCCAGCGCCACCACCGGCCAAGCCATTGCGCTGGGACTTGTCATCAGTGTAGCGATGGGTTTTTACCTGTTCTTGCAAAAGGGTGTACGCAGCCGATTTCAGCAACTCCTGGGTGCGCTCCTGCTCGCAGGTGGACTGGTTGCCCCCCTATCGCGAGGCCCTTGGATTGGCGCAGCCACGATGATCATGGTGTTCATCGCCACCGGCCGGAACGCTTTCAAACGCCTGATGCTACTGGCGGTCGCCGGAGTCTTTACCCTTTCCCTGCTGGCTATTGTGCCTGGCGGGCAAAAAGTGCTTGATCTGCTGCCGTTCATCGGCACGATAGAAGTAGAAAACATCACATACCGACAGCGCTTGATTGACAACGCATTGATCGTTATCCAGCGCAACCTGTGGCTGGGCTCCTTTGATTACCGCAACACACCAGAAATGCAATCCATGATTCAGGGAGACGGAATCATCGATATCGTTAACACCTATATCGGCGTAGCGCTGTCGTTCGGACTGATTGGATTGACGCTGTTCGTGGCTTTTTTTGTCACTGTACTGTTCAGCATCCGCAAGGCAATGCGTACGTTCCCCAACAAAGACGAAGAAGCACGTCGACTTGGACGCGCGCTCCTGGCAACCCTGGCCGGGGCATTGATCACCATCATTACCGTTAGCAGTATTACAGTGATCCCCGTGGTGTACTGGTCGGTGGCCGGACTAGGCGTCGCTTATGCTCAAATGGTGCGCAGGCTCAAACACTCCTCGACCGCCGCCACTGCGAGTGCCGGTGCCAGCCTTCAACTCCGGTAACCCCATGGCCAAATTTTTTCGCCACACCCGTTTGCTGGTTCCGGTTCTTTTGTCTTTTGTTGTTTGGCCGTTTAGCACCTGGGCGTCAGCCTGGGTCGCCAGTGTCGATGATCAAAGCGGCCTGCCAGTTCTGATCCACGGCGGTAGTCCCGTTGTTTCCTCTTCATTCACCTTCTTTGAGGGCAACTGGGGCTGGGTGAGTTTTCCAACCGAGTTCAAGATAGACGCCCCCTACAGATACTCCCTCTCAGGCCAGAACAAAGCACTGGATTTCGACCTGGGTACGAAAATCCAGAAGGAAAACGAGCAGAAACTGACTTGGGATTTTACCCTGGATGCACATAGCACGAAGTTGGACGTGATGGGCGGGGGGGTCGTCTTCAAGTTCGACCCAGCCCTTTTCTCGGGAGAAATGGGCGAGCCGGTTTTGCTCCCTGACAACAGAGGCTGGTCATGGGGGAATGCACAAGGGCGACATATCGAGATGCGTTTTGAGCCTGGACTGGCGAGTGTGTACTTTGAACCGGGTAGTCGATCTGAAGTGCGTGCTTTTTTCTACAAAAACACGATCAAGCCCGGTCATCAGAATTTCAAAGCTACCTTAAGCATATCGGGCGATGTGGCACTTGGCCCCACCACTACCGAGCGCTTCGGCCTGGCGGACCCAAAGAGCTGGCCGAGTGGCAAGCTCGATTGGAAAACCTCACCGGTCGATCTGTCCTTTCTCAACGCTGATGAAAAACCAGCAGGCAAGCGCGGCTTCGTCAAAGCGTCCGGCGAGCAACTGCGATTCGCCGACAACACCCCGGCGCGCTTCTGGGGTACCAACATCACGTCTTATGCGCTGTTCCGCACGCCAGACGATGAAATCAAGCAGCAGGCTAAACGCCTGTCCGCACTTGGTTTCAATCTCGTGCGACTACACCACCATGACTCACCATGGGTCAGTCCCAACATTTTTGGCGACCCTGACCTCACGCGGAACACCCAGCAACTAAGCCCGGAGTCGCTGAAAAAAATTGACTGGTGGATCAAGTGTCTCAAAGACGAGGGCATTTATGTATGGCTCGATATGCACGTCGAGCGAGCCTTTACTGCAAAAGACAACATTTATGGCTTCGAAGAGATGCCAAAAAACAGCAGTAACCACGCCGATCTCAAGGGCTACGCCTACGTAAATATCACCATTCAACAGGCGATGAAGCGTTTTGCCAAAGCCTATTTGACCCATGTAAACACCTATACCGGTCTCGCCTACAAAGACGATCCGGGGATCGCCGCAGTATTGATTAGCAACGAAAATGACATTACTCATCACTTTGGAAATGCCCTGCTACCCGACAAGAACGTTCCAAAGCACAACAAGATTTACATGGCCGAAGCCGCAGCGTTTGCCAACCAGCACAATCTATCGTCCAGCAAAACCTGGCGTTCCTGGGAGCATGGACCCTCCAAACTGTTCCTCAATGATTTGGAACGACGTTTCGACGTTGACATGATTCAGTACCTGCGTGATGTGGGAGTGAAGGTCCCCATCGCCACGACCAGTACCTGGGGCGGTGATGGCCTCAGCTCCCTGCCGGCCCTTACTTCCGGCGACGTAATCGACGCCCACAGCTACGGTGGCCCTGGGCAGCTGGAGAAAAACCCGCTCAACAGCGACGGCTTGATCAACTGGATCGCTGCCGGCCAAGTCAGGGGCAAACCTCTGACCGTCACCGAGTGGAACAATGAACCCTTCCCGACACCCGACCGCCACTCGCTGCCACTGTATATCGCCGGCACCGCCAGCCACCAAGGCTGGGATGCATTGATGCAATATGCCTACAGTCAGGAACCGCTATCCGGGGAATGGATGACTGCCAGCAACTGGCACGCCTATAACGACCCCGCACTGCTGGCCACAATGCCTGCCGCCGCTTTGCTCTATCGCCGCGCTGATGTTCGCGAAGCCAGCACGACCTATATCTTCGCACCGACGCCAGACACCCTGTTCAACCAACTGATCACACCGACTAACTCTGCTCTGCTGCGTACTGCGATGGAGAAAGGCAAGCTGCAAATTGCCATGCCACAGACACCAGAATTGCCCTGGTTGCAACAGAGCGTTATCGCAGGCAATGCGCAGGAGTATCACGACCCTGACCAGTCGCTACTAGATGCCAATGCCAACGAGTCCACGACAGATACGGGCGAGCTCAAACGCAACTGGAAACAAGGCATCTACACCATCAATACGCCGCGCACCCAGGCCGCCACCGGCTGGATCGGCGGTGAGTCGATCAGCCTTGGCGACATCCAGGTTCAAGTGAAGACGGCTTATGCCAGTGTGGTAGTGCAAAGCCTGGACGCCGCGCCTGTGAACCTATCGCAGGATTTACTGATTTCGCTGGGCACCCGCGCCGTCCCCCAGGACGAGGGTAAAACACCTTTTTATGTAGAGCCCCTCGAAGGAACGCTGACCATACAGGCACCGCAATACTTGACACTGTTCACCCACGGCACTCTTGGGCAAATGAAAAAACTGCCTGCTACCTACCGTGATGGCCGCTATACAATCAAATTCGACGGCCAACAGGCGTCGAACTGGTTGTTTTTGAAAAAAGACGTCACTCAAGCCACAGCCTCAAGCAACAAGCAGCCAAGCCCTGTCAACAAATCATCATCCAGCGCATCGGCGACTCAATAGCCAACTAATCTTTTAACGCGATAGTCAGCGGGATCGCACTGACGTTTCAATCTGTGCTTGCTCAGGGGAGTGGAGGTCGGGATGAAATTTTTGGTTATTGGTGGCGCGGGTTATATCGGCTCTCACATGGTCAAGCAGCTACTGGGCGCCTGTCACGAACTGGTGGTGGCAGACAACTTTTCAACAGGCCATCGCGGCGCGTTGATGGGCGGGAAACTGGTCGAACTGGACATTGCCGACGAGCAATCGCTGGACGCCCTGTTTGCGGAACACCACTTTGATGCCGTGTTCCACTTCGCCTCTTTTATACAGGTGGGCGAGTCCGTCACTGAACCTGCCAAGTATTATCAAAATAACGTTTGCGCCACCCTGACGCTGGTAAAAGCCATGGTTCGCGCCAGAGTTAAAAACTTTATTTTTTCCTCGAGCGCCGCCGTCTATGGCGACCCGGTGTATGTACCTGTCGATGAGAAGCATCCCAAGGCCGCGATCAACCCCTATGGTCGGAGCAAGTGGATGGTGGAGCAGGTGCTTGAAGACTTCGACCGCGCCTACGGGCTCAAATCTGTCTGCCTGCGCTACTTTAATGCCGCCGGTGCAGACCCTGAAGGACAGCTGGGTGAACGTCATGAACCGGAAACACACCTGCTGCCACTGATCCTGCAAGCGGCCTCTGGCAGGCGCACATCAATCACCGTCTATGGCCGTGATTACGACACGCCTGACGGTACCTGCATTCGCGACTATGTCCACGTTGTCGATCTCGTTGCGGCTCACGCGCTTGCAGTGGATTACCTGCGCGATGGAGGTGCAAGCACGGCGTTCAACCTCGGCAATGGCCAAGGTTTCTCTGTACAGCAAGTGATTGACACCGCGCGCTACGTGACCGGGAAAAATATCTGCGTGAGCGAAGCGCCGCGACGGGCCGGGGATCCGCCTCGCCTGGTGGCTGATTCCCGGAGGGCCAATACATTGCTTGGCTGGCAACCGCGATTTTCCTCACTTGAACAGATAGTGGCGCACGCCTGGATCTGGGAGCAGAAGTATCCCTGGAATTGAACGTCGGTGCTGGCGAAAACACCGAGCGCCTCTGGCGGACGCAGTACTACTAGTAGTAAGAGGTTCTGGGCTCGGCTTTGTTTAGCACTGTGCCGATCAGATTGGCTGTCGCCAGGTGATGCAGGCTTTCCTCGATCTCTTTCTTGCTGTTCATGCCGTTGGCGACCACAAGCAGGACGCAATCGAATTTAGGCAAGACCGTAATCACCTCGTCCGAACTCAACACCGGTGGCAAGTCGAAAATCACAATACGCGAGTCGTAGCGCTCACGAAGATCGCTAATCAAAAGGCTCACCGCGGGTGATGACAGCACCTCTGCTGAGAGAGGAATCGGCTCTCGTGTCGGCAGGACTACAAACCGCGGCAAGGTCGGATTGATCAGCACGTCCTGCAGTTCAGCTTCATTGGCGAGCAACTCATTGAGCGACTTTTCCATCGGAATACCCAGGCAGCCCCCCACCCTCGGACGACGCAAGTCGAAGTCCACAAGCAACGCCGTCTTGGTGGTGTGATGCGCGATGCTCATCGCCAGGTTGATCGCCACTACCGTTTTACCTGAGTCCGGGGTCGGTGAGGTGATGGCAAGCGTGCGCCAGCCATTTTCCTCCATGGCTTTCAAAACCTGCGTACGTAGCAAATCGAAAGCCCCGCTCATACTCGAATTCTTGTTGTAAGCCACAATGCGATGACGCTCAAGGTGGTCTGCCCGCAAAGGTACAACCTTGGTTTGCACATAACTGAGGGCATTGAGCGTTGGAGGCTGCTCTGTCGATGTGATCACGAGACCTGACGAAGCCTGTTGCTCGGCTATATCGCTCGCTGACTTGATGATTTCCATGACTATATTCCTTATTCAAACCGCGCCAGAGCCTTGAACACCATCTGGTCCACCGGCATGTAGAAGAAGTGCACGAGGATCAATAGGCACGCGATCAACACGAATCCACAGAGGATCAGAAACCTTCGCAACCGCTTGCGGTGTGCGAGTTCCGCCTTGGTGTGAATGTAGGGAATGGTGCCCAATACGCGTCGACCCAACACACTGGCCAGAGCCTCAACACCACGCACGCGCTGATTCAGCATCTCCAGCAGCATGACCAGTGCTCCAGTGCCTACCGGGGCGAGCAAAAAGCCCATGGCAACCACTTTCTTACGGTTGGGCCTGACTGGCTTCTCGGGCATCAGTGGCGACTCAAGAAGAACAAAACGCTCGGCCTTGTTTTCCTGTTCCAGGCTTTCTGAAATTTTCGCCCCCATCTCCTTGGTGCGAATCTCCTCATATTTTTTACGAGCGTTTTCATGGTCACGCATCAGCGTGACCATGCCGCGCTCGACTTGCGGCGTCTCAAGAATCTGCGCCTCGTAGGCCTCTATTTTGCCGAGTATTTCCCGCTTCTGATCGGCCAGCGACTTGATGCGCGCTTCTGAAGCCGCGACCCGGGCCTGCGCCTTGGCAACATCCAGACTAACCGGGCTCACTGCACCTGCTCCGGTACCCTGGGCAACCTCAAGTGCAGCAATTTTGCGTTTGACGGCGCGCACATCAGGGTGAGCTTGCGTATAGATCGACAGCAATCTGGTGTACTCCGCCTTGAGGCTACCCAGATCCTGCGGCTTCTCCGCTGCCGCACCATACGCCCCGGGTTTGCTCGCGACACCGGCGCTGGCGGCGGAAACTTCCAACTCATTGAAGCGCAATTCCTCACGGGCAGCCTTGTAGTCTCGGTCGACTTCCTTAAGCTCGGTTTCGGCGCGCGACAGCATATCCATACGCAATTTCTGATGCTCAGGCAGCGCGTTGCTGTGAGCCTGCTTGAAGTCCGCCAGCCGGTTCTCCAGGGTTTCCAGTTCAACCCTGAGTTTGTCTGCCTCCTGCGTCAGGAACTCCGTCGTCTCACTGGCTCGTTCGGTGCGCTGCCTGATGTTCTCATCCAGAAACAGTGTCGCCAGCTCGTTGGCTACTTTGTTGGCGATCTCTGGTTGCCTGTGTTCAAAGCTAACGCGGAAAGCAATTGTCACCTCTCCGCGCCCCTTGACGGCAGCACTGACGAGGGAAACGGCAATCGCATTGCGCATTTCATCGATCTTCTCGGTGACGCTCGACTGCTGGCTTTGCGAAGAAAATAAATTGTATTTGTCGATGATCTCTTGCAGGTGCTCGCGGGTCATCACGCGCTGGCGAATGACTTCGATGCGCTCATCGGCAAAGGTATTGTTGTTTGCCGCAACCAGGTCTGGCGAAATCTGCTGGGACTCAACCAGAATAGTACTGGACGACTCATAGACGGGAGGGATGGAGATCGCGACCAAGACACTCACCGCGAGTATTGCCGCGATACTCACGACCACCAACACGGCTCGATGCTTGATGATTGCGATGTAGTCGTTGACCGACATTTCGTATTCAGAGGCCATAGTTCTCACAACGTTGAATTTCAGAGTTCGGGGTAACTATAGGTCAGGGTTAACCCGACGACGTTAGCGCTGGCATCCGGCAAGCCATCTTGCTGGTGTTGTTTGTAAGTGAAGGATAGGCGCGCAACCCAAAAAGGTGAGAATTCTCGACTGGCCCAGACATTGAAATTTCGCAGGGTATTGGACGTATCGCCTTTGTTTTTTTGCCATGAGGTATCCAGACCGGTACGACTGAGCTCGTCGATGGAATAACTCCATGTCCCCCGCAGATTATTACTCTCGACGAACCCGCCATCGCCGTTGGCGATCGTACTGCGACTGGCGTCGAGCGTTGTGTCAAAACGCTCGCCGGCATAGTGCAAAGTGAACCCGCCTTGACCTGTGGGATTGCTGTCCGTACCCGTGACCTGGTTGACACCAGCGTACACGGCCCCCTCCAGTTGCTCGGAGATTTTAAAGTTCAAACCTACAGTGGGGGTGTAGCTGTTTGAGGATGCAAGCCCGGAGCCCGACTCAGGCTCATAGCGACTCGCGGAAAAACCCGTGACGAGTACGACGCGTTCGCTCCAGTCATAATTCAAGCTTAGGCGGTTCGAAAGCTCGTCATAGCTGGTCAGAGAATTAATATCGTATTTGAAGTCTGTGTATTCAGTCTTATTGACCAAGGTACTTCGTTCGCTAAGCGCGGTGCGCCAATTGCCGCCCAACGAATATTGCTTTTGCGTACCATCGGCGGCAATCACACCCGTTTCCTGAACCACACTGGAGAGCGTCGAGTTCTCGACATAGCTCGCCGTAAGTCCATACGCCCCTGTTTCGGTCTCACGTTGCCACCCTAGAAGCAGTTTTGGGTCTTCACGGTTGCTAACGACGGATGTATCAGACGAGCGCACGATGTTCAATCCGAGACCGATATTCAACTGATCCTGGTCGGAAGTTCCCATGAAGCTCACATCGGGAGTAATAATCGTCCGTGTCACCGCCTTCTCGTTGTTCCCAACAAGCAGTGGATTGCTATCGTGTTCTACAGTCGTTGGCAGTGCGATTGCTGATTGCCAGGTGGCAGCATAGGCCGCCCCCGAACACGGCAAAACAAAGATCGCCGTCGCAACCCCGGCCCCTCGTAGTACAAGCAAGCTAAACCCTAATATCTCGCGCAAAATCAAGGCACGACCAGCGTATCGCCGGCCTGGAGTTCATAGTTGGTGGACATATCACGTCCGGAGATCAAATCGCTGTAATGGACGGGCAGTACCTGTTTGTTGCGCACAATTTTTATGGCGTCTTTGTCCGCGAATTTGTCGAGCCCACCTGCCATACTCAACACTTGCAGTACTGCAGTTGGACCTGCCAACTGCACTGAACCGGGTTTCAGCACTTTGCCCTGCGCGTAGACGATATTGCCCTTGGGGTCCCTGACGACAACGCTCACGTTCGGATCGGGTATGAACGCTTCGAGCTTTTTGGCAATTACCTTTTCGACTGCCGTGGAATCAAGCCCCGCAACCTCGACTCGCCCCACCAGCGGAAAAGTGATGCTGCCATCGGGAAGTACATGCACTTCCTCTTTTAGAGTCTCCTCGCGCCAAACGGTAATAACAATGACATCCCCGCGATTTAGCAGGTAAACCGAGTTTTTTTCGTTGGCACTGGTAATGCTGGGCCAAACAACCAGCGCACAGAGCGCAGATAACAATAAACGCAACATTGGGATCCCTCCGCCTAAGCAGCCATGCAAGGAGTCTCACACAAAAACGGAGTCAATTCACTCACTCCCATTTTATGCCAAAGAAACCATAAGACAGCACCTGCATCAAGCTTGTCGGCGGTAAATTTCATTTAGTATGGCCTCAGATAGCGAAATTTTAATATTTAACAATGACTTGAATCTAAATACTCCCCCCTGGCTTTTCCACGTCAAATTAACTGCATCATGGTCGTCCGAAAATTCCGCTCAACTGAAACACCGCCAGCCACAGCCACTATAACCACCCCCTTCGCGCGCTTTTTGTCAGAAAATCAGCCGACGTCAACTTCAATCAATCGAACATCAAGTAAAAGCATTTGAAATTCATATATTCGAACGACAGTAAAAATTACCACCAGAACAACTGGCATCGCCAAAAACATGAAGACGTCAATTACACTTTTCGTCGATTGGCTACGGCAACAAAACCAAATAACGCAGAAAAAAATAGCCATGCAAGAGCAGAAAGCGCTACGGCCTTCGGCTGATTCGATGTGCCGGTCAAACCTGTCTCCTGGACATTTTGATCAACCATCACCTGATCATTGGTTATCGCCGCCACTAAGTCGTCACAGGTTGAGTCCGGCTGATGAATGAAACTGCTGAGTTTGGCAGATTGAGTGCTGGCGAAGTAGAGATCGCTGATCATCGAATGCACGCAAAGGCTGCGTCCAAAAGTAAGTAGCTCGCTACCCGAACGTGCTTCGAGAACCCTGTCAACCTGATAATTTAAAGCATCACAAGATTTGCTTATGTGACTATTTTCATTGGAAAAACTGGCCGTCTGCGCATTAAAAACAGCCACACCATTAAAGAGCATCACTACCAGAAAGGACTTAAGGAAAAGTAGTGGACGCATAGCACAACCTTCCTGACAGAGGTTATTTCAATTGTCGGGCGGGGGAGATCTTCACCAAGCTAAGTTGAGCGTATAAGCACATAGCCATCACGTCAATAGCTCGTCACAACAATACGCAGAAATAAAAAACACGGCGGATGGCGTCAAAATGTCGACACAATAAATAACTCCGTTATCAGCGGATGGACTGTTTTCCCATGAAATAGCCCCGGATTCAGGTACCTGCAAATGAGCACTGCCACAAATAGTTTTATTGTTATCTTTTAGACGCTTAGCGTAGGTTTTGAAAACAAGCCTCACGTGTTGGCCTACTATGCTAATAACTGTTGTTCTCAATTTTCTTAATACCACGTACTTTTCGTTGAGTACCCGCTTTACTCCGAACAACTCAAAATCCAAGCCGTCAATCAGATGAACGAAGCCCTACGGAAATGGAAAAGCTGCGCCTCGAAGCGCAAGTACTGTTCACAATGAGTCTCTGGCAAGCGCCAGGATCTTGCCGATTCTACGCATCGTATGCATTGGAGCTCATTCCCCGGAGCTACGAAGACAGCCCACCCAAAGCCGATCGTTACACGTCGACCTTTATCGGGAGGCCCTGCAGGATTGCGTTTGGGTGATGAGGAAACGGTCTCTCTTCTTCATGAATAACGGCCGGTAGAGAAGATATCGATCTCAGTCGCGAGTCAGCACCGGATGCATCCATTTGGCCAGTGGTGGTCTGCCACCCAAGGAAGGCACGGCGACCAACATAGTGGGTGTGAGCGGGTCGACAAGCTGTTGCTGGCCAAGAGGTACTTGCAGCAAGCGGCCCGGAATAGCAGTGCGCGCCCATTGGGTTGTAAACATCAGATTGAAAACGTCGATATAGCACGAAAAGGGAATTTTTTCGGCGAATCCCTAGAGGGGCTAAACATCGAATTTGGCCTACACTCAAGCCCGGGGAATGATCGTGCCTTGCAAAAGCAATTTGGAGTTCAATATGGCAGGGCGCATGGAATAGTCGGCAGCATATGACGGCACTTTGCTACGGATTGAAGGCTGTCATGCTCCAGCCGATTCAATCGATGGGTGGAAGCTGCTGCTTGTTTCAATGTTTAAATCACTTGAGCCGCAGGGGAAGAACCTAATTTGAAAACTAACACTGTCCCGAAGGTTAGCGTACTTGTCCCCATGCGCAACGCAGCCCCGTTCGTTGTTCAGGCGCTGGCGTCAATATTGCGCGAAGTTACCATTAGCTTAGAAGTGGTTGTCATCAACGATAAGTCTACCGACCGCTCATTGGAATTGGTGTTGAATATCAAGGATGAGCGAATCCAAGTCGTAGATGGCCCGGGCAAAGGCATTGCCGCAGCCTTAAATATCGGCCTGGCTTTGGCGCGGGGAGACATAGTCATGCGCTGCGATGCAGATGATCTTTACCCGGTTGGCCGAATCGACCATCAAGTAACGTGGCTTGACAACAATCAAGATTATGCGGCTGTGTGTGGGGGATTTACTGCACTAGATGAATCAGGGCTACTCGTCACCCAGCTAGAGACCGGCGAAATCGGCTCAGATATCACTGAGGAGCTCAATTTAGGGTGCACGAGAACGCATTTTTGTACCTATGCTGTTCGCAAAAGTGCAATTGATCGGGTCGGCGGATTCAGACCCTATTTTGAAACGGGTGAGGATATCGACTACCAGCTGCGCTTAGCCAATTTCGGTCGAGTCATGTACTTACCTCGGATAGCCTACGAATACAGATTACATGAAGCGTCGATAACGCATACACAAACCAATTCAAAGCGTATTTTCTTCGAGGATATTGCCAGAAAGTTTCAAGTTCAGCGCAAGATGTATGGCCAAGATGATCTTCAGCGCGATCAGCCGCCAACAATTCCCGATAGTAGCGCCGACAGTGCTAGTAGTGCAGCAAAACAGATAGGGGGGATGTTAATGGGATCTGCATGGCGCACTCATCAAAGCGGTAATAAATTGGACGCCATAGCATTGGGAATCCGAGCACTTACGCACATGCCTTTTGACATCAGCTCGTGGCGCAGTGTGGTGGCACTGATTGTGAAGTCGGGCAAGCGTTCCCGATGAAAATCCGATGTGCATGAACCACGCTTGGCCAGCACTGGGTAATGCTCTGCGGCAATCGGGGTCAGGCGTCCAGTTCGCGGCATGGCTTTAACGGTGTCCAGACCCCAAAACACTTAACTGATCCCGGATACTGCACTCCCGATTCGCGCAGATAACTCAGGCTCATCAGTAGCCGGCTGGCCGCTAACAACTTGTCAGACCCGATGCGTCCGAAAGGCTCATGCCTGCGTAGCGCGGCTAGCGCAATGGCCAAATGCGACTATAGTACCTTTCGTGCGTGCCATTGAATCCGGGGTAGTTGTAATGCCAGTTGATTTATCGCCATCGTTGAACCTGCACAAGCGAGCGATATCTGCTAGGGCGTGGAATCTTGGCGCACGTGTTACGTCTCAAGCCATTGATTTGGGTGGCAACCCGGCGATGGCACGGCTGCTGATGCTTGGCATCATGGCCGCCGCCACCGTTTCGATGGTTCTGCACATTCTGTCCGATGTTGGCTTGCGCCAGAACATCATCCAGAGTCCAAATGACGACGATGCGGTGTTCCTTAATACGGTGTGGACCGTGCAGATTGTGCGCGGTGTCATCCTTTTTACGTCCAAGCTTGCAGACCTTCTGGTCTTGCTGGCCCTCGGTTACTTCACCCGGTCTACCTGGTCGCTGGTGGCTTCAGGTCTGGTTGCAACAATGGTCAGCACTCTGCCGGGGCATTTCTGGTTTGAGGGCCCGTCCAACCGTCTAAAAAGGGACCGTTCTGCGCTCAAGGAATTGGTCGTTTTCGAAGAGCGTTGTGCCACTTATCCGTGGATCGACCTCATCAAGCAGCGCAGCGGTGTATACGATCAAAACGTTGAGCCGAAGCTTATAGCAATGAGAGTGCAGCACGTTTTGGGTGGGCAATCCAATGGTTAGTGTTTCCCTTGATGTGCTAGTCGTTAACTATAATACAGCGGCTCTGTTAAAGCCGATGTTTAATGCGTTAAGACAAACAAACAGTGCGGATCGCACGCGCTATTTGGTGGTAGACAATGCCTCTTCCGATAATTCTCTCGAATGCCTGGCAAACATTTGTCCAGAGGCATTGCAAGTGGCCAATTATAAAAATATCGGCTTTGGTCGGGCCAATAATCAATTAGTCGAGCACCTGCAAGGTAAATACGCGTTACTCCTTAATACCGATGCCTTTATTGCTGCCGACACCTTGAGCATGACCCTCGAATACATGGAGGCGCATCCGGATTGCGGTGTCCTGGGTGTTCGGTTAGTTGGGCGAGAAGGTGACTTGCAACCGTCCTGTCGGTATTTTCCGACTCCGTTGAATGTCTTCATTGCGCGAACAGGACTCGGTCGCTTTTTTCCTGGGGTGAAGAAGGTCGACGACATGGCTTGGGATCATGAGTCGGTACGTGAGTGCGACTGGGTGCCTGGGTGCTACTACCTAATCCGCCGTGAAGTCATCGACCAGATTGGCTTGTTCGATCCGCGCTACTTTCTTTACTACGAAGAAGTTGACCACTGCAAACGCGTTAAACAGGCTGGTTGGAAAGTGATTTATTACCCGCATACCACGGTGGTGCATATCGGTGGAGAAAGTGCCAAATCTGTTGACGAGCTAAATACGGCCAGCCGTCAACTTCCCAAGTTTCAGATCGAAAGCGAGCTGTTGTACTTTCGCAAGCACCACGGCCTGGCGGGTTTGGCTTTTCATATGGCACTGGTGAGCCTTGGGGATCTAATTTTGGCGCTCAAGGCTCTATTGAAAGGCCGTGATTGGGCGTCTATCCAGGCGTGCTGGCAGCATACTAAAGTTACTTGGATATTGGTGCGTGAAACCCGCCTCGCCAGCCAACCAACACGGTAGATCTTTTATGTTCAAATTCATACGTGCCGACTTGCGTGCATACGGTGGGGATTGGACGGCTCAGGGCTTCTGGGTGATGCTGGTTTATCGCTTTGGGCGCTGGCGCTACGGCGTGCGTCCGGCGCTGTTACGCAAGCTGTTCTCTTTTATATACAAAGTACTTTTCAAGTTTGTGCAGATCGTGACGGGTATCGAACTGCCGTGTGAGGTTGTGGTCGGCCGTAACTTCGTTATCGATCATTTCGGTGGAATCGTGATCAGTGGCTATGCGCAGTTCGGCGACGATTGCCGCATCCGCAACGGCGTGGTGGTGGGGCTAAAAAATGTGGATGAGCCCATTGCCCCGGTGATAGGCAACAATGTTGATATCGGCGCCGGGGCCAAGGTACTGGGCAATATTCGCATTGGTAATAATGTTGTGATCGGTGCCAATGCCGTGGTGCTCATAGATTTACCCGACGACTCGATTGCCGTGGGCGTGCCTGCAACTATCAAGAAAAGAAAGTGCACAGAAGCAAAGGAATGCTTATGAACTCAATGGCCACTGGTATTGGTGTTGTAGTTATCGGTCGTAACGAAGGTCTACGGCTTGAGCGTTGTCTTTCTTCGCTGGTCGGTGTGGCGCAGAAGGCAGTGTATGTCGACTCAGGATCAACGGATGGTTCAGTGCCGATGGCGCTGAAGCTTGGGGTCGAAGTGGTCGAGTTGGATATGACGGTTCCCTTTACGGCTGCGCGCGCGCGTAATGAAGGCTTCGCGTGTGTGCGACGCTTATTGCCGGCGTTACTTTATGTTCAGTTTGTCGATGGTGATTGCGAGGTGGTCGAAGGCTGGCTGCCTCGGGCACAGGCCTTTCTTGATGAAAATCCTCAGGTTGCGGTGGTCTGTGGGCGGCGGCGCGAACGATTTCCACAGCGCTCGATTTACAACTTAATGTGCGATCTCGAATGGGATACGCCGCTAGGTGAGACCAAGGCTTGTGGTGGTGATGCGCTGATAAGGGCCGACGCTTTTGCCACTGTGTCTGGTTTTCGACCGGAGCTTATTGCCGGGGAAGAACCCGAGTTGTGTCTGCGTCTGCGTGCGAATGGATGGAAGGTCTGGCGCCTGGATGGCGACATGACCTTGCATGATGCGGCCATGACTCGTTTTGGCCAATGGTGGTGGCGTACTCTGCGCGGTGGTTACGCCTTTGCCGAGGGCGCATTTCTGCATGGGAATGCACCGGAGCAACACTGGCGGCGTGAGTCGCGTCGGGCCTGGTTTTGGGGCTTGGGGATTCCGTTGGCGACTATCATTGCGGGCTTGATGCTGGGGTGGCTTGGGCTGCTTTTGCTGCTGGTTTATCCATTGCAGGTAGCGCGATTGGCTCGTCGGGGCGATAGAACCGCGCGCGAAAACTGGTTGCTGGCTTTCTTTCTCGTGCTGGGGAAATTCCCCGAGTTGCTTGGGCAAGTCAAGTTTCTATTGGACAGATTCGGCACCGGTAAATCGGCGTTGATCGAATACAAGTGAGACTTCTATGAGTTATTGGCTGGTACTAAAAAGCGTGCTTTCTTTACATGCTGGGTATTCCGTCAGAGCGTTGAAAAACAAGCTGAAGTTCCTGGTATTGGTTGGAATAAACTGGTCCGATCTGAAATTATTTCTGTCGCGCATGTCAAATGCGCTGGGAAAGTCTGGACTTGAGAAGCTGGGGACCGACTGTGTCGGTGTTGTTCATTGGCCATACATTAGTAGAAGATGGGACTCCCAGGCCAGGCTTAGCGTATTAGCCTCACATTACGAAGTGGTCACAAAAAGCTGTCCACAGTTTTTGCTTTTCGGGCGCAATGACCGCTTTATCTTGAGTGATTTATCAGAGTGGTCTGCGGGTTGCTCCTTGGTTCTGGATCGTCCCGTATGGTTTATGCGCGAAGGAGAGCTGGTGCTGAACTTGTTTCAGGGAAATTTGCGCGTTGCATCGATAGCCTTCACGTTGTGCTACACCGAGATTGAGCTTTGTATTTTCATCGGTGCAGTTCAAGGGATACACAAAGGGATAGAGAATGATAAGTCCTTGGCAATTTACCGGGAGCTTACAAAAGATTTTGAAGGTCTTCGGCCAAGAAGTTTTTTGATTGAGACTATTAAATACATCTCAATGAATATTGGTGTTGGAAAAATATATGCGGTAGGGGATGGGTATCGCCATCATCGTCATCCGTATTTCGGCGGTGAAAAAGCTCAAGAGCTTGCGGCAAATTATGATTCGATCTGGTTGGAGCATGGGGCGACACCTTCAGAGCGCGAAGACTTTTTTGAGATTCCCATGGCTTCATCCAGGAAGCCGCTTGACTCTATTCCTTCAAAAAAGCGCGCCATGTACCGCAGGCGCTATGAGCATCTAGATGACACATTTAGAGCAATAGATAAGGTGTTGAAAGGCCGCTATTTAGCACATTGACGTTCGTGATCACCGTACGACTGTGGGTTTGCCTGCAGTCATAATTCACCGCCACGACATCGAAGCTTGGTTCCTATGCGTATCGCTTATTTCATCAATCAATACCCCAAGGTCAGCCATAGCTTCATCCGCCGCGAGATTCTGGCGTTAGAACGCCAGTGCTTGGAAGTGCAGCGCATTGCGCTGCGTGGCTGGGATGCCGAATTGGTGGATGCTGAGGACGTGTCGGAACGCGATAAAACCCTTTATGTGCTCCAGGGTGGAGTCAAAGACCTGTTGGTGCCTGTGTTCCAGGTGCTGCGCGCCAAGCCGCGGCGCTTTTTATCGGCGCTGTGGTTGGCGCTACGCATGGGCCGACATGCCGATCGCCCCTTGCCGTACCATTTGGTCTATTTGTTCGAGGCTTGCCGCTTGCTGTCTTGGTTAGAGGCATTCGGTGCCGAGCATGTGCATGCGCATTTCGGCACTAACTCAACCGAAGTAGTGATGCTGGCCAATGCTCTTGGCGGGCCCGCCTATAGCTTTACCGTGCACGGTCCTGAAGAGTTCGACAAACCGCAGTTTATTCATTTGGGCGAGAAAGTTCAGCGCTCAGTTTTTGTCGTGGCCGTCAGCTCTTATGGGCGCAGCCAGCTGTTTCGCTGGGTGCCTCATGCGCACTGGGCAAAAGTCAAAGTGGTGCATTGTGGCCTGGAACGAGCCTTTCACGACGTGCCGGCAGTTGCTTTACCGGCTGCCCCCCGGTTGGTTTGTGTGGGGCGCTTGAGTGAACAAAAGGGTCAATTGTTGTTACTGGAGGCCGCCCGTATTCTGGCAGCGCAATCCGTAGCGTTTGAAATAGTGCTGGCCGGCGATGGGGAACTGCGTGAGGAAATTGAAGCCCTGATTGCGCAGCATGGTTTAGAGGCTCAGGTTCGTATCACCGGCTGGATTAGCAGCGCGCAGGTGCGTGAGGAAATTCTTGCGGCGCGGGCCATGGTGCTGCCGAGTTTCGCCGAGGGCTTGCCTGTTGTCATCATGGAAGCCATGGCCCTGCGCCGGCCCGTACTCACGACTTATGTGGCAGGCATTCCAGAGTTGGTGCGCCAGGGTGAGAACGGTTGGTTGTTTCCCGCGGGCGCGGTAGAGGACTTGGCGGCAGCGCTGGCAGACTGCCTCGCGCAACCTGTCGAAGTGTTGCAGCGCATGGGCGAGGCCGCTTATCAGCGAGTGCTGGAGCGGCACGATATTGATACCGAAGCGACCAAATTGGCGAAACTGTTTAAGGATCGAACATGATCACATTTTTCAGTTGGCTGTTCAGTGCACTGCTGCTACTCATCCTGTTGCCGGTGCTGGTGCTGTTCATCCAGGTGTTGCTGGCCTGCCTGACTGTGCGATCGCCTGCGTCGAAACAAGGATCGCGGCCGCGAGTGGCGGTGTTGGTGCCTGCACACAATGAATCATCGATCATCGTCGCAACGTTAAATAGTATTCGGCCGCAGTTGCTTGCTGGCGATCGCCTGTTGGTGGTGGCGGACAACTGCACTGACGACACAGCCGAGCACGCCCGCGCTTCGGGCGCCGAGGTGGTGGAGCGCAGCAATGATCAGCAGCGCGGCAAGGGCTATGCGCTGGACTTTGGCGTGCGTCATTTGACGAGCAGTGCGCCGGACGTCCTCATCATTGTTGATGCCGACTGCCAGGTGGTCGAGGGTTCTATTGAAAGGCTGGCAGTGCGTTGCATCGAATCAGGGCGGCCTACTCAATCACTTAATCTGATGCGTGCACCAGAAGGCGCCGGGCTAAAAGTGCGGCTTGCCGAGTTTGCCTGGTGTGTGAAGAACCTGGTGCGGCCCAAAGGGTGGGCTCGGCTTGGCTTGCCCTGTCAGTTAATGGGCACAGGCATGGCGTTCGTTTGGCGGGATCTGCCTTTAATCAATTTGGCCAGTGGGCACATCGTCGAAGATCTGAAGATGGGCCTGGATTTCTGCCGAAGCGGCAAACCACCTTTATTTTGCCCAGACGCTTTGGTGACCAGTTATTTTCCACGCAGTGATGAAGGTTTAAGGACCCAGCGAACGCGTTGGGAACATGGTCACCTGGGGGTACTTCTCGGTGATACGCCAAAGTTGATCGTGGAGTCTATTAGTCGGGGCAACTGGAGTCTTTTGGCTATGACGCTGGATTTGTTGGTTCCGCCGTTGGCCTTACTGACCCTGATACTGGGAGCGGCGTTTAGCCTGTCCTGGTTGGTGTTTGTGCTCTTTGGCGTCCTGGCGCCCTCCTTGATAGCTTCTGCCGGGCTGGGCATCTTGGGTGTGACAGTCTTGCTGGCATGGAGCCAATTTGGTCGCGGGATCATATCTTTTTCTACTTTATTGTATGCGCCGTTCTACGCGTTGAAAAAAATACCCCTATACCTGGGATTTTTAATGAAGCGCCAGGTTAAGTGGGTGCGTTCGAAGCGAGATGACACGTGATGCGTGCTCTGACCTGGCAGGACAACTGGAAAACGATTGTCTCGAAACTGAGGCTGGTCAGCGATGTTGGCGATCAACAGGATTTGATTGATGATTTATCCAGATTTGACGTAACAACAGTGCTTGGATTCGTCAACGCGCACGCCATGAACCTGGTAGCAGCTAACAATCAATACTACGAGGCGTTGTCATCTGCTGACGTTTTACTGCGAGACGGCTCCGGCATGGCCATGCTGTTTCGTCGTCTTGGAATGGCGCCGGGGTTAAACATGAATGGCACGGATTTTATTCCCAAACTGTTGGCCGCGTTCAAAGGACGACGCGTGGCATTTTGGGGCACTGAAGAGGCTTTTCTAGCTAATGCGGCGAAACGAAGTGATGCGCTATTTGCGGTAAATGTAGTGTCTGCGCACCATGGTTTTGCGGAAGCGGATACCTATGTAAACCTTGCCAGGCTCTGGCAGCCAGAATTGGTTGTGCTGGGAATGGGCATGCCCAAACAAGAGGTCGTAGCAACCAGGCTAGCCGCCAGCGGTGTGCCATGTCTGATTGTCTGCGGTGGGGCTATCCTCGACTTTCTGGGTGGCAAAGTTGATCGGGCGCCGAAATGGGTGCGTCGTCTCGGTTGTGAATGGGTGTTCAGGCTGATACAGGAGCCAAAACGATTATTCAGTCGCTATCTGGTTGGCAATCCGATGTTCTTGCTTCGCATGCTGATCTACAGAGGGGCAACTCCTTAGCGAGTGCTCTCACTTGCCCTTGGGGCACATTACCTTTTGGCCCACGATCGGCCGCAAAAATCGGGGCCATAAAAAAAACGCCGCTGGCGCCACAACGATCTTGCATAACCCCAACTTGGCATCTTTACTCCATTGAGGATTACCGATCTGCTGGACATATTAGAAGCAATTTTGTCAGTTTGGTGACAGTCAGACAGTGTCAGATAATCTTGGCCTTATTAAGATAGTTACGAATTTCTCGCAAGAAAAAACGTGGTGTAGCGTTAAGAGATGGCAGATCATACAAACGTGCCAGCAAAGGTGTACTGCGGGTCTTAAGGGCGAGTCTGGCAATTCAGCTTTTGTTTCGAATGACTATCCTGTTGATTTTAAAGCTGAAATAAAATTCACTTAACTTGCGCCGTTGAGCAGATGAAAAAATATGTAGCAATACTGATGCGTAAGCTAATATCTCCTTCAATGCGATTTGAGCTAAGCAAATCACTCGCTGAGCTATATGAATTACTCGCGCGAACATGTTTTTGGCGCTGGGAAATTGTCAGGCTCAGACTTCGGGAAGACAGTTTTTACGATATTCTCTATGTTGGTCGTAAATCACGACGGGAATTTGTGCAAGTTCTCTTGGGTGCCGACCCTCAAGTGGTCGATAGAAAATTAAAATCAGATAAATCAAGGCACTCGGTGCTAGTGAGTGAAATGCCGACCTTGGGCGCGTTGCATATACCTCAGTCTCTGAGTGCAGTCGTGCCCTTGGGCAGGCCAATAGAGGACATTACCGCAAGATACAATACAGAGCTGCGGCGAAATCTGCGTAAAAACCGACTACGTTATCGCATGAAGCAAGCATTGAACGATGACGAGATTGAAAGAGCAGATCGGGAAATGCTTCAACCTTATGCCAGAGCCCGGCATGGCGCAGCGGCCTCTCAGATTGAATCGCATGAGGTTCAAAGGGTGGCAAAAAATTTCGGGCGACTCGACCTGGTAATGCTGGAAGACGAGGTAGTGGCCTGCCATCTGGGGTGCACCATTACCCGAGGGGAAAGGCGCTACTGGAGCACGATCCGCTTCGGCTATCCGGATGCAGTGTTTTCAGATGCAAAAAAATTGCGTGAAATCAACTCTATAACTACGTTCATGGCACTTGAGTGGGCGATAGAAAACGGTTTTGACTATTACGATATCGGTACGTGTCTGGCGCGTCCGGATGATGGGCTCCTCGAGTGGAAAAGAAGGCGTGGAGGGGATGTCGATACGCTGGGCAATCATGGCTATTTGTTTGTACAACTGCCGAAAGAGGGCGTAGCGCAATTTCTTTGGGAAACACCATTATTTGCTGTCGAAGGTAAAAAATTGACACTTCATCTTGGACTGCCCGAGGGTCGGACTGATGAGGAAGTTACGAATCGATATCGTGAAATGGGCTTCGGTGGACTCTCAAAAGTATATCTTCATTGCGCTAAAGAGCCCGGAGCTATGCTTCTCGACACCTTGCGCAGTCGCTACAATCATTTAAAGGCCCCTCCCATCATAAAAAGTATCATATCCGGGTAAATGTATTTTTTGCTTTTGAGAGGTGGAGTTTTACGTGATGGGCTATAAACTAAGTTTCTGTGTGTTTACCTCAGGGTGGAGGTTAATATGTCGAGCACCGATACATTGGCGAATAGCAGTCAGTCGAGGTGGAGTCTTGTTGCGTACAAACATATTCTAAAAGCACGATTTACACGAAAACCGCCATTGACCTTGCAAAGTGTGGCCGTCAAGACTTGGGAAATTGCTCCTGGCGAAACCTCAATTGCTCCGCCTGCTTTTTTCCTGCCCAATCAGCTCGAACGCGTGACGGGATGGGCAGGCGATTTGTTTTATCCCTTCGAACATCCCCGTCGAACAATGGAGGGCGTAGGCAGTTTTGAACATGGCCCAACGCACGGCTACCTGCTTAAAGATGTATGGTTAATTGATGGTGCTATCTATAAAGACGATGCCAAATCATGGTTGTCGCCAAGATCACAATGGCTGCCAAGAGTTCGCGTAGAAAACGAAATTGATCGCGGAGCGATCTATTGCACGGCGGGCGGGAATAAATGGTTCGGCTCATGGTTGATGGATGATTGTATAACTTACCCTATGGCATGCGAAGAGGGTATTCCAGTTACCACGGCACTGCCCGCCAACCTCGTTTCTACCGCCAAGACCGGCATTCTTCACGCCCCCGGTTATGAAGACTGGCTGGGTATGACGCCGGTTCGTCTACGTAACGCATTTTTTCGTGAGCTCGTGATCTTTGACGATCTAAGTCAAAATCGACATAAGCACTTTCGCTTTCGTGCGATGGGTGAAAGGTTGCTGTCGCACGTAAAATATAATTCCCATCCTGGCGTGTTTGTTCTGCGCGGCAACAAGGGTGAATTGCGCTTGTTACGAAATGAAATGGAACTAGCTGAACATCTGCGTGACCGCAGAGGATTTCGCATTATCGATCCCGCAAGGTCTGATGTTGCTACCATCGTCGCGGCCTGTGCCGGTGCAAGAGTCGTGGTAGGGATCGAGGGTAGTCACCTCATACACGGTGTTAACCTACTACCGCTTGGTGGTTCGCTGCTGGTATTGCAGCCTCCCAATCGGTTCCTCTGCTTTTTCAAATATCTAACGGATCGCGATCATCAAAACTTTGGTTTTGTAGTGGGCACACCCGATGGCGACGGTTTTAGAATCGACGCCGATGAGGTTGAGCGCACCCTGGATCTATTTCCGGTCGACACTTTTGTAGGCTGATCAAGTAGGTGAAGGGGTCGTAACTTCTATAGCGCCCCTCGGAATCGACTAGTAGGCATGCTTGCCGGAGAAGACAAGCAAAGTGCGCAGAAGAATGACGAAATCGAGCCAGAGCGACCAGTTGTTGATGTATTCAATGTCCGAATCAACCCGCCGAATCATCTGTTCTATATCTCTCGTTTCACCGCGAAAGCCACGCACTTGAGCCAGGCCTGTGATCCCTGGCTTGATGTTGTGACGGGCAAAATAGTCCGAGATGTCGGGTGAGTACTGCGCATCGTGCGCAATGGCGTGGGGGCGCGGCCCCACCAGGGACATTTCCCCCATCAACACGTTGAACAACTGCGGCAGTTCATCCAGGCTTGTTTTGCGAATAAAGGCGCCCACCTTGGTAGTGCGCGGATCGTTCTTTTCAGCCTGTTTGACGATGCCATCTTCCGGTTGATGGACGACCATGCTTCGGAATTTCCAGATACGGAACGAGTCGCCACTCCACCCCATGCGTTTTTGTCGAAAGAACACCGGCCCAGGGCTGTCGAGCTTGATGGCAATGGCGACTACCGCCAGCAACGGTGCTGCAATCAGCAAGATGAGAAAGGCCAGGACTCTATCTTCAAGGTTCTTCAGAAGCAGCCGCATCCCCATCAGCGGAGTTTCAGAAAGGGTCAGCACGGGAATCCCGGCAATTTCACGTACGCTGTGATTGATCAAGCGCAGTGAAAAAATATCCGGCACCCAGTTTACGGCGATGTGTTTATCAAACAGCTTTAAATAAACGTCTTTGATAACCTTTGAACCATCCAGAGGCGTAACGAAATAGACGGTACGAATGGAGTGCTGAACAACTAGTTCATGTAGGTCGGAGATATGGCCCAGTATTTTTAAGCGATGTGGATTCTTTGAACCATCTTCCACATGATCCTCATCCGTCCCGATCAACACTGCCCCAACCACCTGTTCACTCAGCCAGGGGTTATTGCTGATTTTCTGGTGAAGGAAGTTGGCCAGCTCTCCCTTGCCGATAATAAGTGCGTTGTTCCTATGAGTCGGATGGGCCAGGAACTTTTTCTGGACTTCGCGTGTTGCGAGGTGCAAAAGCAACTGCGCGAAATACCCGATAACAAACAACTCACCCACCAACAAACGTGAGTATTGCTCACTTTGTTTGGTGAGAAAGGCAATGGCAACAAGAAAACAAAAAACGGCCGTCCATGCCTTGAGAAGCTTAAAAGTTTTGACAGCGAAGCCGACATTGCTTCGGTAAATAGCATAGTGATCGTATACGACGGCCAACGCCCCCAGTAGCAACAGGACCATGATGACATAGGCCTGCGATATGAAGCCGATGTGATAGTTGATCAGGTACCACGCGACACCGGTCACTGCGACAGCATCGAGACCAGCCTGAATAACGATACTGGTACTGCTTCTTCTCTGAAGAACGGAACGACTAGTATTGGGCTCAAAAATCATATTTAGATCCTCGCGCTCAATGATGTCGCGCTTCAGTCAAAACTGGCCTCGCTAGAGACCGTTTGCGCCCGCGTTACCGCCAAGCCACTCCTGCTTGTGGTAAGCCACCGACCACCAAATTGAGAGATTTCGGCACTGCTTGTTGCAGTTGTTTTATCTTGTTTGGATCAATGTCGGCACATAAGACGCGATGTCCGACATCGGCCAGTGCCGCTGCTTGTATCAGGCCAACATAGCCCGTACCAAATACGCTCACGTCCATATTGGCGTGCCTCGTAAGACGGTTGAAATAACGAAAGTAGAACTCTCAAAAAGGGTATAGCCCAGCGTTGGGAAAGCGTGTCAGCAAAATGACACTCTGTCGTATTAGGGATTTCCAACTGTTTGGGGCTAAATGCCATCAAGTGCTTGTTCGTGTTCGATTTGTCGCGGATTTGAAGGGATTGCAAAGTTTTAAAGAAATCGATGGACGGTCTTGTGCCAAAAAAATCGGGGTAATTTCCTCGCAAAAGTGTCATTTTCGAATCAACGTTTTTTTGACGCGTACTAAAAAGTCCGACAATTCTTGCGCATGGATGAGGCGGAGCTAGTGTCAAAAAAAGGCCGACAATCTATTGGCCAATGGCGCCGGAAAGATAACGATTCGATATATCAAATAACTTTTTTTAATTATTTATTTGCTTAAAAGTTACGACTATTACGTCGAACGTTTGAGTGGAATGGGCATCGGTTTTCCGGTGCTGCTGTTCGGGGCATGTTTATCGCGCTGACGATGGCGCTGTTTATGACGGCGTACATTCGTCAGACGTTGATCCGACAACTGTTCGCCCTGGTGGGCAGCGCGTTGAATATCCTGGTCACTACAACATCTTCCCGACGCTGTTGCAGTTGATGGGGTATGACCTGACGGGGGTTGAGGCGGTGTATGGCAAGCCACTGAGTGTGCCGACGGCCGACACATTCACGTTTAACTACCGGTTCAATGCGCGGCTGGGGGCGAAGCCGCAGTGGAAGCATACTGATTTGAAGAGCATTGTGACGCCTTCGCAGTCGCCGGCGAGTGTGGCGGCGGGGCAGTGACATTTCTGTTGTCTGATCGGGCCCCTTCGCGGGCAAGCCCGCTCCTACAGGGATCGGGTTGTGAGGGTTGATCCGAAGGCAACGCATCTGTTTAGGCCGCTATCCTTGCTTCACGCTTCTTAAACGGGTTTACCCATGCTTCAGGTCCAAGGCGTCTTCAAAAGTTACGCTACCCCGCAAGGTCCGCTGCCGGTGCTGCAAGGCGTCGACCTGACGCTCAAACCCGGCAGCAGCCTGGCGCTGATGGGCGAGTCGGGCAGCGGCAAAAGCACCTTGCTGCACCTGATTGCCGGGCTCGACAAAGTCGACCAGGGCAGCATCCGCAGCGGTGAACATCGGCTGGAGCAGATGAGCGAAGGGCAACTGGCCAACTGGCGGCGCACCGAAATCGGCCTGGTGTTTCAGCAGTTCAATCTGATCGGCAGTTTGCGGGTCGAGGACAATCTGGCCTTTCAGGCGCGGTTAGCGGGGCGCCATGATCCGCGCTGGCAGGCGCATCTGGTGCAGCGCCTGGGCTTGAGTGATTTACTGCGACGCTATCCGGAGCAACTGTCCGGCGGCCAACAGCAGCGAGTCGCATTGGGCCGCGCGCTGGCGTCAAAGCCGAAACTTCTGCTGGCCGACGAACCCACCGGCAGCCTCGATGAAGCCACCAGCGACGAGGTGCTGAAGCTGCTCCTGGAATTGCTCGACGACACACCCACCACGTTGTTGATGGTCACTCACAGTCCACGGGTTGCCGCGCGGCTGGCGGAAAAAGTGGTGTTGCACGGTGGTCGTCTGGCTGGCACGGACGAGCGCTGAGGTGCGGGTTTTTCGCGAGACGTTACGGGCGCTGCTCAGTCATTGGCGGCAGCACCCGGTGCAGTTTTTCAGCGTGCTGACCGGGCTCTGGCTCGCCACCAGTTTGCTCACCGGCGTACAGGCATTGAACAGCCAGGCGCGGGAAAGCTATGCCCGAGCCAGTCAGTTGATCGGCGGCGAACCGCAGGCCAGCCTAAGTGCGCCCGGTGGCGGGACGTTTTCTCAGTCGTTATTTGTCGACTTGCGTCGAGCCGGTTGGCCGGTGTCGCCGGTGCTGCAAGGTCGAGTCATCCTCAAGGGGCATGAAGAGCAACGCTTGCAGCTGATGGGCATCGAGCCGGTGTCGCTGCCCGCCGGTTCCTCGGTGGCGGGGCAGGCGTTGCCAATCGAGCAGATTGTCGAGTTCTTCAGTGCGCCGGGCAGTACCTGGATTTCGCCGCAGACGTTGCAGACTTTGGGGTTGCGCGAAGGTGAGCGGCCGACAAGTTTGAGTGGTGTGGCATTACCACCGCTGCACGTTCAAACCGACATGGCCCCTGGTGTGCTGCTGGTGGACATTGGCTTTGCTCAACAGATTTTGGGGTTGCCCGATCAACTGTCGCGCTTGCTGTTGCCGAAGGATTTCAGCGCTCCTTTACCCGACACCTTCAAGGATCAACTCCAGCTCAGGAGCAGCGGCGAGGAGAACAACCTCGCGCGCCTGACCGAGAGCTTTCACCTGAACCTCGACGCCTTGGGTTTTCTGTCATTCGTGGTCGGTTTGTTCATCGTCCACGCGGCCATCGGTCTGGCACTGGAACAACGCCGGGGCCTGCTCAGAACCCTACGCGCCTGTGGCGTCAGTGCACGAATGCTCATCGCGTGCCTGGCCGTTGAACTCGGCGGTCTGGCGCTGATGGGCGGCCTCGCCGGGGTGGTCAGCGGCTACCTGTTGGCCAGCGTATTATTGCCGGACGTTGCCGCCAGCCTTCGCGGCTTGTACGGCGCCGAAGTGGCGGGGCAGTTGAACCTCAGCCCGTGGTGGTGGCTCAGCGGTGTCGGCCTGAGTTTGCTCGGTGCATTGCTGGCCGGCGCCAACAGTCTGCTGCGAGCGGCGCGTTTGCCGTTGCTGGCACTGGCTGATCCGCAAGCCTGGCATCAGGCTCATGCGCGGTGGTTGCGGCGCCAGGGTTGGGTCGCGGGGACGGCGGCCGTGATTGCGCTCAGCGCCTTGATCTGGGGCGACAGCCTGGCCAGTGGATTTGTGTTGATGGCGGCGTTATTGCTGGGCGCCGCTCTGGCGCTGCCCGTAGTGCTCAATGCCGTGCTCAACCTCGCATTGCAGCGCAGTCATTCAGTGCTCGGCCAATGGTTTGTCGCCGATTGCCGACAGCAATTGCCGGCCCTGAGCCTGGCCCTGATGGCGCTGCTGTTGGCACTCGCGGCGAACATCGGCGCCGGCAGCATGACCGCCGGTTTTCGCCAGACCTTCAGCAACTGGCTCGAACAGCGCCTGACCGCCGAGCTCTACGTCAATCCGCAAACCCCGGCTCAGTCTCGCGAGCTGAACACCTGGCTTAAACAGCAACCGCAACTCTCGGCGGTGCTGCCCAACTGGCAGGTGTCGATCCAGTTGCAGGGCTGGCCGGCGGACATTTTCGGCGTGATCGATCACCCGACTTATCGTCAACATTGGCCGTTGCTGGAGGCCTTGGGCGACAACCCATGGGACCGACTGGCCAAGGACGATGCGCTGATGCTCAGCGAGCAACTGGCCCGACGCCTGAAGGTGCGCCTCGGTGATCACCTCACGATTCCCACGCCGGGCGGCCCGTGGTCGCCGCGCATCGTCGGGATCTACGCCGATTACGGCAACCCCAAGGGTCACTTGCTGGTCAACGTCAACCATCTGCTGCACGGCTGGCCACAGCAGGCGCCCAACCGTTTTAATCTGCGCATTGAACCGGCACTGATCCCGGCATTTGTCAGCGCGTTGCAGGCGCGTTTCGCGCTGGACGACAACCGCATTGTCGATCAGGCGCGGCTCAAAGGCTGGTCGACGCAAGTGTTCGAACGCACCTTCGCCGCCACCGCAGCGCTCAACAGCCTGACCCTTTGTGTGGCGGGCGTGGCGTTGTTTATCAGCTTGCTGACCCAAAGCCAAAGCCGTCTCGGGCAGCTTGCGCCGTTGTGGGCGCTGGGCGTGACGCGCCGGCAATTGATGCTGCTCAACCTCGGGCAAACCTGGTCGCTGGCGGTGTTGACGCTGGTACTGGCGTTGCCGCTGGGAATCGCGCTGGCGTGGTGCCTGGATGCGGTGATCAACGTCCAGGCGTTCGGCTGGCGCTTGCCTTTGCGCGTGTTTCCGCTGCAATTGTTGCAGTTGATGGGGTTGGCGTTGTTCGCGACGTTACTGGCATCGGCGTGGCCGTTGTACTCGCTGTATCGCACGCAACCGGCGGACCTGCTGAGGACGTTTGCTCATGAGGATTAAGCTCGGATTGCTTTTATTGGTTTTATTGAGCGGCTGCGACAACTCCGCACCTGTCGAGAAAGGCTTCGCCGGTCTCGGGGGCGAAGCGGCCGCGTTTACACCGGTGGTGCCGGGCCGGGTCTTCAGCTTCCCGGCGGATCACGGGCCCCATGACGGTTTTCGCATCGAGTGGTGGTACGTCACCGCCAACCTCAAGGACGCGCAGGGCCAAGAATTCGGCGTGCAATGGACGTTGTTTCGCAGCGCCTTGAAAGCAGCGCCCGAAGTTGCGGGCTGGGCCAATCAGACGATCTGGCTGGGGCACGCGGCCGTGACCTCAGCGACGGTGCATCACGCGGCCGAACGCTACGCCCGTGGCGGCGTCGGTCAGGCGGGCGTGAGCGTGGCGCCGTTCAATGCGTGGATCGATGATTGGCATTTCAGCAGCCAGGGGGCTGATCCATTAGCGGATGTTCAACTCAGTGCGCGGGACAAGGCTTTCGGATACCAACTGCGGCTAACGTCCTCGCGCCCGCTGGTGCTTCAGGGCGACAAAGGTTTCAGCCAGAAATCCGAACAGGGCCAGGCGTCGTACTATTACAGCCAGCCGTTTTTTCAGGCCAGTGGCTCGCTGGACATCGACGGTAAAACCTATCAAGTCAGCGGCCCGGCCTGGCTCGATCGCGAATGGAGCAGCCAACCGCTGACCGCCAACCAGACCGGTTGGGACTGGTTTTCCCTGCACCTGGACAGCGGCGAACAGGTGATGCTCTACCGCATGCGCAACAAGCTCGGCGAGCCTTACCTCACCGGCACCTGGATCGACGCCCAGGGGCAGACTCAACCACTGCATGCCGACGACATCCGCCTCACACCGCAAGACACGGCCAAGGTCGCTGGCCGTCAGATGCCCGTGCGCTGGTCAATCAAAATCCCCGGCAAGCACCTCGATATCACCCTTGACGCTCTCAACCCCAACGCCTGGATGGATTTGCGCATTCCATATTGGGAAGGGCCGGTGCAACTAAGCGGCAGCCATGCGGGGCAGGGTTATCTGGAAATGACCGGTTACTGAGGGCGAAGTCGAGCGCTACGCCTCACCGAGTTGATCTGGCGCAAGGAAAGCAGCAAAAACACAGACAGCGGCGAATCCACCGCGCAAGAAACTGCGAACACTCCCTGAAGAACGTCTATGCTCATTGGCACACATCGCGCTGACGCCTGAGCCAGAGCGGTCTGCTGTCATTTATTACCAAGGAATGTATTGCCTATGAAACTCCACGCACTGACCAAAGCCATCACCCTCGCTACCTTGCTGTCTGCTGTCAGCCTTGGCGCTATGGCCGAGGAGATTCCGTTGTCTGCTGACGTGGTAGCGGATCAGATGACCGCGACAGTTGTCTCGGTCGATGCCGCAAACCATCAAGTCGTCCTTAAAGGGCCTGAAGGTAATGAGGCTACTATCCAACTGACTGACGAGGCGAAAAACCTTGGCAAATTGAAAGCTGGCGATCTGGTCGACATCCAAGTGGCTCACGCCGTCGTATTCGCCCTCGATACCGACGTCGACAAGGGCCTGCCAGGCGCCGCCGAACGCACGGGCGAAGCTCGCGCGGCTCCGGGTAGCTCCAAACCGGGCGGCGAAGCTTACCGTCAGGTCCAGGTTCAGCTGAAAATCACCCACATCGACCTGAAGAAACATCAGGTAACCTTCGAAGGTCCGAAGGGTAATAAAAAAACTGTTGATGTCGTAAAACCAGAAATTCAAGCCAAACTCAAAGACCTGAAAGTTGGGCAAAGCGTTGTCGTCACGTACACCGACGTACTGAAAGTGACCACTAAATCCAAAAGCTGAGGATTGACTGTATAGACTGATTGTTCTTGTATAGTTTTTTTGTACAAGAACAATCAGCGTTAATGTTCTGGTTGGTGAGTTTTGGTGCAGGCTGAATAGTATTTCGATCGTCATTCACTTAAACATTATGTATATAAAATTTCATGTTCGTCTCGCGGACATATTTGCAAACTTCTATTAAAATTCCCTCGTTCGCCCAGTGTCAGGGCTCTTTACCAGTGCATGGATTGCCGAGGCCATTGCACTGGGCGGACTCCTTATAGAAGGGCTGACAGCGAATACACAAAAACGGGCGATCGTAGGATCGCCCGTTTTTTTATTCAGCTTGTGCCTGTAAGCGTCGGCCGATAACGTCCAGCAAGTCGCAGCCGTCGCGTAGTGGAATTGCAATTACCCGGGCGAAGTCCTGAAGTAGCGCGTTGTCGCCCTTGAGCGAATCACCCAAGGATAGAGTTTCCACCAGTTGAGTCACGCTGCGGATTCGGTATGCCGCCGTGTCGTGCAACACGTCGAGGGGCGCTTCCGTATCAACCAGCAGGGAAGGGATCAGGCAATCGATGCCGGTGATGGGCATGTATCGAGCCATGGTTGAACCTCCTTCTCTCAAGATTGGGTGCTTTGTGGGGCTTCGGATGCGTCGCCAAGAGGGTCGAGATTGTCCAGCGCACGGTTCACCAATAATTCACCCACTACCGCCAGTTGCTGGATTGATAGCGCGAGGCTGCGGTGTGAACCTTCGAGTTCGCAGGCCAGGTCGGTGGTCAGGACGTTGAGAGAACCGAGGGTTTCGCAGGCGTGGCTTAGCAGGGTTTCGGTATCGATGTTGGGGAGGATGGTGAAGACGTGGCTGATGGGGTCTGGGGTGTTCGGATCTCGGAGGCGGGCGCTGACGGTGCGTTGGGTTGCTTGGCTGAGATCGATTGGGCCGAGGGAATCGGGAGGACATTTTTTCATGGTGAAGCTCCTGTAGGGACGGAGCCGCAAAGCGGCATTTGCATGCCTTGATCGTGTTCAGTCTGTCAAAACCGGTCGCTGAGGTTGCAGCGGCTGGGGGAGGTTATCTGGGGGAGTGGGGGGTTACAAGTTCATGGAGGTCGATAGGGGTTGTGGGAAATTTCTGAAGCATGGATTCATGGAGCAAAAAGTAGAACTTGCTGATTTTTTTCACGACCGTATTTGTTGTTTAAGAAGGCTATATGTTTGGACTTTTAAAAAAGCTATTGTGTTCTGATGGAGCTTTTTCCCAGTTGTCGAGTAACTGATTGTCAAATTCTTCGAATCCTACTTATGTCGACATGTATATAGCTAGATGTCAAAATTCCTGTGCTTAATCGAAATCTGAAAGTATACGATTCACCTTGCTTAACGTTTTTTGTGATTACCAAAGATCTACTCTTGCGCATTTGAATTCAATGACGTTTCCATTCTCTAAGCCGCCTGGTAGGAGGTCGTCGATGATCATGCAGATGTCGCCAACGGCAATTATTTGATTTTTAATGTCGACTATTTTTGCGACGACTTTGCGCTCAAGCTTTTCGTTGTTTGTGCTCCATATCCCCAGTAGGAATTTGTCACTGATCATTGCATTTTTTATGGAGAATACGTGGAGCGGTTCAGTTAACTGCTGGCCAACCTTGGCACTGCAAGGCTGAGAAAAGACGACACATTTAAAGTGGCCGTCACTGATTTCAACCTCAGCTTCTTCGGCCTCACTTGAAATCCATTTTATGCTTTCAATTATCATGCTTTATCACTTGTGATCAAAAGGAGCAGCTTCGTTTGCTTTTGTTGAAAATAAATCCGTCGCCTTTGTTTTCTGGAAAAAATTTTGTCCCCTTTATTATTTTGCTGCTGACTCGGCTTTTGCGAGTAGGTTTGTGAGTTCTGCTTCGACTTCGTCAGTCGGAATCGTTTTTAAAATGTTGCGGATGAAAAGTGCGTATTTTTTTCTATTGGTACTTCAGCCCAGTCGAGTTCGTAAATGGCTATAATTTTTACATCTTTATAGCTGGAGTCGGAAAGTAATAGTTTCAGTATTTTTGTTGCGTGGTCTGTCCTCTCCTAACGATACAGCGCAACGCTGCTGCCAGTATTCTGGTTTATGGAGTACCTCTCGTTCTAATTGCTCCCATTGCTGATCTTTGAAATCAATTAAAACTGATTTTGCTACTAGTTCGGGGCTGTATTCAGTCCAATTTGAATCTTCTGAATCACCGATCCATGAATATAACTTTTCATAAATCTCTTCATTTTCATCGTTTCTCATGGAGTCGCTCCTGTTGGATAGGATGAAGTCACTACGCCGTTTTCTTTAATTACTTGCCATTCAACGCCATCAACGACTTTTATCTGTTCAGTGATTAACGCCCCTGGTTCATCACGTAAAACTCTTCCGGGTTCTAACGCTACCTCATCAGTAGCTTTGAGGATTTTTGCATCATTCCAGCTTTTAGGCGCAAAAGTATGCCTGTTTGGAGATTTTGCAGCGGACCAGCCAACTGTTCCATCCTTACGTGAAAAGGGGACGGATTTGTTTTCTTTCGTAAAAATAAATCCGTCCCCTTTTTCAGTCCTTTTTCACACTTTTTTACAACTCACGAAAAACGGGGTGGAGTCACTTTCTACAAAGTCTTTCTGTTTTGATTACTAAAAAAACTATTGTAGTCTGATAAAGCTTTTTCCCAGTTCTTGAATAGCTGATCCTCAGATCCTTCGATGCCTTCTGATGCCGGCATGTATCTAGTTAGAGGTGAAATTTCCTCTGGGTAATCGAAGTCTGAATATACCTGCTCCACTATATTTAATGGGTCGCTGTAACTATTTTTATTGTCAAACAAAAATGAAAGCAGTAAAAAAATCCATGGTTTTGCTTTGTCTGTTTCAATAGTTGGTTCGTTGGTAGCAAGTCTGCGGAGTAAATCGAGTGTCAAGTAGCTTTCTTGGGGTAATAAAGACGCAAGGCTAATGGCTTCTTGTGAAGATTTTTCAGTTAAACCCTCGCAAGCGAATTCAGATACTCCCTTTTCGTTTATGAAGCTGTGTTCCAGTCCATAAAGAAGCTCACTCCAGTTTAGCCAGGGTGCGTGTGCATATACGTAGGATCCGTCAAGTAATAAGTCTTTCATACGTTGCCTACTTTGGCATTCTCGATGAACTAGCGAAAAGGGGGCGGATTTATTTTTTTTCGTGAAAATAAATCCGTCCACTTTTTTAAATATTTGTAGGGTAAAGAGTGGTTTTTTGTGCGGTAAGGTTGATAAATAAAGGGAGTGGTAGATCAATTTCGTCTATTGAAATAAATATTATGGAGTCGCCCAGTTTTAATTCGCTGTCTCCATCTTCATCGCTAGATATGAGTTTGGCCGTTTTGCAGAGCTTTCCAGAGTAAAAATATAATGACGGTATGCAATCGGTGGACGGGCTGATGTTTGTGTTCCAAATGAAGTCATCATCATCAATCTCCATCTCTACATCATATGTCTGATTTTCCTCAAGCGTGGAACTTGAAAAAAATGACCTTCCAGTCCCGTAAGTTGTAGAGAACTCCGCGAAGGTGCCGAGCGCCATAGGTTCTATGATGTGCTGTATCGTTGCCTTCATCTATTTAGTTCCTAGTGGAGCGCGAACAACAGAGTTATCAATATTTATTACGTTACTAATTAAATCGAGTGTCCCCTTTATTTCTAGTTGTAGGGAGCTATTGGTTATGCTCGAAAAAATATAGATCTGAATTGGAGTTGCTAATTTTTTTGATTTTTTTCATCTGTGCGTATTGGCTAAGTTCTGCTTCAACTAGTTTTAGGTCCGTGTATTTTTGGTGTTTGTCTGGGAATTCACATGCGTAATTGTACAGCCGCCATGCGTCAAACCCATCTGTTCTTTCGTTAGGGCCGTAGTCAAAATCTATACAGAATTCTGGGTATTCGATCATGCAACCTTTGCCATGAAGTTGGTAACTTATACCGGGGCTTAATTCTCCGCGTTGTTCGATTTTTTTTTCACGCCATAACGCTAGGAGAGATCTCGAGCCGAATTGCCTTTCGAGTAAAACTAGCGAGTCCTCTACAGCGGTTAAAAAATCGAAAATTAATGACTCAAGCTCTTTGTTTTTCATCTTCTAGGACGCTCCAGTCTGTCATTGCCAACATTTTTTGCAGAATCTAACACGTCATCAAGGGTTGCGTAGTTTTTGTTTCCGTAAGCTTTTAAGTCTTTGACTAAATTTATGCTTACCGGTGTGTGGGTGCGCCGTGCAGCTGCCGCTCGATGGTGTCCATCTACTATGTAATAGTTACCTTCGTGTTCAACGACGTCGATTGGTTTTTCTTTATTGAAGCCGTTACTACGCATGTCATTTGCGAGGTTTTCAACTCGTTTAGTCGATCCTTTGCCTTCAATGCTATGCGTGCGATTAAGTAGGTTGGGGTCCACATCATGCAAGACTACTGGGATTTTAGGACTGCCCTCATCTACTTTTGCCTTTTCTTCCGAGCGCTCTTGGGCTTTCTCTGGCTTACCTCCATCAGATCCAGGACACCCATTCAACCCCAACGGATCCACCCACCCCGTAGGGTTAGGCACGTACTGGTAGTTATTCAACCCACCCGCAAGCTTGATCGGATCCGGCGTCAGAAACCGCCCGGTCCCCGGATTGTAGTAGCGATGCCGGTTGTAGTGTAAGCCCGTCTCCGCATCGAAGTACTGCCCCTGAAACCGCAACGGGTTGTCAATTTCGGCAACATCGAGTGCAGCGAGATTGCCATAAGCGCGATATTTCGCCGACCACATGATCTCGCCGCTGTAGTCCGTGAGCTCCTGCGGCGTACCGAGATGATCGAGCTGATAGTAAAACGGCGTCGCCTTCAGTGGGCCTTCGCCATCCAGCATCACCAGCGGACGGAAACTACCCGGTTCATAAACGTAAGTGCGATAGCGGTTGTCAGCGCTTTCGGCGACGAGGCGTTCGCCTTGCCACAAAAATTCGGTGGTGCTGCCGTCGACGGTTTTTTCGATGCGTCGGCCGAAGGCGTCGTACTTATAGGACGCGACGCTACCCCCGGGCAGGCTGGCACCGATCAAACGGTGCTGGCAGTCGTAGCGGTAATCGGTGACGAGTTTCTGCCCGGTGCCGCGACGTTCGCGGGTCAGGTTGCCGTAGGCGTCGTAGTCGTAGTGGCGGTCGCCCTGCATCAGCAAGCGGTTGCCTTTGACGTTGGCCAGGTTCGCGGCGGGTTGATCGCCTTGGCCCAGCAAGTTGCCGGCCGGGTCGTGGGCGAAGCTTTCCGGGGTGCTACCACGGACGTTGATCAGGCGGTCGAGCGGGTCGTAGTGGTAGCTGCGATTGCCTTTGCGGCTGTCGTCGATGCTAGTGAGGTTGCCATTGGCGGCGTAAGCGTAGCGACGGTGGAAGAGGTTTCGATCTTTTTGGCTGACACTGTGTGCTTGCAGACGGCCTTGTTCGTCGTACTGGTATTGGCTGAGCAGCAGGCCTTGTTGGCGTTTTTGCTCCAGACCAGCGTTGAACTGGTGGGCGGTCAAGCGAGAGCCGTTGAGGTCGATACTGCTCAGTTGACCGCCGCGCTGATGGTGGTAATCGAGCTTGCTGCCGTCCGGGAGGCGGCAGTGTTTCAGTTGACCGACGGTGTCGTACTGGTAGCGGAGGGTGCCCCAGCCTTGATGTTCCGTGATCAGGCGGTCTTGCAGATCGTATTCATACGCCAGCGGCCAGTTGCCGTCATCGACGTTGACCAAGCGCCCGAAGGCGTCGTAGCTGTAGTGAATTTCTTCGCCATCGGCCAGGGTTTTGACCAGTAAGCGCCCAGCAGCGTCGCGCTGATATTCGGTAACCAGTTCGCTGCCATCGTCGCCGAACTCGGTTTTCTTCAGCAGTTGGCCGTTGAGGTCGTATTCATAGGCGGTGCGACGGCCATCGAAACCGGTCTCCTGCTGGATCAGGCCGTTGGCGTGGTAGTCGAGGTGGTAGTGCTCGCCACGTTCGTTCTCGATTTCTGTCAGCAGCAATCTCGAGTTGTCGTAGCGATAACGCAACTGGCTGCCGTCCGGATTGATCCGGCGGCTGACCAGGTGCAGACCATCGGCGTATTCGTAACGCGTCACACGGCCCAGCTCATCGCGCTCTGCGGTAACGCGGCCGTACGGGTTGTAAGTGAACGCACGGCTGGCGCCACCGGGCAGGGTGACTTGCGTCAGGCGGCTGACTGCATCCCATTGGTAGTGGGTGATCGCGCCGGTTTCTTCCTGACGGGTGATCTGCCGGCCCAAGGCGTCGTAACGGTATTTGCGTTGACCGCCGTCAGGCAGGCTTTCTTCCAGCAGTTGTCCGAGGTTGTTCCAGCCCAGTTGATGGCGGCTGCCATCGGGATGACGGATTTCCAGCAAGCGGCCTTGGCGGTCGTAGCTGTAGAAGGTGGCGTTGCCGTGCGGATCAATCTGCTGGGTTATGTCGCCTTGATTGTTGCGCTGATACTTCCACGTGGCTTTGCCGCGATGGACATCGCTCACGAACCCATTGCTGTATTCGTACGTGACCGGTTCGTCTTCCGGAGGAATGACCGCCGTCATCAAGCCGTCTTCGTCGTACCGGTATTCGGTCACGGCGCCCAGCGGATCTTTTTCTGCGATCAACTGGCCCTTGTCGTCGTAGGCCTTGTGGTGTTCCGCGCCATCGGGGTCTATCTTGCTGATCAACCGCGCTTTATCGTCGTGGGTATAAACCTCTTCGCTGCCATCGGCGTTAGTAACCGTGACGCTACCTTTATCGTCCCAGACGTAGTGTGCTTCCATCTGCGAGAAACTCGCCCAGTGATGGACGCAACGCGCGAGCTTGCCTTCGTTCTCCCATTCCCAGAAGAAACTGGCGCCACCCGCCAATTGCCGTTCGAGAATCACGTGCTGATCGTTGTAGCGATAGTGCTCGGCTTCACCGGCCGCGTTCTTCGCTTCAATCAGGCGATGCTGCGCGTCATAGCTGTACGTGACCAGCGTCTGGACGGTGTTCCAGGCATCTTCCAGAGTGTCCGCCGGAAGGAACTGCTGATAGTCGACGGCGACAATGTGCTTTCGGTCGTAGCGCAGGAGGAGGGCGCGACCGGCACCGTTATCGAGGCGTTTGATTCGCCCGTGAATATCACGGGTGATGTGCAACCGGTTGCCATAGCTGTCGCTGACGGCGATGAGGGTTGCGCCTTTGCTGTTGTAACGGAAGTGGTAGAAGGAAGGGCGACTGCCTGCCTGTGCCAGAACCAGTTCCGAAGGATCGTCGCCGATAAAAATCGCTGCGCGCGACAGGCTGTTGGTGATAGCGGGGCGTTGCTGGCTCGGAAGTGGAAACGGCGTGGCACGGTTTTCGTGGTCGGTCCAGATGACTTCATCACCGTTGATCTCAACACGGTGCGCCAGCGCATGGCTCCAGCCGTATCCCAGGCCACAATCGATTTCCACGGCACTGGTTCGGTACAGGCGCGTCCACTCAAAGGGCAGCAGGCCGTCGAGTTGACCATCGGTCAGCGTCAACAGCTCTTCACCAGTGACCATCGAAACGGGGCACTTGTCTGTGCAGGTTTTCGCGGCGGGTTCAGCGCTTTTGTCGGCGGGTGTCGTGGCTTGCCTGGAGACATCATCGCCGGTTTTGCCCTTGCCCAATTTCGCGTTTTTCTTCCCGTCAAAACGCAACTGGGCCAAGCCATTCTTCATTTGTGCCGTCACACCACGGGCCGCAACGGCCGTGTATTTCGTGACGTATTCCATGAAGCCTTTGATGATCTTGAACACCGACTCCACAAAGCCAGTGACTGCCTTGATGATGATTTCGCCGTACTTCTTCAACCGCGCGGCGAGGTAGATGACGCCGGTACCTTCCGCGGCGATGGTCAGCACGATCGAGATGACGATGTCGATGGCGATACCCACGACCGCCGCTGTGGTCATTTTTGCCACATCGCCAGCCATCTTCATCGGTGGCAGGCCTGCCAGCCAGATGATGGCGCTGCGCACCATCAGGAACAGCGCGGCCTCGTCGCTGGCCAGCAACATGGCCTTTTTCATGACGTCGGGTGCTTGTTTGGCGAGGTCGATCAGTTTTTGGGTGCCTGCACCGAGGTCCTTCGCAAACTTGCCCGGGTCTTGCAGGATGTCAAGCACCAGACTGATGCCATCCCAGACCCCTTTGATCGCTTCCCAGCCTCCTTCAAGGATGCCGTTGCCGACAGCCATGGCGGTGCCGGAGGCTGACACGTTGGACCATTGAGGTTTGAAGCCCGCCCATTCCTTGCGCAGGAAGCCTTCCAGGTCGGCGGTCAGACCGCCATAGGAACTGAACAGCGTATCAATCTGCGCCGGTGTCACTTCATTGTGAACGCGGATCTTGTAGAACTTGCCCGGAACACCTTCTGTCCAGGCTGCTTTGCCTTGAGCATCCAGTTTGACTTTGCTGACCGCGCCGCCTTCCACTGCCACGATTTCGACTTCGATGTCACCCAGTGGGATGTCGTAGACCGATTCGAATTTACTCTCGATCAGCAGTGGCCCTTTTAGTGGGCACTGCGCGACGTTCGAGGTGAAGTCGCCGTCAGTCACGCTGACTGATGTACTGGTGTTGCCCACCTTGATCACTCGTTCCATGCCGAGCAGGGAGGGCAGGTCTGCTGCGCGGCTGCCTTTATCGGCGATCTTCGCGTACCAGGTTTTGGTTTGTTCCTGGTACAGCTTCAGACTGTCCTTGAACGTACTCAGTTGGTTGTCAACGTAGGCAACGCGATCCATCAGCCTTGCTCCAGAATCAGGTGGTTTAACAGTGCTTCATTCAGGTTTTTCGGAGCATCCGGCCGGCGCACGAAACGGGCGATTTTCAGCTTCAGGTTGCTCTCGGGATAAGCGGTGTAGATGTCTGGACGTTCCGTCTCCAGCCATTGCATCAGGTTGCCGATCAGCGTTAACGGATTCTTCTTGGCCAGGCCATCCAGCAACCCCTTTGGCACCTCCCACCAAGGCCAATCCTTCGCCTTCGGCACCGCCCTCGGCCCAACCTCCAGCCGCTTCCCATTAATCAGATACCGATCAAACACCGGCAGCACTTCCCCCGCCGCATCGCCGAGTCCTTCCAGAATCGGGTAGATATGCCGCCCATCCCAAAACCGGAAAAACACCTCGGTCCCATCGGGCATGCGCACTTGGGTCAGGCTGCGAAGGTGTTCGAACACCACCTCCGGCATGCTGGTTGAAACCGCCAGCCAACCCCAGTCCTGCGCGTCTGTTTCGGCAATCCACGGTAGAAAACCGGAGTTGGGCTTCAACTCGGTGAGGTAAGGCATTACCTGTTGCCAACTCGCGTAGGGAGTTCCGCCCCAGATCGGGGTGGCCTGGGTGGTGGGGTCATTCTGGTAAAGCGTCTTCAGCGCATCGGCATCGCTGGCTGCGCTGACGATCAGATACAGGTGTTCGCCCGTTTGCAGCGGGATCTCGGATAACCAGGCCTGAGGGGAAATGCTTTCAGATGTCACAACTGTCGTCCTTGATGAGTGAATCTAAAAACTCATATCAGCTTCAATATTTTCTTCGTAAGTCGAGAGCAGCGTTTCAACGCTTTTGTTTCCGGAGTATTTCTCCTTCAGCTGCTGATCTGTACCTTTGCAATATTTGTTTATATTGCTGATGGCACGATCGAGATTCCCCGGGTCGGCAGGGTCCGGTTCAGGAATGTCGCCACGCAGCGAGTCACAGTTGTCTCTACTTTTGATGTAGCTGGAGACGTCTGTCGGTACGGAGCTTTGTCGTTCCGTTTCGCAAGATTGATAGGTTAGCTCTACGTCGTACCCGAGACTTAAATACAAATGACCATTCAAGCGTCCATTTTTTCTTGAGTAAAGATGAACGCCTTCTTGGCTTAAGCATGTGCTGATTGTTGTTGCTTGCCCCTTGACTTCAACTGCTGACACACCGTGTTCGCTTACATTTTTACCCACCACGGCTATGCCGATGAAAGGCTCTTTGTATTGAATGTCGAGCCCGTAGATGTGCATGTCGGCTTCGTTGAGCAAATCGGTTACGTCACCCGGTTGCTGTTTTTCCCCATTTGATTTTGTTGATTTGCAGCAAGCGACGACTCCGTTGGCTTTAGGGAACTGGACTGAGATGGAATCGTGGCTCGAAATTTCCTGAGTGGTATATAAATAAGCCTTTCCATCTGGAGTGCTTCAAACGAATCCAAATTCTGCGTTCTCAGCAAGCGCTGATGTGGAAAGTACGGTTAAAATTATGAGCAGAACTTGTTTGGTGTTCATCGGTTGGCCCGTGTGGAAGGGGTAAAATAGGTTCTATTAGTTTTATGTGAACTTATAGGGCGAAGGAAAAATGAGAAATCGGTGACGAGTGTTTTTGCTGTAAGTGATGAATTATTTTCCTGTTTTTTTATTTTTTTATAGGTGTCCATTGAAATAAGCAACGGATTTCGGGTTTCAGTAGTATCACGATTTGCGAGATTACTGCAGGCTCAGTATTTTGTGGCTGCGTGGTCGTGCCGTTGCGGTCGGGCGTTGGGGGAACAGGTGTAAGCGTATTTTAGGACTAAAAAACCGTGAAAATAAACCCGTCCCCTTTGTGTTCATCTTTTGATTTTTATTCAGGAGGTTTTTTGGGCGTGTGGAAATACATTTGTTGCTTTGCTGTGATTCTTAAATGGCCCATTTGTCTAAAGGCAATACGTTCATATTTTTTGAGAATGTCTCTTTCGCTTCTCCGAGTGTCATATGGTTCCGGTCGCTGTATTGTTCAGGATCAATTACTCCGTTGTCTTCCCATTTGCACAGATCACAAATTTCGTAGTTTACTCTCGACGATAATGTGCGGTAACTGCAGCAAGGACAAGCTTCCATTGGTTCGATGAGTCCCAATACTTAATGCTTGCCGAATCCCATTTTTTTCATTTGGCTAGATAAATACAAATTTGTAACGCTCTTGTATTGTGAGTGCAAAGCAATCAATAACAACTCGTCCTAAAGAGGATTCTGTACGTCACTTGGCGGTTCGTCGTTTGAGATAAGTAGATGTTGCATTTCTTTTGAAAGCAAGGAGAACACTTCGTCGCTGTCATCAATCCCCCGCCAATTCAGTAGCAGTGATTCACGCGCATCATTGTTGAGAGCAGCTAAAGCTTTTTGGCTCAGCTTGTAAACTGCATCGGATCGAGAGGTTTTTTGCATGTTAAAGTACTTTTGCTAAATCAATTGCTGAATTCGTATAAAAATATGTCTGTTTCCTTTCTTTGTCTTTCTTGGTTGTTTTTATATTTCTATTTTGATTAGAGCATTGGATATTACCTGTTGTAGTTCTTTCCAGTTTTTTGCTTTTTCGCTGAAAATTGGTTGCTCCCAATCATGGGATTTAATTAGTGAGACTTTGAAAGTGCCATCTTCGCAGAACTCCGGATACCAGCCGATATCAATGAGTTGATCATGGGGGAAAACAGCTTGGAATAGATCCTCCTTTAAATCATCAATAATTATTGATATATCAATATCTTGATTTAGGTGGGATATGTCATCAAATGTGATTCTTCCGCCAAGTTCAATTATTTTTTTCGTGTTCATTTAATTTTTCTTCATTTTTGTGAGTTTTTTAAATGCATCTTCGGAAATAGGATGGCCATGAATAGTGTTCGCACTTAGCTCAACCCTCATGAATCGCGTTTCCTTACCGTCGTTAGCGCCAATGGTTTTCCCCATGTCAATGACTTTCCACGGCTTTCCATTGTTGACGTCTTGGCCATTCTTGAAAGCGTGACGCTCAAGTGCCTCGATATCTGTTCCTGGTAAATACTTCGCTGCCCCTCCATTCGCCGTTGATTTGACAACATTTGGCCACGGCGCCTTGGGGGCGACGTGCTTGTTACCGTGATTCGTCCATTGAACATCAGGTGCTCCAGATGTCCCCTCATTAACCTTGGTATTACTCGCTGGATCCTCAACAGATCCAGGTTTGCAATTCACTCCTCCCGGACAATTGCTATTCAATCCCAACGGATCCACCCACCCCGTAGGGTTAGGCACGTACTGGTAGTTGTTCAACCCACCCGCAAGCTTGATCGGATCTGGCGTCAGAAACCGCCCGGTCCCCGGATTGTAGTAGCGATGCCGGTTGTAGTGTAAGCCCGTCTCAGCATCGAAGTACTGTCCCTGGAATCGCAGTGGATTGTCGACTTCGGCGACGTCCAGTGCCGCGAGGTTGCCATAGGCGCGGTATTTAGCCGACCACATGATCTCACCGCTATAGTCGGTGAGTTCTTGAGGTGTGCCCAAGTGGTCGAGTTGATAGTAGAACGGCGTCGCTTTCAGCGGGCCTTCGCCATCGAGCATGGCCAATGGGCGGAAGCTGCCTGGTTCGTAGACGTAAGTGCGATAGCGGTTGTCGGCGCTTTCCGCAATCAGGCGTTCGCCTTGCCACATAAACTCGGTGGTTTGACCATCGACGGTCTTGGCGATACGACGGCCGAAGGCGTCGTACTTGTAACTAGCGATGCTGCCGCCGGGCAGGCTGGCGCCGATAAGGCGATGCTGGCAGTCGTAGCGATACTCGGTAACGAGTTTCTGCCCGGTGCCGCGGCGCTCGCGGCTCAGATTGCCGTGAGCGTCGTAGTCATAGTGACGGTCGCCCTGCATCAGCAGGCGGTTACCTTTGACGTTGGCCAGGTTTGCGGCTTGCTGATCACCTTGGCCGAGCAGGTTGCCCGCCGGGTCGTGGGCGAAGCTTTCCGGGGTGGTGCCACGGACGTTGATCAGGCGGTCGAGCGGGTCGTAGTAGTAATTGAGGTTACCTTTGCGGCTGTCGTCGATGCCGGCAAGGTTGCCATTCGCGTTGTAGGCATAGCGGCGGCGGAACAGGTTTCGCTCTTGTTGGCTGACGGTATGCGCCTGCAATCGGCCTTGGTCATCGTATTGATATTGGCTGAGGAGCAGGCCTTGTTGGCGCTGTTGTTCGCGGCCGGCGCTGAATTGGTGAGTCGTCAGGCGCGAACCGTTGAGGTCGATGCTGCTCAGACGGCCACCAGGTTGGTGGCGGTAGTCGAGCTTGCTGCCGTCAGGAAAGCGGCAGTGGCTCAGATTGCCTTGTTTGTCGTACTCATAGCGCAGCGTTCCCCAACCTTGGTGTTCCGTGATGAGGCGGTCTTGCAGGTCATACTCGTAGGCGAGGGGCCAGTTGCCGTCATCGACGTTTACGAGACGACCGCGGACATCGTAGCTGTAGTGAATTTCTTCACTGTCAGGCAGGGTTTTTACCAGCAGGCGGCCTGCTGAATCGCGTTGGTATTCAGTGACTAACTCGCTGCCGTCGTCCCCAAATTCTGTTTTCTTTAGTAGTTGGCCGTTGAGGTCATATTCGTAGGTGGTACGTCGGCCATCGAACCCGGTTTCTTGCTGGATCAGACCGTTAGCGTAGTAGTCGAGGTGATACTGCTCGCCACGTTCATTTTCGATATCGCTGAGCAACAGGCGTGAGTTGTCATAGCGGTAGCGCAGTTGGCTACCATCAGGGTTAATGCGGCGGCTGACCAGATGCAGGCCATCGGCGTATTCATAGCGGGTAACGCGACCCAACTCATCGCGTTCAGCGGTGACACGACCGTATGGATTGTAGGTGAACGCACGAGTCGCACCGCCCGGCAGAGTGATTTGTGCGAGACGATTGGCGGTATCCCATTGGTACTGGGTAACCCTCCCGCTCTCGTCCTGGCGGGTGATCTGTCTGCCCAGTGCGTCGTAGCGATACTTGCGCTGACCGCCGTCCGGCAGTTGCTCTTCGATCAACTCGCCCAGATTGTTCCAGCCCAGATTATGGCGACCGCCGTCGGGGTGACGGATTTGCAGTAAACGGCCTTGTCCGTCGTAGCTGTACTGAGTGACGTTACCGTCAGGATCTGTTTGTTGGGTGATGTCACCTTGGATATTTCGCTGGTATCTCCAGATCGATTCCTCACGCCGGACGACTGTTACAAAACCGTTGCTGTATTCGTATTGCGTCGGTGCGTCTTCTGGTGGGATGACCGCTTCCAGGCGTCCTGCTTCGTCGTACTGAAACTCTGTAATCGCTCCCAGCGGGTCTTTCTCGGCAATCAACCGACCTTTGTCGTCGTATGCTTTGAGATGTTCGGCACCGTCTGGCTCGACTTTGCTGATCAGTCGGGCTTGATTGTCGTGAGTGTAGATTTCTTCACTGTCGTCGGCATTGGTAACGGTGACGCTACCCTTGTCATCCCAAACGTAACGGGCATCCATCTGCGAAAAGTTCGCCCAGTGATGGACGCAACGTGAAGATTTGCCCTCGTTTTCCCATTCCCAAAAGAAACTGGCGCCACCGGCCAGTTGTCTTTCGAGGATGACGTGCTTTTCATCGTAGGCGTATCGCTCGCTCTCACCGGCGGCATTCTTCGCTTCAACCAAGTGATGTTGTTCGTCGTAGCGATAACTAACTAATGTCTGGATGGTGCTCCATGCATCTTCCAGATTGTCTGCCGGGCTGAACTGCTGGTAATCGATGCCAACTATATGTTTGCGGTCGTAACGCAACAGCAAGGCACGACCGGAACCGTTGTCCACACGCTTGATACGCCCATGAATGTCACGAGTGATGTGCAGGCGGTTGCCGTATTTGCCGCTGATAGCAATTAGCGTGGCGCCCTTGATGTTGTAGCGGAAGTGATAGAACAGCGTTTGATCGCCAGACTGGGACAGAATCAGTTCAGATGGATCGTCACCGATGTAAATCGTTGCTTTGGACAAGCTATTGGTGATGGCTGGGCGTTGTTCGCTCGGGAGGGGAAAGGTCGTTACGCGGTTTTCATGATCCGTCCAGACAACCTCGTCGTTGTTTATCTCCACTCGCTGCGCGAGTGCATGACTCCAGCCATAGCCCAAACCGCAATCGATTTCCGCAGCACTGGTGCGATAAAGTCGAGTCCATTCAAATGGAAGGAGGCCATTGAGTTGACCATCGGTGAGTGTGAGTAACTCTTCGCCGGTGACCATCGAAACCGGGCAGCCGTTTACGCAGGTTTCACGGGTGCACGCGACATTTTTGTCATCGTGGTTGGTAGATTGCTTGGAATTGTCGTCCAAATGTTCCGAGGTATGTACTTTAGCGTGGTCCTGCCTGCCCCAACCAATCTTGACCTTGCCTTTTTCAAAGGCCCCAACCGCTGCACGGGCGGCCACCTTCTTGTATTTATCGATAGCCTCCATAAAGGCTTTCAGGATATTGAAGACGGACTTGATGAAGCCGGTGACGGCTTCAAGAATTCTTGCGCCGTAGTTCGCCAGACGCACGCCCAAATAGGCAATACCTGAGCCTGCAACCGCATACGTCAGCACCAGGGCCAGCACGAGGTCGATGAGGATGGTTACCAGAATGCTGGAAGCCTGCTTAGAGAACTCACCCGCAACCACGCTAGGCGGTAACTCAATAAGCCAGATAGCTGCAGTTTTCAGCAGTAAAAATAAGGCCGCCTGATCACTCGCCAGCAGCATGAGTCTTTCCATGGCCGCCGGTGTTTCTTTCGCGAGTTTGATCAGGTCAGTGGCACTTTGACCTAGCTCTTCTGCATATTTTTGAGGGTCCTTCAGAATCTCGAATATGCGTTTCAAGCCATCAAACGCGCCTTTGATAGCTTCCCATGTACCAATGGCAGAGCCATTGAGCTGCGCAAGGTAAATTGTCGATAAGGTCTGGGTGGGCCATAGCGGCCTATAGTTTTTCCACTCAGCTTCCAGCCATGTTTGCAGTTGCTGGGTCAAGCCGTCGTAGGAGTCGAAAAGTGCGGTGACCTGTTCTTTGATTACCTTGCTCTGGACGCGAACGTAATATTTTTTTCCCGGCGTCCCTTTGTAAACGCCTTTACCTTCCTCATTCAGCAAGACAGGAACGGCCTCACCACCGTCTACCGGGGTCACTTCGACAGTGATATTGCCAACCGGAACGTCATGAAGTGATACGAATTTGCTTTCGATCAGTAGCAAGCGGTTTGCCGGACATTCCGCGACAGTAGACGAAAACTCGTTATCGCCTGTGCTGACTGTCGTGCTTGCACTACCGAGCTTAACGGTCCTGTTCATTCCAAATAAGGCTGGTCTGTCAAAGAACTGAGGACCTTTATCCACCCACTGGGCGAAATTGCTTTCGGTCAGTTCACGATAAAGTTTCAGACTGTCCTTGAAGGTGGTCAGTTGGTTGTCAACAAAGGCAACGCGATCCATCAGCCTTGCTCCAGAATCAGGTGGTTTAACAGTGCTTCGTTAAGATTTTTCGGAGCATCGGGCCGGCGCACGAAGCGTGCGATTTTCAACTTCAGATTGCTCTCGGGATAAGCGGCGTAGATGTCTGGACGTTCCTCTCCCAGCCATTGCATCAAGTTGCCGATCAGGGTTGACGAGTTCTGCTTGGCGAGCCCATCCAACAATCCCTTCGGCACTTCCCACCAAGGCCAATCCTTCGCCTTCGGCACCACCCTTGGCCCAACCTCCAACCGCTTCCCATTAATCAAATACCGATCAAACACCGGCAGCACTTCCCCCGCCGCATCGCTGAGTCCTTCCAGAATCGGGTAGATATGCCGCCCATCCCAGAACCGGAAAAACACCTCGGTCCCATCGGGCATGCGCACTTGGGTCAGGCTGCGAAGGTGTTCGAACACCACCTCCGGCATGCTGGTTGAAATCGCCAGCCAACCCCAGTCCTGCGCGTCTGTTTCGGCAATCCACGGTAGAAAACCGGAGTTGGATTTCAGCTCGACGAGGTAGGGCATGACCTGTTGCCAGCTCGCGTAGGGGGTTCCGCCCCAGATAGGAGTTGCCTGGGTTGTTGGTTCAGTTTGATAAAGCGACTTGAGCGCATCGGCATCGCTAGCGGCGCTGACGATCAGATAAAGACGTTCATTGGTCTGCAACGGTCGTTCAGCCAACCACGCCTGAGGAGTCAAAAGATCAGCTCGCACAAACACCTGCCTTGCATTTTTCGCACTCTTCACAAAACGGCGCATTACGTTTCAGCGTATTGACCTGCGCCGGCGTCAATACCGCACCAGCCTTGTCCGCATCCGCCTGCTTCAACACGCCCGGCAGCAACGGTGCCGCCCCGGTCCCGCTACCCGGACTACCCCCGGAGTTCATGTTGATCACCGGCCCGCTCAACGTCACACCGCTGGCATCGATCTTGATAAAACTACCGCCACCCTTGAGCGTCAGTTCGCTCCCCGCTTCAAGCACGACCTTCATGCCGCTGCTCAGGTGGATTTCCTGGCCCGCTTCGATGAACTGCCCAGTACCGATCTTGATGTGCTGATTCACGCCCACCGTCAGATGGTCATCCGCTTGGGCTTCGACTCTGCGATCTGCATACACCGTGTGGTGTTCTTCGGCCTTGAATTCGCTGTAGCTGTTTTGCTCGACGGTGTCGTGGCGTTCGTTGCCGACGCGGATTTTCTGGTCGTGTTCGACGTTTTCGTCCCAATCGCGCTGGGCATGCAGGAAGATTTGTTCCTGGCCTTTTTTGTCTTCGATGCGCAGTTCGTTGAAGCCGCCGCCACCTGGTGAACTCAGAGTCTTGAAGGTGCTGCGGGTCTTGTGCGCCGGCAGTTCATACGGGACGACGTTTTCCTTGTGGTACAGGCAGCCGCTGATCAGCGGTTGGTCGGGGTCGCCTTCGAGGAAGGTGACGAGTACTTCCATGCCGATGCGCGGGATGGCGATGCCGCCGTAGTGGGCGCCGGCCCAGGCGGAGGAAACGCGCAACCAGCAACTGGTTTTGTCGTCAGCCTGGCCTTCGCGGTCCCAATGGAATTGCACTTTGACGCGACCGTATTCGTCGCAGTGGATCTCTTCCCCTTTGGGGCCGGTGACCACGGCGCTTTGGCTGCCGAGGATCCGTGGCTTGGGATGATGCAGCGGCGGGCGATTGGGCACGTCCCACGGAGTGGCCTGGAAGCGGTTGCGGTAGCCCTGTTGGAAGTCGTCTTTCAGGTTGGTTGTGCTGCTGGTGACCGACTCTTCCAGCACTTGCGGCTGCTTGCCTTCGTGGATGATTTCGGTCAGTAGCCACAGGTCGTTCCATTTGGCTTTCGGGTGTTGGGTCAGGGCCAGGAAGTGGCCGCTGACCAGTATCGGCTGATCGCTTTTGCCTTCGGCGAGCTGGAAGTCGCTGCGGTGACGTTCGAGGGCGCGTTTGGCCAGGTGCTTGCCGCGTTCGCGGTCGAGGAAGCGACCGGGGTAGTCGTAGTCTTCGAGGTCGGGCTGGGCGTCGCCACGGTTTTCGCTTTCGAGGGTGATGCGCGGTTTTTCGAAGTCGTAGTCGCGGCGGGTGGTGCGGCTGGTGCGGGTTTCCAGGCGCAGGTCAAAGCGCTTGATCACCGGGTGGTTGGCGACCATGCCGGAGTCTTGCTGATAGGCCACGGGGGCGAGTTTCGGGAACACCGTCTGGTCATCGCCAAACACCAGTTTGTGGGCCGTGGCGTTGTGCTGGAAGTGGTAATGGATACCTTCTTCCTCGCACAGGCGCTGGATGAACTGCAGGTCCGATTCGTCGTATTGAACGCAGTAGATGCGCTCGGGATAGATCGCCCCGACGTTGAAGGCGTAGGCGTTGCTTTGAATGCCGTGCTCTTCGAGGACCTTGCCGATGATTTTCGGCACGCTGAGGTTCTGGAAGATGCGCTGGTTGATGCGATGCGTGAGGTACGACAGTTGCGGGCGCAGGGTCACCGCGTAGCGGGTCAGGCGTTTGCCGGAATCACCCTGGGCGGCGCGGTAGATCTGGCCATGAATGCCGCTGCCGTCAGGCGAGAGCTGCAAAAAGGCCGGTTTGTGCAGCAGGGTTTCGAGGTCCAGGGACGGCTGTTCACTGACCAGTTCCACCTCAAACACGAACGGTTGGCTGATCGCCTCCCGACCTTGCAAGGACAGCACCTGTAAATCGTTGGATAGGCCTTCGATGGTCAGGGCAAAGTGAGTCTGATTGGCCGGCGCGAACATCCCTTGTTCCTCGTGCAGTGCAGCGGCGTTCGCCAATAGCCGAAGAAGGCATCAGCAGACGCGAAAATTCTGGAAGGGCGAAAACAACATCGACCAGCAGAGCTGGCCGATGCTTGAGACGATCGGCCTGGATCAGGCGACCGGCAGACGCCAGTCATCGGAACCCGAAGTACCGGATACTTCGTGGGTCCAGGTGATTTTGCGGTAGGTGAACTGCACTTCTTCCAGGTGCGTGAAGTGCGAGTTCGACGGGTCCTGGCAGTTGTGCATTTTGTTGTTGATGGCGACGATGATGGCGTCTTCCAGTTTGGTGGTGTAGTAGTGCTCTTGGGTACCTTGAGCCGAAGTGCGGTACCACTGGATAACGATTTCGCTCATGCGCTCGCCGGAAGTCAGAGCCGCTTGCAGCAGTGGCGAGGACTTGTCGTAGACCTTGGTAATCACGACAGGCTTGTGAACGCGCTGACCGGTCGGTTGGCCGGATTGCGGGTCACGCGGGATGATCACGTCGTGGCTGAAAGCCTGAACCATGACCTGGTCTTCGTGACCTTCCTGGTAGGTGTTGCCAACCGAGTCGGCGGTGAAAGCGCCGGCAGTGATCAAACCTTGTTTCTCGCCAGTGACGGACATATACGCTGGTGTAGCCATGGATGTGCTCCTTGCTAAAAAATTAAGAGTGCCCGGGAGGCGGTATCGCCCGGTGGGTGCCTGACTGTTATCAAGGTCCGTGCCAGAAACGCTGAAAGCCATATAGATCAAGGGACCAGGGACAATTTTCGGCGGCTGAAAGATTTATCGGCGAAGATCCCTGAGGAATGTGCGCAAGAACTTGCACACCACTGCGCAACTTCTTGCGCACTCGGCTGGAGAGCCCTCCTGGCCCGGCGATCAGCATCCAGGCGGGACCTTTCTGTAGGATGAGTGCGCAACTTCTTGCGCATAACGGCTTTGCGCCACCCGTCAAAGACCCCCTGTACCCGGTGCAACGAATCGACCGGCAGCAGGGTCCATAAAAACAGCGCCGTCGAGCGTCCGAATAACCCTGAACCGGAGTGAGAACGACATGAAAATCCTGATGGTTTTAACGTCCCACGATCAATTGGGTGATACGGGTAAGAAAACCGGCTTCTGGCTGGAAGAATTCGCCGCGCCGTATTTCGCCTTCAAGGACGCCGGTGCGCAACTGACCCTGGCCTCGCCCAAGGGCGGCCAACCGCCGCTAGACCCAAAAAGTGACGAGCCGGACGCGCAAACCGAGGCGACGGATCGGTTCAACAAAGACCCTGCGGCTAAATCCGCATTAGCCTCTACTGCGCTGCTGAACAGCGTGAGAGTCGAAGATTACGATGCTGTTTTCTATCCGGGCGGCCATGGTCCGCTGTGGGATTTGGCCGAAGATACCTTTTCGATTGCGCTGATCGAGGCGTTTATCAAGGCAGGTAAACCGGTCGCGGCGGTCTGCCATGCACCGGGCGTGTTGCGCCATGTCAAAGGCGCGGATGGCCAGCCTTTGGTCAAAGGCAAGCGCGTGACGGGTTTCACCAACTCGGAGGAAGAGGCGGTGCAACTGACGAACGTCGTACCGTTTCTGGTGGAGGACATGCTCAAGGAGAAGGGCGGGATTTATTCCAAAGGCGTCGATTGGGCGAGCTATGTACTCACGGACGGATTGCTGATCACCGGCCAGAACCCTGCGTCGTCCGATGCAGCCGCCGAGGCGTTGCTGACCAAACTCCGCTGAATCACTGCACCTGTAGCAGCCTGCGCAGCCTGTGGGAGTGAGCCTGCTCGCGATAGCGGTGTATCAGGCAACACAGCTGTCGACTGACACTCCGTCATCGCGAGCAGGCTCACTCCCACAGGAGGCTGCGCGCTGCTACACGTTTGCTTTAGATCGCGTGGCCCAACGCGGCATAGCACTCTTCAACCGAACGCCGCTGCGTCTCGGCATACAACCCCAACTCATCAATCGTCGATCGCCCCAGCGCCTGCTCAAACGCCTGCTGGTTCGAATGCACGCCATAGTGGGTTTGCGCCGCGTCCCCCAGGTTCGACTGGAAAATCCCCGCTGCGCTCACCGGCAGAAAATCCTCATACACCAGCGGTTCAACCCGCAAATAGCCGCCGTCGAGCAAATCCTCCAGCGACAACGAATCCAGCGCATCCGCCGCCAAGCCTTTTTCCGTCACGAAGTAGCGAAAGTACGCCAGTTCCTGTCGGCGCATACCTTCGTATGTGTCAGGAAATTCGCCAAAGTGCTGCACCATCAGTGCGTTGTAGCGTGCGGCATTGGCTTCATTGGGGAAGTCTTTCAACTCGTCCCGTGCGGCATTGAGCAAACGGTCGTACAGCGCCCGACCTTTAGGCGTCAGCGCGGCGCCACGTTGCTCGATTTCGCCGAAGCGCGCGCTGTGACTGCCTCGGGTTTTAGCTTGATCGGTGAAGGCAACCGGCTCGTCCAGCGCCTTGAAACTGGTCTGGCGCAGCAGAATCGGGCACTGACGGCGAGGTGGGCCTTCGATCACCGCTTTGGGGGTGATGCCGTGGGCGGGCATTTGTGCCTGGACGATGTCGATGTCCAATGTGCGCGGCGTCAGGTGGTTGATGTGCGGGCCTTTGAAGGCCACGACGTCAGCGATCAGGCGATGCTGGGCACTGAGTTTCTGGTATTGCTCGGCAGTGACGGTGGCGCTGTGGTGCCAGCGGAAGGTTTCCAGCGCCTGTTCGACGAAGTGCTGCGCCTCGTCTTCGGTAAGACCGCCCTCGGTTTCAGCACGCTCGATCAGGGTCAGCGCTGCCGCGGTAAAGATCTGGCGTTTATCCAGCACCGACTGAGCGAACGCGCGCAGTTCCAGGTCTTCAATCAGTTCCAGGCGCAGCAGCGAGGTGAACACGCGAAAAGGGCTGACCTGCAACGCCGCTTCGTGCACCGCGCGAAACGCCGTGGAATGCACCGGCACGCCGGCCGGGGTCAGGTCGTAATAACCCACCGGTTGCATGCCCATCACCGCGAACAAACGGGCGAGGGTGGCCAGTTCTGTGGCAGTACCGACGCGGATGGCACCGTGACGTTCAAGGTCCAGGCGCTCGATTTCACCGGTGCTGTTCAACTGGCGGGCGATCTGCGGGTCGTTGTCCAGCACGTATTGGTTGGTCTGCTCCACCAGCTCCATGAGCGCGCCGTACAACGGCACTTCTTCGCGGTACATGTCGGACATCGCTTTGGAGAAGCGTTGGCGGATCAGGTCAGGGCTGACGAAGCGTGGCTGGCTCATGAAAAAATTCCTGGCGCGGTGACGTAAAGGATGTGCGAAAAGATCGCAGCCTTCAGCGCCGCCGACAAACGAAGAATCTTACGAACTTCATTCTGCCAAGGACTGCTTCGCCGCCGGACCTGTAGCAGCTGACGAGCAGCGCGAGGCTGCGTTCGGCTGCGAAGCAGTCGTAAACCCTGAAAACGCGGTTTAACTGAAAAACCACAGCGTCTGACTTCACGACGGCTTCGCAGCCGAACGCAGCCTCGCGCTGCTCGTCAGCTGCTACAGGGGGGGTTATAGGTGGGAGCGGCTTTCGGTGCGCAGCGATCCCAGGAACTCCCGATACAGTCGCGCAGTATTGGCGGGCTGTTCGACCATCGGCATGTGGCCACTGTGATCCCAGATATGCACCCGCAAATCGACGATGCCTTTGCTCCAGACCGCCACACTGCTGACGTCGATCAAACGGTCCTTGTGCCCCCACAGCAACAGCGCCGGGCACTTGATGTCGGCCAGTTTCGGCTCCATCGGCGGGCTGGCGCGAAAGTCGTTGAAGATTTCTTCCAGTTCATCGCGGCTTTGCTCATAGCGATGGGCAAAGGCGTCCAGCACCACGCCGGGCACCCACGGCGGTTCGGCCATGGTCATGGCGTAGAAGTGTCGAAACTCCTCCCGTGAGTGAATCAGAAACGGGTTATGTCCCTTGGCCAAATGCCGCTCCAGATCACTGGCCTCGGGCGCGGTGACCCCGGCCGGGTCGATCAGCGCCACGGAGGCGATCCGGTCCGGGTACGTGGCCGCCAGCCACGCCGCGATGTAACCGCCCATTGAGTTGCCGATCACGTGCACCTTCTCGACTCCGCAGACATCCAGCAACTGGATCATCCGTTTGGCTTGCAGTGGGATGTCATAGCCGCCGCCGGCCTTGAAGCCGGTTTCGCCATGCCCGGCAATGTCCGGAATGATGACCCGATAATTGCCGACAAAGTGCCGGGCGAAGCGCAGCCAGAGGTTTTTGTCGGCGCTGTAGCCGTGCAGCATCAGCACACTGCTGGACGCCTCATACGGCCCGCCTTGCCATGTCGAGACGGTCATCTCGTTAATGGGCACGACGATTTTGTGCAGCCGATACAGCTTGGCTTCAATGGCCATGTTCAAGTCATACAGCCAATAACCGATGGCCGGATAGTTCAACCAGCTCCAGGCCACGACAACCGCGATAATGACAACGAATAGAAGCATCGGATGACTTCCTTTAACGTGATCAGGACAGGATGTGGTCGGCGGGTTTCAAGGCCCGAGTCAAACGGTGATAGCTGAAACTGAACCCCGGAAACATGGCAATCACATGACCGCTCTTGCTTTGGTACCAACTGTGGCACCCTCCGGACTTCCATACGGTGCGCTCCATTTCACGGTGGATCATTTCAGTGTAGGTACGTTCCGCTTCGGCGCGTACTTCAATGCTGCGTAAACCTTGGGCTTTTAACGTACGGATGCAGTCGAGGATGTAATTCATCTGTGACTCGATGATAAACAGCGCCGAGGTGTGGCCAATGCCGGTGTTGGGGCCGGTGACGATAAACAGGTTCGGGAAGTCGGGCAGGCTGGTACCCAGATAAGCCCGGGGATACTGCGCCCAGACGTCCTTGAGTTGCGTGCCGTGTTTGCCGGTGACCGGGTAGGAAATCACCCCGTCGGTGGCGTCGTAACCGGTGGACCAGACGATCAGGTCGAGGTCGATGTGCTGGCCATCCTGAGTGACGATGCCGGTTTCATCGATGGCGGTGATGCCCTGCTCGCGACTGTGCAACGTCACGTTGGGGCGGCCCAGTGCCGGGTAGTAGGTGCTGGAGATCAGCACGCGTTTGCAGCCGATGGTGAAGTCCGGTGTCAGTTTTTGGCGTAATTGGGGGTCAGGCACCTGACGCTTGAGGAAGCGCAGGGCGTGTTGCTGGACCATGTGGATCGCCGGTTTCGAGTATTTGAAGGCAATCACCCGGGTTTCGAACTGCCAGTAGATCATCCAGCGCAGCAGTTTGTAGGCCGGTTTCAGCCCCAGCAGCCAGCGCTGGAACGGGCCAAACGCGCGATCGCCCCTTGGCAGCACCCAGTGCGGCGTGCGTTGAAACACGTGCAGGTGCTCGACGTCCGGGGCAATCGCCGGGATGACCTGCGCGGCACTGGCACCACTGCCGATGATGGCCACGCGTTTTTGCCGGTAATCGTAGGCATGGTCCCAGTTGTTGGTGTGAAAGGTCTTGCCCTGAAAGCGTTCCATGCCCTCGAAGTGCGGGACGACCGGTTGGCTCAACGGCCCCGTCGCGTTAATCAGAAACTGCGCGTAAAACGTGCCTTTGCTGCCGGTGTGCACTGCCCAGCGTTTGCTGGCGTCATCCCATTCGATGCGTTCGACATTGGCTTGCAGTTCGACCTTGTCGCGCAGGCCGAAGTGTTCCACCACGTGCTGGGTGTAGCGGTGCAGTTCCGCCTGTTCGGCGAACATTTGCGTCCAGCGATAGGGCGCAAAGGACAGCGAATACAGCGGCGAAGGCACATCCACCGCCGCGCCGGGGTAGGTGTTCTGGCACCAGGTGCCGCCGAAAAAGTCCCGCCGTTCCAGCAGGCGAAAATCGTCGATACCGTTTTTTAGCAAATTGATCGCCGCGCACTGACCGCCAAAACCACTGCCGATGATCAACACTTGAAAAGTCTGCATGGGTCTCCTTTTTTATGGTTATTGATTGAACCCTCTCTTCATGTATAGCCAAACATTGACGACTCGCGTGGTGGCAATAGCCTGGTATTCAGCCCGCTCGCCAGTGATGGCTATTTAACGTCGCCCTGATAGACTCTCAACGCACCTGCAACCCCGGTGTTATCAAGTTCCGTTCAGTGGCGCAGAGGCCCTATGGAAAATTCGGGAGGGAAAGGACTTTCATTGGCCAGGAGGCTCTATGCATCGCGAACCTTGGGCCTGGCCTTGGGTTTGTTGTGCGTGAGCGCGGCGATGTACCCACTCGACCCGGCGCCGTGGGTGTGGGGGCTGATGGTGTTCAACGGCGTGTTATGGCCGCACGTTGCCTATCAGTGGGCGCGACGGGCAAAGGTGCCGTTTCACGCCGAGCACCGCAACATCCTGGTGGATGCCTTTCTCGGTGGTTTCTGGGTGGCGGCCATGCAATTTAATCCGCTACCCAGCGTTGCAACGCTGTCGATGATGGCAATGAACAATGTCGCCATCGGCGGCTTGCGTTTCCTGTTAGTAGGCTTCGCCGCGCAGATTCTCGGGATGGGGGTTGGAGGGCTGGTGTTTACCCCGACCTTCATCCCGTCGACGACACCGTTGCAAATGTTCGCCTGCATGCCCCTGCTGATCGTGTATCCCCTGACGCTGGGCTGGCTCTGCTTTCGTCAGGCCACCACCCTTGGCCGGCAAAAGCGCGAGTTGCTGGCCCTGAGCCGCACCGACAGCCTGACCGGCCTGTTGAACCATGGCGCCTGGAAGGACCAACTGGAAGTCGAATTCCAGCGTTGCCAACGCGAGCAGGGCGGGGCGATTGCACTGATCGACATCGACCATTTCAAAACCATCAATGACACCTATGGTCACGTCGCCGGGGATATTGTGTTGCGCCAGCTGAGCAAGATGCTCAAGCAGAACCTGCGCGCCACCGATGTTGCCGGGCGTTATGGCGGCGACGAGTTCTGCGTGATCCTGCCCGGCATGCCGTTGAACAGCGCCGCCGCAACGATGGAAGCCTTGCGCGACCGTTTTGCCTCGTTAGGTTACGAGCAGAGTCCAGGGTTGAAGGTCAGCTTGAGCATTGGTCTGGCAGCGTTTGACCCGACGCATACCGACGCAACCTTGTGGCTTAACGATGCGGATCAAGCGTTGTATGAAGCCAAGACCACGGGGCGCAATCGGGTGATTTGCCGCATCAATGGCACGCCCTGTCACGAACTGCTCGATCCCGTCTGACCCTTCACCGCAGATCCCCTGTAGGAGTGAGCCTGCTCGCGATGGCGGCTGTTCATCCAACAACTCTGCCAGCTGATCCACCGCCATCGCGAGCAGGCTCACTCCCACAAGCATTTGCGGCGATTGATCTGGCTCATTCAGTGGCGCACAACTTTCCAAGACGTTTCCTACAACGTACCCTGTTGCCGCGTTTCGGTATCGACCCCTATAGTTCGGGCTCGCGGAAAACTCTGCGAACGACCTTGGCCGGTCGAGTTTAGGAACGCAAAACGTCCATAACACCATTTCAGGCGCGTTGTGCCTGAAATGGTGTGTTATGGCGGCTGTGCGTGGGACACCTTCGGGTGTGCCGGTTTCCTATACCCGGTCGGCCAACCCGCGTACAGCTGCCACCTCTTTTCGCTTGGCCGCGAACGGTGGAAGCTCTATTAATAGGAGTTCACACATGCACGACCAAGTTATGCCCCGTTACCTCCCCATCGACACCTACGACGCCGAAAACCCGGTGCTCTTCATCAATACCCACAAAGAACTCAGCGACCTCGCAGCCTGCGCGGCGCATCGCTTCACGGTGGTTCGTGATCTGGCGGACACCTTGTCCAGCCTTGGCCTCAAAGGCATATCAGACTGTGATCTGACGCGGGTGACCGGGGCGGTGCATCTGCTGATGCGCGAAGGGTGCGCGATTCTGGACGTGATCCGGGCGCGGGCGTTGCAGCGGGAGGAGGGGTTCAAGGCTGCTGTTTAGCGGTGTTGCAACCGGCCCCTTCGCGAGCAGGTCGAATCGTCGCACCGTCGCTCCCACAGGGGAATTGTGAACACCGCAAATCCAATGTGGGAGCGACGGTGCGACGATTCGACCTGCTCGCGATGGCGTCATGACAGGTAATACAGCTAAACCTGTTGAGCCATCACTCCTTCACACGCATAAACTCTTCAGCCCAGCGAATGTAATCCTCAGGCTGCGTATAGGTATGCGTCAGTTCCGTAGCGCTCAAGTCCGAGGCTTGGGTAAAGATCTGCCGTTGCTCGCGCAAGCTGTCGTACGTCGCCTTGATCGCCGCGAAGTAAGCACCATGACCGTCAATGGTCACCCGCACGCCCAGTTCGGCCAGGCGTTTGTCGTCGCGCAGCGCCGGGTTGCCATAGGTGACCAGCATCAGCGGCACGCTCAGGTGTTCGGCGATTTTTTCCAGTTGGTCAAAGTCCTGCACGCCCACCATGCAGATCCCGTCTGCGCCGGCAGCTTGGTATTGCTGGGTGCGGTTGATGATTTCCTGGATGGGCAGGATGCCGGCGTTGGTGCGGGCGATGATCGCCATTTCCGAATCAACCCGGGCTTCCAGCGCTGCGCGGATCTTGCCGACGCCTTCCGCGACGCCGATCAGGTCGGTGGATTTACGGCCGAATTGCGCCGGCAACAAGGTGTCTTCGATGGTCAGTGCGGCGATGCCGGCGCGTTCGAGTTCGACGATGGTGCGCATCACGTTGAGTGCGTTGCCGTAGCCATGGTCGGCGTCTGCGATGACCGGCAATTGTGCGACACGACCGATGCGTGTGGCCTGTTCGGCGAACTCGCTGAGGGTGATCAACGCAAAGTCGGGAGCGCCCAGCACCTGCAACGATGCAACGGAGCCGCCCAGAATCCCCACTTCAAAACCCAGGTCAGCCGCAATGCGGGCCGACATCGGGTCGAAGACCGAAGCCGTGTGGTAACAGGTGTTGGAAGCGAACAGTTCGCGAAAGTTACGACGCAAATCTTGATGGGAAAGCCTGGACATACGAGTTCCACCACTGCAATTGGAATGGAAGGGCTTGAGCAAAAGTGTCAACGCCGAAAGAACAAAAGGCTATCACGCGGACGATGAGAAGATGATGACGAATTAACAATGGCTTAACTCGAATCCTCGGCGCAACGCTAACCCTTGTAGCAGCTGCCGAAGGCTGCGTCCGAGTGCGCAGCACTCGCCATCAGACGTTTACGCAGCAACAGCCTGCTGCTGTTGATTGAGCAACGGCACCCCACGCACCGAGCTGCCGGGTTGCAGTTGCAGGCGTTTGGCGGTGAGGCGGTCGACAACCAGGCTGTTGCCGACCATTCGCGCCTGGCCGGCGGTAATGCGGCAGTTTTCCAGGCGGCGGTTATAGATCAGCCACACCGGCGCCTGTTCGTCGGGCGTGCCAATGGCCAGTACCAGCGCCTGGCTGTCGCGCACGGTGCGGATTTTCGACACGGGAGCCTCAATCACCGGCCCAGCGTCGAAAATATCGATGTAACCCTTATGGGCAAACCCCTCGGCATTGAGGATTTTCATTGCCGACTCCGTGTTCGGGTGTGCTTTGCCAATCACGGCCTGGGCCTGTTCGGTCAGCAGGCAGGTATAGAGCGGTTGGCGCGGCATCAGTTCGGCGATGAATGATTTGCTGCCCAGCCCCGACAGATGATCGGCGTGGCTGAACTCCATCTTGAAAAAGTGCCGGCCCAGGCTGTCCCAGAACGGCGAACAACCCTGCTCGTCGGCACTGCCACGCAGTTCGGCGATGAGCTTGTCGCCGAACAGTTGCGGGAACTCGGCGACAAACAGCAGGCGCGCCAGCGACAGTAAGCGACCATTTGTACCTTGGCGTTGATCGTGTTGCAGAAACAGCGAGCAGAGTTGCGATTGGCCGGTCATTTCGTTGTTCAGAAACAAGGTCGGAATCTGCCGCTCAATCCCCAGGTCCGGCGAAGCGCTGACGGTTAGCCCGACCCGATAGTTGTACCAGGGGTCGCGCAGGCCTACGGCACCGGCCAATGCACTGATGCCGACCACGTGCTGATCGTCATCCTCGAGCACAAACAGGTAATCGGCATCCGCACGCTCGACCTGTTCGGCGAAGGTCCGCTGGGCCCAGCGCACCCGGTGCGCCAGGCGTTCCTCATTGGCCGGCAGGGTGGTGAACCCGGGGCCGGCTTGTTGCACCAGATCCATCAAGGCAGGCAGGTCAGTGACGCTAACCGGGCGGACAATCATAATGCTGCTCCTTCTTCGTACCTGTTCGTGCGCTGTCGTTGGGCGCGGGGCCGGATGGTGCTCACAGGGCGATCAGCCGGATCGGGCTGCCATCGGTCACGTTCAGGGCTATGCACATGTCGGCGCTCAACCCCACCGGCTGCCCGGCTTGGTAATCCAGCTCAGCTACGATCGCGCGATAGCCCTTGAGTGCGTCGTTGCTGACCAGGTACCGACAGCGCGCCTCGATGGACGAACCGGTCTGCACCGTGCCAGTCACGCTTTGGGCGATGGAGAGTATGTTCGAGGTGCGCGCATACAGGGTCGGGCCACCGTCGAACAGGTCGATGTAGCTGTTGGTTTCAAACCCTTCACACTCAAGAATATCGAAGGCCTCCTGGCCGTCGGGGTGAATCCGGCCGATACAGTCCTGCGCCGCCTGGGGCAGCATCGGCACGTAGATCGGGTACTGCGGCATCAGTTCGGCGAGGAAGGTCCGGGTTTCCAGGCCGCACAGTCGTTCGGCCTCGGCATAAGGCAGGTCGAAAAAGTGTTTACCCAGCGCATCCCAGAACGGCGATTGCCCGTCATCGCTGCTGTAGCCGACGATTTCGGTGATCACCGCTTCGGCAAATCGCTGTGAATGGGCGGCGATGAACAGCAGCCGCGCCCGTGACAGCAACTCCGAAAATGCAGTGCGCACCAGCGGGGTGTCGATGTGAAAGCCGCGCAGCAAGGTGTGACCGTTGAGGTCCTGGCATAACGACAGTGCCGGGACGCCATGTTCGATGTTCAGTTCCCGGGAGGCGCTGGTGAAGTGGCGGTTGCGCAAGCTGTAGAACGGCTCATTGAAGCCGGCGGTGGCCAGGATTTCCGAGCATCCGACCAGGCGCCGGGCCGTCAGGTCCTCAAGCACGAAGAAGTAGTTCTCCGGGCCATGTTCCTCAACGTCTTTTTCGAATGAGGCGCAGGAATCAACAATTCTGCTGCGCAGGCGCTCGGTGTCGTCCGGCAACGACGTGACGCCTACCAGGCTGTCGCGTGCCAGTTGTTGTAGCTGGGGCAGGTCGGTTAACTCGACTGGGCGTAAGACCAGCATGGCTGCACTCCTGTATCAAAGGGCTCGGTGTTGTGCACCGAACCTGACTATCACTGTCGGGTTCCACGCGTGAAAGCAGCGGTCGCTTGATTTGTTGTCAGACGCCGCCCTTTTTCTTGTCAGCCATTGCTCGGGTCGGGCAGCACTGCGCTGGCGCCCAATTTGTTGAGGAATAACAGATACACCAGCCCCAACGCTATCCAGATCAGGCCCAGTTTCTGTGCATCAACCCCCATGTTGTACATGATTGCCGCGACGATGATAAAGCCAACCGACGGGCAGACGAGGTGCCTGATCACCTGGCCGGACTTCTGCCGGCGCCAGTAGTAGTTAATGACCGTCAGGTGCAGCAACATGAAACCGCTCAACGCGCCGAAGTTCACCAGCGAAGTGAGGGTGTCCACCGAATTGATGAACAGGTAGCAGATCACCAGTGACAGCACCGCCACCAGGTAAATGCTCAGGTACGGGGTGTTGTGTTTGGGGTGAACCCTGGCCAGCACTTTGGGCAGCTTGCCGTCGCGGGCCATGCCGAACAGCAGGCGCGATACCGCCGCTTGCGAAGTGATCGCCACTGCCACCCCCCAGGCCAGGGCCGTGGCCACGGCGGTCAGGTTGGCCAGCCAACTGCCGGCAGCGATGTCGGCGATTTCATAGAATGCGGTGTCGGCGGATTTGAACCCCATACCAGCAGCGAGATCCGTGGCAATCCAGGTCTGCACGACAAAAATAGCGCCCATCACCAGCAGGGTGATCAACGCAGCCTTGCCGACGCTACGGCCCGGGTCGCCTTTGATTTCTTCAGCGAGGGTGGAAATTGCATCGAACCCGAGGAACGACAGCACGGCAATCGACACTGCTTGCATCAGCAGGGCGAAATTAAAGGTGTCGGGGTTGTACAGCGGCGCCAGCGTCAGCTGACCGTTACCGCCGCCGTTGTGCAGCGCGTTCCAGGCGTAGAACAGGAAGATCCCCAGCACCACCAGTTGCGCCAGCAGAAACACGATATTCATGCGTGCGGTGAAGGTAATGCCCCGCAGGTTCACAAAGGTCGCGCTGACCAAAAACGCGAGGATGAAACCGACTTTCGGGATGTCCGGGTAAAGGTGATTCAGCGCCATCGCAGCATAAACGTAGAGCAGCGGTGGAATCAGCAGGTAATCGAGCAGCATCAGCCAGCCGGCGATAAACCCGACATGGGGGTTGAGGCCCCGTTGTGCGTAGGAATACACCGAGCCTGCAATCGGAATAGCCCGGGCCATGCTGCCGTAACTGAGGGCCGTGAACAGCATCGCAACCATGCCGATGATATAGGCCAGCGGCACCATGCCCGGTGCCTCGGCATTGACATAGCCGTACACGCCAAAGGGCGCGATGGGGATCATGAAGATCATCCCGTACACCACCAGATCGGTCAGTGTCAGGCTGCGTTTCAATTCTTGCTTGTAGCCAAATTTCTCAATTTCCATGAGACCCTTCTCCTTGGGGTGTAAGCAGCGGCTGGCTGCGAGTTTGAAGTAACCGGTTTACAACAGTGGTGCCAGGTAGTCGGTCCAGCGACTGACGTTTTCAGGCGTGCGCAACAGGTCGTTGCGTACCTCGATCAGCACCGCCTCCAACCCGCGCGCGTCGCCGTGCACGGGGACGGTCATGTCGCCCAACGGGTTGATCTTGTACGGTTCATTGACGGCGACCTTCAACGGGTGCTGGCTCAGGCCATCGATCAATCGTTGGGCATAATCCTTGGCTTCGCCAACCAGCACACCGGCTTCCAGCGCTCGGGGTTGGCCGTGGTAAACCGGGGTGAAGCTGTGAATGCCGACCACCCGCACCGGCCGGCCTTGTGCGAGACGTTCGTCGATCAAGGTTTGCAGCTGCGAATGAAACGGTGTGAACAGGCATCGCCGGCGGTACTCGCGAGTGGCCTCGTCCAGCACCTGGTTGCCCGGAATTGGATAAATCTCACTCTGGGTCGCAATACTGTCCGGGGCGTGCAGCGGGCGGTTGAGGTCAATCAGCAACCGCGAGTAATTGGCCGCCAGCAACGTCGCACCCAGCGCATTGGACAAACCCTGCGCCAGCGCCAGGGCGCCGATATCCCAGGCGATATGCTCGCGGGCCGCTTCGTGGTCAAGGCCCAGTCCATTAAGTGCGGCCGGGATAAAGCGGCTGGCGTGTTCGCACACCAGAATCAGCGGATGCTCGCTGGTTTCGCGGCTCAAGGTGAAGGCCGGCTCGGTAAAAAGCCCGAGTTCATAAGATTCAGTACAGGCGTGCATAGTGCTCACAGAGTTCGGCGGGCGACAGCTGTTCCGTCAGCGTCAACTCCTCGGATTTAAGGGCGAAGTAGGTGTCCAGTAATGCACTCGGCAAGGCTTCGATCAGTGCCTCGCTATGGCGCAGGCAGTCCAGTGCCTGGGCAAGGGACGCGGGCAGGGCGACGATGCCGCGGGCCTGGCGTTGCTCTTCGTTGAGGGCGTCGGGGACTTCATCGGTGATCGCGTTCAAGGCCAGGCGCTGCTCGATGCCCAGTCTCCCGGCGATCAGCAGCGCCGCCATTGCCAGGTGTGGTGAGGCCGTGGCGTCCAGGGCGCGAAACTCCACGTTGTATTGCGCCGCCACCGATTTGCCGCCAAGGCTCACGGTCGGGCAGATCCGCAGCGCCGCTTCACGGTTGCGTTGGCCAAGGCAGGCGTAGGACGCACTCCAGTGATGAGGCTGCAATCGTTTGTAGGACACCGGCGTCGGCGCCGTCAACGCACACAGCGCAGGCAAGTAATGCAAGATGCCGGCGGCCCAATGTTGGCCGAGGGTCGACAGGCCGTTGGTGGTGCCGGGGTCGTACATCACCGGTTGAGCGGCCAGGTCCAGCAGGCTGACATGCAGGTGCACGCCATTACACACCGCGTGCTCGGAGGTCTTGGGCGCGAAGCTCACGTCCAGGTTCATCTGCCGGGCGATCTCGCGGGTGATTTCGCGCACGTTCACCGCACGATCCGCCGCGGCCACACCGAGGGCCGGGCGACAGGTGATTTCGTATTGGTGTTTACCGTATTCGGGCAGGAACATCTCGGGTTCGACGCCACCGGCACGCAGCGCACTGAGCAACCAGCCGCCGAATTCGGCGCCCTGGCGCTGGGCCTCAAGGGAGAACGCGAGGTGTGTTGGCGCGCCGCTGTTCAGGTTGAATTCATGCTCAAACGCGGCGTTGACCCGCAAGCCCAGTTCAGCGCGATAACGCTCGACTTCATTGCGCAACAAGGTGCGCGGGCAAGCGCCCCACGGGCGGCCATCGGTTTCGCACAGGTCACCGTGAATGAAATCCAGCACCGGGGCGGTGTCATCCGGGCCATTGCTGACCGTCACCCGGCTGCTGACGTCAGGGATCAGCCGTAAATCACCATAAGCGCCCCACGGGTTGGTGGAGGCGATGATGTCTTGGGGCGTCAATGCACTGTTGGCCGGGACCCAGCCGCAGCCCGCTGCCAGGTAGTGTTCGAGTTCGTCCGTGGGAAACGAACGACCGCGTGTCACGCCGATCAGGTCAGTGGTAACGAGGGTGGTCATGGGTAGTGGTGACAGGCGTGCGCTCATGCCTGCATCTCCCGCAACCGGTCGAGGACGGTCTGGGTGTCAGTGATCCAGCAGTAACCTTTGATCGCGTTCAGGCAGGCATGATGGCGTTCCAGCGTGTAGGTCGCGCAGGCATCCTCCACCAGCGTCACCAGGTAACCGCGGTCGGCGGCGTCTCGCACGGCCATGTCTACGCATTGGTCGGTGACGATGCCGGCGATGACCAGATGCCGGGTCTCGAGGTTGCGCAGCACGTAGTCGATGTTGGTGGAGTTGAACGTCCCGGAGGAGGTCTTGGGCAAGACGATTTCGTTCTCTGTGGGTGTCAGGTCTTCGATGATTCGCGCTGGCGGGCTGCCCTTGGGCACGTGCATGTCCGAGAGTTTGTGGTCCAGCGAGCGGTCGCGGCCATCGGCGGTGAGGCTTTCGATGATCGTGTGCAGCACGTTTTGCCCGGCGCTGCGAAAGGCACTCAGCAGCCGGCGTTGATTGGGCACTACCTGCATGTGGGCACGGGTCAGGAAGTATTCGGCGTCGGGCCCGTTGAGGTGCGGGTCGAACTGCGGTTCGAGCCAGGCGCGCTGCATGTCCACCAGCAACAACGCGGTGTGGTTGGCGGTAAACGGCAGGTCCCGGGGTGAGCGATGGGGGAGCGTAAACATCCTTATTTATCCTCCAGCAGGTGAGTGTCAAATTCGCCGCGCAGGGTGTCGATGCCTTCCAGGCGATCGGCGAGATCAGGGCTGCGCAAAGTCAGGCAGGCAATCAACGCTTCCACCTGGGCCAGCGCAGGCACCATAGTGTCGAAGGCCGACACCGATTCCACCGGCGCACTGATGATCAGGTCCGCCATCTCCCGCAGCGGTGAAGCATAGATGTCAGTGAACAAAACCACCCGGGCGTATCGGCTCTTGACGGCGCTGGTCAGCCGCAAGGTACGCGACTGGTAGCGGCGATAGTCGAACACCAGCACCACGTCCTGACGCTGCACGTCGAACACTCGGTCCGGTAGTTGTGCGTTGTCTTCCAGGGCAAAACAGCCGGGTCGCAGCAGGCGCAGGTGGTTGAGCAAATAGTGGGCGAGGAAACTGCTGAAGCGCCCGCCAAAGCAATGCACCTGATGACGGGTGTCGAGCAGCCACTCGACGAGGATCCGGATGTCTTCGGGTTGGGTCAGCGCATGGGTATCCACCAGTGCCCGATGGCTATCCTCCAGATAGTGGCTCCAGGCATCGCTTTTTTGCAGATGGGAGCGCGGTTGCAACTGGGCGCTGGGGGACCGCAAGCGGTGGTCCATGTCGCTGAGCAGGGCATCCTGGAAATCGGCATAACCGCTGAATCCGAGTTTCTTCACCAGCCGCACAATGGTGGGATCGCTGACACCGGCGTGTTCGGCCAAACGTGACATCGGACCGAGTCCGTTACGTGGGTACTGGTCCAGCAAGGCACGTATGACTTTGCGTTCCGCCGGCGTCAATTCCAGGCCAGCGTCGGTAATCAGGTCTCTAAGGGTGGGCATCCGGGCTCCTGCTGGATGGGTGTGTCGGTTTCATTTCATAAATTGCTAAAACAGTATTTGTGTAGCGGACTCTACAAGTCTAGTGAATTTTTTCGTGATTTCTTCGAGCCCCAAAACGGGGCGAAACCGCGTGTTACAAGGGCTACACGGAAGTGGATAGGGCTTGTAGGACATCGCCTATAACCGTGTCGGACATTGCCGAATTTCATCGACTCGCTGAACTGGTAACCCGTACTTGCCGATTAAAACGAAACGCCCTGAACCGGGCTTCTTGCGGCACAATTGGGCAACTATTTGCGGCGTATTGCCGTCTTTTGTTTCATCGACAGGGTGATCATCCGTGCAAGCAACCCGTTTGACTCTGATCTGTCATGCGCGAACCGTCGCACAGAAATTGGCGCGTTTTCCTACAAATGAACCGTTGGAAATGGATTGGCAATCGGCGCAGGGTTCGCGTCGTCACGCGTTTAAACGGACACCGCGTTTACTGTGTGGACCGGAGTTGCGCACCCGGCAAACGGCCGCTTTGTTTGGCGATGAGGTTGAAGTCGTGGCGGCGTTGAGCGATTGCGACTTCGGACAGTGGCATGGCGTATCCATTGATGACTTGCAAATATCGCAAGCCGAGGCGCTCCAGACCTGGCTCGATGACCCGACCTCGGCACCGCATGGCGGTGAGTCGGTGGCGCAATTGGGGCTGCGCGTGGCGCAGTGGCTGAAAACCCTTGAAGCGACACCGGGGCACATTGTTGCGATCACCCATCCGTTTGTCATACGCGCCGCACTGACCCAAGTATTGCAGGGCGCGGCGTTCAACCAGATCGACGTTGAACCGTTGTCGACCATCGAATTGCGGTTCACCGGGCGCTGGCGTCTGAGATTGCTCGGCACTGATGCCCAAGGAGGGCAGTGATGAGAAAGCTGCTGGTCATCGGCATCGGCGCCGGCAACCCCGACTACATCACGATGCAGGCCGTGAAGGCGCTGAACCGCGTCGATGTGTTTTTCCTGATGGACAAGGGCCAGAGCAAAGACTCGTTGATTGATCTGCGGCGCGAGATCTGCGAGCGCTACATCACCGATCGCGACTACCGCTTCGTCGAAGCTCACAGCCCCGAGCGTGAGCGCGGTGAAGTGGACTACACGACCAGTGTCGAAGACCTCAACCTTGCCAAGCAATTGACCTTCGAACGCTTGATCAATGAGCAAATGACTGACGACCAGTGCGCCGGTTTCCTGGTGTGGGGCGATCCGTCGCTGTATGACAGCACGATCCGGATTTTGCAGGCGATCCTGGCCTCGGGCCGCTGCGTGTTTGAGTTTGAGGTGATTCCCGGCATTACCAGCGTCCAGGCATTGGCGGCGCAGCATAAAGTGCCGCTCAATCGCATTGGTCGCTCAATTGAAATCACCACCGGGCGACGGCTGGCGGCGGGGCAGGTGAGTGATGCCGACAGTGTGGTGGTGATGCTGGATGCGCAGGATGCCTACCATCAGGTGGCTGTTCAGGAGACCGAGATTTACTGGGGGGCTTATTTGGGCACGCCGGATGAAATCCTGATCAGCGGCAAGCTCAAGGATGTGGCGGATGAGATTGAGCGGGTGCGCAAGGCGGCTCGATTGGCGAATGGGTGGATTATGGATACCTACCTGCTGCGTAAGCCTTGAGGTCGGTAGTGACTGGGCTGACGCCTTCGCGAGCAGGCTCGCTCCCACAGGGGATTTTCGGTGTTCACACAATCCTGTGGGAGCGAGCCTGCTCGCGAAGGGGCCCTCAAAAACACTTCAAAAAGCAGCCTTGTCCCCACGCCCAAACCGCTCCCGATACACCGCCGGCGGCACCCCCACCACCCCTCGAAACGCCACGCGAAAACTCTCCACGGATCGATACCCGCAGCGCTCGGCGATTTGATCCGTGTTGTCGCTGGTGCTCTCCAGCAACTCCCGGGCCCGGGCCAGTCGCTCATGCTGCAACCACGCTTTGGGCGGCATCCCGGTGGCTTCTGTAAACCGGCGCAGAAACGTCCGTTCACTCATTGCCGCCTCATTCGCCAATTCCCGAACCTCCAGCGGCTCGTGCAAGCGCTCCCGCGCCCATTGCATGATGCGTGACACATCGCTGCGCGGCGTCGGGCTGACCGGTGTGGGAATAAACTGCGCCTGGCCGCCGGTGCGTTGCGGTGACATCACCAGCCGACGCGCCACCGAGTTTGCCACTTGTGTGCCGAAATCCCGCGCCACCAGATGCAGGCAAGCATCGATACCCGCCGCGCTGCCGGCCGAGGTAATCAGTTGACCGGAGTCGACATATAACACCTCCGGGTCCACCAGAATATTCGGAAAACGTTCGGCCAGTTCGGTGGTATAGCGCCAGTGGGTCGTGGCGCCGTGTCCGTCCAGCAAACCGGTCGCCGCCAACACAAAAACGCCGGAGCAGATCGACAGCAATCGTGCGCCCCGCGCATGGGCCTTTCGCAGGGCGTCGAGCAAGTGCTCGGGCACCGGTGCGTGGCGGTCGCGCCAGCCAGGAATGATGATGGTCCGGGCGTCTTCGAGCAGTTCCATGCCGCCATCGGCCAGCACCTGAATCCCGCCCATGGCGCGCATTGGCCCCTGATCCACGGCGACAATCCGGTGTTCGTACCACGGGAAGTCGAACTCGGGCCGCGCCAGGCCGAAGATCTCCACGGCAATGCCGAACTCGAAGGTACAGAGGCCGTCGTAGGCCAGAATCGCGACCAATCCAGGGGTGGGCTGCATTTGGCGGAAAGTTCCCGGTGAGTGTCTTGTGCGCCACTGTAGCGGCAAGTGGCGGGCGGATAAAGTCTTCTCACACCCACCCGCACTTTGGAGTACAGCCCATGACCAGCCTGGTTCGCGAAATTCCCGCCGCCCCTTCGGCCATCGCCCTGATGCATTTCAGCAACCGTCTGACCTTCGAAACCGACTGTTCCGACGTCCACGGCAGTCAACAGGCCGGCGAGGTGGATTTTGTGTTGGTGGACGTTCGTGGTCCGTTGGCGTTCGAGCGTGGCCATGTGCCGGGCGCGATCAACATTCCGGGACGATTGCTGACCGCTGAAAGCCTGGCGGCTTACCCGAAAAGCAGCTTGTTCGTGGTGTATTGCGCGGGCCCGCATTGCAACGGTGCCAACAAGGCCGCCGTGAAACTTGCAGCGCTGGGTTACCCGGTCAAGGAAATGATCGGCGGGGTGACGGGGTGGCTGGATGAGGGGTTTGAGTTGAGTGTGGCGGTGCAACGGCCAGCCCCGGCCGCCATAGGGTGTGAATGTTGATCAACCGTGGCGAATAGCTGACGAAACGGTCCACCACCCATCCAGCGTCGCCTGCAACCACTCATAAACGGCGGTGTAAGCGGCGCTGTCCTGTTCACCCCGAGGCAGCGGCGATTCCTCACCAAAGTGTTCATTGAGCATCGCCACCGACTCGGCATTCCACTCCGGATGGAACTGCAACCCCACCCGCGTCGGCCCTACGCGATACATCTGCTGTTCGCATTGATCACTGCTGGCCAGCAACTGTGCTTGAGGCGGCAGCTCGATCGCGTCTTCGTGCCATTCCAATACATTCAACCGTTGCCCATCGCCGAAGGTCACCTCGGTCCAGCCGGTTTCCATGCGCGCCATCCGCCGCACCTTGCCGCCCAGACTCAACGCCAGTAATTGTGCCCCCAGACAAATCGCAAACACCGCAGCGCCCTGATCAAGGCTCCCCGCCAGCCACTGCCGTTCCGCCTCCAGCCACTGTGGCCCGGCGTTGGATTCATAAGGCCCACCCAACACCATTACCGGTGCCGCACTGACGGGTGGCAATTGGCCGAGGTCGGCGCGAAAGACGTTTAGCGTCAGGCCTCGGGACGTGGCCCAGTCAGCAATCGCACCAGGCCCTTCGGCGGGGTGGTGCTGGATCAGATTCAGTGTTGGCATCAGGCTTCTCTGTCGTTCTTGTTTGTAGGTTTTATCTGAAAAATGGCTTGTTCTACAGTCTTTGCACCGCCTTGGCGCACGCTTCAAGGGATGCCATTGCACGAGCCACTTTTTTATAAGTATTTGTCGCTTCAACACAATTTGCCCGTCTGCAGCCACTCTAGACTGCCGGCCACTTCGGTTTTCACCGACCGAAAGCCAATCGTAAGCTGCCAATAAAAGCCTCCGCACACAGGAGTTATAAATGAAAAAGCTAGTGATGTTCGGTGCCCTGGCACTGTCGATGTTGTCCCTGACCGCTGTGGCCGAAGACGCCAAGCCGATCCGCATCGGCATCGAAGCCGGTTACCCGCCATTCTCGATGAAAACCCCTGACGGAAAACTGACCGGTTTCGACGTGGATATCGGTGACGCGCTGTGCGCGCAGATGAACGTGAAGTGTACGTGGGTCGAGCAAGAATTCGACGGTCTGATCCCGGCACTGAAAGTGAAGAAAATCGACGCGATCCTGTCGTCCATGACCATCACCGACGACCGTAAAAAGAACGTCGACTTCACCATCAAGTACTACCACACCCCGGCACGCTTCGTGATGAAGCAAGGCTCCAACATCACCGACCCGCTGACCCAGCTCAAAGGCAAGAAGGTCGGCGTGCTGCGCGCCAGCACCCACGACCGTTACGCCACCGAAGTGCTGGTGCCCGCCGGGATCGATCTGGTGCGTTACGGCTCGCAGCAGGAAGCCAACCTCGACATGGTTGCCGGTCGCCTCGATGCCATGCTGGCCGACTCGGTCAACCTCAGCGACGGTTTCCTGAAAACCGACGCCGGCAAAGGCTTCGAATTCGTTGGCCCGACCTACGAAGACGCCAAGTACTTCGGCGGCGGCGCCGGCATTGCAGTGCGCAAGGGCGATACCGCTCTGGCTGAGCAATTCAACAAAGCCATCACCGAAATCCGCGCCAACGGCAAGTACAAGCAAGTGCAAGACAAGTACTTCGACTTTGACGTTTACGGCGAGTAATCACGCCGTTCAAAAAATGGCAACCGTTGACGCGGTTGCCATTTTTTTTGTGCATCCTTCTAGCAACAGAGAACCCTGTAGGAGTGAGCCTGCTCGCGATAGCGGTGGGTCAGTCGAAAATTAATTGCCTGACCCACCGCTATCGCGAGCAGGCTCGCTCCTACAGGGTGATTTTCACCGTTCAGGCATCAGGAGTTCCCCATGCAACGCATCGACCATTCACTGCCCTGGAGTCACCTAGGCACCGAACGAACCCTCAGCGTGTTTCGTTATGGCACTGGCACGCGCAAGGTTTACATCCAGGCCAGCCTGCATGCGGATGAACTGCCAGGCATGCGCACGGCATGGGAACTCAAAAAGCGCCTGACCGAACTCGAAACCCAGGGCCAATTGCAGAGCGTGATCGAACTGGTGCCGGTGGCCAACCCGATCGGCCTCGATCAGCACCTGCAAGGCAGCCACATGGGCCGCTTTGAATTGGGCAGCGGCAAGAATTTCAACCGCTCATTTGTAGAGCTCAGCGCACCGGTGGCCGCGTTGATCGGCGACCGATTGGGCGACGATGCGCAGGCCAACATCGCCCTGATCCGCCAGACCATGGGCCAGGTGCTCGAGGGGCTGCCGGCACCAACCTCGCAACTTGAAGCCATGCACCGCTTGCTGTTGCGCCATGCATGCGATGCCGACATCACCCTCGACCTGCATTGTGATTTCGATGCGGCGATTCATATCTATGCGTTGCCGCAGCACTGGCCGCAGTGGCAATCGCTGGCAGCACGGTTGAAGGCCGGCGTGGCGTTGTTGTGTGAAGATTCCGGCGGCAGCTCGTTCGACGAGTCGTGCTCTTCGCCGTGGTTGCGTCTGGCGCGGGCATTTCCTGATGCCGCCATTCCCCCGGCCAACCTGGCGACGACCCTGGAACTGGGCAGCATGGGCGACACGCGGGTTGATCAGGCTCAGGCCAATTGCGAGGCCATCCTCGGTTTCCTGGCCGAGCAGGGCTTCATCAAAGGTACCTGGCCGGCGGCACCGAGTGAGTGCTGTGAAGGCATGCCGTTCGAAGGCACCGAGTACCTGTTCGCGCCGCATCACGGGGTGGTCAGTTTCTTGCGCGATGCCGGTGAATGGGTGGAGCGGGGCGATGCGCTGTTTGAGGTGGTTGATCCGTTGAATGACCGGGTGACCACGGTGCGCGCCGGGACCAGTGGTGTGTTGTTTGCGATTGATCGCGGGCGGTATACGCAACCGGGGACGTGGCAGGCGAAAGTGGCGGGGCGCGAGCCGATTCGGGTTGGGAAGTTGATCAACGACTGATCCGGATTCTCTGATGCCTCATCGGGCCTCATCGCGAGCAGGCTCGCTCCCACAGGGGAATGCATTTCAACTGTAGGAGTGAGCCTGCTCGCGATGGGGCCACCAGCAACACCCAAAATCCCCCGGCAGGTTCCACAGTGCTAGGCTCACCCCCGAATCCTGTTTCCTGTGAAGGAAGGCTTATGTTGAAATTTTTCTCTCTACTGACGCTGCTGGCATCCGCCACTGTCCACGCTCAATCCCCGCTGCAAACCGATCTGCCACTCAAATACCTGGAACAAGCCAACACTGAATCACAAAACCATCCGCTGGTAATTTTCCTCCACGGTTACGGCAGTAACGAACAGGACCTGTTCGGCATCAAGGATGATCTGCCCGCGCCCTACACCTACCTGTCGGTGCGCGCGCCGATGACCATGGAACAGGGCAGTTACCAGTGGTTTCGCAAAAAGGGCGAGGGGGCTTATAACGGCGAGACCGACGATTTGAAGACCAGTAGCCAGGTGCTGTTGGATTTCATCGCACAAGCGGCGAAGAAATATCACACCCAACCGGAAAAAGTGATCCTGGTAGGGTTCAGCCAGGGCGCGATCATGTCCTACGAAGTGGCGCTGCGTCACCCCGAGGCGGTCGGCGGGATTGCGGCGTTGAGCGGGCGGGTTCTGCCGGTGCTCAAGTCCGCGCTCAAGCCGGATGAAAAACGCCAGACACTGGCAATTTTCATCGGCCATGGCAAAGAGGACAACCGCCTGCCGTACAAGGACGGTACAGACGCCAACATTCTATTGCAGGGCCTGTCACTCACGCCTGAGTTTCATGGCTACGAAGGACTTGGCCACTCCATCAGCGCGGCCGAAATCGAGGATTTGAACGCCTGGCTGCAGCGCCTCAACCCCTGAGGTTTATTTGCCGGTGACGATCTGTTTAACCAACGTTTCGTGCGCGGCCATATCGCCAGGACGGGAGATGACCTGAACCACGGCCATGCGGTTGTCGGACACCGCCATCAGCGTGGTGTTGAGGGTCATGCCGCCACCTTGTGTGGCTGTACTGTCAACCTGACGCAGCCCCAACCCTGTCGCTTTTTGCGTCAGGCTTTTTTCGCTGAGTTTATTAAAATCCGGCAGGGCCTCACGTTGTGCGGCTTCAAAATCGGCGGCCGTCCCATCGAGAAACGCGCCGTCGTTGTCTTTGACGGTGATGTCTTTCGGGAGGTTGTTTTCAGCGGCGATCACCACGGTCTTGGTGGCTTCGTTGGTGTACATGGTGCCGCTCGCGCCGTCAGGGCTGGCTGGCAGCGTGTTAGCGGTAAAGCCTTTAGGCAAGGTGAACGTGAACTTGCCGTCCAGCATCGAGACTTTCTGCGTGGACGACGTATTGCTATCAGTGGCCGTGGCGGCCTGTGCATTCAACGCGCCCAGACTGGCAACCGTCGTCAGCAACAGGACAACGGCTTTTTTACTCAACAGTGACATGCAAAAAACTCCAGGGATGATCGCGCTTTGAGGGCGATCATCCCATGGACGTTGTAAAGCATTCCAGCGCGGCAGCGGTTTACACCTCGCGGCGCGACGGGTAACTGCTGATCACCTCCAGCAGCCGCTCTTTGGTTTCGGCGAGCGTCAGGCCTGGTTCTGCGGGAACAGGTTGCGACGGGTTTCTTCGTCGAACTCGGCCTTGAGCACCAGTTTTTCTTTCAGGCCCTGGGCACGCTGTGCTGCCGGGCGGTCGCTGATTTCATCGAACAGGCGCTTGACGTTCGGGTACACCGCCAGGCCGTTCTCGCCGAGAATGTACGGCGCGTAATTGGCCCAGCCCCAAAGCGCCATGTCAGCGATGCTGTAGGTGTCGCCAGCCAGGTATTGCTGATCGGCCAGACGCTGGTCGAGTACGCGGTAGTGACGTTCGACTTCTTTGAGGTAGCGGTTTTTTGCGTAGGGCAGGTCTTGCGGCGCGTGGTGCAGGAAATGCACCGCTTGACCTGAGAACGGCGACAGGCCGGTGGCGATGAACATCAACCACGACAGCAATTCGGCATTACCGGAAGCGGTGGTCGGCAGGAAGCGCTGATGTTTTTGCGCCAGGTGCAGCAGGATGGCTTGCGAATCGAACACCGTGGCGTCGCCGTCGACCAGGGCCGGAACCTTGGCGTTCGGGTTGATCTCCAGGAAGGCTGGCAAATGTTGCTCGCCCTTGAAGGTGTCGACGCCGATCAATTCGTAGGGCGTTTGCAGCTCTTCAAGCAGCAGGGCAACTTTCATCGGGTTCGGCGAAGGGTGGAAAAAGAACTTCATGGTGTAGGCCTCAGTCAGCGGTGGGTAGTGAACTGAGGCTGATGTTGAGGGAAACCTGTTCGATTGACGTACGAGGTTGTTGCTTTACTCATTCGATTTTATTGAACGTGTTGCGACAGCGTTGACCGGTCGTGCCAACAGTTGCCGGGTGACCCCGAGCATGGCCACTGACACCACTACGCCAAGGGCAAACGCGCTCAGTCCCCAGTGCGGCAACGCCAGCGCCAACACCAGACAAAAAGCCGCGAACGAATACATGCCGGTCGCCGTGGCTCGCAATAATGCGGCAGTAAACGCCGGGCCTCGGGTTTGCTGGGAGAACACCGCCATCACGCTGCCCAATACCGGGAACACCGCGAGCAGGCCGCTCCAGCGTTCGCCGACGGTGCTGGCCAGTAGCGTGACGGCGAGGGTCAGCAAGGCGCCCGCCAACATGCGCAACAGCAGTTTGTCGGACTTCGGTGCCGGGCCGGAAACGATGGGCTGCACCTTGGGGAACAGAAATGGTGCCGCCAACAGCGCGCTGGCCGCAGCGATCACCGAGAACACCAGCGAAGCCGGGATCAGCGAAAGCACCAGGGCCACGGCGGCCCAGACCAGCAGTGAAATCATCAGCGCCCAAGGCCATCGCGCCCGTTGAGCGACTTGGGCGTAGGTCACGCAGAAGGCAATCATCGCGAACATCGCCGACAACGCTGCCGTCGCCGATTGGGCAGCAAACACTTCGCCTTGCTCAATGGCGAGGAAGAACAAAATCGGCCCGACCACCACCGGCAAACCGGACAGCCAACCGGCCACGCTCGGGCCCCAGCGTTTACCCGCCAGGGAAATCAGCAACAGAAACCCCGGAATCACCAGCAGTTTAAGCATCAGCACGCACGCGTCTCCGACCTGAGTGAGGCGGCAACGTTAGCATTGCGTGCGGTGAATTGCTCTATGGATTGTCGTGTTTTGTATACAAACCCATTGGTCCTGCAGTTTTTTGGGGTGACAGGACTGGCCTCATCGCGAGCAGGCTCGCTCCCACAGGGTTTAGTGTTCACTGCAGATCAATTAATGTGGGAGCGAGCCTGCTCGCGATGAACGATAACGCGGTCTATTGCTGAAACGCCCCAACCACAAAATCAATAAACACCCGGGTCTTGGCCGGCATCAGTGTCCGGCTCGGGTAGTAGAGCGAAATCGGCCCCGCATCCGCGTGCCAGTCTGGCAGCAAGCGCACCAGTTCGCCTCGCTGGAGTTGGGCGCTCACGTCCGGCAATACCAGCAGCGTCACACCCAGACCGAGTATCGCCGCTTCACGCATGGCCGCCGGATCATTGAGCACGATGTTTTCGCTCAGGCTAGCCGGCGCTTCATGACCCGCGCCATCCTGCATGACCCACTGTCGAACCCGCCCGGTGCGGCTGCCGCGCATCACAATGCCGTTGAATCTGGACAAGTCCGTCGGGTGCTGGGGCAACGTTCGCCCGGCCAGATAGGCGGGGGAGGCCACCGCCACCACATCCGCCGCCGCCAACGTTCGTGATACCACGCCGGGCGTCAGTTCGAAGCCGCCGCCAATGGCCGCGTCGTAGCCTTCGGCAATCAAATTCACGGGACGGTTTTCGAAGTGCCATTCCGGCCGGATCAGCGGATAGCGCTCGAGGAATGCCGGCAGCAGCGGCAGGATATGGCCGATGCCAAACGTCGGCGCCAGGCTGACTTTGAGCACGCCGGTGGGCTCGCCCCGGTCGCTGCTCACCGCGCTGATCGCCGTCTGCAACGCCTCCAGATTGCCGCCGATGCTCGCCAGAAAACGTTCACCGGCTTCAGTCAGTGATAGCTTGCGGGTCGAACGCTGGAACAGTCGCGCGCCGATGTTTCGTTCAAGCATCGCGACGTTACGGCTGACCGCGGCGGGTGTCAGCGCCAGCAACCGCGCCGCCGCCGAAAAACTCCCGGTTTCCGCGCTTCGCACAAAGGATTCGAGGTTGGCGAGGGTTTCCATGTTGGTTACCTGATAGCAAAGCTTGAAAATCATTCAAGGTATTACCGGCTAATCAAGCACTAATGGCAAGCGCAGTATTCACTCCAACAACAACCCCTCGGAGTGAATAATCATGAGCACTATTGGAATTATCGGCGCGGGCGCAATCGGCGCTGCGTTTGCCAGAGCCCTGTCGCGTCAAGGCATTGAAGTGGTTATCGCCAACAGCCGCGGGCCACAAACCTTGGCTTCGCTGATAGAAGAACTCGGGCCGACGGCGCGCGCCGGCACTCGTGAAGAAGCGGCCGCACAGCCGATTGTGCTGGTTGCGGTGAACTGGTCGAAGTTGCCGAAAGCGCTGGGCGGTTTGCCGGATTTTGGCGGTCGGATCGTCATTGATGCGAATAACTCGATTGAGGCACCGTTGTTCAAAGCGGTTGATCTGAACGGGCGGATGTCCAGCGAAGTGTTCGCCGAATGGGTGCCCGGTGCGCGGGTTGTCAAAGCGTTCAATCACCTTCAGGCGCGTCTGCTTGAGGGTGATCCGGCGGCGGAGGGTGGTCGTAGAGCGCTGTTTTTCTCAGGAGATGACACCCAGGCAAAAGCCCAAGTGGCGGCGTTGATCGATCAGTTGGGATTCTGCGGAATCGATCTGGGGGAATTGAGTGTTGGCGCACGACTGGCGCAGTTTCCGGGTGGTCCGTTGCCGACTCTGAATCTGGTGAAGTTTGCCTGAAGGGACGACCTACAAGGTATGCGGTAGGACCCGGCGCGATGTGAATCACGCCGGGGGTGTTGCCAGGCTGTGCGGATCTTCGTGGGTCCCCGCACAGTCTGATGAACGCTTTACGCCCGCTCGATTGCCAGTGCCACGCCTTGACCACCACCAATGCACAGGGTGGCGAGGCCTTTTTTGGCGTCGCGCTTGATCATTTCATGCAGCAAGGTCACCAGCACGCGGCAGCCCGATGCACCGATCGGGTGACCCAGCGCGATGGCGCCACCGTTGACGTTGACCTTGTTCAAGTCCCATTCCAGGTCCTTGGCCACCGCCAATGATTGCGCGGCGAACGCTTCGTTGGCTTCGATCAGGTCCAGTTGATCGATGGACCAGCCGGCCTTGCTCAGGCAGCGACGTGTGGCCGACACCGGGCCAATGCCCATGATCGCCGGGTCAACGCCTGCGTTGGCGTAAGCCGCGATGGTTGCCAATACCGGCAGGCCGAGGGCCTTGGCTTTGTCGGCGCTCATCAGGATCACGGCGGCGGCGCCGTCGTTCAGCGATGAAGCGTTGCCCGCCGTCACCGAACCGTCCTTTTTGAACGCCGGTTTCAGCTTGCCCAGCGCTTCAGCGGTGGTGCCGGCGCGCGGCTGTTCGTCAGTGGCGAAGGACAGCGGATCGCCCTTGCGCTGAGGAATCAGGATCGGCGTGATCTCATCGACAAAACGCCCGGCTTCGATGGCTGCCGTGGCTTTTTGCTGCGAGGCCGCAGCGAAGGCGTCCTGTTGCTCGCGGGTCAGGCTGTACTTCTCGACCAGGTTCTCGGCAGTGATGCCCATGTGGTAATCGTTGAACGCATCCCACAGGCCGTCGCTGATCATGGTGTCGACGATTGGCGCGTTGCCCATGCGCAAACCGGTGCGGGCACCCGGCATGACGTAGTTGGACAGGCTCATGTTTTCCTGGCCGCCGGCAATGATCACGTCGGCGTCGCCGCAGCGAATCGCCTGAGTGGCCAGGTGCAGGGCTTTGAGGCCCGAACCGCAGACCTTGTTCAGGGTCATGGCCGGCACAGTGAACGGCAGGCCGGCCTTGATCGCGGACTGGCGCGCAGGGTTTTGCCCGGCGCCAGCGGTCAACACCTGGCCCATGATCACTTCATCGACTTCAGCCGGATTCAGGCCGGTTTGCGCCAGCAGCTGGCGGATCACCGCCGCGCCGAGGTCAACCGCAGAAACGCCTGCCAGAGAGCCCTGAAAACTGCCAATGGCAGTCCGGGTGGCGGCGACAATGACGACGTCTTGCATGGAAGGATTCCTCACTGGTCAGCGAACTGCATTTCTGGGACGTGATCGGGAACAATCAGTTTACCCGCAGTCTTGGCGACAATTTCCTCGACACTGACGCCCGGTGCACGTTCCTTGAGAATGAACGCGCCGTTTTCGATTTCCAGGTAAGCCAGGTCGGTCAATACGCGCTTGATGCAACCGGCGCCCGTCAGCGGCAGGCTGCATTGGCCCAGCAACTTGGACTCACCGTCCTTGGACGCGTGGGTCATGATGACGATGATGTTGTCTGCGCCAGCCACCAGATCCATCGCGCCGCCCATGCCCTTGACCAGTTTGCCGGGAATCATCCACGAGGCGATGTTGCCTTGCACGTCGACTTCAAAGGCGCCCAGCACGGTCAGGTCGACATGGCCACCGCGGATCATGGCGAAGGACTCGGCCGAGGAGAAAATCGACGCGCCGGTTCGTGCGGTCACGGTTTGTTTGCCGGCGTTGATCATGTCGGCATCAATGGTTTCTTCGGTAGGAAAAGGACCCATGCCCAGCAGGCCGTTTTCCGACTGCAGCATGACTTCCATGCCTTCAGGGATGTAGTTGGCGACCAGGGTCGGGATGCCGATGCCCAGGTTGACGTAGAAGCCGTCCTGCATTTCGCGGGCGACGCGTTGAGCCATTTGTTCGCGGGAAAGTGCCATTGTTGTTATTCCTTCATTCGGTCCGGGGGCAGGGGATCACTTACGTACGGTGCGCTGTTCGATGCGCTTCTCGAACGTGCCGCAGATGATCCGGTCGACGTAGATGCCAGGGGTGTGGATCTGCGCCGGGTCCAGCTCGCCGGGTTCGACGATTTCTTCGACTTCGACCACAGTGATCTTGCCGGCGGTAGCGGCCAGCGGGTTGAAGTTCTGGGCGGTGTGGCGGTAGATCACGTTACCGAAATGGTCGGCTTTCCAGCCTTTGACGATGGCGAAGTCACCGGTGATGGACTCTTCCATCAAGTACTTGCGGCCATGGAATTCGCGGACTTCCTTGCCGTCGGCAACCGGGGTGCCAACGCCTGTCGCGGTGAAGAACGCCGGGATGCCAGCGCCGCCAGCGCGCATTTTTTCAGCGAGGGTGCCTTGCGGGGTCAGGACCACTTCGATCGCGCCGCTGAGCAGCTGCTCTTCGAACATCTTGTTCTCGCCGACGTAGGAGGCCACGACCTTGCTGATTTGCCGGTCTTCCAGCAGCACACCGAGGCCGAAACCGTCGACGCCACAGTTGTTGGAAACCACGGTGAGGTCGCGGGTGCCTTTGCGTTTGATCTCATTGATCAGGTTTTCCGGGATCCCGCACAGACCGAAGCCGCCGGCGATCACGGTCATGCCGTCTTCAAGACCTGCCAGAGCTTCCTCGTAGGAACTCACGCGCTTGTCGAAACCTGCCATATGCACCTCTTTTATTCTTTGTGGTCGGCTGGCTAGCCGTATGCGACGAAGTGTCTCGTCCTTGTATTAATTTGTTAAGTTGATTTTTAAGGTTGATTGATAGATAAAACTCACTAATCAATCTCCCGTACTACGTTGGAGCCACCGGCCATGACAGTCAAGCAGATCCGCGCATTCCTGGCCGTGGCCCAAAGCCTGAGTTTTGCCGTGGCCTGCGAGCGCCTGCACCTGTCGCAATCGGCGTTGAGCCTGACGATCAAGGCGCTGGAGGAGGGCCTGGGTGGGCGGTTGTTTACCCGCAACACGCGCAACGTGGCGTTGACCGCCGAGGGCGAATCGCTGGTGCCGCTGGCGCGCCGGTTGATCGCCGATTGGGACAATGCCGAGGACGAACTGCGTCAACGCTTCACCCTCCAGCGCGGCCGCGTGACGCTGGCGGCCATGCCATCGTTTGCCGGCAACCTGCTGCCGCCGATCCTCAAGAGGTTCCGCGCGCGTTATCCCAAGGTCAACGTCACGGTCAATGACGTGATCAACGAACAGGTGCTGGAAATGGTCCGTGACCGCCAGGTAGAACTGGGCGTGGCGTTCGAGCCGACGCAGAGTTCGTCGTTGGCGTTCACGCCGTTGTACATGGACCGATTCGTCGCCGTCGTGCCGAAGGATTCGCCGTTGACTGAGCTTGATGATATCGATTGGCAAACGTTGCTCAAGGAGCCGTTCATCACTTTGCAGCGACCGTCGACGTTGCGGGTGATGCTGGAAGAACATTTGCAGGCGCGGGGGATGAAATTGCCGGTGGAATTTGAAAGTCATCAGCTGGCGACGGTGGGGCGCATGGTCGCCAGCGGGTTGGGCGTGAGCGCGGTGCCCGCGTTGTGCGCCGGGCAGATGCAAGAGCTCGGCGCGCAATGCATTACCCTGCGTGATCCGGTGGTGGAACGGGCCATCGGCGTATTGACCCAGCCTGGGGTTGAACTGTCGGCGGCGGCGCAGGCGTTGTTCGATATCCTCAAAGAGGAAAACCTGGGTCAGCGCCTGTCTGCCAGATGAAACACAGGACCAATGTGGGAGTGAGACCGGCTTGCCGGCGATGGCGGTGGCGGTGGCGGTGGATCAGCCCACATCAATGTTGAATGTAAATCCGCTATCGCGAGCAGGCTCGCTCCCACAGGGATTGTGGGGCTTTAGTATTTAGGTGGTGAGCCGTTGGGCCAGCAGGGGCAAAAGCTGTTCGCACGATCCTTCAATCTTGAAATCCAGAATGTCATCCGCCCGGGTCTTCCCCAGGTTCATTGCAATCAATGGCTTCCCTTGATCCGCCACTGCCCGGCACAACCGAAACGCCGAATACGCCATCAACGAAGACCCCACCACCAGCAACCCCGCCGCCTTTTCTACCGCCGTCATAGCCTTGGTCGCCGTCGCCAGTGCCACGTTCTCGCCAAAAAACACTACGTCCGGTTTCATCCGCTCGCCTGCGCAATGCGGGCAATGGGGCACCTGAAACCGCGCTTCAAATGCCGGATCCAGCAAAGTATCGCCATCCGGCGCCTGTACCGCATCAACCCCGGCCAGATAAGGATTCTGCGCTTCCATCAATCGCTGAATGGCATCCCGTTCGCTGCGTTTCCCGCAATCCAGGCACAGCACCCGGTGCAGGCTGCCATGCAGTTCGATCACATCGTGACTGCCGGCTTGATCGTGCAGGGTGTCAACGTTCTGGGTGATCAGACCGCTGATCTGCCGGGTGTTTTGCAAACTGGCCAACGCTTCGTGCGCGACGTTCGGTTGCGCCAGGTGCACGCGCGGCCAACCGAGCATGGCCCGTGCCCAGTAGCGTCGACGTGATTGCGGGGTAGATAGAAATTCCTGGTACATCATCGGTTGCCGGCCACGTCGCACGCCCTGGTTGTCGCGGTAGTCCGGAATGCCCGACGGGGTGCTGATGCCGGCCCCGGTCAGCACCACAAACGGCTGGTCAGCCATCAATTGCCGAAGCCGCTCGAGTTGTTCGCGCAGGAGCCTGTCGAGCATTTTCAACACTCCGGGAAGGGCCTTGAGTGTGTGCGGCGTAGCAGACCGATCACCCGGACAGCGCGCCTGTCCGGGTGCTGGCCGACGGTTATTTACGCGCTTCCAGAATCAGGTTGAACGGAGTTTCCGTGGCGCGCCGGAATGTCTTGAACCCCGCCTCGGTGAAGACCTTGCGCAACCGCGCTTCACCGGCCTGTGCGCCGAGCCCGAGGCCGACTTCCTGGGACAGCGAGTTGGGCGTGCAAATGAACGTCGAAGCCGCGTAGAACAGCCGTCCCACCGGGGTGATGTTTTCGTCGAGCGAGTCGTTGGCGAAGGGCTCTACCAGCAACACCGCGCCGTCCGGTTTCAACGATTCATAGGCATGCTTGGCCGCACCCACCGGGTCGCCCATGTCGTGCAGGCAGTCGAAGTAGCAGACCAGGTCATAGTCGGTGCCGGGGTAGCTCTTGGCGGTGCCCTGGAAGAACCGTGCTCGCCCGGCCACGCCGCCTTCTTCGGCGCGCTGGGTGGCGACCGTGACGGAGGGTGCGTGGTAGTCGAAACCGACAAACCGCGAGTTCGGGTACGCCTGGGCCATGATCACCGTCGAGGCTCCATGCCCGCAGCCGATGTCCGCCACTTTGGCGCCTTCCTCCAGCTTGGCCACCACCCCTTCGAGGGCCGGTAGCCATTCGGCGATCAGGTGCGCCTTGTAACCGGGCCGGAAAAACCGTTCGGTGCCGCTGAACATGCACGGATGGTGATCGCCCCAGGCCAGGGCGCCGTTGCCGCGCATGGCCTTGACCAGTTTGTCCTTGTCATGGAAAAACGACGCGACCACGCTGATACCACCGGCCACATAGACCGGTGAGTCTTCGTTCGCTAGCGCCAGGGCTTGTTCTTCGGGCAGGCGGAACTGGCCGTCGAGGTGTTCCATGTAACCGGACGCCGCGTGGGCGCTGAGCCATTCGCGCACCAGGCGGGGGTTGCAGCCGGTTTTGTCGGCGAGGGTTTCAGGGCTGATCGGCTGACTGTCGGCCATGGCCCGGTACAGGCCGAGTTCCTCGCCGAGGATGACGTTGGCGAGCATCGCCGCGCCGCCCATGTCACTCACCAATTTGCCCATGAAATCATTGAGTCTGGCCTCGTCCATCACGTGTGCTCCTTCTGCAGGATCACGGTCCGGAGGCCTTGTTTTTCGAGGCGTTCACCTCTGGACGGTGGTCGTTGGAATGAACAGGACACCAAGCGCGTCCTGGGTGCATTAAGTTTAGTTCGTGGCCTGTGTGCCGCGGTCGGGAGCGACGAAACCCCATTTCCCAACCTGACACTGAACCCCTTGTAGGAGTGAGCCTGCTCGCGATAGCGGTGGATCAGCCGACCATCAATGTTGAATGTAAATCCGCCATCGCGAGCAGGCTCACTCCTATGTATGGACTCGCCCCCACTGTCTACCTGCTTTTCAAACACTGCTACCCGGTTGCATCTATGTATAAGGCCTATTCGAGGAAGCCATCTTTGGCTTCTGGCCAACATTGGTTGAGCTCACG
>NZ_JAHBDK010000031.1 GCF_019956415.1 Pseudomonas sp. GL-B-19
CCTCCCCAGCCACCAACCTGTACTGAACCTGTCGCATCTTCCCCGTCCTTCCCGCCCCAGCCTCAGGACTGTCATAAACCGGAAACCGTCGCACCAGCGCATTTTCCACCACCGCAAACTCCTCTTCCCCCTGATACCCCTCCGCCATTTTCGCGTTCTCACTAACGGCTGGAAGGTAAATCTCACTCAGCGATTTTTTGCGGTTGGCCGAGTAGGCAACCAGCTCCCCCGACATCCCGCGCCCGGGTGATCGGGCGAAGATGTAAATCTCCGGTGAGCCATCGCGATCAAGGTCGGCAACTTCCGCGCGTGCGATGTTGCCGGTGAGCGGTCGAGTGATCTCCGAGTTGTCGATTTCCAATCCTTGAGGCGAGATGCGCACTACAGGATTCCCGTCGACCCATTCCCCCTTCACATGAAAACGTATGCCTTGCAGTTCAAGAGTCTGATCAAACGGTTGGGCGCTGTCCGTCGGGGGACTGAGGTTCAATGAAAGGCTGTAATAGGCGACCTCGTTGCGCCGTGCAGCGTTGCGCATGAGGTACACCTGAACCGTGTATTGGCCATCGACGGGCAAAGGGCCCATGAAGTGGTTGCCCATGATCGATCCGTTGAACAGCGCATAGTCGGCCCCCTTGGTGGTGATGTTGAAGTAGGCGGATGCGTTGGAAGGCTTGAGGTCGGCGGTCAGTATCTGGCCTGCCTTTGCACTGACGCGGTACTGCGCGGTGAGTGGGCCTTTGATCGAGTGCTTGAACTTGACGCTATCGGCGCCTTTATCGAAAGGGACATGCTCGACACGAGGCGCGAGCTCGGTGACGGCGTGTGCAAACGTGGAAACCACGGCCAACAGAGCGGCGTTGATCCAGAGGTTCATGTTTTATTCCTGAGAGAACCTGGAGCGAAAGGATAGATAAAACCCAGCGAGTCTGCGAAGACACAAAACCGACAAACGTCACCTGTGAGCAGATGCTGCACTGCTAGGCTTGCCTACTCTGTCGCTTCCCTTCAGGAGTCACGGCCATGAGTACTGCACTGGAAACCGTTCTGTACACCGCAAAAACACACACCGTCGGCGGCCGCACCGGCACCGGCAAGTCCAGCGATGGCGAACTCGACGTCACCTTCAGCTCCCCCGGCTCGGGCAAGCCCGGCACCAATCCGGAGCAACTGTTTGCCCTCGGCTATTCGGCCTGTTTTATCGGCGCTATCCAGGTGGCGGCGGGCAAGATGAAAATCAAATTGCCGGAAGATACATCGGTGGATGCCGAGGTCGATCTGGGTAAAACCAGTGGCGGGGATTTTCAGTTGGCGGTCAGGTTGAACGTCAATATTCCCGGGTTGGACGCTGGGGTGAAGCGTGAACTGGCTGAGGCTGCGCATCAAATCTGCCCCTATTCGCGGATGACGCGCGGGCATGTGTCGGTTGATTTGAAAGTGCTTTGACTCCCGCCCACACACACACACACCGAATTGCCTTTGTGGGAGTGAGCCTGCTCGCGATAACCATCGTTCATTCAATATGGATGTCGACTGACACGCCGCCATCGCGAGCAGGCTCGCTCCCACAGGTGGATCAGCTGTGTGGTGAAGTTTTTGGCAGCTCGAAGTTATCCAGCATCCGATTCACCGCCAGTTCCGCCAGCATCACAATCTGCTGAATTGCCATCGCCGTATGCCGATGCGGCCCTTCCAGATACCCCGCGAAATTACTCGTCATCACACTCGCCGAAGCCAAGGACTCACAGGCATGCGCCAACAGGTCTTCATCCATCATATCCGGCGAGACGAAAAACATCGTGCTTGGCTTGCGGGCCACGGGTGATTTGAGGGCGGAGGGATTGAGGTAGTGATTGAGCGCTCGGTCGGCGGCGTCGTTGAGCTTTTTGGAATCGGGGGATTCGTAGGGGGAGACGTCATCCGCGGCAGGCGGATTTGGGGTTTCTTTAATCATGGCAATATCGTCCTTTTAAGTCATTGGAGCTGCCACTCTTCCGATTCCACTCGAATAGGTGGCAACTGTGCGCGGGGTGGAAAAACCGAGATAAACGGACAAAACCCGGCAGACCCGAGGGTCTCCCACGCACAGCCGCCATAACTTGAACCTGCGGCCGAAATAAAGCGCCACAGTATGCCATGGGGACATGTTTGTTTATCTTCGGGTTTCCACACCCGATCGCTGATATGCAGCGACCGACAAAGCCTATCCACTCTGCTTCCCACACAACAACCGTCAAAACCTGTCGGAAACAATCCCCACACTCACGAGAGCTGTAGGACCTGTCCCTTGCTGACACTAGTTCGAAGCCCCAACCCCAAACTTCAACCCACCCCAACTCCAATCCTTCGACTGCTTCGTATAACAGCCCGGCTGATTGGCAGGCTCGGCATCACAGGCAATCCGCCCGTTCTTGCTGGTGTCGGTGGTGCGGTCGTTGTAGTACGCACAACCGGACGACAGGGAGAGGGTTAACGCGACAATCAGCATTTTGTATTTCATGGCGCCATCCTTGGGAGAAGTAGTACAGCGTAGGTCTGATTGTGTTGAACCGTCCAATGAAGTTACAGAGTACAACCCGGTCGATTTCATTGTGTGCTTGATAGGATGCTCCCAAAGCCTGACGGCCAGCCCGTCTGTTCGATCCAGTGATCGACGAGCGTCCGGATGCCATCGATAAGCTATTGCGGCGGGGCGAAGCTGTGCTGCATGTCTACGATCAGGAGGGCTTGGCGCATGGGGGGGGCGGGGTACTCAGGCGAAGTAACGCATTCTGCTTGCGCGCTCGCATGTAAACAAAAAAACACCCGGTGCAGTGCATCGGGTGTTTTTATTCTTGAGTCAGGAAGCCAGGGCTCAGCCTTGCCTGGAAGATGCTGAGCTTTGGATCATTCTTCTCTCTTGGGTTTGTTATTGGCGCACCGCATAAAGCTCCATTTGGGCTTTATACCGGTTCGGAACTGCGAAATCGACAACGGCAAAACCACTGTCGATCAAGAGTGCAACGAGTCAGTCGCGACTGAAATTATGGTAATGCTCGATTTCCAACCAGTAAGGGTTGGCTTTCTCCGCATCCATGATTTTCCAGCTCGAAGAGGTCAAATCAGGCAGGCTGATAACAATCACTCCGCCAGGGCGAAGTACTTGCGCTGCTTTGCGTAAGGCTTCAAGCGGGTAAGGCATGTGTTCAAGAACATCCATCATGGACAGTACATCGGGCACGACCTCAAATTGCAGTGTCATGAAGTCATGTTGCAGTGCATTGAAGCCCAGGTTCTGAATCTGGCTGACGGTTTCGGCGCGGGCATCCAGGCCTATTGCCGAAAACCCGTAGTCTCCGGCCGTCATGACGAGCGCGCCGTCGCCGCACCCCACGTCCACCCAGACCGGCCGGCTGACCTGATTCACTACCGCCCCAAAACCACCCAGCAACCCCACGACCTTATCCACTACAGGCGCCCAGATAGCTCGCTTGGTGTCATGGTAGAAGAGAGGGCTGCAACATTCAGCCGATGACCTCCGTTGGCCACTGCTGCAAGGCCTACAAGGAGGCGATTCCCTATGGCTGCTCGGTTCTTGAGTGCGATAACGCGCAAGCTGCTGCGAGGCAGACCTTGAAGCTGGGCCAGCACGTTTTCTTCAAGGATGTGCCATGACTTCCATCTGGCTGCTCATCCTTTGTATAGGGGTTGTACTCGGTCGGCAGGACGCCGGAGGTGGGATTTGACACCGGGCAGTCACTCCGGCGTCATCATTACCGCAAGCGTCATTTTGATGAACTCTTCATTCTTGTCGATAGTGTCCATGGCGCCGCGCACGTTATCGGCAACGTCGGCCGATCCGCGCTGCTCGACCCAGTTCGACAGCTCCATGATGGCAGCCTCAAGGGCGAGCTGGTTTTCATTGAGCTTGAAGAGCAGGGAAGGGAGTAGGTCTGAGTTCGGCATGGGATTTCCTCCGTGTCGTAAATCAGCGTAGCAGGGAGGGAGTGGGACGGCAGAACACCGGAGGAAGGAGTTGCTGAAAAGTCGCTGAGGCCTGTATGAATCCACAACAACCTTCAGCAACATGTGAAACTCCAGATGCAACAAAGCCCGCACTGGGCGGGCTTCGTTGGTGTCTCAATTGGTGGAGCCGGGGTCATTTGAACTTGCACAAAAATCACCAGTAAACATTGAGGTTGGAGTGGTGTGGTGATTCGAGGGATACATGTAGGGATACACGCTGGCGTATGCTGCCCTCAAACGAGTCTATGTTCTCATCGGAATTGCTTCGGCTCAGATTTTCGGTGTGGAGCTCAATCATGAGTTAGCCGGTAGCCACTGAAAAGGCAGCAAACAGGACTGGCCACCACTTTTGACAGACGTCCGTTATGTCAGACGCAAGCTCAGTAATTTTGGTCGCTTTCTCTAAGAGCGAAATTGCGACCGTATTACGCCGGGCATCTTTTGGCGCAGCAGACTCCTTTGCCACAAAGCTTAAGATCTCCACCAGCTCGTTCTTCTGATTCCGAGTTAAGTCGCCGCTCTGAAGAATTGCCTCCGACAAACCTTTCACTGTTTCGGCAAGCCCCTGCTCACCGTTTTGCATCAGTGCTGTGATTGACTGATCAACCGTTCCGATGGACCCCGTGTTGATCGTGCCTACGACGCTGTTATTGACTGAAATATTGTTCAATTTAGTACCTGCTACAACAACGGGGCGTGGACGGGGAGGGAATTTAGGACCGTCTGGTGGGAAGCCGGAAATGGATGACATTTCATCATTCAGGTAGTTGATCATCCGCTCACTGTTCTCAAACTCTTGCTGTCGAATCTGGGTGAGTTTGAAGTAGCAGTCTAGGCAAAGCGGAACGTTGTTTTCCCCTATCTGGTACATAGCAGGGGTGGCGCATTGGCAACATTTCATGTGCTCCTCCGAGAGCTAACATCATGGGTCGACTGATGATCCAGTCCAGAAACCTCATTACTCAACAAAGGCTAGCGATACCCAGGATAAGGCCGATAACACCAAGAATGAGCCCGGTGCCACCAAGCCACGCCGCCAGCCGAACAACTACTTGAGGGTGGCCAACGCAAGCGCGGAACTGCCCAATCCAGGAGTTGCTGGCACAGACAGTTAACGATACTTCGGTTCGCGGAACAATTTCGCCTAGGCCGCTCCTGTACCAGGAGCCTATGACTAGTGTTTCCTCCGGTTTTGTTATGGTCCGCCGGGGCGGTTGGTTATAGGTTTTGAGAAAGTTGGCGTCAATTTGGAGGGCTTCGCAGTAGACGCTTTTTTTAGTATTTGGGTTTGTGATTTTGATCACGCCTCTAGACGGTAGGGAAGCATCCTGCAACCACACCCAGCCTTGATGGGCATGTTCTTCTCGAGCACTAAATATTTCCATGACTAGCCATCTCTCCTGCCATCCGTCAAAACCTTAGCTCGCTGTGTGCAGCTTAAGTAAAGCGAAGATCCACTAGACCGTCTGCCTATTTGCTTCACAGCACGCCATTGAGGGTGAACGTCTGAAAAAAAAACGCCAGGGCCCCTGAGACATTCCTAAGGAAACGGGGGGCGGAAACACGCGACATCGTGATAGCGGCAGCTGTACCAGCTTACTGAAATTTCAACGTTGAAATTGAAAGGATCTTGATGCGAAAAGGGCATCGTTACCGGAACGGTAATGGTTCCCCATCGTGTTTATGATAATGAACGATGGACCCATTCAACTCGGTCAGGCGAATAAACCCAGAGGCCACTGATGTCTCCTTGCTGGGCTACCTGCTTCTCGTACTTCAGTACACCAAACAAGTCGACATCGCCTTTGAATACCTTAAACCAAGGCTCGCAAACCAATCATCCAGAATCAAAACCCACGACGTTGCTAAGTTAGTTAGGCACTGGGTTGATTTCGCTTGATTTTACTCCGCTTTTAATTCCGCTTGATGGATTTGTAGTGCTTTTTCCTGTCGTGCTTTTTTTGACTTTGGTTTTAACAGCAGTTGTGGTTTTCTTTTTAAGCTTCTTTGTCGCTACCTTCTGAGCAACCTTAATACGGTGCGCTGCAGATTCAGGGATATGTAGGAGTTTAATCCCGTATCCGTATGAAGTTATAGTCTTTCCGCAATTTTGAAGCGTTACTTTGCTAAAGAATGGGATGTCTAGGCTAGAGGAGTTCTCGCCATCAATTATTGCATATACGATATCGTTTCCTTTAGCCTCAAATTTCTCTGGTAGCGCCGGGAAGCCTTGTTTTGCTAGCTGCTTATTTACATCCTTAACGAACTCAGACTCACGAACTAAAAGCGTAGAAGCAACTAAGCCTTGAGCAAACAAGTGGCTAAGATTAGAAGATCCTCGTCCTCTCTTTACGTGAATGAATTCCCCTCTCTCGCCTCCGCCTTGCTTCTTATAAATATCACAGACCTCAATCTTGTCATAGCTGCCGCCAAATCTAATTAGCTGCCGATCAAGCATTGCATGAGTGGACGACGCCTGAGCACATACGTACTCATTGTATTCTCCTTCGCCGGAGTGATCATATTCCACAAAAGGAATAGCAAAGACTTTCTTGTCAAGATCAGAGTAATATTTCTCAACAGATGCTTGGAAAGATTCTTCTACGCCAAACCAGCTTCCGGCATGCAAGATAAACAGCTTCGCCTTATGCTTTATCTCAGCATAAATACACTTGAAGGCACTAAATCTCGCCGATATCCGCCCATCAGTGTGAATCATATAGATATCACGACGTTTAACAGTTTCTAGCGTCGCATCACGTCGAAAAGTATCGAGGAACTTTTCAAGATACAGAACTTCCTGTATATCCGTGCCCTCGGCTTCCGCCCGATAGGAAAATCCAGCCACATTACTCCAGTCGACAATATCGGGGATTGCAAGCCACATATTATGCTTGTCGGAAGATCTCAGTGCGTTCCAAAGCTGCGCCTCTAGCTCTTCAATGACATCTTTGTCCTTTACAGGAAGTAAATTTTCGACCCAGGAGAATTCACTATTATGGCCATCGACACTTCGGGACAAATAGTCCTTAGAAGCAGAGCGATCTAGCAGCGTCGTAAATAAATTTGCTAATCCTGCAAGTTCTGCAGGAACTGAAGCCTTAAATGAGTCAATTCCAGCGATTAATGGTCCAAGAACATCAGAGTATTCAGGCTTTGTAAATCCTACCAATCCCCTCAACAGATCCTGCTCAGCATTAATCATGTAGTCAGAGACTGAGGACGCCTTTATAGTTTGCGTCCGGCTTATTCTTGGGGATGCATCAAAAGTCTGCCGATCAATTGAGGCAATTCTGTCTGGCGAAACGCTATTTAGCACAACCCTTATGCCAAATCTATCTTCTATCAACCGCGATTCAATCATGTGCCGCCCATGTCCAAAGGCGATCGCGAACTGTCTTGAGTTATGAGTCACTATGAGAAGAGCGGACACGCTTTTATTTGTCCAACTCTTAGTTTTTACGCTCTCATTCAACCCCTGGGCGATGAATTCAAGCCAATCAGGTGTAGTTTCAAGTATTGGCTTCCGAATGAAGAGAGTACCGTAAATCCCCTCGGGGCCGAGGAGGTGCTTTTCCGTCTGAATTTTCTGGGGTTTACCGCCTGATCCTATTGGGCTAGCAATTACTTCTTTATCGTCCCATAGGATTCCATTGTTTTCTTTCAGCAAATAGACGTTTAGCGGTATCTTTTTCCCGTTCCCTTTTATGCTCATCGCTCCTCCTAAGCGCAGCGATAGCCGCTGCTTGGCTAACTCATGCTAAAAGTGGCCCATTGCCATCCATTGCAGAGTACCCTAGGCCTCTGTCGTTTGCTAATGAGTCCAAAAGCCGATCAGTTCTGCTAACTAGGAAATTTTATTGCATGCTGCAGACACACTCTCCGCACGCGCCCACCCTACCTGCCGCGATTGTCCGTCATCCAATGTGTGACTGATTTCAAAAAAAGGGGGAACGGGGGAACAGTGGGAACAGCCAATGTTTCCGGGGGCTTGAGCGGGGGAACTTGTACCCCAGTGTTTTTTTGGGGGAACAGAAATAGCCAGAAGGGTGGAAAGATCGGCTGAGAAGGCAGCTGATCAGCAAGACTAAAATGCCGCATAGTCTCCGCGTTGGAGGGGGGCGTTTTGAGGAATGACACCCCCGAATACTCTCGTTGTAATTGGTCGAAATTAAATGACGGATTACCTCCGCGTTTAAAACGCGAGAGTGAGCGCGAGATATCACCGGTAAAGACTGACGGATACTCGAGTTAACCAGGTCAAATGCTTAGTTAACCGGGCTACAGGCCACGGCTCCCAAGGCTTTCAGCCCAGTTAACCAACCGAGTTAACCAGTTAACCTAGGAGTTAACCGAGTAAATCAGTCGGTTAACTCCTAGGTTAACAGCCTGAAAGCCCCAGCCCACTTGGCTCTCAACCGATTTAACCGATCAATTCAAGCGGTTAACCAGTTAACCGAGTGTTATAGTCGGTTAACTCCTTAGTTAACCGCTCTGAAAGCCACGGCCCGCTTGTCTATCAGGCGAATTGAAGGATAGTCGAGTTAACCCGCTCAAATGCTTAGTTAACCGGGCTACAAGCCACGGTCCGTAAGGCTTTCAGCCAAGTTAACCAACCGAGTTAACCAGTTAACTAACTTTGACGGGGTGCCGCTAACGAATTTGCGCGAGTCTTCGCACCCGTCTTTCAACCACAGTGCCAGGGTCCCCGGTGTGTCTCTGGAGAGCATTAGTGTTTGGTATGGCTCTGTGTAATTGCATCGCAGATGACCGACCGTCTCAATATGTTGCCGCGGAGCGCCGTTTGCATCCGAAGTAACCAATCGCATAAACCTGCCAAAACTGACTTTTAAAAACTTTCCCTCACAACTCATCCCCCTCGTCGGCGGGAGTAGTCCAAGAGCCGTTGATATCGCTCGTTCTGGGTCAGTTCTGGTGTCGTCTGCACGATTAAATCCAGACATTGTCCCAGCTCACGAGGAGCCCATGGCTGATCATCGATGACTAGACTCAGCAATCGCAAAGCATCTCTTGGAAACCGACCGCATAACCCGGACTTCTGCAATAGATGCACTACATACTGGGGATGTTCGATCGGGTGCAACCAGTCTTGGACTGCCGCCAATGCGGCGGGAAACTCAGAGCCTGCTGCAATGATCAATCGAATGAAACACTCTGCAATGCGCGGAGTCGCGAGTTCGCGGGATTTAGGCCAAACGTGCAACCAGAATGGCTGAATGCGGTTCTTCCAGTACTCTTCGCGTTGATCACCGGCCCCTTCAAGGGCCTGCGAGAGAGCTTGTGCAGACTCCTGTAGTCCCTCTAGGGGAAGAACTCCAAATGCAGATTGGAACTCCTCCATTGTGTAGCCATCAATTGGTCCTAACGCCGCATAAGTCAGAAAGGCCGCGAACTGTTGGGCATGCTCGCCCAAATCGGCGTAGTGGTGTGCAGTTTCAAGGAACTGTGATTTGAATGCGATCAGCAATGGCCGGTACAGACGGGGCGACCACAAAAAGCCCTCCCATGCGTCTCTAGCCTCTACCGGATTGATCGTCCAATTAAGCAGCGGTAACAGGTGTTGCTCGGTCCACGGGCGATCTACGCGGAAAAGCGCGATCAATCTCGAGCCTAGCAGCACCCTGCCGTGACGGAACCGATCCACCCGAACATCACAGAGGTCAGTAAAGAAGGGCTCGATTTCGGATGGAAGCCGATCGTTGTCGTTCGGCTCACGCTTGAACCAAAAGTTCAGCAGGGCCTGCGTAACGCGACCTATTGGGTGATTAATCGCCTCGGTCACGGGTTCGTTGAGCGGTTCTCCATTTCGTGTCATACCGGAGCCAGCTTCCAACGGCAGATTTAACATGCGACGACATAGCTCCAGGAGGATGACCTCATGTCTATTGATCGACTTGGAAACGGCCTCTAGCCACTGCGCCACACCATGCGCAACATCGAGGAGCACAACATCTGGCATTTTCTGCATCAGTGGAGCTGCGTATTGCCACGACCGCAACACCCGGCCCTTTTCGCTCCAAACTTGCAGCGCTTCCCGCCATCTTTCCGGCGGCCATTTGCCCTCTTGTGCCAAGTCGCTCAACGCGAACAGGCTGTTCATTAGATGCTTTCGACATACCTCGCGCCAAGTGTCTTCATAGAGGGGACGGCGATCGGGTAGTGGCTGATTGAGCCAATGAGCGAGTTCGTGTCGTTTGTGTGGCGCAATGTCTATATCTCGGCGCTCCTCGTAGTCAGGGTCGCCGGTACCACTCATCCAATGTGAGAACTCATCACGCTCGTTAGTCGCCAACTGCCAATTCGGATTAGCACGGGAAAGGTCTTCCAAGTGCGCTGTGGCAGCTGCGCCCAGAGCGAGCCCTGACGCGTTAAGTTTAGACAGATGTAGCCATACAGATCGATTGACCAAACTTTGCCAACGACCCAGTTCAAGTTCCTCTTTGTACATCTCGCGTGGCGGACCAGCCAAAATTGCGGTCTCCAGTCGATCCTGGGCAGGCTGTGCCAATCTGTGACCTTGCAGTACCAGAAGCCGCAATACCTCTCGCTGCGTATCCATTGTCCACAACCACCAAGTTCCATCGGCCAGCAGCCAGTCCACCCACTGCTCGGGAGCAATGCAGCCATCCTGGCTGCTGGCGAAGAAGGCCAGGCGCTTGAACGTTGGATATGGAAGTTCGAACCATACCTGCGCGATCCGTGTCGCGCGGACAGTATTAACATCGCGAACTGCTAGCCACGCATCGCGAAGCAGTTCGATAAGCGAAATCCAGTCGCGAAAGCCGCGGTTTTGCCAATGCGGGCTGATAGAAGGCAGGTCCCAATATGATCGGTCGCTACGATCGTCGGCCTCGCCTAGCTCGCACAGCAGGTCAAGCGCATCGCGTAGCAATTGCTGGATGTCTTCCAGTAACGACGGCAAAGCTGATTCCCAGCCGTCTTCTACACGGTCTCGAAGCATTGCGGTAACGTGATCTGCGGCCAGCACCAGTTCCCAGTCCACCAATTGCCGAAGCGAGTTGGGCTCATCGATGTTATTTGATTCTTCGCCCCACCGCAGTGGCTTCCTCAATGTCACCCTGGGCGCAAACAATTCACGAAATTCGAGTCGCAGAGTGGCTGTCAGTCCGTCCCGCTTCAAGCGATCCTTCCAACGGTACAAATCAAACTCGCGCCATGGCGACTTTACCCGGCCACTGAGAAGTAGGCGCCACAAGGTTCGCATCAATGGTCCAGGTATGGCATTAGGTGCGTGGCTGCGAATTTCATTCAGCTCCGTTGTTTTACCTTCGCGCTCCAAGCGAGAAAATTCATTCAACCGTTCGTCAATCAGCCATGACCAACGGTCATGTAGTTGTCCACCTTGCTGCGCGCTCCAAATAACCAACTGCGGATCATTGAGGTGCCTGACCAGCCAACGGGCGAGCTGATACATAACGTCGTCCCACTGAGAGCTCGAGGCACCGCCGGATACCAGCATCAGGGGTGGTGCAAGTGGATATGGCGCTGGGCGGCGGACTAAGCTGAAACGCAACTTGGTATCAGGCTCGTTGTGCGATGGCACTCCAAAGCGGGTGAGATCGCCGTGTAGGTAGCGATACTGATCGAATGCATCAAGCAGCCAATCTAGTGATGGGACGGGGTTGAACGTCGCGAACTGTCGAGCTGGCAGCCCGGACTTGTCAGATAACGCCCATAGCATTCGACCAACAAAGTCATCCTGTCTTGTACTGGCCGATGGCCGTGCAAGGGCATGACTAACGACGATACGCTCCTTGCCCATCACGCCGTCACGATAAGTTTCCCCCCACGCGTGCAAGGTGTTGTGTAATGCCGAATGATCAAGGCCTCCGGCAGGAACATCGTATAAGATAGGTGTAACACCCTTGGCTTCCCACTCGATAGTTTTATGGTGTTCTTGCCCTGGTTCGCAATCACCCAGAGCCCAAGCCTGCGGCGTAATTTCGCCTTGCATTCGGTCGGCGGCTAGCGCATCCATCATGTAACGCAGTACCGGATCATTGATGCTGTATCCGACGAAACACACCACATAGTTGCGGAATAGTTCGCTCACAAAGCGAGCGGCCCAACGTTCCGTGAGATATGCCAGTCCGAAATCACCACTGGTCATCACCAATCGGTTCAATGCCGTGTCATCCACCTTTCTGGGTAGTAGGCCGTGCAGGTACACCAGTCCGTTCCAGCGACTGTTCTTCGGAATAGGCAACATCGGCGCAGAGTATTCTTGGAATGCTTGCCCCGTACGCTTGGCTGCTGTGTCGAATACGCGGTCGAAGTTGGTGGTGACGAGTCGTAAAGCCCCCTCACGACTGCGTGCTAACCTCAGCAAGGCTGCATGAGTTTCTGTCGCACCTTTGCGATTTAACTTGGGCTTCAGAGCTTGTGCCAAGGCTTGTCGGACGGTGAGGCGCTGCCCTGGTAATCGCCGCTCCAATAGGTCGAGCGTGGCATCAAACTGGTCGCGGTCGAAAGCCTGCTGCTCGATGGCAGAACGCGTGGTGCCCGTTCGCCGATAAATCTGCTCTACCAGTCCCTTGAAACCAGGCAGGCCCGCTGGATAGGAAATGCCCGCGCCACAGAAGAAAACTACGCGACCTTCCTCATGAGCCCGCAATAGTTCATCGGGAATATCTGGCCCATTAGCGACAAATTGCATTCCCTTGCTCTCCCTTAAATTCGTTTGGTGGCATCGCGAGATCTTGGCGACGGTTTATGTAGCATGCATTTGGGGATTCGCCTATCCGCACTAGCGAACTTCCCACGGTTCTTCTCTTGAAGTGTTAAATCGAGCTGGCGAACCAAGCGGGCACTACAAATTCGTGATATGCCGTTCGCCATGATGAAGGGACTACACAGCGGTGCTGACGGCGCCCCCTGATTCTCAGGTAGCGAGTGTGCCTGCCGAGGGCTTTACGGTGTTTTGTTGATCAGTTTCGTAGGACAAATTTGACTTGAGGATGAATGATGAGTGCTGAAGATCTGTTGATGGGTGAGTTTCAACTGATTGAAAAAGGCACGGCCGGTGCAGGGCATAAGCGCTACCTTGGAGCTCGCTTCACTTGCCGCTTCTGTGGCGGCAACAACGAAACAACAACCTTCAAAACCAAAGCCCACGCTATCCCGGAGTTTCTTGGGAACCACCAGCTCATCCTCAATTCCGAGTGCGACAATTGCAATTTGCATTTCGGAAATACAATCGAGCCTCACCTGGAGAGGTATACGCACCCTTTCAGAACGTTGAACGGGGTCACGAACAAATCGCGCAAAACGCCAAAGCACAGTGACGAAAAGATAGACTTCCTGCAGTTCGATCGCCATACAAACCACATGGCCGTGAAGCTCAACGAAGATGACGTGCTGACGCACCATGAGGATGAAAACACTGTCTCGTGGCTCATGCAGCGAAGGCCGTTTGTTCCTTTCATGGCCTACAAAGCACTCTGCAAGATCGCTGTCTCGATTACCAGAGATGAGAATCTTTGGCTCTTTAAACCGACTTTAGAATGGCTTAATCCTCTATCGCCCCAAGACCTCAACATTAGTCCAGCCTTGGTAGTCGAAACACTCATCCCCGGAATGCACTACAACAAGTGCGTCTACAAGCTGTATTGCCGGAACACTAAAACCTTCCCACACTGTATCTTTTGGATAGCCTTTGGGGGGTACAGTTTGATGACCATCGTCCCGACACTGCTGGATATGGAGTCGGGTGTCATAATGGAATCAGAAGTTCCCTTCCTCCCCGATCCCAGGCCAAAAGAAGAAATCGTAATTTACGGCCAGCAACAGCATATAGAACGCGACTTCTCTTCTAGGGATCAAGACAGCTTCCCCCACAAGGTCCGTGTACGATTTAACTCGATGGAGGTTTCCCCAGTCGCGAAGTCGTAACCTGAATCAATCGTGCCTCGTTAGGCGGTCTTGAATTTCTCTTATCTCGCTCCAAGTATTCTCAAGAATGCCTGCTTTGTGTCGGTACCGGCCATTCTGCGTTGACGCTTCTGGCCAAATGCAGGCAGGCAGAATGGAAAGTATTGATCGTGTGCGGCCGATCGCCACAAAGGGTATGAGTCGTCAAACCGGACACAAGGGGGTGAATAACGTTCGGGGCGTGCGTTGATGAGGTAGCAGTAGAGGACGGAATAAATCCGAGTGGTTGAGTGTGAGGGTACCGACTGGAATACCTGCGAGGCACCGCCCTCATGGCCGCATGTGATTGACGATGCGCAAGGGTGTCTGAGCATGTCATCAATGCACATCAACGGCGGCTCGTTCTCCCAATTGAGTCAGATGATCAGCAATAGGTGATTATAAATCCTCACCTATGGTTGTTTTCTGAAAGACCTTGCAGGCCTTGTCCTGTAAGGGCTCCAGAGGATTACCAGAATCTCCGAATCTAACGCCGGTCAACCTAGCCCGTGACCGATTTGAACCCCGGTCTAACGACCCAATCGTTAATCGATCAGTCTGGCCATGCCGTTAATGATTGTTTTCACCATCGAGGGCAGCCCATCGGCAATACACCAACCTAGGCCATTCACCCATCGATATGGCTGGCCTGAGTTGTTGCGATGTATAGGACCGCAAAACCCATAGGGGGCGGGGCTTGCGGTGATCGACAAAACAACAACCAACCACCGAAAAAAGGTCATATATACCGAAGGCGCGGGGCCCGAATTACCCCCTAGCCCCACCCCCTCGGGAGGACCCATTGATAGGCTTCAGATGACCCATTAGTCATTAGGCGAGGAGTTAAACGGGTGTCAGAAATGGGTTCAGTGCTTGAGATGGGCGACTGCGATACAGATCAAAACTGTCCAGCGGCAGTTCCACGTGTTAACAATTGGCGGAATGGCTTTGTAGGACATGCAAGGTGAAGTATTCAAGGTTCGGATTGGGGGCAATTGAGCCATCTTCATCCGGTACGGCGGGGCATAGAGCCCTTGCGTTAGTCTAAATGCTGAAACTCTTTGACGATGAAGTCGATGAATGCGCGCGTTTTCGCAGGCAAATGCAGTCGGGATGTATAAACGAGATTGATGGCTAATCTGGGCAGGTTCCAGTCGGTTAAAACTGGAATCAATCGACCCGCAACAATATCGTCGTGTATCACATACGCGGGCTGCGCAAGAATGCCTAACCCTTGCAGCGCTCCTGCCCGCAAGAGCAGACCATCGTTGGACTCAAATGATGCTGTTGTCGAGATCGTGATGGACTCCTCTTCACGCTGGAAAACCATTTCATAAGGGTCGGTGGCGTAGGTGTAAAGCAAGAGTTGATGGTCAACTAATGCCTGAGGGTGCTCGGGACATCCGTGACGTCGCAAATAATCAGGCGACGCGGCTAGCGTGCGCCGTGTCTCAGTCAAGCGCCGAATCACCAGGCTGGTGTCAGGTTCACTTTCACGTGTCCGAAGAGCTACATCAATGTTGTCGTCAATGATGTCGTAGTAACGGTTTTCAGCAACGATGTCTAAGCGAACATCAGGGTACTGCTGATTGAACTTCGGCAGCAGGGGCAATATATGCTGTAGGCACAGAGATAAAGAGGCGGTAACGCGCAACACACCCGTTGGATGGCTTTTGGTCGCGGAGACGGCGTCGGTGGCGCCTTGCATGGCCAGCAGAGCGGCTTTGGAATTGTTGTAGAAGTCCTTCCCGACCTCAGTAACAAACAATCGACGGGTACTGCGCTCAATCAACCTCGCTCCTAGACGGTCCTCCAGCGCCGCCAGGTGGCGGCTTGCAGCGGCATTGGATAAGCCCAACGCCTCCGCTGCTTTGTTCAAGCTGCCCAACTCGGTGACCTTTACAAACAGCTCATATTCGGTCCAGCGATCCATCAGCATTGTTCCAGTGAGCGGAAATGTGATTTCCAGTTAAAGGCTTTTTCAGTTTAATTGCTACCGTTAATCTATTTCTATCCCTTGCAGCAAAGATGATCTGCGCTGAAGGAAATTCGACAGGCATTAAATTGAGTAATAATCTAGAGATCGTAAAAAACTATTTTAAATTCTGCGTTGATGGAAAAGATGTGGATCGTGTGGCGGAATTTTTCGCGGATGATGTCGTTGTTCATAGACCGGACTGTATTGCGCCTATCGTTGGTGTGAAACTTTTCAAAGAGGCGTTGAGGCTGAATGTGACTGATCGATATGACTCTATATACACGACCTTCCAGAAAGAAGTTGTTGCTGGCGATGTAGTGGTGGTGGCATTGATGCATCAGGCCAAGGGGTCTAATACTTGGCACGGGTTTGATGTCGCAGGAAAAGACCTTGCATGGACGGCGTTAACTTATTTTCGATTCAATGCTGATGGAAAGATTATCGAAGAAATTGTTGAGCGAAATGAATTATTCATGGCGAAACAGCTCGGCATTATTGAATACGTTTAAGTAGATTATATGGCCTGGTATTTTTCGCTAAGAAGCCAGGCCGTACTTGAGTTGCTTGTATTCTCCAAGTGAGTTGTCATGGAATTTATTCGTCGTCGTATTGAAACTCAAGTCATGAGTTTGACCGGTTTGTCTCTTGGCAAAATCGATCTGGAAAATCCCAAAGGTGACCCAGGTCTTTTCGGGCCGAGTTCGATCTGCTGGCAGGTGCATGGAGACTACAGCAGTATGCTGATCGGTGGCATTAGCGCCCTTATGTTGCAAGCGTTACACCCGCTTGCGCTGGCAGCTGTCTGGGATCACTCGAGTTTTCGCGAAGATATGATTGGTCGATTGCGGCGAACCGGATTATTTATTTCTGGAACCACCTTTGGCTCACGACAGGATGCCGAGTGGTTGATCGAAAAAGTGCGCGCCATTCATTTGCAGATCATTGGCACCGCTCTTGATGGGAGGCCTTACGCTGCTAGCGACCCAGATTTGCTAACCTGGGTTCATGTCGGTGAGGTTAGCAGTTTTCTTTCGGCACACCTGCGATATAAAAATCCGCATTTGTCGTTGGATGATCAAGACCGTTACTACGATGAAACTGCGTCTATCGCGGAGAGTTTGGGCGCCCGTAAGGTGCCGCGCTCTAGGCGGGAAATTTCAGACTACCTCGAGCAAATGCGCCCGCAGTTGCTATGCGACTGGCGAAGTCGTGAAGTGCTGAGGCTTTTGCTTGCCGCCCCGTCACCCAGTCGGCTGGCGAGACCGTTCGGCACGTTGATGATGCAAGCTGGAGTCGACCTTTTACCGCACTGGGCCAGCGAGATGTTCGATGTCTCCCTGAGCCCGCTGAAAAGCAAATTGGTTCGTGTAAGCGTCAAACGCAGTTTGCCTGTGCTGCGTTGGGCGGTACGTAATTGTTCATTGAACCGCGCTCGTCGGCGTATGGGGCTTACTGAATAGCTCAAACCTGACAGTCTATTTTGAAGGACCGCTTTTGGCCGATTCTGTTGAAAACAGTCGGCCATGGTTTGCGCATCAGAAAAGTACGCGTCCGAGATTGAAATCTTTACTTTTGGCAGAGGCTTCCGGACGCGGATTTCACGTAGCAGCGTGCAGAAAAGGCGTTTTCACCAGTCAATGATCAGGCCGTTTGGGCAGACCGACTTTTTTCAACAGAATCGGCCGTTTGTTGTCGGTCATAAAGTAGTTTGGTCTCGCTCCGCAGATGCTATCTGCCCGCTGAAATGCACCATTGACCGAGGCCTAAGCCTGGCTCGGGTTCACACGCTTCGTCGCTTTAAATCCTCTTATAAGATTAATTTCGGTTTACGGCTCCAGCCCTGACACGGCGCTGTCTACGGCGCTTTCGGTCCCGTCGGCCGTCTTGCTCCTGTCTTGCTCTGCAATGGGCTTTTTCTACGGATTGATTCCTCGACTGTGGTTGATTCTTGAAAGGCCTTGCAGCCCTTACGCGGCGTGGCCTCCAGAGGATTACCCGAATTTTCGTTTCTACCTTCCTTCAACCCACGAGGAGCCGCAAAGCCCTTGCCGTCTGAATGGCAGTCCTTCGGTTCGTGCAGGCATATGTTTCGCGAGAGCACGAACGTGAGGTGATACGCTCAGATTTGAGCGCATCACCGCTAACGATCAAGTAACGGTGCGAGCGTTACCCAAAGTGGGAAAATCCCACCTTTAACCCCCAGAATTTCGCTGGTCGTACATACCCTGGATTCGAGGTATCTACTGCGCAGGCTTTCCGACCTCAAGTAGAGATGCGTCCAAATCTGGATGCATCTCTCCACCCTCAATCTGAGGTCCAACCACCAGTGGTGGATGGAGCAGATCTGCGCCATTACCCCCGGCAGCAGCTGCACCCCGCCAACGTTGTTTTCCACATTGGGGGTGAGCATTGCCAGGGCGCTAAAAACGCTCTCACTCGCAGTTTCAAACCTCGGCTTTAACAAATTGTGCAATCGCCTCGCAGGCTCCGCCGTTCGTGGCGTGCAGGCTGTGTTGTGAATCTTTAAATCTAACGCCTGTCTGCCTGAGCCGTGACCGAATTGAACCCCTATCTAACGGTGCCCGGAGCTACCTTAGGGTTACCGTGAATCCTCAGATGCTTGATGCCGAACCGCTCTTGAATTTCAGCGACGATCAGCAATGCAGCTTCCTTTCGCCGCAATCTGTAGTAGAGCAACACGGCAAAAATCGCCCGCTCACGCTGATGTATTCGCGTGCCCGGATCCACTTGGAACACAACTTGGACTGGTGGTCCCAGAGTGTCGGAGTATTGCCTCGATTGATGTCGATCTACAGGCGATACCCCATGCATCGGGCTGCCACCGGCCACGGTATTGCTTTCCTGCGGAACGTCGATATCCCCCGCAGAGGTTCGGCTCACATGGCCCAGTGCAGCATTGCCAGCACCAATGCGCCAAGGAATACGGTCTCCCCCACCATCAATAGAATCGGTTTAATCCCCACCGCGGCCAGCTCCTTGAGCTGTGTCTTCATTCCTAGTGCGCTGATGGCAATCACCAGGCACCAGCGCGACAGGCTGTTGCCGGCTTCCTGAACCACCTGTGGAATGAACCCGGTGCTGTTGGCTGCAGCAAGGATAACGAATCCCACTGCGAACCATGGCAGCAGCGGTGGCCGCTTGCTGCCAGGTTCGGCGCCGCGGGCGCGGGTGATCATGGCTGCACAGAGGATCACCGGCAACAACATCGCCACTCGCATCAGTTTCACAACCGTGGCGCTGTCGCCAGTCTCATGGGACATGCTGTAGCCGGCGCCAACCACCTGGGCGACATCGTGAATGGTTCCGCCGAGGAAAAAACCGGCATGGAGCGGGGTCAAGTTGAAAAACTGGGCGATCATCGGGTAAAGAATCATTGCCACGGTGGACAACGCCGAAACGCCTATAACCGTGAACAGCGTCGCCTGCTCCTTCTTCGCATGACCGGGCAGCGCTGCCGCCAAGGCAAGGGCCGCCGACGCGCCGCAAATCGCGGTGGCGCCTCCGGTAAGCAGGCCGAACAGGGTGTTGAAGCCCATGGCGCGGGCCGCGACGATGGACACCAGGATAGTCACCACGACCGACATCACTACCATCACTACCGGCTGCCAGCCGAGGGCAACGATCTGCTCCAGCGTAATGCGGATGCCGAGCAGCGCAACACCGACCCGGAGGATCTCGCGGGCCGTGAACTCGATGCCCGGCTTGCACACCCCGTCACCGGAAAGAAAATTCATCGCCATGCCGAGTAGCAATGCGAAGAGCATCACGGGCGCACCGTAGTGCTCGGAGAGGAACGTGGCCGCTGCGGCGACCATGGCGCTGACGATAAAACCGGGAATCAGCAATTGGCTGCGTACCCCCAGCGAGGCGATGGTTATGGAACTCATGCAAGACTCTCTTGGATGCAAGGCAGTGGTTGTGTCATGGGCGGCTTGATTGGGGCGTTCATGACATCCTCCCGGCTGGCGTCGCACCTGCGACTGTCGGCACCCGTTTCTGGATATCGCGTTGGTAGTGGCGTTTGCCGTAGAAGAACACGAGGGCTGCGGCGACGCTGATCAGCGGGATCAACTGGAAGGCGCGGTCGAGGCCAAAGTTGTCGGCCAGCAAGCCCGTGATATAGGGGCCGGGCGCCTGGCCAAGCAGGTTATTGGCCAGAGACAGCGTAGCGAAGGCTGTGCCGTGCACCGAGGGGTGGGTCAAGTTGGCGACCATGGCGCCGGCTGGGCCGGACGTGCCTGTGACCACCAACATGGCCAGAGCGATGACCACCAGTTGCGCCACGCCGGGGGGCAACAGCATGGCCACTGACAGCAACATGCTGGTGATCAGGCAGTAGGCGATGGCCAGGGAAATCTTGCGCTCGGGAGCTTTGCGGCACAGGCGGTCGCTGAGGATGCCGCAGAGGATCATGCCGGCGCCACCGGTCAGGATCAGTAGGGCGGAGATCATTCCAGCCTGATCGGTACCCATGTGGTAATAACGATTCAGATAGCTTGGCAACCAGACTATCAACGAGCCGCCGATGAACATCTGCAGGCCGCTGCCGACATAGGCGCTGATTACCGAACGACTAGAGTACAGCGTGCGTAGCGGGCTCTTGCCGCCTGTCTCGGCGGATTGGCCAGCGACCTGATTGCAGTTGCCAAGGCGCGCCTCCTTCACTACCAGTGGATAGATGACGGCGAGCGCCAGGCCGAATGTCGCCATGACGACGAAGGCAGAACGCCAGCCCAGGTGCTCGGCGATGAGGCCACCCAGTGCCATGCCCAGTACTGAGCCAAACATGCCGCCAGCCATGAAGGCGCTGATGAGAGTTGCACGCATGTGCTTAGGGAAAACCGAAAGCACCACAGCGACGCCGACGCTGCCGTAGGCTGCCTCGCCGATACCAACCAACAACCTGGCGAGGAACATGTGCTCGTAATTTTGCGCAAGGCCGCAGCTCAGTGTAGCCAGGCTCCAAAGCGCGGCCATCAGCACCAAGCTGCGGACCCGCCCCCAGCGGTCGGCCATCATTGACAAGGGTACGGCCAACAGGCCCACCATCAGAGCGACGATTCCGCTCAACAGGCCGAGTTGGGCGTCGCTCAGGGTCCACTCGGATTTGAGCAGCGGAAAGATTGCATTGAGCACTTGTCGCGACATGTAATCGGAAATCAGCAGGCCGAAACTCAGTGCGAAGACGACCCAGGCATACAGCCGGGGCGCGCTGGCGGTCGAAGTTTCGATCTTGTCTGCATGGGCGTGGTGAACAGTCATGGCGTTTCCTTGAATCTGCGCTTCTTGTTGTTATTTGCACGGTCCTGATCGAACTCGTGAACCGGGCCTTGACCTGCGTGCGGCTCGGGCAAGCATGGGAACGTGTTACTACTCGCCCGAGCGTTGAGGAAGGCCGGCCCTTAGGCGGTGGGCAGTCGGTAGTCCTGGAACCTCTCACGAAGTTTGTTCTTAAGCATCTTGCCGGTCGCGCCGAGCGGGATGCTGTCAACGAACACAACATCATCCGGAGCCCACCATCTGGCGATCTTGCCTTCATAGAAGCCAAGCAATTCGTCGCGCGAAAGTTCGCTACCGGGCTTGCGGGTCACGATTAGCAGCGGGCGCTCATCCCATTTCGGATGGTGGGCCGCAATACACGCGGCCATCGCAACTTCTGGATGAGCCATGGCGATGTTTTCCAGATCAATGGAGCCGATCCACTCACCTCCGGACTTGATGACATCCTTGCTGCGGTCAGTGATCTTCATGAAGCCGTCGGTATCGATGGTCGAGACATCGCCTGTCGGGAACCAGCCGTCCACCAGGGGATCACCACCGTCGCTCTTGAAGTAAGAGGAGATGATCCAGGGGCCGCGAACCATCAGTTCGCCCGAGGCTTTGCCGTCACGGGGAAGTTCCTTGCCATCCTCGCCGACGATCTTCATATCGACGCCGTACACGACCCGGCCCTGTTTGGTCTGCAGGGCGCGGCGTTCGGCGCTATCCATGGCGAGGTGCCTGGCCTTGGGGGTGCACACGGTCCCGAGCGGGCTCAGCTCGGTCATGCCCCAAACATGCAGCACCTGTACGTCGTAGCGGTCTTGGAAGGCCGCCATCATGGCCGGGGGGCAGGCCGAGCCGCCGATTACCGTCCGGCGCATGGTCGAGAATGTATTGCCGGTTGCTTCGACATGGGCAAGCAGGCCTTGCCAGACGGTGGGCACGCCAGCGGACAGGGTGACTTTCTCTGCCTCGAACAACTCGTAGAGCGATTTTCCATCGAGCAATGGGCCGGGGAATACAAGCTTGGCCCCGACCATGCAGGCCATGTACGGCAGACCCCAGGCGTTGACATGGAACATCGGCACCACTGGCAAGATGGTGTCACGCTCCGAGCAGTTCAAGGCATCGGGGAGGGCGGCGGCATAAGTGTGCAGAAGCGTCGAGCGGTGGCTGTAGAGCACGCCCTTGGGATTGCCAGTGGTACCGGAGGTGTAGCACAGCGACGATGCGCTGTTCTCATCGAAGGTTGGCCATACGAAGTCATCGACGTGCATTTCGATCAAATCTTCGTAGCAAAGCAGATCGGGGATCGAGGTAATCGCCGGCATATGCGCTCGGTCCGTCATGAGAACGAAGCGGGTGATGGTCGAGACTTCGCTAGCGATGGATTCGACCAGCGGCAGGAAGGTGAGATCGAAGAAGAGGACGCTGTCCTCTGCGTGGTTGGCGATCCATTTCACCTGGTCCGCATGCAAGCGTGGGTTCAGCGTGTGGAGCACGGCACCCGAGCCGGATACGGCATAGTACAGCTCCATGTGGCGGTAGCCATTCCAGGCAAGCGTGGCGACGCGGTCACCAAAGCTGACGCCGAGCGAAGTGAGTGCATTGGCCAGACGACGCGCACGCTGCCCGAGGTCGCGATAGGTTTGTCGGTGGATATCACCTTCGACGCGGCGGGAGACGACCTCCTGGTCGCCATGATGGCGCTCGGCATGGGTGAGGAGCGTTGAGATAAGCAGCGACTGCTGCTGCATCAGTCCATTCATGTTGGACACCTTCTTATTATTGTTCATGTGAAATACCTTGGCGCATAGCCAACGCGGGAGCGACTTAGTTGTTGTCCAGTTGTTCGAAGAACTCGAGAAGCAACGCGTTGATCTGCTCTGGCTTTTCTTCCGCCGCGCTGTGGCCCACACCGGGAAGCAGTACCTTCTTGCGCAGTCCGACCAGGTAATCGTCGAGCTGCTCATACAGCCCGCGAACCTCCGGCGGCTCGAGGGATGGGTCATTGGCGCCACCGATGAACATGCTGGGCTGGCGCACCACCGCGCCATCGAGAAATGCAGAAATCTCCCAGTTACGGTCACGGCAGCGGTAGTAGTTCAAGGGGCCGGTGAAGCCGGCACGGGTGTACTCATCCACGTAGTAGTCGATCGCTTCTGGGCTCAACCAGGCGGGGAACGCAACCGGATCGGTGAAGGCATTGAGGATGGGCTCATCCGGCTCGATGAACAGGCGCCAGCGCTCGGCACCGACCGCATCGCCCGAGATCGAGTAGTAGATGCTGCGCAAGGTCTTGCGCGTGTCGGCGGCCAGTTCACGGTCTGGCTTTTCCAGCTGCTGGAAGTACAGGTGGTGGTAGCCCTTGCCCTTGGCCATCGCCCGCAGGCCGTCTGTGGGTCGGATCTTGCCGCGCGGCGGCACCGGCGTGTTAAGCATGACCAGTGCGCGAAACAGTTCCGGACGCAGCATGGCGCAGGCTTGGGCTACCCAGGCCCCGAGGTCGTGACCAACGATGATTGCGGAGGTTTCGCCCAAGGCCTGCACCAGACCAACGATGTCACCCACCGCTTGGCTCATGTCGTAGTCCTCGACCGCAGCGGGACTGTCGGACATGCCGAAACCTCGCAGGTCAGGAACGACCACTCGGTAACCAGCTGACGCCAAGGCCGGGATCTGTCGTCGCCACATGTACCAGAGGTAGGGGAATCCATGCAGTAGGATGACCAGAGGCCCCTGGCCTTCCTCGACGTAGTGCATCCGGATGCCGTTGGTGTTAATGAAGTTGTGGGCGAACGTGTGCGGAGCGTCTACGTCCCGCAGGGACAGGTCGTGGATATGTTCCAAATTCATCGCAGTACTCGTCATATTGTTGTTTGTATGGTTTGAGCTTGACGAGATAGGGTTGGTTGAGTTTGGCTATTCAGGACACCAATTTATCCAAATGGGACAGGGGTGCCGCATGTCCAACCTGATGCGCAGTGCCAGTTTGGCCAGCTACGAGTCCATCGCCCGAGCAGTCGGGCTGGATCCTTTCCGGATGTTGCGGCAGGCTAAATTGCCACTCCGTGTGCTTGACGATCCGAATCTGCTGGTCAGCAGTGATTCGGTCTGCTGGTTGTTGGAAGAGTCGGCACGCCTTTCCGGCCAGGAAGCCTTCGGCCTGCTGATGGCAGAGCGCCGAGACCTTGCCGACCTGGGCATGCTTGCCCTGATGATGCGCGAGGAACCCACCCTGCGCGCTGCGATGGAGTCGTCCGCGCGCTATATGCGGCTTCATAATGCTGGTGTGCAATTGCGCCTGGAGGACGCGGAAGACCTGGTGCTTCTGCATGTGGATATAAAGTTGAAGCACCCGGGGCTTTTGCGCCAGGCGGTCGAAATGACAGCAGGCATTATTGTTCGGTCCTATCGGGCGCTGGCGCACGATGCTTTCAAACCGGTGACCATCTGCTTCAGTCATGACAGGCCAGCCAAGTTGGACGTCCATCGCCGCGTGCTCGGAAGGGCAATCGACTTTGCGCAGGAGTTCAACGCCGTCGTCTGCCGAGCCCGCGACGTGGACTTGCCGATTGTCGCGGCCACACCCAAGTTCAATCGTGAAGTAAAGCGCTGGCTGGATATGCAATTGGTGGACCTGGGCGATCATCCTCTGGATCGGGCGCGCCAGGTCATCAGGATCCTGCTACCCACCGGAACCTGTTCGGTAGAGCGCGTCGCCCAGCACTTGGGGATGCATCGCCGCACGCTTAATCGGCGCTTGGCGGAAGTCGGCGAGAGTGTACTTTCGGTGATCAATGCGGTGCGCGTCGAACTCGCTGAAGAGTACCTGATGACTAGCAAGCGCAAGCTCTACGAAATCGCCGACTTGGTGGGTTTTTCCTCGGGCGCCGACTTCTCTCGCTGGTTCCGTTGCCAGTTCGGCATGTCCCCGTCGGAGTGGGCCATGCAGCATCGTGAGCGGGCGGCAGCTGGGGCCTCCCATATGACGCCGCCCCCTCCCGGGAAGCATTGACAAAGCCGGATACCCAGCCGACTTCGTTGTCCCAAAAGGAAAACATGTTGTCCTGTCTTGCAAAAGGCGCGACGACGGTAATCCCTAGCATCTCTCCAAGGGTCCGAAGCGGTGCCATTGGCTCGCTTTGATCCTGTCTGATTTGCCGGGCATGCGATTGCATGCCGGCGTACATCCAGAGACTGGAGATTTCAATGATAAAAACAACAGCTTTTCAAGTCAGTTCTCCGCAATCCAAGCCCGTTGCACCGGCGATCATCCGCCCTTCGGTTCTTCAACATTCGATCAAGGTAGAGCTTTGCACGCCTAACATCGGTGCCGAGCTCAGCAACATCAGTCTGGCCGACGCTGCCCAGGACCCGGAACTGATCGCAGAGATCCGGGCACTATGGCTCAAGCACAAAGTGCTGTTCTTTCGCGACCAAAACATCACCGCGATGGAGCAGCAGAATTTCGCAGCGCAATTTGGCGAACTGGAAGCCCATCCCATTGCTCCGAGCCATCCGGAGGCAGACAAGCTGTTGATGCTGTACCGCAATATCGATCCGAGCAAGCCTAACCTCGTCGAGAAAATCAGTCGTGAAAACTTCTGGCATGCCGATGTCACCTTCAAGAAGGCGCCACCCCGCGGAGCCGTATTGCGTTTAGAAATGGGTCCGGAGACTGGCGGGGACACCATGTGGTCCAACATGGTGATGGCCTACGAAAAGCTGCCCGAAAGCATCAAGCAACGGATCGATGGATTGTATGCAAAGCACAGTGCCGAGCAGACCTTTGGTGCCCAGTTGCCGCTCGAAGAGCGTCATGCGATGGCCGCGAAGACCCCCTCCGTTGAGCATCCGGTTGTGCTCATCCATCCTGAAACGGGCGAAAAGGTTCTGTTTGTCAACTCCGCGTTCACGACCCATTTCTCGAATTTCTACAACTTCGAGGACGCGCGATACGGCCAGGACTTCATGCCGGAGGCTCATCACCTGATGAACTACCTGGCCTCTCAAGCCGCAATTCCGGAATACCAGGTACGCCTGAAGTGGCGAACCAACACGGTTGCCATGTGGGACAACCTGCAGGTTCAGCACTATGCGGTGGCCGACTATGGCAATGCGCCGCGCAAGATGCTCCGCGCGACGTTGACCGGTAACCCTCTTATCTGATTCACCCAATCTCCAGAAGTCTGCGCCTCGCGCCGGATCTGTCGTGCGCGTACATCGCCGGTCAAGCCGAGCGGTCAGCTTCTGGCAAAAACAATAGCAATGGAGATAGTCATGCTTTTTCAACAAGTTGAAACTGCCGTTATGCACGGCGAATCGCTGCCTTGGGTTCCTTTCACCCCTTATGCAGATAACGTCTTCCTGAAATATTTCAAGCTCGACCCAATCCGCGGCGAGATCATCGTTTTGATGAAGGCGCCCATCGACATGGAACTGCCGAGGCACCATCACTCCGGCACCGTCATCGTGTACACCCTGGAAGGCCAGTGGAAGTACAAAGAGCACGACTGGATCGCGGGGCCGGGCAGCATTGTCTACGAGACCGCCGCATCCACTCACCAACCGGAGGTAGTCAGCACTGAAGGTGGTGAATACATGCTGACACTGGTGATCGTGAGCGGAGACCTCATCTTCGTCGATGAGAACGACAAGGTCATCGCTATCGAGAACTGGAAAACCGCGCTTCAGCGCTACCTCGATCACTGCGAGGCGAACGATATCCAACCACAGGATCTCACTGCCTTCCACTAAGGCAAAACTGGCCCTCGACACCGATAGCTATCCACGAAGCCGGTGTCGAGACCGCCCATCTTGGCCGAGCGGTTTAATTAACTGTTCGAATGTCAGGTTGCTATGTCCTTCTCCCCTGCGTTCCGGCAGCAAGTGTCAGGTTCGACGAAGGCCATCTCTGGAGTTGACCAATCAGTTCCTGCTCATCAAGGCCGAGGATGGATTCCGTCGGTCCAAGCATCCCCAACAATAATAAGAAATGGAGCTAGCACTATGAAACACATTCAGCCCTTCACCCTGCGTCACAGTCTGCTGGCCTCGGCCATTCTCGCGGCAACCGTACCGGTGGCCCATGGGGTCGAGCTCGATCTGGGCAACCCGGACTGGACCGCGCGTCTGGATAACACCGTGAAGTACAACTACGGCGTACGCACCGAAAGCGCCGACAAGCGCATGTTGGCAACGCCGAACAACAACGACGGCGACTACAACTTCCGCAAGGCCGGCACCAACATCACCAACCGTATCGACCTGTTGACCGAAATGGACGTGGTCTACAAGAACGCCATGGGCTTTCGCGTCAGCGCCGCCAGCTGGTACGACAAGGCCTATGACAACACCGGTTCCAATTCCAACCCGTTCGTCAACGGCAATGACTCACGGTCCGGTCTGGTCGCTAACGACCCACGCCTGGCCGGCGTCACCAACGACAACGTCGGCTTTGGCAGCCCGCACCTGAGCAATTATGCCCAGCGCTACTACAGCGGCCCGTCTGGGGAAATCCTCGATGCCTTCGTGTTCTACAGCACCGAAGTGGGCGAGGAGTCGATGCTCAGCGTCAAGGCCGGTCAGCACAACGTGTTCTGGGGCGAGACCATTCTTAACCCGGTGCACTCGGTCAGCTACGGCCAGTCCGGCCTCGACCTGGCCAAGCTGGCCGCGTCGCCGGGCACCGAAGCCAAGGAACTGTTCGTCCCGCGTAACCAGTTGTCGATGTCGTTCACCGTCAATCCCGAGCTGACCGTGGGTGCCCAGTACTTCCTCGATTGGGACGCCGCGCGTCTGCCGGAAGCCGGTACTTACTACGGTGGTTCAGACCTGGTCGGTTTTGGTGCGCAATCGTTCCTGCTCGGCAACACCAACGGCGTGGTGCCTGGCAGTCCGCTGGGTTGTGGCCTGGCGCCGTGCAACGCGTTGACCAACGTGCGTCGCGGACATGACCTGACACCGGGTAGCAGCGGCGACTGGGGCGTCATGGCCAAGTGGTCGCCGGCCTGGCTGGATGGCACCCTCGGCGTTTACTACCGCGAAACCTCGGAAATCCTGCCGCAAGCCTGGCTGGACGCCAGGGGCATTACCTCGGCCAACCCGAACGGCACCCGCCCGGCAGGGCAGGTGCCTGCAGTGGTCAATACGCTCAATTCGCTGGACACTGCCACCTATCAACTGGCCTATGCCGACAACATCAAGATCCTTGGCCTGAGCCTGTCCAAGGACGTCGGCGGGATCAGCGTCGGTTCGGACCTGAACATCCGTCACAACATGCCGCTGGCCAGTATCCCGGCGGTCGTCAGTACCCGCAGCCCGCTGGGCCTGGGTCAAGGGCTTGGTCTGCTGCCTGCACGTACGGACGCTACCGGTGTGGTCTACGACACCCCGAGCCGTGGCGACAGCATGAGCGCCACCGGCGACACCTTGCACTGGACACTCAACGGTCTGATGACCCTGCCGAAAACGCCGGTGTTCGATCAGGCCACTGTGCTTGCCGAGCTGTACTACAGCAACCTGCTCAAGCTCGATAGCGAAAACGAGGCGCTCTACAAAGGTAAGAGCAGCTATCGCGGTATCGACGCGCCGACCCGTGACAACTGGGGTCTGGCAGTCAACTTCACACCGACCTGGTACCAGGTATTCCCCGGTGTTGACCTCAACGCGCCGATGTCCGTCAACGTCGGTCTCGATGGTGTGTCACCGGTCTCCGGCGGCGGTGCCCAGGACACCGGCAACTATGCCGTGGGCGTGGGCGCCATTGTGTACAACAAATACTTCATCGACCTGAAGTACGTGGACTCTTTCGGCCAAACCGACAAGTGCAATGTCAGTGGTGTGAGCACCGGCCCAACCGGCGGTGACGGCGCTGCGCCGAACGCCTTTAGCGGCAACGAAAACTACGCCTGTTTCGCCGGTGGCTACTCGTCCTTCTCCGGAGGGGGTGCCACGACTGAGGACCGCGGCGCCGTGTACCTGACGATGAAAACCACCTTTTGATTCACCACTGATTTGCTCAACGCAAGCAGGAGAATAACAAGATGAAATTCGCACAAACCGTGTTGGCCGCTTCGCTGGCCATGGTCCTTGCCGCCCAGGCACAGGCCGCTGTTTCAACCCAGGAAGCTGCCAAACTGGGCTCCAGCCTGACCCTGGTGGGCGCTGAAAAAGCCGGGAACGCTGATGGTTCCATCCCCGCCTACAACGGTGGCCTGACCACTGCGCCGGCCAGCTTCAAAGCCGGCGACAGCATGCGCCCGGATCCGTTTGCCAGTGAAAAGCCGCTGATGGTGATCGACGGCAAGAACGTCGATCAATACAAGGGCCTGCTCACGGCGACCACGGTAGAACTGGCCAAGCGCTTCCCGACGTTCCGTGTCGATGTGTTCCCGACGCACCGCACCGTTTCGCTGCCCCAGGCCATTCTGGACAACGGCGTGAAGAACGCCAGCGGCGCCAAGTCCCTGGAAGGTGGCTTGGCCATCGACAACGTGCTGCCGGGTGTGCCGTTCCCGATTCCACAATCGGGCAACGAAGCGATGTGGAACTTCCTGTTGCGTTATCAGGGCGTGAGCATCAGCTCCAAATACGACTCCTGGAACGTCGACTCCGCCGGCGTTCCTGCCCTGGCGACCACCGGACAGGTGTTCATTTCCTACCCGATCTACGAAAACCTCGCACAGCCGATCAGCAGCGCCGACGTGTACTACCAGATGAAGTTGTCGTACACCGGCCCTGCGCGCCGCGCCGGCGAGGCGGTCATGCTCAAGGATGCCGCCAACCCGCTGCAGCAGCCACGCCGCGCCTGGCAGTACTTGCCGGGGCAGCGCCGAGTGAAACTGGCGCCGAACTTGGCCTACGACACACCGAACCCGGGTACCGCCGGTGCGGGCACCTACGATGACGTGTTTGTGTTCAACGGTGCGCTGGATCGCTACGACTGGAAGCTGGTGGGCAAGCAGGAAATGATCGTGCCCTACAACACCTACAAGCTGACCTACGTGCAGGATCCGAAGTCGCTGACCACTGCCAATCACCTGGCACCGGACTTCGTGCGTTGGGAAAAACACCGTGTATGGGTCGTCGAAGGCAACCTCAAGGCCGGTGCTCGCCACATCTACGCCAAGCGTCGCATCTACCTCGACGAAGACAGCTGGACCGCTCTGGCCTCGGATCAATATGACGCCCGTGGTCAGCTCTATCGCGGTTCCTTCGCCTTCCTGAGCCAGAGCTACGACAAGCAGGTGCCGGATTCGACGCCCTTCATGATCTATGACCTGGTTGGCGGCACCTACAACATCAACGGTGTAGTCGGCCCTTACGGCGGCATCAAGTACATCGAGCCGCTCTCCAAGGCCCAGTGGTCCTCGGAATCCCTGGCCGGCGCCGGTATTCGCTAAGCCAACCGCAATAAAACGTCCGCAGGGTCCGCTGCTCACAAGGTGGCGAGACCGAGCGGGTGTTCGGTTTGAACGTCTGGCACACGGATGTGTGCCCCGGCGCGGTTTTCCGAAGAGGACGCAGTATGTGTTCGTATAAAAATAATATGTTGCAGCTGGCGTTTGGCGTTGTGCTCGGCCTGTCGCAGGGCATTACCCAGGCGGCCGATTACGTCGATGTGCTGGACCTGCCCGCCAGGGTCAGTGCCTTGGCCGTCAACAGCCCGTTGTCCGGCATGACCCGTGCCGGTGGGCGCGTGATTACCGTCGGCCAGCGTGGCCATATTCTGTTTTCCGATGATTCGGGAAACCACTGGCAACAGGCCGCCGTACCGGTCAGTGCCGACCTCACTGCGGTGAGTTTTCCGACCACCACCCAAGGCTGGGCGGTGGGTAATGACGGCGTGGTGCTGCACAGCAGCGACGCCGGCGCGACTTGGCACAAGCAGCTCGACGGTCGTCAGATCGGCGCCTTGCTGGTCAAGCATTACACGGCGCTGGCCAACGCCGAACCGGGCAATGAGCAATGGCCCCAGTTGGCCATGGAAGGCCAACGACTAGCCGAGCAGGGCGCGGACAAACCGCTGCTCGACGTCTGGTTCGCCAACGACAAAACCGGCTATGTGGTCGGGGTATTCAACCTGATCCTGCGCACTGACGACGGTGGCCTGACCTGGACGCCATTCCAGGACCGCACCGACAACCCCCAGGGTTTCCACCTCAACGCCATCGCCTCCACCGGCGACAGCGTGTACATCGCTGGCGAGCAGGGCCTGCTGCTTAAGTGGGACGACAGCACCCAACGCTTCGCTGCCGTGCCGACGCCTTATCAAGGCAGCTTTTTCGGCGTGCTCGGCAAGCCCGGCGAAGTGCTGATCTACGGTCTGCGCGGCAACGTGTTGCGCAGCACCGACGGCGGCCAGAGCTGGACTGCGCTGGACACCGGCCTGCACGTCAGCATCACCGCGGGCCTGATCGATGCCCGTGGCAATTATCGCTTGTTCACCCAGGGCGGGCAGATGCTGGTCAGCCAAGGGACGGGCGCGCAGTTGCATCTGAAGCAGCAACCGGCACCGACCCCGGTCGCCGGCGCCACCCAGTCCGCCGATGGCGCCTTGGTGCTGGCCGGCAGCCGTGGTGCCCGGACGCTGTCCGCCGATCCAGCCCTCGAACCCTAAGAGCGAGAACCCAGACATGGGCAATATCAAACAAGACGCCATGCCGGTGATCCGCGAACTGCGGGATTTCGACCACCGCTCCGGCAACCTCCTAGAGCGGCTGGTGTTCAACTACCGCCCGCTGTTCATGCTGCTGATGGCGCTTGCCACCGTGGTGTTGGGCTTCATGGCGGTAACTCGCTTGGAGTTGCGCCCAAGCTTCGAAAAAATGATCCCGCAGAGCCAGCCCTACATCCAGAACTTCCTGGAAAACCGCGCTTCGCTGCGCGGCCTGGGCAACTCGGTGCGGGTGGTGGTGGAGAACACCCAGGGCGATATTTTCGACCCCGAATACCTCGACGTGCTCAAGCAGGTCAACGACCAGCTGTTCCTCACCGAAGGCGTCGACCGTGCGTGGATGAAGTCGCTGTGGAGCCCGGCCGTGCGCTGGACCGAAGTCACCGAGGACGGTTTCCAGGGTGGCCCGGTGATGCCCGACACCTATTCGGGGCAGCCTGAACAGATCGAACAACTGCGCCAGAACATCTCCCGCGCTGGCTTGGTGGGCAGCCTGGTGGCCAGCGACTTCAAGTCGACCATGCTGATCGTGCCGCTGATGGACAAAGCCGCCGCCGGTGGCCAGCGCATCAACTACCACGCCTTCTCGCAGATGCTCGAAGAGCAGTTGCGCGACAAGATCGAATACGCCGGCGACAGCGCTGCGCGTAAATCCGGGGTCGAAGGCACCGGCCATTACAAGGTGCGGGTGATCGGCTTCGCCAAACTCATGGGCGACCTGATCGATGGCCTGATCCAGGTGATGATGTTCTTCGGCCTGGCCGTGGTCACTTCGCTGATTATCATCTACGCCTACACCCGTTGCGTGCGCAGCACCTTGCTGGTGGTCGGCTGCTCGCTGATCGCGGTGGTCTGGCAACTGGGTATCGTCGCCTGGCTCGGCTACGCCATCGATCCGTACTCGGTGTTGGTGCCGTTTTTGATCTTCGCCATCGGCGTGTCCCACGCGGCGCAGAAGATGAACGGCATCATGCAGGACATCGCCCGTGGCACCCATAAACTGATTGCCGCGCGCTACACCTTCCGCCGTCTGTTCATCGCCGGCGTCACCGCGCTGCTGGCCGACGCCGTGGGCTTCGCCGTGCTGATGCTGATCGACATCCCGGTGATCCAGGACCTGGCGATCACCGCCAGCATTGGCGTCGCGGTGCTGATCTTCACCTCGCTGTTGCTGATGCCGGTGGCCCTGTCCTATGTCGGTGTCGGCTCGAAAGCCGCCGAGCGCGCGCTGAAGATCGACAACCGCGCAGAGAAGCACAAAGGCTTCGGCAAACTGTGGGACGCGCTCGATCGCTTCACCACCGCCAAGTGGGCCACGGGCGCCGTTCTGGTGGCGGTGTTGATGGGCATTGGCGGTTTCATGGTCAGCCTGAACCTGAAGATCGGCGACCTGGAAAGCGGTGCGCCGGAGCTGCGCGCCGACTCGCGCTACAACCGCGACAACGCCTACATCACCCAGCATTACGCGCTGTCCAGCGACCTGTTCGCGGTGATGATCAAGACGGCGCCGGAAGGCTGCCTGAACTACAAGACCCTGGTCCTGGCCGACCGCCTGGCCTGGGAACTGCAGCAGTATCCGGGCGTGCAGGCGACGGCCTCGCTGGTCAACGCAGTACGCCAGATCACCGCCGGCACCTACGAAGGCAACCCCAAGCTCAACAGCATCCAGCGCAACCAGGACGTGCTCAACTACGCCGCCCAGCAAGCCTCGGTCAACTCCCCGGAGCTGTTCAACACCGACTGCTCGCTGATGCCGGTGATCACCTTCCTGAAGGATCACAAGGCCGAAACCCTGGACGCGGTGGTGGCGATTGCTGACAAGTTCGCCAAGGAAAACAGCACTGCGGATCGCCAGTTCCTGCTCGCTGCCGGCACCGCCGGGATCGAGGCTGCGACCAACATCGTGGTCCGCGAAGCCAACCGCACCATGCTGCTGTACGTGTATGCGGCGGTGACGCTGTTCTGCCTGATCACCTTCCGCAGCTGGCGCGCCACGCTGGTGGCCCTGTTGCCGCTGGTGCTGACCTCGATCCTCTGCGAAGCCTTGATGGTGGCCATGGGCATCGGCGTGAAAGTCGCGACCCTGCCGGTGATCGCCCTCGGCGTGGGCATCGGCGTGGACTACGCCTTGTACCTGCTCAGCGTGCAGTTGCACTTCCAGCGCCAGGGCCTGCCTTTGTCCCAGGCCTACCGCAACGCCGTGTCCTTCACCGGCCGCGTGGTCGGGCTGGTGGGCATCACCCTCGCCGCGGGCGTGGTGTGCTGGGTCTGGTCACCGATCAAGTTCCAGGCCGACATGGGCATCCTGCTGACCTTCATGTTCCTGTGGAACATGCTCGGCGCGCTGATCCTCATTCCTGCGCTTTCGTACTTCCTGCTGCGCGAACGGGCTCCTGAGCCCGGTTCTGTCGCGGCAACCGAAAACACTGAATCCACTGAACGTCCTGGCATGCCGCATGCCGTGACCACTTCCGAGTAAGCCAAGATGTCTGATTACAAAGCTCCCCTGCGCGACATGCGCTTCGTCCTCAACGAGGTTTTCCAGGTGTCCCGGCTCTGGGCACAATTGCCCGGCCTGGCCGACGTGATCGATGAAGAGACCGCCGCCGCCATCCTCGAAGAAGCCGGCAAGATCAGCGCAGATATCATCGCCCCGCTGCTACGCAGTGGTGACGAGCAAGGCTGCACCTGGAGCGACGGTGCAGTGACCACGCCCGACGGTTTCCCGGCGGCCTACTTTGCCTTTGCCGAAGGTGGCTGGGGCGGTGTCGGCGGCGATCCGGAGTTTGGCGGCATGGGGATGCCCAAGGCGATCTCCGCCCAGATTGAAGAAATGGTCAACTCGGCCAATCTGTCGTTCGGCCTGTACCCGATGCTGACGGCGGGTGCCTGCCTGGCGCTCAAGGCCCACGCAAGCCAGGAGCTCAAGGAACGCTATTTGCCAAACATGTACGCCGGCACCTGGACCGGTTCGATGTGCCTGACCGAAGCCCATTCCGGTACTGACCTCGGCCTGATCCGCACCAAAGCCGAGCCCCAGGCTGATGGCAGCTACAAGATCAGCGGTAGCAAAATTTTCATCAGCGGTGGTGAACACGATCTGAGCGAAAACATCATCCACCTGGTACTGGCCAAACTACCGGGTGCTCCCGCCGGGGCAAAAGGCATTTCGCTGTTTCTGGTGCCCAAGGTGATGGTCAATGCCAACGGTTCGCTGGGCGAACGTAACTCGCTGTCCTGTGGCTCCATCGAGCACAAGATGGGCATCAAGGCTTCCGCCACCTGCGTCATGAACTTTGACGGCGCCACCGGCTGGATCGTCGACGCGCCGAACAAGGGCCTGGCGGCGATGTTCACTATGATGAACTACGAGCGTCTGGGTGTGGGTATCCAGGGTCTGGCGCAGGGCGAGCGTTCGTACCAGAACGCCGTCACCTACGCCCGTGACCGCCTGCAAAGCCGCGCACCGACCGGCGCGCAGCACAAGGACAAAGCCGCCGACCCGATCATCGAGCACCCGGACGTGCGCCGCATGTTGCTAACCATGAAAGCCTTGAACGAAGGCGGCCGTGCGTTCTCCAGCTACGTAGCCCTGCAACTGGACATCGCCAAGTACAGCGAAGACGCACCGACACGCCAGCGCGCGCAGGATCTGGTGTCGCTGCTGACCCCGGTGGCCAAGGCCTTCCTCACCGACATGGGCCTGGAAACCACTCTCCACGGCCAGCAGGTCTTCGGCGGCCACGGCTATATCCGCGAATGGGGTCAGGAGCAACTGGTGCGCGATGTGCGCATCACCCAGATCTACGAAGGCACCAACGGCATCCAGTCCCTGGACTTGGCCGGGCGCAAGATCGTCGGCAGCGGCGGGGCACTCTACAGGCAGTTTGCCGACGAGATTCGCCAGTTCATTCTGAGCGCCAGTACCGATCTGAGCGAGTTCATCCAGCCGTTGAGCGCTGCCTTGGATACCCTCGATGAGCTGACTGCGTGGCTGCTGGACCGGGCGCAAAGCAACCCGAATGAAATCGGCGCGGCCTCTGTCGAGTACCTGCACGTGTTCGGCTACACCGCGTACGCCTATATGTGGGCGCGCATGGCCAAGGCGGCTATGGGCAAACAGGCCGAGGATGATTTCTACGCCAGCAAGATGGGCACGGCACGCTTCTATTTCGCTCGCTTGCTACCACGTATCCACTCGCTCAGCGTCTCGGTCAAGGCTGGCAGTGACTGCCTCTATTCGCTGGATGCCGCACAGTTCTGAACATGATCAGTTTCAGGAAGAACCAACTGGGTGAAGACAGCTTATTTGCTTCATCCGACAGAGAGATCACATATGAATAGCTTAATCAATTATCGCTGCGAAGGTCCGCTGGCCTTGATCGGCCTCGCCAATGCTCCCGTCAACGCTCTCGGCCAGGCCTTGCGCGAACAATTGCTGGAGGCCTGTGAACGTGCCGTCGCGGACGCCAGTGTGAAAGCGATTATTCTCCACGGTGAAGGTTCTGTGTTTAGCGCCGGCGCTGACATATCCGAGTTTGGTAGCCCGGCGTCCTTCGCCAAGCCGGACCTGCCAAGTCTGCTGACCCGTCTGACCGAGTTAGACAAACCGCTAATCGCCGCCATCGGTGGGCTGGCATTGGGCGGTGGGCTGGAGCTCGCCATGGCCTGCGGGTACCGGGTGGCTGAAGCCGGCGCGCGCCTTGGCCTGCCGGAAATCAAGCTTGGCTTGCTGCCTGGCGCTGGTGGTACGCAACGTTTGCCGCGTCTGATTGGCGCCGCTGCGGCACTGAAATTTATTGCGTCCGGCGAGCCGATCGGCACCCATCGAGCACAAGTGCTGGGGCTGCTGGATTGGGTGGCACCCACCGTTGATAGTTTGCTAGAAACGGCCAAGGCATTGGCCTTAGCACTGATTCCCAGACAGGCGCCGGGCCGCCCGTGCCGCCCGAACTGGCCGCACCCAAACCCGGGCGCAGCCTTGCTGCCGGGCTATTTTGCCGACTACCGCGCGGCGAATCAGTCGCGCTGGATAGGCCAGAGCGCACCTCAGCGGGTGGTGGCGGCGATTGAAGCAGCCTGCAACCTGCCATTGGCCGAGGGCCTGGCCAGAGAGGGCGAACTGTTCAAAGAGGCCGAGGCCTCCAGCGAGTCCGAGGCCCTGCGCCATGTGTTCTTCGCCGAGCGTGAAGTCGGCAAGCTGCCGGGGCTGGACGCCGGCACGTCGATTCGTCCGGTCAACCGGGTCGCGGTCATTGGTGCCGGCACCATGGGCGGCGGGATTGCCATGAACTTCGCCAACGCGGGCATGGCGGTGACGCTGCTGGAGCTCAAGGCCGATGCTCTGGAGCGCGGCCTGGCACTAATCCGCAAAAACTACGACACCAGTGTCCAGCGCGGCAAGCTCACAGCCGAGCAAGTGAATGAGCGACTGACGCTGATCCACGGCACTCTGAACTACGCCGATATCGCCGACGCTGATCTGGTGATCGAGGCGGTGTTCGAGAACCTGTCCATCAAGCAGCAGGTGTTTCGTGCCCTGGACGAGGTGTGCAAGCCAGGTGCGATTCTCGCTAGCAATACCTCCACCCTGGATGTCGACGTCATTGCCGCCGTTACGCGCCGGCCACAGGACGTCGTCGGTCTGCATTTCTTCAGTCCGGCCAATGTCATGCGTCTGCTTGAAGTAGTGCGCGGCACGGCCACGGCCGCCGATGTCCTGGCCACTACGCTGAAAGTCGCCAAACGCATCGGCAAAATCCCGGTGGTGTCCGGAGTGTGCTTCGGCTTCATTGGCAACCGCATGCTCGAACCCTATTCCCGCGAGGCGCACCGTCTGCTGCTGGAAGGCGCCACGCCTGCGCAGATTGACAATGTGCTAACCGGGTTTGGCTTGGCGATGGGGGTCATGGCCATGCACGATCTGGCGGGCATCGATGTCAGTTTCCTGGTGCGCGAATCGCGCCGTGACGTCATTGCCCATGATCCCGGCTACTGCAAGCTTGCCGATGCGCTTTACGTACTGGGCCGTTTTGGCCAGAAGACCAGTCGCGGCTATTACCGTTACGAAGGCCGTGAGCGCAAGGATGACTCTGAAGTGGTCGCACTGGCCGGGCAGATCGCTGGCGAATTGGGCATCCAGCGTCGCGTCATCAGCGATCAGGAAATTCACGACCGTTGCCTGTTGATGCTGATCAACGAAGGCATCCAGTTGCTCGACGAAGGCATCGCCCAGCGCAGCAGCGATATCGATCTGGTCTGGATCAACGGCTACGGCTTCCCGGCCTGGCGCGGTGGCCCGCTGCACTACGCCGAAGGGCTGGGGCTGGCACAGGTACTGGAACGAATCGGCCATTACCGAGAATCACTTGGAGCCTATGGCACCATGTGGTTCCAACCAGCACATTTGCTGGAACGCCTGGTTGCGTCTGGCAAGACCCGCGTCGAGCGTATCTGACCTTTGCGACCATTTGGCGGCCATCGAAAGCTGGCCGCCCATCGCTCTTTCAGGGTAATCCAGCACAGAAAGTATCGTGGGGCATACGAGAAAGTCGGCCGTAGTAGCAGTGCATACACTCGGCCAGGGTAGTGCGCGGTCAGTACCTGCGCCGCCCATTGCGCCTTTTGCTCGGTGGAAAATGGACGGGTCATACTCCGCTCACCGCCTGACTTTACTGCCTCCCAGCAGACTACCGACCAGAACACGACCTTCTTGCCCACGGTTTCGAAGCCGCGGACCAACGGTCGCTCGACGGCACTGGCGACCCAAGTCCGGTACGGGTTCACCTTCTCTACGGTCGGCTTCACCCGTGCAGCACCGATGTGTCGTCGACCAGATCGCCATAGTGAATTGAAAGACTATGGTCTGCCATATGGGGAATCTTCAGAAAGCGAAACGCCTAGCCGCGGCCGAGGTTCACCAAGTGATTGCCAATGGTGACGAGTTGCTGAACTTGTTGGTCCCAGGCGTCCTCCAGCTTCGCGATCTGATAATCCCGGACTTTTTCCCGAGCGATGCCTTGTTCTTCCCGCGCACTCGCAATCTGCACGTCGATGGCTTCGGACTCGGCCCGCAAGGGGGTCAGTAGGGGCTCATCATTATCTTTGGCCTGACGCGCGCGTTGGCTGGCCGCTGTTGCTTCCTGCGTCGCCTTCTCCACGGCGGTGTTGCCAGGGGCATCACCCGTGGCCGTTGCTCGGATACGCGTCTGCACCGCAAGTTGCAGCGCCATGTCAGCGCTCTTCGCGGCGCTTTCGTGCTTGGCCTCGATGTCTGTCATGGCGCACTGCACGCGCTCCACTCCGTCCCTGAGTCGAGCAATCTCTGTCGTGAGTTCCTGGTCCCGCTTGTTGTTGGCCACAATTTGCTTGTCGGCATTGAGCAACATGGAAAGGTGATAGATGTCTTTGCCCGGGTGCAACATTTGCGAATTAAGACTTGTGGCGGCCCGCTCCAGACTAGCAACTCCTGTAGCTGGAGTCGCTGTTGCCACTGGTCTTGAGTGCAGTCGTCAACACGTAACTGGAGGCTATCGAGCGTTTCCCGCAACGGCTCGATCTGCGCCTTGAGCGCTTTATGCTGACGCTCCAACTCGGTTTTCCGGTTTTCCGGTTTTCCGGCTCTCCAGCTCCTTCAGCAATTTGGTGTTGTTTGGTTTTGTTGCTTGAGTGTTTTCAATCATGGGTGGTTCTCAAAAAAAATAATAAGTGAGGTGGATCGGCGGCTGGCCACGCCCTATGTGCCGAGCACCCCCCGCCAGATCGCTGGGCAGAAGCAGGGTCGTTTATAGAAAAACAGGTGTGTGTTCCCCCTGTTCCCCAACATCTCTATAAGGGGGAACGCCCCAAAGCCCCGGAAACATTGGCTGTTCCCACTGTTCCCCGCGTTCCCCACAAAACTAGGTTCCTGTGAAGTCGGCCATTGGGGTTGAGTGGTCATGCACTGGCGGCGTCCAGGTCCATGGCTTCGGCATCGACGACATACAAACGCGCCGACCCGCCCCCGGGCAGGCGATATTTCTTGGTCTTGCGACTGTCTCTGTCGGTGTCGCGCTTGGCGAATGCGCCCACCCCATCCAGCGCCTTGACCACACGACTGAGGCCGTAGCCGTTGGCCGCTTCGACCAGCGCCGACTTGTTGAACAGGTACAGGCGTTTACCCAGGGATAACTCCCAGTAACCGGCCCGGTTGAACACTTTGCTGTCGGGTGTGTGGTCATCCACATCGGAGAAGCGGCTGCTGCCGTGCTTGTCGATAAAGTCGAGGATGCCGGCGAGAATCTGCCGGTCTTCGGCATTGCCGCTGCCGACCCGCGCCAGCCACTCGCCATACAGCAGCTGGCAGTCGCTCAGCGCGCTCCCCGGTGTCCAGGGCAGCAGGCCATAGGCGATGGCCATTTCCCCGGCCAGCGCAATCACGGCGAAGCGGTCGGCTACCCGGCCGGCTTGGGCGTTGTCCTCGACGAACTTGGCGCGCACGTTGGCGAAGTGCTCCAGCAGGCCGGGGCGGTCGTCGCTGGCGAGCAGTTGTTCGACGAACGCGGAGCCCAGGTGGCCATGGTGGGCACTCACGGCCACGGTGAGCAGGCGGTGAAAGTCGGCCCCCTCGAGGCCGTGCAACTCATCGAAGGCGCGATGGGCGCGCGTACCGGCATTCACGTCGACCATGCGCAGTTCGGCACCGGCGTGAGCGGCGTTGCCGGAGATAGCGGCGTGCTCGGAAAGGGAGCGTTCACCACTGGAGAGGGTGAGCAGGCGCCAGCTCAGTTTGGCCCGACCTTCCCGCTCGCGAGTCATGGTGCCTTTACCCTGACCGTTGGCCAGCGAGTACGCCATTTCCTGCACGCGCTTGGGATCGGCGCGTTTGATTTCGTCCAGCGGCAACAAGGTGTCATTGCGCCCGGCCGCCTCGATCTCCAAGCCGCCTTTGGTCATGTCCCAACTGGCGGCGAACACGCCGGGGTCACCCCATACTGACGAGCCAATCAATTGCGCCAGGGACTTGCCGCTGGAGCTGTCGCCCACCAGGTGCACGCCGCCACCGAGTACGCCAACCAGACTCAGCAGTGGTCCGGCCAGCGCACAGCCAATCGCCAACGTCAGCACCGGATTGCCCGCACACTTGGCGGCGACTTCGCTTTGCCATAGCGCCAGCTCGCCACGCACGCTGAACAGGTTCTGGCCTTTGCCGCTGGCCTGATAACGCACCTTGTCGCTGCCGAGGGTGCGCCCCGGCAAGACAAAGGCCCCCGACTCGTGCCAGCCCGGACGGCCGGTGGTAGCAAACACTTCTTCCGGGCGTTGCTCCAGCAGGTACTCCATAAAGGCGGCGCGCTTCTTCAACGCAATGATGACGCCCATGCCGAACAACTGGCGGCGGGCATCCTCACCGCTGCCGCCGAACACCTCCATGGGAATGATCCATTCCTTGATGCCGCTGTCGGTAAACAGGCGCAGCAAACGCCCCTCGCTGCCGTCATCGCTGTTGGTGGTCCGCGCTGTTACGGTCACCGGACTGGCGATCCATTCGTCGATGATCGGACGGTCGTCGGCGGCGTTGTCGGCATCGTCCTCATCTTGGCCTGCTGCGCGTTTGAAGCCGTGGCGGTACACACCCGGACGCAGCTTGCGGCCCTTCTCATTGGTCACCCATTGTTCGTACACGGCCCAGCAGGGGCGCTCAGGCGTAACGGTCGGCGCATCGGGCCGAAGGCTGATGACGTTGCTGTCAGGCAGGGACATGGGCGCGCTTCCAATTGGCGAGGTCGTTGAAGTCGGTGAGGTCGGCGGGGGCGTCTTCTGGCCATTCTGGGAAAGCCACTTGACCACCTACGAGCGCGGCGGCGGCATTGGCAGCCGTGCGCCCCGGATTGCCGTCGGTGAGCCGGTCGTCATCGCCGGCGATGAGGATGGGCTGCTCTGGGTAACGGGCGCGCAGAGCGAGTGCCACCGGCTTGAGGTTGCCGCTGTTCATGGCGCAGGCCACGGCGTAACCATGCTGGTGCAGTGTGGCGCCCGTGGCCCAGCCTTCGCAGATGCACAGCGGCTGGCCCGGGATGATGACGCCTAAAGGCGAATAGCTGCCCTTGATCCGGCCACCCGCCAGAAAGCGCTTGCTGCCGTCGCGGGCAATGCGCTGCAGGTTGACCAGCTCGCCCGCCACATACAGCGGTACCAACAAGGCATCACCACTCTGGCGCAGGCCATGCGGACGGACGCCCTTGTCGATGAGATACGAGTGGGTGGGATCAGCGCGCCGCGCATCGCGCCACCAACGCTGAGCCCGGAGTGCCGCCTTGAGCTGGTGCTGTTGCTGCTCGGCTTCGCGTTGGCGCTTGGCCTGCTCGATGCGCTGGCGAATCTCCACCGCTTCGCGATGATCGATTGGTTCACGAGAGCACCAGGTGCGCGTCCCGCCATCCTTCCAGCTGCCAAAGGCGCCCGAAGCGATGCCGTCCAGGTACAAGACATACCAGCCGTTTTCGCTGCCCTGTTTGTCGCCGGGAACATGGAAACGATGAATCGCACCATCTGGCTCCGGCAGCCAATCGAGCGGGCCATAAACTGACTGAAGTGCGTCACGGAAAAGGATTGGATGGGTAACGCTAGATGGCTCGGTGACTTTCTTTACGTAAGCCGATGGCGTCACCGCCGATTGGCAGTGTTGAAAATTCGTCATCAGTTAGCCCCTCAGATCAGGGTGGCAGCGAAACATCTGCTGGCTGGCTTCACCGCGCACAGAGGCACGCCCGAACAACGTTTGGTTGGTGGAGAAGCAATCAGTTAACCAACGGTCATGATCTGGGGCAGACCCGACTTCTTGCTCTTTCACCCAATGCGGCAATTCCCCGCGGCTGCGCATTTCGTTGAGCATCGTCCACCAGTGGGAAGCGTGAGTGCGCTCGACTTCAATGAGGTCAATCAGCGTGCGGCGTTGGTCAGTGTTCAGGTCGATAATCGGTGTATCAGGCGTGCAATTGAGGGTGTTCATAGCGACGCCTCCATCACATCCAACTGACCGCGCAAACGCTTGGATTGGCCGTCCAGATAGTGGTCCCAGTCGCTGCTCAGGTACTGGCCCAAACCGGTCAGCTTTTCGAGGTCGCGGCCCTTGTTGTGTTTCGCGTCGGCACGAATGGCCGTCATCAGGGCGGTCAGCCGGCCGATGTGATCGGTGGTGGCATCAATCAGGTCGAGAGCTTCGTCGGTGATTTGGCGGAGGTTGTTCATTGCACCTCCTCGACGGTCAGGGAAGTGGCGAGTGTGGCGCGGTCGGTTTTACTCAGTGCGCCGAGGGTGCTGGCCATCTGCACCAAGCCAAGAAGGTGGGCGCGTTGCTCGGGCAAACGGTTGACGCGATAGGCAATCAGTTCGGCGCCGATGATGGCGATGGCCAAACTGTTGCTGGACGGATTGAGGGCGTGAATGTGCTGCATGGGTGAAGCTCCTACTGTTGAGGAACCACCGCGGTCTGCCGCCAAGCAGGAAAGGGTGGCGAATTGCACAGGATTGGCGGACCGGGACAATAGGAACCCGGCGCACCCGAGGGTGCTCCTGCGCAACTCGCCATAACTCTGAATTGCAGTCGAAAAAAAAGCGCCTGCAATTCGAAGATGGGCGCTGTTGCGCCTATTGTTGATCGACCCGCCAAGGTCGGCCGCTGAGTTTGCAGCGACGAGCAAACCATAACGCTTACGGAAATGCATGGCAAGGGGCAGGAATGGTTGCGCGGTGTTCAAGGGCGCACATCCTCCAGGCCGAGGGTGAGCTGCAGTTGTTCCCGCAAGTGCGCGACATGCTGATAGGCCCCCGGCTTTTCATAGCGCCAGTGAGCCAGCCGGCGACCGCTCTGGCTTGCTTCCCGTATGCGAGCCTGCAGCGTTTGGCAGGCCATGCCATAACGTGCTTCGCGAAACGCCATGACCAGACTCGACTTCAGCTCTACAACGCGATCAGTGTTGCGAGACAGCGCCAGCAGGAGGAACGCTTGATCCTCGTTCAGCAGGGCGAAGCGTTCGGCTTTGCCGCCACCTTGCACGCGTTTACCAACTTCGGTTTGAAACGGAAGATGGCCAAACCGCCGGATCTTGTCGGCGTATTTGTCGATCAGCTCAATGCTGCTTTTGTGCTGCGTACCCAACTGCTCGGCCAGCACGCGACTATCCACACGGGGCTCGCCTTGGGATTGAGCGAGGGTGACGGTGACAATATTGCCGTGTGACAAGCTGCGTTTCTCTTCGGGGCTCGTGTCCTTTTTCATTTCAGGCAGCCTCGTTGCGCAGGGCAATGCGCTGGCGAATCCAATCCTGTACTTCGGCCAGCACAAAACCAACCGGTGAACCACGCGACTTGCTGTTACTCAGCGGTACTGGGCGTGGAAAAGTTGGGTCGTCCTTGAGTCGCTTGTAGACAGTTGGGCGGGCGAGACCGGTCATGGCCTCCAGTTCAGGCATCCGAATGATTATGGTGCAAGGATCGAATTGCTGAATGGCGGACAAAGTGCTGTTAGTTTGAATTGGCGGAGTGTTGTACATATCTGTATCCGGTTATTGGCTTGGGCGGATACAGATTTAATACGCGGACGAACTTTTTCGGAAGGTTGCCGATATGGGCTGATTTTGTCCGGAAGTTAGCGGTTGGTGCTGGTGTCCGGAAGATTATTTATGGATTTGCTTCCGGAAGCTTCGGCATTGAGAATGCTTCCGGAATAAATCATAGCTAAATATTTGCGCCAGATTGAGCGGTTAAAGCGTCGTATGTTTCTGCGCCCATTAGTATCCGAGCATTTTTTCTAACGGTTTTTCGCACGTACTCGGAGATGTCTACATCTATTTTGTCAGGAAAAAGCAGATCTGCAATTTTGTGAGCCGCAGGCTTTTCACCAATAGCCCCAAACCAAAGCTCCAAGTCAATATAAGCAAGAAGTCTTTGTTCCGACCATTTTTCAAAGTCTTTAGTGGTTATTTTTTGCTTGAGATTTGAGAGGTCAAAGCGCTCTCTTATTGATCTTGCAAAGTCAACCGCCGACTTGGCTATAACCTCGTCTGGAGCTGTAACGTCAATCAGGACCGGTGCAAGTTTGTTGTGGCGAGAAAAATAATTGCGCTCTGACTCGCTTGGCATGTCCCATACGGGAATATACGTGATTTTTTTATATTGGCTTCTTACAGAATCACTTGCGTCGCTGGGCGGGCGTCTTGGCATAAGGTTGTCCGCGTGGATTATCTCGTCAATTGATATGTCTGGGGCGTTGTACGCATAAGTACCAAGGATTTCAGCGTAGTCAAAGGCATCCATATTAATTATCGCGGTTTCCAGCTGTTCGCTTTCTTCCTTGCTTTTGTTAAGACGGGCGAGTGTTTCTTGCGCTTGACTGAAAGACATTATGAATAAGGCTACCCGGCTTTCATCATCCATTACGATATTTTTTAGTTTTATATTGACAAAGTTTCGAGTCATGATCGCTTCGTACCAATCCTTGCTGGACTTGCTGACTATATTTTTATAGTTGTCCAGATCGAACCACTTAGGTGGGAAACAGGTGTCGTAGTGATACGGCTCAAGTCCTTTTATGTCATTCAGGACGGACCATTTTTTTGGCTTGTTCATCTAGTGTCCAGGTCGCGGGCCGGTAGTTAGTGCGGATAGGATTTAGTCTATATCTGTCTACGGGGCCTAGAAAGTCCAGAGTCTGCGAGCTTGCCGAAATCAAATTAGACGACCGCGCCACCAGCTATGTTATCGAGATGGTTCGCATACCATTGCATCATGGTTGTCCGCTGAGGAAGGTAGACCGCTTTGTTGTAGACACCTGCGATCCCCTCTTTGACATGAGAGAGCTGAGCTTCGATATGGTTTTCGTCAAACCCGTGCTCGTTCAAAATCGTCGAGGCGATGTGACGGAAACCGTGTCCGGTTTGGCGACCTTCATACCCAAGTCGACGTAATGCCATTAGGAACACCGTATTGGAGCGGGCTTTGGTTGTATCGCTCCGGCCAGGGAACAGCATCGGATAGGCTCCTGTCAGCGTCTGCAAATTGCGCAGTAATTCGACTGCTTGGGTTGGCAGCGGCACCAGATGTTCACGCCGACGTTTCATGCGTTCAGCAGGAATCGACCACAGTGCCTTGTCCAGATCGAACTCTGACCAGCGCGCTTCGCGTAATTCAGAAGGGCGACAGGCGAGCATGGAAAGAAGGTGAAGGCCGATACGAATATCAGTCGCGCTTGGGTACGCACGGATAGCCCGAAGAAGTGGCGGTAACTCCCCTGGGGATACATGGGCATAGTTCTCGGCAGCCTTGGTCTGAAGAAACTTGTGCAGCCCCTCTAGGGGATTATGCGTTGCACGACCGGTAACGCGTGCAAGGTCATAAATTTCCCGGCACATACCACGGACGCGGCTGGTCTGTTCGATGATTCCTTTCTGCTCCATCGCTCTCAAGAACTCCATCCACTCCATTGGCAGGATTTCGCGATAGATGCGTTTGCCAAATACCGGGAATACGTGAAGCTCCAAGGCTCCTATGGTTCGTACCGCGGTGCCATCGCTCCAGCTCTTACGTTTGGCCGCGTACCATTCGCGGGCAAGCGACTCAAAAGTGTGGCCGGCAGCCTCGTCTTCGGCCGCTTTTCTGGCACGCTTGGTTGCCAGTGGGTTGCTACCTTGCGCAGCGTCTGCTCGCAATTCGGCAGCTTTCTTGCGGGCCATTGCACCGCTGACTGCTGGATAGCTACCTAATCCCAGCCACGACCATTTTCCGTCAGCTTTCTTGTAGCGCAGTTGCCAAGATTTGTTCCCGTCTGGTCGCACACGCAAATACAAGCTGTCGCCATCATTTTCTCGGTATTCCTTTACCTCCGGTTCGAGGGTTGAAACGACCGTGTCAGCCAATGGGCGGCGCTTGATTTCGCTACGTTTCAATGCGTGTATCCCCTAGTTTCAATTTTTTTGAAAGGTACACGGCAGGATACACGGGCAATGTTTATAGGGGTAGGTAAGGAGGTACAGCCAGAAACAAGAAAGCCCGCACGGGGCGGGCTTCTTGGGTGTTTCGTAGACTGTCCGAGACAGGTCTAAACAGCTATTTGGTGGAGCCGGGGGGATTTGAACCCCCGTCCGCCAGTACTCCGCTGTCGGTACTACATGCGTAGCCGTGTCTATTAAGTTAACCCTCAGCGACCCGACGGGCAGGGTGCTTTGGGCGAGTTGTGTAAGTTTTAGCCGCTTCGTCCACAACGTACTGCACGGCGATTCTGTTCTATATGACAATCACTTTGGGTTTACAGACATCCCCTGATGATTGCTGGACCCGAAGGTACCAGGAGGGAAGGGCTAAGGCTGCTTACGCAGCGAGAGCGTATTCCCCGTAGGTTTCGTCATTGGCAACTATAGAAAGTTGCAACAGTGGATTTACGAGTTCTGTTACCAACTCGGCATGCACCTAAAGTTTCGCGACCGGCGTCGAATCCTAAACGGCCCCGAGCCTGCTGCTCTGTAAATCAAAGTGAGCAACAAGCCTGCGCAGTGTACGCCAACAAGGCGTAGAAGGCCAACCCGAAGGTTGGCCCTGAGCGCAACGGTCAGCCATTACCGCCTTTCTTGGCATCCTTCATGGACTGGATTAGGTCATTCGTTTCAGCGACGCAAGCGTCAGTGCCTGCTTTAGTACCTTTTGCATGATCGGCTTTGGCTTGCTCAACGGTTGCCTTGATACTTTCCGCAAGTCCTGAACCCTGGAAATCAGCCTTGTTATTTTCGATAGTTTGCAGGTTGACCGCGCATTGGTCTTCAGCGGCAAAAGAAGTAGAAGCCATCATGGAAGCAGTAATAAACAGACCTAACAGAACAGAACGATTCATGTGTATCTCCTTGAGCAGAAGGGCCAGGCATTGCTGGCCATCAAATCGGCTACCGAGTATTGGGAAGGTCCCACATTAGCGGGACTTGATCAGTGGACTGCGGGGGCACGTCAGGGTTCTGTTTTTCTGCCGTAGAGCTGTCGATTCCGGCAAGAACATCAAGATAGGCACATCAATGCACCTTCCTTGAGGCCCTGCTATCACAGCACCCTAGCCTTGGTAACGCGATCCACCAGATAGACTAGTCCGTGGTAGTCAATGCCGCCATGTTGCGTCAGACCGATCTCACAGGTGCGGCTGGTAGAAATGCCCTCGCTGCATTGTTGCACCGCGTCCTTGAGCGTGCGCAGCGAATGGGCATTCAATTCTGGCGTGGTGAAACCCTTGTCTCCAGCGAACCCACAGCAGTGAATGCCTTCCGGAATGACCACGGTTTTGCTGCACTTGCGCGCCAGATCGATCAGCGCCTGGCTTTCGCCCAGATGCTGGGTGCTGCAGGTGACGTGCACCGCAATCGGCGCTTCCTGCGGAGTGAAATCCAGGCGATCCATCAAATGTGTGCGGATGAAACGCACCGGGTCGTACAGGTCCAGTCGAACCTCGCCCAAATCCTCGACCAGCCGTAAGGTGCAAGGGCTGGTGTCGCAGTAAATCGGGTCGAGTCCGCCGCGACTGGCGTGCAGCAAGGCGCCGATCAGTTCCTGGCGTTTGTGTTCGGCCTGTTCGGCGTAACCTTTGGAGGCAAATGGCTGGCCGCAGCAAAGGTTGTCCTGATTATCCGGGAAGACCACTTGGTAACCGGCCTTTTCCAGCAGCCTGCGGGTTTTGTCGTACAGCGACATTTGCTCTATATCACCCGCCGCCGGGCCCATGACCCGCGATACACAGGCCGCCAGGTACACCACCCGGGGGCGCTCGTCCGACACGGTCGGGCTGAAACGAATGGCTTTTTCCGGCTGCGGCATGGCGTTGGTCCATTGCGGGATCTGACCTTTGGACAACTTGGTCAGCGTCGCCGAGAGTTTCGCCAGGCGTGGTGCTCCCAACAGCATCCGAGCGCCATTGGCGACGTGCAGGGTGAATCGGGCGCCTTGCAGCGCGGTGGCGAAATTGCTTTCCAGCCAGTTGGCGGTTTTCGTACGCGTTGCGTTACGGCTGCGGAGCTTTTTCACCAACTCGCCGGTATTGATGCCTACAGGGCAGCGCTGCGCACAAAGACCGGTGGCGGCGCAGGTGTCGATGCCTTGATATTCGTAAGCGGCTTCGAGTTCGGTGGTGTCGACGCCGGCGCGCTTTTTAGCCTGAATATCCCGCCAGATCACGATGCGCTGGCGCGGGCTCAGGGTCAGGCCTTTCGAGGGACATACCGGTTCGCAGAAGCCGCACTCAATGCACTTGTCCACAATCTCGTCGGCGGCCGGCAATGGTTTCAAATGCTTGAGATGGATCTGCGGATCCTCGCTGAGCACCACGTCCGGGTTGAGAATGCCGTTGGGGTCGAGCAGGCGTTTGAGCTGCCACATCAACTGGTAGGCATCGCTGCCCCATTCCAGCTCGACGAAGGGCGCCATGTTGCGTCCGGTGCCGTGTTCAGCCTTCAGCGAGCCGCCGAATTCCACCGCCACCAACTGCGCCACGTCGTCCATGAACGCCTGATAGCGTGCGACTTCTTCCGGATTGTTGAAACCTTGGGTGAAGACGAAATGCAGATTGCCTTCCAGTGCGTGTCCGAAAAGGATCGCTTCGTCGTAGTGATGTTTGTCGAACAACTCGATCAGGCGGTTTACGCCGATGGCCAGTTGTTCCACCGGGAAGGTCACGTCTTCGATGATCACCGTGGTGCCGGTTTTGCGCACGGCGCCGACGGCGGGGAAGGTGTCTTTACGGATCGCCCAGAGGCGGGCGTTTTCCACCGGGTCTTCGGTGAAGTCGACCTGTTTCTCCACCGGGAACGAGGTCAGTGACGCCATGATCTGCGCCAGTTGTTCCTGCAGCAAGGTGGACGATGCTGCGCGGGATTCGATCAGCAACGCGCAGGCATTGTTCGACAGGTGCTGTACGAAAGCGGGCATGCCAGGTTTGCTCTGTACCGAGCGCAGGCTGCGACGGTCCAGAAGTTCCACGGCCGACACCGGTTGGCTTTTCAGCACGGTTACGGCGTTACAGCAGGTTTCCACGTCCGGGAACACGATCAGCGCCGACGCCTTGTTCGGGTGGTCAATCACCGTGTCGTACGTCACCGCACTGATAAAGCCGAGGGTGCCTTCAGAGCCCACCAGCAAGTGGCTCAAGATATCCACAGGCTCGTCAAAATCCACCAGCGCATTGAGTGACAGTCCGGTGGTATTTTTCAGACGGTATTTGTGGCGGATTCTTGCAGCCAGTTCGGCATTGGCGCGAGTCTCGCGGCCCAAGGTGGCCAAGCGTTCAAGCAGTGAGGCATGGCTTTGACGAAAAGCCGCGACACTGGCCGTATCTTCGGTATCGAGGCGGCTGCCGTCGGCCAGTACCAGCCGAATGCCGGCCAGCGTGTGATAGGTGTTCTGCGCCGTGCCGCAGCACATGCCGCTAGCGTTGTTAGCGACGATGCCGCCTATTTTGCAGGCGTTGATCGAGGCCGGGTCCGGGCCGATCTTGCGTCCGAACGGGGACAGCCAGGCGTTGGCCTGCGCGCCGATCACGCCCGGTTGCAGGCGGATTTGCATGCCTTGGCCACGGATCTCGCGACCGTTCCAGTTATCCCCCAGCACGATCAGCACCGAATCGCTGATGGCCTGGCCAGACAGGCTGGTGCCAGCGGCGCGGAACGTTACCGGGACTTGATCTCGCTGCGCCAGTTTGAGTAGCGAAACCACTTCGTCTTCCGACTCGACACGAATCACCAGTTTCGGAATCAGTCGATAGAAACTGGCGTCAGTGCCGAAGGCCAAGGTCGACAGTGGGTCGTCGAAACGTCGCTCTTGGGGAATCAGTTGCTGTGCATCTCTCAGGAAAGCCGCCGATAGACTCATTGGTCCTCCAGGATTAAAACCACCAGGTCTTTCGGACCGTGCGCGCCGTAGGCCAGGATTTGTTCAATGTCTGCGGTTTTTGACGGGCCGGACACCAACAAAGCATTAGTCGGCATGCCTTGGGCCCATTCGAATTCCTGCTGCACCTGATAGAAGTTGTCGCGGATATCACTGGCCTTGAGCAGGGCGAAATGCACCGGCGGTACCAGGCTCATCAAGCGCGGTTCTTCACGCGTCGGCCAGAGAATCAGGCTGCCTGTCGCGGCGATTGCGCCGAGGGTGCCGGTGAGGCTGGCCGGGGTGTCGTTGAACAGCTCGGCTTTCCATTCTTCAATCGGGCGGTCGTAGGCTTTGAGCGTCGGCAGCCCCAAATTACTCGCCCAATGTTGTGAGAGGCGTTGCCCGTGAGGCGTCGTAGGCGCGATCAACAGGCTTGGTAGCTGACGATCCCGCAACAACTGGGCCAGCAGCGAAGGCCAACCTTCGCCCGACGTCAGATGGATTTCGGTGTGCACCGCTTCCATCAGTTTGCGCAACTGCGGGATACGTTGCTCGGGCGTGTACGTGTAGGGCGCTGTCACCAGTTCGACATCGAATTCGTCAGGCACAGGCGTGGTGCCAGTCAGACTTTTGCGTAACTTGGCGAGGATGTTTTGCTTGGCGCTCATCAACGGTCTCCCTGTTTGGCCAGATGTTCGCGGGCCATGTCGTGCAGTGAGCGGGCAGCGGGTTTAGGTGCGCTGTGGTTCTGCGTCCACGGTCCGACATTGTTCGGCGTCAGCGCGCGCAGGCGAGTGGCTAAGAAACCGAACAGGCGATACAACGTCGGCGAGCTGTTGAGCATGGCCCAGGCGTTCCAGATGAACCGCTCTTTGCGCGAATACTTACTGCCTTGGCCGCGCATGACTTGATGCGGGCTGTCCGGCGCTTTGACGTTCTCTTCCCGCAGGCGTCGCAGCAGTGCCGGGATAGGGATTTTTACCGGACAGACTTCGCCGCAAGCACCGCAAAGCGATGACGCGCTGGGGTGGTCCGGGACTTTCGCCAGGCCGACCATGTGCGGCGTGATGATTTTTCCGATAGGCCCAGGGTAAACCTCCCCATAGGCGTGGCCGCCGATTCGGGTGTAGACCGGGCAATGATTCATACAGGCGCCGCAGCGGATGCAGTTCAGGGTCTGGCGCAGTTCGCTGTCGGCAAACGCCTGGCTACGACCGTTGTCGAGCAGCACCAGGTGCACTTCTTGAGGGCCGTCGAGTTCATGCTCCTTGCGTGGGCCGGAGATCATGTTGACGTAGGTGGTGATCGGAATACCCAGCGCCGAGCGGGTCAGCAGCGACAACAGCGGCACCACGTCGCGCAGGTTTTCCACGACTTTTTCAATGCCGGTTACGGCAATGTGCACTGGGGGTACGGCGGTGGTCATGCGACCGTTGCCTTCGTTTTCCACCAGCAACAGGGTGCCGGTTTCGGCCACGGCGAAGTTGACGCCGGAGACGCCGATGTCCGCTTCGAAGAATTTCTGCCGCAAGACTCTGCGACCGATCTGAATGAGTTGGTCAACGTCCTTGGTGTATTCCACGCCAAGTTTGTCGTGGAACAAGGACGCGACCTGACCGGCATTCTTGTGGATCGCCGGCATAATAATGTGTGAAGGCTTCTCGTGGTCGAGCTGGACGATGTACTCCCCCATGTCCGACTCCAGGCATTCAATGCCTTGAGCTTCGAGGACATGGTTCATCTCCATCTCTTCGCTGACCATCGATTTGCCCTTGATCACTTGCCGCCCCTCGTGAGCGCGGATGATCGAGAGGACGATGCCATTGGCTTCGTCCACCGTTTCCGCCCAGTGCACTGTCACACCGTTGCGGGTCAGGTTCTGTTCAAGCTGCTCGAGCAGGTCGGGCAACTTGGATAACGCACGGGCGCGGACAGCATTGCCCAGCGCTCGCAAATGTTCTCGCTCGTGGGCATCGCTGAAAGACGCTGCCCGCTTGGCCATCAGTGAATCCATCGCAGTGCGAAAGTTGTTTCGCAGTTGCTTGTCGTCCAAAGCCTTGTGGGCCCTGGCGCGGAAATCTTCTTCGACGCTGACCGTCGGAATAATCGTGGAAGTGCTCATCGGGCACCTCCGGTTCGCTGCCAGAGGAAACTGGCCAGGTGTTGGCCGCGCAACGCTTCCTTTTGTTTCTCCAGCGAGCCGTTGATGTTCATCAGGCAACCGCAGTCGGCACTGAGTACCTTGTGTGCGCCGGACTCCTTCAACGACCGGGTCTTGTCCGCCACCATCGCACCGGAAATGTCTGGCATACGGACGCTGAATGTCCCGCCAAAGCCACAACATTCACTTTCGTGATCGTGATTGACCCGCTCCACGTTACTCAGTTGCGACAACAGCTCGCGACCGTGCAGGTGGGTGTTCATCTCGCGGCGTGCCGAGCACGACGTGTGCAACGCTACTTTGACCGGCTCGCCGCCGTCCTTGAGCTGGACTTTGCAGACAAACAACAGGAACTCGGCCAGTTCATACGTCCTGGCCGCCAGGGCTTGAACCTGTTTCAACGTGTCCGGCTCGTCCTTGAACAAGTCGGCGTAGTGCTCGCGCAACATCCCGGCACAGGATCCCGAGGGCACCACCACCGGATAATCCCCGGCAAACAGCGCCAGTTGCGAGCGCGCCACCGTCCTTGCCTGCTCGGTGTAGCCCGAGGTGTAGGCCGGTTGTCCGCAGCAGCTTTGCCCTTGCGGGTACTCGACACGAATGCCTTCGCGTTCCAGCAAGTGAATCGCGTCCATCCCGGCTTCCGGGTAGAACAAATCCACCACGCAGGTCCCGAACAGGTAGACCCGTGACGGTTTCTCGCTGGGGTACTGCCGAGGCTCGGGCAGTGGCGGGGCGACGCGGGTCGCGTTTGGCACAGCGTTGTAAAAAAGCTCGCTCATCAGGCGTCTCCGGGTGGTCCCGGTTATCCGTCCGCTGCGGCGGCTGAAAATAGTGGGGGCAACTTTCAGCAGCCTTGCAGACCGGGTTGTGAATTGCTGACACCGGAATCGTGGTCCGGCGTCGGTTTTTGCTTTTTAACGTGTAGTACTTAGTGCACCAGCATGCCGGTGAACCAGTAGGCCTGAGCCAAGGTGATCAAACCGACTATCGTTGCAAAGAATAGGCTGTGCTTGAGGGTGAAGCGGAACAGATCCGATTCCTTGCCCACCAGACCGGTCGCGGCGCAGGCCACGGCGATCGATTGTGGCGAGATCATCTTGCCGGTCACGCCGCCACTGGTGTTCGCCGCCACCAGCAACACATCGTTGACACCGATCTGGTGCGCGGTGGTCGCTTGCAACGAGCTGAACAGGGCGTTGGAGGAGGTGTCGGAACCGGTCAGGAACACACCCAGCCAGCCGAGGAACGGCGAGAAGAACGGGAAAGCTGCACCAGTGCCGGCCAGTACCAGGGCCATGGTCGACGACATGCCCGAGTAGTTGGTGACGAAAGCAAACGCCAACACCATGCCGATCGACAGAATCGGCCAGCGCAGCTCGTAGAAGGTCTCTCTAAAAGTGGTCAGACCAATTTTGATGTTGATCCTCAATATCAGCATCGAGATCAGCGCGGAGAAGAAAATAGCAGTGCCGGTTGCGGAGATCGGATCGAGTTTGAACACCGCCGGAATAGCGGTTGGAGCCGCTACGATCGGTGCAACCTTGATCACCATTTGATCCAGGTGCGGGATGGCGAAGTTGAACACCCAGCTGTACATCGAGCCGCCGGCAGCGAACATCGCCTTGAACGGTTTCAGGGTCCAGATGGTGACCAGCACGGTGAGGATCAGGAACGGCGACCAGGCTTTGATGATTTCCAGGAGGCTGTAAGGCGAAGCGACGGTGGTGCGCTTCTGGCCGAAACCACCGGCGCTGGCGGTCACCACGGACGCCGAGACGGCGCCGACGATGTGCTGGCCGGCGGCGCGTTTCGGCTGCCAGACTTTAAGGAACAGGGTCAGGGAAATCAGGCTCACCAGGGCCGAGGTGATGTCTGGCAGTTCCGGGCCAATGAAGTTTGAAGTGAAGTATTGGGTAATAGCAAAGCTCAAGCCGGCCACCAGCGCGGCAGGCCAGGTTTCCTTCACGCCGCGCATGCCGTCCATCATGAACACCAGCCAGAACGGCACGAACAGCGACAGCAGCGGCAGTTGGCGACCGGTCATGGCGCCGATCTTGAACGCGTCGATGCCGGTCACTTGCCCGGCGACGATGATTGGAATCCCCAAGGCGCCGAATGCGACGGGCGCGGTGTTGGCGATCAGGCACAGGCCGGCCGCATACAGCGGATTGAAGCCCAGACCGACGAGCAGTGCTGCGGTGATTGCTACCGGTGCACCGAAACCAGCGGCGCCTTCGAGGAACGCACCGAAGCAGAACCCGATCAGCAACACTTGCAAGCGCTGGTCGTCGGTGATCGACAGTACCGAACTGCGGATCACTTCAAACTGGCCGCTCTTGACTGTCAGTTTGTAGAGGAACACGGCCGCCACAATGATCCAGGCGATGGGCCACAGTCCGTAAGCAAAGCCATAACCGGCGGCGGCGAACGCCATGTCGACCGGCATCTGGAAGGCAAAGATCGCCACGGCAATGGACAACGCCAGGGTGATGCTGCCGGCCACGTGGCCTTTGAGGCGGAACACCGCCAACGCCAGGAAGAAAAACACGATAGGGATAACGGCCGCGAGGGCGGAGATGCCGAGACTGCCGAGCGGGGTATAGAGCTGTTGCCAGGTTTGCATATGGGGTGGCCCCTAATTGTTGTTGGTCAGGCACTGTGCAGCGTTCTTGGTTAATTGGTAATACCAATTTACAATCGCTGTTGGCTAGGGTAAAAGCGTTATGTGCGGTGTGTCAATTTGCCGCCCTAAAACTTTTGTCGAATAAGCCGTGCGCAATGCTGCTGACCGGTTTGATCGAGCGTCGTCTTGCCAGGTGCTGGCGTCGCGCCAATAGGCCAGAATAGAGAGCCCGGCGAGCGGTCGGGATCGTGGAGAATTGAGTTATGGGGTTTGATCAGATTCGTCAGCGCCGTTTGTCTGACGATATTGTCGAGCGGCTCGAGGGGATGATCCTCGAAGGCACGCTAAAGTCCGGTGAGCGCTTGCCGGCTGAACGTGCACTGGCCGAGCAGTTCGGCGTGTCACGCCCTTCGTTGCGCGAGGCGATTCAGAAACTGGCCGCCAAGGGCTTGCTGGTCAGTCGTCAGGGCGGGGGCAATTATGTCGTCGATTCGTTGGGGTCGACCTTCAGCGATCCATTGCTGCACCTGCTGGAAAATAACCCCGAGGCGCAGCGCGATCTGCTGGAGTTTCGCCACACCCTGGAAGCGTCCTGTGCTTATTACGCGGCATTACGCGCCACTGATGTGGACCGTGAGCGGCTGACAGCTGCGTTTGAAGTATTGCAGGATTGTTATTCGCGTCATGACGACGTGAGTCGGGCCGAAGAAGGCGCGGCGGACGCCAGTTTCCACTTGGCCATTGCTGAAGCCAGTCATAACGCGGTGTTGCTGCACACGATTCGCGGGCTGTTCGATCTGCTCAAGCGCAATGTGGTGACCAACATTGGCGGCATGTATAAACAACGCACCGAAACCCGCGACATGCTGATCACGCAGCACCGGGAGTTGTACACGGCGATTATCGAAGGGCGAGCGGAGCAGGCGCGGGAAGTCTCCAGTCGACACATTTTGTATGTGCAGGAAGTGCTGGAAGAGGTGCGTCAGGAAGTGCAGCGTATGGCTCGGGCGGAGCGGCGCAAGGGGATGTAGTCAGTTGGATTTGCGATGATTTGTGCTATCGCCTTCGCGAGCAGGCTCGCTCCCACACTGTATTTGTGAGCGACACAAAACAAATGTGGGAGCGAGACCGGCTTGCCGGCGATGGCGGTATCAAGCAGCAGGGGAATTAATCTTCCTTGCCCTTGTTGCGCACAGCACGCGCCAATTCACGACCGGCGTCGCGTTCGCGTTCGGTGTCACGCTTGTCGTATTCCTTCTTGCCCTTGCCCAGCGCGATCTCGCACTTGACCATGTGCTTGCTCCAGTACCAGGACAAGCACACGCAGGCATAACCTTTTTGCTGCACGGCGGTGGCCAGCTTTTCCAGCTCGCGACGGTTGAGCAGCAATTTTCGGGTACGGGTCGGGTCAGCGATGACGTGGGTGCTGGCCGTCATCAGCGGCGTAATGTGGCTGCCGAGCAGCCAGGCTTCGCCATCCTTGAGCAGCACGTAACTGTCGACCAGTTGCAGCTTGCTTGCCCGCAAACTTTTTACTTCCCAGCCGGCCAGGACCAGACCAGCCTCGAACTTATGCTCGATGAAGTAATCGTGTCGCGCCTTTTTGTTCTGCGCGATGGTCCCTGTGGGGTGTTTCTTCTGTTTAGCCATAGGGGCGGCATTATAGGGAGTTGCGCGCGAGTCGGCTACGGTATCGCTACGTGCTTGAGCAGGTTGATTGAATCCCGGACAATGCGGCCTCTTTTTTGAACGCTTGGGCGTGATAACGATGTCGACAGACAAGGTTTCTGTCCACGGCAGTTGGGCTAGCCGCTGGGTCTTCATACTCGCCGCGACCGGTTCGGCCGTGGGCCTGGGTAGTATCTGGAAATTCCCGTACATGGTCGGCGTCTACGGCGGCGGGGCTTTCGTGCTGATGTTCCTGGCCTGTATCGCGCTGATTGGTGTGCCGGTCATGTTGGCTGAAACCCTGATCGGGCGTCGTGCACGGCAAAGTCCGGCCAACGCCTTGAAGGTGCTGGCGCTGGAGGCAGGGCACTCGGCCAAGTGGTCCTGGGGCGCTTTCGCCGGGATGATCACGGCGTTGCTGATCCTGTCTTTCTATAGCGTGGTCGGCGGCTGGTCGCTGGATTACATCATCGACATGGGGCGTGGCGATTTTCAGGGGGTGACGGCTGATCAGGTCGGCGCGTACTTCGGCAATGTGATTGCCGATCCGTGGCGCCTGACACTTTGGCACACGATTTTCATGCTGCTGTCGGCCGTCGTGATCGCCAAAGGCGTGGTCGCCGGGCTTGAGCGCAGCTTGCGCATCATGATGCCGCTGCTGTTTGTGATGGTTATCGTTCTGCTGGGTTACAGCATGACCACCGGCCATTTCATGGATGGTGTGCATTTCATGTTCGACTTCCACCCGGAAAAAGTCCTCGACGGTTTGCTGCCCGCCATGGGTCACGCGTTCTTTTCGCTGAGTGTGGGTGTTGGCTCGATCATGATCTACGGCGCTTATATGCCGAAGCACTCGTCGATTTCCGGCACTATCGTCGGCGTGGCGCTGCTCGATACGTTCGTTTCGTTGGTGGCCGGTCTGGCATTGTTTCCGATTGTGTTCGCCGCGGGTCTGAACCCGAGCGAAGGCCCTGGCCTGATGTTTGTCAGTCTGCCATTTGCCTTTGGTAACGTAGCGTTTGGCCAGTTGATGGGCGTAGTGTTCTTCGTGCTGGTCGCGGTCGCCGCCTGGAGTTCGGCGATTTCACTGCTGGAGCCGATGGTTGCGTACCTGGTTGAGCGCACCAAAGTCAGCCGCGCCTGGGTGACGTTCTGGTTGGCATTCATCTGCTGGTTCGTCGGGCTGGGCACGGTGTTTTCCTTCAATATCTGGAAGGAAGCCAAGTTTTTCGTGAACGAAGGCGGAATGTTTCACCTCTACCAATGGGGCGCGGCCGGCGGTCTGGACTTCTTTGGCGTGATCGACTTCTTCACCTCGCGGATCATGTTGCCACTCGGTGGTTTGTGTTTCGTGGTGTTTGCAGGCTGGATCATGGGGCGTGAAGCGGTGCGTGACGAGTTGTCGATCCGCAGCCCGATGCTGTTTGGCTTGTCCCTGTTCTTGATGCGCTATGTGGCGCCCATCGGCATTCTCGTAGTGTTTGCCGCCCAGCTGTGGAAGTGACGCTGACATGACGACGCATATTCAACGTTCGGCCCTGCTGCCGTACCCGGCGCAGGCCCTGTATGACCTGGTCAACGACGTAGCGCGTTATCCCGAGTTTCTGCCATGGTGCTCGGCTGCCGAGGTGCTGGAAAGCTCACCTGAGCATATGCGTGCCAGTGTGGGTGTGGCCAAGGGTGGTTTGAGTCAGCATTTCGTTACTCGAAACACATTAGTGCCCGGCCATTCGATCGAAATGAATCTTGAAGAAGGCCCTTTCACTCAATTGCACGGCATCTGGGTGTTCAAGCCGCTGACTGAGAAGGCCTGCAAAATCAGTCTGGACCTGTCGTTCGACTACGCCGGACCGATTGTTCGCGCGACGCTGGGGCCCTTGTTCAATCAGGCTGCCAACACGCTGATGGACGCGTTCTGCCAGCGCGCCAAACAGATTCATGGTTGAGTCCGTGATCGAGGTCGAGGTGGTGTATGCCGCCGTTGATCGTCAGGTATTGCAGGTGGTCGCTGTGCCTGAGGGCACATCGGTGCGCGAAGCGTTGCGCCGATCTACGGTCGGCGCTCAATTTCCTGAGCTGGATCTGGGTAATTGCCCGGTGGGAATATTCGGCAAGGTCATTGCCGACCCGCAGGTGCGCCCGGTTCAGGCAGGAGATCGCATCGAGATTTACCGGCCATTATTGGCGGATCCGAAGGAAGTTCGTCGGTTGCGTGCCGCCAAGGCGGCCGAGGCTAAAGCCCGGAATCAGTGAGTCGCTAAACGCTGGACAATAAAAAACCCGGATATTCCGGGTTTTTTATTGCGTCGCAAATTATTGCGGCGTGGTGCCCAGCGGTTCTGGCGTCGGGACTGGGACCGTTTCTACGCCGTCGACGTCCTTCTGGATCTGGTCCAGCAACGAACCTGGCTTGACCGGTTTTTCCGGTTTCGGCAGCTCGAGGTGTTCTACTGGTTCTTTGATTGGCGTGTCGGTGCCGAGAATGGCTTCATCGCGGCTCATGCCGGGCATGAAATCACCAGAAAGGCTGACAAGCTGATCATTTGAGTTGAAGATAACGGTAACGCGTTCCTGCTGGCGTTCACCGCCACCCGGTTGCATGCTGTACAGATAATCCCAGCGATCGGCATGGAACGTGTCGGTCAGCAGAGGGTTGCCCATGATAAACCGTACTTGCTTGCGGGTCATTCCCGGGCGTAACTGGTCTATCATGTCCTGCGTGACGACATTGCCCTGCTGGATGTCGATTTTGTAAACCCCGGGGAATGAACAACCGGCGAGTGCGAGCAGTCCCACAAAGGTGAAACTGGTTAGCAAGAGCTTGGTGTTTTGCATCGGTGGGCGACTTCCACTATCTTGGCTGGGACAACGTAAACGCCGATCATACCCGCATTAAGAGAAGCTGCGAAGCAGCATCGCGAGAAAGCTGACCATGGTTGAAAATAGCGAACTACGCAAAGCCGGCCTCAAAGTGACCCTGCCACGGGTCAAAATTCTGCAAATGCTCGATTCCGCCGAGCAGCGCCACATGAGTGCCGAAGATGTATACAAGGCGCTGATGGAGGCTGGCGAGGACGTCGGTCTGGCCACGGTTTACCGTGTACTGACTCAGTTCGAGGCAGCTGGCCTTGTGGTGCGGCACAACTTCGACGGAGGCCACGCGGTCTTCGAGCTGGATGATGGCAAGCATCACGACCATATGGTCAATGTCGAAACCAGCGAAGTGATCGAATTCTTCGACGAAGAAATCGAGCGCCTGCAGAAAGCCATCGTCGACAAGTATGGGTTCGAGATGGTTGATCACAATCTGGTGCTGTACGTACGCAAGAAAAAGTAAGCATGTCGCGCGAATTTCACATTCGCGAAACGAACGAAGGCGACCCCAGGGTCGCCTTCGTGCTGTCTGCCGTTCTTAAACTTTTGCGGTGACGACCATTTTTTTCGCGTGAGCCAAGGACTCCTTGGTCAGGTCGATGCCACCCAGCATTCGCGCCACTTCCTCCACTCGATCATTCTTGCTCAGCTTGGAAACGGCTGTGTGGGTCGCCTCTTCGCCGCGAACCTTGTGCACGAATAAATGTTGGTGACCCTGCGCCGCCACTTGCGGCAAGTGAGTCACTGTCAGCACTTGCCCGCGCTCTCCGAGGCGCCGCAACAACTGGCCTACGATCTCGGCGGTCGGACCACCGATACCCACGTCCACTTCGTCGAACACCAGTGTCGGTACACGAGAGGTCTGTGCGGTGATCACCTGAATCGCCAGGCTGATCCGCGATAGCTCACCGCCGGATGCCACTTTGGCCAGGGCCTTCAATGGTTGGCCAGGGTTGGCGCTTACCAGCAACTCGACCTGCTCAAGGCCGTTAGGCAGCAACTCATCACTGCTGTTAGGGCGCAGTTCGATAGTGAAGCGACCACCAGGCATACCCAGTCGTTGAATCTCTTGTTCGACGGCGCTGGCCAGGCTGCTCGATGCTTGATGGCGCAAGTCACTCAGCTCGCGCGCCTTCTCCTGATAATGGCGGGCATAGGAAGCTAGCTCATCGCTTAGCCGTTCGATGGATTCATCGTTGGCATTCAGGGTTTCGATTTCATCCAGCAGCCGCTGCTGCATCTCTGCGACTTCCGTCGGCTGGATGCGGTGTTTGCGGGCCATGGTGTAGATCGCATCGAGGCGTTCTTCCAGATATTGAAGTCGCGCCGGATCGGCGTCGAAATTGTCGAGGAAGCGGTTCAACTCGCCCACTGCTTCTTCTACCTGAATCTGCGCACTGGTCAGCAGACTGCTGGCTTCACCCAGGGCGCCGATCGAATTGTTGACGCTCGAGAGGCGGTTGAGGCTGACGGTCAGGGCGTTCAGGACATTGCCGGAATCACTTTCGCTGCACTGCTCGACGACTTGTCGGCAGATGCCCAGCAACGTTTCGGCGTTGGTCAGGTTCTTGTGTTCCTGTTCCAGTTGCTCCAGCTCGTTTTCACCGAGACCGAGGTTCTCCAGCTCTTCAAGTTGATAGCTGAGCAATTGATGCCGAGCGCGTTGCTCGTCACCGGAGTTGGAAAGGCGTTCCAGTTCCTGGCGGGTCTGGCGCCAGCGTTGGGCCGCCAGTTGGACCTGGCGGGCAAGGTCCGTCGCGCCGGCGTACTCGTCGAGCAGGCGGCGGTGGGTGTCGGTCTTGAGCAGCGATTGGTGTTCGTGCTGGCTGTGGATATCGATCAGCAGTTCGCCCAGGGCTTTGAGGTCGCCGAGCGGGCAGGGCGTGCCGTTGATATAGCCACGGGAGCGGCCTTCGGCGGTGATCACCCGGCGCAGGATGCACGGGCCATCACTTTCGAGGTCGCGCTCGGCGAGCCAGGCGCTGGCTTCCGGGATGTCGACCAGGTCAAAGGTCGCCAGAATGTCGGCCTTGTCGGCGCCGGGGCGAACCACGCCACTGTCGGCTCGATCGCCCAGCGTCAGACCCAGGGCGTCGAGCATGATCGACTTGCCGGCGCCGGTTTCCCCGGTGATCACGCTCATCCCACGATCGAGTTCGAGATCGAGGTGTTCAACGATGGCGTAGTTATGTACGGACAGGTGCACCAGCATAAAGGCCGCTCCCAGGCTTTAGGTCTGGTTATTTATACAGTGTTTTATTTGCGCCTGACAATGCCCCTGCTTGGCTCTATTTGCTCGGTCTGACGAAATGCCTGGTGCATCGGCTAATCGCAATGCAGCGCTTTTTGTAGGGTTAATCACAACAACCCCCTTGAAGCTGATTTTTGCGGCCCCATATACCGGGGCAGAAGCGTGAGTTGAGCTCACGGACGATATTGAAAGGAGAAATCTATGGCTGACGAACAGACAGTGGATACGCAAAATCAAGACGCCAACCAGGGCTCCGCGGCTTCGGGTGAAGACCTGGCGGCTCGTGTACAAGTGCTCGAAGAGCAACTGGCAGGCGCGCAGGATCAGGCTTTGCGTGTTGCCGCCGATCTGCAGAACGTCCGCCGTCGCGCCGAGCAGGATGTAGAAAAAGCGCACAAATTCGCCCTGGAAAAATTCGCAGGCGATTTGCTGCCGATCGTCGACAGCCTGGAGCGTGGTCTGGAGTTGTCCAACCCGGACGACGAAACCATCCGCCCAATGCGCGAAGGTATTGAGCTGACCCTGAAAATGTTCCAGGACACCTTGAAGCGCTATCAGCTGGAAGCCATCGATCCGCATGGCGAACCGTTCAATGCTGTTCAGCATCAGGCAATGGCCATGCAGGAAAGCGCCGACGTCGAGCCGAACAGCGTGCTCAAGGTGTTCCAGAAGGGCTATCAGCTCAATGGTCGCCTGCTGCGCCCGGCCATGGTCGTGGTCAGCAAGGCCCCTGCGCCAGTTTCGCCTTCGATTGACGAGCAGGCTTGAAATTGGCCGCAAGGCCCCCATTTATAAGTCAAGCGTTTAAGTGCTACCGCAGTTAGCCACCACTGCTGCGGCAACCAAATCCAAAGTTTCGGGAGAGTGAACATGGGCAAAATTATCGGTATCGACCTGGGGACTACCAACTCCTGCGTCTCCGTGCTGGAAAACGGCGTAGCCAAAGTTATTGAAAACGCTGAAGGCGCGCGTACTACGCCGTCGATCATCGCTTACGCCAACGATGGCGAAATCCTCGTGGGCCAGTCGGCCAAGCGTCAGGCTGTGACCAATCCGCATAACACCCTGTACGCGGTGAAGCGTCTGATCGGTCGTAAGTTCGACGAGGAAGTCGTACAGAAAGACATCAAGATGGTGCCTTACAAAATCGCCAAGGCTGACAACGGCGACGCATGGGTGGAAGTGAACGGCCAGAAAATGTCGCCGCCACAAATCTCGGCTGAAATTCTGAAGAAAATGAAGAAGACCGCCGAAGACTACCTCGGCGAGCCAGTGACTGAGGCGGTGATCACCGTTCCGGCCTACTTCAACGACAGCCAGCGTCAAGCCACCAAAGACGCCGGCCGCATCGCGGGTCTGGACGTTAAACGTATCATCAACGAACCAACCGCGGCCGCTCTGGCTTACGGTATGGACAAGGCGAAGGGCGATCACACCGTGATCGTTTACGACCTGGGCGGCGGTACTTTCGACGTTTCCGTGATCGAAATCGCAGAAGTCGATGGCGAGCACCAGTTCGAAGTACTGGCCACCAACGGTGACACGTTCCTGGGCGGTGAAGACTTTGACATTCGCCTGATCGACTACCTCGTCGACGAGTTCAAGAAAGAAAGCGGCATGAACCTCAAAGGTGACCCGCTGGCCATGCAGCGCCTGAAAGAAGCCGCTGAAAAAGCCAAGATCGAACTGTCTTCGAGCATGTCGACCGATGTGAACCTGCCGTACATCACTGCAGACGCTACCGGTCCTAAGCACTTGAACGTGAAGATTTCCCGCGCCAAGCTGGAAGCACTGGTTGAAGACTTGGTTCAACGCACCATCGAACCTTGCCGCATCGCTCTGAAAGACTCCGGTATCGACGTTGGCGCGATCAACGACGTGATCCTGGTAGGCGGTCAGACCCGTATGCCACTGGTTCAGAAGCTGGTGACCGAGTTCTTCGGTAAAGAAGCTCGTAAAGACGTGAACCCGGACGAAGCTGTTGCCATGGGTGCTGCTATCCAGGGCGCGGTATTGGCCGGCGACGTTAAAGACGTTCTGCTGCTGGACGTCAGCCCGCTGACCTTGGGTATCGAAACCATGGGTGGCGTGATGACCGCGCTGATCGAGAAAAACACCACGATTCCTACCAAGAAATCGCAAGTGTTCTCGACTGCCGATGACAACCAGGGCGCTGTGACCATTCACGTGCTGCAAGGTGAGCGCAAGCAAGCGGCTCAGAACAAGTCCTTGGGCAAGTTCGACCTGGCCGAGATTCCACCAGCACCACGTGGCGTGCCACAAATTGAAGTGACCTTCGACATCGACGCCAACGGCATCCTGCACGTAGGCGCCAAAGACAAGGCCACCGGCAAGACTCAGTCGATCGTGATCAAGGCTAACTCCGGTCTGTCCGAGGAAGAAATTCAGCAGATGATTCGCGATGCTGAAGCCAACGCCGAGGAAGATAGCAAGTTCGCAGAGCTGGCCGCTGCCCGTAACCAGGGCGATGCACTGGTTCACTCGACGCGCAAAATGGTCGCAGATGCTGGCGACAAAGTGACCGCTGAAGAGAAGACTGCCATCGAAGCTGCAGTGGTTGCCCTGGAAGCCGCCGTCAAAGGCGACGACAAAGCTGCAATCGAAGCCAAGGTTGAAGAGCTGTCGAAAGTCTCTGCTCCAGTGGCGCAGAAGATGTACGCCGAACAGGCTCAGCCTGCTGAAGGCGCGGCACCGCACGACGAAAAAGCTGAAAAGGCTGACGACGTTGTCGATGCCGAGTTCGAAGAAGTCAAAGACCACAAGTAAGTTGTTGGTCGCCCGGTTGACTGCCTTCAGGCGGTGACTGGTAGGATGTCGCCGCGCGGGAGCTTGCTCCCGCGTTGGCGTGTCTGGAGTTAGCGAATTTTTACAGCATGCGACAGCGCTCGGATGTTGGGTATGGCCGGGAATGCTCCTGCTTTTCGAGCCGAAAGTACCGTAATGAATCAAAGACCAGGATCGTTGAATTGACGTGAGTTGGGTCCGGGCCTGTATTGGGGCTCAACGAGTTTGGCAAGGCTCAGGAGAGGTTTGCCGGACGTCCTTAAGAGTGCAAAGACTTATGGCAAAGCGTGACTATTACGAAGTATTGGGTGTTGAGCGTGGCTCAAGCGAAGCGGACCTGAAAAAGGCCTACCGTCGCCTGGCGATGAAGCACCACCCGGACCGTAATCCCGATGACAAAGCGTCGGAAGATATGTTCAAGGAGGCCAACGAGGCCTACGAAGTACTGTCCGATTCCAGCAAGCGCGCGGCCTACGACCAGTACGGTCATGCCGGTGTCGACCCAAGCATGGGCGGCGGCGGTGCCGGGTTTGGCGGTCAGAACTTCTCCGACATCTTTGGCGATGTCTTCAGTGACTTCTTCGGTGGCGGTCGCGGCGGTTCCCGTGGCGGTGCCCAGCGCGGCAGCGACCTGCGTTACACCCTGGAATTGAATCTGGAAGAGGCGGTGCGCGGTACCACCGTGAATATCCGCGTTCCGTCACTGGTCAACTGCAAGCCGTGCGACGGCTCGGGTGCCAAAAAAGGCTCCTCGCCAGTCACTTGCCCGACGTGCGGCGGTATTGGCCAGGTCCGCATGCAGCAGGGTTTCTTCTCGGTGCAGCAAACCTGCCCGCGCTGCCACGGCCAAGGCAAGATCATTTCCGATCCGTGCAGCTCCTGCAATGGCGAAGGTCGTGTCGAAGAGTACAAAACCCTTTCCGTGAAAGTGCCGGCCGGTGTCGATACCGGTGACCGCATTCGTCTGTCCGGCGAAGGCGAGGCAGGCGCTCAGGGGGGGCCGACGGGCGACCTGTACGTAGTGATCAATGTGCGCGAGCACGCGATATTCCAGCGTGACGGCAAGCACCTGTTCTGCGAAGTGCCGATCAGCTTTGTCGATGCGGCGTTGGGCGGTGAGCTGGAGATTCCGACCCTCGATGGTCGAGTCAAACTGAAAATCCCTGAGGGGACCCAGACCGGCAAGCAGTTCCGTGTTCGCGGCAAAGGAGTTGCGCCAGTGCGTGGCGGCGGAGCAGGTGATTTGATGTGCCGTGTGGCGGTCGAAACCCCGGTCAACCTGGGTCGTCGTCAGCGTGAATTGCTGGAAGAGTTCCGCAGCTCCCTGGCGGACGACAACAGCCATTCGCCAAAAACCACCGGTTGGTTTGAAGGTGTGAAGCGCTTCTTCGGCGATTTGTAAGGAGACAGGCATGCGACGTATTGCAGTGATGGGCGCCGCCGGGCGCATGGGCAAAACCCTGATCGAAGCGGTGCAGCAAACGCCAGGCGCCGGTCTGACGGCTGCCATTGATCGTCCTGATAGCACGTTGGTTGGCGCAGATGCCGGTGAGTTGGCTGCGCTGGGCCGTATCGGTGTGCCGTTGTCGGGTGATCTGGATCGGGTGGTTGACGAGTTCGACGTGTTGATCGACTTCACGCACCCGACGGTGACGCTGAAGAACCTCGCGTTCTGCCGCAAACATCACAAGGCGATGATTATCGGCACCACCGGTTTCGGCGTTGAAGAGAAGCAATTGCTGGCGGAAGCGGGCAAGGACATTCCGATCGTCTTCGCCGCCAACTTCAGTGTCGGCGTCAATCTTTGCCTGAAGTTGCTCGACACGGCTGCTCGCGTGTTGGGTGATGATGTCGATATCGAAATCACTGAAGCCCATCATCGGCATAAAGTCGATGCGCCGTCCGGTACCGCTGTTCGCATGGGTGAAGTGATTGCCGATGCGCTGGGGCGTGATCTGAAGAAAGTGGCGGTTTATGGTCGTGAAGGCCAAACCGGCGCTCGTGCTCGCGAGACAATCGGCTTTGCCACCGTGCGTGCCGGTGACATCGTGGGTGATCACACGGTGCTGTTCGCTGCCGACGGTGAGCGTGTCGAGATCACCCACAAGGCGTCGAGCCGCATGACCTTTGCCAAGGGCGCGGTGCGTGCTGCGTTGTGGCTGGATGGTCGTGAGCCTGGCCTTTATGACATGCAAGACGTACTCGATCTGCGTTAAGATGCACCCGAAATCGGGTTCAAGCCCTGCGTTTGAGCCCGTTTTTACCCCGCCAAGCGACGACCTGTCGCATTCTCCAGCCTTTCGGGCTCATTGGCGGTAGACCAAAAATGCCTTTTTCTGTAAGCTACAGCTTTAGTGTGTCCACTAAAAGCGCGCAGAATTATTCGGTGAAGAAGCGGGGTGACGTGTCCATACGTCACTCCGCTTTTTTACAACCTGCGATCGCCCTTTCAGGCTTTATTTACGGGAGGTCTTCTTGACTAAGCCAGCCATACTCGCCCTTGCTGATGGCAGCATTTTTCGCGGCGAAGCCATTGGAGCCGACGGTCAAACCGTTGGTGAGGTGGTGTTTAACACCGCAATGACCGGCTATCAGGAAATCCTTACCGATCCTTCCTACGCCCAACAGATTGTTACCCTGACCTACCCGCACATCGGCAACACCGGCACCACACCGGAAGACGCCGAGTCCGACCGTGTCTGGTCCGCTGGCCTGGTCATTCGTGACCTGCCACTGGTTGCGAGCAACTGGCGTAACACGATGTCTCTGTCCGATTACCTGAAAGCCAACAACGTTGTGGCTATCGCCGGTATCGACACCCGCCGCCTGACGCGCATCCTGCGTGAAAAAGGCGCACAGAACGGCTGCATCATGGCCGGTGACAACATTTCCGAAGCCGCCGCCATCGCCGCCGCACAGGGTTTTCCTGGCCTCAAAGGCATGGATCTGGCCAAAGTCGTCAGCACCAAAGAGCAGTACGAATGGCGCTCGACCGTCTGGGATCTGAAAACCGACAGCCACGCGACCATCGACGCTTCCGAGCTGCCGTACCACGTGGTGGCCTACGACTACGGCGTCAAGCTGAACATCCTGCGCATGCTGGTCGAGCGCGGTTGCCGCGTGACTGTAGTGCCTGCGCAAACGCCTGCTGCTGATGTGCTGGCTCTGAAGCCGGACGGCGTGTTCCTGTCCAACGGCCCTGGTGATCCGGAGCCTTGCGACTACGCGATCCAGGCGATCAAAGATGTGTTGGAAACCGAAATTCCGGTATTCGGCATTTGCCTTGGTCACCAGCTGCTGGCTCTGGCCTCCGGCGCCAAGACCCTGAAAATGGGCCACGGCCATCACGGTGCCAACCACCCGGTCCAGGATCTGGACAGCGGTGTAGTGATGATCACCAGCCAGAACCACGGTTTTGCGGTAGACGAAGCGACCCTGCCAGCCAACGTTCGCGCGATCCACAAATCGCTGTTCGACGGCACCCTGCAAGGCATCGAGCGTACCGACAAGAGCGCCTTCAGCTTCCAGGGTCACCCGGAAGCCAGCCCTGGCCCGAACGACGTAGCGCCATTGTTCGATCGCTTCATCAACGAGATGGCCAAGCGACGCTGATCGCTCGTCTTGATGGTGCAAAGCTTGAGGGCGGTCCCGACACCGGCGGCCCCCTCAAGGCTTCAAAGATTGAACAAGACGGCTTGCCGACTGACCTGCGGATTTGAGTGACAAACCCATGCCAAAACGTACAGACATTAAAAGCATCCTGATTCTCGGCGCTGGCCCGATCGTTATCGGCCAGGCCTGCGAATTCGACTACTCCGGCGCCCAGGCCTGTAAAGCCCTGCGCGAAGAGGGTTACCGCGTCATCCTGGTGAACTCCAACCCGGCGACCATCATGACCGACCCGGCCATGGCCGACGCGACCTACATCGAGCCGATCAAGTGGCAGACCGTTGCCAAGATCATCGAGAAAGAGCGTCCGGACGCCCTGTTGCCAACCATGGGCGGCCAGACCGCGCTGAACTGCGCCCTGGACCTGGAGCGCGAAGGTGTTCTGGAGAAGTTCGGCGTAGAAATGATCGGCGCCAACGCTGACACCATCGACAAGGCTGAAGACCGTTCGCGCTTCGACAAGGCGATGAAATCCATCGGCCTGGACTGCCCGCGTTCGGGTATCGCCCATAGCATGGAAGAGGCCAACGCGGTCCTCGAAAAGCTCGGCTTCCCGTGCATCATCCGTCCGTCCTTCACCATGGGCGGCACGGGTGGCGGTATCGCTTACAACCGTGAAGAGTTCGAAGAAATCTGCGCCCGCGGTCTGGATTTGTCGCCGACCAAAGAGCTGCTGATCGACGAATCGCTGATCGGCTGGAAAGAGTACGAGATGGAGGTTGTCCGCGATAAGAAGGACAACTGCATCATCGTTTGCTCGATCGAAAACTTTGACCCGATGGGCGTGCACACCGGTGACTCGATCACTGTTGCGCCAGCACAGACCCTGACGGACAAGGAATACCAGATCATGCGTAACGCCTCGTTGGCGGTACTGCGTGAGATCGGCGTGGAAACCGGCGGCTCCAACGTCCAGTTCGGCATCTGCCCGGACACTGGCCGTATGGTAGTCATCGAGATGAACCCGCGTGTATCCCGCTCTTCGGCACTGGCCTCGAAGGCCACTGGTTTCCCGATTGCGCGTATCGCTGCCAAGCTGGCGATCGGCTACACCTTGGACGAGCTGCAGAACGAAATCACCGGCGGCGCTACTCCTGCATCCTTCGAGCCGTCCATCGACTACGTCGTCACGAAGCTGCCACGTTTCGCCTTCGAGAAATTCCCGAAAGCTGACGCACGCCTGACTACTCAAATGAAGTCGGTCGGCGAAGTCATGGCCATCGGCCGGACATTCCAGGAATCCCTGCAGAAAGCCCTGCGTGGCCTGGAAGTGGGCGTTTGTGGTCTGGACGAGAAGCTCGACCTGAGCAATCCGGAAAGCATGAGCGTGCTCAAGCGCGAGCTGACCGTGCCGGGCGCCGAGCGTATCTGGTACGTGGCTGACGCCTTCCGCGCCGGTCTGTCGGTCGAAGATATCTTCGGCATGAACATGATCGACCCGTGGTTCCTGGTGCAGATCGAAGATCTGATCAAGGAAGAAGAGAAGGTCAAGACCCTGGGGCTGGCCAGCATCGACCGCGACTTGATGTTCCGCCTCAAGCGCAAAGGCTTCTCCGACATGCGTCTGGCCAAGCTGCTGGGCGTGACCGAGAAGGCTCTGCGCCGCCACCGCCACAAGCTTGAGATTTACCCGGTCTACAAGCGCGTTGACACCTGCGCGGCCGAGTTCGCCACCGACACCGCTTACCTCTACTCGACGTACGAGGAAGAGTGCGAAGCCGCGCCATCGGGTCGCGACAAGATCATGATCCTCGGCGGCGGTCCAAACCGAATCGGCCAAGGCATCGAGTTCGACTACTGCTGCGTACACGCTGCACTGGCCCTGCGCGAAGACGGTTACGAGACCATCATGGTCAACTGCAACCCGGAAACCGTTTCCACCGATTACGACACATCCGATCGCCTGTACTTCGAACCAGTGACCCTGGAAGACGTGCTGGAAATCGTCCGCGTCGAGAAGCCAAAAGGCGTGATCGTCCAGTACGGCGGCCAAACCCCGCTGAAACTGGCGCGCGCCCTGGAAGAAGCCGGTGTACCGATCATCGGCACCAGTCCTGACGCCATCGACCGTGCCGAAGACCGTGAGCGCTTCCAGCAAATGGTTGAGCGGCTGAACCTGCGTCAGCCGCCAAACGCTACCGTGCGCAGCGAAGACGAAGCGATTCGTGCCGCCGCCAAAATCGGTTACCCGCTGGTGGTTCGTCCGTCCTACGTACTGGGCGGCCGCGCGATGGAAATCGTTTACGAAGAAGAAGAGCTGAAGCGCTACCTGCGTGACGCGGTGAAAGTGTCCAACGACAGCCCGGTGCTGCTCGACCACTTCCTCAACTGCGCCATCGAAATGGACGTGGATGCTGTTTGCGACGGCACCGACGTGGTGATCGGCGCGATCATGCAGCACATTGAGCAGGCTGGCGTTCACTCCGGTGACTCCGCGTGCTCCCTGCCGCCGTACTCGTTGCCTGCACACATCCAGGACGAGATGCGCGAACAGGTCAAGAAAATGGCCCTGGAACTAGGCGTTGTCGGCCTGATGAACGTTCAGTTGGCACTGCAAGGCGAAGACATCTACGTCATCGAAGTCAACCCGCGCGCTTCCCGTACCGTTCCGTTCGTGTCGAAGTGCATCGGTGTTTCCCTGGCGATGATCGCGGCTCGCGTAATGGCCGGTAAAACCCTGAAAGAAATCGGCTTCACCAAAGAAATCATTCCGAACTTCTACAGCGTGAAAGAGGCGGTGTTCCCATTCGCCAAATTCCCTGGCGTGGACCCGATCCTCGGCCCAGAGATGAAGTCCACCGGTGAAGTGATGGGCGTGGGCGACACCTTCGGCGAAGCATTCGCCAAGGCTCAGATGGGCGCCAGCGAAGTGCTGCCGACCGGCGGCACTGCGTTCATCAGCGTGCGTGACGACGACAAGCCACTGGTTGCAGGCGTAGCCCGTGATCTGATCAACTTGGGTTTCGAAGTGGTTGCCACTGCCGGTACTGCCAAGCTGATCGAGGCCGCAGGCCTGAAAGTGCGCCGTGTGAACAAGGTGACCGAGGGTCGTCCGCACGTGGTCGACATGATCAAGAATGACGAAGTCACACTGATCATCAACACCACCGAAGGTCGTCAGTCGATCGCTGACTCGTACTCCATTCGTCGTAATGCCTTGCAGCACAAAATCTACTGCACCACGACTATTGCTGCTGGCGAAGCCATCTGCGAAGCGCTGAAGTTCGGTCCCGAGAAGACCGTGCGCCGCTTGCAGGATCTACACGCAGGATTGAAGGCATGATCAAATACCCAATGACCGTCCAGGGCGCGAAAGCCCTGGAAGAAGAACACGCTCACCTGACCAAGGTCGTCCGTCCCAAGCTCAGCCAGGACATCGGGACGGCCCGTGAGTTGGGTGACTTGAAGGAAAACGCCGAATACCACGCTGCTCGTGAGCAGCAGGGGATGGTCGAGGCGCGGATTCGTGACATCGAAGGCCGGATTCAGAATCAGGTCATCATCGACGTCACGACCATCCCTCACACCGGCAAAGTGATCTTCGGCACCACCGTTGAAATCGCCAACGTCGAGACTGATGAAAGCGTCACTTACCACATCGTTGGTGAGGATGAGGCTGATTTCAAACTTGGCAAGATTTCGGTCGGGTCGCCACTGGCCCGCGCCTTGATTGCCAAGGAAGAGGGTGACGTGGTGGCCGTGAAAACGCCAAGCGGCGTCATCGAGTACGAGATTGTCGAAGTTCGCCACGTCTAAAGGCCTGCGCCCGCTTCGTGCAGGCGCGATGGCTTGGCAGCTGGCTCAGATGTTGTGGGTTGGCGGCCTGTGGCTGTTACACATCGGTCTGGTGCCGGCGTTGGGTCAAATAGGCCTGGCGCCGCTGCTGATCGACGAAATTGCAGGCATGCTGAATGCGCTGTTGGCGGGATTTGCCGCAGCGTGTGTGATTTTTCAGGCTTTGGTGCTGGTTCAGGCCGAGGGCCTTGTCAGTCTATGGTGCGATATTCGTGGGCAGCTGCTGCTGATGGCGCTGTGTGCGTGCGCGATGTTTTTCGCTGTGCGCTTCGGTTGGCCGGATGCAGTGCGTTGGCAGGTATTCAGCTATCTTGTTCTGGGCTTTTCCGGGTTGGTGCTGGTGTTGCAGCCGGTGCCGGGGAGGAGCGGCAGGGTGCGCGAAGCACACCCTTGACCCTTGCCATCACTTGAAGCGATGGACGTTCGACAGTTGCTTATTGACGCTGAAGTTCTTGCGGTAAATCAGTGCCATCTTGCCGATGACCTGAACCAGATCCGCTTTACCGACCTTGCAGAGTTCTGCAATGGACGCCAGGCGCGATTCGCGATCGAGGATGTTGAGCTTGATTTTAATCAGCTCGTGATCCGCCAACGCGCGTTCAAGTTCGGCTAACACACCTTCAGTCAAACCGTTGTCAGCCACAATCAAAACTGGTTTCAGATGGTGGCCAATGGATTTGTACTGTTTCTTCTGCTCTTGAGTGAGCGGCATAATCTGACCCCTGCGTCTGATCTTGTAAAAAGCGGCGGCCAGTTTACCCGAGCGAGTCCGGGACCGCCCAGTTAATCACGACCCGTTTTATTTTCGAGGTGGCCCGTGGCCCGTTCCAAGACAAGTCTTAAATGGCTGCAAGAGCATTTCAATGACCCATTCGTCAAAATGGCGCAAAAAGACGGGTACCGCTCCCGTGCCAGCTACAAGTTGCTGGAGATCCAGGAAAGAGATCGTCTGATCCGCCCGGGCATGAGTGTGATCGACCTTGGTGCCGCGCCCGGTGGCTGGTCCCAGGTGACCAGTCGTCTGATTGGCGGGCAAGGTACACTGATCGCTTCCGACATCCTGGAAATGGACAGCATCCCTGATGTGACCTTCATTCAGGGCGACTTCACCGAGGATGCCGTGCTCGCACAAATCCTTGAGGCTGTCGGAAATAAAGAAGTGGACCTTGTGATTTCTGATATGGCCCCCAATATGAGTGGACTGGCCTCTGTTGATATGCCGAAATCGATGTTTCTGTGCGAATTGGCACTGGATCTCGCAACTCGGGTGTTGAAGCCAGGTGGTGACTTTTTGATCAAGATCTTCCAGGGTGAAGGCTTTGACGAATACCACAAGAGCGTACGCAAGCAGTTCGAGAAGGTCACGACGCGCAAGCCGAAATCGTCGCGCGATCGCTCTCGTGAGCAGTACTTGCTGGGCCGTGGTTTCCGCGGACGCAGTGAGGAATAAAAGTTTTTTCTACCGGGGTGATAGGTTTTTCGTATTTCGCCCCGTGTGCTTTAGCGAATATTGTGTAGAAAGTGTTTCACAAAGGGTTACAGACGGCGCCTGCCAGAGCCGTAGGTAATGTAGTAAGTTAGGCCGGTGAATATCATGCGAAGCGCGCGCCATTAGCGGAGCTTGCTTCAGAGGGTAGTTAATTGAACGATATGGCAAAGAATCTGATCCTGTGGTTGATCATCGCGGCTGTCCTGGTGACAGTGATGAACAACTTCTCCAGCCCTAACGAGCCGCAGACCCTCAACTATTCCGACTTCATCCAGCAAGTCAAGGATGGCAAGGTCGAGCGCGTAGCAGTTGACGGCTACGTGATTACCGGTAAACGCACCGATGGCGACAGTTTCAAGACCATCCGTCCGGCAATCCAGGACAATGGTCTGATCGGCGACCTCGTGGACAACCACGTCGTAGTCGAAGGCAAGCAGCCTGAACAGCAAAGCATCTGGACTCAACTCCTGGTCGCAAGCTTCCCGATCCTGGTGATCATCGCCGTGTTCATGTTCTTCATGCGGCAGATGCAGGGTGGCGCGGGCGGCAAAGGCGGGCCAATGAGCTTCGGCAAGAGCAAGGCGCGCCTGCTCTCCGAAGATCAGGTAAAAACTACCTTGGCTGACGTTGCCGGTTGCGACGAAGCCAAGGAAGAAGTTGGCGAGTTGGTCGAGTTCCTCCGGGATCCGGGCAAGTTCCAGCGCCTGGGCGGTCGTATTCCACGCGGCGTGCTGATGGTCGGTCCTCCGGGTACCGGTAAAACCTTGCTGGCCAAGGCGATTGCCGGCGAGGCGAAAGTGCCGTTCTTCACCATCTCCGGTTCTGACTTCGTCGAGATGTTCGTCGGTGTCGGTGCCAGCCGTGTTCGCGATATGTTCGAGCAGGCCAAGAAGCACGCGCCATGCATCATCTTCATCGATGAAATCGACGCCGTTGGTCGCCACCGTGGCGCCGGCATGGGCGGTGGTCACGATGAGCGCGAGCAGACTCTCAACCAGTTGCTGGTAGAGATGGACGGCTTTGAAATGAATGACGGCATTATCGTTATCGCTGCAACTAACCGTCCGGACGTATTGGACCCGGCATTGCTGCGTCCAGGCCGTTTCGACCGTCAGGTTGTGGTGGGTCTGCCAGACATTCGTGGTCGCGAACAGATTCTTAAGGTTCACATGCGCAAAGTGCCAATGGGTGACGACGTCGCTCCGGCAGTGATCGCTCGTGGTACACCTGGTTTCTCCGGTGCTGACTTGGCTAACCTGGTGAACGAGGCCTCCTTGTTCGCAGCCCGTGCCGGCAAGCGTATCGTCGAAATGAAAGAGTTCGAACTGGCGAAAGACAAGATCATGATGGGCGCCGAGCGCAAATCCATGGTCATGTCCGAGAAAGAAAAGCAGAACACTGCTTATCACGAAGCCGGCCACGCTATCGTTGGTCGCGTCGTGCCTGAGCATGATCCGGTCTACAAGGTCTCGATCATCCCGCGCGGTCGTGCGCTGGGTGTGACCATGTTCCTGCCGGAAGAAGATCGTTACAGCCTGTCCAAGCGTGCGCTGATCAGCCAGATCTGCTCGCTCTACGGCGGCCGAATTGCTGAAGAAATGACCCTGGGCTTCGATGGCGTCACCACGGGTGCGTCCAACGACATCATGCGTGCCAGCCAGATTGCGCGGAACATGGTGACCAAGTGGGGCTTGTCGGAAAAACTCGGTCCGTTGATGTATGCCGAAGAAGAGGGCGAAGTGTTCCTTGGTCGCGGCGGTGGTGGGCAGGGCGCAAGCTTCTCCGGTGAGACAGCCAAGCTGATTGACTCGGAAGTGCGCAGCATCATTGATCAGTGCTACGGCACGGCCAAGCAGATCCTCACGGATAACCGCGACAAGCTTGATGCCATGGCGGATGCCTTGATGAAGTACGAGACGATCGATGCTGATCAGATCGATGACATCATGGCGGGTCGTGCGCCTCGCGAACCTCGTGACTGGTCAGGCGGTACCGGTACTTCCGGAACACCTCCGGTGGTGCAGGATGAGCGTCCGGAAACACCGATCGGCGGTCCGGCTGCTGACGTATAAGGTTTGAAATGACTTCTGTTCAGTCCTCGACCCGGTTGCCTTGCGGCAACCGGGTTCTTGATTTGGCCCAGACGCATGTCATGGGCATACTCAATGTCACTCCTGATTCCTTTTCTGATGGCGGCCGATACAGTCAGCTCGATGTGGCTCTGCGTCACGCCGAGTCGATGGTGGCTGCAGGTGCCACGCTCATTGATGTCGGTGGCGAGTCAACCCGGCCAGGTGCCCGGGCGGTTTCGCCGCTTGAGGAGCTGGAGCGCGTAGCGCCTATCGTTGAGCGCATCAATCGCGAACTGGATGTGATTATTTCTATCGATACCTCCACACCGGCGGTTATGCGCGAGACTGCGCGGTTGGGTGCTGGCTTGATCAATGATGTGCGCTCGTTACGTCGAGACGGCGCCCTGGATGCTGCGGCAGCCACCGGGCTGCCCGTGTGTCTGATGCATATGCTCGGTGAGCCGGGTGACATGCAGGACAATCCGTTCTACCAGGACGTCACCAAAGAAGTGGGCGAATTTCTCGCTGAACGCATGGCTCAGTGCGCGTCGGCGGGAATTCCGTCGGAGCGGATTATTCTTGATCCGGGTTTTGGCTTCGCGAAAACCTTGCAGCACAATCTAAGCTTGTTTAAGCATATGAAAGCCTTGCATGTCTTGGGGCGGCCTCTGTTGGTCGGGGTTTCGCGAAAGAGCATGATTGGTCAGGCCTTGAATCGCCCGGTTGGGGAGCGTCTGTACGGTGGTCTGGCGCTCGCAGCGCTGGCTTCGGCCAATGGGGCGCGTATATTGCGCGTCCATGATGTAGCCGAAACAGTGGATGTGGTGCGGATGATCGCCGCAGTGGAATCAGCCGAATAAAAATGATGGAGCACTTATGAGTAAAAAATACTTTGGCACCGACGGTATTCGTGGCCGGGTCGGTGAATACCCGATCACTCCTGATTTCATGCTCAAGCTCGGTTGGGCTGCGGGCATGGCGTTCCGCAAGATGGGCGCCTGCAAGGTGTTGGTAGGCAAAGACACCCGAATCTCCGGTTATATGTTCGAGTCGGCACTCGAGGCCGGTCTGACGTCGGCAGGCGCTGACGTGATGCTGCTGGGCCCGATGCCTACACCGGCGATCGCCTACCTGACGCGCACCTTTCATGCCGAAGCCGGTATCGTGATCAGTGCCTCGCACAATCCTCACGATGACAATGGCATCAAGTTCTTCTCCGGAAAGGGCACCAAGCTTCCGGATGAAGTCGAGTTGATGATTGAAGAGTTGCTCGATACGCCGATGACCGTGGTTGAGTCGAGCAAGATCGGTAAAGTGTCACGTATCAACGACGCCTCTGGCCGTTATATCGAATTCTGCAAAAGCAGCGTCCCGACCAGTACCAGCTTCGCGGGCCTGAAGATCGTCATCGACTGCGCTCACGGCGCGACCTATAAGGTTGCCCCGAGTGTGTTTCGCGAGTTGGGGGCTGAAGTCGTTGTGCTGTCCGCTCAGCCTAACGGGCTGAACATCAATGACAATTGCGGTTCGACCCATATGGGTCAATTGCAGGCTGCCGTATTGGCCGAACACGCCGATCTGGGTATCGCATTCGATGGTGACGGTGATCGCGTCCTGATGGTCGATCATACGGGTGCCATTGTTGACGGTGACGAGCTGCTCTACATCATCGCCCGCGATCTGCATGAGCGAGACATGCTGCAAGGTGGCGTGGTCGGTACGCTGATGAGCAACCTGGGTCTGGAGCTGGCGCTGGCTGATCTGTCGATTCCATTTGTGCGCGCCAACGTTGGCGACCGGTATGTCATCGCTGACTTGCTTGAGCGCAACTGGTTGGTGGGTGGTGAGAACTCGGGGCATATCGTCTGCTTTAACCACACTACTACTGGTGATGCGATCATCGCGGCATTGCAGGTTCTGATGGCGCTGAAAAGGCGTTCCGAAGGTCTGGCGCAGGCTCGTCAGGCGCTTCGTAAGTGCCCGCAGGTGCTGATCAATGTCCGATTTGGCGGTGGTTCGAATCCGCTCGAGCATCCTTCGGTCAAGGAGGCCAGCGATCGCGTCACCAAGGCTATGGCGGGTCGTGGTCGTGTGCTCTTGCGCAAGTCCGGGACAGAACCATTGGTGCGTGTCATGGTCGAAGGCGAGGACGAAACACAGGTTCGCGGTTACGCCGAAGAGCTGGCAAAACTGGTTACTGAAGTTTCTGCCTGAATTCGGCTTGCCAGCCATGATTGTGTTGGGTAACATCTGCGCCCACTTTGACCGACGAGGTACAGCATGCGTCGCCCTATGGTAGCTGGTAACTGGAAGATGCACGGTACCCGCGCCAGCGTCGCTGAGCTGATCAATGGCCTTAGTCATCTGGCCTTGCCGAGCGGTGTTGATGTAGCGGTATTCCCGCCTTGCTTGCATATCAATCAAGTGATTGATGGCTTGGAAGGAAAGTCGATTTCGGTCGGCGCGCAGAACTCTGCGGTGGAGTCCGGGCAAGGCGCATTGACCGGTGAAATCGCGCCGAGTCAGTTGGTGGACGCAGGCTGTTCCCTGGTGCTTGTCGGGCACTCTGAGCGCCGCCAGATAATGGGCGAGCGAGACGAGATGCTGATTCGCAAGTTTGCCGCGGCACAGGCATGTGGCTTGATTCCGGTGTTGTGTGTAGGGGAAACCCTTGAGCAGCGTGAAGCCGGGAAAACTCTTGAGGTTGTCGGGCGTCAGCTGGGCAGTATCATAGAGGAGCTGGGTGTCGGTGCTTTTGCAAATGCAGTAATTGCTTACGAGCCGGTCTGGGCCATTGGTACCGGGCTGACTGCTTCGCCGCAACAGGCGCAGGATGTGCATGCAGCCATTCGCGTTCAGTTGGCGGCAGAGAATTCTGAAGTCGCACAAGGTGTGCGGCTTCTATACGGCGGCAGCGTGAAGGCGGCCAATGCGGTCGAACTGTTCGGCATGCCGGATATCGATGGGGGGCTCATTGGTGGAGCTTCCCTGAATGCAGATGAGTTCGGTGCGATCTGTCGCGCCGCGGGAAACTGAAAAAATGCTGGAAACAGTCGTAGTCGTTTTTCATCTGTTGGGTGCATTGGGCGTAGTTGCTCTGGTATTGCTGCAGCAGGGTAAAGGTGCGGATGCTGGCGCGTCTTTCGGAGCAGGTGCTTCAAATACTGTGTTCGGAAGCCAAGGTTCCTCTACCTTTCTTAGTAAGTTTACTGCTATACTTGCCGCAGGTTTTTTCATAACCAGCTTAGGGTTAGGTTACTTTGCTAAAGAGAAAGCTCACCAGCTGACTCAAGTAGGTCTCCCAAATCCAGCGGTGTTGGAAGTTCCAAAGCAGCAACCGGCTTCTGATGATGTCCCGGTGCTTCAAGAGCAAAAGTCGGCTAATCCAGCGACTGACGTGCCTCCAGCTCAAGAGCAAAAGTAAGAAGGGTTTCAAACGTAGTATTGCCGAGGTGGTGGAATTGGTAGACACGCAACCTTGAGGTGGTTGTGCCCATAGGGTGTAGGGGTTCGAGTCCCCTTCTCGGTACCAATTATCAGGAGAGCCCGCTGTTGCGGGCTTTCTTGTAGGTGGAAGGTTACATTGACCCTGTCAGGGATCGGTCGTATACTTCCGCCCCAGCTTTGTCGCGGGGTGGAGCAGTCTGGTAGCTCGTCGGGCTCATAACCCGAAGGTCGTCGGTTCAAATCCGGCCCCCGCAACCAGTTTAAGGAGCCCCTTTTAAGGGGCTTTTTGTTAGCTGGACACTTTCTACGCCGCTGTTCGACGGCGTTTCAAGGATGGGCGTTTCGCCCATTTTTTTATTTTGCATAGCATGCACATACATGCACGAGGGGGTTCAGGTGTCGAGCAAGCTAGAAGAGTTGCAGGCCTTGTTGGCCCCGGTGGTCGTGGCCCTGGGCTATGAATGCTGGGGTATTGAGTTTTCGGCTCAGGGTCGTCACTCGATGTTGCGCGTTTATATCGATAAAGAGGGCGGCGTGCTGGTGGACGATTGTGCCATTGTCAGCCGTCAGATCAGCGGTGTCCTGGATGTTGAAGATCCGATCGCCGTTGAATATACCCTTGAGGTTTCCTCGCCTGGCATGGAACGCCCGCTGTTCACTATTGAGCAGTTTGCAAAATTTGCCGGTGAACAAGTGAAGATCAAGCTGCGCTCGCCTTTTGAAGGACGACGCAACTTTCAGGGCCTTCTGCGTGGTGTAGAAGAGCAGGACGTCGTGGTGCAGGTAGAAGACCATGAGTTCCTGTTGCCGATCGATATGATCGACAAGGCCAACATTATTCCCAGTTTTGACTGAGACGCGGATCCCGCGGATCCAATGGCTTGCGAAAGGCGAGGCGTACGATGAGCAAAGAAGTACTGCTGGTTGTTGAGTCGGTATCCAATGAAAAGGGCGTACCGGCAAACGTAATTTTTGAAGCGCTGGAGTTGGCTCTGGCCACTGCTACCAAAAAGCGTTTCGAGGACGAAGTCGATCTGCGTGTGGAAATCAATCGCCACACCGGTGCTTACGAGACATTCCGTCGCTGGACGGTCGTCGAAGAAGCAGACCTGGACGATCCGGCCATTGAAACCTGGCCGAGCAAGGTTGCCGAAACGCACCCTGGTTCCAAGGTTGGTGATGTAGTCGAAGAAAAAATTGAATCCATCGAGTTCGGCCGTATCGCTGCACAGACTGCCAAGCAAGTCATCGTGCAAAAAGTTCGTGAAGCCGAGCGCGCTCAAGTCGTTGACGCCTATCGCGAGCGCCTGGGGGAAATCATCTCCGGCACCGTGAAGAAAGTGACCCGCGACAACGTGATCGTCGATCTGGGCAACAACGCTGAAGCGTTGCTGGCTCGTGAAGACATCATTTCTCGCGAAACCTTCCGTGTCGGCGTGCGCCTGCGTGCGCTGCTCAAGGAAATCCGCACCGAGAACCGCGGCCCGCAGTTGATCCTGTCGCGTACCGCGCCGGAAATGCTGATCGAGTTGTTCCGCATCGAAGTGCCGGAAATCGCTGAAGGCCTGATCGAAGTAATGGCTGCGTCCCGTGACCCGGGTTCGCGCGCCAAGATCGCGGTCCGTTCCAAGGACAAACGCATCGACCCGCAGGGCGCTTGCATCGGTATGCGCGGTTCGCGCGTCCAGGCAGTGTCGGGTGAGTTGGGCGGTGAGCGTGTGGACATCGTCCTGTGGGACGACAACCCGGCTCAGTTTGTGATCAATGCAATGTCGCCGGCTGAAGTGGCGGCAATTATCGTTGACGAAGATGCCCATGCAATGGACATCGCCGTTGGCGCAGACAATCTGGCTCAGGCCATTGGTCGCGGTGGTCAGAACGTGCGTCTGGCTAGCCAATTGACTGGCTGGACCCTGAACGTGATGACCGAATCGGACATCCAGGCTAAGCAGCAAGCAGAAACCGGCGACATCCTGCGCAACTTCATCGACGAGCTGGAAGTCGACGAAGACCTGGCACAGGTGCTGGTAGATGAAGGCTTCACCAGCCTGGAAGAGATTGCCTACGTACCGTTGGAAGAAATGCTCAACATCGACGGCTTTGACGAAGAAACCGTCAACGAGCTTCGCGCTCGTGCCAAGGATCGTTTGTTGACCAAAGCCATCGCTACTGAGGAAAAGCTGGCAGACGCCCATCCGGCCGAAGACCTGCTCTCGCTTGAGGGTATGGACAAGGATTTGGCGATGGAACTGGCGGTGCGCGGCGTAATTACCCGCGAAGACCTGGCCGAGCAGTCTATTGACGACCTGCTCGACATCGACGGCATTGACGATGATCGTGCCGGCAAGTTGATCATGGCCGCCCGAGCCCACTGGTTCGAGTAATTAGGCGCGGCCTGAGGAGAGAAGTGCATGACGCAAGTCACGGTGAAACAACTGGCCGATGAGGTCAAAACACCGGTAGAGCGCCTGTTGCAGCAGATGCGTGAGGCAGGTCTGCCGCACACCGCCGCCGAAGAAAATGTGACTGACAGTGAGAAGCAATCTTTGCTGACTCATTTGAAAAGCAGCCACAAGGCGAAAGTGGAAGAACCACGCAAGATCACGCTGCAGCGTAAAACCACCAGCACCCTGCGTGTTGCTGGCAGCAAAAGCATCAGCGTTGAAGTGCGTAAAAAGAAAGTTTTCGTACAGCGCAGCCCGGAAGAAATCGAAGCCGAGCGCAAACGTGAACTGGAAGAACGTCGCGCAGTAGAAAATGCTGCTCGTCAGAAGGCTGAAGAAGAAGCCAAGCGTCGCGCCGAAGAAGAAGCGCGTCGCCAGCCTGCTGCTGCGCAATCTGGTACTTCCAACGCTGTTGCAGCGCCTGCTGCAGTTGCCGAACCTGTGCGTGAAAGCGCGCCGGTTGTCGCCGCTGCTCCAGCCCCGTCTGCCGACGTTCGTAACAAGCAGAACGAACAGCGCCGTCCGGACAAACCACGTGCCGACGATAACAATCGTCGCAGCGGCGGTGGCGATGGCGAGCGCAAAAACGCTCCGCATCGTGCTTCGGTCAAAGAGAAAGCGCCTGCTCCACGTGTTGCGCCACGTACTACCGACGAAGAAAGCGATGGCTTCCGTCGTGGTGGTCGCGGCAAGGCCAAGCTGAAGAAACGCAACGCCCACGGTTTCCAGAGCCCAACCGGCCCTGTCGTGCGTGATGTGCAGATTGGCGAGACCATCACTGTTGGCGATCTCGCCAATCAGATGTCGGTCAAGGCTGCTGAAATCATCAAGTTCATGTTCAAACTGGGTACTCCAGCGACCATCAACCAGGTGCTTGATCAGGAAACTGCTCAGCTGGTAGCCGAAGAACTGGGCCACAAAGTGACCCTGGTCAGCGACACCGCTCTGGAAGATTCCCTGGCCGAGTCCCTGAAGTTTGAAGGTGAGACGTTCTCCCGTGCACCGGTTGTGACCGTAATGGGCCACGTTGACCACGGTAAAACCTCGCTGCTCGACTACATCCGTCGTGCCAAGGTAGCTGCTGGCGAAGCCGGCGGTATCACCCAGCACATCGGTGCGTACCACGTTGAAACTGATCGCGGCATGGTCACTTTCCTCGACACCCCGGGTCACGCCGCGTTTACCGCAATGCGTGCCCGTGGTGCCAAGGCGACCGATATCGTGATCCTGGTGGTTGCAGCGGACGACGGCGTGATGCCGCAGACCATTGAAGCCGTTCAGCACGCCAAGGCTGCCGGTGTTCCACTGGTTGTTGCAGTGAACAAAATCGACAAGCCGGGCGCTGATCTCGATCGCATCCGTAGCGAACTGTCGGTTCACGGCGTGACCTCGGAAGAGTGGGGCGGCGACACCCCGTTCGTATCGGTTTCGGCGAAAGTCGGTACTGGCGTGGACGAGTTGCTCGAAGCTGTTCTGCTGCAAGCTGAAGTTCTCGAACTGAAAGCGACTCCATCGGCTCCAGGCCGTGGCGTCGTGGTTGAATCGCGTCTCGACAAAGGTCGTGGCCCGGTAGCTACCGTTCTGGTTCAAGACGGTACCCTGCGCCAAGGCGACATGGTCCTGGTCGGTTCGAATTATGGCCGGGTACGTGCCATGCTCGACGAGAACGGCAAGCCGATCAAAGAAGCCGGTCCTTCCATCCCTGTCGAGATCCTCGGCCTGGACGGTACCCCGGACGCTGGCGATGAGATGAGCGTGCTGTCGGACGAGAAGAAAGCCCGTGAAGTGGCTCTATTCCGTCAAGGCAAGTTCCGCGAAGTCAAGCTGGCCCGTGCTCACGCCGGCAAGCTGGAAAACATCTTCGAAAACATGGGCCAGGCAGAGAAGAAGACGCTCAACATCGTCCTCAAATCCGACGTCCGTGGTTCGCTGGAAGCGTTGAACGGTGCCTTGAACGGCCTGGGTAATGACGAAGTGCAAGTGCGTGTTGTCGGTGGCGGTGTCGGTGGTATCACCGAGTCCGACGCCAACCTGGCACTGGCCTCCAATGCTGTACTGTTTGGCTTCAACGTGCGTGCCGATGCGGGCGCTCGCAAGATCGTCGAGCAGGAAGGTCTGGATATGCGTTACTACAACGTGATCTACGACATCATCGAAGACGTCAAGAAAGCCCTCACCGGTATGCTGGGCAGCGATGTTCGCGAGAACATCCTGGGTACCGCTGAAGTGCGAGACGTGTTCCGTTCGCCGAAGTTTGGCGCGATCGCCGGTTGCATGGTTATCGAAGGTGTTGTTCACCGTAACCGTCCAATCCGTGTACTACGTGAAGACATCGTTATCTTCGAAGGCGAGCTGGAATCCCTGCGCCGCTTCAAGGATGACGCTTCCGAAGTACGTGCCGGCATGGAATGCGGTATCGGCGTCAAGAGCTACAACGACGTCAAAGCTGGCGACAAGATCGAAGTCTACGAGAAGGTTCAGGTTGCTCGCAGCCTCTAACTTGCGCACTTCAAGGGCCACGGTGAGCCGCCGCATGCAGATGCGCGGCACGGCGTCAGGACTCTAAACGCAACGCCCGGTCTGGCTTTTGTCAGGCCGGGCGTTTGCCGCTTTCAGACCCCTCGGGTTTCACCGTGGGGCAGTAACAGGTAACAAGACATGGCAAAAGAATACAGCCGTACCCAACGTATCGGCGATCAGATGCAGCGTGAGCTGGCACAGCTGATCCGTCGTGAAGTCAAAGACCCGCGCGTCGGCCTGGTCACCATTACCGCTGTTGAAGTCAGCCGTGACGTCGGTCACGCCAAGATCTTCATCACCGTGATGGGGCAGGACAACGCCGAAGACATCGCACAAAGCATCAAGGTGCTCAACTCCGCCGCTGGTTTCCTGCGTATGCAGTTGGCTCGTGAAATGAAGTTGCGCAGCGTTCCTCAGCTGCACTTCCACTACGACGAAAGCGTCGTGCGTGGCGCGCATCTGTCGGCCCTGATCGAGCGAGCGGTGGCTGAAGACAATCAGCACCCGGTAGCCGCTGAACCCGAAGACGCCAAGGAGTAATCGGTGGCTCAGGTCAAACGTATCCGTCGTAACGTCAGCGGTATCATCTTGCTCGACAAACCGTTGGGGTTCACCTCCAACGCCGCGTTGCAGAAGGTTCGCTGGTTGCTCAACGCCGAGAAGGCCGGGCACACCGGTAGTCTTGATCCGCTGGCCACCGGGGTGTTGCCATTGTGCTTCGGTGAGGCCACCAAGTTCTCGCAGTACCTGCTCGATTCCGACAAGGGTTACGAAACCCTGGCGCAACTGGGCAAAACCACCACCACGGCCGATGCCGAGGGTGAAGTTTTGCAGGAACGCCCGGTGACCGTTGGTCGCGCGGATGTCGAGGCTGTTTTACCCGGTTTTCGTGGGCAAATCAGTCAGATACCGCCGATGTACTCGGCACTCAAGCGTGATGGGCAGCCGCTGTACAAGCTGGCCCGTGCAGGCGAAGTAGTGGAGCGCGAACCGCGTTCTGTTACTATTGCGCGCTTGGAATTGCTGGCCTTTGAAGGTGATACTGCGCGGCTTGCGGTGGATTGCAGCAAAGGCACCTATATCCGCACCCTGGTGGAGGATATCGGTGAGAAACTCGGTTGTGGCGCTTACGTTGCTGAATTGCGACGTACCCAGGCCGGGCCTTTCACGCTGGCGCAGACAGTCACGCTTGAAGAGTTGGAAGCGGTACATGCCGAAGGCGGCAATGAAGCGGTTGATCGCTTCCTGATGCCATCGGACAGCGGCCTGCTGGATTGGCCGCTGTTGCAGTTCTCGGAGCACAGCTCGTTCTACTGGCTTAACGGCCAACCGGTACGAGCCCCGGACGCACCGAAGTTCGGCATGGTACGGGTACAGGATCACAACGGTCGCTTCATCGGTATCGGTGAAGTGAGCGAAGACGGGCGCATCGCGCCGCGTCGACTGATTCGGTCAGAATGACCGGACGAGGGTGGCTGTTAACAGGCACGGTCACTACTCATTTTTAGATACAGGGATTTGTCCCTGGCCTGTTGAAGCTGTTTCTTTGAAACAGTTTCCTGATAAAAGGATTGCCTCATGGCTCTCGACGTTCAAGAAAAAGCTCAAATCGTAGCTGACTACCAGCAAGCTGTTGGTGACACTGGTTCGCCAGAAGTGCAAGTTGCACTGCTGACCCACAACATCAACAAGCTGCAAGGTCACTTCAAGGCCAACGGTAAAGATCACCACTCCCGTCGTGGTCTGATCCGTATGGTAAACCAGCGCCGTAAGCTGCTGGACTACCTGAAAGGCAAGGATCTGGGTCGTTATCAGACTCTGATCGGTCGCCTGGGTCTGCGTCGCTAATAAGCGATTGCGCTAGAGGTTGGTTGTCTGTCGCGCGTCAGTGGATTTCCCGCTGGCGCATGGCAGGCTCCCAGCCTCAAGTTTTATCTGGATATACGTTTTACCCTGGACAGGCGTTGGGCCGATTCCCGACATTGCCCAAGAATTTCGCAAGAAGACAAGTTCCCCAAGAGCCACAAAAGAAGGTAGGACACCGTGAACCCGGTAATCAAAAAATTCCAGTTCGGTCAGTCGACCGTTACCCTCGAGACTGGCCGCATCGCCCGTCAGGCCTCCGGCGCAGTATTGGTCACCGTTGACGACGACGTCAGCGTATTGGTGACTGTCGTTGGTGCCAAGCAAGCCGATCCAGGCAAGGGCTTTTTCCCTCTGTCCGTTCACTACCAGGAAAAAACTTACGCTGCCGGTAAGATCCCTGGCGGTTTCTTCAAGCGCGAAGGCCGTCCTTCCGAGAAAGAAACCCTGACTTCCCGACTGATCGACCGTCCGATCCGTCCGCTGTTCCCAGAAGGCTTCATGAACGAAGTGCAGGTTGTCTGCACCGTCGTTTCCACCAGCAAGAAGACCGATCCGGACATCGCTGCGATGATCGGTACTTCGGCTGCCCTGGCTATCTCCGGCATTCCTTTCGATGGCCCGATCGGCGCTGCCCGCGTTGCGTTCCACGAAAGCACCGGTTACCTGCTGAACCCGACTTACGAACAACAGAAAGCTTCGAGCCTGGACATGGTCGTTGCCGGTACTTCGGAAGCCGTGTTGATGGTTGAATCGGAAGCCAAAGAGCTGACCGAAGACCAGATGCTGGGCGCGGTACTGTTTGCTCACGACGAGTTCCAGGTTGTGATCAACGCTGTTAAAGAACTGGCCGCTGAAGCTGCCAAGCCGACCTGGACCTGGGCTCCACAGCCTGAAGCCACCGCACTGCTGGGCGCTATCCGTGCCGAGTTCGGCGACGCGATCTCCCAGGCTTACACCATCACCATCAAGGCCGACCGTTACGCTCGTCTGGGCGAACTGAAAGACCAGGTGGTTGCCAAGCTGTCCGGTGAAGAAGGCCAGCCTTCTTCCAGCGAAGTCAAAGCTGCTTTCGGCGAAATCGAATACCGCACCGTTCGCGAAAACATCGTAAACGGCAAGCCACGTATCGACGGTCGCGACACCAAGACCGTACGTCCGTTGAACATCGAAGTCGGTGTTCTGCCAAAGACCCACGGTTCGGCTCTGTTCACCCGTGGCGAAACCCAGGCTCTGGTAGTCGCGACTCTGGGTACTGCCCGTGACGCACAGCTGCTGGACACCCTGGAAGGCGAGAAAAAAGACCCGTTCATGCTGCACTACAACTTCCCTCCGTTCTCGGTAGGTGAGTGTGGTCGCATGGGTGGCGCTGGTCGTCGCGAAATCGGTCACGGCCGTCTGGCCCGTCGTTCGATTGCAGCCATGCTGCCTGCCGCTGACGTGTTCCCGTACACCATTCGTGTTGTGTCGGAAATCACCGAGTCCAACGGTTCGAGCTCCATGGCTTCGGTCTGCGGCGCTTCCCTGGCCCTGATGGATGCCGGCGTTCCGATGAAGGCACCAGTTGCCGGTATCGCCATGGGTCTGGTTAAAGAAGGCGAGAAATTCGCCATCCTGACCGACATCCTGGGTGACGAAGACCACCTGGGCGACATGGACTTCAAAGTAGCCGGTACCGCCAAAGGTGTTACCGCGCTGCAGATGGACATCAAGATCAAAGGCATCACCGAAGAAATCATGGAAATCGCTCTGGGCCAAGCCCTGGAAGCGCGCCTGAACATCCTCGGTCAGATGAACCAGATCATTGGCCAGTCGCGTACCGAACTGTCGGAAAACGCTCCGACCATGATCGCGATGAAAATCGACACCGACAAAATCCGTGACGTTATCGGTAAAGGTGGCGCGACCATTCGTGCGATCTGTGAAGAGACCAAGGCTTCGATCGACATCGAAGACGACGGCTCGATCAAGATCTTCGGCGAAACCAAGGAAGCGGCTGAAGCAGCACGTCAACGCGTTCTGGGCATCACCGCTGAAGCTGAAATTGGCAAGATCTACGTTGGTAAGGTTGAACGCATCGTCGACTTCGGCGCATTCGTCAACATCCTGCCAGGCAAGGACGGTCTGGTTCACATCTCGATGCTGAGCGACGCTCGCGTAGAGAAAGTGACCGACATCCTGAAAGAAGGCCAGGAAGTGGAAGTACTGGTACTGGACGTGGACAACCGCGGCCGTATCAAGCTGTCCATCAAAGACGTAGCAGCAGCCAAGGCTTCGGGCGTTTAATCACTCCCCACGCCTGACCGCTTCAACGTTATAAAAAATGCCCCGCAGTGAAAGCTGCGGGGCATTTTTTTGTCTGTGGAACAGGGCGTGAAGTTGCCGGCCTTGAAACCCGGTGCTAGGTTTAGCCCACTGCCCGTGTAGCTCAGTCGGTAGAGCAGCGCACTCGTAACGCGAAGGTCGCAGGTTCGATTCCTGTCTCGGGCACCATTCCTCTGTTGTTTCACCTTTGCGCTCAAAGCCCTTCCAGCGTTTTTTGTCGAATTGATGTAAAAGTCCATATAAATCGTCAACCAAACGTCCTATATTCGGTGCTTGTACACGTACCATTTTGCAGTTTTCAGATGATCCCCGAATGGTTCTGAAGGCCAGACAAACCGGGCTTCAACCGGTTTTTTGCGTCAGAGAGATCCTTGATGATCCAGATCCATCTTCCATTCCCCAGATCAGCGAGAACGACATGACCGTTAAAGAATTGACCCGAGACGCCAGGCACGCGGAAGCGCTGAAGAAGTACGTGCTGGACGCGCCTGAATTGATGGAAGAAATCAAAGACCTGCCCGCCGATGATCAGAAAGATCAGATCCAGTGGGCATTCGAGGACGAGGCCGAAGCCCAGGGTTTGCAGCCGTGGGAATTGACGCTCAAGTACACCTCAACCCCGGAAGAGTACGAGGCTGAGCGCCTGAAGCTGCACAAGGAGGCGGCCGAGGTGCTGGGCGTCGAGTGGGAAGAGTATTGCGAGATGAACAATCTGGTGGTCTGACAAAAACACCTTCGGAGCCGCCTTTGTGGGAGCCTGGCTTGCCGGCGATAGCGTCCTTGAGATCGCTATCGCCGGCAAGCCGGGTTCCTACAGGTTTGCGATGCGGGTCAGAGGCTCAAACGCATCGACAGATCGACAGCCTTCACGTCCTTGGTCATCGCGCCAATCGAAATGTAGTCAACCCCGGTTTCGGCGATCGGCAACAACGTACTTTCATTGATTCCACCGCTGGCTTCCAGTTTGGCCTTGCCTGCGTTCAGGCGCACGGCTTCACGCATGTCATCCAGGCTCAATTCATCGAGCATGATGATGTCAGCACCCGCCGCCAGAGCTTCTTTGAGCTCGCTCAGGCTTTCCACTTCGATCTCCACCGGTTTGCCCGGGGCAATCTTGTGCGCGGCGTTAATGGCTTCAGGGATGCCCCCGCTGGCTGCAATATGGTTTTCCTTGATCAGGAAGGCGTCATACAGACCGATGCGATGGTTGTGGCAGCCGCCGCAGGTGACGGCGTACTTTTGTGCCAGACGCAGGCCGGGCAGGGTTTTGCGGGTGTCGAGCAACTTTACTTGGGTGTTGGCGACAAAATCCGCCAGATACTGCGCACGCGTGGCCACGCCCGACAGCAGTTGCAGGAAGTTCAGTGCACTGCGTTCGCCAGTGAGCAGCGAGCGCGCCGGGCCTTCGAGGTGGAACAGCGCCTGATTGGGTTTTACCCGTTCGCCGTCACACACCTGCCAATGCACTGCGACCCGTGGGTCCAGTTGCCGGAAAACCGCATCAACCCACGCAGTGCCGGCAATGACGGCAGCATCACGAGTGATGATGGTGGCTTTTGCCAGGCGTTCGGCCGGGATCAGCTGCGCGGTGATGTCGCCGCTGCCGATGTCTTCGCGCAACGCACGGCGTACGTTGGCTTCGATTTCGGCGGTCAAGTCGGCGAGACGTAGATTCGGCATAACGGACTCCACAAACAAAGTGGCTCGATTATAGGGCCATGGCACGAGCCAACCCAAGGTCTCATAGACTTTCCATTTGCGGCAATGATCGCATCCGGAGGGGCTATCGCGGCATACTGGGTGCCAACACAGTCGTCGTTGAAGGAACCTGTATGCAGTTGGACCCCGCGAGTGGTTGGTGTCAGGGCGTGCGTTTATGCCCCTCACCCAACTTCAATGCGCGCCCCTCGGGCGAAATTTCCCTGCTGGTGATCCACAACATCAGCTTGCCGCCAGCGCAGTTCGCTACCGGCAAAGTGCAGGAATTCTTCCAGAATCGTCTGGATGTCACGGAGCATCCTTATTTTGAAGGCATTGCTGACTTGCGGGTGTCAGCACACTTTCTGATTGAGCGTGACGGCACTGTCACTCAGTTTGTCTCTTGTAGTGAGCGTGCCTGGCACGCCGGTGTTTCGAGTTTTGAGGGCCGGGAAACCTGTAACGATTTTTCGGTGGGCATCGAGCTTGAAGGCACGGATGATCTGCCATTCACCGATGCTCAGTATCTCGTGCTGACGGCGTTGACCCGACAGCTGCAAAACGCCTACACCGGCATCACTGCGCAGCGCATTTGTGGGCACAGCGACATCGCGCCGGGGCGCAAGACCGATCCAGGACCGGCATTCGACTGGGCACGCTATCGCGCAGCCCTGGCAGAAGAGGAAGGAAAATGAGTTTTCTGGTGTTGCTGTTGGCGGTGTGGATCGAGAAATTCTCGGCACTGCGCCATCGGGTCCAGCGTGATGGCGGTTGGGTGCGCGAGTTGAACAAGCTTGAGGTCACGCCACGTCTGATCGACCGGCCATGGTTGATCCTGGTCATTATGGTGTTGTTACCGGTCGCGCTATTGGGGTTGCTGCTGGTGGTGCTGGACCCCGTGGTCTACGGTTTGCTCGCGTTACCGGTGCATTTGCTGGTGGTGATTTACAGCCTGGGCCGCGGCGATCTGTTGGCCGACCTGGGGCCGTTTCGCGATGCCTGGCGCCGGGAAGACCTGCAAGCCGCTACGCATGTGGCCACTCGTGACCTGGATATTTGCGCCGAAAGCGCCGAGCAATTGCTGGAGCGGGTCGAGGCGCACCTGCTGTGGGAGGCTTACCAAAGTTTCTTTGCGGTCATTTTCTGGTACTTCTTGCTGGGGCCGGTTGCTGCCCTGAGTTATCGCTTGCTGGCATTGGCCGAGGAGCATGGGCAGAACCCGGCCGTGGTCGAGCGCGCGGCACAATTGCGTCACGCTTTTGATTGGGTGCCCGTGCGGTTGCTGGCGATGAGTTTTGCACTGATCGGCAACTTTGTGGCGGTCAGCCGGGTGATGTTGCATGAGTTACTGAACTGGAACATCAGCGCCGCTCAGTTGATCGAGAAAGTCGGTCTGGTAGCCGGTGAAATTCCGGCTCCGGTCGTCGGACCGGATGGCATCAACAGCCTGGACCGGATCTGGGAGTTGCTGCTGCGCGCGGCGGTGCTCTGGTACGCCGGTTTTGCGCTGTGGACTGTCCTGCCTTAACACATCAATCCCTGTAGCAGCAGGCTGCGCCAGCTGCTACAGGCGCGTACTTCCCCGCGTTAACCTTAAGTTACAAAACATCCTGCCGATTTAAGATATACAGGGATAGCGCTGAATGGTGGCTATCTGCCGCCGATCTGCGCCTGCCAAATAAAAATAAGAACTCAAAGGGAGACTTCCAGTGAAGAGCTTGCTCTATCCCGCCGTCGCGCTGATGAACCGCCTGAGCTTCGGCATGAAGTTCAGCCTGATCAGCGTACTGTTCCTTGTGCCCATGCTGGTCACCAACTTTTATCTGGTGCGCGACTCCTATCGTGAATTTCAGGGCACGCAAGTCGAACTGCAGAGCCTCGAGCTGCTGGGCAGCGGCCTGACCCTTCGGCGAGACCTGGAAACCCTGAACAATCTGGTACAGATCAACGTCACGCTCGGCCAGTCCGGTAAGGCCGGCAATGTCGAGTCGAAGATCGGCGCGCTGGAGCAAAGCATCCTCGCGCGCCTGCAAGGGCTGACGGCGATGACCACTGATTCGGAGCAGATCACGGCTTTCGACGGCAAACGCGATGAAATGATCGCCGCGTTCAAAGCCCAGCAAGCGGAAACCTCCCTGCAAAGCAAAAGTGGCATGATCGGAAAACTGCTCGGCAACGCGCAGATTTTCAGCCAGATCATCGCCACTCAGGCCGGCCTCAGTCGCGACAGCCAAAGTGACATGCGTCAACTGAGTGAGCTGATCACCAACGTCACTCCGCGTGTGACCCAACTGCTGGGCGAAGGCCGGGCGATGGGTTCCTTTTCGCTGGGGCAAGGCTTTATCAACTCTGCGTCGAGCACTCGATTTGATGAACTGTTGGCGCAGATCGAAAAGCTTCAGGGCGAATACGGCTTGAGGTTGCAGGACACCTTGGGCTCCAGCAAGGCGGCGCGCGAAACCCTGGCTGCGCAAGCTGATAGCAGCAAGGCCTCGCTGAAAAAAGCCAGTGAGCTGTTCGAAGAAAAAGTGGTGATGGCGGACACACTCGATACACCCTGGCAGAGCTTTTACGATCAGGTCACCGGCCTGATGGACCAAACTTACCAACTCAACGAAGCCACACTGAAGTTCCTCGGCACCCAGTTGCAGCAGCGACTGGAGCAAAATCGCACCCACATGGTCTTGCAGGCCGTGGCGCTGTCGGTGGTGTTTGTGCTGATTTTCTACCTTTACGGCGGCTTCTACGCTTCAACCCGCACCACCCTCAAGCGGCTTGGCGAAATGATGGACACGGTCGCTGCCGGCGACATGACGGTGACCTTCCGCGCTGAAAGCCGCGATGAGCTTGGCGAGTTGGGCGAGGTGTTCAACGGCACCGTGAAGAAAATCCATGACCTGATCGAGCGAGTCGGGAAGACCGTCAATGAGGTCGAGCGTCAGGCCGGGCAGGTTCAAAGTGTTTCTACCCAGAGCAACCAGGCGGTGGCCGGGCAGCGTACGCAAATCGAGCAGGTCGCCACGGCCATGAACCAGATGTCGGCCACCTCCCTTGAGGTGGCGCGCAGTGCGGCTGCTGCGGTCAGCAGCGCCCACAGCGTCAACGACGAGACCATCAACGGTCGCGGGCTGGTAGCGTCCCAGCAGGGCAGCATCGCGCAATTGGCCAGTGAGATCGATCAGTCGGTGCTGGTGATCAATCAACTGGCCAGCGACAGCCAGTCCATCAGCCGCGTGCTGGAAGTGATCAAAAGCATCGCTGAACAAACCAATCTTTTGGCCCTTAACGCGGCCATTGAAGCTGCGCGGGCCGGAGAGCAGGGGCGTGGTTTTGCGGTGGTGGCCGATGAGGTCCGGACGCTGGCCAAACGCACCCAGCAATCGACCGAAGAAATCGAACAGATGATCAGCAAGCTCCACAGCGGAGTCGGCGCGGCGGTGAAAGCCATGGGCATCAGTCATCAGGTGGCCGATGGCACGGTCGGGCAGTCGGAAAAGGTCCAGCAGGCGCTGGAAAACATCCTCGGCGCCGTTGGCATGATCGTTGACCAGAACCAGCAAATCGCTGCTGCTGTCGAGCAGCAGACCGCCGTCGCCCACGATATCGATCAGAACATTGTCGAGATCAACCGTGCCGGTGAGCGCACCGCAGAGGGGGCGCACCAAACCGAGGATGCCAGCCGTGCGTTGTCGGCTCAGGTGGTGGAACTCAAACACCTGATCAGCGCGTTTCGAGTTTGATGGCACACCGCGAACAAATGTGGGAGCTGCGGTGCGACGATTCGAGTTGCTCGCGAAAGCGGCATAACAGTCGACCTGGATGTTGAATGTTAGTCAGTCTTCGCGAGCAAGCTCGCTCCTACAGGTTTTGTACACGATTTGTAGTACTTTTCTTTTTTCGGGCAGATAATGGCCTGTTGTCCTCAGTGCTCTGATTTTTCGTCTTCAATGAAGGAGGATCATTCACTCAGGCTTGCCATGAGGAAGCACGGTTATGTCTGTCGCAACCATCGGAATCCAGGGGCAATGCGCCCATTGCGGGTGTACCTGTGTGCTCGAAGCCTGGCAACTCAACGCCATTGCAATCAACGAGTCGTTCGCCTGTACTCACTGCCATAAAGCCTTGCAGTTGATCGACCCGAAACAGATCAAGCGCTTCAAGTCTCTCGACTCACTTGCCATGCTCCGGGCGAGCACCCTGGTGATGGTGTGCACTGCGGTCCTGGTGGCGTTGGTCATGGAATGGATCGGAATGCTCAGCGTGGTCGAACAGGTGAATTTTTCGCTGGTTGCGATACTGGTCTACTTCCTCGTTATTCAGTTCGCCCGGCACCGGCAACACCTCACGCTGATTCTGGAAGCCGCCAAGGCCCACGCCGACTGATTACCAGTTGAACAGCTCGCAAGCATTAGCCGTGCTGGCGGCGGCCAATTGCTCAGGGTTGATCGCCATGATCTGCGCCAGTGCCGCGCAGATCGCCGGCAAGTGTGCCGGGCTGTTGCGTTGACCGGGAAACATGGCCGGCGCCATATCCGGTGAGTCGGTTTCCAGCACCACGGACTCCAACGGTAAATCAGCGAGCACACGGTGCATCCGCAGCGCCTGTGGCCAGGTCGCGGCGCCGCCCAGACCCAGTTTGAAACCCAGCTTGATGTACTCGCGCGCTTCTTCCCTGCTGCCCGCAAAGGCGTGGATGATCCCTGCTCGTTTCAATCGAAAGCGTTTCAGCGTGGCAATCACCGCCGCATGGCTGCGCCGCACATGAATCAGCGCCGGCAGATTGAAGTCCACCGCCAGTTGCAGTTGCGCATCGAACAGCGCCTGCTGGCGCTCTCGGTCGAGGGTTTCGATGAAGTAATCCAGACCGATCTCGCCCACTGCGCACAGCTGCCGATGGCCGGCCAGACGCGTCAGCCAGTCACCGAGTTCCTGTAGATCTTCAGGTCGATGGTCCTCCAGATACACTGGGTGCAAACCGAATGCAGCATGCAAGTCGGGATCACTTTGCACCAGCTCCCAGACTCGCTGCCAATTTGCCTGATAAACCCCCAACACCACCATCCGCTGCACGCCCAGGGCGCGGCTTTCGGCCAGCAGTGCCTGACGGTCCTCGTCGAAATCCGGAAAATCCAGATGAGTGTGGCTGTCGATCAGCTCCACGGTTCAGTCCCGGTGAATACGCTGCTTGAAAGTCCGCGCGATGGCCTGCACGCCGGGTTGGTAATCGGACTGCTCGATGGCGGCCAGTGCGAGTTCAAGGGCTTTATCGGCGATCAACTGATGCTGCTGAGCCATGGCGTTGACCGGCAGCGGCAGGAAGTCCAGCAGCTGCGTGTCGCCGAACGTACCCAGGCGCAACGGACGGGTTTTTAGCGGATAGTCGTGCAAGGCATCGAACACACCCTGAAGCAGCACGTAGGAGGTGGTCACCAGAGCATTCGGCAGATGTCCCAGACGCTGGAGCATTTCTTCCATCAACTGCTTGCCGCACTCGCGGCTGAACGACTCGCCGTGCTCGATCAACACCTCGCCCTGGAACCCGTCCAGCGCTTGTTTGAAGCCGGCTGCGCGTTCCTGGCTAATGCTCAACTCGGGGCGCGCGCCAATCAAGGCGATCTGCTTGGGCAACGGGTCCAGTAGACTGCGGGTCAAGTGCAGGCTGGCCTCGCGGTCATCACTGATCACCGAGCAGAAATGCTCGGGTTCCATGACCCGGTCGATGGCGATGATCGGAATACCTTTGGCCTGCAACTGGCGATAGCTGTCATCACCCGTCGGCAGGCAACTGGCGACGATCAGCGCATCGCAGCGCCGGGCACGGAACAGTTGCAGCAATTGCCGTTCACTGTCCGGCGCATCGTCGGAACTGGCGATCAGCAATTGATAGCCGCGCGCCCGGGCACCTTGTTCCAGCAGTTTGGCGATTCGCGCGTAACTGGGGTTTTCCAGGTCCGGCAGAATAAAGCCCAAGGTGCGCGTGTGCCGACTGCGCAACCCGGCCGCTTGAGGATTGGGTGTAAAGCCGTGTTGTTCGACGACCGCGCGCACGCGCTCGACAGTGGCACTGCTGATGCGTTGCTGTTCGGCCTTGCCATTAATGACATAACTGGCGGTGGTTACGGACACACCGGCCAACTGTGCGATATCACTGAGTTTCAACTCGGGATTTCCTTGTTTTTTCGAGCTTGCCCCGACATTTTCGCCAATCCTACCCGAATCAGGCAGACGACTAATGTCCAAGCACATCCGACAAGTTGGGCTTCAAGGATGAGACATTATCGAGTAACGTGCCAAGTATTCTAGATTAAACGTTTCAGCAGGCGTATTTTCGGGACTGTAAGCACCTATGGCCGGTTCTGCCGTGAAACCGCCAAAAGTGAAGATTAAGCGCCTAAGCTGATCCATTCAAAACAATACCTAGCGTCATCAGACGCCAAAAAGGAGAAAGCATGCTCGAGCTCACCATAGAGCAGATTTCCATGGGCCAGTCGGCTGTGGATAAGTCCGCTGCGTTACAGCTATTGGCCGAGCATCTGGTCGACGATGGCCTGGTTGCCGAGGGGTATCTGGCCGGTTTGCAGGCGCGTGAAGCTCAGGGCTCGACCTTTCTCGGACAAGGTATTGCCATCCCCCACGGTACACCGCAAACCCGCGACCTGGTGTTTACCACCGGCGTGCGGCTGATGCAGTTCCCCGAGGGCGTGGATTGGGGGGACGGCCAGATCGTTTACCTGGCGATCGGTATCGCGGCCAAGTCCGATGAGCATTTGCGTTTGTTGCAACTGTTGACCCGCGCCCTCGGCGAAACCGATCTGGGCCAGGCCTTGCGCCGTGCGAGTTCCGCCGAGGCCTTGTTGAAACTGCTGCAAGGCGCGCCGCAGGAGTTGGCGCTGGATGCACAGATGATTGGCCTGGGTGTGTCCGCCGATGACTTCGAAGAACTGGTCTGGCGCGGTGCACGTTTGCTGCGCCAGGCCGATTGCGTGAGCAACGGTTTCTCCGCCGTGTTGCAACAGGTCGAAGCGTTGCCGCTGGGCGACGGCTTGTGGTGGTTGCACAGCGAGCAAACGGTCAAGCGCCCTGGCCTGGCCTTCGTCACCCCAGACAAACCGATACGCTACCTCGGCCAGCCGCTCAGCGGCCTGTTCTGCCTGGCCAGCCTCGGTGAAGCGCATCAGGCCTTGCTCGAACGTCTGTGTGCGTTACTGATTGAAGGTCGCGGCCACGAACTGGGACGCGCCACCAGCAGCCGCAAAGTGCTCGAAGTCCTCGGCGGCGAACTGCCGGCGGATTGGCCGAGCGCGCGCATCGCCCTGGCCAACGCCCATGGTTTGCATGCGCGCCCGGCGAAGATCCTTGCGCAACTGGCGAAAAGTTTTGAAGGTGAAATTCGCGTACGCATCGTCGACGGCCAGGACAGCGCGGTGTCGGTAAAAAGCTTGAGTAAACTGCTCAGCCTCGGCGCCCATCGGGGCCAGGTGCTCGAATTCGTTGCCGAACCGAGCATTGCTGCCGATGCCTTGCCGGCCCTGTTGGCTGCCATCGAAGAAGGCCTCGGTGAAGAGGTCGAGCCATTGCCGGCGGTGAGCCAACAGCGCGAAGAAGTCGCCGATGAGGCCGAAGTGCTGCTCGCCCCGGCGTCCGGCAGTGTGGTTCAAGCCATCGCCGCGGCCCCGGGCATTGCCATCGGTCCGGCGCATATTCAGGTGCTGCCAATCATCGATTATCCACTGCGCGGTGAGTCTGCCGGCATAGAGCGCGAGCGTCTCAAACACGCATTGGCGCAGGTGCGTCGCGACATCGACGGCTTGATCGAACGCAGCAAGTCCAAAGCCATCCGCGAGATTTTCATCACTCACCAGGAAATGCTCGACGACCCGGAACTGACCGATGAAGTCGACACCCGCCTCAAGCAAGGCGAAAGCGCCGAGGCGGCGTGGATGGCGGTGATCGAAGCGGCGGCCAAACAACAGGAATCGTTGCAGGATGCGTTGCTCGCCGAGCGTGCGGCTGATTTGCGCGACATCGGCCGGCGCGTGCTGGCGCAATTGAGCGGCGTCGAAACACCGAGCGAGCCGGACCAGCCTTACATTCTGGTGATGGACGAAGTGGGGCCGTCCGATGTGGCGCGTCTCGATCCGGCTCGCGTCGCCGGCATTCTCACGGCTCGCGGCGGCGCAACGGCCCACAGCGCCATTGTCGCCCGAGCGCTGGGTATTCCGGCGCTGGTCGGTGCAGGGGAGGCCGTGTTGCTGCTGGCGCCGGGTACGCCGTTGCTGATTGATGGCCAACGCGGCCGCCTGCATGTGGACGCCGATGCGCTGACCTTGCAGCGCGCCACCGAAGAGCGAGACACCCGCGAACAGCGCCTGAAAGTGGCGGCAGAGCTACGTCATCAACCGGCGCTGACCACCGACGGTCACGCGGTCGAAGTGTTTGCCAACATTGGCGAAAGCGCGGGCGTCACCAGCGCGGTGGAGCAGGGCGCCGAAGGCATTGGCTTATTGCGCACCGAACTGATTTTCATGGCCCACTCGCAGGCGCCGGACGAGGCCACTCAGGAAGTCGAATACCGCCGCGTCCTCGACGGCTTGGCCGGTCGGCCGCTGGTAGTGCGAACCCTCGACGTCGGTGGCGACAAACCGCTGCCGTATTGGCCCATCGCCAAGGAAGAAAATCCGTTCCTCGGCGTGCGTGGCATTCGCCTGACACTGCAACGCCCGAAAATCATGGAAGCGCAATTGCGCGCCTTGCTGCGGGCCGCCGACAACCGTCCGCTGCGGATCATGTTTCCGATGGTGGGCAGCGTCGATGAATGGCGACAGGCGCGGGACATGACCGAACGTTTGCGTCTGGAAATCCCGGTCGCCGACCTGCAACTGGGGATCATGATCGAAGTGCCATCGGCCGCCTTGCTGGCGCCGGTGCTGGCCAAAGAGGTCGACTTCTTCAGCGTCGGCACCAACGACCTGACGCAATACACCCTGGCCATCGACCGCGGTCATCCGACCTTGTCCGCCCAGGCCGATGGCTTGCACCCGGCGGTGCTGCAACTGATCGACATCACCGTGCGCGCGGCGCATGCCCATGGCAAATGGGTCGGTGTCTGCGGCGAGTTGGCGGCCGATCCGCTGGCGGTGCCGGTGTTGGTCGGACTGGGGGTGGACGAACTCAGCGTGTCGGGCCGCAGCATCGCCGAGGTCAAGGCGCGCATTCGCGAACTCAGCCTCGCCCAGACCCAAATTCTCGCCCGACAGGCCCTGGCCGTGGGCAGCGCCAATGAAGTGCGCGCATTAGTGGAGGCTCTGTAATGGCCCGGATTTTAACCCTGACCCTCAACCCGGCGCTGGATCTCACCGTCCAGTTGCCACGCCTGGTGCCCGGTCAGGTCAACCGCAGCGATGCCATGCACACTCACGCTGCCGGTAAAGGCGTGAACGTGGCGCAAGTGCTGGCGGACCTTGGTCATCAGGTGACCGTCAGCGGATTCCTCGGGGAGGACAACCTCCAAGCGTTCGAAACCCTGTTTGCCAAACGCGGTTTTGTCGACGCGTTCATCCGTGTTCCCGGCGAGACTCGCAGCAATATCAAACTGGCGGAAAGCGACGGGCGCATCACCGACCTCAACGGTCCGGGGCCGAGGGTCAGTGAAGCCGCGCAGCAGGCGTTGTTTGACAGGCTCGTGCAGATTGCGCCAGGTCATGATGTGGTCGTCGTCGCCGGAAGTTTGCCGCTAGGCGTCAGTGCGCATTGGTTACAGGCGTTGATTGTGCGTCTGAAAAAACTCGGGTTGAACGTCGCCCTCGACACCAGCGGTGAAGCGTTGCGTGTGGCGCTCAAGGCCGGACCGTGGCTGATTAAACCGAACACCGAAGAGCTGGCCGATGTGCTGGACTGCGAGGTCGTTTCGGTTGCGGCACAGGCCGAAGCTGCGAGCCGTTTGCACGCTCAAGGCATCGAGCACGTGGTGATTTCGCACGGGGCTGATGGCGTGAACTGGTTCAGTGTCGGTTCGGCGCTGCATGCCACGCCGCCCAAGGTCAGCGTCGCCAGCACGGTGGGCGCGGGCGATTCGTTATTGGCCGGCATGCTGCATGGATTGCTCAGCGCCGATACGCCAGAACAGACCCTGCGCACCGCCACGGCGATTGCCGCGATGGCGGTCACCCAGATCGGTTTTGGCATCGGTGATGCCGCGCAATTGGCGCAGCTCGAACAGGGTGTGCGCGTGCGCGTCCTGACAGAACAATAAGAGGGTTTGTGATGAAGTTAGCCATTGTTACGGCCTGCCCGAACGGCATGGTTACCAGTGTGCTGTGCGCACGCTTGCTCGATGCGGCGGCTCAGCGTCAGGGCTGGATGACCTGTGTCGAAGTGGTGGATGCGGCGCATCCGGAGCGGCGACTGTCGGCGACCACAATCGAGGGCGCCGAGTGGGTGTTGCTGGTGACCAGCGCGCCGGTGGACATGACTCGATTTGTCGGCAAGCGCGTTTACCAGAGCACCCCGGCGCAAGCCCTGCAAGATGTTGAAGCGGTGCTGCGGCGCGGCGCTGAAGAAGCTCAGATGTACGCTGCCCCCGAAGTGGTCGCCGAGCCCGTCGCCCCCACGAAAAACGCGCCACGACTGGTCGCGGTCACCGCATGCCCGACCGGCGTCGCACACACGTTCATGGCCGCTGAAGCCTTGCAACAAGCGGCCAAGCGTCTGGGTTATGACCTGCAAGTAGAAACCCAGGGCTCAGTCGGCGCGCGCAATCCGTTGAGCGCGGCGGTGATTGCCGATGCCGATGTGGTGCTGTTGGCTTGTGATATCGAAGTCGCCACCGAGCGTTTCGCCGGCAAGAAGATTTACCGCTGCGGCACCGGCATTGCGCTGAAACACGCCGAAGCGACGCTGAACAAAGCGCTGGCCGAAGGTCGGCAGGAAACTGCGGCCATCGGCTCCAAAGGCCCGGCCACGCAAGAGAAGACGGGCGTCTACAAACACCTGCTGACCGGGGTGTCGTTCATGCTGCCGATGGTGGTGGCGGGCGGGTTGATGATTGCCTTGTCCTTTGTGTTCGGCATCACCGCGTTCAAGGAGCAGGGCACGCTCGCGGCAGCGCTGATGCAGATTGGCGGTGAGACTGCGTTCAAATTGATGGTGCCGCTGCTGGCGGGCTACATCGCCTACTCGATTGCCGACCGGCCTGGCCTGGCGCCCGGGATGATCGGCGGTATGTTGGCGAGCACCCTGGGGGCCGGTTTTATCGGCGGGATCATTGCCGGTTTCATCGCCGGTTATGCCGCTCAGGCGATCAATCGCTACGCGCGTTTGCCGCAGAGTCTTGAGGCGCTGAAGCCGATCCTGATCATCCCGTTGCTGGCGAGCCTGTTCACCGGTCTGGTGATGATTTACGTGGTTGGCAAACCGGTGGCCGGGATGCTCGAAGGGCTGACGCACTTCCTCGACAGCATGGGCACCACCAACGCAATTCTGCTCGGTGTGTTGCTGGGCGGCATGATGTGCGTCGACCTTGGCGGGCCGATCAACAAGGCGGCTTACGCGTTCTCGGTGGGGCTGCTGGCGTCGCAGAGTTATGCACCGATGGCCGCGACCATGGCTGCCGGCATGGTGCCGCCGATTGGCCTGGGCATCGCCACGTTCATCGCGCGACGCAAGTTTGCCCAAACTGAGCGTGAAGCCGGTAAGGCGGCGCTGGTGCTGGGGTTGTGCTTCATCTCTGAAGGGGCGATTCCGTTTGCTGCGAAAGACCCGTTGCGGGTGATCCCGGCGAGCATTGCCGGTGGCGCGCTGGCCGGGGCATTGTCGATGTATTTCGGCTGCAAACTGATGGCGCCGCATGGCGGTTTGTTTGTGCTCGCGATCCCGAATGCGATCAACCATGCGCTGTTGTACTTGCTGGCGATTGTCGCCGGGAGTTTGCTGACGGCAGTGGCGTATGCGCTGCTCAAACGGCCCGAAGTGGTCGAGCTGGCGCTGGAACCCGCCAGCGCCTGACACTATCCCCACTGTGGGAGCGAGCCTGCTCGCGAATGCGGTCTGACATTCAACAAACATGGTGACTGTTACACCGCTTTCGCGAGCAGGCTCGCTCCCACAGTGGACAATGTTATGCCGGCTACAAGGGCATGTGCTTTAGTTTCCCTTTTCAGGGAGAACGCCATGAGCGAATTCGACCTCGGTCGCCGTCGTGTCATGCAGGCGGTGGGCGCCGGGCTGCTGTTGCCGGGGCTTGCGCCGGCCGTGATCGCCTCGGTCAAGGATCGTCCGAAACTCACCGACGGTGTGCAGTCCGGCGACGTGCTGGGTGACCGGGCGATGATCTGGAGCCGCAGCGACCGCCCGGCGCGGATGGTCGTGGAGTGGGACACCCGCAGCCTGTTCAGCAACCCGCGCCGATTTGTCTCGCCGCTGGCCGATGCCCGCACCGATTTCACTGCGCGCGTGGAGCTCACCGGGCTGCCCGCCGATCAGGCGATTTTCTATCGCGTGTCCTTCGAGGACGCCCAAAGCGGTGTCGCCAGCGAACCCTGGTTCGGCCATTTGCGCAGCGTGCCGCAAACTCGCCGTGACATTCGTTTTGTCTGGAGCGGCGACACCGCCGGCCAGGGCTTCGGCATCAACCCGGACATCGGCGGCATGCGCATCTACGAAGCCATGCGATTGCGCCTGCCGGATTTCTTTATCCACAACGGCGACACCATCTACGCCGACGGCCCGATACCCGCGCAACTGACCACCGAAAGTGGCCGGGTGTGGCGCAACATCACCAGCGAAGCCAAGAGCAAGGTCGCCGAAACCCTGGATGAGTTTCGCGGCAATTATCGCTACAACCTGATGGATGAAAACATCCGCCGCTTCAACGCCGAGGTCCCGCAGATCTGGCAATGGGACGACCACGAAGTGGTGAACAACTGGTCACCGGGCAAGCAACTCGATGCACGCTACCAGGAGAAAGATATCCACAGCCTGGTGGGCCGCGCGCGTCAGGCCTGGCTCGAATATGCACCGATGCGCTTGCAGAGCGCCGACAACGGCGGGCGGATTTATCGCAAGCTCGGCTATGGGCCGCTGCTCGATGTGTTTGTGCTCGACATGCGCAGTTATCGCGGCGCTAACGATGACAACCTCGGCGCTGCCAAACCCTTTCTCGGGCGTGAGCAACTGGACTGGCTCAAGCAGGCATTGAAAGGCTCGCAAGCCCAGTGGAAAGTCATCGCCGCCGACATGCCGATTGGCCTTGGCTCACCCGACGGAGAGGTCAGCCCCGGCGTGACGCGGTGGGAAGCGGTGGCCAATGGTGATCCGGGACCGGCCCAGGGACGTGAACTGGAAATCGCTGAATTGTTGGGATTCTTGCGGGCGCAGCAAGTGCGAAATTTCGTATTTTTGACGGCGGATGTGCACTACTGCGCGGCGCATCACTACCACCCGGATCGTGCCGCGTTCCAGGACTTTGAGCCGTTTTGGGAGTTTGTCGCCGGGCCCCTGAACGCAGGGAGTTTTGGGCCGGATTCGCTGGATATGACGTTCGGGCCTGAGGTGGTATTCGAAAAGGCATCGCCTACGCAGAACGCCTCGCCGTTTGCCGGGTTTCAGTTTTTTGGCGAGGTGAATATTGACGGGCAGACAGGGGAGATGAGGGTGGTGTTGCGGGATCTGGATGGGGTTAGTGTGTTTGAACAGAAGGTGCAGCCGGTCTAATTGAAGTGGCACCACCCCTGTGGGAGCGAGCCTGCTCGCGAAGAGGTCATTACATTCAACATCTTCGTTGTCTGTAAGATCGCCTTCGCGAGCAGGCTCGCTCCCACAGGGAGGGTGGGGTGTCAGTAAACGTCGCGGCGGTAGCGGCCCTGTTCGATCAGGCGATCTACCTCAGCAATCCCGAGCAGTTCGTTGAGTACGTGATCGACGCCCGATGCCATTCCTTGCAAGCTGCCGCAGATGTAGATGACGGCGCCATCAGCCAGCCATTTCTTCAGCTCATCCGCTGACTCACGCAATCGATCCTGCACATAAATTTTCTCGGCCTGATCCCGTGAAAACGCCAGGTCGAGTCGCTCCAGATCGCCCGAAATCAACCACTCCTCCAGCTCATCGCGGCACAGGTAATCGTGTTCCCGATTACGTTCGCCAAACAACAGCCAATGCCGTTGTTGACCATCGGCAATCCGCGCCTTGAGCAAACTGCGCAGCCCGGCCAGGCCGGTGCCGTTGCCCAGCAGGATCATCGGCACCGGCTCGGCCGGCAGATGGAACCCACTGTTGCGCCGCACTCGCAGGCTGATGGTACCTCCCACGGGTGCGTGTTCGGTCAGCCAGCCGGAGCCGATGCCCAGGCTGCCGTCGGCGTGCATTTCCTGACGCACGATCAGTTCCAGAATGCCGTCAGCCGCAATCGAGGCGATGGAGTATTCGCGCATGGCCAATGGAACCAATGCATTGAGTAATGCCTGAGCGTGCAAGCCGACCAGGTGGGCTCTGTTTTCCGGTAGCTGGCGCGTGGCGAGTGCTTGCTCCAAAGGTTGTGACAAGCCATCAAACGCCACCGAAGCACGACCGTCGATGCCCAGGCCATCGAGGAAGTGCTCGATGGCCCACGGGCAATTACGCGGCAACACTTCCACCAGATCACCGGCCAGCCAACTGCTGGTGGACGGGGCGGTAAGACCCAGCAAGTACACGGGCGAACCGCTGCTGTCCGGGTTCATCAAGTCGCGGCGGGTCAGTGTCCAGTTGTCGTAACTCGGTGCTTGCCAGGTGTCGACCGGTGTTTGCCCGGTCAACAGGCCCAGTTGTTGCTGCCAGTGACGCAAGGCGTACGGGTCGCCGCTGTCGACTTCCACCGGCGCGAACAAAGTCTTGCCGCCATGCTCACCCAACCAGACGTGCAAGCGTCGGGCGAAGCCGCAGAAGTGTTGATACTGGCGATCACCGAGGCCCAGTACCGCATAGTTCAGGCTTTGCAGGCTCGACGCCCGACCCAGCACCTTGCGTTCGAACCCGCGGGCACTGTCCGGCGCTTCGCCATCACCGAAGGTGCTGACCACGAATAACGCATTACTGGAATCAAGCAAATCCTGTTCGCTGACACTCGCCAGCGGCTGCACGTTCACCGGCAGTCCGGCGGCCTGCAATTGTCCCGCTGTCTGCCACGCCAGTTGTTCGGCGAAACCGCTTTGGCTGGCGAAGCCGATCAGCCACGCCGGTGCATCGCTGCCCGGTTGATCGAGGCCTTTGCGTGCGTCCTTGATCTGCTTTTTCTTGCGCCGACGATCCAGGTACAGCAACCAGCCCGTGACGAAAAACAACGGCATGGTCAGCGCGGTAATCGTCAGGATGATCCGCCCGACAATGCCGAAGTAGCTACCGACGTGCAGTGCATAAATGCTGGTCAGCCATTGCGCCTTCAGGCTCTTGTCACTGTAGCGATCGTGCTGCTTGACGATACCGGTCACCGGATCGAGGGTGATCTGGTTCATGGCACGGTCGTGGGGGGATGTTTTCAGCAGGTAGAACACGGTCGCCGGCTGACCGGCCACTGGCGGCATACGGACGTTGTAAGCACTGAGTGCCGGGCCCGCGGCGCTGTAGACGCTGCTCCAGATCGCCGCGTAGTCGGCGGTTGGTGCCGGACCGCTCGGCGCAGGACCGCGACCACCGCGCGCGCGCTCGTTTTGCGGTGCGTCGGACAGCAAACGGGTCAGGCCTTTGTTGTACCACTCATACGACCAGGACAACCCGGTCAGCGCCGCAAAGAGGTAAAACACCAGGCACCAGGTGCCGGCCACCGAGTGCAAATCCCAGTTGAAGCTACGACCCTTTTTCTTCCAGTCCAGAGTCAGCCAGGCACGCCAGCTTTTCCACTGGCGCGGCCAGCGCAGGTACAGACCGGACAAGCAAAAGAACACCAGAATCAGCGTGCACGCGCCGGTGATGTTGCGACCGGTGTCGCCCATGGCGAGAAAACGGTGCAGTTGCAGCACGAAGCCGAAGAAATCCTGGCCGGTGGCGTCGCCCATGAACTCGGCGGTGTACGGATCGAAGTAGCGCATCTCGCCACGGCGTTGGCCCGGTGGAGGCGTGAAAAACACCTTGGCCGCATTGCCACTGTCGGTCTCGACGAAGAGCATCGAGACTTTTTTGCCGGACGCGGCTTCGATGTGCTCGACCAGTTCGACGGGCGGCAGGACGCCAGCAACCTGCTTCTCGACCTGCAACACGGAAGGGTTCAGCACACTCAGGATTTCATCCTGAAACGATACCGTTGCCCCGGTGATGCCCATCAGGGCCAGGACCAGCCCGGCGCTGATGCCGAAAAACCAGTGCAACTGGAACAGGGTTTTCTTCAACACGTCGCTCGCCTTGTTCGTTCAAAAAGTGTCATCACGGCGCGCATTATGCCGTGGGTTGTCGAGAAACATTCTTTTTTACGCACAAAAGCCCCGCTCATGTAGATGAACGGGGCCTGGCGTTATTGCCAGCCACTCTCCATGTGGGAGCGAGCCTGCTCGCGAAGGCTATGTCAGCCGCAACCGATTAAGTGCGACAGACACCGTATTCGCGAGCAGGCTCGCTCCCACTTAGATCAGAAGTGGAAGTTAGTGCTCAGCAATGCCGTACGGCCCGCCGCCTGGTTGGCGAAGTGGGTCGAGAAGGCTTTGTCGTAATACGTTTCGTTGGTCAGGTTCTGCACGTTCAGTTGCAGGTCGACGTTTTTGCTCAGCTTGTAGGCCGCCATCGCGTCGTAACGAACGTAAGATTCAACCATGGTGGTGTTGGCCACGTTGCCGAATACATCGTCGACATAGAACGCACCGCCACCGACAGTCAGCCTCGGCATGACCTGATAGGTCGTCCACACGCTGGCGCTGTTTTTCGGCGTGTTAGGCAGTTCGTTACCATCATTGACTGCACCCAGCGGGCCGCCGTCGATTTGCTCGCTGTCCATGTAGGCGTAGCCGGCGAACACTTGCCATTTGTCGGTGATCCTGCCGGTGGCCGACAGCTCGACACCTTGAACGCGGGTTTTGCCGACGTTTTCAAACGTCGTTGTGTTGACTTGAACGCGGGCGTTATCTTTTTCGGTGCGGAAGATATCGGCGGTCAGCGACAGCTGATCATTCATCAGGTCCCACTTGGTACCGATTTCGTAGTTCTTGGTGGTTTCCGGTTCCATGTCGCTTTTCAGCAGGTTGCCGTTGCGATCCGGTGTGCCACCCAACGGGTTGCCTTCCGCACCATCACCCAAGGTGTTGCCCGGTGGCGTGGCAGACGTCGCGTAGGACGCATAGATGCTGCCGTTTTCCGCCGGTTTGTACACAACGCCGAACTGACCGGTGACGAATTCGCTGGTGTCATCGCCCTTGGACGTGGTCACGCTGGAACCGTTGAAGGTTTTGTAGTCGGTGTCGAAATGGTCGTAACGCAGACCCATGTTCAACAACCACTGCTGGGACAACTCCAGGGTGTCGAACACATACAACGCGTACGTATCGGCCTTGGTGTCGGTGCCGGCATAGTTACGCGAGATCGCACCGTTCCATGGATCGTTCGGGTTCGGGTTGGACAGCGATGTGCAGTTGTAACCGCTTGGTGCACCGATAATCGCAGGGTTGCAGTTGAAGCTTGGAGGAGGGGTTGTCGTCAGTGGCGTAGTGTCGGTGTTGACGTTGTACGAGGATTTCTGGCTCTCCTCGTGGGTGTACTCGATACCGGTGGAGTAGCTGTTCTTGAACCCGGCGATGTAGATGTCACCAAACAGATCGGTCTGGTTAGTCGTGGTCTCGGTGTTGCTGACCCGGGTGTTGGCCCGACGCCAGACGGTGCCATTGTTGACGTTGCCCTTGCTGTCGTCCGGCTGGGTCAGGATGTAATCCTGCATGCTGGAACCGTGGCGCAAGGTGTTCTTGACGGTCATCGCGTCATTCAGATCGTGCTCGATGGCGAAGGTCGCGGTGTCGGTGCGGCCCTTGCGGAAGTCTCGGTCATTGAGGCCGTAGAAGTTTGTGCTGTCGCCGCCGTCGTCCGGTTTGTCCGGGTTGGATTTAGTGCGGGCAGCCGAACCTGCAGCCGGAATGGAGTAGGGAATGCCCGAATCCGGTGTGTCGTTATTTTCCAGATGGTAGTAATCGAGGTTGACGCGGGTGTCGGTGCCCAGGCCGAAAGCCAGCGATGGCGCAACGCCCCAGCGGTCGTAGTCGACGCTGTCACGGCCAGCGACGTTGCTTTCGTGGCTCAACAGGTTCAGACGGCCAGCGGTGGTGTCATTTAACTGATAGTTGCCGTCCACAGTGTAACGTTGGGTCTGGTCCGAACCCCAGGTAAAACCACCATCAAACGAGTCACCCAAGTGGGCCTTTTTGCTCACCAGGTTGATGGTGCCGCCAGCAGCGCCACGGCCACCCATGGCCGAGTTCGGGCCTTTACTGACTTCAATCGATTCGACGGCGAAGATCTCGCGGCTCTGCGAACCGGTGTCGCGCACACCGTCCAGATAAGTATCGCCCTGCGCGTCGAAACCACGAATGAACGGACGGTCGCCTTGCGGGTTGCCACCTTCACCGGCACCGAAGGTGATGCCCGGAACGGTGCGCAGCGCGTCCTGCATATTGAGGGCGCCGGTGTCCTTGATGACTTGTTGCGGGATGACGGTGATCGAACGCGGAGTATCGACCAGCGGCGCTGTGTACTTGGATGAGGAGGCTTTTTCGACGAAGTAGGATGTCTCGTCCTGAGCCTCGCCAGTGATGGCGGTAGCGCCCAGCGACAGCACATTACTCGGTGCTTTTTCGTCGGCTTTTTCCGCCGCGAAAACCATGTGGCCCGCAGAACCGGCAGTAATTGCCATGCCAATGGCCGATGCGAGCAAACGTGGTGAACTGACCGGTACGTGTGGTTGTTGACGCGACATTTTGAATTCCCCTCCCCAAGGATTTGAGGCCGCGGAATATAGGGTAGACGCGTATTTGTATCAATTGCGAAACGTTATTATTTGCGAAGAATTTACATTCTTTACAATTTTACCTTACGGTTTTTGGTGGTTCGTCCGTCGTGAGGGTTTTACAGAAGCAATAAGAATCAATACCATTAGCGCTCCTTTGATTTCAGGTGTCTTTGCCATGCTGCTGCACATTCCCGGCTTGTTCGCGAAAGAAGAAGTGCAGCGCATTCGTGAGGCTCTGGAACAGGCCGATTGGGCGGACGGCAAGATCACCGCCGGCTATCAGTCGGCCAAGGCCAAGCACAATCTACAGCTGCCTGAAGGTCATCCACTGGCCAAGGAAGTGGGAGCGGCGATGCTCGATCGGCTGTGGAAAAATCCGCTGTTCATGTCCGCCGCGTTACCGCACAAGGTTTTTCCTCCATTGCTGAATTGCTACACCGCCGGCGGCAGTTTCGATTTTCATATCGATAACGCCGTACGCCAGCCCAAGGGCAGCATCGAGCGGGTGCGCACCGATCTTTCGGCGACGCTGTTCTTCAGCGAGCCTGCGGACTACGACGGCGGTGAACTGGAAATCCAGGACACCTTCGGCACGCAACGCGTGAAGCTGCCGGCGGGGGACATGGTTTTGTATCCCGGCACCAGCCTGCACAAGGTCAACGCCGTCACACGCGGCACGCGTTACGCCTCGTTCTTCTGGACACAAAGTCTGGTGCGCGAAGACAGTCAGCGCGCGCTGCTGTTCGAGATGGACGGGGCGATCCAGCAGTTGACGCAGGACATGCCGGATCATCCTTCGTTGATTCGCCTCACCGGCACCTATCACAACTTGCTTCGCCGCTGGGTCGAGGTATGAGTTATCAACTGCGCCGCGAGGAAGTCCTCGACGGTGATTCGCTCAAGGCCATGCTGGAGGAAAGCCCGGCGCGCGCAGCCCAGGCGATTTTGATGGCTGCTCGCGAAGGCGTACTCGATGCTCAGGCCTTGCTGGGGCAGATTCTGCTGGATGGGAACGGCATCGCACAGGATCAGACGTTGGCGTTGCGCTGGTTCGTGATCGCCGCGCATGGCGGGCACCTGATGGCTCGCAACATGCTCGGGCGTTGTCATGAGCATGGGTGGGGTTGTGTGGCGGATGCTTCGGTTGCCGCACGGCATTACCGAATCGCGGCGCAGAGGGGGCTCGATTGGGCGATGTACAACTACGCCAACCTGCTGGCCACCGGGCGAGGAGTGGTCGAAGACCAGGCACAAGCGTTTAATCTCTATCGCCACGCGGCTGAATTGGGTCACGCGAAGTCGATGAACCTGTTGGGGCGCTATCTGGAGGAAGGGCGGGTGTGCCCCGCAGCTCAGGCAGCGGCCCGCGACTGGTATCGACGTTCGGCGGTCGGTGGGGATTTCCGTGGGCAGTTCAGTTATGCCGCTGTGCTGGCCGAGGAAGGGAATGCCGAAGAGGCGTTGGCTTGGTTGCATAAAGCATTGGCCGGTGGAAATCTGAATTTCCTGCGGGTCGCGAGCAAGAGCTTGTCAAACGCTGAGAATCCACAATTTCGCGCACTGGCACCCGAATATGCCCAACGTGTTATCGAACTTGAGCGGCAACTGACACCGCTGTAACGCAGACACAAAAAAGCCCATGACACGTCATGGGCTTTTTGATTTCTGCGTGTGGTTTTTACACGTAAAACGATTTCAACGGCGGGAAGCCATTGAACTCAACCGCGCTGTAACTGGTGGTGTACGCACCGGTCGACAACCAGTACAAACGATCACCGATCGCCAGGTTCAGCGGCAGGCCGTATTTGTAGTTTTCATACATGATGTCGGCGCTGTCGCAGGTCGGGCCGGCGATGACCACTTCTTCCATCTCGCCTTTCTTCTCGGTCCAGATCGGGAACTTGATGGCTTCGTCCATGGTTTCGATCAGGCCGGAGAACTTGCCCACATCCGTGTACACCCAGCGCTCGACGGCGGTACGGGATTTACGCGCGACCAACACCACTTCGCTGACCAGGATGCCGGCGTTGGCGATCAGCGAACGGCCTGGTTCAAGGATGATTTCCGGCAAATCATCACCGAAGTCTTCCTTGAGGAAGCGGATGATTTCTTCGGCGTAGGTTTCCAGGCTGTTGGTGCGGGTGATGTAGTTGGCCGGGAAGCCGCCACCCATGTTGATCAGCTTGAGGTGAATGCCGTCTTCTTCCTTCAGACGCTCGAAGATCACTTTGACCTTGGCGATCGCTGCGTCCCAGACGCTGATGTCGCGCTGTTGCGAGCCGACGTGGAACGAGATGCCATAAGGCACCAGGCCCAGGTCACGGGCGAGGATCAGCAGGTCCATGGCCATGTCGGTCTGACAGCCGAATTTGCGCGACAAAGGCCAGTCAGCCGTGGTCGAGCCTTCGGTGAGGATGCGCACGTAGACTTTCGAACCCGGTGCAGCCTTGGCGATGTTGCGCAGGTCGGCTTCGGAGTCGGTGGCATACAGACGCACGCCCTTCTCGTAGAAGTAGCGAATGTCCTTGGATTTCTTGATGGTGTTGCCGTAGCTGATGCGATCCGGGCCGACGCCCTGGTTCATCACTTTGTCGAGCTCGTAGATCGACGCGATGTCGAAGTTCGAGCCTTTCTCTTTGAGCAGGTCGATGATTTCGACGGCCGGGTTGGCCTTGACCGCGTAGTAGACCTTGGCGAATTCGAAACCGGCGCGCAGGTCGTCATAGGCCTGGCTGATCATCGCGGTGTCGATCACCACGAACGGGGTTTCTTGTTTGTCGGCGAAGGCCTTCATTTTGTTGAAGGTATCGCGCGCGAAATAGTCTTCGACGTTGATCGACATGCTGGGAACTCCTACTGGCAAACTGAAATTAACAATGGGTGCAAATGAACGTCCTCCGTATCCCCACTTTGGTTCGCCTACTTCCCAAGGCATGTCGCCGAAAGCAAAAAGGCCATGGGAATCGGTGCTTTCCCTTGGCCTTGCTGTCTCGTCGTCAGTACTTGAGCCGGATGGATCGTTTCCAGCATGGACGTTCGGCGCGAACTTTAGGGCGTGAGGGGCTTGAGATCAACAAAAAATGTCGCGTTTTTACACGGTTCCGTCGTGCGGTCCCTGTCAGTTACTGATGTAACCGACCTGCATGACAGTGTGATGTTCCCGTTGGATGGGTATTTGAGGGGTGTCAGAGGGATTTGTGGTGCCCCCAATCGCGGGCAAGCCTTGCTCCTACAAGTTTTGTGGCGTGCCAATTTCGTTTGCACGACACCAATCCCGTAGGAGCAAGGCTTGCCCGCGATGGCGTCAGATCAGGCCAACGCAGTCTCGGCTGGCGAAACAATGCTGGTCTTGCCCCCACGGGACTTGCCAGAGCTCAAATACTCGGCAATCGACTCCTGAGTCACTTCACCCAGAAACACCCGCTCAGCATCCATCACCGGCAGCCACGAACGATTGAACTCGTACATGCGCGACAGCAGAATGCGCAAATGCTCGTCGTACGCCGCCGTGGCATTGAACTCACGCAGATACTGCGCGCAAGTCCCGGCCTGACGGTGCAAATCGCGGCGTCGCACATAGCCTAGAGCCTTGTTGTCTGCACAGGTCACCACGACGTATCGGCGGTCCAGTTCGTCCATCAACTCCAGCGCCTCGGCCACCGGCGTTTCCGGGCTGACCGACGGCGCGTTGTCCGCCGCGTCTTCGGCTTTCACCAGCAACAGACGCTTGAGCGTGCTGTCCTGGCCGACGAAGTTGCTGACGAAATCATCCGCCGGGTGCGCCAGCAGGGTGTCCGGGTGATCGATCTGCAACAGTTTTCCGGCGCGGAAGATCGCAATCTTGTCGCCCAGCTTGATCGCTTCGTCGATGTCGTGGCTGACCATGATCACGGTCTTGTTCAGCGCCCGCTGCATCTCGAAGAACTCGTTCTGAATCATCTCGCGGTTGATCGGGTCGACCGCGCCGAACGGCTCATCCATCAGCAACAGCGGCGCATCCGCGGCCAACGCACGAATCACGCCGATCCGCTGCTGCTGACCGCCGGACAACTCACGCGGGTAGCGAGTCAGGTACTGCTTGGGTTCGAGCTTGATCATGCTCATCAACTCGCGGGCGCGGTCGTGGCATTTCTGTTTGTCCCAGCCCAGCAGGCGCGGAACGATGGTGATGTTTTCCTCGATGGTCATGTTCGGGAACAGACCGATCTGCTGGATCACGTAGCCGATATTGCGACGCAAGGTCACTTCGTCGAGGTCGGTGGTGTCTTCGCCGTTGATCAGGATCTTGCCCGAGGTCGGTTTGATCAGTCGGTTGATCATCTTCAGCGTGGTGCTTTTGCCGCAGCCCGATGGCCCGAGGAACACACAGATTTCGCCTTCATTGACGGTCAGGCTTACCGAGTCCACGGCTTTCACATCTTTGCCGTTGCTTTGGAAGGTCTTGCTGAGGTTTTGAAGTTCGATCATTTCAGGAGTCCAGGTAGGGGGTGTTCGCCGCAAATGGCGGAGCGCGTTGGAGCTGTGATCCCGCCGGGCAAGGCGTGGGACGCAGGAAATGTCGTTTCCTTTTCAAGTCCCACAACGCAGCCCGGCGGGATCACAGCTCCAACCCGGAGGGCCGTGCCCCACAAAGCGCAATCCGTCGTTGCTCGTCGTTCATTTGAAGAAACCAAATCTCTCTCCTCGCGCCTAGTCTTGCGCTTTGTGGGGCGACGGCGCGCCCGCCATTTGCGGCGAACACCCCCTACTCGTCAGCGTGCGTTGCAGCCATTGCAGAAGCAGGTCGGCGAAGATGGCCAGGAGGCTGACCAGCACGGCGCCGACGATCAGCATCGACATGTCGCTGCGGCTGATGGAAGCGAGAATGAGTACACCGAGGCCACCGGCGCCGATGGTCGCGGCGATGGTCATGACACCGATGTTCATGACCACGGCGGTGCGCACACCGGCGAGGATCACTGGCACCGCGATCGGTAGTTCGACCATGCGCAGGCGCTGGCCGAAGGTCATGCCGATGCCGCGCGCGGCTTCGCGAATACCCGGTTCGACACCGGTCAGGGCGAGGTAGGTGTTACGCATGATCGGCAGCAGCGAGTACAGAAACACTGCGGTGATCGCCGGCATCGGACCGAGGCCCTGGCCGAATTTGGAGTAGAACGGCAGCAGCAGGCCGAACAACGCAATCGACGGCACGGTCAGCAACACCGTGGCGCTGGCCTGCAACGGGCCGGCGAGTGTCGGGAAACGCGTCATCAGGATGCCTAGCGGCACGCCGACCACGATCGCCAACGTCACAGCGATGCCGACGAGGGTGATGTGTTGCCAGGTCAGGTGCAACACCAATGGCCAGTCGAGATGGGAAAAGGCGTTCAGAAATTCCATGTCTTTTCCTCCTTATTTAATGGGATGTTGGCGCAGGAAATCGGCGGCAACGGATGACGGGCTTTGGTGATCGACATCGACCCGCGCGTTGAGCTGGCGCATGGTTTCGTCGTCGAACAGTTCGGCCAGCGGCTTGAGTTCTTCGGCGAGTTTCGGATGGGCGTCGAGGTACACCTGGCGCACGACTGGTGCGGCGGTGTAGTCGGGGAAGTAGTGCTTGTCGTCTTCGAGCAGTTTCAGCTTGAAGGCGTTCAATCGACCGTCAGTGGTGTAGACCAGACCGGCAAATACCTGGCCGTTGCGCAGGGCGGTGTAGACCAAACCAGCATCCATTTGCCGGATGTTTTTGCGCGTCAGGTTCATGCCGTAGAGGTCGACCATGCCGTTCAGACCGTCGGAACGGTTGGCGAACTCGGTGTCCAGCGCGACCAGGTGATTCTGTTTCTGCTCAGCCTGCAACACCGTGTTCAGCTCGCTGATGCTGTTGATCTGTGGATAGGCCTTCGCGGTTTTTTCCGGCAGGGCCAGGGCGTAGGTGTTGCTGAACTTCGACGGGGTCAGCCAGACGAGGCCTTTTTTCGCGTCGAGTTCTTTCACCTTGGCGTAGGACTGGGCGCTGTCGAGTTTTTCCGTGATGTGGTTGTAAGCCACCAGCGACACGCCGGTGTATTCCCACATCAAATCCAGCTGGCCACTTTCGTGGGCGCTGCGAGCGAGGTTGCTGCCCAGTCCGCCGGTCACCTGAGTGTCGTAACCCTTGGTGCGCAGGTATTGGGAGGTGATTTCCGCCAGCAGGGTTTGTTCGGTGAACACCCGCGCGCCGATGCGGATCACCGGTTTTTCAGCGGCTTGGGCAAATCCTGCGAACAGCAGGACGCAGCCTAGTAACAAGCTAATACTTTTCATGAAATTTCCTTTGCCGAGGCTTAAGACGGGCGCAAGCCGCGTTCGAGCCAGAGGCGGCTGGCGAGTGTCACCAGACCGTCGAGCAGCAAGGCCAGCAGGGCGGTGCAGGCCGCGCCGAGCAGCAATTGCGGCTGATTGTTCAGGGCGATGCCGGGGAAAATCAGGCTGCCCAGACTGTTGGCGCCGATCAGGAATGCCAGCGGTGCCGTGCCGACGTTGATCGCCAGCGCCACGCGCACGCCGCCAATGATGATCGGCACCGCGTTCGGCAACTCGACTCGCCACAGCACTTGAGTCGGGGTCATGCCGATGCCGACGGCGGCTTCTTTCAGTGAACCCTGAACGTTTTTCAGGCCTTCATAGGTGTTGCGCACGATCGGCAACAGCGAGGCGAGGAACAGGGCGAAGATTGCAGGGCCGCTACCGATGCCGAGGATGCCCAGGGCGATGGCCAGTACGGCAAGAGGCGGCACGGTGTTGCCGATGTTGAAGAGCTGCATGAAGCGTTCAGCGCGTCCCACCATGGTCGGACGGCTGAGGAAGATGCCGGCGGGGATACCCACAACAAGGGCAGCCAGCATGGAAGCGAGGACGAGAATCAGATGAGCTTGCAGGTAAAACAACAAATCGTCGCGGTAATGTTCGATCGTGTTGATGCCAATCCAATGGACCAGCAGGGCCAGAAGGGCGACGACAACCGCTCCTCCTATCAGCCCTTTGCCATAGCGAATAGCCACAGGCGGACTCCTTTTTTCTTTTGTCGGCGAACGCAGTCCCGTACGGCTGTCCATTCCTGGCTGCCGGGAAAATCAACGTTCGCGAGAAGCAGCTCTTCATGCGGGTAAAACCACATGAGATCGAGCCATAAGCGCAGCCTCGTCAGGCTAACTTGCTGATTTTTCAGCCCCTGATACGAGTGCCGTAACAGGGGAGTGGACGTCTGCACCTTTTAAAAGGTTCCATATTTAACAGCAGATAGCCACCCTTGATGCCCAACCACGTACCTGTAGGAGCCGGCTTGCCGGCGATGGCATCACCTCGGTGTATCTGACAGACCGAGGCGATGCCATCGCCGGCAAGCCGGCTCCTACAGAGTGATGCGGTGTTCGGTGGGCCTACGAGCGGTGGTCCGTGACAGTCGGTTTGCGCTATACTCGCCGCCCTTTTTTGAATCACCTGCCAGGCGATTTCCCATGACCAAACAGGCCGCCGAAGTCGCGAAACGCCGCACTTTCGCCATTATTTCCCACCCCGATGCCGGTAAAACCACCATCACCGAGAAACTCTTGCTGATGGGCAAGGCGATTGCGATTGCGGGCACGGTGAAGTCTCGCAAGTCCGACCGCCATGCCACCTCCGACTGGATGGAAATGGAAAAGCAGCGTGGTATCTCGATTACCACGTCGGTCATGCAGTTCCCGTATCGCGACCACATGATCAACCTGCTCGACACCCCGGGCCACGAAGACTTCTCCGAAGACACCTACCGCACCCTGACGGCGGTCGACTCGGCATTGATGGTCCTCGACGGCGGTAAGGGTGTAGAGCCACGGACCATCGCGCTGATGGACGTTTGCCGTCTGCGTGATACGCCGATTGTCAGCTTCATCAACAAACTCGACCGTGACATCCGCGACCCGATCGAACTGCTCGACGAAATCGAAGCGGTCCTGAAGATCAAGGCCGCGCCGATCACCTGGCCGATCGGTTGCTACCGCGACTTCAAAGGCGTTTACCACCTCGCCGACGACTACATCATCGTGTACACCGCCGGTCACGGCCACGAGCGTACCGATGTAAAAATCATCGAGAAGCTCGATTCCGATGAAGCTCGCGCACACTTGGGCGACGAGTACGATCGCTTCGTTGATCAACTGGAACTGGTGCAGGGCGCCTGCCACGAGTTCAACCAGCAGGAATTTCTCGACGGTCAACTGACCCCGGTGTTCTTCGGTACTGCATTGGGTAACTTCGGTGTCGATCACGTGCTCGACGCCGTGGTCAACTGGGCGCCGAAACCGCTGGCCCGTGTTGCCAACGAGCGCACCGTAGAACCGGTCGAGGAGAAATTCGCCGGCTTCGTGTTCAAGATCCAGGCGAACATGGACCCGAAACACCGCGACCGCATCGCCTTCATGCGTATCTGCTCCGGCAAGTACGAAAAAGGCATGAAGATGCGCCACGTGCGCACCGGCAAAGACGTGCGGATCGGCGACGCGCTGACCTTCTTCTCCTCCGAGCGTGAGCAACTGGAAGAAGCGTTTGCCGGCGACATCATCGGTTTGCACAACCACGGCACCATCCAGATCGGCGACACCTTCACCGAAGGCGAAGTCCTGGGCTTCACCGGTATCCCGCACTTCGCCCCGGAACTGTTCCGTCGCGTGCGTCTGCGCGATCCGCTGAAATCCAAGCAACTGCGTCAGGGCTTGCAGCAACTGGCCGAAGAAGGCGCGACCCAGGTGTTCTTCCCTGAGCGCAGCAACGACATCATCCTCGGCGCCGTCGGTGTGCTGCAGTTCGATGTGGTCGCCAGCCGCTTGAAAGAGGAATACAAGGTTGAGTGCTCCTACGAGCCGATTACCGTTTATTCCGCGCGCTGGATCGATTGCGACGATAAGAAGAAGCTTGAGGAGTTCCGGATCAAGGCCGTGGAAAACCTTGCAGTCGACGGCGGTGGTCACCTGACCTACCTGGCCCCGACCCGGGTTAACCTGGCGTTGATGGAAGAGCGCTGGCCGGACGTGAAATTCCGTGCGACGCGTGAGCATCATTAAGCGCTGAGTCGAAACACCGAAAACCCCGTTGCGAAAGCTGCGGGGTTTTTTGTTGCCTGAAGCATTCCCCCTGTGGGAGTGAGCCGGCTCCGGGCGGCGTTCCGACGATGCATTTTTTCATGCAACGCCGGTGTTGAAGGTTAGTCAGCCATCGCGAGCACGCTTGCTCCCACAGGTTTTGTGTTGGCAGGCCGTTTCCTGGCTGATTTATGCCGCTTCGCCTTAGCGCACCGGACTCTAGATGACATCGATCATCCAGAAATATCTCCAAGACTTTTCCGCCGTTCAAACCTGCGTGATCCGCTGACATCCAGCAGCTGCGTCAGGGCATGGCGAAGCCTGAGTCGACACGTATGTAAAGTATTTCTGTCGGTTTCCTTTCTGGGGTTTGTAGCTCGAGTCTACTTTTCAATACCCCAGTCTTTTACCGGCGACAGCTCAATTGTTGACGTCTAGTGTTCGGAGGACATTTCGCAAACAGTGACCTTCCATGAGCAGGCGCACCCGACAAATGGACGTGATGAAAAGCGGTATAGATACGTTGGTAACCATGCGACCAAACAGCCCGATTTCTGTCATCGAGCGTTACTACGATCTGATAGCCAGTACAGCTGCCGATTTCGAAGTCTGTAGCAGCGATGCTTTTGAACCTTCCATGAGGTTGCCTGCGCAGTATTTTTACGATGCAAACCATAAAATTCGCTCGGATATTCCTTTCGTTTCAAAAGGCATTAACAGTCATGTGAGTCTCGATCTGGACCAATGGAATGATTAGTCGGTTTACTCATGTGACTCGGCTCGCTGGCTACTTCTGTCCAATGGCCTGGGTCCTTGCTGCGTTGATTTTTATCAGCCGATTGAGTGCCATGGTCAAACTATTCATGGCGTTTTACCTGCGTCAGGAACTGGGATTTCCGATTGAGACGGTTGGCTGGTTGTTATCCGGTTACGGGGCCGGCTTACCGGTAGGTTCTATGGTGGGAGGGCTGCTGAGTAATCATTTCCCCACTGCGCGGCTCACCGCCGCGTTGTTTTTTGTCTCTGCATGGATACTGGTCTTGTTGGGGCTGGTCACTGATGTGTCTTTTCTTGCCGGGTTACTGCTGTTCAGTGGTGCGCTCGACGGTGCAATTCGTACGCTTCATCAGCGTTTGCTTATGGAGCATTGCGAAGTTAAGCAACGTGCTCGCGCTCAGTCGTTGAGCCGTGTCGGGAGCAATCTGGGGATGGCGGTAGCTGGAGTGGCGGGTGGCGTCCTGGCGCAGACTGATTTTCGCCTGCTGTTTTTTGTCAGTGCGGCAATGACGGTGCTGGCATTGGTCTGGTTTGTCCGGTCGACATTTCATCGCAAAGCTTTTTTGATGAAGGGGGCCACCGATACGGATTCAGTTTCATGCGTGCCGTATCGGGACAAGCATTTCCTTTGGTTGTTGGGGGCGTCTGTCTTGCTCGGCCTGGCCTTTGAACCGGTTTACAGCATGCTGGGCAATTACTTGCTCGATTACTATCAGTTAGGTACGGAGGTCATCGGGTGGCAATTCGCTTTGAATGCGATGCTAGTGGTGACGTTGCAGATTCCGTTGTCTCACTGGGCGGAGCGAGGGGGCGCGCGACGGCAACTGTTGGCAGGCAGTTTGTTGTTGGCTTGCGGACTGGGAATGCTGCCTCTGGGTTCCGGAATGTTGTTTGTCTGCCTGTCGACGGTCGTTTGGACGGTTGGTGAAATTCTCTTTATGCCGACTCTCAATGTGCTGGTCATGCAGCGTGCGCAAGCGGGCAAGAGCGGGCAGTACTTTGGTCTTTTTACCATGTGCTGGAGTGCGAGCGTGCTGCTTTCGCCGACGCTTGGAGGCCAGCTCTATGGTTATTTTGGCGGGCATAGCGTCTGGCTCGCCAGCGCGGCTCTGGCGTTGTCGTCTCTACCGCTGATTTATCAAGCGACTCGTGTGTCGGAGCAGGAAAGAGTATTTTTATCGGCGATCAGTGATCCTGCTTCATTTAGCTGATCTGGTTATAGACCTTATTCAAAACCAATCTCCCCGCCAATGGCATTTCCACCGCCTCGTTAGCGTCCTACTGGAGAACCACGCTGATCGGAACTAGATTTGACTCAGCGTCAGTCAGGCGCCCAAGCGTCACCCCAAAAAGGATGGATTCGGCTATGAGCATTTTTCAACGCATTGTGCTGTTGCTTAAGGTTTTAGTGATGTTGTGCGTGGGTATGTCGGCGGCATGGGCAGAGTGCCCGGACCATGGTGAACAGGCGTCGAGCGGCCAGGTAACACACACTGGCCTGATGATCGCCAAGGGCGAATCAGAGCCTGGGGACCAAGATCAGGGTGGCAGCAAGGACGATGACGATTCGACCACTGAAGAGCCGGACACCGACGACGATGAAGGCGATAGCCAAACGTAACTGACGTACAAAATAAAACCCCTTCTGCCCCGATAGCTAAGCAATCGAAGTAGAAGGGGTTAGTGAACAGCTCCGATATCCCTGTGGGAGCGAGCCTGCTCGCGAAGGCGTCAGGTCAGTCGACATCAATGTCGAATGAAAGGGCGCAATCGTCGGAACGCCGCCCGGAGCCGGCTCGCTCCCACATTTTTACGCTGCGCCGTCGATGAACTGCTCGGCGTAATGGCACGCCACCTGGCGGCTGTCGAGCAGGCGCAAGGCCGGCTCTTCGGTGCTGCAACGCTCGGTGGCGTACGGGCATCGCTTGTGGAAAGCGCAGCCGGACGGTGGGTTCAACGGGTTAGGCAACTCGCCGACGATTTTGATTTTCGGCTTGTTCGGGTCCGGGTGAATGGTCGGCGTGGCCGACAACAGCGCCTGGGTGTACGGGTGCAGAGGGCGCTCGTAGATGTCGTTCTTCGGACCCATTTCCACCGGGCGACCGAGGTACATCACCATCACGTCATCAGCCACGTGTTGCACCACCGCCAGGTTGTGCGAGATGAACACGTAGGCGGTGTTGAACTCTTGCTGCAAATCCATGAACAGGTTCAACACCTGCGCCTGGATCGACACGTCCAATGCCGAGGTCGGCTCATCCGCTACCAGCACTTTAGGCTGCAACATCATCGCGCGGGCCAGGGCAATCCGCTGGCGTTGACCGCCGGAGAACATGTGCGGATAACGCTGGTAGTGCTCGGGACGCAAGCCCACCTGCTTCATCATCGCCTGGACTTTCTCGCGACGTTCGGATGCACTCAGGTTGGTGTTGATCAGCAGCGGTTCGCCGAGCTGGTCACCGACTTTTTGCCGAGGGTTCAGCGACGCGTACGGGCTCTGGAACACCATCTGCACGTCTTTGCGCAGTTGCTTGCGCTGGGCCTTGTCGGCACCGGTGACTTCCTGGCCGGCGATTTTCAAGGAGCCGGAGGACGGCTCTTCGATCAGCGTCAAAGCACGGGCCAGGGTGGATTTGCCACAGCCCGACTCGCCTACAACGGCGAGGGTCTTGCCGGCTTCCAGTTCGAAAGACACACCGTTCAGGGCGCGCACGGTCGCATGACCCTTGAACAGGCCACGGGACACTTCGTAGTGACGGGTCAGGTCGCGGGCGGTAAGTACGACGGCCATTACGCCACCTCCTGATTCAGCGGGTAGAAGCAGCGGGCAAGGCTGTTGCTTTTCGGGTCAAGGGTTGGGCGTTGCTGACGGCAGTTTTCCTGCACGTACGGGCAACGCGGCGACAGCAGGCAACCCTGCGGACGGTCATAACGACCTGGAACGATGCCTGGCAGCGTGGCCAGGCGCGTGGCACCGAGGCTGTGTTCCGGAATCGCCTTGAGCAATGCTTCGCTGTACGGATGCGCCGGAATGTCGAACAGCTGTGGCACTTGACCGACTTCAACCGCTTGGCCGGCGTACATCACACACACGCGCTGGGCGGTTTCGGCCACGACCGCGAGGTCGTGGGTAATCAGCACCAGGCCCATGTTCTGTTCTTTCTGCAACGCCAGCAGCAGGTCCATGATCTGCGCCTGAATCGTTACGTCCAGTGCAGTGGTCGGTTCGTCAGCGATCAGCAGTTTCGGTTCGCCGGCAATCGCCATGGCGATCGCCACACGCTGGCTCATACCGCCGGACAGTTGGTGCGGGTAAGCGTCCATACGGCTCGCGGCGCCAGGGATTTCCACTTTTTCCAGCAGCTCGATGGCACGCTTGCGGGCTTGCTTGCCGGACATTTTCAGGTGCAGGCGCAGCACTTCTTCGATCTGGAAACCGACGGTGTAGCTCGGGTTCAGTGCGGTCATCGGGTCCTGGAAGACCATGGCCAGGTCTTTGCCGACGATTTGCCGGCGCTGACGGTTGCTGAGCTTGAGCATGTTCTTGCCATCGAAATTCAGGGCGTCGGCGGTGACGATCCCCGGATGTTCGATCAGGCCCATCAGCGCCATCATGGTCACGGATTTACCGGAACCCGACTCGCCAACGATGGCCAGGACTTCGCCTTTTTCCACAGTAATGTCGAGGCCGTCGACCACCGGAACGGCGTTCTTGTCGCCGAAGCGAACGTTGAGATTCTTGATTTCTAACAGTGACATTTGAATCTCCTCAGGCGGCGTTCTTGAGTTTCGGGTCCAGCGCATCGCGCAGGCCGTCGCCCATCAAGTTGATTGCCAGCACGCTGAGCAAAATGGTCAAACCAGGCAGGCTTACCACCCACCAGGCGCGTTCGATGTAGTCGCGAGCCGAAGCCAGCATGGTGCCCCACTCAGGGGTTGGCGGTTGTACGCCAAGACCGAGGAAGCCCAGTGCGGCGGCATCGAGAATCGCCGAGGAGAAGCTCAAGGTGGCCTGAACGATCAGCGGTGCCATGCAGTTAGGCAGCACGGTGATGAACATCAGGCGTGGCAGCGTGGCACCGGCCAGGCGCGCGGCGGTCACGTAGTCGCGGTTCAGTTCGCCCATCACCGCGGCGCGGGTCAGACGAACATAGGACGGCAGGGACACCACGGCGATGGCGATCACGGTGTTGATCAGGCCAGGGCCGAGGATGGCAACAATCGCCACGGCCAGCAGCAGGGACGGCAGGGCCAGCATGATGTCCATCAGACGCATGATGGTCGGGCCGAGCAGGCGTGGGAAGAAACCGGCGAACAGACCCAGCAGGATCCCCGGAATCAACGACATCACCACCGACGACAAACCGATCATCAGCGACAGACGCGAGCCAGCGATCAGGCGCGACAGCAGGTCGCGACCCAATTCATCGGTGCCGAGCAGGAACTGCAACTGCCCACCTTCCAGCCAGGCTGGCGGGGTCAGCAGGAAGTCACGGTACTGTTCGCTCGGGTTATGCGGGGCAACCCACGGCGCGAAGATCGCGCAGAAAATCACCAGCAACATGAACATCAGGCCGGCGACGGCGCCTTTGTTGCGGGAAAACGCGTGCCAGAATTCTTTGTACGGGGACGGGTACAGCAGGCTTTGATCGACTGCTACCGCTGGAATTGGAGTGGTCATGGTCATGATCTCAGCGCTGGTGACGGATGCGTGGGTTGGCAAAGCCGTAGAGGATGTCCACTACGAAATTGACCACAATCACCAGGCAGGCTATTAACAGGATGCCGTTTTGCACCACGGGATAATCCCGTGCGCCAATGGCTTCGATCAGCCATTTGCCGATGCCGGGCCACGAGAAGATGGTTTCGGTCAGAACCGCACCCGCCAGCAATGTGCCGACTTGCAGGCCGACCACGGTCAGTACCGGAATCAGCGCGTTGCGCAGGCCGTGCACGAACACCACGCGCGACGGCGACAGGCCTTTGGCGCGGGCGGTACGAATATAGTCTTCACGCAGTACTTCGAGCATCGACGAACGGGTCATCCGCGCAATAACGGCCAGCGGGATGGTGCCGAGCACAATGGCCGGCAGGATCAGGTGATGCAGGGAGTCGAAGAATGCGCCGACGTCATCGGCCAGCAGCGTGTCGATAAGCATGAAGCCGGTGCGCGGCTCGATGTCATAGAGCAGATCGATCCGCCCGGACACCGGGGTCCAGCCCAGGCTCACCGAGAAGAACATGATCAGGATCAGGCCCCACCAGAAGATCGGCATCGAGTATCCCGCCAGGGAGATGCCCATCACCCCATGGTCGAACAGGGATCCTCGCTTGAGTGCCGCAATCACCCCGGCCAGGAGGCCCAGGATGCCGGCGAACAACAGGGCGGCCATGGACAGTTCCAGGGTCGCGGGGAATAGAGAGGTGAACTCGCTCCACACGCTTTCACGGGTACGCAGCGATTCGCCGAGGTCGCCGTGAGCCAGTTTGCCGATGTAGTCCAGGTATTGGGCATACAGCGGTTTGTTCAGACCAAGGCGTTCCATTGCCTGAGCATGCATTTCGGGGTCGACTCGACGTTCGCCCATCATTACTTCCACGGGGTCGCCTGGAATCATGCGAATCAACGCGAAAGTCAGCAAGGTGATGCCGAAGAACGTGGGGATCAATAACCCCAATCGGCGGGCAATAAAACTAAACATCTTCTGGTCTACCTCATCAGCCGGTTAGGCGTGCCTGGTGTCCCTGGAGTCAGGGACACCGGGAGTTTTCTTATTTACTTCACCTGGGTGGTGGCGAAGTTATTCGTGGTAAGCGGGCTAATGTGATAGCCCTCTACGTTGTTGCGCATTGCAGTAAACATACGGGTGTGTGCCATGCTGATCCATGGCTGGTCCTGATTGAAAACCTCCTGGGCTTGCTCGTAGAGCGCTGCACGTTCCGTCGGGTTCACTTTAGCTCGGGCTTCGTCGATCAGCGTCTGGAATTTCTCGTTGCACCAGCGTGCGTAGTTTTCGCCGTTCTTGGCTGCTTCGCAACTCAGCATAGGCGTCAGGAAGTTATCCGGGTCGCCGTTATCACCCGCCCATCCGGCGGAAACCATGTCGTGCTCGCCGTTTTTCGCACGCTTGAGCATTTCGCCCCATTCCATGACGCGAATATCGACGTTGATCCCGACCTGAGCCAAGTCAGCCTGCATCATCTGCGCACCGAGCATCGGGTTCGGGTTGGTCGGACCGCCGCCGTTGCGGGTGAACAGTGTAAATGTAGTGCCTTCTGGTACGCCGGCCTCCTTGAGCAGGGCGCGGGCCTTGTCCAGATCACGCGGCGGGTTTTTCAGGGCGTGGTTGTAACCCAGCAGGGTGTCAGGGTACGGGTTGACGCCCACGGTTGCATTGCCTTTGCCGAACAAAGCATTGACATAGGCGGCCTTGTCGAACGCCATGTCGATGGCTTTGCGCACGCGTACATCGCTCATGTACTTGTGAGAGGTGTTCATCGCGATGTACGAAACGGTCATCGCGTTCAGCTCATCAACCTTCAGGTTGGTGTCTTTCTTGATGCTCGGGATGTCATCGGGCTTGGGATACAGCGCGATCTGGCATTCGTTGGCCTTGAGTTTTTGCAGGCGCACATTGTTGTCGGTGGCAATCGCCAGAATCAAGGCTTCAGCGGGTGGTTTGCCACGGAAATACTCCGGGTTGGCCTTGAAACGAACCTGAGCGTCCTTGTTATAACGCTGGAACACGAACGGGCCGGTGCCGATTGGCTTGTTGTTCAGGTCGCCGGTCTTGTTCGCCTTGAGCAACTGGTCGGCGTATTCGGCGGGGTAGATCGAGGAGAAGGCCATGGCGATGTCCGCCAGGAACGGCGCTTCGCGACGGGTCAGAGTGAATTTGACGGTGTTGTCGTCGACTTTTTCGACGCTTTTGAGCAGATCTTTGAAGCCCATGCTTTCAAAGTACGGGAAGCCCACGCTCGACAGTTTGTGCCATGGGTGGTTCGGGTCCAGCTGACGCTGGAAACTCCAGACCACGTCGTCGGCGTTCATGTCGCGGGTCGGCTTGAAATAGTCGGTGGTGTGGAATTTGACGCCTTTGCGCAGGTGGAACGTGTAAGTCAGACCGTCTTCACTGATGTCCCAGGAATCGGCCAGTGCCGGAATCACCTCGGTGGTACCGGGCTTGAAGTCCGCCAGGCGATTGAAGAGGGTTTCGGCCACCGCATCGGCGGTGACTGCGGTCGTGTACTGGACCATATCGAAGCCTTCCGGGCTGGCTTCGGTGCAGACCACCAGGGGTTTGGCCGCAACGCCAACAGCGACACTCAGCAACGCGGCCGTGATGGCCGCACGTAGGGGAAGCATTTTCATCAAGAACCCTCTGCAATCGGTTAAAGGTCAAAACCCAAAGGCTGATTCGTCTCTGAATCAGCCTTTGGGCAGGTGCATCACAGAATATTGAACGGAATGGTGGTCACGAGGCGGAACTCGTTGATGCTGCCGTCACCCTGGTTTTCGCTGGCACGGTGAGCGGTATAGGTCACGCGAACAGTGCTGGCCTGGAACGGGCCGCTCTGAATGGCGTACGTAGAACCGATGCCGTATTCGTAATGATGTTCGCCGTCCATGTTCTTAACGTCGTAGGCCGTGCCGGTGTAGTGCGTACCGTCGATGTCCCATCCGCGAGCCTGGTAGATGTTGAACTTCAGGCCAGGCACGCCGTATTCGGCCATGTTCAGGCCGTAGGCGATCTGGAAGGACTTCTCGTTCGGGCCGTTGAAGTCCGACAGCAGGGAGTTGGCCAGGTAGATGCCGTTGGTTTCGTGCAGGTAGTCGAAGTACTCGTTACCTTCCACTTGCTGGTACGAGAAGGTCAGGGTGTGAGCCCGGTGAGTCAGGCCGAACGACAGGGAGTAGGTGTCGTTGTCGATGTTGCCGAGCAGGGCCTTACCTTCTTCCTGGGTTTTGTAGTAATTCAGGTTGGTGTTGAGGCTCAGCACCTGGCTGTCGCCCAGGATGTGATTGGCGCCGAAGTAGTATTGGTTCCAGAGGTCTTCAGCCTGGGTCGCCCACAGGCTGGTGGTCAGGCTGGCGAAGGGTGTGAAGGTGATACCGCCGGTATGAACGTGATCGGTTTCAACGAAGCTGTTGGCGTATTCGCTACGAAATTTACTCAGGCTTTCTTCGGTTCGCGGTGAGTTGCGATCGAAAGTGCCCAGATCGAATGCCAGGTTGTTCAGCTCTTCGCTGTGGATGGCCACACCCTCGAAGCTCGAAGGCAGCGCACGGTTGCCGATGACGTCGACCATCGGGCTGCTGAAGTTCATGCGGCCGGCGGTCAGGGTGGTGTTGGAGACGCGCGCCTTGACGTTGGCAAGACCCAGCTTGCTCCACTGACCTTGAGCGTCGCCGCCCTCTTTGGTCAGGGTACGGTTGTTGCCCGCGCCTGGACGGGTGCCCGGTGCGCCACCGTTGTTGGAAGCCAGGTTCTCGCGATCGCGCTCCAGAGCAATTTCGTTGTAGGCGGCCAGTTCAGTACTCAAGCCCACGGCGCCTTGGGTGAAGCCGGAGTTGTACTTGACGATGGTGCCTTGAACCCAGTTGATCCGGCGATCCGTCGGGGTGGGTACACCGTTTTTGAGGTAAGTGAACTTGCTGCCGCGATGCAATTGTTCGTTGGCGTACCAGTTACGCGTAGTGCCGGAAATCGACTGGCCTTCGACAAAGCCGGTTGCGTCGGCTTGTGCGCTTTTGGTGTTGACCGTCACCGGGGTGAATTCCTGGCTCTGGGTTTCTGCGTAAGCCGTGGCGGTTACGCTGCTGATGGCCAGGGCCAATATCGCACTGCTGCTCAGTTTCATGGGTGAAGCTCCTCGGTTTCTTTTTTTTTATTAATGCCGGTCTTATTGGGTGATCCGGCTATTTGGTTTAGAACGCAAACAAGGCTTCGCAAACGTTTGCTGTACGCCGGACTGGCGAATTTCGGCAATACGCTTGCGTGAGGGCGCAATGCGCCCCCAGCGTTCTGGCTAATCGGTTATTGGTCGATACTGACGCCCGAGAACACGTTGCGGCCGAAGGGGCTGACTTTGAACCCTTCGACTTTGGTGCTTAACGGCTGGTTAACCGTCGAGTGGGCGACTGGCGTGATCGGTACCTGTTGTTTGAGGTACTGCTGCGCCTGTTTGTAGAGCACGGTGCGCTGGTCCCGGTCGGTGACGACCTTGGCCTGCTTGATCAGCTTGTCGTAAGCCGGATCGCACCACATGGAGTAGTTGTTGCCACCAATGGCGTCGCAGCTGTAAAGCGTGCCGAGCCAGTTGTCCGGGTCCCCATTGTCACCGGTCCAGCCGATCAGGCTGATGTCGTGTTCGCCATTCTTGGTGCGCTTGATGTACTCGCCCCATTCGTAGCTGACGATCTTCACTTTGAGGCCGATTTTTGCCCAGTCAGCTTGGAGCATTTCGGCCATCAACTTGGCGTTCGGGTTGTAAGGGCGCTGAACCGGCATTGCCCATAGGGTGATTTCGGTGCCTTCTTTCACGCCGGCGGCCTTGAGCAATTCCTTGGCTTTTTCCGGGTTGTAGGCGGTGTCTTTAATCGTTTCGTCGTAAGACCATTGGGTCGGCGGCATGGCGTTGACGGCCAATTGCCCGGCACCTTGGTAGACGGCGTTGAGAATGCTTTGCTTGTTCACCGCCATGTCCAGCGCCTGACGCACTTCGAGCTGGTCGAAAGGCTTGTGTCGAACGTTGTAGGCGATGTAACCGAGGTTGAAGCCAGGCTTCTCGATGAGCTGAAGTTTGCTGTCGTTCTTCAGCGCAGTCACATCGGCAGGGCGCGGATGCAGGGTGATCTGGCACTCGTTGGCCTTGAGTTTCTGCACCCGCACCGAAGCGTCGGTGTTGATGGCGAAAATCAGGTTGTCGAGTTTGACTCGGCTCAGGTCCCAGTACTGCTTGTTGCCGGTGTAACGGATGTTGGAGTCTTTCTGGTAACTCTTGAATACGAATGGGCCAGTGCCGATCGGCTTCTGGTTGATGTCGCTCGGCTTGCCGTCTGCCAGCAGCTTGTCTGCGTATTCGGCGGACAGGATGGCAGCGAAGCTCATGGCAATGTTCTGGATGAACGCGGCGTCGACGCTGTTGAGCGTCATGACCACGGTCAGCGGCCCGGTCTTTTCGACCTTGGCGATGTTCTTGTTCAAGCTCATCCCGTTGAAGTACGGGAACTCGGTCGGATAAGCCTTACGGAAAGGTTGTTGCGGGTCGAGCATGCGATTAAACGTGAACAGCACGTCATCGGCGTTGAAGTCGCGGGTCGGCGTGAAGTATGGGGTGGTATGAAATTTCACCCCTTCGCGCAGATGGAAGGTGTACGTAAGGCCGTCCCCGGAAATATCCCAGCTCGTGGCCAGGCCCGGTACGACGTTGGTCGCGCCTTTTTCAAACTCTGCCAAACGGTTGTACAGCGGCTCGGCGGCGTCGTTATCGGTCGCAGTGGTGTACTGCGCCGTGTCGAAACCGGCGGGGCTGCCTTCGGAGCAGAACACCAGGCTGTTACTGGCGGCCTGGCTGATGGAGGTGGCGGCCAACAGGCCGGTGCCCAGCAATGCGGATAAAACCAAGGTATGGCGCATGACGCTCCCTCTTATATTCACGAGTGTTTTGACAATGAGCCGCCGTTCCGTCCTGGAACGTGGAGGATCATTGATTTCAAACCCTGCTTGCAGCAAAAACCGATAGCCCACGCATGAGCTGGTCAGAACCCGACGGTATGAGCCGTGGATCTGGCAGTAAATGCGTAGAGTCCTAAAGACTCGTAGGAAAAGGCAACGCGTCCGACGCCACTGCAGTAGTGCGCAGTGGAATTGGATGTAAGAGTTTTCCTACTTTCTCGGCAGGTAAAACAACGGCGACGTCAGAAACGTCGCCGTTGCAACACCTTATTTGCTGACGCTGACGCCGTAGAAGGAGTTCAAGCCAAACGGGCTGATCTTGAAATCCTGCACTTCGTTGCGCATAGGTTGGAACACCGTCGAGTGAGCGATAGGTGTCATTGGCGTTGCGTCTTTGAGGACGTGTTGCGCCTGTTTGTACAGTTCGGTGCGCTTGGCCTGATCGGTCGTGCGCTTGGCTTCCTTGACGATGCCGTCGAACTTTTTGTCGCACCACTTGGAGAAGTTGTTGCCTTCCAGCGAATCGCAGCCGAACAGCACGTTCAGCCAGTTGTCCGGATCACCATTGTCACCGCTCCAGCCAATCAGCATCGCCTGGTTTTCACCACCTTTGGAGCGCTTGATGTACTCGCCCCACTCGTAGCTCTGGATCTTGACCTTGAGACCGATCTTGGACCAGTCGGACTGCAGCATTTCTGCCATCAGCTTGGCGTTCGGGTTGTATGGACGCTGTACCGGCATCGCCCAGAGAACGATTTCGGTGCCTTCTTTCACGCCGGCTTCCTTGAGCAGCTCTTTGGCTTTCTCAGGGTTGTACGGCGCATCCTTGATGGTGGTGTCGTAGGACCACTGGGTCGGAGGCATGGCGTTGACGGCCAGTTGGCCGGCGCCCTGGTACACGGAGTCGATGATTTGTTGCTTGTTGACGGCCATGTCCAGTGCCTGGCGAACTTTCAGCTCGGCCAGCGGGTTTGCATCGGTTTGACCCTTGACCTTAGGCATCACGTTGTAGGCGATGTAACCCAGGTTGAAACCGGCCTGGTTAGGCACCTTCAGAGTCTTGTCTTCCTGCAGCGCTTTCAGGTCGGCCGGGCGCGGGAACAGAGTGATCTGGCACTCGCCCTTCTTCAGCTTCTGAATACGCACCGACGGGTCGGTCGTGATGGCGAAGATCAGGTTGTCGATCTTCACGTCGTCCGGCTTCCAGTAGTCCTTGTTCCCGGTGTAGCGGATGTTGGAGTCTTTCTGGTAGCTCTTGAACACGAACGGACCAGTGCCGACCGGCTTCTGGTTGATGTCGGCGGCTTTGCCTTCTTTCAGCAGCTGGGCTGCGTACTCGGCGGACTGGAGCGAGGCGAAGCTCATGGCCATGTTCTGGATGAACGCGGCATCAACTTCTTTCAGGGTGAACTTGACGGTTTTGTCGTCGACTTTATCGATCTTGGTGATGTTGGTGTCCATCCCCATGTCGGTGAAGTACGGGAATTCGGTCGGGTACGCTTTGCGGAACGGGTCATCCTTGTTAATCATGCGATTAAAGGTGAACAGCACGTCGTCGGCGTTGAAATCACGAGTCGGCTTGAAGTACGGGGTGGTGTGGAACTTGACGCCGTCGCGCAGGTGGAAGGTGTACGTCAGGCCGTCCGGGGAGATGTCCCAACTGGTCGCCAGACCAGGAATCACGGCGGTGCCGCCGCGCTCGAACTGGGTCAGACGGTTGAACATGGTTTCCGCAGAGGCGTCGAAGTCGGTGCCGGTGGTGTATTGACCTGGATCGAAACCGGCCGGGCTCCCTTCGGAGCAGAACACCAGGTTAGTCGCGGCTTGGGCGAAGGGTGCGCTAGCTAATAAGCTGGCGCCGAGCAAAAACGGAATGACCGCGTTTTTAAGCATGGTGGCCTCATGATTGTGGCTTTTTTGGAATTATAGGACGACCTCGTGAGCCGACCCTGCGGATACTTATGCAGGCGCCGTACCCAATGCAAGATCCTGATCGAGCATAGGCGTTAAACAGTGGCACGTACGTACCTTAATGTCGCATATGTATAAATTCAGGCGCAATTGACCGTTTGCGCAGGTTTTTTTCGGTGCAACCGGGCGCACCGATGCAGGGCAATTGCTTCGTGTTGCGCACTCGGATGGCGCGCGGTGTTACTTATTTATACCCTCGGTTTGGGGGTGCAACCGCCGGTGCTTTCGGTAGCGCCTTAGGGATGATAGAACAGGACTGTTACCCCGTATTTGTTTGTGTCCACATCCAAAAGGTGGGAGCTGGTTTGTTGGGTCGCCGCATCGCTGCGATGGCGGCCTGACAGCCGACCAGTCTCTTGCAGGTGTACATATCCATTCCTGCGGCAACGGCCGCCGGCGGTTTCGCTCTTACAGCGAGTCCCTTTTGTCAAACGCCACAAAAGGAACCAAAAAGGCTCGCCCCGAGCGTCCGGCCCCTCGCCTGGGCTCGGCGTTCCTTCGCTCCGGTATCCATCCGGGGACACTGCCCTCCGGTCTGCTTCGCGACGACCTACATGCAGCGTGTTCGACTGCGTCGAACGGCGCTGCGCGCCACTCCCCGGATGCACACCTCCACTCAGCCTCCCGAAGGGGCGGGTGGATCAAGATCAAGAGCTGCAGGCGAGCTAACGCTCGGCCTGATGAGTGGTGAAGAGCGGCGGGTGTACACCGATCTACTGTAGGAGCTGGCTTGCCAGCGAAGGCGGCCAGACAGCCGACCAATCTCCAACAGATGTACACCATTCCCCTGTAGGAGCTGGCTTGCCAGCGAAGGCGGCCAGACAGCCGACCAATCTCCAACAGATGTACACCATTCCCCTGTAGGAGCTGGCTTGCCAGCGAAGGCGGCCAGACAGCCGACCAATCTCTAGCAGGTGTACACCGTTCCCTGTGGCGAGCCTGCTCGCGATGACGACCTGACAGCCAACCAGCCCTTTCTGCTATCCCCGATTTATATTCATTCTGCTTTTATGTGTTTGGCAATGTGTAAAAAACACAGAGCTTTCCCACGCATTTTTCAGGTTGCCGGGTAGGAAGCGGTCCTTCTAACCTTTGGCCGTCGCTGCGATTTCAGCGACCGGGTGTGGAAACCTGGAACTCTTAGTAGCCGCATAGCTGGACCATCGTAATCGTTGCCGACGTCGTCTTTCGTCTGCAAACTGCGTCATGGCGGCTGTGCGTGGGCAGACTTCGGTCTGGCCGGGTCCTACTAACCGGTATTTCCACCCTGCGTGCAGCCGCCACCTATTTGTCGTGTGGAAACGACATTGGATGGCTCCCATTTTTAAGTAGGAGTATTCCATGGATAAGTTAATCCCCGATCCGCCCACCACCCCCGAAGCTGAAGCCGAAGACTTACGCGTCGAGACGTTACTCAAAGACCGCGAAGCCATCAAACGCGCCCTCGACTACTACCTCGATCCCCCCTCGCAATACACCGAAAAACCCCGCCGCCCCAGCACGATGTACATGATCGCCCCGAACATGGACACCGAAAGCCTCTTGGCCCAAGCCTGCGAGTCGTTGGCTTCCGCGAGTGTCATGACCAGTGATTTCGCCGCCAACCTGATCGGCCCGCAGCGTAATACGGTGTTGGCGATTCAGCAGATCATCATGCTGGCGGAGTTGGCAGTGAATCGGGCGCTGGATAACGTTGATCCGCAAGGCTGATCGGAGACCGCGTTATCGTTCTTCGCGAGCAGGCTCGCTCCCACAGGGAATCTTCTTTGTTGCACAAATTGTGTGAACACCGGAGATCAACTGTGGGAGCGAGCCTGCTCGCGATGGCGTCGGATTTACCACAGCAGAAATTGCTGGTTCAACCTGGCTTCTGGCAGGCAACAAAAAACGGCGATCACTCCAGTGATCGCCGTTTTTTTGTACGTGTTAAAGAATCAAGGCATCAACACTTCAATCGCCCCATCCGCCGTCATGCTGACCTGACTCGTGCCCGCCTCAACATCCGGTGTCACCGGCGCTGCATCCATCGCGGCGGCTTTCATCATCATCGGCCCGCGCATGTACGGCTGTGGATAACCATTGCTGTTCAAGTTCAGGTTAACGATTTTGTAGCTCTTGCCGCCCAACGCATCCGTTGCCAGTTGCGCGCGGGCCTTGAAGGCCGTCACGGCATCTTTCAGCAGCGCGTCTTCACTGGCCTTGCGCGTCGGCGTGGCGATGGCGAAGTCCATGCCGCCCATTTTCAGGTCGGTGAGCAGTTCGCCGGTCAGTTTCGACAGGGCGGCGAAGTCCGAGCTTTCCAGGCGCAGTTCGGCGCGTTCACGCCAGCCGGTGATTTTCTGGCCCTTGGTGTCGTAGATCGGGTAGCTGTTGCGGCTGCCTTGGCGCAGGGTGATGTCTTTGACCTGTTTGGCCTGGGCCAGCGCTTTGTTCATGGTGGTGCTGACGTCGGCGGCGAGTTTGGCCGGGTCGGTGTTTTGGTCTTCGGTGTAGAGGGTCACGATCATCAGGTCGCGCGCCACTTCCTGGCTGACTTCGGCACGCAGGGAAATCTGGTTGTAGTGCAACTCGTCGACGGCCAGGGCCGGGAGGCTGGCGAGGGTGCCGACACTCAGGGCGAGAAGGGCGGTGCAGCGGCGCAATGTGTGCATGAAAGCTCCTTGGGCGGTGCGCAGGTGTTGGGTCCGAGCCTGCGTGAAACCATCAGACTCTAGCTTTGATGATCCGGTTCGCACAGTTACAACTTCTATACAGATGGAATGCAGGTGACCGCTTCGCGGTCAATCGCGAGCAGGCTCGCTCCCACAGGGGGACGCATTCAATGTGGGAGCGAGCTTGCCCGCGAAGGCGCCCTTATAGACGCCACAACCCTTTTTGCCATGTGGCGCTTTGCCGCACTTTTGCCTGTCAGCCCCCGCGCTTGGTTATACTCCGTGCGATCCGCCTGGAGCGCTCATCAGGAGAGCTCATGCTCGCCCCCGTTCAAATCACTTCTGCCACTCGCCAGAACCTCTGGCGGCTGACGTTCATCCGCACTTTAGTACTCGCCGCTCAGGCCGGTTCCGTGGGATTGGCCTACTGGTTCGACCTGCTGCCGCTGCCGTGGGTGCAGCTGGCGATGACCCTCGGGTGTTCGATGCTGCTGTGCGTGTTCACGGCTGTTCGACTGCGTACGTCATGGCCAGTAACCGAGCTCGAATACGCGCTGCAACTGGCCTGCGACTTGTTTATCCACAGTGCCCTGCTGTATTTCTCCGGTGGCTCGACCAACCCGTTCGTCTCTTATTACCTGGTGCCGCTGACCATCGCCGCGGTGACGTTGCCATGGCGCTATTCGGTGATTCTGTCCGGTATCGCGTTGACGATGTACACCTTGCTGCTCGTGCGGTTCTATCCACTGCAAACCTTCCCGATCGCTCGGGAAAACCTGCAGGTCTACGGGATGTGGCTGAGTTTCGCGCTGGCCGCGGCGGTGATTACATTTTTCGCCGCGCGTATGGCTGAAGAGCTGCGTCGTCAGGAAGAACTGCGCGCCATTCGTCGTGAAGAAGGCCTGCGTGATCAGCAATTGCTGGCTGTAGCGACGCAAGCGGCAGGCGCGGCTCATGAACTGGGCACGCCGCTGGCGACCATGAGCGTGTTGCTCAAGGAGATGCGCCAGGACCATCACGACCCGTTGTTGCAGGACGATTTGAGCGTGTTGCAGGATCAGGTCAAACTCTGCAAAGAGACCTTGCAGCAACTGGTGCGTGCCGCCGAGGCCAATCGCCGCTTGGCGGTGGAGATGCAGGATGTCACCGATTGGCTCGACGAAGCGCTGAACCGCTGGCACCTGATGCGCCCGGAAGCCAGTTACCGCTTCCAGCGTCTGGGTCAGGGCACCGTGCCGCGCATGGCGCCGCCGCCGGACTTGACTCAAGCGCTGCTGAATTTGCTGAACAACGCCGCCGATGCGTGCCCGGAAGGGCTGCAAGTGACGCTGGACTGGAACGCCGAAGACTTGACCATCAGCATTCGCGACCACGGCGCCGGTGTGCCACTGGCCATCGCCGAACAGATCGGCAAACCATTTTTTACCACCAAGGGCAAAGGTTTCGGCCTGGGCCTGTTTTTGAGCAAGGCCAGCGTGACACGCGCCGGCGGCTCAGTGAAACTCTACAGTCATGAGGAAGGCGGCACGCTCACCGAGCTGCGCCTGCCCCGTGTCGCCCGAGGAGACGAACATGAGTGACGAGATCCAAGTAGAAGGCGAAGAACTGCCGCATTTGCTGTTGGTCGACGACGATGCAACCTTCACCCGCGTGATGGCCCGTGCCATGGCCCGCCGTGGTTTTCGCGTCAGCACTGCTGGCTCTGCCGAAGAAGGCCTGACCATCGCCCAGGCCGATCTGCCGGATTACGCCGCGCTGGACCTGAAAATGGACGGTGACTCGGGTTTGGTCTTGTTGCCCAAGTTGCTTGAGCTGGACCCGGAAATGCGCGTGGTGATCCTCACCGGTTATTCGAGCATCGCCACCGCCGTCGAGGCGATCAAGCGCGGCGCCTGCAATTACCTGTGCAAACCGGCCGACGCCGACGACGTTTTGGCCGCGCTGCTGTCCGAACACGCCGACCTCGATACCCTGGTACCGGAAAACCCGATGTCGGTGGACCGTTTGCAGTGGGAACACATTCAGCGCGTGCTGACCGAGCACGAAGGCAACATCTCGGCCACGGCCCGCGCGCTGGGCATGCACCGCCGAACCCTGCAGCGCAAACTGCAGAAACGTCCGGTCCGCCGCTGAACGGACGCTGAACGATCATCGCCAGCTCTCGCGATAACCCGAACCGATCAACTATGATCGGTTCGTGTGTGTTCTTTTCCCTATCGAGCCTTATCCATGAATCAGAACGCTGAATATTCCGCGGTCAACGATGCCGTGCGCGGGCAGTTTTTCCGCAAGGTCTGGGCGATCATCACGCCCTATTGGCGAAGTGAAGAGAAGGTCAAGGCCTGGACCCTGCTGATCGCGGTGATTGCGTTGTCGCTGATCAGCGTGGGCATCTCGGTGTGGTTCAACACCTGGTACAAGGACTTTTACAACGCCTTACAAAAGAAAGATGAAGCGGCCTTCTGGCAGCTGATTCTGTATTTCTGCGCGATTGCGGCCGTGGCGATTGTCGGTGCGGTGTACCGGCTTTATCTGACGCAGATGCTGACCATCCGCTGGCGAGCCTGGCTGACCGAGAAACACTTTGCCCGTTGGCTTGGCAACAAAAACTACTATCAGCTGGAGCAGGGCGGCTACACCGATAACCCGGACCAGCGGATTTCTGAAGACCTTAACAACTTCACATCCAACACCCTTGAGCTGGGTATCGGGCTGCTGCGCAATATCGTCAGCCTGGTGTCGTTCTCGATCATTCTGTGGGGGGTGTCGGGCAGTATTGAAGTCTTCGGTATCACTATTCCCGGCTACATGTTCTGGTGCGTACTGGTTTACGCGGTGGTAGGTAGCTGGTTGACGCATTTGATCGGTCGTCGCTTGATCGGTCTGAACAACCAACAACAACGCTTTGAAGCCGACCTGCGTTTCTCCATGGTGCGGATTCGCGAGAATGCCGAAAGCATCGCGTTGTACAACGGAGAACCGAACGAAAATCGTCGGTTGAGTGGCCGCTTCGGGATGGTCTGGCATAACTTCTGGGACATCATGAAAGTCTCCAAGCGCCTGACATTCTTCACCGCCGGTTACAGCCAGGCGGCCATCATCTTCCCGTTCATCGTTGCCTCGCCGCGTTACCTCGCCGGCAAGATCGAGCTCGGTGAACTGATGCAAATCAGTTCGGCGTTCGGCAACGTTCAAGAGAGTTTCAGCTGGTTTATCAGTGCGTACCAGAACCTCGCTTCATGGCGCGCCACCTGTGATCGTCTGCTGAGTTTTCGTCAGGCCATGACTGACAACGAAGAGCGCCAGCCGGCCATCGATGTACAGAATCAGGGTGATGAACTGAAGATCCACAACCTCGGCCTTGATCTGGCGGACGGCCGTCATCTGCTGACCAACGCCGACATGGCGGTGGAAGAGGGCGAGCGTGTCATGCTCAGCGGTCGTTCCGGCAGCGGTAAGTCGACCTTGTTGCGCGCGATGGGGCATCTGTGGCCGGCGGGTCACGGCAGTATTCGTCTGCCGTCGGCGCGCTACCTGTTCCTGCCGCAAAAGCCGTACTTGCCGATTGGCAGCCTGCGTGAAGTGCTGAGTTATCCACAGGCTGGCGATACCTATCCGCAGGAACGCTACGTTCACGTACTGGAAACCTGTCGTTTGCCGCACCTCGTTTCACGTCTGGATGAAGCGAACCACTGGCAGCGCATGCTCTCGCCGGGTGAGCAGCAACGTTTGGCGTTTGCCCGTGCGCTGCTGTATGCACCGAAATGGCTGTACATGGACGAAGCGACCTCGGCGATGGATGAAGAGGACGAAGCGTCGCTATATCAGGCGTTGATCGATGAAATACCGGGCTTGAGCATTGTCAGCGTCGGGCATCGCAGCAGCCTGAAACGTTTCCACCCACGGCATGTTCGTATCGAGAACGGCCATTTGGTGGACCAGACCGTGACCGCATAAACACCGCAATCCCTGTAGGAGCAAGGCTTGCCCGCGATGGCCACAACTCGGTCTATCCGAACGACCGCGTTATCGTTCATCGCGGGCAACCCTTGCTCCTACACCGACGGTGATCGTACAACCGCGTTGAGCTATGATGCGGTTTCAGCCGAATTTTCGAGACAGAAGTTCACCATGGAAAACCCGAACGACGCACCACGCCTCCCTCGCAAGCGCCGCAGCCTCGCACAGGAATTGGTGACGGTGCTGTCCGAGCAGATCCGCGACGGTCACCTCAAGCGCGGCGACAAATTGCCCACCGAGTCGGCGATCATGGACGCCCATGGCGTCAGCCGCACCGTGGTGCGCGAAGCGATTTCCCGCTTACAGGCAGCCGGGCAGGTTGAAACCCGTCACGGCATCGGTACCTTCGTGCTCGATACCCCGAGCCCAAGCGGTTTCCGTATCGACCCGGCGACGGTGGTCACCCTGCGTGACGTGTTGGCCATTCTGGAATTGCGCATCAGCCTCGAAGTGGAATCCGCCGGTCTCGCTGCGCAACGCCGTAGCGCCGAGCAGCTGGCGCTGATGCGTTCAGCACTGGACGCCCTCAACGAAAGCGCTTCCCATGCCAGCGATGCGGTCGCCTCGGACTTCCAGTTCCACCTGCAAATTGCGCTGGCGACCGGTAACCGCTACTTCACCGACATCATGACCCACCTGGGCACCAGCATCATTCCGCGCACGCGGCTGAATTCGGCACGCCTGGCCCATGACGACCAGCAGCACTACATGAATCGTCTGAGCCGTGAACACGAAGAAATTTACGACGCCATCGCCCGCCAGGATTCGGATGCAGCGCGGGCGGCGATGCGCTTGCACCTGACCAACAGCCGCGAGCGCCTGCGCCATGCGCATGAAGAGGCTGAGGCGCAGCGGGGTTAAGAGGCAATTCGATAGGTGGGCCTACGCCTTTTTGCCGCAAAGGCGTTCAGCCCGGTTTCCTTGATTATTCGACAATCGCCACCGAAAGCTCCTGAGAAGAGTCTCCTGCAATCGAGCATCTGACCTTTGCCAATTTACCTACGTGACTATTGTACTGACTGGGTTCGACACGGATTCTGAGTGGCTGTCCAGTCTCAACAGTTCCGCTGAGAGACCAGTCCGTAGATGGCAATACGTTGAAATGGCAAGTTACTTTGGTGTCGGGAGCTAAGCCCGTGGTATCGACTTGGATTTACACGCAGACGCTGTTTTTGCTCCTGGAAAGTTCATTACCAAGATCAATGAAATTAACATCTACAACTTTTGGGCTGGGTACTTGCGTTGTCATGATCAGTTTTCCTTTGCTGGATACCCCGCAATTTTTGTTATGTATTCCAGTGCTTAGCTACTGTCAGAAATTACAGTTTCGATGAGCGGTCAGCGTTTATTTCCAGCTATCGCAGTGTCCAGCAGAATCGCGAGCAGGCTCGCTCCCACAGGGATCTTCAGTGAGCACACTAGTGTTGTTCACTCTCGATCAAATGTGGGAGCGAGCCTGCTCGCGATAGGGCCGGCAGCCCTGGTGAAAACGTCAGCCAGTGCGCAAGATCGAGCGATCTACCCTCACAGCCAATTCAGCCTCCCTGGCCTTGGTATCGAACGCCACATTCCCACGCTCATCCACCACCGCCCGCCCAATCACCACGCCCTTGGACAACAACTCCAGCGGCGCCCCCTTAAGCGATTGCCCCGAAGCCAGTTCCAATTTCAATTTGATAGTCATCATCGATCTCCTTATCAGGCAACGTTGCCAGTGGGTGTGTAGTCCTTGAGCAGCAAGTAAGTGCTCCAGCCCCACCAGTCGTCGATGGTGGCGGTGTCGTTCAGGTTGTTGACGTCCTTGCGTCGCAGCACTTTGTTGCCCTCGACCTTGAACAGTGGCGAGAAATTGCCAGCAGGGTTCAGCACGGCTTGCAGGTCCGGCAACTTTTTCAAGGCGCTGAAATTGCCGGGCAGCGGTGCGACGCCGCTGAGATACGCCGCGAAGATTTCATCCGCAGAAAGCTGTACCGCTTGATTAACCTGGAGACGGTTGGCGCTGTCGATCGCATCGAAATAACGCTTGTCGCCGTAGGCTCGCCATTGGTCGCCGTTGCCGTTGCGCACATTGAGGCCGAACTTGCTGTCTTCATCGTGCATGAAGCGGGTGATCAGCGAGCCCAGGTCGCTGGGTGTGACCACCGCGGCCAATTGCTTGCGGGGGACGCGCAAGTGCCCGGCGGAAAACAGGTCGGTCAGGTAGTGATCAGCAAAAGCATTCATCGCGTAGGCGATTTCCAGCTGTTTTTCATCACCACTGTTTTTCGCCAGCACGGCTTGCTGCACGGCCGCTGTGTGGCCTGCGATATAGGCCGCCAGTGCCCCTTCGGCAAAGTGGTCGGAATTGTTCGCGGCCAGTTTCAGATAACGCCCGAAAGGGAACAGAGCCGAGACAAAACTGCCGCCACCGGTAATCTTGTTCCACTCTTCCGACAACGTATCTCCGAGGGCGTCATACGCCTCGTGAGGTTGTTTGCCGTCCTGGATCGCCTGGTTAACCGCGGCGATTTCCTTTTGCATGACGGCGAGGATCTGCTTCGCCTCGGCATTGGAGGCCGGCAGAACGGCGAGGGAGTTAAAGGCGCTGGCGAAACGCTGGATGCGATCTACAGGCGTCGCGCCATCACTGATGGGCTGATCGGGAATGCCATAAAAATCACCCCCCAACGCAACGACCTGGCCATAGGTCAGCGCCAGGCCGTTGGGCAGATGCAGCTCAACCTGTGCCGCTGGAATGGCGGGGGCATCCTTGACGAAACGCAGCAGCGTGGTGTCGCCGATTGCGGTGTGCTCACCCCCCTCGAAACGCAGCTGAGGCTGGCCTTTCAGGGCATACACGGATGCTGATGCGGTCGGTAAAGATGCCGAATTGTGTTGCTCGCCAAGGCGCAGAACCAAGTGTTCGTTGGCGCGGATGGTAATGCCGTCCTCGGTAAAAAGATCATCCAGATTGGCAATGACCTGATTGGGGGTTTCCTGCGGTTTTGTGTGTAGACCTGACATTTCTTTCTCCTTGATATGTCATCGGTACGAACTTATTTAGCTGTATGCATATACAGTCATTTCGATCATAGATGAGAAATTTCCTACGTCAAGAAAATACTCGTCCCACAAAAAATCAGCAGACGGCGATGAAATGCAGTTGACGGTTATTATTTAAGTTGTACGATGACCTACAACTCGGCGAAAGCTGAACGGTTTCCTCACACACAAACGTTGCTACCCAGGGTGTTCGAATAATGAATCCACAAGAACTGAAGTCCATCCTCTCTTCCGGTCTGTTGTCTTTCCCGGTTACCGATTTCAATGCTCAGGGCGATTTCAATCGCGCGGGCTACATCAAGCGTCTCGAATGGCTGGCCCCATACGGCGCCTCGGCATTGTTCGCCGCGGGCGGCACCGGTGAGTTCTTCTCTCTGGCGGCCAGCGAATATTCGGAAATCATCAAGACTGCCGTCGACACCTGCGAAACCAGCGTGCCGATTCTGGCAGGCGTGGGCGGTTCGACCCGTCAAGCCATCGAATACGCTCAGGAAGCCGAGCGCCTGGGCGCCAAAGGCCTGTTGCTGCTGCCGCACTACCTGACCGAAGCCAGCCAGGACGGCGTTGCCGCCCACGTTGAAGCCGTGTGCAAATCGGTAAAAATCGGCGTGGTGGTATACAACCGTAACGTCTGCCGCCTGACCGCACCTTTGCTGGAACGTCTGGCCGAGCGCTGCCCGAACCTGATCGGCTACAAGGATGGCCTGGGCGATATCGAGCTGATGGTGTCGATCCGTCGCCGCCTCGGTGATCGTTTCAGCTACCTGGGTGGTTTGCCGACCGCCGAAGTTTACGCAGCGGCTTACAAGGCTCTGGGCGTGCCGGTTTACTCCTCGGCAGTGTTCAACTTCATCCCGAAAACCGCGATGGATTTCTACCACGCCATCGCTCGCGAAGATCACGCCACCGTCGGCAAGATCATCGACGACTTCTTCCTGCCGTACCTGGACATCCGTAACCGCAAAGCCGGTTACGCAGTGAGCATCGTCAAGGCCGGGGCAAAAATTGCCGGCTATGACGCAGGCCCTGTGCGTGCACCGCTGACCGATCTGACCCGCGAAGAGTACGAAATGCTTGCCGCGCTGATCGACAAGCAGGGTGCGCAGTAACACTTTCGATTAAGCAAGGCCGCTGATTGTTCAGCGGCCATTTGCGTGAGGAGAACATCTCGTGGCAGATGCAAAGCGTTTCGATAACTACATCAATGGTGAATGGGTTGCGGGCAGTGAATACTGCGCCAACATCAACCCGTCCGAACTGACCGACACCATTGGCCACTACGCCAAAGCCGATCTGGCTCAGGTCCACGCCGCCATCGACGCCGCTCGCGCCGCGTTCCCGGCCTGGTCGACCTCGGGCATTCAGGCTCGTCACGACTCGCTGGACAAAGTCGGCACTGAAATCCTCGCCCGTCGCGAAGAACTCGGCACCTTGCTGGCCCGTGAAGAAGGCAAGACCTTGCCTGAAGCCATCGGCGAAGTGACCCGCGCCGGTAACATTTTCAAGTTCTTCGCCGGTGAAACCCTGCGTCTGTCCGGCGACTACCTGCCGTCGGTACGCCCGGGTGTGAACGTTGAAGTGACCCGCGAAGCATTGGGCGTGGTTGGCCTGATCACGCCGTGGAACTTCCCGATCGCAATCCCCGCGTGGAAAATCGCCCCGGCCCTGGCTTACGGTAACTGCGTCGTGCTGAAACCCGCCGATCTGGTGCCGGGTTGCGCCTGGGCCCTGGCTGAAATCATCTCCCGCGCAGGCTTCCCGGCCGGCGTGTTCAACCTGGTGATGGGCAGCGGTCGTGTGGTTGGCGATGCGATGGTGCAGAGCCCGAAAGTCGACGGCATCAGCTTCACCGGCTCCGTGGGCGTTGGTCGTCAGATCGCGGTCAGCTGCGTCTCGCGTCAGGCCAAGGTTCAGCTGGAAATGGGTGGCAAGAACCCACAGATCATTCTCGACGATGCTGATCTCAAGCAAGCGGTCGAGCTGTCGGTACAGAGCGCGTTCTACTCCACTGGCCAGCGTTGCACCGCTTCGAGCCGCTTCATCGTTACCGCCGGCATCCACGACAAGTTCGTCGAAGCCGTGGCCGAACGCATGAAGTCGATCAAGGTCGGCCACGCGCTGAAAGCCGGCACCGACATTGGTCCGGTCGTCTCGCAAGCTCAGCTTGAACAAGACATGAAGTACATCGACATCGGCCAGTCCGAAGGTGCTCGTCTGGTCAGCGGCGGCGGTCTGGTGACGTGTGACACCGAAGGCTACTACCTGGCGCCAACGCTGTTTGCCGACAGCGAAGCCGAGATGCGCATCAGCCGCGAAGAAATCTTTGGCCCGGTAGCCAACGTGGTTCGCGTTGCCGATTACGAAGCAGCACTGGCCATGGCCAACGACACCGAATTCGGTCTGTCGGCGGGTATCGCCACTACGTCGCTGAAGTACGCCAACCACTTCAAACGCCACTCCCAGGCCGGGATGGTTATGGTCAACCTGCCGACCGCTGGCGTGGATTACCACGTTCCATTCGGCGGGCGTAAAGGTTCATCCTATGGATCCCGCGAGCAAGGTCGCTATGCGCAAGAGTTCTACACCGTGGTGAAGACCTCTTACATCGGTTCCTGATACACGCAATACCCGTAGGAGCCGGCCTGTGTAGGAGCTGGCTTGCCAGCGATAGCATCACCGCGTTGTGACTGACACTGCGCGGTGTCTGTATCGCGGGCAAGCCCGGCTCCTACAAAAAGCCAGCGCCTGCAGAACACCGTTAGTACCCGCATAAAAATAATCAGTGGGAGTACATCTACATGCAAGCGACCAAGCCGACCCACGTCCGCTATTTGATCCTGCTCATGCTTTTTCTGGTGACCACGATCAACTACGCCGACCGGGCCACTATCGCCATCGCGGGCTCCAGCCTGCAAAAAGACCTCGGTATCGACGCGGTCACCCTCGGTTATATTTTCTCTGCATTCGGTTGGGCCTACGTGGCCGGGCAAATTCCCGGTGGCTGGCTGCTGGACCGTTTCGGCTCGAAAAAAGTGTATGCACTGAGCATCTTCACCTGGTCGCTGTTCACTGTGTTGCAGGGTTATGTCGGCGAGTTCGGCATGTCCACCGCGGTGGTAGCGCTGTTCATGCTGCGCTTCCTGGTCGGTCTGGCTGAAGCGCCATCCTTCCCTGGCAACGCACGCATTGTGGCGGCCTGGTTCCCGACTGCTGAACGCGGTACGGCTTCGGCGATCTTCAACTCGGCGCAATACTTTGCCACCGTGTTGTTTGCACCGCTGATGGGCTGGATCGTCTACAGCTTCGGCTGGCAGCACGTGTTCATCGTCATGGGTGTCGTCGGCATCATCTTCTCGGGCATCTGGCTGAAAGTTATCCACAGCCCGCGTCAGCACCCGAAGATCAACGAGGCCGAGTTCAAGCACATCGCCGAGAACGGCGGCATGGTCGACCTGGACCAGGACAAAGGCAAAGGGAAAGCGGTCGACAAACCTGCTGAAGGTCCGAAGTGGGACTACGTGCGTCAGCTGCTGACCAATCGCATGATGCTGGGCGTGTACTTGAGCCAGTACTGCATCAACGCAATCACCTATTTTTTCCTGACCTGGTTTCCGGTGTACCTGGTGCAAGAACGCGGCATGACCATCCTCAAGGCCGGTTTTATTGCCTCGTTGCCGGCGATCTGCGGTTTTATCGGTGGTGTGTTGGGCGGTGTGATTTCCGATTACCTGCTGCGCAAAGGCCATTCCCTGACCTTCGCCCGCAAGGCGCCGATCATCGCTGGCTTGCTGGTGTCCAGCAGCATCGTGGCCTGTAACTACGTCGACATCGAATGGATGGTCGTGGGCTTCATGGCTTTGGCATTCTTCGGCAAAGGCGTTGGTGCACTGGGCTGGGCGGTGGTTTCCGACACGTCGCCGAAACAGATCGCCGGTTTGAGTGGCGGCCTGTTCAACATGTTCGGCAACATCGCGTCGATCACCACGCCAATCGTGATCGGCTACATCATCAGCTCCACCGGTTCGTTCAAATGGGCGCTGGTGTTTGTCGGTTGCAACGCACTGGTTGCGGTGTTCAGCTACCTGGTGATCGTCGGTCCGATCAAACGTGTAGTACTCAAGGAGCCGCCTGTCAGCGGTCCTGAAACAAACAACAAATTGTCACAAGCGCATTCCTGAGGAGCGGCGTCATGCAGTTGATTGAACATTCCGACTCGCCGCGCTACATCCGCCTGCACGAGCGGGACAACGTAGTGATCGTGGTCAATGACCAAGGCGTGCCAGCCGGCACTGAGTTTCCGGATGGCCTGGTGACTGTGGACTTCGTGCCACAGAGCCACAAAGTCACGCTGGAAGACATTCCCGAAGGCGGCCAGGTGATTCGTTACGGCCAGACCATTGGCTACGCGTTGCAGCCGATTCCGCGCGGCAGCTGGGTCAAGGAAGATCAACTGCGCATGCCCACCGCGCCACCGCTGGACAGCTTGCCGCTATCCACCGAAGTGCCGGCGGCGCAGGCACCGCTGGAAGGCTTTACGTTCGAGGGATATCGCAACGCCGATGGCACCGTCGGCACGCGCAATATTCTTGGGATTACCACGACTGTTCAGTGCGTCACCGGCGTGCTCGATCATGCGGTCAAACGCATCAAGGACGAGTTGCTGCCCAAGTACCCGAATGTCGATGACGTGGTGGCGCTGACCCACAGTTACGGCTGTGGTGTGGCGATTACGGCGGCCGACGCGTATATCCCGATCCGCACCGTGCGCAACCTGGCGCGCAACCCGAACCTGGGCGGCGAAGCGTTGGTGATCAGCCTGGGCTGCGAGAAGTTGCAGGCCGGACAGGTGATGCACGAGAACGACAGTTCGGTGGATCTGAGCGAGCCGTGGTTGTACCGCTTGCAGGATTCGAGTCACGGTTTCACCGAGATGATCGAGCAGATCATGGCGCTGGCCGAAACCCGTCTGAAGAAGCTCGATCAGCGTCGCCGGGAAACCGTGCCGGCGTCCGAGCTGATTCTGGGCATGCAGTGCGGTGGCAGTGATGCGTTTTCCGGGATCACCGCCAACCCGGCGCTGGGTTATGCCTCGGACCTGTTGCTGCGTGCCGGTGCGACGGTGATGTTTTCCGAAGTCACTGAAGTGCGCGACGCCATCTACTTGCTGACTTCCCGCGCGGAGACCGAGGAAGTCGCTCGGGAGCTGGTGCGGGAAATGGACTGGTACGACCGTTACCTGGCCAAGGGCGAAGCGGATCGCAGCGCCAACACCACGCCGGGCAACAAGAAGGGCGGGTTGTCGAACATTGTCGAGAAGTCCCTGGGCTCGATCGTCAAGTCCGGCAGCAGCGCGATCAATGGGGTGCTTGGCCCTGGCGAGCGTTTCAAGCGCAAAGGGCTGATCTTCTGCGCGACCCCGGCCAGTGACTTTGTCTGCGGGACGTTGCAATTGGCGGCAGGGATGAACCTGCATGTGTTCACGACCGGACGCGGCACACCGTATGGTTTGGCGATGGCACCGGTGGTGAAGGTCTCGACCCGTACCGAGCTGGCGCAGCGCTGGCCGGATTTGATCGACATCGATGCCGGGCGGATTGCGACCGGGCGCGCTTCGATTGAAGACCTCGGCTGGGAGTTGTTCCACTACTACCTGGACGTGGCCAGCGGCAAGAAACAGACGTGGGCCGAGCAGCACAAGCTGCATAACGACATCACCCTGTTCAACCCGGCGCCGATCACATAGGACCGAGTCGCCTGCATCGCGGGCAAGCCTTGCTCCTACGTGCGTACGACGCAGACCTGTAGGAGCAAAGCTTGCTCGAGATAGCGGTCTACCAGACGCCGAAGGACTGAGTGGCTTATCATTAGCCCCCTAACGACGCTCACCCAAGGTTCCCCCCGGCATGCTGGCTATCTTCCTCGAAACCCTGAACATCACCGCGCCGGTGTTTGCCATGCTGTTTCTGGGGGCGTTGCTCAAGCGCATCAACTGGATCAACGACAACTTCATCCACACCGCGTCGGCCCTGGTGTTCAACGTCACCATGCCGGCGTTGTTGTTTCTGGGCATCCTGCATGCCGACCTCCACGCCGCGCTACAACCGGCGCTGCTGATCTACTTCTCGATTGCAACGCTGGTGAGTTTCGCCATTGCCTGGGGGTGGGCGATCTGGAAGTGCCCGCGTGAAGATCGGGGGATCTACACCCAAGGTGCATTTCGCGGCAACAACGGGGTGATCGGCCTGGCGCTGGCCGCGAGTATGTACGGTGATTACGGGATATCCCTCGGCGCGATTCTCGCGGCGCTGGTGATTCTGTTCTACAACACGCTCTCGACCATTGTGCTGGCGGTGTACAGCCCGGTGATCAAGTCCGATCCGTGGAGCATCTGCAAAAGCGTGAGCGGCAATCCGTTGATCATCAGCGTGTTTGCGGCGGCGCCGTTTGCCTATTTCAATATTGGCTTGCCGGGCTGGCTGGAGAAATCCGGGCAGTACCTGGCGCAGACCACGTTGCCGTTGGCGCTGATCTGCATCGGTGGGACGCTGTCGCTGGCAGCGTTGCGCAAGAGCGGCAACATGGCGTTCAGCTCAAGCCTGGTGAAGATGATCGGCCTGCCGGTGCTGACGACCCTTGGGGCGTGGCTCTGGGGCTTTCGTGGGGCGGAGCTGGGGATACTGTTTCTGTACTTCGGCAGCCCGACCGCTGCCGCCAGTTTTGTCATGGCGCGGCAGGCCAATGGCAATCACGAACTGGCGGCGGCGATCATTGTGATCACCACGTTGATGGCGGCGGTGACCACCAACATCGGGATCTTTTTGTTGCAGTGGGGTGGGTGGATCTGACTGCAGGATCTGCTGTGTTTTAGAGGGCCTCATCGCGAGCAGGCTCGCTCCCACAGTGATCTTCGGTGTTCACACAACTTGTGGAACAAAGGAGATCCCCCTGTAGGAGTGAGCCTGCTCGCGATGGCGGCAGACCTTTCACCACAATTTTCGGATTTTTACTCCGGCTTCTGATAACTCTCTATCACTTCCTGCGCCGCCCGAAACGCATCAATCGCCGCCGGGGCGCCGGCATACACTGCACAATGCAGCAGCGTTTCACGAATCTCCTCCACCGTGCAGCCGTTGTTCAGTGCACCGCGCACGTGGCCTTTCAATTCTTGCGGGCATTTGAGCGCGGTCAGCGCGGCGAGGGTGATCAGGCTGCGGGTTCTCAGCGCCAGGCCATCTCGGTTCCAGACAGCGCCCCAGGCGTGTTCATTGACGAAATCCTGCAACGGTTGGGTGAACTCAGTGGCATTGCCCAGTGCGCGGTCGACGAAGGCGTCGCCCATCACTTGGCGGCGGACTTCAACGCCAGGTTTTTTATTGTCGGTCATGGCACATCCCTCTTGTGGTGTTGGCGACGCCAGGCGAGCAGGGACGTGAACAGCAGAAACGCCACCAGCGCCGGCAGAACGAAAAACAGCATCAGGTGTTCAAGCTTGGCGGCCAGTGGCATGCCGGTAGTGAACGACACCACGTGCAGCCCGTAAGCCAGGTACAAACCCAGACACAGCAAACCTTCGGCCCGGGTCACCCGGTAGCCGGTGTAGAACAGCGGCAGACAGAACACCGCGACACCGAGCATCACCGGCAAGTCGAAATCCAGGGCATTGGGTGAGACCGACAGGGGCGACGGCGCGATCAGTGCCGTCACGCCCAGTACACCCAGAAGGTTGAACAGGTTGCTGCCGATCACGTTGCCCACGGCAATCTCCCGCTCACCCCGCAGGGCTGCGATCAATGAGGTGGCCAGCTCTGGCAGGGACGTGCTGACGGCAACAATGGTCAGGCCGATGATCCGTTCCGACAACCCCAGGTCGGTCGCCACCTCTACTGCAGCCCCCAACAGCAGATGCCCGGCGTAGATCAGCATCGCCAGCCCGGCCACGATCATCAGCAGGCTGACGAACCAAGGGGGCGGACGGCTTAGCGGATCGCTCGATGTCGGACGAGCCGAGTGCCGAGACTGGCGCAGCAGCAAGCTCAGGTATAGCGCCAGTGCGGCCAGCAGTATTACGCCATCCGTTCGGGTCAGTTCTTCATTCCAGGCCAGGACGAACACCAGCAGGCTGGCGCCGATCATCAGCGGAATATCCAGGCGCACCAGTTGCCGCGAAACGCGCAGCGGAATGATCAGCGCCGAGAGCCCGAGGGTGACGAGAATGTTGAAGATACTGCTGCCGATCACGCTGCCGACGGCGATGTCGGCATTTTCCGCGAGGGTGGCTTGCAGGCTGACCGCCATCTGCGGTGCGCTGCTGCCGAGAGCGACGATGGTCAAGCCGATGATCAGCGGCCGCACATGCCACCGCGCCGCGAGGCGCACGGCGGCACGCACCATCAGCTCCGCGCCTGCGATCAGTAAAACCAGGCCGCTGAGCAGTTCAATCACACTGATCAGGGGTAAATCGGCAAGTCCGAAAATGGTTGGTGCTCCGTCTGTCAGTCGTCGAGGGCTTGCACACGAACCTTGGCGGTGCCGCTTTTGATCATGCCCAAGCGCTCGGCGGCTTCATGGGACAGATCGATCAGACGTCCGCGGGTATGCGGCCCGCGATCGTTGATGCGGACCACGCAGGACTTGTCGTTGTTCAGATTGGTGACCTTCACCCGCGTGCCGAAGGGCAACTGGCGATGGGCGGCGGTCATGGAGTTCTTGTCGAAACGCTCGCCACTGGCGGTGCGTTTGCCTTGGTGTTTGGCACCGTAATAGGACGCCGTGCCGGTTTTGTCGTAACCGTGTGGATCGACGGCATCGTTACTGGCACAACCGGCCAGCAGAGCGAGCAGGGCGCAGGCGCTAAGTAGACGCTTCATTCAAAGGTTTCCACATACAAATGTGGGAGCGAGCCTGCTCGCGAAGGGGGGCGTCACATTCAACATTTCTATCGACTGTCACACCGCTTTCGCGAGCAGGCTCGCTCCCACAGGGAATGGCGCCAGTAGTTAAGGCTGGCTCCATTGTCATCAGCCTTCGAGCTTGCTTTTGAGCAATTCGTTCACTTGTTGCGGGTTGGCCTTGCCTTTGGAGGCTTTCATGGCCTGGCCGACGAAGAAGCCGAACATTTTGCCGCGTTTGGCTTCGTCTGCCGCGCGGTACTGTTCAACCTGTTCGGCATTGGCCGCAAGCATCTCGTCCAGCACCGCCGAGATCGCGCCGCTGTCGGTCACTTGCTTGAGGCCGCGCTTGTCGATGATTTCGTCCGCGCTGCCTTCGCCGTTGGCCATCGCTTCAAACACCACCTTGGCGATCTTGCCGGAGATGGTGTTGTCCTTGATGCGCAACAGCATGCCGCCCAGTTGCTCGGCGGAAACCGGCGACTGTTCGATGTCCAGGCCTTGCTTGTTGAGCAGGCTGCCCAACTCGACCATCACCCAGTTAGCCGCCAGTTTGGCGTCGCCGCCGATGCTCGCGACTTTCTCGAAGTAATCGGCTTGCTCGCGGCTGGTCGCCAGCACGCTGGCGTCATAGACCGACAGACCGAATTGCTCCTGGAAACGCTCGCGTTTTTGCGGCGGCAATTCCGGCAGGGTCGCACGTACGTCGTCGAGGAACGAGTCTTCGATGACCACCGGCAGCAGGTCCGGATCAGGGAAGTAACGGTAGTCGTTGGCTTCCTCTTTGCTGCGCATCGGACGGGTTTCGTCCTTGTTCGGATCGTACAGTCGGGTCTGCTGGATCACTTTGCCGCCGTCTTCGATCAGCTCGATCTGACGCTGGACTTCGCTGTTGATCGCCTTCTCGATGAAGCGGAACGAGTTGACGTTCTTGATCTCGCAGCGAGTGCCGAATTCAACCTGGCCTTTCGGACGGATCGACACGTTGCAGTCGCAACGTAGCGAGCCTTCGGCCATGTTGCCGTCGCAGATGCCCAGGTAGCGCACCAGTGCGTGGATGGTCTTGACGTAAGCCACGGCTTCCTTGGCGCTACGCATGTCCGGCTCGGACACGATTTCCAGCAGCGGTGTGCCGGCACGGTTCAGGTCGATGCCGGTGGCGCCGTTGAACTCTTCGTGCAGGCTTTTACCGGCGTCTTCTTCCAGGTGCGCACGGGTCACGCCGACACGTTTGATCGTGCCGTCTTCCATGGCGATGTCCAGGTGGCCCTTGCCAACGATCGGCAATTCCATCTGGCTGATCTGGTAGCCCTTCGGCAAGTCCGGGTAGAAATAGTTTTTACGGGCGAACACGTTGTGCTGGCCGATCTCGGCGTCAATCGCCAGACCGAACATCACCGCCATGCGCACTGCTTCCTGGTTCAGCACCGGCAGTACGCCGGGCATGCCCAGGTCGACCAGGCTGGCCTGGGTGTTCGGCTCGGAACCGAACGTGGTCGAACTACCGGAAAAGATTTTCGACCGGGTGGTGAGCTGGGTGTGAATCTCCAGCCCGATCACGACTTCCCATTGCATGTATGTCTCCTCAGAAGCCGGTTGGGGTGCGGGTGTGCCAGTCAGTGTTGAGCTGATACTGGTGGGCAACGTTCAACAGGCGACCTTCCTGGAAATACGGGGCGAGCAGTTGCACGCCCACCGGCAGGCCATCGACGAAACCGGCTGGCATGGACAAGCCTGGCAGGCCGGCGAGGTTGGCGGTGATGGTGTAGACGTCTTCCAGGTACGCAGCGACCGGGTCGCTGTTCTTGGCGCCCAGCTTCCAGGCCGGGTTCGGCGTGGTTGGGCCGAGGATGATGTCGACCTCATTAAAGGCTGCCATGAAGTCGTTCTTGATCAAGCGACGAATCTTCTGCGCCTTGAGGTAGTAGGCGTCGTAGTAACCGGCCGACAGCGCGTAGGCACCGACCATGATCCGGCGCTGCACTTCCGGGCCGAAACCTTCGCCACGGGAGCGCTTGTACAGATCGATCAGGTCTTTCGGGTTTTCGCAGCGATGGCCGAAACGCACGCCGTCGAAACGCGACAGGTTGGACGAGGCTTCTGCCGGAGCGATCACGTAGTACGCAGGAATCGCATGCTGCATGTTCGGCAGGCTGATTTCCTTGATCACGGCACCGAGCTTTTCCAGCTCCTTGACGCTGTTGTGGATCAGCTCGGCAATGCGCGGGTCGAGACCGGCGCTGAAATATTCTTTCGGCACGCCGATGCGCAGGCCTTGCAGCGAACCGTTCAGGCTGGCGCTGTAATCAGGCACAGGCTCGTCGATGCTGGTGGAGTCATTAGGATCGAAGCCGGCCATACCTTGCAACAAAATTGCACAGTCTTCGGCGGTGCGCGCCATCGGCCCGCCCTGATCGAGGCTGGAGGCGTAGGCAATCATGCCCCAGCGCGAAACGCGACCGTACGTCGGTTTCAGGCCAGTGAGGTTAGTCAGCGCAGCGGGCTGGCGAATGGAGCCGCCGGTATCGGTACCTGTAGCCGCAGGCAGCAGGCGCGCGGCAACCGCAGCCGCCGAACCGCCGGACGAACCGCCAGGCACGTGTTCCAGGTTCCACGGGTTTTTTACCGGGCCGTAGTAGCTCGACTCGTTGGCCGACCCCATGGCGAATTCGTCCATGTTGGTCTTGCCCAGGGTTACAGTCCCGGCAGCGGCCAGCTTGGCAACGACGGTGGCGTCGTATGGTGCTTTAAAATTGTCGAGCATCTTCGAGCCGCAGCTGGTGCGGATGCCCTGGGTGCAGAACAGGTCTTTGTGCGCAATCGGCGCGCCGAGCAGGGCGCCGCTCTCGCCATTGGCCCGGCGTGCGTCAGCGGCTTTCGCCTGCTGGAGCGCCAGGTCTTCGGTGAGGCTGATGAAGCTGTTGAGCTGGGGATCGAGCAGGGCGATACGCGCCAGCAGGGTCTTGGTCAGCTCTTCGGAAGAAAACTTTTTATCGGCGAGTCCGCGGGCGATCTCGGCCAGAGTCAATTGATGCATTGCAGGCTCTTTCCCTTTAGTCGATGACTTTCGGAACCAGGTACAGGCCGTTTTCGACCGCTGGTGCGATGGACTGATAGGCCTCGCGATGATTGGTCTCGGTCACGACGTCTGCACGCAGGCGCTGGCTGGCTTCCAGTGGGTGGGCCAGCGGCTCGATACCGTCGGTATTGACCGCCTGCATTTCGTCGACCAGACCCAGAATGCTGTTCAGGGCTGAGGTGATTTGTGGAAGATCGGCATCATTGAGGCCAAGGCAGGCCAAATGAGCGATTTTTTCCACGTCGGAGCGTTCAAGCGCCATTGCGATTCTCCAGTGGAAAACAGAACGGACGGCGTCCGTGTGTTAGATTGTCTGAACACTACCGCATTTCTACGGTCATAAGGCCGCGATTGTGGGGGTTGGTGCACAGAAAAGCGGCCAATTTAACATATTGGCGCCTTGCCCAAAATCCCTGTCGTTGTTAGAGTTTGCCGCACTTTTTTACCCACGCGTTGCCTAGGGTCCCTTTCCCATGTTCAAGAAACTGCGTGGCATGTTTTCCAGCGATCTTTCCATTGACCTGGGCACTGCCAACACCCTTATTTACGTGCGCGAGCGCGGTATCGTCCTGAATGAGCCATCGGTTGTGGCTATTCGGACACACGGTAACCAGAAAAGTGTCGTTGCTGTCGGCACCGAAGCGAAGCGCATGCTCGGCCGAACGCCGGGCAACATTGCTGCCATTCGTCCGATGAAGGACGGCGTGATTGCCGATTTCAGCGTCTGCGAAAAGATGCTGCAATATTTTATCAACAAGGTTCACGAAAACAGCTTTCTGCAGCCTAGCCCTCGTGTGCTGATCTGCGTTCCGTGCAAATCCACTCAGGTTGAGCGTCGTGCCATCCGTGAATCGGCCCTTGGTGCCGGTGCTCGTGAAGTGTTCCTGATCGAAGAACCAATGGCTGCCGCGATCGGTGCCGGTCTGCCGGTTGAAGAAGCACGCGGTTCGATGGTGGTCGATATCGGTGGTGGTACTACCGAAATCGCACTGATCTCCCTGAACGGTGTGGTTTACGCCGAATCCGTACGGGTTGGCGGCGACCGCTTCGACGAAGCGATCATCACTTACGTGCGTCGCAACTACGGCAGCCTGATCGGCGAGTCCACCGCCGAGCGCATCAAGCAGGAAATCGGTACGGCCTACCCGGGCGGCGAAGTGCGTGAAGTCGACGTTCGTGGTCGTAACCTGGCCGAAGGCGTTCCACGTGCTTTCACCCTGAACTCCAATGAAGTGCTGGAAGCTCTGCAAGAGTCCCTGGCCACCATCGTTCAGGCTGTGAAAAGTGCACTGGAGCAATCGCCTCCCGAGCTGGCGTCCGACATCGCCGAGCGCGGTCTGGTACTGACCGGTGGTGGCGCCTTGCTGCGTGACCTCGACAAGTTGCTGGCCCAGGAAACAGGTCTGCCGGTGATCGTCGCCGAAGACCCGCTGACCTGCGTTGCTCGCGGCGGTGGCCGTGCGTTGGAAATGATGGATAAACACACCATGGACCTGCTTTCCAGCGAGTGATTTCGCCGGTTGCATCTATGCTGTTGGCGCGCAGGCAGCACTTTGCAGTGCTGCCTGTTGGCGTTTATCTTCTGTCAGTCTGCATCCAGGCCGGTTTGATGCCGTATGAATAAAGAGAACATTTGCCTGGGAGGAGCGGCTTATTAAACCGCTTTTCACCAAAGGGCCTTCACTGGGCGTGCGCTTGTTGGTGCTGGTCGTGCTATCGGTCGCGCTGATGGTGGTCGATGCCCGCTTCACACTGCTCAAGCCAGTGCGTAGCCAAATGTCGCTGGTGCTGATGCAGTCTTACTGGATCACCGACCTGCCGCAGCGGCTATGGCAGGGTGTGGCCAGCCAATTTGGCAGCCGTACCGAACTCGTCGCCGAAAACGAAAAACTCAAAACCGAAAACCTGCTGTTGCAAGGCCGCATGCAGAAGCTTGCCGCCCTCACCGAGCAGAACGTTCGGCTGCGCGAGTTGCTCAACTCCTCCGCGTTGGTTAACGAGAAGGTCGAAGTGGCCGAGTTGATCGGCATGGACCCTAACCCTTTCACCCATCGCATCATCATCAACAAAGGTGAGCGCGACGGTGTGATCCTCGGTCAGCCGGTGCTCGATGCGCGTGGCCTGATGGGGCAGGTGGTCGAGTTGATGCCCTACACCTCCCGCGTATTGCTGCTGACTGACACTACCCACAGTATTCCCGTGCAGGTGAACCGTAACGGTCTGCGGGCGATTGCCAGCGGCACCGGCAACCCGGAACGCCTCGAGTTGCGTCACGTAGCCGATACCGCCGACATCAAGGAAGGTGATTTGCTGGTCAGCTCCGGCCTTGGTCAGCGGTTCCCGGCGGGTTACCCGGTGGCGACGGTCAAGGAAGTGATTCACGACTCCGGACAGCCGTTTGCCATCGTTCGCGCCGTACCGACCGCCGCGTTGAACCGCAGCCGTTATTTGCTGCTGGTGTACAGTGACGGCCGCACGGCCGAGGAGCGCGCCAACGAAGCGGCCCAGGCGCAGGAAGCACTGGACCAGCACGGCGGTGGCCCGATCATTCCGGCGACTGTACCCAAACCGGTTCCTGTGGCACCTGCTGCAACGGTTGCACCTGCTGCCGCGCCGGCCGCACCTGTCGCGCCCGCTGCCCCGGCTACTGCAACTCCGGCCAAGCCTGCTGCTGCGAAACCGGGCGCTAAAAAGCCGCCAGAGGCAGCACCTGCAGCCGCTAAACCGCCGGCAACGCCACCCACCGTCGTGAAGCCTGCTGCCAAACCGCCTGTCCCCGCGCCGGCTACCACTGGGAGACAAGAATAATGGTCGGTGTCAAAGCCTCCCGAAACGGCTGGATGGTCTGGGTAACGTTTGCCGTCGGCCTGTTGCTCAGCGTCTCGCCGTTGCCGCAATTCATGGAAATTCTCCGCCCGCTGTGGTTGGCGTTGCTGCTCGCATTCTGGGCGTTGGCCATGCCGCAAAAAGTCGGCATGCTCACCGCCTGGTGCCTGGGACTGGCTGAAGACGTGCTTTATGGCACGTTGCTTGGCCAGAATGCGCTGATCCTGACGTTGATCACCTTCCTGGTACTGTCGCTGCAACAGCGCTTGCGCATGTTCCCGATGTGGCAGCAGAGCCTGGTGATTCTGGTGATCTTCGGCCTCGCACAGCTTGTTCAACTATGGCTGAGTGCCTTGACCGGTAATCGTCAACCAACGCTGGCGCTGGTACTGCCGGCCCTGGTCAGTGCGTTGCTGTGGCCATGGGTCAGCTACGGTTTGCGTGGTCTGCGTCGGCGCTACAAAATCAATTAATTCGGTCAGGCATTTGCCCGCACCTGCACCAGACAGGGAGATGTCTTGATGAAACAGCTATACCTCGCCTCTGGCTCGTCGCGTCGGCGTGAACTGCTCACGCAGATCGGCGTGCCATTCTCCGCCATCAGCGCGGACATCGATGAAACCCCATTACCTCAAGAATCCCCGTCGGCTTATGTCGAGCGCCTGGCGCGCGGCAAGGCCGAGGCCGGGCACGGAACCGTCGTGTCCGATGCCGATTTTTGCGTGCTGGGAGCTGACACCGCTGTGGTGCTGGACGGCAAAATTCTTGGTAAACCGGTGGACGAAGCCGAAGCGTGCGCCATGCTTATGCTGTTGGCCGGCCGTGAGCATGAAGTGCTCACCGCCATCGCCGTACTCGACGCAGAGCGCTGCGAGTCTCGGGTGGTGCGCAGTCTGGTGCGGTTTCGCAACATCAGTCGCGAAGAAGCGGCAGCCTATTGGGCCAGTCATGAGCCTCGCGACAAGGCGGGTGGCTACGGAATTCAGGGACTGGGGGCGGTATTTGTTGCCGGGCTCAACGGCAGTTACTCGGCTGTGGTCGGATTGCCGCTGTGCGAAACCGCAGAACTTCTCAGCCATTTCGGCATACCCTGTTGGCAAACACTTAACGCGCGCTGAGCGTCGTACTGACAAGATGCAGCCATTATCGTGAATACGCCTGAACGAGACCCTGCCATGAGTGAAGAGATTCTGATCAACATCACGCCGATGGAATCGCGCGTGGCGGTGGTCGAAAACGGTGTTCTGCAAGAGGTCCACGTCGAGCGAACGCAAAAGCGCGGGATCGTCGGCAACATCTATAAAGGCAAGGTCGTACGGGTATTACCAGGCATGCAGGCGGCGTTCGTCGACATCGGTCTGGACCGCGCGGCGTTCATTCACGCCTCGGAAATTTCCCTGCGCGAAGGCCCGGCGGTCGAAAGCATCAGTGCCTTGGTCCATGAAGGCCAGAGCCTGGTGGTCCAGGTCACCAAAGACCCGATCGGCTCCAAAGGCGCACGCCTGACGACACAGCTGTCGATTCCATCGCGTTATCTGGTGTACATGCCGCGCACCGCTCACGTCGGTATTTCGCTGAAGATCGAAGACGAGGCCGAGCGCGAGCGCCTCAAGCAGGTGGTCACCGATTGCGTGGCCAAAGAAGGCATCATAGAGGCTGGCGGCTTCATTTTGCGCACCGCTGCCGAAGGGGCTGGCGCCGATGAGATCCTCATGGACATCCGCTACCTGCGCCGGCTCTGGGATCAGATCAACGAGCAGATCAAAACCATCAGCGCACCGAGTGTGATCTACGAAGACCTCGGCCTGGCGTTGCGGACCTTGCGTGACCTGGTGAGCCCGAAGATCGAGAAGATCCGCATCGACTCCCGAGAAACCTTCCAGAAAACCACACAGTTCGTCGCCGAACTGATGCCGGAAATCGCCGATCGTCTTGAACACTATCCGGGCGAGCGGCCTATTTTCGATTTGTATGGCGTTGAAGACGAAATCCAGAAAGCCCTGGAACGCAAAGTCCCGCTCAAGTCGGGCGGTTACCTGGTGGTCGATCCGGCGGAAGCCATGAGCACCATTGACGTCAACACCGGGGCTTTTGTCGGCCATCGCAATCTTGAAGAAACCATCTTCAAGACCAACCTTGAAGCCGCCACCGCCATTGCCCGACAGCTGCGCCTGCGCAATCTGGGCGGGATCATCATCATCGACTTCATCGACATGGAAGACGAGGAACACCAGCGCCAGGTATTGCGCACGCTCGAGAAGCAACTGGAACGCGACCACGCCAAAACCAACATCATCGGCATTACCGAATTGGGCCTGGTGCAGATGACCCGCAAGCGCACCCGCGAAAGTCTTGAACAAGTACTGTGCGAACCGTGCAGCAGCTGCCAGGGGCGAGGCAAACTGAAGACGCCGGAAACGGTCTGCTACGAAATTTTTCGAGAAATCCTCCGCGAGGCGCGCGCCTATCAAGCGGAAGGCTATCGTGTATTGGCGAACCAGAAAGTAGTCGACCGATTGCTCGATGAAGAGTCAGGTAATGTTGCCGAACTGGAAGGATTTATCGGACGCACGATTCGATTCCAGGTGGAAACCATGTATTCCCAGGAACAATACGACGTGGTGTTGCTCTGAATCGCTGTGTTTCATCCTTACTAGAACGGCTGGCCTCAGCTTTTTGCAGCATTTTTGCCATGGGAGCCACCTGACATGGAGCGTCTGACACGCATATTGGTCGCACTGACCCGCTGGGGGCTGGGCCTGTGCGCGTTGTTATTGGTGTTGATGGCGTTGTACGTCAGCCTTGGCCGTGAACTGACGCCTCTGGTGGCCGAATACCGTACAGAAGCCGAAACCAAAGCCAGCGAAGCCTTGGGCATGCCGCTGAAAATCGGCAAGCTGGAAGGTAACTGGAGTGGTTTTGCGCCGATCTTGCTGGCTCATGATGTGACAGTCGGAGAGGGCGCAAATGCCCTGCGCCTGGACCAGGTGCGTGCGGTGCCGGACCTGGTGGAAAGTTTGTTGGCTCGCCAGCTGCGCATCGCTCACCTGGAACTCAACGGCCTGAAGATCAGCCTCAAGGAAGGTGACGACGGGAAGTGGGCGCTTGAAGGTCTACCGGTGCAGAAGGATCAGCCGCTTGACCCTGAACAACTGCTCAACCGTCTGCAGATGGTCCAGCAGTTGTCGGTGATTGACAGTCAGGTGACCTTGCAACCACTGGATCATCCGCCGCTGACCCTGACCTACGTCGGCCTTAATTTGAAAGTCGGTGCTGCCCGCCAGCGCCTTGATGCCCGGTTGACCTTGCCAGACGGCCAACCAGTGGCCATGAGCCTTCGCACCCATATCCGCGCCAGTGAATGGCGCGATGGTGAAGCCGAGGCTTACATGAGCCTGCCGCAAAGTGATTGGTCGAAGTGGCTGCCCGAACGCCTTACCCAGCAATGGAATTTTTCCGAGATCAAGGCCGGTGGCGAGCTCTGGATCAATTGGGGCCAGGGCACACTGCAAAGCGCTGCAATCCGCTTGAACGCACTGCAGCTCAAAGGGGCTTACGCCGAACGCAAGCCGATCCAGATCAACAATCTGGCGCTCACAGGCTATTTCCAGCGCAGCGCCGAAGGCGTCGTGGTGACCCTGGATCCCCTGGCCATGAGCTTCGGCGAGACGCGCTGGGAATCGCATCTGCAACTCAAACAAACTTCAGCGACCGACAAGGTCGAAGAGCTCTGGCACTTGCAAGCCGACCGCCTCGACCTCACCCCGCTTACGCCGCTGCTGAACGCCTTGGGTCCACTGCCCGAAGGTGTTGCCACGGCGGTCGAAAAGCTCAAGGTGACCGGCGGGCTGCGCAATGTGCTGATCGACTTTAGACCCAATGCCACTGACGACAGCAAGTTCAGCTTTGCCGCGAACCTCGACCGGGTAGGTTTTGATGCCTATTACGGCGCTCCGGCGGCGCGAAATGTCAGCGGCAGCATCAGCGGTGACCTCGGCAAGGGCGAGCTGCGCATGGACAGCAAGGACTTTGTCCTGCACCTGACCCCCATTTTCGCCAAGCCATGGCAATACCTTCAGGCCAACGCGACGCTGACCTGGAAGCTCGACAAAGAAGGCTTCACCTTGATCGCGCCGTACCTCAAGGTGCTCGGTGAAGAGGGCAAGATTGCCGGCGACTTCCTGATTCGCCTGCATTTCGATCCCACTCAGGATGACTACATGGATCTGCGGGTCGGCATGGTCGATGGGGATGGCAGTTACACCGCCAAGTACCTGCCGACAATGCTCAGCCCGGCGCTGGACGAATGGCTGCGTACGGCCATTATCAAGGGCGCTGTGGACGAAGGTTTCTTCCAGTATCAGGGGTCGCTGAAACCTGGCGCCGGCGATACCGACCGCAGCATCAGCCTGTTCTTCAAGGTGCACGATGCCGAGCTGGCTTTCCAGCCGGGCTGGCCGCATGTCAGCAAGGTCACAGGTGATGTGTTTGTTGAAGACAGTGGCGTGCGGGTTCTGGCCAGCAAGGGCCAGTTGCTCGACACGCAGGTTCGCGATATTTACGTCGATATTCCCCATGTCCCTGATGGAAAAAACGTCCATCTATTCCTCGACGGTGGATTCGCCGGCGACTTGCGCGATGGCTTGAAAATTCTTCAGGAAGCGCCGATAGGCACTGCTGCAACCTTCGCCGGTTGGGAAGGTGAGGGGGATCTACAGGGTAAAGTGAAATTGGATATCCCGCTGGCCAAAGGCGAGCAGCCGAAGATTATCGTCGACTTCAAGACCGCCAAGGCGCGACTGAAACTGGCTGAACCAGTGCTGGAATTGACTCAACTCAAGGGCGATTTCCGCTTTGACAGCACCAAGGGGTTGAGCGGGCAGCACATCAGCGCCCGCGCCTTTGATAAGCCGGTCACTGCGCAGATTTTCGCCGATGGCAATGCGAGTCAACTCAAGACACGCGTCACGGCTTCCGGTCAGGTCGAAGTCAAAAAACTCACTGACTGGTTGCACGTGACTCAGCCGGTACCGGTTTTCGGGGTGATCCCATATCGGCTGCAACTGAACCTGGACGGCGCTAACAGTCAGTTGATAGTCAATTCCAACCTCAAAGGTGTGACAGTCGATTTACCGGCTCCGTTCGGCATGACGGCCGATGCTGGCCGCGATACGTCGTTTCGCATGACCTTGCAAGGGCCAGATCGGCGCTACTGGGTCAACTATGGTCAGTTGGCAAACTTTACGTTTGCAGCACCGAACGGCAATTTTTCCGAGGGGCGTGGTGAGCTGTTCCTCGGTGGTGGCGATGCCGTATTGCCCGGTGCCAAAGGTCTGCGGGTGCGGGGCGTGCTGTCGGAGCTGGATGTCGGCCCGTGGAAGGATTTGGTCGACAAGTACGCCGGCCAGGTTTCGGGCGACAGTGCCAAACAGTTGCTCAGCAGTGCGGACTTCAAGGTTGGCAAGCTCAGTGCGCTGGGCGCTACCCTCGATCAGGCTTCTGTGCAGCTGAACCGAAAGCCCGCCAATTGGGCTCTGCAACTCGACAGTCAGCAGGTCAAAGGCACCGTCGGAGTTCCGGATGCGAAAGGCGCACCGATCACGGTCAATCTGCAATACGTGCGCCTGCCCGCAGCGGATCCCAAGGTAGTGACCGACGAGAACGCGCCCGATCCATTGGTCACGGTGGACCCGACAAAAATTCCGGCGCTGGACATCACCATCAACCAGCTGTTCCTGGGGCAGGATCTGGTGGGCGGCTGGTCAATGAAAATCCGTCCGACCGGGAAGGGTATTGCGCTCAATGCGCTGGACATGGGCCTCAAAGGGATTCTGTTGCAAGGCAGTGGCGGCTGGGAAGGCGTGCCCGGTAACTCCAGCAGTTGGTACAAGGGGCGGATCAGCGGCAAGAATCTTGCCGATGTGCTCAAAGCCTGGGGCTTTGCGCCGAGTGTCACCAGTGAAAAATTTCATACAGACGTTGACGGTCGCTGGCCCGGGTCGCCGGCCTGGCTGGCCACCAAGCGTTTCTCCGGCACCCTTGATGCGACGATTACCAAGGGCCAGATTGTTGAGGTCGACGCCAGTGCCCAGGCCCTGAAAGTCTTCGGCCTGCTTAATTTCAACTCCATCGGTCGACGCTTGCGCCTGGACTTTTCCGACTTGTTCGGAAAAGGCCTGAGTTATGACCGGGTCAAAGGTGTGCTGGTCGGGACCAATGGCGTCTACGTCACCCGTGAACCGATCCGGATGACCGGTCCGTCCACCAACCTTGAACTTGATGGCACCTTGAACCTGGTGGGTGACCGGATCGACGCCAAGATGCTGGTGACGTTGCCGGTGACCAATAACTTGCCGATCGCGGCGTTGCTTGTCGGCGCTCCGGCTGTCGGCGGCGCGCTGTTCCTGATCGACAAACTGATCGGTGACCGCATGGCCCGTTTTGCCAGTGTCCAATACACGGTCAAAGGCCCGTGGAAAGATCCGAAAATCACTTTCGACAAGCCTTTTTGACGCTCTTTTTCAAAAGCCATGTCCCGGGCCGATGGAGTAGCATGGTTAAACGCAGGTCGTGTAGCAGCTGGCGAAGCCTGCGTTCGAGTGCGCAGCAGTCGTAAATCCGGATTGCACGGTTTATCTGAAAGACCATGTCGACCGATTTTACGACTGCTGCGCAGCCGGACGCAGGCTCCGCCAGCTGCTACAGGCTGACACTTCTCAAGTAAGGAAAGACCATGTCGGTAGCGGTGATTCAAATGGTCAGCCAGAGCGACGTGCTGGCCAACCTGACTCAGGCACGCCGGCTGCTCGAACAGGCGGCGGCCAGCGGTGCGCAACTCGCCGTATTGCCGGAAAACTTCGCCGCGATGGGCCGTCGCGACATCGCCGACATCGGCCGTGCCGAAGCGTTGGGCGACGGCCCTATCCTGCCATGGTTGAAACAGACCGCCCTCGACCTCAAGTTATGGATAGTGGCCGGCACGTTGCCGTTGCCGCCGGTGGATCAGCCGACGGCGAAAGTGCATGCCTGCTCGCTGTTGGTGAATGATCATGGCGAGACGGTGGCGCGCTACGACAAGCTGCATTTGTTCGACGTGGACGTGGCGGACAATCGTGGGCGTTACCGCGAGTCCGATGACTATGCTTATGGCAGTGGGGTGGTGGTTGCGGATACACCGGTCGGTCGAGTCGGGCTGACGGTGTGTTATGACCTGCGCTTCCCGGAGCTGTACAGCGAATTACGCGCCGCCGGAGCGGAGCTGATTACTGCGCCGTCGGCGTTCACGGCGGTGACCGGTGCTGCGCATTGGGATGTGCTGATTCGCGCCCGCGCCATCGAGACGCAATGTTATGTGCTGGCGGCCGCTCAGGGTGGGACTCATCCAGGGCCGCGAGAAACCTGGGGGCATGCCGCAATCATCGACCCCTGGGGGCGGGTGCTGGCGCAACAGGATCAAGGCGAGGCCGTGCTGCTGGCCGAACGCGATAGCAGCGAACAGGCGTCCATCAGGGCGCGGATGCCGGTGTCCAGTCACCGGCGCTTTTTCTCGCAGGGCGCTCAGCGACCTGCCTCAGAACGATGAATTTAAGGCGTAAAGCATATGAGCGAGTTGTTGTCCTCAGTCAGTGAACACCTCCTGGCGCCCGGCGGCGTAACGATCGAGAGCCTGCAAGGCGTGCTCGGCGATCTGGCCGGCCCGGGCATCGATGCCGCCGACCTGTATTTCCAGGGGCAGATTTCCGAGTCCTGGGCGCTGGAGGACGGGATCGTCAAGGAAGGCAGCTTTAACCTCGACCAAGGCGTCGGCGTGCGTGCGCAATCGGGTGAAAAAACCGGTTTTGCCTACAGCAATGCCATCACTCTGGAAGCCCTCGGTGCGGCGGCCCGTGCCGCGCGTTCGATCTCCCGCGCCGGGCAGAATGGTACGGTGCAGGCGTTCACCACGCAGGACGTCGCCCAGTTGTACGGGCCCGATAACCCGCTGGAAGTGATGACCCGTGCCGAAAAAGTCGAACTCCTCAAACGCATCGATGCAGCCACTCGCGCCCTCGACCCACGTATCCAGCAAGTGACCGTGAGCATGGCCGGTGTCTGGGAACGTATCCTCATCGCGTCCACTGATGGCAGCCTGGCCGCCGATGTACGACCGCTGGTGCGCTTCAATGTGAGCGTGATCGTCGAGCAAAACGGTCGCCGCGAGCGCGGTGGACATGGTGGCGGCGGGCGTACCGATTACCGCTATTTCCTCGGTGACGACCGCGCCATGGGCTACGCCCGTGAAGCGTTGCGTCAGGCACTCGTCAACCTTGAAGCCATTCCGGCACCGGCCGGTACGCTGCCGGTGGTGTTGGGTTCCGGCTGGTCCGGCGTGCTGCTGCACGAAGCGGTCGGCCACGGTCTGGAAGGCGACTTCAACCGCAAGGGTAGCTCTGCCTACAGCGGGCGCATGGGCGAAATGGTTGCGTCCAAACTGTGCACCATCGTTGATGACGGCACGTTGGCAGGCCGTCGCGGCTCCCTGAGCGTCGATGACGAAGGCACCCCGACCGAGTGCACTACGCTGATCGAAAATGGCGTACTCAAAGGCTACATGCAGGACAAGCTCAACGCCCGCCTGATGGGCGTGGCCCGTACCGGCAACGGTCGTCGTGAGTCCTACGCCCACCTGCCAATGCCGCGCATGACCAACACCTACATGCTGGCGGGCGAAAGCGATCCGGCAGAAATCATCGCCTCGGTGAAGCGCGGCATTTACTGCGCCAACCTCGGTGGTGGACAGGTGGACATCACCAGCGGCAAGTTTGTGTTCTCCACCAGCGAAGCGTATCTGATTGAAGACGGCAAGATTACTGCGCCGGTCAAAGGCGCGACATTGATCGGTAACGGTCCGGAAGCCATGAGCAAGGTGTCGATGGTCGGTAACGATCTGGCGCTGGACAGCGGCGTTGGGACGTGCGGCAAGGATGGGCAGTCGGTGCCGGTGGGTGTCGGCCAGCCAACGCTGAAAATCGATGCGATCACTGTGGGTGGCACAGGCGCATAAGTGGCTTTTGAAAAAGTGAAGCTTCGGGTGAGCCGCTTGGCGGCTCACCCCGGAAGGGACTTAACGCAGACCGCGTTGAGTCTCGTCCAGCTCACGGATGTACTTGAAGATTTTACGGCTCGATGCCGGTGGCTTGTTGGTCGCCAATTCGTGCTGGGCCTGACGGATCAGGGAGCGCAATTGCTGACGATCAGCCTCCGGGTAGTCGAGCACGAACTTCTCCAGGACTGCATCGTCGCCCGCGATCAAGCGATCGCGCCAGCGTTCCAGGCCATGGAAACGTTCGTTGTACTGCCGGGTGGAGGCATCGAGTTGATCGAGCAAAGTCAGAATGGCGTCAGTGTCCTGATCGCGCATCAGTTTGCCGATGAACATAAGGTGCCGTTTACGCGCGATATTCGCGGTGTGCTTGGGCGCATCGGCCAGGGCCCGGCGCATAGCGTCGGTCAACGGCAGTTTTGCCAGCAAGTCAGGCTTGAGTGTTGTAAGGCGCTCGCCAAGGTCAACCAGAGCATGAAGCTCGCGTTTAACCTGGGATTTGCTTTTTTCTCCCGTATCGAGGGAGTCGTCGTAAGAATCAACCATGGTGGCCGTCCGCAAAGAAACGCCGCCATGATAACCAGTCGGGGGCCGCTTGTCCGGCCCGGTCGCTCGAAGGCCATACCGAAAGCAGAATTTGAGTGGAGAACAGCATGAGTGCAGTTGAAAGCGTCGGCCCACAAGCGTTGCCGGCACTGCAAGAACAAGTCGAGCAGATCATCGCTGAAGCCAAGCGTCAGGGCGCCAGCGCCTGCGAAGTTGCCGTGTCCCTGGAGCAGGGCCTGTCAACGTCGGTCCGTCAGCGTGAGGTCGAAACTGTCGAATTCAACCGCGATCAGGGCTTTGGCATCACCTTGTACGTCGGCCAGCGCAAAGGTTCGGCCAGCACCTCGGCGAGCGGTCCTGAGGCGATTCGCGAGACCGTCGCTGCGGCGCTGGCCATCGCCAAACACACTTCCGAAGACGAAGCCTCGGGCCTGGCTGATGCCGCGCTGATGGCTCGCGATCTGCAGGATTTCGACCTGTTCCACCAATGGGATATCACGCCGGAGCAAGCCATCGAACAAGCGTTGGCCTGCGAAGCCGCCGCGTTTGCCACCGACAGCCGGATCAAGAACGCTGACGGCACCACGCTCAGCACCCATCAGGGTTGCCGCGTGTACGGCAACAGCCACGGATTTATCGGCGGCTACGCGTCGACGCGCCACAGCTTGAGCTGCGTGATGATCGCCGAGGCCGACGGTCAGATGCAGCGCGATTACTGGTACGACGTAAACCGTCAGGGCAATTTGCTGGCCGACCCGGTGAGCATTGGTCAGCGTGCCGCGCAACGGGCGGCGAGCCGTCTGGGTGCGCGTCCGGTGCCGACCTGCGAAGTGCCGGTGCTGTTTTCCGCTGAGTTGGCCGGTGGTTTGTTTGGCAGCTTCCTCTCGGCCATTTCCGGCGGAAGTCTGTATCGAAAATCATCGTTCCTGGAAGGCACGCTGGGTCAGAAGCTGTTCCCGGAATGGTTGACCATCGACGAGCGTCCGCACTTGATGCGCGCCTTGGGCAGTTCCGCATTCGATGGCGATGGCCTGGCGACTTACGCCAAACCGTTCGTCGAAAAGGGTGAGTTGGTCTCCTACATCCTCGGCACGTACTCCGGGCGCAAGCTCGGCATGCCAAGCACCGCCAACGCTGGCGGCGTGCACAACCTGTTCGTCACCCATGGGGACGAAGATCAGGCCGCGTTGTTGCGCCGCATGGGTCGTGGCTTGTTGGTCACGGAACTGATGGGCCAGGGCCTGAACATGGTCACCGGCGATTACTCCCGAGGCGCGGCGGGTTTCTGGGTCGAGAACGGTGAGATCCAGTTCGCGGTGCAGGAAGTCACCATCGCCGGCAACATGCGTGACATGTTCAAGCAGATCGTTGCGGTTGGTAATGACCTGGAGTTGCGCAGCAACATTCGCACGGGGTCGGTGCTGATCGAGCGGATGACGGTGGCGGGTAGCTGACCCTTACCGCTTCAAAAAAGGCGCGCCACCCAATCGGGTGGCGCGCCTTTTTTATGCGCCTTGCACCGTCCCCTGTGGGAGTCAGCCGCCTATGCGGACGTTGTAGCAGCTGGCGAAGCCTGACGCAGCTTGCGGCAGCTGCTACAGAGGGCAGTTTTTACTCGCCTTCTTCGAAAAAGTTATTGATCAACGCCACCAGCGCATCCAGCGCTTCCTGTTCTTGCTCGCCTTCGGTACTCAAGTGAATTCTGGTGCCTTTGCCGGCGGCGAGCATCATCATGGCCATGATACTTTTCCCGTCAACCATTGATTCTGGCGTCTTCCCTGCCCTGATCTGACACGGATACTTACCCGCCACTCCAACAAATTTTGCAGAAGCACGGGCATGCAGGCCCAGCTTGTTGATGATTTCGATTTCCAGAGCAGGCATCGCGATGTGAATCCTTTAGCTGAGGTCGCGGTGGCGGACCTGGACGTTCTTCAGGGATTGTTGCAGGACCTGGCCCAGACGTTCGGTCAGGTAGACGGAGCGATGATGTCCTCCGGTGCAGCCAATGGCGATGGTGACATAAGCGCGGTTGCTCGCGGCAAAGCGCGGCAGCCACTTGAGCAAATACGATGATATGTCCTGGAACATCTCTTCGACGTCCGGTTGGGCTGCCAGGTACTCGGCCACCGGTTGATCAAGCCCGGACTGAGCGCGCAATTCCGGCTTCCAATAAGGGTTGGGCAGGCAGCGCACGTCGAACACCAGGTCTGCGTCGACCGGCATGCCGCGCTTGAATCCGAAAGACTCGACCAGGAACGCAGTACCGGCTTCCGGCTGGTTCAACAGGCGCAGCTTGATGGTATCGCGCAGCTGATACAGGTTCAGGTGGGTGGTATTGATTTTGAGATCTGCCAGATCGGCGATCGGACCCAGCAGATTACTTTCGTCCTCGATGGCTTCTGCCAACGAACGGTTGGCGTTGCTCAGCGGGTGACGACGGCGGGTTTCGGAAAAGCGCTTGAGCAGGGTTTCTACGTCGGCGTCCAGGTACAGCACATCGCACTTGATATGCCGGCTCCGGACTTCATCCAGCAGTTCGGGAAACCGCGAAAGGTGACTCGGCAAGTTACGCGCATCAATGGATACGGCGACCAGCGGTTGTGCCAGTTCGGTATGAATCAGTGCGCGTTCCGCCAACTCCGGCAGCAGGCCGGCGGGCAGGTTGTCGATGCAGTAGTAGCCGTTGTCCTCGAGAACATCGAGGACGGTGCTTTTACCTGAGCCGGAGCGGCCGCTGACTATGATCAAGCGCATGATTACTGACCGTTTTGCTCGTCCAGGACAACCTGATACAAGGCTTCGTTGCTCGGAGCGCTGCGAAGACGATCACGGACTTCCTTGCGATCGAGCATGCTGGCGATCTGGCGGAGCAGTTCCAGGTGCGCATCGGTAGCCGCTTGCGGGACCAGCAGTACAAACAGCAGGTCAACCGGGGCGCCGTCGATGGCGTCGAAATCAATGGGGGCGTCAAGGTGCATCAAGGCGCTGATGGGTGACTCGCAGCCCTTCAGGCGACAGTGGGGGATGGCGATGCCGTTGCCAAAACCGGTCGAGCCGAGTTTTTCACGGGCAATCAATGCCTCGAAGACATCTTGCATCTCCAGATCCGGCACTTCCCGGGCGATCAGGTTGGCAATTTGCTCGAGGGCTTTCTTTTTACTGCCGCCCGGCACGTTCACGAGGGAACGGCCGGGGGTCAGGATGTTTTCAAGTCGGATCATGGGTTGGGAGTGTTAACGACCGGTCGCACCCTGGAGGAGGCTCTGGGTCTTTTCCTTATGCTTTTTGAGTTGTTTATCCAGCTTGTCGGTCAGTGAGTCGATCGCCGCGTACATATCGGTATGTTCCGCGTTTGCGACCACTTCATTGCCGGGAATATGCAGGGTGGCTTCGATTTTCTGCTTCAGCTTCTCGACCGTCATCGTGACCTGCACGTTGGTGATCTTGTCGAAATGCCGCTCTAATCGTTCGAGTTTTTCGCCGATGTAGGTGCGAAGAGGTTCGGTCACTTCCAGTTGGTGTCCACTGATGTTGACTTGCATACAGCTTCTCCTTCGTTGCCAGTGCATAAAGCGGTAGATCAAATGATCTACCACTGGAACGCTGTGGCGTGGCTCTACATCAACCGCTTGCGTTCGCTCGAAGGCGCGATCCCGAGGGACTCGCGGTACTTGGCGACGGTGCGGCGAGCCACCTGAATGCCTTGTGCCTCCAGTAAACCAGCGATCTTGCTGTCACTCAACGGCTTTTTCTGATTTTCCGCGGCAACCAGCTTTTTGATGATCGCGCGGATCGCTGTGGACGAGCATTCACCGCCTTCGGAGGTGCTGACGTGGCTGGAGAAAAAGTATTTCAGCTCATAAATACCCCGTGGGGTATGCATGAATTTTTGCGTGGTCACCCGTGAAATCGTCGACTCGTGCATGCCCACGGCTTCGGCAATGTCATGCAGGACCAGTGGTTTCATGGCTTCGTCGCCGTATTCCAGGAAGCCGCGCTGATGCTCGACGATCTGGGTGGCGACTTTCATCAGTGTTTCGTTACGGCTTTGCAGGCTCTTGATGAACCAGCGGGCCTCTTGCAACTGATTGCGCATGAAGGTGTTGTCGGCGCTGGTGTCGGCGCGACGGACAAACCCGGCGTATTGGGCGTTGACCCGCAGTCGTGGTACTGATTCCTGATTCAGTTCCACCAGCCAGCGTTCGTTGTCCTTGCGCACGATAACGTCGGGAACGACGTATTCGGCTTCGCTGGATTCGATCTGCGAGCCGGGGCGCGGGTTGAGACTCTGGACCAGCTCGATGATCTGTCGCAGTTCATCTTCCTTGATCTTCATCCGGCGCATCAGCTGGGAGTAGTCGCGGCTGCCGAGCAGATCGATGTAGTCGCTGACCAGGCGTTTGGCTTCGGCGAGCCAAGGCGTATTGGCTGGCAATTGGCGCAATTGCAGCAGCAGGCATTCGCCCAGGTTACGAGCGCCGATACCGGCCGGCTCGAATTGCTGGATGCGGTGCAGGACGGCTTCGATTTCGTCCAGTTCGATGTCCAGTTCCGGATCGAAGGCTTCGAGGATTTCCTCGAGAGTTTCATCCAGATAGCCCTGATTGTTGATGCAGTCGATCAGAGTCACGGCGATCAGGCGATCGGTGTCGGACATCGGTGCCAGGTTCAGTTGCCACAACAGGTGGCTTTGCAGGCTCTCGCCAGCCGATGTGCGAGTAGTGAAATCCCATTCGTCGTCATCGTTGCTCGGCAGGCTGCTGGCGCTGGTCTGGTAAACGTCTTCCCATGCGGTATCGACCGGCAGTTCATTGGGAATGCGCTCGTTCCAGTCGCCTTCCTCGAGGTTGTCCACCGTGGGGGCGGTTTCCTGGTAGGAGGGTTCCTGAATGTCGGCGTTGGGTTGCTGCTCGGCTTTGTCGGCCAAGGGGTCGACGTTGTCGAAGTCGTCGCCTTCTTCCTGGCGTTCGAGCATCGGATTGGACTCCAGGGCCTCCTGGATTTCCTGTTGCAGGTCCAGGGTCGACAATTGGAGCAGGCGGATGGCCTGTTGCAGCTGCGGTGTCATCGTCAGCTGCTGGCCCATTCTCAAGACTAGCGATGGTTTCATGGCAGGGGCTTAACACCTTATTCGCCGGCGCACATGCGCCATCCACTACAGGGCGCCGGAGCGCCAAACATAAGCAAATTATATGCCTGAAACTGAAGTGTTTGCCTAGAGCGCTGTAACAATAAAAACCTGTTGATTTTTACTGTGATAAGCGCTCAGTCGACTAGCCAGACACATCAACGCTTACAGGCGGAACTCATGGCCCAGATAGACTTCTTTAACCAGGTCGTTGGCCAGGATAGTGGCGGCATCGCCTTCGGCGATCAGCTGGCCATCGTTGACGATGTAGGCGGTTTCGCAGATATCCAGGGTTTCACGGACGTTGTGGTCAGTGATCAGCACGCCAATGCCCTTGGCCTTGAGATGGTAGATGATCTGTTTGATGTCGCCGACCGAAATCGGGTCCACGCCGGCGAAGGGTTCGTCGAGCAGGATGAATTTCGGGTTGGTAGCCAATGCCCGGGCGATTTCCACGCGGCGGCGTTCACCGCCCGACAGGCTCATGCCGAGGTTGTCGCGGATGTGGCTGATGTGGAATTCCTGCAGCAGGCTTTCCAGCTCTTTGCGACGTCCGGCCTTGTCGAGTTCCTTGCGCGTCTCGAGGATCGCCATGATGTTGTCGGCGACCGAGAGTTTGCGGAAGATCGACGCTTCTTGCGGCAGATAGCCGATACCGGCCTTTGCACGACCGTGCATTGGCTGGTGGCTGACGTCCAGATCGTCGATCAGCACACGGCCCTGATCGGCCTGCACCAGGCCGACAATCATGTAGAAGCAGGTGGTCTTGCCGGCGCCGTTGGGACCTAGCAGGCCGACGATTTGACCGCTGTCGATCGACAGGCTGACGTCACGCACGACCTGGCGGCTCTTGTAGCTCTTGGCCAGATGCTGAGCTTTCAGAGTTGCCATTACGGGGCCTTTTGCTCGTCGGTTTTTTTCTTCGGCTGGATCACCATGTCGATACGCGGACGCGACTCGGTCACCTTGCTGCCGGTAGCGCGACCGGCGCTGGCGAGTTTTTTCTCGGTGTCGTAGACGATTTTCTCGCCTAGGGTGATGTTGTTGTCCTTGTCGACAACTTTTGCCTTGTCGATCAGTACTACGCGATTTTGCGCGGCATGGTACTGGATGGTCACACCCCAACCCTGGACAGGCTTGGGGTCGCCTGCAGTTTGCAGTTGCTCGAAGTAGGCCAGATTGCCCACCGAGGTCACCACGTCAATGTCGCCAGTCGGGGTGCGGGTCATGGTCACTTTATTGCCGGTAACCTTCATCGAGCCCTGGGTGATGATCACGTCGCCCGTATAGGTGGCAACGCCGTTCTTGTCGTCCAGCTGGGCGTCGTCGGCCTGAATGCGAATAGGCTGTTGCTGATCTTCCGGCAGAGCCCAGGCGCTCACGCTTCCCAGTGCTGCGCCCAGACTGAGCAAAATAGGGAGGGTTTTAACGAGCCTCATACTGTCCTCTTACGTTAGATAGCAGGTGTATCCTGCTTTCTTTCAAGTACGCTTTCATTCCGATGCCTGTCGATACACCGCCAGCGCCGTCGATACTAACGGGTTGATCGGTCTGCGCATATTGCTGCTGCGGGAACACAGTCATACGGGTGGTGGTGATCAGGGTCCTGCGGTTTTTTTCGTCGAAACGGGTGATGCGTACCGAGTCGATCAGCTCGACCTGGGTGCCATCCGGGTTGACTTCCCCGTGTTCACTCTGGACGTGCCAGGGAAACTCGGTGCCGCGAAACATGTTCAGGTCCGGATTGGTCAGCAATGTGACCTCGGACGCTTTCAGGTGTTCGACCTTGTCGGACGTCATTTCGTACTGCAATTTGCCGTCCGGCAGGAACTGCACGCTGTGGGCGTTGGTCGCGTAATAGTCGATCGTGCTTTCATCGACCTTGACCACTGGTTTGTCGAGGAAGCGTTCCGGGCTGATGTTCCAGTAGCCGACCGCAGCGAACAGCGCGGCGATGCAACTGAATAACAGGATGTTACGAAACTTTTTGCTCAGCATAGTCGGCTCACAGGTACGCAGCGTTGGCCGCATCGAGGCGGCCCTGGGCGCGCAGGATCAATTCGCAGAATTCGCGAGCGGCACCCTCGCCACCCCGGGCAACGGTAATGCCATGGGCGTTTTCACGCACGAAGCTGGTGGCGTTGGCTACCGCCATACCCAGGCCGACGCGGCGAATCACCGGCAGGTCCGGCAAGTCGTCACCGAGATAGGCAACTTGTTCATAGCTTAGGTTGAGTTGAGCCAGAAGCTCGTCCAGCACCACCAGTTTGTCTTCGCGCCCCTGATAAAGGTGGGGGATGCCGAGGTTTTTCGCTCGTCGTTCGACCACCGGGGTTTTGCGGCCACTGATGATAGCGGTCTGCACGCCCGCTGCCATCAGCATCTTGATGCCTTGGCCGTCGAGCGTATTGAACGTCTTGAATTCACTGCCGTCTTCGAGAAAGTACAGGCGCCCGTCGGTCAGCACGCCATCGACGTCGAACACCGCGAGTTTGATCTGTTGGCCGCGTTGCAGCAGGTCCGTGTTCATTACATTACTCCCGCACGCAGCAAGTCGTGCATGTTCAGGGCGCCGACCGGACGGTCTTCGCTGTCGACCACCACCAGCGCGTTGATTTTGTGGTCTTCCATGATTTTCAGGGCCTCGGCGGCGAGCATTTCGGCGCGGGCGGTCTTGCCATGAGCGGTCATGACCTGTTCGATGGTGGCGCTGTGGATGTCGATGCTGCGATCCAGTGTGCGACGCAAGTCACCGTCGGTGAAGATCCCGGCCAGTTTGCCATCAGCTTCCAGAATGACGGTCATGCCCAAGCCCTTGCGGGTCATTTCCATCAATGCGTCTTTAAGCAGGGTGCCACGCTGAACCTGTGGCAAATCTTGACCGGCGTGCATGACATTCTCCACTTTCAACAGCAGGCGTCGGCCAAGCGCGCCACCGGGGTGGGAAAAGGCGAAGTCTTCAGCGGTAAAGCCACGAGCTTCCAGCAGCGCGACGGCCAGGGCATCGCCCATCACCAGGGCGGCCGTGGTGGAGGAGGTGGGTGCCAGGTTCAGCGGGCAGGCCTCGTGTTCGACGTGAACGTTGAGGTTGACCTCGGCGGCCTTGGCCAGCGGGGATTCCGGGTTGCCGGTCACGCTGATCAATTGAATGCCCAGACGCTTGATCAGGGGCAGCAAGGTCAGGATTTCATTGGTGGAGCCGGAGTTCGACAGGGCCAGGATGATGTCATCCCGCGTGATCATGCCCATGTCGCCGTGGCTGGCTTCGGCGGGGTGGACGAAAAAAGCCGTGGTGCCGGTGCTGGCCAGGGTCGCGGCGATCTTGCTGCCGATGTGTCCTGATTTACCCATGCCGACCACAACCACGCGGCCTTTGCTGGCCAGAATCATCTCGCAAGCGCGTACGAAATCTGCGTCGATGTGGGGCAGCAAGCCTTCTACGGCTTCCAGTTCGAGGCGGATGGTGCGTTGTGCTGATTGAATCAGGTCACTGGATTGGCTCATGTCGGAAATCGTATAGCCTGATGAAAGGCGGCGATTATAGCGGTAATGATCAAAACCCTCACGCAAGTTCGTTGCGCTTTGTCATTCCCGATGACGCAATCCCCTCTAAACAAGGCTTTTTGCCGATGATGTTACTGAAGATGGGCTGGCTTTGGCCTTGGGCGCCGGGCCTTTGCAGTGATATAGTTCGCGGCCAGTTCGGCCTGCCCGGGGAGGTATGTGCTTTCGTCAGAGAGTCAGGCGTCCGAGTGAGAGGCTGCATCGCAAGGAGATTAGATGAGTGCCGATAACGCCTACGCGGTCGAGCTGAAGGGACTGTCCTTCAAGCGCGGTACGCGCAGCATTTTCAATAACGTCGATATCCGTATCCCGCGTGGCAAGGTCACCGGCATCATGGGACCGTCCGGGTGTGGCAAAACCACGCTGTTACGATTGATGGGTGCACAATTGCGTCCAACAAAGGGCGAAGTCTGGGTCAACGGTCAGAACCTGCCGAAATTGTCGCGCAGTGATCTGTTCGATGCGCGCAAGCACATGGGAGTGCTGTTCCAGAGCGGCGCCCTGTTTACCGACCTTGACGTGTTCGAGAACGTCGCCTTCCCGCTGCGCGTTCATACCGAGCTGCCGGAAGAAATGATCCGTGACATCGTCCTGCTTAAATTGCAGGCCGTGGGCTTGCGTGGTGCTATCGACCTGATGCCTGACGAATTGTCCGGCGGCATGAAGCGTCGTGTTGCGCTGGCCCGGGCGATTGCCCTCGACCCGCAGATCCTCATGTACGACGAGCCCTTTGTCGGCCAGGACCCCATCGCCATGGGCGTGCTGGTGCGCCTGATCCGCTTGCTCAACGATGCGCTGGGCATCACCAGTATCGTGGTCTCCCACGATCTGGCCGAAACCGCGAGCATCGCCGACTACATCTATGTCGTCGGCGAAGGCCAGGTATTGGGGCAGGGGACTCCCGAGGAGTTGATGAACTCGCAGGAGCCACGGATCCGTCAATTCATGACCGGCGAACCCGACGGTCCGGTCGCATACCACTTTCCAGCGACGGATTACCGCGCAGATCTTCTGGGGAAGCGTTGATGCGCAAGATTTCATTAATAGAACGCGTGCGCCGGTTTGGCCACGCCGGCATCGATGTGCTGGCGGTGTTCGGTCGTTCGACGATATTCCTGTTTCATGCCTTGCTCGGTCGCGGTGGCATCGGCGGCGGTTTTGGTCTGCTGATCAAGCAACTGCATTCAGTGGGCGTCATGTCCCTGGTGATCATTGTGGTCTCCGGGGTGTTCATCGGGATGGTGCTGGCGCTGCAAGGCTTCAACATTCTGTCGAGCTACGGCTCGGAGCAGGCGGTCGGGCAGATGGTTGCGCTCACGCTGCTGCGTGAACTGGGTCCCGTTGTGACAGCGCTGTTGTTCGCCGGGCGTGCCGGTTCGGCGCTGACGGCCGAAATCGGCAACATGAAATCCACCGAACAGTTGTCCAGTCTGGAAATGATTGGTGTCGACCCGCTCAAATACATTGTTGCCCCGCGCCTGTGGGCCGGCTTCATTTCCCTGCCGGTGCTGGCGATGATCTTCAGCGTGGTGGGTATCTGGGGCGGCTCGTGGGTGGCTGTCGACTGGCTGGGTGTGTACGAAGGCTCCTATTGGTCGAACATGCAAAACAGCGTGACGTTCACTGATGATGTGCTCAATGGCATCATCAAAAGCATCGTCTTCGCGTTCGTCGTGACCTGGATCGCCGTATTCCAAGGCTATGACTGTGAGCCCACTTCCGAGGGGATCAGTCGTGCCACTACCAAGACCGTGGTGTATGCCTCTTTGGCTGTTCTCGGCCTGGACTTTATTCTGACCGCTTTGATGTTTGGAGATTTCTGATGCAAAACCGCACCCTGGAAATCGGTGTCGGCCTTTTCTTGCTGGCTGGCATCCTGGCTTTGCTGTTGCTGGCTTTGCGGGTCAGTGGACTGTCCCCGAGCCCGAGCACCGACACCTATAAACTTTATGCCTACTTCGACAATATCGCCGGTTTGACTGTCAGAGCCAAAGTGACCATGGCCGGTGTGACCATCGGCAAGGTCACAGCGATCGATCTGGACCGCGACAGCTTCACCGGTCGGGTGACCATGCAACTGGAAAAGCGAGTAGATAACCTGCCGACTGACTCCACTGCATCTATTCTGACCGCTGGCCTGTTGGGCGAGAAGTACATCGGTATCAGCGTGGGCGGCGAAGAAGCCTTGCTCAAGGATGGTGGAACCATCCATGACACGCAGTCATCGCTGGTGCTCGAAGACCTGATCGGTAAATTCCTGCTCAATACCGTTAGCAAAGAAGCTAAATGAGGAACTGTTAAATGATCTCTACCTTGCGACGTGGCCTGTTGGTAATGCTCGCGGTGTTTCCGTTGGTGTCCCACGCCGTGGCGGCGCCTTCCGCGCACGAACTGGTACAAGACACCACCAACCGTATGCTGGCCGATCTGAAGGCCAATAAAGAGAAGTACAAGCAGGACCCGCAGGACTTTTATACGGCGCTGAACACGATCGTCGGACCTGTGGTGGATGCCGAGGGTATTTCCAAGAGCATCATGACGGTCAAGTATTCAAAGAAAGCCACGCCGGCGCAGATGAAAACCTTTGAAGAAAACTTCAAAAAGGGTCTGTTCCAGTTTTATGGCAATGCTTTGCTTGAATACAACAACCAGGGCATCACCGTTGATCCCGCCAAAGACGAGTCCGGCAATCGCACCAGTGTTGGCATGACCGTCAAAGGCAGTAACGGCGCGATCTATCCTGTGTCTTACACACTGGAAAAGATCAATGGCGAGTGGAAGCTGCGCAACGTGATCATCAACGGGATCAACATCGGCAAGCTGTTCCGTGATCAATTCGCTGATGCGATGCAGCGCAATGGCAACAACCTGGACCAGACCATCAACAGCTGGGCCGGGGAAGTCGCCAAAGCCAAGGAAGCCACTGAAAAATCCCCCGAGAAAAAACCCCAATGAGTGTGTCGGCCATTCGCATCAGCGAAACCGGCGAGCTGCAGTTGAGTGGCATGCTGGACTATCGCACCGGCCCGGATCTGCGCAAGCAGGGGCAGGCGTTGATCAAGTCCAGCACGGCTACTGAACTGGTGGTTGATTGTTCGGCAGTGTTGAAATCCAGCAGCGTCGGCTTGTCGCTGCTGCTGTGCTTCATGCGTGATGCAGAGGCGGCCGGTAAGGCGCTGAGCATTCGCGCGATGCCCGAAGACATGCGTGAAATCGCTCAGGTCAGCGAATTGACCGAGCTGTTGGCGCACCCCTGACCGCATCTATAAAGAAGCCCCCCGTCAGAGTCCTGCTTAGCGGGGTTCGCAGGCGCGGGGCTTTTTTGTATGATGTCCGACCCGTGCGCACAGGGCGCCGATTGAGGTTGAGCATGCAGGCCGTAGAAGTGAAGAGCTTCCTTGAAGGAAAGCTGCCCGGAACGTTGGTAGAAGTTGAGGGCGAAGGCTGCAATTTCCAGCTGAACGTGATTAGCGATGAACTGGCGGCATTGAGCCCGGTGAAGCGTCAGCAGCAGATCTATGCCCATTTGAACCCATGGATCACCGATGGCAGCATCCATGCGGTCACTATGAAATTTTTCAGCAGCGCGGCCTGGGCCGAGCGCACCTGAGCCCAAGGGCGTCGAGATTCTTATGGATAAATTGATTATTACCGGTGGCGTTCGTCTTGATGGCGAAATCCGCATCTCCGGGGCAAAGAACTCTGCCCTGCCGATCCTGGCTGCCACCCTGCTGTGTGATGGCCCGGTTACAGTGGCCAACCTGCCGCACCTGCACGACATCACCACGATGATCGAGCTGTTCGGTCGCATGGGCATTGAGCCGGTGATCGACGAGAAGCTCAGCGTCGAAATCGACCCACGCACCATCAAGACCCTGATCGCACCGTACGAACTGGTTAAAACCATGCGTGCGTCGATCCTGGTACTCGGCCCGATGGTTGCCCGTTTCGGCGAAGCCGAAGTCGCACTGCCTGGCGGTTGCGCCATCGGTTCGCGTCCGGTTGACCTGCACATCCGTGGCCTTGAAGCCATGGGCGCGGTCATCGACGTCGAAGGCGGCTACATCAAGGCCAAGGCGCCAGAAGGCGGCTTGCGCGGCGCGAACTTCTTCTTCGATACCGTCAGCGTGACCGGTACCGAAAACATCATGATGGCCGCTGCCCTGGCCAAGGGTCGCAGTGTGTTGGCAAACGCCGCACGCGAGCCAGAAGTGGTCGACCTGGCCAACTTCCTGAACGCCATGGGTGCCAAGGTTTCCGGCGCGGGCACCGACACCATCACCATCGATGGCGTCGAGCGTCTGCACACCACCACTTACAAGGTGATGCCCGACCGAATCGAAACCGGTACTTACCTGGTCGCTGCTGCCGTGACCGGCGGCCGTGTAAAGGTCAAGGATACCGATCCGACCATCCTCGAAGCCGTGCTTGAGAAACTCAAGGAATCGGGCGCTGAAATCACCTGCGGCGAAGACTGGATCGAGCTGAACATGCACGGCAAGCGGCCAAAAGCCGTCAACGTGCGGACTGCCCCATACCCGGCGTTCCCGACTGACATGCAAGCGCAGTTCATCTCCCTGAACGCCATTGCCGAAGGCACGGGCGCAGTGATCGAGACGATCTTCGAAAACCGCTTCATGCACGTATACGAACTGCACCGCATGGGCGCTCATATCCAGGTCGAAGGCAACACCGCCATCGTCACCGGCATCGAAAAGCTCAAGGGCGCACCAGTCATGGCCACCGACCTGCGTGCTTCGGCCAGCCTGGTCATCTCGGCGCTGATCGCTGAAGGCGACACCCTGATCGACCGCATCTACCACATCGACCGTGGTTACGAGTGCATCGAAGAGAAACTGCAAATGCTCGGCGCCAAGATCCGCCGCGTACCGGGCTAGTTTTTGCTGCATGGGCACATGGACGTGCCCGTTGAATTCGTTTCAAATCGAGGCAGTCTTTTCATTGTTGAGAAAGCCTCGAAGTATGTCCGGCGCCGTTTGCGACCGGGCATGAGTACCTTGATAAGGACTGACGTTTCCCATGTTGACCATCGCACTGTCCAAGGGCCGCATCCTTGACGACACCCTGCCGCTTCTGGCTGAAGCGGGTATCGTGCCGACCGAGAATCCGGACAAGAGTCGCAAGCTGATCATTCCCACGACCCAGCCTGACGTACGTCTGCTGATCGTGCGCGCCACCGATGTGCCGACCTACGTCGAACATGGTGCCGCGGACCTCGGCGTCGCCGGTAAAGATGTGCTGATGGAATATGGCGGCCAGGGCTTGTACGAGCCTTTGGACCTGCGAATTGCCCTCTGCAAGCTGATGACTGCCGGCCGTGTCGGCGATGTCGAGCCTAAGGGCCGCCTGCGGGTGGCGACCAAGTTCGTCAACGTTGCCAAGCGTTACTACGCCGAGCAGGGTCGCCAGGTCGACATCATCAAGCTTTACGGCTCGATGGAGCTGGCGCCGCTGATTGGTCTGGCGGACAAGATCATTGACGTGGTCGACACCGGCAACACCCTGCGCGCCAATGGCCTGGAACCCCAGGATTTCATTGCCGACATCAGCTCCCGGCTGATCGTCAACAAAGCTTCGATGAAAATGCAGCACGCCCGAATCCAGGCGTTGATCGACACCCTGCGCAAGGCAGTGGAGTCTCGACACCGCGGCTGATTTACCTGCGCGACGTTAAGTCGCGCCCGTCTATCCGCCTCATAGCCAGAATTCTCAGGTGCCCAAGCGGATCGATGGTAGCTTCGGGCGCCTGAGTTTTTGCCATTCCTATGAGGCTCTCGCTATGACCGCACCGACTGCAATTCGCCGACTCAACGCTGCTGACCCGGATTTCGCACATCATCTGGATCATCTGCTGAGCTGGGAAAGTGTGTCTGACGACTCGGTCAATCAGCGGGTGCTGGACATCATCAAAGCCGTGCGCGAGCGTGGCGATGCGGCGCTGGTGGAATTCACCCAGAAGTTCGATGGCCTGGAAGTCGCCTCGATGGCCGACCTGATCCTGCCGCGCGAACGTCTGGAACTGGCGCTGACCAGGATCACCGTGCCTCAGCGCGAAGCCCTGGAAAAAGCCGCAGCCCGCGTGCGCAGCTACCACGAAAAACAGAAACAGGATTCCTGGACCTACACCGAAGCCGACGGCACGGTGCTCGGCCAGAAGGTCACGCCGCTGGACCGCGCCGGTCTGTATGTACCGGGCGGCAAGGCGTCGTACCCGTCCTCGGTGTTGATGAACGCGATCCCGGCCAAAGTGGCTGGTGTGACCGAAGTGGTCATGGTGGTACCGACCCCGCGCGGTGAAATCAACGAACTGGTACTGGCCGCGGCCTGCATCGCCGGCGTCGACCGCGTATTCACCATCGGCGGCGCGCAAGCGGTTGCCGCGTTGGCCTACGGCACCGAAAGCGTGCCGAAGGTCGACAAAGTGGTTGGCCCGGGCAACATTTATGTCGCCACCGCCAAGCGTCACGTATTTGGTCAGGTCGGTATCGACATGATCGCCGGCCCGTCCGAGATTCTCGTGGTGTGCGACGGCCAGACCGATCCGGACTGGATCGCCATGGACCTGTTCTCCCAGGCCGAACACGATGAAGACGCCCAGGCGATTCTGGTCAGTCCGGATGCCGAGTTCCTCGACAAGGTTGCCGCGAGCATTAACAAATTGATGCCGACCATGGAGCGTGCCGAGATCATCGCAACCTCGATGAATGGCCGTGGTGCGCTGATCAAGGTCCGCGATATGGCGCAAGCCATCGAAGTGGCCAACCGCATTGCCCCGGAACACCTGGAGCTGTCGGTCGCTGATCCGCAAGCCTGGTTGCCGCACATCCGTCACGCAGGCGCGATCTTCATGGGTCGCCACACATCCGAAGCGCTGGGCGACTACTGCGCCGGTCCGAACCACGTGTTGCCGACTTCCGGCACCGCGCGTTTCTCGTCGCCGCTGGGTGTGTACGACTTCCAGAAACGCTCGTCGATCATCTTCTGCTCCGAGCAGGGTGCGTCCGAACTGGGCAAGACCGCTTCCGTACTGGCCCGTGGCGAGTCGCTGACCGCCCACGCCCGCAGCGCCGAATTCCGCATCATTGACGACAAGCAGGGGAACTGAAGATGAGTAAATTCTGGAGCCCCTTCGTCAAGAGCCTGGTGCCTTACGTGCCGGGCGAGCAGCCGAAACTGACGAAACTGGTGAAGCTCAACACCAACGAAAATCCATACGGTCCATCGCCCAAAGCGTTGGCCGCCATGCAGACCGAACTGAACGATAACCTGCGTTTGTACCCGGACCCGAACAGCGATGTGCTCAAGCAGGCTGTTGCCAGGTACTACGGCGTCCAGGGCAATCAGGTGTTCCTCGGCAACGGTTCCGATGAAGTCCTGGCGCACATCTTTCACGGTTTGCTGCAACACGATCAGCCGCTGCTGTTCCCGGACATCAGCTACAGCTTCTATCCGGTTTATTGCGGGTTATATGGCATCAAGTTCGACGCCGTGCCGCTGGACGAGCAATTCCAGATCAACCCGGCCGACTATGCCAAGCCGAACGGCGGGATCATCTTCCCGAACCCGAACGCCCCCACGGGTTGCCTGCTGGCGCTGGACGCCGTCGAGCAAATTCTCAAGGCCAGCCCGGATTCGGTGGTCGTGGTTGATGAGGCTTACATCGACTTTGGCGGTGAGACGGCCATCAGCCTGGTCGACCGTTATCCAAACCTGCTGGTGACGCAGACCCTGTCCAAGTCCCGTTCGCTGGCCGGCCTGCGGGTTGGCCTGGCGGTGGGGCATCCGGACCTGATCGAGGCGCTGGAGCGGATCAAGAACAGCTTCAACTCTTATCCGCTGGATCGTCTGGCGATAGTGGGGGCTGCGGCGGCGTTTGAGGATCGCGAGTACTTCGACAAGACCTGCCGGTTGGTCATCGATAGCCGTGACAAGGTCATCGGGCAGTTGGAGGCGAAGGGCTTTGAGGTATTGCCGTCGGCGGCGAACTTCATTTTCGCCCGTCACCCAACGCACGATGCGGCCGGGTTGGCGGCGAAGTTGCGGGAGCAGGGTGTGATCGTTCGGCACTTCAAGCAGGAGCGGATTGCCCAGTTCCTGCGGATCTCCATCGGCACACCTGAGCAGAATCAGGCGCTGATCGACGGCCTCGGTGATCTGTAGGAATCATTACGGGAATTGTTGCACTGACCAAGCTTAATTATCGTGAGCTTGGTCAGGCTGCTCTTGGCGTACTTTCTCAGCGGCTTGCGTCAAATGTGCCAGAGACTTTTCGAGGTGTTGTTTCGTTTGTAATGAATTCGAACACACCGGTGGCTCGGCTCACGCCGCTGTTTGATGTCAATGTTATTGTTATTTCGCCGGTTTGAGCGATGAGGTTGGTTGTTCCAAAGTTGTAAGACCATTGAAGATGGTTTTGGGTTGGGAAGTCAGTTGGGTAGCGTAGTGTTACCTTTTTGTTTTCATCGATGCCAGGGGGAAAGCCAATAGCAAGATTATAAGTCGAAGATGTAGAACCAATAATTATTCCGCCAGATTTCTCACCTGCGAACATGTGTAATAACACGTCTTTAGCAAGAAAATCGGGTTCGCGCTCAATGGTGGCCGTAAAGGTGCCTATCTTCTGGGCGCTATTTGCTGTTACAGGATTAAGACTGGTCACGAGTGCAGCTCCTTTAGTTATAAATAGTAAGTTTTATTCTGTGATTCTGCCTTTTGCGATATGAACGGTAACCTTGGAATGGTTCGAGGGCTACTGTCAGAAATGACAGTTGCTTAGCTTGATTTGGAATAAGCATTGTTGATTGAGGTTAGTAATCGTCGCAGTACTTATTGTTACTCATGATGCGATTCGTTGATAAAATTCATTGAGTAGAACAGACCTCGGCTGGAAGTAACCTGGTTGTTGTTTATCGGGACTTGTGTGTGAGTCGATATCACATTTAACCCTCCATTACCCACCAGGGTCACGGTGACGTTTTCGCAGGCCCTGCGAAGCGCCAGCAGGTCAACGGTGTGGTTGGCCGGTAACCGCCCAGATATTTGAACTCACGGCAGGAACCATGCAAACGGACTGCGGGACGTCGCGTTTCGCGGTGTCGGTTTTAGTTGCGCTGGAGGAGCGAGTGGCGCGGTAACCCGCCGATGGGATTAGTAGTCGCAAGTAACGCTGAAGGTGTTCAGTTCGAGGGTGTCGGACTCTTCGGCGAAGACCGCATCTCGCAACAGGCCGAGGGCAAGACTTGCCACCGCGGCCATTGTTCAAGACGACATGTCTGCTGTTAGCCCATATTCCTTGGGTTAATGCTTACTCTTCTTCTTTCTCTTTGACCGGCGCCGGCGGCGGACGCAGGCCGATCTCGGCCGTGAGCTTCAGCTCTTTGCCATTGCGCATCACCTGAATCGTGACCTTGTCCATCGGTTTGATCCGTGCGACCTGGTTCATCGAACGGCGCCCATCACCCGCTGGCTCACCGTCGATGGAGAGAATCACATCGCCCAATTGCAGGCCAGCCTTCTGCGCGGGACCATCCCGGAAAATCCCCGCGACCACAATCCCCGGACGTCCCGACAGACCAAACGACTCCGCCAGTTCCTGGCTCAACGGCTGTACTTCAATGCCTAGCCAACCGCGAATCACCTGGCCGTGTTCGATGATCGACTTCATCACTTCCATGGCCAGTTTGACCGGGATCGCAAACCCGATGCCTTGCGAACCGCCGGACTTGGAGAAAATCGCGGTGTTGATGCCAGTCAGGTTGCCACTGGCGTCCACCAGCGCACCACCGGAGTTGCCGGGGTTGATCGCGGCGTCGGTCTGGATGAAGTCTTCGTAGTTGTTCAGGCCCAACTGGTTACGCCCAGTGGCACTGATGATGCCCATGGTCACGGTCTGGCCGACACCGAACGGGTTGCCGATGGCCAGCGCCACGTCGCCGATGCGGATGTTGTCGGAACGGCCGACAGTGATGGAAGGAAGGTTCTTCAGATCAATCTTCAGGACCGCGAGGTCGGTCTCCGGGTCGCTGCCAATCACACGGGCCAGGGTTTCGCGGCCATCCTTGAGCGCCACCACGATCTGGTCGGCACCCATGGTCACATGGTTGTTGGTCAGCAAATAGCCTTCCGGGCTCATGATCACACCGGAACCGAGGCTCGATTCCATGCGCTTCTGCTTGGGCGAATTGTCGCCGAAGAAGCGGCGGAACTGCGGGTCTTCAAACAGCGGATGGCTCGGTTTGTTGATGACTTTGGTGGTGTACAGGTTGACCACCGACGGTGCGGCCGTGGTGACGGCGTCGGCGTAAGACACCGGCCCCTGTTGCACGCTGGTCGTTTGCGGTGCTTGCTGCAAATTCACGTCAAGGCTTGGAAGCCCGACCCACTGCGGGTAACGCTGAATTATCAAAAGAGCGATAAGCACACCGGCCAACAGCGGCCAGCCGGAAAAACGCAGCGCCTTGAGCATTAAGCACGTCCTGAAAGGTTGCAGGCGGTATGAGACCGCCCATAATGTCGCGCATTATACGAGGCCACGCGCGCCTCTGAACGGGATATTTAGGAGTCTTTTATGGCCGTCGCCCTGAGCACCCTGGTCGAAGAAGCCGACCGTTACCTCGCCAGCGCCAAAATTGCCGATTACTGCCCTAACGGCCTGCAGGTCGAAGGCCGACCGCAAGTGATGCGCATTGTCAGTGGCGTCACCGCCAGCCAGGCGCTGCTGGACGCTGCCGTCGAAGCCCAGGCCGATCTGGTGCTGGTGCATCACGGTTATTTCTGGAAGGGCGAAAACCCGTGTATTACCGGCATGAAGCAGCGTCGGTTGAAAACCTTGCTCAAGCACGACATCAGCCTGCTGTCCTACCATTTGCCGCTGGATCTGCACCCGGAAGTCGGTAACAACGTGCAGTTGGCCCGGCAGTTGGATATCACCGTCGAAGGCCCGCTGGATCCAGACAACCTTAAAGTCGTCGGCCTGGTCGGTTCGTTGAGCGAGCCGATGACGGCGCGTGATTTCGCCCGTCGTGTCCAGGAAGTCATGGGCCGCGAGCCGCTGCTGATCGAAGGCAGTGCGACGATTCGCCGGGTAGGCTGGTGCACCGGTGGCGGCCAGGGTTACATCGACCAGGCGATTTTGGCCGGTGTCGATCTGTACCTCAGTGGCGAGGCCTCCGAGCAGACTTTCCATAGCGCCCGGGAAAACGACATCAGCTTCATCGCCGCCGGCCACCACGCCACCGAGCGTTATGGCGTACAGGCGCTGGGCGATTATCTGGCGCGCCGGTTTGCCCTCGAACACATCTTCATCGATTGCCCGAACCCGATCTGATGACCGACCTCCCTTGTAGGAGCAAGGCTTGCCCGCGATAGCGATCTCAAGGATGCCATCGCGGGCAAGCCTTGCTCCTATGGGGGATAGCCATTCAACGGCCCAAACGAGGGGGTATATTCATATACCCTTTCGATCTAGCTGGCGTCCTGATTAGAAGAGGTCGCTGTGCTAGGATTCCTCGCTCGAACACGGCCCGCTGGCCGTCCATAAGATCGTTTTCGTGAGTAGCCATGGTCGACAAACTGACGCATCTGAAACAGCTGGAGGCCGAAAGCATCCACATCATCCGCGAGGTCGCCGCCGAGTTCGATAACCCGGTGATGCTGTACTCCGTCGGTAAAGACTCCGCCGTGATGCTGCACCTTGCGCGCAAGGCATTCTTCCCGGGCAAACTTCCGTTTCCGGTGATGCACGTCGACACCCAGTGGAAGTTCAAGGAAATGTACGCGTTCCGCGACCGCATGGTTGAAGAACTCGGCCTTGACCTGCTGGTGCACGTCAACCCTGACGGGGTTGCGCAGGGCATCAACCCGCTGACCCACGGCAGTGCCAAGCACACCGACATCATGAAAACCGAAGGTCTCAAGCAGGCCCTCGACAAGTACGGTTTCGATGCCGCTTTCGGTGGTGCCCGTCGTGACGAAGAGAAATCCCGTGCCAAAGAGCGCGTGTATTCCTTCCGCGACACCAAGCACCGCTGGGACCCGAAAAACCAGCGTCCGGAGCTGTGGAACGTCTACAACGGCAACGTCAACAAGGGCGAATCGATCCGCGTGTTCCCGTTGTCGAACTGGACCGAACTGGACATCTGGCAGTACATCTACCTCGAAGGCATCCCGATTGTGCCGCTGTATTTCGCCGCCGAGCGCGACGTTATCGAGATGAACGGCACCTGGATCATGATCGACGACGAACGCCTGCTCAATCACCTGAGCGATGAAGACAAGGCGCGCATCGTCAAGAAGAAGGTCCGTTTCCGTACGCTCGGCGACTACCCGCTGACCGGTGCGGTCGAGTCCGAGGCGACCAGCCTGACCGACATCATTCAGGAAATGCTCCTGACGCGAACTTCCGAACGCCAGGGCCGGGTCATCGACCACGATGGCGCAGGCTCGATGGAAGAAAAGAAACGTCAGGGTTATTTCTAAGGGGTTGTCATGTCGCACGTATCTGATTTGATCAGCGAGGACATCCTCGCCTACCTGGGCCAGCACGAACGCAAGGAAATGCTGCGCTTTCTGACCTGTGGCAACGTCGATGACGGCAAGAGCACCCTGATCGGGCGCCTGCTGCACGACTCCAAGATGATCTACGAAGATCACCTGGAAGCCATTACCCGCGACTCGAAAAAAGTCGGCACCACCGGCGATGACATCGACCTGGCCTTGCTGGTCGACGGCCTGCAGGCCGAGCGTGAGCAGGGCATCACCATCGATGTCGCTTACCGTTACTTCTCCACCGCCAAACGCAAATTCATCATCGCCGACACCCCCGGCCATGAGCAGTACACCCGCAACATGGCAACCGGTGCGTCCACCTGTGACCTGGCGATCATCCTGGTCGACGCCCGTTACGGCGTGCAGACCCAGACCCGTCGCCACAGCTTTATTGCTTCGTTGCTGGGCATCAAACACATCGTGGTTGCCATCAACAAGATGGACCTCAATGGCTTCGACGAAAAAGTCTTCGAGTCGATCAAGGCCGATTACCTGAAGTTCGCCGAAGGCATCGCCTTCAAGCCGACCACCATGGCCTTCGTGCCGATGTCGGCGCTCAAGGGCGACAACGTGGTGAACAAGTCCGAGCGCTCGCCGTGGTACACCGGCCAGTCGTTGATGGAAATTCTTGAAACCGTCGAAATCGCCAGCGACCGCAACTACACCGACCTGCGTTTCCCGGTGCAGTACGTCAACCGTCCGAACCTGAACTTCCGTGGCTTTGCAGGCACCCTGGCCAGCGGCGTCGTGCACAAGGGCGACGAAGTCGTTGTGCTGCCGTCGGGCAAGAGCAGCCGCGTGAAATCCATCGTCACCTTCGAAGGTGAGCTGGAGCATGCAGGTCCGGGTCAGGCAGTGACACTGACCATGGAAGACGAAATCGACATCTCCCGCGGCGATCTGTTGGTGCACGCCGACAACCAGCCGCAAGTGACTGACGCCTTCGACGCCATGCTGGTGTGGATGGCCGAAGAACCGATGCTACCGGGCAAGAAATACGACATCAAACGCGCCACGACGTACGTGCCGGGTTCGATCACCAGCATCGTCAACCGCGTTGACGTGAACACCCTGGAAGAAGGTCCGGCCAGCGCCTTGCAGCTGAACGAGATCGGTCGGGTCAAGATCAGCCTCGATGCGGCCATCGCGCTGGACGGTTACGCGAGTAACCGCACCACCGGTTCGTTCATCGTCATTGATCGTTTGACCAATGGCACCGTCGCCGCCGGGATGATCATCGCTCAGCCAGTGGCGCATGGCAGCAGCACGCACCATGGCAAACTCGCTCACGTCGCCACCGAAGAACGCGCGCAGCGCTTCGGCCAGCAACCGGCCACCGTGTTGTTCAGCGGCCTGTCGGGCGCTGGCAAAAGCACCCTGGCTTACGCGGTTGAACGCAAACTGTTCGACATGGGCCGTGCGGTGTTTGTGCTGGATGGTCAGAACCTGCGTCATGACCTGAACAAAGGTCTGCCACAGGATCGCGCCGGGCGTACCGAGAACTGGCGTCGTGCGGCGCACGTTGCGCGTCAGTTCAACGAAGCCGGTCTGTTGACCCTGGCTGCATTCGTTGCGCCAAATGCTGAAGGTCGTGAGCAGGCCAGGGAGCTGATCGGCAAGGAGCGTTTGCTGACTGTTTACGTCCAGGCCTCGCCGACCGTTTGTGCTGAACGTGATCCGCAAGGGTTGTACGCCGCTGGTGGCGACAACATCCCGGGCGACTCCTTCCCGTACGACGTGCCGCTGGACGCTGACCTTGTGGTCGACACCCAATCGCTGTCGCTGGAAGAAAGCGTCAAGCAGGTGCTGGATCTGCTGCGTAGTCGCGGCGCGATCTAAGCGTTAGCCGGTCATAAAAAACCCGCCGATGAGTGATCATCGGCGGTTTTTTTTGTGCCCTTGGAATCGTTTTCGCTGGCAAGCCAGCTCCTACAGTTGAGCGTATTTCCCTTGTAGGAGCTGGCTTGCCAGCGAAGAGGCCCGAACAGGCACTCTATTGCTTAGGTGGATACTCGCGATGCATCTGCTCCAGCAACGCATCCTTGTCCAGCCACAACTGGTTGATCCACCCCTGAAACTGCAATCGATACTCCCCATCCTGGTCGTAGTTCTTGCCTATAAACTGCGGCGGAATCTTCAGTTCCTGAAAATGCACGACAACATCCTTCACATTCCCGCAGAGCAAATCCCAATACCCCGGACGCCCGCCCGGATAGTGAATCGTTACGTTGACGATGGACTCCAGCTGCTCACCCATCGCATCCAGCACAAACGCAATGCCGCCAGCCTTGGGTTTGAGCAAATACTTGAACGGTGATTTCTGCTGCGCATGTTTGCCTTCGGTGAAGCGGGTGCCCTCAACGAAGTTGAAAATCCCCACCGGGTTGTTGCGAAACTTTGCGCAGGTCTTGCGGGTGGTTTCCAGGTCTTTGCCTTTTTTCTCCGGGTGCTTTTCCAGATACGCCTTGGAGTAGCGCTTCATGAACGGAAAGCCCAGCGTCCACCACGCCAGACCAATCACCGGCACCCAGATCAGTTCTTGCTTGAGGAAAAACTTCAGCGGCTGGATGCGTCGGTTGAGCACGTATTGCAGCACCATGATGTCGACCCAGCTCTGGTGGTTGCTGGTGATCAGGTACGAGTGCTGATAGTCCAGACCTTCCAGGCCGCTGAGGTGCCAGCGGGTGCGGCAAACCAGGTTCATCCAGGCTTTGTTGTTGCTGATCCAGGCCTCATGGGTGTGGTTCATCAGCCAGAGTGTGAAGCGTTGGGTAATGGCGAACGGCAGCGCCTTGAAAATCGCCACGCAGAACAGAAACGAGCACAGCACAATGGTATTGAGGACCAGCAACAACGATGCAATCACGCCGCGCGCGGCGGCAGGCAGGAGATCCAGCATTTAAACATCCATAGGTCGGTTGGCTGCCTGGATCGCGGTCAATGCGATCGTGTAGACGATGTCATCGACTTGCGCACCGCGCGGCAAGTCGTTCACCGGTTTGCGCAGGCCTTGCAGCATCGGGCCGAGGCTCACGCAATCGGCACTGCGCTGCACGGCTTTGTGGGTGGTATTGCCGGTGTTCAGATCGGGGAACACGAACACCGTGGCGCGACCGGCGACCTGGCTGTTGGGTGCCAATTGCCGGGCCACGGTTTCGTTGGCAGCGGCGTCGTATTGCAACGGGCCGTCAATCAACAGCGAGTTTTGCTGTTCGTGGGCGAGCAACGTTGCTTCGCGCACTTTCTCGACTTCTTCGCCACTGGCGGACTCACCGCTGGAATAGCTGATCATCGCCACACGCGGGGTGATGCCGAACGCGGCGGCCGAGTCGGCGCTTTGCAGGGCGATTTCGGCCAGTTCGCTGGCACTCGGATGCGGGTTCATCACGCAGTCGCCGTAGACCAGTACTTCTTCCGGAAACAGCATGAAGAACACGGACGACACCAGGGTGCAGCCCGGCGCGGTCTTGATCAATTGCAGGGCCGGGCGAATGGTGTTGGCGGTGGAGTGAATGACGCCGGACACGAGGCCGTCGACTTCATCCAGCGCCAGCATCATGGTGCCGATCACCACGGTGTCTTCCAGTTGCTGCTCAGCCATTGGCGCGTTGAGGCTTTTGCTCTTGCGTAGCGCAACCATCGGCTCTACGTAGCGTTCGCGGACCAAGTCCGGGTCAAGAATCTCCAGCCCCGGTGGCAACTCGATACCCTGAGCGCGAGCCACGGCTTCGACGTCCGCCGGTTTGGCCAGCAGCACGCAACGGGCAATGCCACGCGCCTGACAAATCGCCGCCGCTTGCACGGTCAGCGGCTCGCTGCCTTCTGGCAGCACAATGCGTTTGTTGGCCGCCTGGGCGCGCTGGATCAATTGGTAGCGGAATACGGCGGGCGACAGGCGCATCTCACGCGGGGTGCCGCAGCGCTGGTGCAGCCAGTTGGCATCGAGGTGGCTGGCGACGAAATCGGTGATGATCTCCGCGCGTTCGCGGTCGTCGATCGGGATTTCCTTGTTCAAACCGTTCAACTGATTGGCGGTGTCGTAGGAGCCGGTGCTCACCGACAGCACCGGCAAACCCGCCTGCAACGCGCCACGGCACAGGTCCATGATGCGCGGGTCGGGCAGGGTGTCGCTGGTCAGCAGCAGCCCGGCCAGGGGTACGCCGTTCATGGCGGCGAGGCTGACGGCGAGGATGATGTCGTCGCGATCACCGGGCGTCACCACCAGCACGCCGGGCTTGAGCAGCTCCACGGTGTTACGCATGGTGCGGGCGCATATGATGATGTTGGTCATGCGCCGGGTTTCGTAATCTCCGGCATTAAGGATTTGTGCGCCCATCAAATCCGCAACATCGCGAGTGCGCGGGGCGTTCAATTCCGGCCGGAACGGAATGCAGCCCAGCAGTCGGAAATCACCGCTGCGCAGCAATGGCGAGTGTTCCTTCAAGCGCGTGGCGAAGACGTCCATGCTTTCGTCGGTCTTGACCTTGTTAAGGATCACGCCGAGGACTTTCGGGTCTTTCGGCCCGCCGAACAATTGCGCCTGCAATTCCACGCGACCGGAGAGTTCGGTCAGGGCTTCGCTTTCCGGTGCGGAGACCAGAATCACGTCGGCATCCAGGCTCTTGGCCAAATGCAGATTGACCCGCGCGGCGTAGCTGGCGCTGCGGGTCGGGACCATGCCTTCGACGACCAGCACATCCTTGCCGACGGCGGCTTGCTGATAAAGCGTGATGATTTCTTCGAGCAGCTCATCCAGCTGACCATCGCCGAGCATGCGCTCGACATGTGCCAGGCCCAGCGGCTGAGGCGGCTTCAAGCCGTGGGTGCGGGCCACCAGTTCGGTGGAGCGTTCCGGTCCGGTGTCACCCGGATGTGGCTGGGCAATCGGTTTGAAAAAACCGACCTTGAGGCCTGCACGCTCAAGCGTGCGTACCAGCCCGAGGCTGATGGAGGTCAGACCCACACCAAAGTCGGTGGGTGCAATAAAAAAAGTTTGCATGCGGATTCTCTAAAGGTGCATGGCAATGGTGACGATCTATGTCTGGTCGTCTACCGAAATTCAGTCGTCAAGGTTATCGCTAACCGGGCCTTGTGCGCACCAACCGCATTCAAAGGGCTGGCCTATTTTTTCAATACGTTGCGCGGGGTCCAGGACCCAGGCGCGCGATTGCCACGGTGGCTGGTGGCGCAGGTGCTGGGTGTGGCCGCAGGAAAGCTCGGCCACCCAATGCCCGTCCTCATCCTGATGGAATCCGGTGACCGTTACGCCAGGCGCCTCGAACCTTCTGTCCGGGTTGTGTTCGCTTTCGGACGATTGCTTCGCTAAACTTGGCCTTTCTTCACTCTTATGCAAAAGGTCTCGCCCCATGCTGATCGCCGCCAATAAGGCTGTCTCCATCGACTATACCCTGACCAACGACGCTGGTGAGGTCATCGACAGCTCCGCCGGTGGCGCGCCGCTGGTCTACCTGCAAGGCGCAGGTAACATCATCCCGGGCCTGGAAAAGGCTCTGGAAGGCAAAACCGTCGGCGACGAGCTGACCGTAGCCGTTGAACCTGAAGATGCCTACGGCGAATACGCTGCCGAACTGGTCAGCACCCTGAGCCGCAGCATGTTCGAAGGCGTCGATGAACTGGAAGTGGGCATGCAGTTCCACGCTTCCGCTCCGGACGGCCAGATGCAGATCGTCACCATTCGCGATCTGGACGGCGACGAAGTCACCGTTGACGGCAACCACCCATTGGCCGGTCAGCGCCTGAATTTCCAGGTCAAGATCATCGACATCCGTGATGCTAGCCAGGAAGAAATCGCTCATGGTCACGTCCATGGCGAAGGTGGCCATCACCACTGATTTTCTGCGCTAAGCTCAGAGAACTGGAGAGGCGCCCGAGGGCGCCTTTTTAGTCCGCGGCTGTCCTTGGTGGCATACCAAGTGGCTGTTTCGAGAAGAACACGGGAATTTGGAGTTCGTCATGAGTGCTTTTCACGACCTTAAGTTGACAGCCTTGGATGGACAGGAACTACCGCTGGCGCCCTTCAAGGGGCAAGTCGTGCTGGTGGTCAATGTCGCCTCCAAATGTGGCTTGACCCCACAGTACGCGGCGCTGGAGAACCTTTACCAGCAATACAAAGGTAAAGGTTTCAGCGTGCTGGGCTTGCCTTGCAACCAGTTTGCCGGGCAGGAGCCAGGTTCCGAGAAAGAGATTCAGGAGTTTTGCAGCCTCAACTATGGCGTGACCTTTCCGTTGTCCAGCAAGCTGGAAGTCAACGGTCATGAGCGTCATCAGTTGTATCGCCTGCTGGCGGGCGAGGGTGCGGAATTCCCGGGTGACATTACCTGGAACTTCGAAAAATTCCTGCTGGGCAAGGACGGTCGTGTGCTGGCGCGGTTCTCGCCTCGAACGTCGCCGGATGATCCGACCGTCGTTCATGCCATCGAAAAAGCACTGAGCTGACATCCTCCTTGTAGGAGCTGGCTTGCCAGCGAACGCGGCGTATCTGACACACCGCATCGCCTGATTCGCCAGCAAGCCGGCTCCTACAATATTTACGAACTTTTAGGCCTTAATCACTGCAATCAATAGTGCTATTCAATACGCTGCGCTCCCCATATTATCATCGTCATAAAATCATTCCCCGTGGAGCGTCCCATGCCCGTCAAAGCCCTGTTCAAACCGTTCCATCTCGGCACCCTTGAACTGCCGACCCGTGTCGTCATGGCGCCGATGACCCGTTCGTTTTCGCCGGGTGGCGTGCCCAACTCCAAAGTGATCGAGTACTACCGTCGTCGCGCTGCTGCCGGTGTGGGTTTGATCATCACCGAAGGCACGACCGTCGGTCACAAGGCCTCGAACGGCTACCCGAACGTACCGCACTTCTACGGAGAAGCGGCGCTGGCCGGCTGGAAGAAAGTCGTCGACGCCGTACATGCCGAAGGCGGCAAGATCGTTCCACAACTGTGGCATGTCGGCAGTGTGCGCCGTATCGGCACCGAACCGGACGCCAGCGTTCCGGGTTACGGCCCGTCGGAAAAATTGAAAGACGGTCAGGTCGTGGTTCACGGCATGACCAGGCAAGACATCCAGGACGTGATCGCCGCGTTCGCCCAAGCCGCCAAAGATGCCCAGAGCATTGGCATGGACGGCGTGGAAATCCACGGCGCCCACGGTTATCTGGTCGACCAGTTCTTCTGGGAAGGCAGCAACCAGCGCACCGACGAGTACGGTGGCGATCTGGCGAACCGTTCACGGTTCGCGATCGAGCTGATTCAAGCCGTGCGCGCGGCGGTCGGCGAAGGTTTCCCGATCATCTTCCGCTTCTCCCAATGGAAGCAGCAGGATTACACCGCGCGTCTGGTGCAAACCCCGCAAGCACTGGGTGAATTCCTCAAGCCGTTGTCCGATGCCGGCGTGGACATTTTCCACTGCTCGACACGCCGTTTCTGGGAGCCTGAATTCGACGGCTCCGAGCTGAATCTGGCGGGCTGGACCCGCAAACTCACTGGCAAACCGACCATCACCGTGGGCAGCGTTGGCCTGGATGGCGAGTTCCTGCAATTCATGGTCAACACCGACAAGATCGCCCAACCGGCCAGCCTGGAAAAACTGCTGGAGCGTTTGAACAACGAGGAGTTTGACCTGGTGGCTGTGGGTCGTGCGTTGTTGGTCGATCCGGACTGGGCGCAGAAAGTGCGCGACGGGCGTGAAGAAGACATCCTGCCATTCAGCCGCGAGGCATTGATGAGCTTGGTTTAAGCGGCGCCTGGAAGGGCCTCTTCGCGAGCAGGCTCGCTCCCACAGTGGTTCTGTGTCGTTCACAAATCCAATGTGGGAGCGAGCCTGCTCGCGAAGACGGACACAATGTCACCGAAGAGTCAGGATAAGGTCTGTGCCTCAGGTACCACCACTTCCCGGACACAAGCCCCCCGCAACTGCCCCTCAAACTGCTCGATAATCGCCGCCCAACCCTGCCTGCTCGCATGTTGGCGCGCATTCAACCGCACGCAACGCAACGTCTCGCGCTCTTCCAGCAGCCACACTGCCGCCTCGCAGAACGCCTCTTCATCCCCCGGCATTGCCAGCACGCCGCTGTAGCCATGGCGAATATGCTGGGCCGCAGCCGCCTGGTCGTACGCGACCACACCCAATCCCGACGCCAGTGCTTCAAGCACCACGTTGCCAAAGGTTTCGGTCATGCTCGGAAACAAAAATACATCGCCTGACGCATAGTGACTGGCCAACGCTTCGCCCCGTTGTGAACCGCAGAAAACCGCCTCGGGCAGTTCCTGCTCCAGCGCCGTTCGTTGCGGGCCGTCGCCGATCACGATCAAGCGTAGGTTGCGCTGTGGATAAGTGGATTTCAGCACGTCGAAACTGCGCTTGAGCAAGCCCAGGTTTTTCTCGGGTGCCAAGCGCCCGACATGAATGACTGCAATGTCATCTTCGGCCAATCCCCACTGTTCGCGCAGCGATATCAGCCTTTTGCTCGGATGAAACAATTGGCTGTCGACACCCCGAGAGAGCAATGCCAAACGCTCGAATTGCCGACGCTCAAGCTCCATCCGCTGGCTGGGGCTCGGCACCAGTGTCAGGGTCGAGCGGTTGTGGAACCAGCGCAGGTAGTGAGTCAGCAATCGGGTCAGGACCCCCAGCCCGTATTGGCTGGAGTATTGCTGAAAGTTGGTGTGAAAACCGCTGACCACCGAGATCCCCAGCCGCCGTGCTGCGCGTAACGCCGACAAGCCCAGTGGCCCTTCGGTGGCGATGTACAGCACGTCCGGGCGATGCCGCGTCCAGCGCCTTAGCAGCTTGTGCATAGACGACTGGCCCCATTGCAAACCGGGATAACCTGGCAGCGGCCAGCCGCGACACAACAGCAAATCATCGTCACTGCTCAACAGCTGATCACACACCTGACGTGGCCGCACCAATTCCACCTGATGCCCACGCGCGCGCAAGCCATCGCACAAGCGACCAAGGGTATTGGCCACGCCGTTGATTTCCGGTGGGAATGTTTCAGTGATCAGGGTGATATGCAGAGCTGTCGTCATGACCTCAGTGTCGGCTGAGGCCATGTCTTGGTTATTTCAGAGCGATGATGGATTTGTGACGATCGCCGGCTTTACGTCGACGTATTTTTGTCGGCTGGTTCAGGTGGAGGATGAGCAACAGAACGCGCGATTTCCGACAGAGATTTATAATCAGGAGCTGCATGCGGCGAGTCCCAGGTTCGCTGACCCAGAGGCAGTATCCACTTAATCAGATCTGACCAGACCGCTTCAGGAGGGAGGTAGTCAGGTTCGTCTGCCCAGACCTGAATGCCCGCACCCGCCATAGTTGGAATATTCGGAGGAATCACCGTTATTTCCCTTCCTGCCTCGGCGATGAAGTAGTTGGGACGCCAAACATCATAGATTCCATGAGGCGAATGTTTGGGGTGGATTACATTCTCCCAATCCTTGCGAATGATGAAGTAAAAGTCGCCGTGAGAGTTCTTCACGGTGTAGCCGGCATCAACTAATTCCTTCGCACTCATCTCGTTACGACCGCCAATCGAACCCCACAGGCTCCAGCATTCGATTTCTACTGTTTTGTCCAGATTGATAGCCGCATTTCGATTGACGGCTCCGTCGTTCCAGACCCGCGCGATTTTGCCGTTTTCCTGGACAAGCTTGGCAAGGTCGTTGACGAAGAATCTCACGGCATCCTCTGAGGTCGCGTTGGGATTGCCGGATTCTTGACGCGCATACTGCGCTAATTGTGGCGTGTTGTTGTGGCTGATTGGACTGAGAAAATACTCGTCAGCCCCCAAATGCAGATAGCGGCTGTTCGGGAACATGTTGAGCAGATCGCTGACCAGAGTTTTGAGAAAGTCTCGAGCAGCTTGGATGCTGAAGTCGAGCGCCTTCGAAACAATCGTGCCGTTCGAGAGCTCAAGTTGAAACTCTGGCCTGTTACGCAGAATCCAATTCATATGCCCGGGTGTTTCAATCTCAGGGATGACGTCAATGTGATAAGAGGCAGCGGTGTCGAGAATGTCCGTGAGTTGCGCTGCAGTCCAGGCTTCGGGGCTGGCGATGTCGCAGAAGGAAGGGAAGTTTACCCGTACCCCCTCGTTATCCGTCAGGTGCAAATGCAGCATATTGAGTTGGTTCCAGGCCATCTCGCGTAACAGGTTTTTCATCCATTCGACACTGTAATACTTGCGTCCCACATCAATCATTACCGAGCGTTCGGCGTAGACCGGGGCATCGATGATTACCGCTGCAGTGAGTGTCGAAGAAACCCAGGCTGCTTTATTCAGGGTCGTCAATGCCCGGGCCATGGCCTTTAGCGTTGCTGCGTAGACTTGAACAGTTTCCAGGATATCGATCCGGTAACACTCACTTTGCCCATTGGGAGGGATCGGTACGCTCCCCGTGATTGGCGCCGTCAGTGTCAGGTCTACATCACCAGCATGCTGAGTTCTTTCGGACTTGAGAAGAATGGTGGGCGGTTTTTCAAGTCCGGCTGCCCCTGCGAACCCGAAAGCTAAACGCGTTGCCAAGGGCCGCAGGTTTTCGCTTTGGATAAAAATTATCGTGCTCGCACTGATAGTAAATGGAACGCCGTTTACTTCGTCCGCAGCATTCAGGACAGCAGGGCTGAAGCTGGTCCATGGAAAGCGCTTATCGTCGAGGGTGGGGGGAAGTCGTCTTGATTTGTTATTCATTGGTCTGATCTCCAAGTGACAAGGAAGGATTCGACCCGGACAACTTGGATATTCTCAACGCGGGTGAGCCAACGTTCTATTAGCTATAGAAATCAGTTTGCTGACTACTGTCAGAAATAACAGGTCGGAAGACTCACTCATGAAAAAACATGGCAGTGACCCATCAAACGGCCCCGAGAGAACTGGTGCAATTTTCAATGCTGCAATGGCGATCGGTCACTTTTCCAACGCTTCCGCGCCGCGCTCACGCACCCAGAACAACGTCGCCCCGGCCACGGCGGCCGGCATCATCAGGATGTTCACCACCGGGATCAGCAGCACCAGATACACGCTGCCGCCAAAGCTCATGCTCTGCCAGCGTTTCTGCCGCAGCCAGGCGAGCATTTCGTTCCAGCCCAGCTTGTGGTTGTCCGCCGGATAGTCGATGTACTGGATCGCCATCATCCACACCCCGAACAGCAGCCACAGCGGTGCGGCAATGATGTTCACCACCGGGATAAAGGACAGGATGAACAGCCCGATTGCCCGTGGCAGGAAATAGCCGAGTTTGCGCATCTCCCGGGCCAGGGTGCGCGGGATCATGGCGGTCAGCTCGCCCCAGCTGAAGGCCGGGAAATCGTCGGTGCCACGCACCACCACTTCGACTTTTTCCGCGAGGAAGCCGTTGAAAGGCGCGGCGATGACGTTGGCGAGCATGGTGAAGGTAAAAAACACCATCAACACCACCAGCACCACAAAAATCGGCCAGAGGATGTAGTTGAGAAAACTCAGCCAGTCGGGCAGGGTCGGCATCAGCGTATCGACCCACAGGCTGAATTGATGGCCGGCCAGATAAATCAATCCGACGAACAGCACCAGGTTGATTGCCAGCGGCAATAACACGAATAAACGCAGGCTGGGGCTCAGAACCAGCTTGAGGCCTTCGCGCAGGTATTGCGGTCCGGACAGGACAGGTGCGGGCATAACGTGCTCCGGGCAGAGGTAATCGCGCCGACCTTACCGGCTTTGCCAGAAGGGGGAAAGCGCGGCAGTGGAATCGACATTCACTGTAACAAAGACGTCTTTATAGTCTCGGCAGTGGGATAGAGACCACCTATGAGCTGGATTGTTAAACCGTATTTCCTTAATCTTCGCCCCCTCGATACGCTGCACCCAATCTTTTTGCAGGACTGTCGTTCTCAAACCTTCCCCAAGGTCAACCACGGTCCTTTTTTATTCCCGCCGGCAACCCGGCGTTCCGCGCCCGGTGTTCAGGGCCGGTCAACAGGAGCAGGTCATGTCTGAAGCCCGTCATTCGCGAGTGATTATTCTCGGTTCCGGCCCTGCCGGTTACAGCGCTGCGGTCTATGCCGCCCGTGCCAACCTCAAGCCACTGCTGATCACCGGCATGCAAGCCGGCGGTCAACTGACCACCACCACCGAAGTCGACAACTGGCCGGGCGACGTCCACGGTCTGACCGGCCCGGCGTTGATGGAGCGCATGAAAGAACACGCCGAGCGCTTTGAAACCGAGATCGTTTTCGATCACATCAATGCCGTGGACTTCGCTTCCAAGCCGTACACCCTGGTCGGCGACAGTGCGACGTACACCTGTGACGCTCTGATCATTGCGACCGGCGCCAGCGCTCGTTACCTGGGCCTGCCGTCCGAAGAAGCGTTCATGGGCAAAGGCGTTTCGGCCTGCGCGACCTGCGACGGTTTCTTCTATCGCAACAAGCCTGTGGCTGTGGTCGGCGGCGGCAACACCGCTGTTGAAGAAGCCCTGTACCTGGCCAACATCGCCAGCAAGGTGACCCTGATCCACCGTCGCGAAACCTTCCGCGCCGAGAAGATCCTGATCGACAAGCTCAATGCCCGGGTTGCCGAAGGCAAGATCGAGCTGAAATTGAACTCGAACCTGGACGAAGTACTGGGCGACAACATGGGCGTGACCGGTGCTCGCCTGAAGAACAACGACGGCAGCTTCGACGAGCTGAAAGTCGACGGCGTGTTCATCGCCATCGGCCACACCCCGAACACCTCGTTGTTCGAAGGTCAGCTGACGTTGAAAGACGGCTACCTGGTGGTGCAAGGCGGCCGTGAAGGCAATGCGACGGCGACCAGCGTCGAAGGTATCTTTGCCGCCGGTGACGTGGCTGACCACGTTTACCGTCAAGCCATCACCTCGGCCGGCGCTGGCTGCATGGCAGCACTGGACACTGAGCGTTACCTGGACGACCTGCAGAACGCCAAGTTCTGAGATCGTTGAAATGAAAAAAACCGGCTTTCAGCCGGTTTTTTTGTGCTCGCGATAGCGGTGTATCAATCGACATCAATGTTGAATGATAAATTGCCATCGTCGGAACGCCGCCCGGAGCCGGCTCGCTCCCACAGGGGAAGTGTGGGACCTTCAGCCCTTGAGCCGCTCTTGGACATAGTCCATCACCTTCAGCGATTTATAGATCGCATTGGCCGCCACTCGACCAAACGGCCCGCCATTCCAGTCCAGCAGGTAAGGCTTGAACAACTCATGGCGCGCACTTTCCCCGCACACGGCTTCGGCAATCACCCTGCCGCCGATTGAGCCGGTATTCAAACCGTGACCACCAAAAGAAGTGCAGGCCCAGACGCCCGGTTCCAGTAGCCCGAGGTTGGGCATTTTATTGGTGGAGTAACCCATCAGGCCGGACCAGGCCAATTCGATTTTTGCCGGAGCCAGTTGCGGATAAACCGACACCATGTCGGCCTTCAGCATGGCTGCAAGCGCTTTCTCATTCTGTTCGTTGCGGGTGGTAATGCGTCCGCCCCAAAGCAGGCGGTCACCTTCGACGATGCGATAGTAGTCCGAAGCTCGACGGTCATCGGAGAAGGCCGCACCGGAGTCGAGGACGTTTTTGATCGAGTCGCCCAAGTGTTCGGTCAACACCACGTAGGTGGCGATGGGCAGGTAAGCGCGGCTGAGTTTTTGCAGCTCAGGGCCGCCATAACCGCCCGCGCAAAACACCAGATCTTTGCAGCTTACGGTGCCACGCGCGGTCTTGACGATTTTGTCGTTACCTTCGCGATGCCAGGCGAGCATTTTCGATTGCTCGAAAATTCTGCCACCAGCCGTTTCAATGGCATGGGCCAGGCCCAGGCAATAATTGAGCGGGTGGAAGTGCATGGCGTTCGGATCTTCGACGCCTTGGAAATAGCGCAAGGTGTGAGCCCGTTCGCGGACCTGGGCGGTATCGAGGTAGTTGAGTTCATAACCGAAGTCGCGGCGCATGGTTTCGATGTGGTTTTTCACACCAGCGCCGTCGTCGTAGCGCTTGACCCGAATCGTGCCAGCGGATGGCGCGCAACCGGGCAAAGCCAGTTCGATAATATTGCGGCGGACGATCTCCACACCTTCGGCCGACATCTGGAATAGCGCCCTGGCGTGTTCCAGCCCAAGTTTCTTGCGAATCGCTCCAGACCCCTCAGCCCAACCCGGTGAGACCACGCCGCCATTGCGGCCGGACGCGCCCCAGGCCACCTGATTGGCTTCAAGGATGATCACGCGCTTGCCGCGACGGGTCAGCTCCAGGGCAGCAGTGAGACCGGCGATACCGGCACCGATGATGCACACATCGCAGGTTTCGTTGGTGTTCAATTCTGGCCTGGCTGCGCGTGGCAGCGAGGTTTGGGAATACCAGGTGTTGGGGAAGGACATGGTCAATCCTTGAGAAATGGCCAGTAAATTATGCGTACGTCAAACATTGTGGGAGCGAGCCTGCTCGCGAAAAAACGCAAGGGCGACGCGGGCATTCAGCAAAGCCGTGTCATCGTTGACGTCCATCGCGAGCAGGCTCGCTCCCACAGTGGACAGGCGTACTACTTGAGAGTCGAGTAATCCACGCCGTACCACTTGTCCGACAGCTTGGTCAGCGTGCCGTCCTTGTGCATCTCACCGATGATTTCACCCAGCTTGGCTTTTAGCTCCGGGTCACCCTTGTCGGTGGCAATGGCCAGCGGCTCATAAAACACCACAGCGTTGTCGACGGCGCGCAGTGGATAGCCTTTCTTGACGGCGGCATCCAGGGTGCTGCGTTGCGTGAGGATTGCGTCCAGCCGGGTGCCATCGCCCAGGCGCAGATCGTCGAGCGGGCCGACGGAGCCGGCGTAGGTCTTCATTTTTTCGGTTTTTACGTCGTAGACAACTGGCGGTACGTCAGTGGTTTCGATGGCCAGCGCCTGGCTGAAATAGTCTTCTGACGTAGTGCCGCCTTCGACGCCGATGGTTTTGCCATTGAGTGCTTTGTGGTCGGAGACCGTGGATTTGTTGTGCACCGCAAACACATAAGGCACGTAGTAATAAGTCCCGGGGAAATCGAGAATCCGCGCACGACTCTTCGTCGCGGTCATCGAGCCCACAGAAACATCCCAGCGGCCATTCCACTTGCCTGCGGTAATCACATCCCAGTCGGGTGTGATGAATTTGGCCTCGACGCCGAGACGCTTGGCAATTTCCTTGGACACATCGATATCAAAACCGTCGATTTCATTCTTGTCGTTGATGAATCCCTGCGGTGGCCAGGTCGCCGACGTGGCAACGGTCAACGTCTTGCTGCTCTGGATTTTGTCTAGCACGGCACCGGCATTGGCGACGCCGACAAACAACAGTGACAAGGAGGCTGCGAGGGTGATTGCGTGTTTCTTACTGAGCATGTCCATCTCCACTTCTCGTTATTGTTATGCGGGGGTAAAGCGCTTCTCAGTGACCGATGATTTGCGACAGAAATTTCTGCGCGCGTTCGGTCTGCGGGTTGTTGAAAAACTCGGCAGGGGTGGCTTGTTCGATGACCTGTCCCTGATCCATGAACAGCACCCGGTCGGCTACCTTGCTGGCAAAACCCATTTCGTGGGTCACGCAGATCATGGTCATGCCGTCGGTGGCCAATTCGCTCATGACGTCCAGCACCTCGTGGACCATTTCCGGGTCCAGCGCGGAGGTCGGTTCGTCGAACAGCATCACTTTGGGATTCATGCACAGCGCCCGGGCAATCGCCACGCGCTGCTGCTGACCGCCGGACAGTTGCGAGGGGTACTTGTCGGCATGCTCGGCAATTCGTACGCGTTCGAGATAAACCAGCGCGCGTTTTTTCGCTTCGGCGGATGACACGCCCTGTACCAGTTGCGGGGCCAGCGTCAGGTTATCCATCACACTCAAGTGCGGGAACAGGTTGAAGCTCTGAAACACCATGCCGATTTCGCTGCGTACGGCGCTGACACTTTCCGCTTCGCTGGTGAGGGTGATGCCGTTGACTTGTATGTGGCCTTTCTGAAAATTTTCCAGGTGATTGATGCAACGAATCATCGTCGATTTGCCCGAGCCTGACGGCCCGCACACCACCAGAATTTCGCCGGTGGCGACGTTCAGGTCGACATCGCGCAAGGCGTGAAAATTGCCGTACCACTTGTTCAGGCCAGTGATCGAAATCATCGCGGGGCCAGGTTTTACAGCCGCGGCCAGGTCGAGTTGTTCAGCGGTATTGGTTCGAGTCATCGCGTATCAGCCCCTTGCCGTGGAACGGTTGACCCGTTTTTCGATTCGCGCCTGCACCCGTTCGAGAATGAACGACAGCGCCCAGTAGATCATCGCCGCAGTGATCAACATCTCCAGGTGGCGGAAGTCTGCCCGACCCTGGGTCTTGGCCAGGTACATCAGTTCCCAGACGCCGATCACCGACACCAGCGAACTGTCCTTTAGCATGGCGATAAACTGATTGCCGGTCGGCGGAATAATCACCCGCAAGGCCTGGGGCATGATCACGCGGCTGAGGGTTTTGAACGGGCTGATGTTCAGGGCACGCGAAGCTTCCCACTGGCCGACCGGAATGCTCTGGATACCGGCACGGAAAATTTCGGTCATGTAGGCGCCATAGCACAGCGACAGCGCAAGGATGCCGGCCGGCACCGCGTCAACCACATAGCCGAGTTGCGGCAGGCCCAGGTAAATCAGGTAGATCTGAATCAGCAGCGGCACGCCGCGAAAGAACGAGGTGTAGAACGAGGCGAGGGCATTGGCCAAGCCATTGTTCGACAACTTGGCCACTGCGCCGATCAACGCCAGCACAAACGCGATCACAATGGCCAAGGCGGAGATGTACAAGGTGGTGGCAGCGCCCTGGAGGATCAGGAAGCCGACTTTGTCGAGAATGAAACTGTAGGAGAGGTCGAAGGTATCGAAGAAAGCGAGAAACAGGATCAGCAGCTCGACCCACACCACGGTGGTTTGCACCTTGAACTTCAAGCGCCCGAGGACATGGAAGTTCAGCGTGCCCAGTGCCGCAATACCAAGGCCGATGGCGATGTTGCGAGCGGTGAGGCTGTCCGGGGCATTGCCTAGCAGCGGTTGCAGAAAATGGCTTAGGGCGCTGTTGCCCAGGTTCATCAGGTAGGAGCCGAGGAACAGCACCACGGCGACGGCGAGCAGGAATTGAGGATCGTTGGACTTTTTCTTATAAATTATATTGTCGTGATACATGACTGCCTCAATGTGTAGGTGGTGATGATCTCGCTAAGTAAAGGGGGTTTTAGTCAGTATTGCGGTGCGGATTCGGGGACAACAAGCGAACTTAATTCGCTATGTCAGTCCCTGAACTCATTTGCTATCAAGACAGTTTGGCGAGGCATGCCTCAAGGATGTCCAGCCCTTCCTCCAGCACCGCCGCTTCGGTGGTCAATGGCGCCAACAGTCGGATGATGTGGCGCGACTTGCCGCTGGGCATCAACAGCAAACCGGCGTCTCGTGCCAATGCCAATAGTTGCGTCAACTGGGCCGACGCCGGCGTGCCATCGGCATTGATCAGCTCGATGCCGCGCATCGCACCCACGCCGGTCAAACGACCCAGATACGGTGAAAGTTTGCTGTCGCGCCAGGCTTCGTAACGGCTGACAATCGCTTCTTCCTGCTGCGCGCCCCAGGCTTGCAAGTTGGCATCCGTCATTTCATCCAGCGTCGCCAGCGCGGCGGCGCAGGCGATGGGATTGCCCGAATAAGTCCCGCCCAGACCGCCCTTGGGCAAGGTGTCGAGCAACGCTTTACGCCCGACCACCGCACCGAGTGGCACGCCGCCGGCAATGCTTTTGCCCAGCAGGATCAAGTCTGGCTCGATGCCCAGTCGCGAGAACGCAAAACGCTGGCCGGTGCGGCCGAAACCGGACTGGATTTCATCAGCGATCAACAGGATGTTCTTTTCATCGCAGAACTTTCGCAGCGCTTGGGCAAATTCCACGTCCATCGTCAGGAAGCCCGCTTCGCCTTGCACCGGTTCGACGATAAAACACGCCACGTCATCGACGTCGATCTCGACGCTGAACAGTCGGTCCATGGCCTTCAAGGCGTCGGCGCAAGTTACGCCGTTGTCTTTGCTCGGATACGGCAAGTGAAACACCGGGCCCGGCAGCACGCCGACTTTCTGTTTGTAGGGGGCGACCTTGCCGTTGAGGTTGAGGGTGGCGAGGGTACGGCCGTGGAAGGCACCGTCGAAGGCGATCACGGCGGTGCGGCCGGTTGCACCACGGACGATCTTCAGGGCATTTTCCGCCGCTTCCGCGCCGCTGTTGGTGAGCATGCCGCTGACCGGGTAGTCCACCGGAATGAACGCAGTCAGGCGATCCATCAGCTCGATGTAAGGCACATGCGGGGCGGCGTTGAATGCGTAGTGGGTCAGTCGCGTGGCTTGTTCGCGAATGGCTTCGACGATGCGCGGGTGGCAATGGCCGAGGTTCAGTACGCCGATGCCGCCGACGAAGTCGATGTAACGCTTGCCATCGGTGTCCCAGACCTCGGCATTTTTGCCGTGGCTGAGCGTGACAGGATGAACGATGTTGATCGACTGGCTGATGGATTCGCTGCTCATGGATGACCGACTCTGAAGAAGGGATGCTTCTTTTTATCTAAGCCGCGAGCAGCGTTACCCGGCAAACGAAATAAAGTTGCCGGGTCAATCTTAAAAGTCGGGATGTGGTGTGCCGCGACTGTAGGAGCACGCGGGCGGCGTTCCGACTTGCCGGCGATGGCGTCCTTGAGATCGTTATCGCCGGCAAGCCGTGCTCCTGCATTTTATTCAGCGGTGAGTCAGTGGTTTCTGAGTGAACTTCACCCCGGCCAGGCCATTGGCAATCAAAGCGCGGATATTGCCGTGGTCGCTGCCATCAGGCGTTGCGACCACCGAACGGTAATGCTCGCCAAACGCCAGCAGCGCTTCTTCATCGCTCAGACCTTCCAGCAGCGCCAGACCCAGGGTCTTGCACGAACCTTCGTTCTGACCGGCCGCGTTTTCCACGCCACCGTTGTTGAAAGCCTGCGGTTGATAGTCGTAACCGGCGGCGATGAAGGCCAGGGTATCGGCAAAGACGTGTTCGCCACTCTTGAGGCTGGCGCGCAGGGTATTCAAATCACTCATTGGGTTTTCCTTTGGCAAACGCCGCTTGTTGTTCGGCGCTGGCTTCTTGCTGGTATTGGGCTTTCCATTCGGCGTACGGCATGCCGTAAACCACTTCGCGGGCGTCATCGAGGCTGACGTCGATCTGGCGTTCGTCTGCGGCGGCCTTGTACCACTTGGACAGGCAGTTGCGGCAGAAACCGGAGAGGTTCATCAGGTCGATGTTCTGTACATCCTTGCGGCTGTCCAGGTGGGCCACCAGCCGGCGAAAGGCGGCGGCTTCAAGTTCCAGGCGTTGTTGATCGGTCATGGGGGCCTCTGTTCGGTCATTTCGTGGCGCGGATGATAAAAGTCTGGCGAACAATGCGCCAGACGCGGTCAGCGGCTTGCCGCGAGCGTAATCGACACCGATTCGGCGAATCGCAGCGCGTGAGGTTTGTCGACCTCAACCTCGGCGTACAGCACCGACTCGTTGGCCATCACCAAGTCCAGCAACTCCTGAGTCAACCGTTCGAGCAGGGCGAAACGATTGCCCTCTACGTGGGCGATGATTGCCTTGGTGATGGTGCGGTAGTTCAGCGCGTGATCAATGTCGTTGTCACGCACCGCTTCCTGGGCCGCATACAGGATGGTCAGGTTGATCAGCACATCCTGTTTGTTGAGGATTTCATCCTCGTTGATTCCGATGTAGGTCCGCAGGCACAGGTCCTTGACCCGGATGCGTGCCATTCCTGGTTGAAGTTGTGGCATTACGACGTGCTCCGTCCAATCAATTGCAGGAACTCCTGGCGGGTGTTGCTCGACTCGCGGAAGGCGCCGAGCATCACCGAGGTGTTCATGGTCGAATTCTGTTTCTCGACACCGCGCATCATCATGCACATGTGCCGGGCTTCGATGACCACCGCTACGCCGGCGGCATTGGTCACCTGTTGCACCGCCTCGGCGATTTGCCGGGTGAGGTTTTCCTGGATTTGCAGGCGACGGGCGAACATGTCCACCAGTCGCGCAATTTTCGACAGACCCAGCACCTTGCCCGTTGGAATATAAGCCACATGGGCCTTGCCGATGAAGGGCAGCAGGTGATGTTCACAGAGCGAGTACAACTCGATGTTGTCGACAATGATCATTTCATCGTTGTCGGAGGCGAACAGCGCGCCGTTGACGATCTCTTCGACACTTTGTTCGTAGCCATGACAGAGGTACTGCATGGCTTTGGCCGCCCGCACCGGGGTGTCGATCAGGCCTTCGCGATCCGGGTTCTCACCGAGACCGATGAGAATCTCGCGGTAGCTCTGGGACAGGGCGTTCTGGGGCAGGGTTAGCGACATGTAGCATCCTCGCGGGGCATCTTATTTGATGTGCCGTCCGCCGTTGACGGTCAGGGTGGTGCCGGTGACATAAGGGTTGTCGAGCAAATAGCGCAGGCTCTGGTAGATCACTTCGCTGCCGGGTTCGATGCCCAGCGCGGATTTGGCCAGCGCCTTGGCGCGGTAAACCGCGTCATCCTCGGGGTTGAACATTAGCAGGGCGGGCGCGATTCCGTTGACCTTGATTGTTGGCGCGTATTTCGCAGCGAAGGATAGGGTGAGGCTGTCGAGCCCGGCTTTGCTGGCGCAGTAGCCAATGTGCTGGCTGCTGCCTTTGCGGGTCACGTCATCGCTGATGTGCACAATGTCCGCAGGGTGTGAGCGTTGCAGCAAGTCCCCACAGTGCAGGTTGATCAGGTAAGGCGCAAGCATGTGCACGCTGAACATGCGGGTGAAGGCGGCGGCGTCGGTGTCCGGCGTTTCGGTCAGCCATTCGGAGGCGTTATGGACAATCGCCCGCAGGCTATTAGTGTGGGTTTTCAGGGCGGTGATGAATGCGAGGATCCCGGCTTCAGTGGAGAAGTCGGCAAACACCGCGGTGGCGCCCAGATCGCGCAACGTCTGGACACCGGGACGTTCGCTGCGGTAGCTGAAGATTACCCGCTGGCCGTCTTCAATCAAACGCTGCGCACAATGCAGGCCAACACGCTGGCCGGCACCGGTGATGAGGATGGGGGCTGCGGAAGAAGTCATGAATGGCTCGCGTCGCGGTAAGAGCAAAACTATACCAGCGCGCGGCGGCATTCACCTACCGTGGGGCTCACCCCAACATTGGGATCATTGATTTTGTGGGAGGGGCTCGGAGGGCAGCGGCCGTGGTACCGCGCTGTTCAGCCAGTTGGCCAGCAGACGGGTCGACAATGGAATGAAGAAGTAGACCATCAACGGCGTCAGGCACAGCGTGCTGATGAACACCCGTGGCAGCAGGCTCATTTCGCTCAGCAAAGGCCCGAGGACAAAATTGAACAACAGGGACACCGGAAAGAATGCCAACCAGATTGCCACCGCCTGTTTCCAGCGTGGCGGGCGCTGACCGACCGCGCCGAACCAGCCCTCAATTCCGCTGACGCGATGTTCCGTGTTGTGGCCAAACAGGTCGCTGCCGCGCGCCAGCCAGGCCGTGCGTGACGCAGAGTGTTCCCAAGCGTGCAGGGTCTGCTCGTCGGCAAAGCGGAAAATAATCTGGAATTCGTCATCGTCGGGCGGCGGAGCGAGCACGCCAGAGCCAAGATAGCCGGGAAAATCGGTGGCCAATTGTTCGCCTTCGCGCAACCAGACCATAAGGTCCTGATAGCGCCCTTCGGCAACGCGACGCGCAACCATCAGGGTGACGGGTGAGGTAGACATTGTGTATCTCCATATGACAGTTGCGTTACTCCGGGTAGGAGTTTCGCCAGGCGCAACACCGGGGTGGTGGGCTGCGCTTTGAGACAAGCAAGGATTATTCCTGATTCTGGCCAATACACCAGCATGAGCGTCGATTATCAAGGTGTTGAATAGTCGGCGGGAGAGTTAGAATGGGATCCAATTTCATCCGTGGACGTCGACTATCCGATGCCTGTCCTGACTGACGTTACTTCTACCCCGCAATCGGATCTGTCCCTGGATCGGGAAGAGCTCTTTCCTATTCGTGAGGTAGCGCGTCTGACGGGCATCAACCCGGTTACGCTGCGCGCCTGGGAGCGGCGTCATGGTTTGATCCAGCCTACTCGCACCGAAAGTGGGCATCGTCTGTACTCAATGCACGATATCGAGAAGGTTCGTAGCATCCTCGACTGGATCGACCGCGGCGTTGCGGTCAGCAAAGTCGGCAAGATCCTGGCCAAGACCGAGCCACTCAAAGTGCTGGCGCAGATCATTCCCACCGAACTCGTGCACGCCGACTACGCTCAGTGGCAGCAACAGGTCCAGGTTGCGGTGAAGGCCTTTGATGAAGTTCAACTGGATCAAATCTATGGGCAGATTTTCTCCAGTTATCCGCTGTCGGTAGTGTTTCAGGACATTTTTCTTCCGCTCTGGAAACAACTGTTGCATCGCCATGAAGCATTCGGCCAGACCAGCGAGTGGCTGTTTCTGGACGCCTTTCTACGTTCTCGCGTGTTGCAACGGCTGATGATGGCGCGGGTCATGCAACCGCGTCGGATCATTGTCTGTGCGATGGCCGATCAATGCCGTGAACTCGACGTGCTGCTCACGGCGCTGTTCCTGAGCAGTGTTGACTCGGCTATTCAGTTATTGGCGATTGGACAGCCTTTCGACGAGTTGACCCTGGTCTGCGAGCGGGTCAAACCCAATGCTTTGGTTTTGGTGTCCAATAATTCGCCGGCCCCTGAATTACCACGACGGCTCAATCGTCTGGCGATGAGCCTGGATTGTCAGTTGATGCTTGCCGGGGATAAGTCGGAACTGGCTCAGGAAAGCCTGACCGGATCATCGATCGGGTGTCTGGGGAACGACGGAAGGGTAATGCGCCAGCGTCTGAAACAGTTCCTGGCGGGAAACCTTGAAACCTGAAATTCAGATGTGCAGCGCGGGGTGTGTCAGGCGATGTTGCTGAAGGATGTACTGGCGCAGACGCTCGGTTTCGTCCTTGTCAGACTGACTCAATTCGTAGGCGAAGAAACCTTGCTCGGTTTCACGCTCAAAGGTACCGCGCAAAGCAATCCGTTCGTAGCCTGACGGGCTGAACCACAAGGCGAAGTGTTTGGGTGGCTTGGTCTTGTTGCGGACTTCCAGCAAAACTCCTTTGAACGAGATTTCGTGCACATACATTGTGCCTGGCTGGCCTTTGGCATTCTCCAGCGCCACCGGTTCTTCAAGTGCCAGGCGCCAAGGACGAACCATTGGCCCGTCCTCGTAAATGCTTGGCACGCCCAAACGCAAATGCAGCGCATGAAACTCGTCTTCCACCAGGTGCAGCGGAAAGGTCATTTGCTGATTTTCGAAGTTGGCATGAATGGTGACTTGCTCATGAGCCGCGAGGCGCGTGAGCAAATCACGTATCTGCGAACCACTATTAACGAGCAGGCTCGACGTCGCATCCCGCACATTGAGCTGTGGGTTATGTTGCATTGTCTGGATGAAATCCAGTTCGTCCTGAGTCAGGAGTGCGTCGCGCTGCATGGCATGCTCGAAAGGTATAGATACAAAGTCATTGGTGATTGTAGTTAATGACCATTAATTCACCGTTTTGTTTTTGCCGTTCGTCGCTTCAGCGCAGAAAGTTCGGCGTGTGCTTCGGCCAACTGGGCTTCCAGTTGCACCACACGTTGTTGCGCTTTGACTTGGGCCGTGACGTCCTTCTGTACACCGACGAAGTAAGTCTGCCCGTCGTTCGGGTTTTTCACCGTCGACAGCGAGAGTTCATTCCAGAATGGGGTGCCGTCCTTGCGGTAGTTCCTGAGGATTTCCCTGCAGTATCCTTCCCTGTTCAACGCTTCGCGAATGGTGGCAAGCGCTGCCTGATCCCGGTCGCCGGCCTGTAAGAAGCGGCAATCCTGATAGAGGATTTCTTCATTGGTGTACCCCGTCAGACGTTCGAATGCCGGGTTGACGTAAATCAGGATGTTGTCCTGCTCGCCTTCCTTTTCGGCAATCACGATGCCGTCGTTAGAAGCATTGATCACCATTTGCAGCAGCTGAGCATTGATCATCGGAGAATCCTTTCCGCAGTGATTGAGTGCTGCATTCTAAAAGAACAATGCAGGTCCTGCTGTTAATATCCGGTTTTCACTCAGTTTCAGGATCAGATAGATGAAAGTCGCCATCCTTTCCGGCTCGGTTTACGGCACGGCCGAAGAAGTCGCCCGTCACGCCGCGAGTATTTTGAAGACCGCCGGTTTCGAAACAATGCACAACCCACGCGCGTCGCTGGCCGATGTCCTGGCTTTCGAACCGCAAGCGTTTCTGGCGGTGACGTCGACCACCGGCATGGGTGAATTGCCGGACAACCTGCAACCCTTGTATTCGATGATTCGTGATCAGTTGCCCGCTGCCTGGCGCGGTCTGCCGGGAGCGGTCATCGGCCTGGGCGATGCGAGCTATGGCGATACCTTCTGTGGCGGCGGCGAGCAGATGCGTGAATTGTTCAGTGAACTGGGTCTGCGTGAAGTGCTGCCCATGCTGCGCCTGGACGCCAGCGAAACTGTGACCCCCGAAACCGATGCCGAGCCCTGGCTGGCAGATTTGGTCAGCGCATTGCAGTGAAAATCGGGTTCGTCATGGTTCTGATGAAATTGCTGAATATGGTTATTGGCGTCGGTCCTTTGACATGGATCCAGACTCATTGCGCCACTGACTCGCTAGGCCATCAAGCTGGCTGCCAATGCAACTACACGAAGACCGGGGGCTGACTAGACTGCTGTGACGACAGCAGAACAATAAGAATAGGAGGTCATGCCGTGAATGTTGCCCCCGTCCAGTCGCCCCACAGTGTCAAAGGTAAAGTCAGTGCCGCCGAGTGGCAGACCCGAGTCGATTTGGCGGCCTGCTATCGTCTGGTCGCCGCGCATGGCTGGGACGATCTGATCTTTACGCACATCTCGGCCAAAGTGCCCGGTACCGAAGATTTTCTGATCAACCCGTTCGGGCTGATGTTTCATGAGATCACGGCATCGAGCCTGGTCAAGGTTGATCAGGCCGGCAACAAGTTGATGGACAGTCCATACGACATCAACCCGGCGGGTTACACCATTCACAGCGCCGTGCATGAAGTCCGCCACGATGTGGTCTGCGTGCTGCACACTCATACTGCTGCCGGCGTTGCGGTGTCGGCGCAAAAGCAGGGCGTTCTGCCGATCAGCCAGCAATCCTTGTTTGTCCTGTCCAGCCTGGCTTACCACGCGTATGAAGGCGTTGCGCTGAACCATGAAGAGAAGGCGCGCCTGCAAGCCGACCTCGGTGAAAACAATTTCCTGATGCTGCACAACCACGGTTTGCTGACCTGTGGCAGCACCATCGCCGACACGTTCCTGATGATGTTCACCTTCCAGCGCGCCTGCGATATTCAGGTGCTGGCACAGAACGGCGGCGCCGAACTGATCGCTATCGAACCGCAGATTCTGGACGGCGCCAAGGCGATGATCGCCGGCGTGACCAAAAGTACTCAAGGGATGGGTGGCGCGTTGGCCTGGCCAGCGCTGCTACGTAAACTCGATCAACAAAACCCGGGTTATAAACTCTAATGCCACTCGCCGAGATCCCCCTGTGTGTCTGGCGCAAACGCGGCCAGACGTTTGTATTCCATGGCCAGACTATCCGCTATTGGACGGCCGGGCAGGGTGAGCCGCTGTTGCTCATCCACGGCTTCCCGACCGCCAGTTGGGATTGGCATTACCTGTGGCAACCACTGGCCCAGCGCTATCGAGTAATTGCTTGCGACATGCTTGGCTTCGGCGATTCGGCCAAACCGGTGAACCATGAATACAGCCTGATCGAACAGGCCGACTTGCAACAGGCGTTGCTGGCGCATTTGAGTGTCACGCAACCGGTGCACGTATTGGCCCACGATTATGGCGACAGCGTGGCGCAGGAACTGTTGGCCCGACATTACGAAACCTGCATTCACATCGCCAGTTGTGTGTTCCTCAACGGTGGCCTGTTTCCGGAAACCCATCGTCCGCTGCTGGCGCAAAAACTGTTGCTCAGCCCCTTGGGCTGGATGATTGGCCGCGCTTTCACGCGTGACGCGCTGGTGAAGAGTTTTCGGCGGATTTTCGGGCGGATGACCCGGCCGACCGAAAGTGAGATGGATGATTTCTGGGGGCTGATCAACAGCAACCAAGGTTCGCGGATCATGCACAAGCTCATCACGTATATTCCAGAGCGGCGTGTCCAGCGCGAGCGTTGGGTCGGCGCCATGCAGCGCGGTGAAGTGCCGCTGCGCGTCATTGATGGCGAGGTCGATCCGATTTCCGGTGCACATATGGTCGCGCGCTATCGCGAACTGATCCCCAATCCGGACACGATCCTGCTGGCCGAAATTGGCCATTACCCCCAGATCGAAGCGCCGGGGCAGGTACTCAAGCACTATCTGGAGTTTCGTGATCGGCAGGCATTACCCCCGCGCAGGGCTGCCTGTTCCTGATTATCCCCCAGCCTTATCGGGCACCATTCAGCCCGACCCTTGTTCATTGTGACCAGCAGCGCCGTGCCTGACACTCGGGTTCATCGTCCCTTGGCCTGCTGGAGTTCCCCCATGAATGAGACTGTGCGCTTCGAAGATAAAGTCGTGATCGTCACCGGTGCAGGCGGCGGCCTGGGGCGGGCACATGCGCTGCTGTTCGCCAAACAGGGCGCCAAAGTGTTGGTCAACGATCTCGGCGGCTCAGCGCAAGGTGAGGGCGCTAACGCGTCGGCAGCAGACCGCGTAGTGGCCGAAATTCGCGAGGCCGGCGGGACTGCCGAGGCCAACCACGACTCCGTCACTGACGGCGATAAAATCGTCCAGCACGCGCTCGATGTTTTCGGTCGTATCGATGTAGTGGTCAACAACGCCGGGATCCTGCGCGACAAGACTTTCCACAAAATGGAGGATGCCGACTGGGATCTGGTTTACCGCGTCCACGTCGAAGGCGCCTACAAAGTCACCCGTGCCGCCTGGCCGCACATGCGTGAGCAAAACTACGGCCGCGTGATCTTCACTGCGTCGACATCGGGCATTTACGGCAACTTCGGCCAGTCCAACTATGGTATGGCCAAACTCGGCCTCTACGGCCTGACTCGCACACTCGCCATCGAAGGCCGCAAGAACAACATCCAGGTCAACGCCATCGCGCCTACCGGCGGCACTCGCATGACCGAAGGCCTGATCCCGCCGCAAGTTTTCGAGCAACTCAAACCGGAACTGGTCAGCCCGCTGGTGGTGTATTTGGCCAGTGAAAATTGCAAAGAGACTTCCGGGTTGTTTGAAGTTGGCGGCGGCTGGATGGGCAAGGTGCGTTGGGAGCGCAGCCTGGGTGCCGGGTTTGATCCGCGGGTGGGGTTCTCACCGGAAGACGTGGCGGCGCGGTGGGAGCAGATTTGTGATTTTGAGGGGGCAGCGCATCCGAAGGACAATATTGAAGCGCTGAAGGAAATGATGGGGAATCTGCAGAAGTATTCGCTTTAATGGAAGCCAGCAAGGTCACCGTTCTGACCTTGCTGGTTGTTAATGTTCAGAGCGTTTTAGTTTGCTGTGGCTATCAAGGAAAATATTTGCGAACCAATGCCGCCAGACTTGCTGCCGTTTGCGCATCCATGATCCCGTCGTAATTTTCAGGGCGGAAGTGCAACTGAAAGGCTCGAACAAGTTGTGCGAAACCTTGATCGGTTGATGCATTTGAAACGTCATAGCCATAGGTTCTGAACAGTTTCAGCAATTCGGCTCGGGCAGGAATGCCGGTTTCGTTGTATTGCTGCAAATAGGTGTCGCGGGTGGCATCGTCGAACCAGGCGCCAACGCCTTTCAAATAAAGTGCATGCCAAGGGAATTTCGGCCCTGGGTCACTCTTGCGACCGACCGCAACATCAGAGTGGCCCAGGACTTGGGTCGGGCTGATATCCGGATAGCGTTCAAGGATGTTCAGCGCCAGTTCTTCCATCGCGGCAATTTGTTCAGGCTGATACGGCGGAAAATTGAAAACCCCTTGGCTGAACGTCGCCAGGTTAACGATTTCGACACCGATAGACGTGTCATTCAGATTGCTTCGGTTACCCCATTGACTGACGCCCGCATGCCAGGCGCGCCGGGTTTCGTCGACAAGACTGAAGACTTCCTGCGTGGTGTGGCCTGCGTTCAAGTAGCTCGGATCGGTGATGTCCGGAACCAGATAGTGTGCGCTGACATTCGGGCCGGTCAATGCATTGACTGAACTGGAGAAGTTACCGGCCGTGTAGTGGAAAATCAGAAAGCGTACGCGGCTGTTGGAACTCTGAGTAGAATGAAGTTTGTTGTAGATGATAGGTTTCATGAAAGATTGCTCGTTAATAGTTAAGTTAAAGTCAGCGCACCCTAGGCGTGGATGAATGACCTGTAATTAACATTAATGGCGGGGGCGCTTCGCGTGTTTACAGAAGCCTGTAGTCGCTTTCCGAAGAATGCGTAGGCAGTAGAAGTCTGGGTTGAGGAGTGGCAGCTTTGAAAGTGGAGCCAGGCACGTCTGTCTGCTCCACGGTTTTATCGCTATTCTTCTTTTTTGAAGCCTGTTTTTCCGTTGGCGGTTCGCCATTGCTTTATAGCTTCTAATACGCCGGCAGGGCTGTCTTCGACACCCGGTTCGGGGTAATACAGGATGTCTGTTCCGTTTGGATGTTCTGAAGTGCTTACGATGTTGTCAACAATTGCGTCATGCTCTTTCTCTGATGAGTAATCGCCTACAACTAAACGGTTTATAAGGCTTGTATATTCAGATTCTGTATATTCTTCAAATTTGTTTTTAAAGTTCATCCTGTTTGTCTCCTTTTTTGGAGTGGGTTTCAATGTGCTGCTGTGGTGTCAATATACTAAGATTTTCCATGTCGTAGACTGCGCCGCTAGCCAGGTTTTTACTTTTTCAATGATAGCTTCAGGTGTGGAATCTTCGTCTGAGTCTGAGTAGTAAATTAAGTCAGTATCCGTCTGGATGCTCTGTCAACTCCTCAAACAAGAGTACTGCGCGTATTTAATCTTTTTCCGTAGGATGTTCAGATCAGCAAATTTTTTTAAGAACTCGAGAAACTCTGCTTCGGTATAGTCGGGAATATTTAGCTTACTCATGTTGGTTTCTTCTATTGTAAAACTCTGTATGTGTTTTTTTAGTGGCTGCGCGCCCGAGGACAATATTGGGGCACTGAAGGAAGTAATGGGGGTGCAGAGGTCTTCGTTGTAGTAAGGTAATGTAAATGAAATATGCGTGATCGCATGCTCCCTTTTCCAGATTATAGTTTTCTGCTTTGAAGCCGGGTTTTACGTTTTCTGCTCGCCAATGTTTAATGGCGTTTAATACACCGGCAGGACTGTCCTCAACACCCGGTTCCGGGTAATACAAAATGTCCGACCCGTTCGGATGCTCCGAAGTATTTACGATGTTCTCAACGATTTCATCGAGTTCTGCTTCCGATGAATACTCTCCGTTGAACAGGCGTTGTATAAGGGTCGTGTATTCGGATTCGTTATATTCTTCAAGTGTTTTTTTAAGGTTCATCTTATCTGCCCCATTTGTTGGAGTGAGTTTTGAAGGGCGGCGCATCCGAAGGACAATATTGAAGCGCCGAAGGAAATGATGGGGAATTTGTAGAAGTATTCGATTTAAATGTTGTAAATACCAAGCCGCCGGATTGCAGCGGCTTGGTATCAGCTACAAATCAGGTATATTTTTTTCTGTAATGAATTTCGGTTCTATCCAGTTCGGTCCTTTGGTGGCGACCGGTCCTTCATCGTTAGCGAGTATCCCCTCATCGAAAAGTCGTGAGTAGGTTCGAAGCAGTTCGCCATTTGCGATGACTTCAAATCTATAGCGTCCAATCATTCTATCGAGCGAAGGATAGGCCAAGCCAATACCGAAAGCTGTCACGACATCTTCAATAGGCTCATTTTTTATAATCTGTTCGATAGTGCTCACTGGAACTCTCCTTTGAGAAGATTTTTGTAAAAACGGTCGATTTGTTTGCTTTCAGCATTGAGTGCCTCTTCCGAGTACAATAAAGCCTCACTGTTGCTAAATTTATAATCCTCAAGTGTGGCTGTGTGAGCGTTGTTCCATTCCGGTGAGCCGGGGAGCGGTTAGTGACAGTCCCCTTTTAATAGGTTTCTTTTTTATGACTCTAGATTGTCGCTTTTGAGGTGACATGCCGGAAAGTGGAGCCAAGCACGTCTGCCGGCTCCACAGTTTTATCTCTATTCTTCTATTTTAAAGCCTGGCTTTCCGTTGGCGGCTCGCCACGCTTTTACTTTTTCAATGATAGCTTCGGGTGTGGAATCTTCGTCTGACTCTGCGTAGTAAATTAAGTCAGCTCCGTCTGGATGCTCTGTCAACTCATCAAACAAGAGTACTGCGCGTATTAGTTTTTTTTCCGTAGTGTATTCAGAGCGGCAAATTTTGTTCAAGAACTCGAGAAACGCTGTTTCGGTATAGTCGGAAATATTAAGCTTTCTCATATTAGTTTCCTCCTTTGTGAAGCTCGGTATGTAGTTTTGGAGTGACGACTCGTATGTTGTCAAAATCGTAGACATCGCCACCGTCGGAAACAGAATGGAGATGATGTAGTTCGAATTTTATTTTACCTCCTACCCAGTCCTTTTTATGCGAGAAAGGGGCTCTTCCGTTTTTCATTTGTTGAATGTTTTGGGTAGTGAACTGTTTAGCCAATGCAGGATCTTCAACTATAGATCTCCAAAACGTCTCTCTAAAAGATCTGAAATTCGAGAAGTTCTGCTCTCGAAGCTTGCCTGCAATCTGATTGGGAATCACCGCACCAATGCCTTTTGAAGCGGGCTCCAGCCAAATGCCCGATACGGGGTCGCCATAACCACTAGCTACACCGGGTTCATCCCGCCGATCCCTGAACATCGTGAAGATCGGAGGAAGCCCCGACTCTGTCGGGAAGACTGTAATAAAGCCGCCAAAGCTGTATAGATCCAGCTCCGGAAATTCATCAAGCCTTCCTTCTAAGGCGGTTAAGGCAGTTCCGTCATAAACGGCTATGTTCGGTTCACTTGCGGGGAGGGTGGTTGACGCATCGCCAGGCTTGACAATCGGCGTCCAGGCTATGCCGATTGATGGGGCATCCGGGTTGTAAGACCTGTAGACATTCAGGTCTGAATCGAAAGTGGCGAGTCGTACCGGCACGTCGCCCGGCACCGATGTGCCATTGGTAGTTACGACAAAGTACTCAGTTGAGTTCCCCTCCTTCCTTGAGCCGATAGCGACCGGCAATCTGACTTTCCCATTGGCTTTGGCAACGGCATGCAAGTCGTCAATATCTGTGGTGAGATCCGAGAGAGGGATGCTCAAGGCGTGGAGGTTGTCGGGCTCGTATTCCGTGATCGAGAGATCCCAGGTATGAACGTTGTCGGGCACCAAGCTCGACAGGCGGGCACTCAATTGGGGGCGCTCGCCATTACCCAATGGTGAAGGAAACAACAGCGCGGCAAATCCAACCATCACCGCGCTTGCCGCTGCGGTGCTTGCCGTGACCACAGTGGTAACTGAGGTTTGCAGAGCTGTCCTGACTGCTTGAGTAGTTGCGGCACCGGCGGCCAGACGCCCGTTTTCCAAGGTGAACACCGGGCCCGCTGCCGCGGACCAGCCTAATACGGGAAACGGCCGGCTAGCACGGGAGGCTTCCCACGCTTTGTACATCGCAGCCATCTCATTCAATCTTGCGAGGTTTTCCACCTGCTTTTTGGCGTTAGCCTCCTCTCGCTCTTTCGCCTCTTTCGCCTGTTCTTCCTGCCGTTTGACCTCGGCTTGTGCTTCGAGAAGAGCCCGTTCCGCAGCGACCTGCCGTGCTGCCGCTTCCGCCGTAATCCGTGCCTGCTCAGCCGCCAATTGCCGTGCGCTTTCCAATGCGGCCAGTCTTGCTTGCTCTCGAGCCTGTTCCTCCGCCACTCGCCGCGCGTTCTCCAAAGCGGCAAGTCGCGCTTGCTCACGAGCTCTTGCCGCAGCCTCCTCATTTACGCGCGCCAGCTCTGCCGCCACTCGATGAGCTTCGCGCTCCGCTTCTAGTTGTCGTTGTTCTTGCGCTTGAGTAGCGACAAGAAGGTTCTGCACATGTATTTGTTGGGTATGTAAAAGTTGAATCTGCTCTGTTAGGAAGTTTGCAGAGTAAGCGGCTTTATAGGAGGCCACCCACCTTGCATAAACGGGCCCGTAAGGTGTTACAGGTCTTTCAAGCGTTTGAGCTTTGGCTAAATAATCACCAATTGTTTTGCCGATTGGGCTGTGTCCATAGAAGGAATTAGCTACTGAGGTTTGAGTGTGTAGTTCAGCTGTCTTTTGTTGGATTAATAAATTTCTGATGTTGAGTTCGTGTTGATACGCTTGTGTTGGGCTCGTTATTGATATCGGATGTTGAGCTCTCAGGTTTGCCAGATCAATTTCTGTCGATCCTGGTAAGTTCTGAAGTTTTGCACTGTGTTCGGCTTTTACGGAGCTCTCCGTAACTTTAATATTATCCCGGGTTTCGCGCCGAAGTTGTTCGTTTAGTGTGAGGCCGGAGCCAATTCCTCCGGGGCGAGTCGGCGGGACGCGAAATCCACCTCCTATTGGGTTTGTTCCAGGCTTTGGTTGTTTACCAACATAAGTTGTTGGCAATTCAATTTTCCCATGTTCTCCGGCAACATGTGAGGTCGGCGGGGGAGCTTGTTTCTCTGGCATATCGTTCTTCCATGAGTGGTTGTCGCTCGCTGAAGAAAAAGCTTATGTCAGGGGTGAAAATGTTGGGTCTGTGAAACGTGTAGGCGTTTTCTTTTTGGATAGTAAGTAGTTGCTGCTTCTATCCAGATCGAAAGATTTTTCCCGCGTTAAATTCAGAAATTTTTGTGTCTTGCCCATAAAAAAGGCCGCTGCAAACGCAGCGGCCAAAGTAAGACGTTGGATCAGGAGCTACAAATCAACGTCAGTGAACACAGGGCGATCAATCGATAAAACGTCGATTCATCTGAATTCTGTCGCCAATGGAGTGGACTGATCTCACACCATCGCTTCGTGCTATCCGGCTGTTCACCGTGAAAGCCCGGCAAGAATAAGTCGCTGAGCCCAAAGGAAAAATAGCGATTCGCGACATGCAGTGTTGCAGTCTGAGCAACAGTCCCGTGTTGTCTTGGCCTGTAGCAGCTGCCGAAGGTTCGGGCCGCGTTCGGACGTCCGCCTGCGTAGCAGTCGTAAACATTCCCTATGAAATCACCTGAGATTCGCAAGGGTCAATTGACGACTGCTGCGCAGCCGGACGCAGCCTCGCGTTGCTCGGCAGCTGCTACAAGTCGGCATTCACCTCACCCATGCATCTGGCTGATAACCCTCCATCCAGCCCATCCATGCCCCGCGCAAACCCGCGTCCCGTCTGGCCATTCATCCTTTAGAGGTACACCACGAATACCTCCTTGGTGCGCTTATCGCTCCCGGGTTGCGGCAGTAGGGTGGGGCCTTCTGTCACTCACCGGGGAAGACGCATGACAAAAACAACAATGCGCGCCATCTTCACACCGCAAGCGCTGGCCGCTACGGTTGCCTTGGGTTGCTGCGCCCAGGCGCAGGCTGTTTCATTCAATATCGGGGAGATCGAGGGGACGTTTGACTCCTCACTGTCCGTCGGCGCGAGTTGGGGCATGCGCGATGCCGATGATTCTTTGGTGGGCATTGTCAACGGCGGGACCGGACAGTCATCGACCGGTGATGACGGGCGGCAGAACTTCTCGAAAGGCGAAACCTTTTCCAAAATCTTCAAAGGCATTCACGACCTCGAACTGAAGTATGGCGACACCGGTGTATTCGTCCGTGGCAAGTACTGGTACGACTTCGAGTTGGAGGACGAAACTCGCCCGTTCAAGCCAATCAGCGACCACGGCCGCAAGGAAGGCGCCAAGTCCGCAGGCTCGCAAATCCTCGACGCCTTCGTTTATCACAACTACTCCATCGCCGAACTTCCGGGCAGCGTGCGCGCCGGTAAGCAAGTGGTGAGCTGGGGTGAAAGTACCTTCATCGGCAACTCGATCAACAGCATCAACCCGGTTGACGTTTCTGCGTTTCGTCGTCCGGGTGCCGAGATCAAGGAAGGCCTGATTCCGGTGAACATGCTGTACGTCTCCCAAGGCCTGACGGATCAGCTCTCGGTCGACGGGTTCTACCAACTGGAGTGGGACCAGACCGTTCTCGACAACTGCGGCACGTTCTTCGCTGTCGACGTAGCGGCGGATGGTTGCAACAACAACTACACCGTCGGCAGCCCCGCGATTGCGCCGTTGGCGCCGGTGGCAGCCGCGTTTGGCCAGCCGATTCTAGTGACCCGCGAAGGTGTGGTCGTTCCCCGTGGCGGCGACCGCGATGCGAGGGATTCCGGGCAGTGGGGCATGGCCTTGCGCTGGCTCGGCGATGACACCGAGTACGGCCTGTATTTCATCAACTACCACAGCCGCACACCAACGGTCGGTACCGTCACGGCCGGCGCATCGACACTGGCCAGCCTGCCGGGCATGGTCGCCGTCGCCAACCGTCTGGCACCGGGGAGCGGCGCGGGTCTGGCCCAAAGTGTGATGCTGGGTCGCGGTCAGTATTACCTCGATTACCCGGAAGACATTCGTCTCTATGGCGCGAGCTTCGCTACGACATTACCGACCGGCACCGCATGGAGCGGCGAGATCAGCTATCGCCCTAATGCTCCGGTACAGGTCAACACCAACGACCTGACCCTGGCCTTGCTTAACCCGATTGCCGGCGGTGCCGCATCGCCCATCGTCACGACGCCTGGCGGCGACAACAAAGGCTACCGCCGCAAGGAAGTCACGCAAATCCAGAGCACCATGACGCAGTTCTTCGACCAGGTACTGGGTGCGCAACGACTGACCGTGGTTGGTGAAGCGGCAGCGGTATTCGTCGGTGGTCTGGAGCGGCGCAGCGAACTGCGTTATGGCCGCGACTCGGTCTACGGCCAGTACGGCTTCGCCGGTGAAACCGAAGGTTTCGTGACCTCGACCTCTTGGGGCTACCGCGCCCGGGCAATCCTTGACTACGCCAACGTGATCGGCGGGATCAACCTCAAACCCAACTTGTCTTGGGCGCACGACGTCGCTGGCTATGGCCCCAACGGGCTGTTCAACAAAGGCGTCAAGGCGGTCAGCGTCGGTGTCGATGCCGACTACCGCAACACCTATACCGCGAGCCTGAGTTACACCGACTTCTTTGGCGGTGACTTCAACGTCCTCGAAGACCGCGACTTCGTGGCGCTGAGCTTCGGCGTGAACTTCTGATCTGGCTGAGAAGGATGATTTCAATGCACAAGATGATTCTGCAATGCGGCGCCCTGGCCCTGAGCTTGCTGGCTGCCAACGTGATGGCGGCAGTCTCGCCGGAAGAAGCCAACAAACTGGGTACCAGCCTTACGCCGCTGGGCGCCGAGAAGGCTGGCAACGCCGACGGCTCGATCCCTGCCTGGACCGGCGGCATCCCGAAAAACGCTGGCGCCGTTGACAGCAAAGGCTTCCTGTCTGACCCGTTCGCCAGCGAAAAACCGCTGTTTGTCATCACCGCCGCGACCGTCGACAAGTACAAGGACAAGTTGTCAGAAGGCCAGGTGGCGATGTTCAAGCGCTATCCGGAAACCTACAAAATTCCGGTTTACCCGACCCATCGCACCGTGGCTGTGCCGCCGGAAATTTTCGAGTCGGCCAAGCGCAGTGCGCTGAATGTGACCACCATCAACGACGGTAACGGCCTGGCTGGCTTTACCGGTAATCGTTACTACGCGTTCCCGATTCCCAAGAACGGTGTCGAAGTGCTGTGGAACCACATCACCCGTTACCACGGTGGCAACGTCAAACGCATCATCACCCAGGTGACCCCGCAAACGAACGGCAGCTACACGCCGATCCGCTTCGAGGAAGAAATTGCCGTCCCGCAACTGATCAAGGATCTGGACGGGGACAAAGCCGGCAACGTGTTGACCTTTTTCAAACAGTCGGTCACCGCGCCAGCGCGCCTGGCGGGTAACGTGCTGCTGGTGCACGAAACCCTCGATCAGGTGACGGAACCGCGTCTGGCGTGGATCTACAATGCCGGTCAGCGTCGTGTGCGTCGCGCCCCGCAAGTGGCCTATGACGGACCGGGCACCGCCGCTGACGGTCTGCGCACGTCTGACAACTTTGACCTGTTCTCCGGTGCACCGGATCGCTACGACTGGAAACTGGTTGGCAAGAAGGAAATGTACATCCCCTACAACAGCTACAAACTCGACTCGCCGAGCCTCAAATACGACGACATAGTCAAGGCCGGCCACATCAACCAGGACCTGACCCGTTATGAACTGCACCGCGTCTGGGAAGTGATCGGCACGGTCAAGCCGAGCGAGCGCCACATCTACGCCAAGCGCCACATGTACATCGACGAAGACAGCTGGCAAGCAGCGCTGGTGGATCACTACGACGGTCGCGGTCAACTGTGGCGAGTGGCTGAGGGGCATGCTCAGTACTATTACGATCACCAGGCCCAGGCTTATACGCTGGAAGCGCTCTACGACATTATTGCCGGCCGATACATCGCGCTGGGAATGAAGAACGAAGAGAAACACAGTTTCGAGTTTGGCTTCGTAGCCAAGGCTGCCGACTACACGCCATCGGCGTTGCGTGCCGAGGGTGTCCGGTAAAACGGTTGATACAGACGCAGGGCAAAAGGCGACCGTGCGGTCACTGTCGATCAGTCAAGGAGCAAAACCTGTGGGAGCGAGCCTGCTCGCGATGGCGGACTGTCAGGCAACGTAAGTGTTGACTGTACCGCCGTCATCGCGAGCAGGCTCACTCCCACAAGGATTGCGGCGTTCAACGCCTTGACTGATCGACAGTGACCGCACGGTCGCCTTTTTTATGGGCACCAATCAGCGTGCTGAATACTTCTCAACAAGCGGGTTAGACAGGTCTAGGGTTGCCCCACAATTATAAAAAGGCACGCCGTAATGACCGCCATGACTCCGTGTCTGGACCGATCTGGATTTTTGCCCCGTCTGTCTTCGCATCACCTGTCGCGTGATCGCTTGAGCGAGCCGTTGCTGGCGTCGTCCGCGCGGGTGAAATTAATTTGCGCTCCCGCCGGCAGTGGCAAGTCGGCGCTGCTCGCCGACTGCCTGTTGCAGGCACCTCCGCAGTGCCGGGTGTGCTGGTTGCCACTGTCGGGTGTCGCCATGAGCGTGGAGGACTTTCGTCAGCGTCTGGCGGAGTCACTGGGGCTGGCGTCATCGGAAGAGGCCGCGATGCTCCGCGCGCTGGCTCGTTTGCAATCGCCGACCTGGCTGTTTCTTGACGATTATTGCCGCGTGCCGAACCCGGGACTCGATCAACTGCTCGATCGCATGCTGGCCGTCAGCAACCCGATGTTGAGCTGGTGGATGGGGACCCGCCGTCGCCCGCAATGCAATTGGCCACGATTGTTGCTCGATGACGAACTGTTCGAATGTGAGTGCTCCGCGCTGGCCTTCAATCAGGCTGAAATCGCCTCGCTGTTGCACCACCTGACGCCAGCCGATGCCAATACCGCCGCCAGCAAGATCATCCAGCGCAGCGGCGGCTGGTGCGCCGGGGTTCGCGTGGCGCTGCTGCAAAAGTGCGACTGGTCACGCAACGACTCACTGCACGGTCGACCGGACACGTTGCTCGATTACCTTGAACATGAACTGTTCACCTCCCTGACCCCGGAATTGACCGAGGTCTGGCGGGTGCTCGCGCATTTGCCACGATTTAATGCACGGCTGTGCGATCACCTGTTTGGCGCGGGTGAGGGCGCGCAATGCCTCAAGACCTTGCAGGAACTGGGGTGCTTTATCGAACCCTGGCAAGATTCCACCGACTGGCTACGGGTTTTCCCGCCGCTTACGCAATTGATGCGCGATGAACAATGGCCTGCCGGGCGCTCCTGGCATCGTCGTGCCTGCCAGTGGTTCGCCACTGAACTTGACTGGAAAGCAGCGTTTGAACAGGCATTGCTGGCTGAAGAATTCGAAGTCGCCGTGAGCTTGTTGCAGCATTTCAGTTTCGAGCACTTGTTCGAGGAACAGACCGTCGTGCTGTTATTGCGTTTGTATGAGCATCAAGGCGAAGAGCTTATGTTCGGCTCACCGCAACTGGTCGGCTTGATCACGGCGGCCTCGTTGTTTGCCGGGCGATTCGAGCAAGCTGCCGAATGCATCGAACAGTTGTCGCGATTCACTCCGCAGCCTTCGGCGATTCTGCAGCGGCAACTGGTTGCACGGTGGCAGGCGCAACAGGGGTGGCTCCTGCATTTGCAGGGGCGGATGGACGGTTCGCGCGCACATTTTCTCGATGCGTTGAACGACCTCGGCCCCGAGCTCTGGACGGTGCGCGTGATGTGCTTGTCGGGGTTGACTCAGCAGGCATTGTTGCGGGGCGAGCTTGATGTGGCGCAAGCGTTGAATCGTGAGGCGTTGTGCCTGGCGCGTGCGCAGGACTCGCTGGTGTTCGAAGGGCTCCTGGAGCTCGATCATGCGCAATTGCTTGAACAGCGCGGCGCTCCCCAGCGCGCGGAAAGCCTGCTCGCCATCATCCATGAATTACTGAGTCAGCCAGTCGAGCGACCGGTGCCATTGCTCGGTCGAATCGCGTTACGTCGGGGCCGGCTTGCATTGTGCCAAGGGCACGATGAGCGCGCCGAGGCATTTTTTCAGGTCGGTCTGCAGCAGTGCTTACGCAGTCACGACAAGCGCGTGCTGTACGGCTTTCTTGGTCTGGCACAAGTGGCGGCAAATCAGCGCGATTATGCTCAGGCGTTCGTCCTGCTGCGCGACGCAGAGAGACTGATGCAGCAACGGCATGTTCCAGACACGGTTTATCGAGGCGTGCTGCTGCAAGTCAGTAGCCATTTCTGGTTGCAACAGGGGCGCGCCGAACTGGCGTGCGAAGCCTTGAGCCGGGTACTCAAGCACTATCGCGGGCCGCAGGCGCGGCAGGCGCCACCGGCCACACTTGAGCTGATCCCGCGCATCGAGTATTTGTTGATCCTCGCCCGAACTCGCTCAGAGCTGGATGCAATCGATGCAGCAGCACAGATTGAATCATTGATGAGACAAGCGCAGACGCGTGGAATGTGGGCGCTCGCTACCGAATTAGAACTGGCTTTGGCCGAAGTGTTTTGGCTTGGCGGTCAAACCACGAAGGCCAGTGACGTGTTGCAGGAGGGCGTACGTAACGTGGCCCGGTATCAAACATTCCAGGCGTTAAATGAGTTAAACCTGCGTCAGCCCTTGTGGTTGCACGATGAGCAGACTTCGCTGTTGTCTTGCAATGAACTTTGCAGTCGTGCAGATGCAACGGAAACATTAAGTCAGCGTGAGCTGCAAGTTTTAAAGCTGATTGCGCTTGGTCATTCAAATCAAGAAATTGCCGATGCACTGTTTATATCGTTGCATACCGTTAAAACCCATAGCCGGCGCATACATGGAAAGTTACGGGTTGAACGCAGGACGCAAGCGGTGGCGAAGGCAAAGTTGTTGGGGTTGTGGGATTGATTCAGGTGATCAATCAAGTCCCGGGCTTGATGTTCAAGATCTGGATTTTTACATGTGGTTTGAATTGTAAATAGTTGGTATTGCTAAGTGGTTTTGGTGTTTTTTGGTCTTGGGTTAATTTGGGCGGTGCGATTTTTTCGTTCCGTCATTTTTATTAACCAAGGGCAGCAATATGAACGTCATGAACAAATACATACCCGTAACTAATGGCAGTCGTCCGCAGTGGCTTGAACGTGCCGATGTTAGCGAGCAACTTAATTATGTCGAACTGGAACAACAGCTGATTACAAGTCAGGCCGAACTGGATAAACAACTGGGAACACACGCCAGTCTGCAGACCTACGCAAAAAGTATTGCCAGTCAGGTACTGCAACTGGAGTTTGGCAGCACGCTGGATCCCGACGACCTGATGACCTCCAGCCGTTACAGCTTCAATGTGGCCGGGCGTCGAGTCATGCAGGAGGACAAACGCTCCCTGACGGATTTGCTCCCGTGCGGGCTGCACGAGGAAGGTGAGCGGGGAAGCATCACATTTGAGGGTGAAGGCCTTCCTCCGGGATTGAACCAGCAATGGCTGGAGCAGACGTTGGCCGAGGATGTGCGCGCCGCCTACGGTGCCGCATTCCGGGATCTGTTCCAGCGCAATGGGGTGCTCACCGCCATGAACAGTGTCACCCGGGATCAATTGCTGCTGAGTGCATTTGCCGCGAAGCTCCAGGGTCATCTCGACGACAACAGTCTCCAACGGGTTCAACGTGCTGTGGACGGGGATGCGAACTTGATCATCGCGCCATTGCAGTTGCGTGACGATAGCCGGCCACTCCTGGGGCTGGTTGCCGTCGGCAGCCGCAGCCCCAGCCAGGACGACTGGCTTCTGTATGCTCCGGATTCGCCTGGCGGGCAGGACTGGTACAAGCTATCGACGCTAAGACAAGTGAGTGTTGATATTGGCGGTTGGACGCAAACATCCGAGGGGCGAGACTACTTGTTGTGGCGCTCCCACTCACTGGATCGCGAGGCAATCGGCGGTTATCTGAAACAAGTCTTGAAACTGCCCAATCTATGGCGTGGCGTGGCACTCGCGCCTACCCCTTACACGGGGGACGAAGTGCTGAACACCCTTGTTTATAACCATCGGGCCTGGCTGGTGGCTCAAGAAGAACACCACACACCCTATGGTTATCGGACCGCTACAGACCAGCAGCGCCAGAACTTTACCCGGATGACTTGCGAACTTCGGGCACTGAAAACAATTGAAGTGCGTGAGGGCGGATTTGTCAGCTACGAGCGTTTTTGCCACCAGTTGATCAAACGACAGATTGAAGAAGTGCTCTTGTCCAGAGGTGAACAAGTCGCTGTCGACCCTCACCGGATTTTTGTGGAAATCGAACGGGGTCAACAGATGACACTGACCCGGCTGATTGCCGACGAGGTGCATTTTTACTCTAATAACGCCGATAGAGACGGCTACCCGCGTTTCACGGTAGCGACTGACCATCCACCCATTAACCAACTCTCTATTCACCAAGTTGCCGGATGGTCGAGAACGCTGCGTCCGGGCGAGAAGTACATCGACATGTTGCGTGCAACCTACATCGACCGCTCCAATGGCTATTTCAAGCAGCAGTTATACATGGGGATCATGCAGCGCCAGATGCGTGTGGCAGTCACGCAGGCGCTGTTCACCGGTCGGTTGGTGAAGGAACACGTCGATGAACTGATGAAGGTTGTTGCGGCGTTCGATCATCCGCAAGCGACCAGCCCGGAGGGCGAGGCGCCTGACGAGGTGCGCCACAGTGCGCTGTACAAACTTCATCTGAGGGGACGTTTAGTCGTAGGGGTATTCGTCTTCAGGCTGCATGTTGCCGGGAAGATTGTGGAATATCTGTATACCCCGGATGCTCCGGATGGACGCGAGCTGAGGCCGTTCGAGGACTTCGTGGGAGCGGTGAAAACCCACGGCCTCGGCGACTACTTCTACGATCGGGTGTTTGGGAAATATCAGCCGCAGGTTGGTACTTATCTGACGGATCTCGAGCAGGTTGCCAATTTTATCGAGGCGCCGACACTGGGGCGTAACAGTCGGATCACGGATTTGTACTGGTGCTATTACGACGTGTTGACCAAAGTCATTTCTGATGTCGACGAGAAAACGCAAAGCCTTGAAGAGATCATCACCGGCCTGGTGTACAACGCCGTGGTATCGGCGGTGAGCGTCATCGCCATTGTCTACGCCCCCGTCGGTATCGCATTGAGTGTCGCCTTGCTGACTCAGAATCTGGTGCAAGGTGTTCACGCCTATACCGAGGGCAATCGGTCCAAGGCCCTGAGTCATTTCGCGAAGGCGGTGATTGAGTTGGCGACCCTGGGCAAGGCAGGTTATGGGCTGTCGAAGGCTACCAAATTGCAGAAAGACCTGATCGGATTGCTGGGTGATGTGTATACCGTCGAGAAACTGTTCGCTGATATAACCGGGCAACCGCGATTGCATGAGCGGGCGCTGGAGGTCATTCAGGAAATTCTCGACGACCCTGAGAGCATCACCAGTAAAACCACCATCAGCTAGTGGCAATGACTGATCGCCGATGTCGCGTCTGACTCAACGACTGACATCGTCGGCTTGATACCCCATCCGCCAACTCACGGCCCGCGTCGCCGCCAGCAGTCGTTGCGCCGCCGGGCCGTTTTCGTCGGCGTGAAACAACGAGGTCGGGCCGACAATGGTCATCACCGCTGCCACGTTCCCGACCGCATTGAAGACCGGTGCCGACAACGCGTCGACCCCCGGCATCAGCAAGCCATGCACATGATGCAGACCGCGTTCGCGGATCTGTTCGCATAACGCCGCATAGGCTTGATCGTCCGCCAGCGCATGGGCGGTTGCGGTTTGCAGTTCCTGATCGCGCAAGTCCACGGTTTCCCGTTTCGGCAGAAAAGCACCAAACACCAGACCGGTAGATGAACTGAGCAACGGCAACACCGACCCCAATTGCGTCACCACCGTCACCGCGCGCACGGCGGGTTCGATGTGCACCACGGTCGCACCCTGATTGCCCCACACCGCCAGAAAGCAGGTTTCGTTCAGTTCATCGCGCAACTCGGCCAAGGGCAGGGCGCCGACTTTCAGCACGTCCATACTGTTGAGTGCCGCCAGCCCCACGCGCAACGCTTCACGGCCCAGGCCGTAATGGTTGGTGGCGGTGTTTTGTTCGGCAAAACCGCTGGCGATCAGCGCCTGCAAATAGCGGTGAACCTTGCTCGCCGGCATCTGCACGTGTTCGGCCAGGCGCGAAAGCGAGGTCGAGGGCGACAACTCGGCCAAAGCCTTGAGAATATCGGTGCCGACCTCGGCCGAGCGGACTTTTTGTTTGTCGTTGTTGCGCGGCGTTTCCATGGAGGCGGTCTGATCCCGGGACGAATGGGCGTCTTTATAGCTTGACGGTCAATACCAATCAAATTACGTTATGCGTAATCAGATTACGATAAAAATAACCCGGGCGTGCCGAACCTCTGCAACAGAGTGACAGGTCATCGCCTTCTCCCTGTTCAGGAGGCTCCATGAACCCTGATTCAACCGCGTCAGCGCTGGCTTATCAGTCTGGCTTCGGCAACGAGTTCAGCAGTGAAGCGTTGCCTGGCGCATTGCCCGTCGGCCAGAACTCCCCGCAAAAAGCCCCGTATGGCCTCTACACCGAATTGTTCTCCGGCACTGCATTCACCATGGCCCGCAGTGAAGCGCGGCGTACCTGGATGTACCGCATTCAGCCATCGGCCAATCACCCGGCGTTCGTCAAACTGGATCGGCAACTGGCCGGCGGCCCCTTGGGTGAAGTGACCCCCAACCGTCTGCGCTGGAATCCGTTGGAGATCCCGAGCGAGCCCACCGATTTCATCGATGGTCTGGTAAGTATGGCCGCCAACTCGGGTGCGGAAAAACCGGCCGGAATCAGCATCCATAGCTATCGCGCCAACCGCTCCATGGAGCGTGTGTTCTTCAATGCCGACGGCGAACTGCTGCTGGTGCCGGAGCTCGGCCGTTTGCGCATCGCCACCGAACTCGGTGTGCTGGAGCTTGCGCCGCTGGAAATCGCCGTGCTGCCGCGCGGGCTGAAATTTCGCGTCGAACTGCTCGACCCGCAAGCCCGCGGTTACATCGCCGAGAACCACGGTGCACCGCTGCGTCTGCCAGACCTGGGGCCGATCGGCAGCAATGGCCTGGCCAACCCGCGAGACTTCCTGACGCCGGTTGCGCACTACGAAAACCTCAAACAACCGACCACGCTGGTGCAGAAATTCCTTGGCCAGTTGTGGGGCTGCGAGCTGGATCATTCACCGCTCAACGTGGTCGCCTGGCACGGCAATAACGTGCCGTACAAATATGACCTGCGCTGTTTCAACACCATCGGCACGGTCAGTTTCGATCATCCGGACCCGTCGATTTTCACCGTCCTCACGTCGCCAACCAGTGTGCATGGCCTGGCCAATCTGGATTTCGTGATCTTCCCGCCACGCTGGATGGTCGCCGAGAAAACCTTCCGTCCACCTTGGTTCCACCGCAACCTGATGAACGAATTCATGGGGCTGATCAAAGGCGAGTACGACGCCAAGGCCGAAGGCTTCGTGCCCGGCGGTGCGTCCTTGCACAGTTGCATGAGCGCTCATGGCCCTGATGGCGAAACCTGCACCAAGGCGATCAACGCGGAACTGGCACCGGCGAAAATCGACAACACCATGGCTTTCATGTTCGAGACCAGCCAGGTATTGCGCCCGAGCCGTTTCGCACTGGATTGCCCGCAACTGCAAACTAATTACGATGCCTGCTGGGCCACGTTGCCCGCCACTTTCGACCCGACCCGGAGATAACCCATGACTCAGACAACCATCACTCGTAGCTGGGTTGCCTCCGCCAACGGCCATGCCGATTTCCCGCTGCAAAACCTGCCATTGGGTGTATTCAGCGTAAACGGCTCTGCCCCGCGCAGCGGCGTGGCGATTGGCGAGCATATTTTTGATCTGGAAGCGGCGCTGGAAGCGGGCCTGTTCGATGGCGCCGCTCGTACCGCTGTTGAAGCGACCCGTGGCGGTCAGTTGAATGCGTTCTTCGAGTTGGGCCGCGATGCTCGTGTTGCCCTGCGTGAGCGCTTGATCGAACTGTTCAAAGAAGGCAGCACCCTGCACGGCAAGATCGAAGCCCAGGGCGCAAAACTGCTGCCGTTGGCGGCCCATTGCGCGATGCACCTGCCAGCGAAAATCAACGATTACACCGACTTCTATGTGGGCATCGAACACGCGCAAAACGTCGGCAAACTGTTCCGCCCCGACAACCCGCTGCTGCCGAACTACAAGTACGTGCCCATCGGTTACCACGGTCGCGCCTCGACCATCCGTCCGTCCGGCACCGACGTTCGCCGTCCTAAAGGGCAGACCTTGCCGGCCGGTCAGACCGAGCCGACATTTGGTCCGTGCGCACGTCTGGATTACGAACTGGAACTGGGCATCTGGATAGGTCAGGGCAACGAGATGGGCGACTCGATCGCCATCGGTGACGCCGCCGATCACATCGCCGGTTTCTGCCTGCTCAATGACTGGTCGGCGCGGGATATCCAGGCTTGGGAGTACCAGCCGCTTGGCCCGTTCCTGTCGAAAAGTTTCATCACCAGCATCTCGCCATGGGTCGTCACCGCCGAAGCGCTGGAACCGTTCCGTCGTGCGCAACCGGCACGTCCTGAAGGCGATCCGCAGCCGCTGCCGTACCTGTTCGACAAGCGCGATCAAGCCGCTGGCGGTTTCGACATCGAACTGGAAGTGCTGCTGCTTACCGAAGGCCTGCGCGAGCAAAACCTGCCGGCCCATCGCCTGACGCTCAGCAACACCCAGCACATGTACTGGACCGTGGCGCAAATGGTTGCGCACCACAGCGTCAACGGCTGCCAGTTGCAGGCCGGCGACCTGTTCGGTTCGGGCACCTTGTCGGGGCCGGAAAACGGTCAGTTCGGCAGCCTGCTGGAAATCACCGAGGGCGGTAAAAAGCCGATTGAGCTGGCGTCGGGCGAGGTGCGTAAATTCCTGGAAGACGGCGATGAAATCATCCTGCGTGCCCGTTGCAGCCGCGAGGGTTTTGCCTCCATCGGCTTTGGTGAATGCCGCGGCAAAGTACTGCCGGCGCGTTAAGAGGATTGGGTGATGGAACTCTATACCTACTACCGTTCGACCTCGTCTTATCGGGTGCGTATCGCGTTGGCGCTCAAAGGCCTGGATTACCAGGCCCTGCCGGTCAACTTGATTGCGCCGCCAGGTGGCGAACACCGCCAGCCGGCGTACCTGGGCATCAACCCGCAAGGCCGAGTGCCGGCCTTGCGCACGGATGAAGGCGATCTGTTGATTCAGTCGCCGGCGATCATCGAGTACCTGGAAGAACGTTATCCACAGGTGCCGCTGCTCTCCAAAGACCTTGTCGCCCGCGCTCACGAGCGCGGCGCGGCGGCGGTGATTGGTTGCGACGTGCATCCGCTGCACAACGTCAGCGTGCTCAACAAGCTGCGCCAACTGGGTCATGACGAAGCGCAAGTGGTCGAGTGGATCGGGCACTGGATCAGCCAGGGGCTGGCGACGGTGGAACAGTTGATCGGGGAGTGCGGTTATTGCTTTGGCGACGAACCGGGATTGGCGGATGTCTACCTGATCCCGCAGCTGTACGCGGCCGAGCGATTCAACATCTCCCTTGAGGCGTATCCACGGATTCGCCGGGTGGCGGCGCTGGCGGCCACACATCCTGCGTTCATAAAAGCCCACCCCGCCAACCAGCCAGACACTCCATAACGCTAACCAATGAACCCTGTAGGAGCCGGGCTTGCCCGCGATGAACGATAACGCGGTTTACCTGATAAACCGCGTCGCCTGAATCGCGGGCAAGCCCGGCTCCCACAAGGTGCGATGGCAGACATAAATACGGGGCATGCCGAAATCAAAATGTGGGAGCGAGCCTGCTCGCGATAGCGGTCTGACTGTCACTTTAAAGATGTCTGTCCTGCCGTCATCGCGAGCAGGCTCGCTCCCACAGGTTTCAGTGAACGATGGCGTTGGGTGGCAGGTGTCCCAGGCGCTCAGTCAGGCGAATCCGCTGGATCGGGTCGTCGCTGAGTAACAGCGCATGCTCCAGGTCGAAGCGTTCGGCATTCGGGCAGTCCAGTCGTTGATAAAGGCTGGCCCGGGCCAGGTAATCGGCGGCGTTGGCGTTGCCCAGTTCCAGCACACGTTCGGCGTCGATCAGGGCGCCAATGTAGTCATCGTGGGAGAGGTGCAGTTGACGCAAGTTTCGCGACAGGCGTTGCAGCATCTGCACCGGATCAGCCGTCAGTAAATGGTCTGCGCTGAGTTTCATGTTCGGGCCGTACTGGCGTTGCAGCAGTTCCCGGCAGTCGTTGGGGTACAACCGACGCCCGCCACAGGGGTCGAGCAAGTGGTCGGCGCCCGGAACCCGCAGCAGGAAATGCCCGGGGAAATTGACCCCGACCATCGGGATTTCCAGGCGCTTGGCCAACTCTAGCGCAATCAGCCCAAGAGACAGCGGCTGGCCGCGTCGCAGTTCCAGCACTTTATTGAGCAAGGCCACTTGTGGGCGTAGCGGTGTGAAGTCGTCCTGGGCGAACCCCAGATCATTCATCCGCCGCAACAATGGCTGAGCCAGTTCGCTGACCGGTAACATCGGCAAGCCAAAGCTGACCTTCTGTGTCAGGTCGTTGAAGTCGGCCAGCACCACCTCGGGATTCAGCTTGGTATCGTGCTCGGCCGCCATCCACAGCGCCGCTTCGAACAGCGCGGGCGGTGAACGTTGCAGGCAATCGAAGAAGCATTGGCGGGGCGTCATCAAAATCTCCGGCGAATGCCTCGTTTTAGCCCCGTCTCCGGCATTCGTCCAGTGCTGCACACATGCGGTTTCAGGTTATGTCCGAAAGGCTGCAAATTAACGTCGCTTATTCCGGTGCGCTTCTGCAATTTTTAGGCGCAAGCCTATACTGGCGACTACAAGAAGTGATTCGGGAGCCCCACGATGTTCGCTCTCATGCAAAGCACTCGCCTTGAATCGCTACATCTGAGCGTCGACTCGGTCACCGGGTTGAAGGCGGTCATTGCCATTCATAACAGCCGGCTTGGGCCTGCCCTGGGCGGTTGTCGTTACCTTGCCTACCCCAGCGACGAATCGGCGGTCGAGGATGCCATACGCCTTGCGCAAGGCATGAGTTACAAGGCTGCTCTCGCCGGGCTGGCCCAGGGCGGCGGTGTGGCGGTGATTGTTCGCCCGGTTCATGTGGAAAATCGTGCCGCGCTGTTCGAAGCCTTCGGGCGCTGTATTAACCAGCTCGACGGTCGCTATATCACCGCCATCGACAGCGGCACTTCTGTGGCCGATATGGATTGCATCGCCCAACAGACCCAACACGTCACCAGCACCACATCGGCGGGCGACCCTGCGCCGCATGCCGCCATGGGCGTGTTCACCGGCATTCGAGCGACCGCGATGGCCCGTCTGGGTAGCGATAATCTGGAAGGCCTGCGTGTGGCTATTCAAGGTTTGGGCAATGTCGGTTATGCACTCGCCGAACAACTGCACGCGGCGGGCGCGGAACTGCTGGTCAGCGATATTGACCACGGCAAAGTGCAACTGGCGATGGAGCAGCTGGGCGCTCACCCGATTGCCAACGAGGCACTGCTCAGCACTCCATGCGACATCCTCGCGCCGTGCGGACTGGGGGGCGTGCTCAACAGCCACAGCGTGACGCAGCTGCGCTGCTCGGCGGTGGCCGGCTCGGCGAACAATCAACTGACACACCTTGAAGTCGCCGATCAACTGGAACGGCGGGGCATTCTGTATGCACCGGATTACGTGATCAATTCGGGCGGGCTGATCTACGTTTCGCTTAAACACCGCGGCGAAGAGCTCACGACCATCACTGCTCACCTGTCGAAAATCGCCTCACGCCTGACCGAAGTCTTCGCCCATGCCCAAGCGGAAAAACGTTCGCCTGCGCGGGTGGCGGACGAATTGGCAGAGAAGGTCTTGTACCGCTGAGTCGTTCTGTTATCCCAGACATGAAAAAGGCCCTGAGTCAGTCGACTCAGGGCCTATTCAATTCGGGCGCTGCTTACTTCGGCGTCTTGGCCGCTTTGGCTGGCTTGGTCGGCTCAGCGGCTTCAATGGCCTCGACAGGTTCAGCCTGCTCAACCACTTCAACCGGCGCATTCAGCAGTTCGGACAACGCATCCGGCTGGCTCTTGAATGCCTTGGCGAACACATCGCGATTTTTCGCCATATAGATCCCGGCTTCTTCCACTTGCTGCTCGGTCAGGGACGGAACGGCTTTTTGTAACACTTCAGCCAGCAACTCGGCCAGTTCGAGCATTTTGTCATGACGGTCAGCTTCGGCTTTATCCATGAACAAGCGCTCCAGATCTCGGCTGCTGCGGTATACCACTTCGACGGCCATTCACCACCTCACATGCCTTCACATTGGTTGTTTGTTTCGACTACTGTATTTATATACAGCGAAAAGGATAAGCGAATCCCTGCGTTTTGGGTAGTGGCTTTTTAATGTAGACCGAAATTGGCGTTTGTCAGCTAAACCGCGGCGCTCCCTTCGCGAGCAGGCTCGCTCCCACAAGGATCACCGATAACCTGTAGGAGCCGGCGGTGCGACGATTCGACTTGCCCGCGATGGCGTCAGTGAAAGCACTACAAAAGTGTCCAGCAACAACTCATCACCATCTCACCCAAAGCCTCTGGCCTTTTTTCTGCATGCAGAACAACCGTCACGTCCATCCCGCATCATCCGCTCAAACCGAGCTAAGGAAGCATCATCGTGAAAATCAACTGGGCCGAGAACCTGCGGCAGAACGTGCATCAACTGGCCGAGTCCCTGGGCAACCTGTTCGTCGAGACTTTCCACTACCTGGCGCTGTTCGCCATTGGTGCAGTGACCGCGTGGGCTGCGGTGATGGAATTTCTGGGGATGATCGAGGCAGGACACATCAAGATCGACGACATCTTGCTGCTGTTCATCTACCTGGAATTGGGGGCGATGGTCGGAATTTATTTCAAGACCAATCACATGCCGGTGCGATTCCTGATTTACGTGGCGATCACCGCATTGACGCGGCTGCTGATCTCGAATGTCTCGCACCACAACCCGCCGGATGTCGGGATCATCTACCTGTGCGGCGGGATTTTGCTGCTGGCGTTTTCGATTCTGGTGGTGCGTTACGCCTCGTCGCAATTTCCTTCGGTGAAGATCGAACACCCGCAACGCAAGGTTGGTGCGGGTTCCAGTGAACATCCCGAAGTGGAGAAAGGCGAGCTTTAAAGCCTGATGGCAGGTCGGTGCTGGCGTTTGAGCGGGGGCGGCGGCAGGGAGCGATTGTCGCCGTCGGTCATGGTTTCGAGGATGGCCATGGCGCAGTGGCCTTGCTCGATAGCGATGCCGAATTGAATGCTTTGCACCAGCCGATTGAGGCGTTTGGGGTCATTGCGCTGCTCGGCGCTGATCATGCGTTTGGCGACCACGCGGCCGCCGTTGGAGAGGGTCAGCATGATGCTGCCATCCAGACCTTGAATGCTCAGGTTGATCTGGTATTCCGGTGCAAAGGCATCGGTAATAACCTGGAAGGGGTTGTCCATGATGCGTCACCGCCTGATTGAACGTGCAGTTATTGACCGGCCATGATCGGGTTGGTTCGCAACTCCAGACCATCGGCAGATCGCTCGCTGAGGTTTCAACGGTCCTTTTGCCTCACCGGTGACGTAGCAAGGGGCATGCCGGAAAAATTGTCGAACAATAATCACGGCAAAAAAGCGGCGGGCACGATGGTCCGCCTTCTTTTTGCCGGCCCGTTTCAGGGCATGAATGAATAGATGATCGCAGACAGTGCAATCAGACCGATCAACGTCGAAACATCAGCACTCCACCCAGCTCACCGCCAGGCCGCCCCGTGAAGTCTCTTTGTATTTGTCATGCATGTCGGCGCCGGTATCGCGCATGGTGCGGATCACCCGGTCCAGGGAAATGAAGTGTTTACCGTCGCCGCGCAGGGCCATTTGCGTGGCGTTGATCGCCTTCACAGCGGCAATCGCATTACGCTCGATGCAAGGCACTTGCACCAGGCCGCCGACCGGGTCGCAGGTCAGGCCGAGGTTGTGCTCCAGGCCGATTTCGGCAGCGTTTTCCAATTGCTCTGGGGTAGCGCCGAGCACGTCGGCCAGACCGGCGGCGGCCATCGCGCAGGCCGAACCGACTTCGCCCTGGCAACCGACTTCAGCGCCAGAGATCGAGGCGTTTTTCTTGCACAGAATGCCGACCGCCGCCGCACCCAGAAAGAACGCAACCACGTCATCGTCCGACGCGTCCGGATTGAATTTCATGTAGTAATGCAGCACCGCCGGAATGATCCCCGCCGCACCGTTGGTCGGTGCCGTGACCATACGCCCGCCCGCCGCGTTTTCCTCATTCACCGCGAGGGCGAACAGGTTGACCCACTCCATGGCCGACAGGGTGGATGTGATGACATTCGGCTTGCCGATTTCCAACAGGCTGCGGTGCAGTTTTGCGGCGCGACGCGGAACGTTCAGGCCGCCCGGCAGGATGCCTTCGTGGCGCAGACCTTGTTCGACACACTCGCGCATCACCGACCAGATGTGCAGCAAGCCCTGGCGGATCTCGGCTTCGCTGCGCCAGGCCAATTCGTTGGCCATCATCAATTCAGAAACCCGCAGGCCGTGCTGATTGCAGAGTCGCAGCAATTCGGCAGCGCTGGAGAAATCGTACGGCAGCACCACATCACTGCTGGGCGCAATGCCGGACTCGGCTTGCGCCGCTTCGACGATGAAACCGCCGCCGATCGAGTAGTGCGTTTGCTCGTAGAGTTCGCCGGTTTCACCGAAGGCGGTCAGAGACATCGCGTTGGGGTGGTAGGGCAGGCTCTCGTCCAGCAGCAGGAGATCGCGCTGCCAGTTGAAGGCGATGGTCGTTTTGCCGGCCAGGGACAATTCGCCGGTTTCACGCAGGGTCTGGATGCGGCTGTCGATAGACGTGGGGTCGATGCTGTCCGGCCATTCGCCCATCAGGCCCATGACACAGGCACGGTCGGTCGCGTGGCCGACGCCGGTGGCGGAAAGCGAGCCATACAAGCGGATTTCCACCCGGCGTACGGCGTCCAGCAAACCTTGGTCCATCAATGCCTGGGCGAAGGTCGCAGCCGCGCGCATCGGGCCGACGGTGTGGGAACTGGACGGACCGATGCCAACTTTGAAGAGATCGAAAACACTGATAGCCATGCTAAAGCCTATACACGCAATGGGAGAGAAATCGCTGCCATTTTTGTAGGACAAGCGCAATGTCGGCGATACTGACAACCTCGGTCCTACGTGACCAACGAAACTTCCTAAGACAGCCTTTAGCAGGACTAAACGATGAGCCGTCAATTGCATGCCCAGACCTATGTCTGGCTGCACGTGTTTTCCTGTGCCGCGCGGCACTTGTCGTTCACCCGTTGCGCCGAAGAACTGCACATCACGCCGGGGGCGGTCAGTCAGCAAATTCGGCAGCTGGAAGAGCGTTTGGGCTTTCGCCTGTTTCACCGTCGTGCCCGGGGTGTGGAACTGAGCGCTGAAGGCCAGCGCCTGGCCATTACGGTCAACGAGGCTTACGGCAGCATCGATGCAGAGTTGCGCCGTCTGGACGCCGGAATGATCAGCGGAATTTTGCGAGTACGCTCGATTCCGTCATTCCTGAGCAAATGGCTGACCCCGCGCCTGCCACGCTTGCAGCAGCGCTTTCCGGACATTCAGTTGCGCCTGGTGGCCGAGGACAGCAGCGTGCCGCTGCACGAGGGCGACTTCGATTTGGCCATCGACCTGAACGATGGCAGCTACCCCGGCCTGTTATCCACAGCCTTGCTCGACGAGCAGATCTTCCCGGTCTGTGCCCCAAGCCTGCTACGAGGCCGACCGCCGCTACATGGTCCGGCGGATCTGATGCATTTCCCGTTGTTGCACGACATCACCGCCTGGCGCGGCAGCTATGAATACGCGGAATGGGAGTTCTATCTCGATGCCATTGGCTTCGAGGGTGCTGACGTGCGACGCGGGCATACCTTCAATCGCAATCACCTGACCATCGAAGCGGCCATTGCCGGGATGGGCGTGGCGATTGCACGCCGCACGTTGCTCAACGATGAGCTGGAACGGGGGGCATTGATCGTGCCGTTCGGGTTGGCGGTGCCCAATCACAAGCGCTACATGTTGCTGTATGCGCCGGGGGCTTTGAGCCATCCGGGCGTGCGCGCGGTGCATGACTGGCTGGTGGAGGAAGCGGTGATCTTTCGAAGTTTGCATCCGCTGGCAGAGCAACAGATGTGAACAATTGTTACAAAGAAGCGAGCGGACCCAACTCCCGACCTTAACAGCGCTTTTGCTCGTTGTCCGGGTTTTTTTGCTAATCCATATTTATCTTTTTTTAGGGGTTGAAATGTTCTGCGCACAGACCGATTGTGTAAGTAAGAGGTCACGGTGATGACGCCCAAGGGCTAGCCGAAGGGCCTCTCGCGAGCTAGCTGAAATAAGGGATGAACTATGCAAATCCAAGTCAACAGCGATAACCATATTCAAAGCAGCATCCGACTGGAGGAGTGGGTACGTACTACCATTGAGAGCACGCTCGAACGTTATGAAGAGGACCTGACCCGCGTCGAGGTTCACCTGCGGGACGAAAACGGCGACAAGCCCGGACCGCATGACATCCGCTGCCAATTGGAAGCGAGGCCAAAAGGCCACCAACCGATTTCTGTCACCCATAAAGCCGCCAATCTGGAACTGGCGATCGACGGTGCGGCCGAAAAACTCGAACATGCACTGGAACACCTGTTCGGCAAACTGCGGGGCAAACCACGTGCCGCGGTGGTGCCGTTCGAGCGAGCCGCAGCCGATGCGCTGCTGGAAGACGAGTTTCTCGAAAACGAACAGGCTGCACAGAACGGCTGACGCCGATTCACTTTTATCTTTCCACCACTGACAACGGGCCTGCTGATGCAGGCCCGTTCTTGTTTCAGGAGGAGCGTCATCGTTCATCGCGAGCAGGAATTTCAATGTGGGAGCGAGCCTGCTCGCGATGGCGGCATGACAGGCACCGACTATCTTCAGGATTACCGCAAAAACGCCTGCCGATACTCCCCTGGCGTCCCACCCAACGCCTGCCGAAACCGATTGGTGAAATGGCTGGCACTGGCAAACCCGCACGCCAATGCAATCTCCCCCAACGGCTGCGACGTCAAACGCAATAACTCCTGCGCCCGGCTCAGTCTGCGTGCCAGTACATATTGATGCGGCGGCAAGCCAAAACTCTCCCTGAACATCCGCGCAAAGTGGTATTCCGACAACGCGCACAGCGCGGCTAGTTGCCCAAGGCTGATGGCCTCGGCCAACTGGTTATCGATGAAGTCCACCAACTGCCGCCGTTGATGCGCCGCCAATCCACCCTTGAGCCGCAATCCCTCGCGCATGCCCACTTGGCCAAGTAAAACGTGGCTGAGCATTTCGTGGGCCAGGCTGCTCGTGAGCAGGCGTTCGCCGGGTTCGTCCCAGTTGAGGGTGAGCATGTGCCGAAAGCGTCGCGCCTGCGCCGGATCGTCGAGAAAGGTCCCTTCGCGCAATTGCAGTTCGCGGGGTTCGCGGTCCAGCAGCGTGACGCAGCCGAGGGCGAATTGTTCGGGGCTGAAATACAGGTGGGCCAGGCGAATGTCGCCGTTGATCACCCAGCCCGATTGATGCTCGGCGGGCAGGATGCACAGCTTGTCCGGGCCGCCCTTGGTGCCGGGCTGATCGCGGCGAAAGGTGCCGGTGCCGCCAGCGATGTAACACGACAGCGTGTGGTGGCTCGGCGCTTCGTAGTCCTGGGCGTCGTGGTGGTTGCTCCACAAGGCTGCAGCCATGCCGTCACCGAGTTCGGCGCTGTGCTCCAGGCGAGCATTGGGCGAACGGTTAAGGGCTTGAAAGACTTGCAGGGTTTCCAGTGCGGGCATGATCGCTCTCCAACGCCTTGCATCCTACTCTGTAGACGTTGGCCTGCCAGCCTCTGCGCTGACAAAAGCGCAAGATTATGCAAGTGCGCAGATATGTCAGATTCTTCAGTACCTCGAGTAATTTGTTTTTTTTAATCTAAAAAACTGTCAGAAGTGTCAGTTGTTTCAAGAGGCTGAAATACTTATTTTGCCTGCTCTATTAATAACTTATCGGGTGTGCACAATGTCGACTGACTCAGTGAATGAAATTGTTAGTTTCTGGACAGAGCGCTTTGATCGGATTGAACCCGGATCTCATCACTCACAAGAGTTGGAGTATTTTAAGATCGAAGCAAGTCCCACATTGGAAAATATTACAAGTACGTTTTTATGCAGAGAAGCCAGGTCGGAGGAAGTTGTCGCTGGCTGGGTAAAGGGAAATGTTATTGATTTTTCCGGTGATCCTGTTACTGAAGGGCTGGATTTGGAGCTCCGGATTACTCTAAAACGTAAAGAATTAAAGTCGCGTATCTTGCGAGTTAGGTTTTACTTGAAGGACACGGCCGTGGTTCAGTTTTTCTCTCAAACAGATGATCGTTTTCTGGGGGAGGTCAATGCGACGCCGGGTATAGTTGATTTTACAGTGCCTGATATTACCAGACATGAAATCGGGCGAGTGTCGATATATTACACAGCCAGCTTTGGAGGGCCGCTTTTGGATACTGTTGAAGGATTTGGCTGGGACCCAACGGATTGAGTCTGGGCACTGGAATCTATGGATGCCGTTTGATGCTCACTGTTGACGGCATTCATTTGTGGCATTGACCGCCACACGACGTTCCGATGTCGCTGCCCCCCCAATCTAAAAAGCGCAAGTTTATGCAAGTGCGATACAAGCCAGCGCAGGACACTGAACCTCTATTGAGGAGTGTTTGCCATGAACCTGTCGTTGTACTTGCTGACTGTGCTGATCTGGGGCACCACTTGGATTGCCTTGAAATGGCAGCTGGGCGTAGTGGCGATTCCGGTATCGATTGTCTATCGCTTCGGTCTCGCGGCGTTGGTGCTGTTTGCCCTGCTGCTGTTGAGTCGGCGCCTGCAAGTGATGAACCGTCGCGGGCATTTGATCTGCCTGGCGCAAGGGTTGTGCCTGTTCTGCGTCAACTTCATGTGCTTCCTGACCGCCAGCCAGTGGATTCCCAGCGGTTTGGTCGCCGTGGTGTTTTCTACCGCCACCCTGTGGAACGCACTGAATGCGCGGGTGTTCTTCGGCCAGAAAATCGCCCGCAACGTGCTGATGGGTGGCGCTCTGGGCTTGTTCGGGCTTGGCTTGTTGTTCTGGCCTGAACTGGCCGGACACACCGCCAGCCCGCAAACCTTGCTCGGCCTGGGCCTGGCGCTGCTCGGAACCCTGTGCTTCTCGGCGGGCAACATGTTGTCGAGCCTGCAACAGAAAGCCGGGCTGAAGCCGCTGACCACCAACGCCTGGGGCATGGCCTATGGTGCGGCAATGTTGTCGGTGTGGTGCCTGGTCAAAGGCATTCCGTTCGACATCGAATGGAGTTCGCGTTACATCGGCTCACTGCTGTACCTGGTCATTCCGGGCTCAGTGATTGGTTTCACCGCTTACCTGACACTGGTCGGTCGCATGGGGCCAGAGCGCGCGGCGTATTGCACCGTGTTGTTCCCGGTGGTGGCGCTGAACGTCTCGGCGTTTGTCGAAGGCTATCAATGGACCGCACCGGCACTGGTCGGTTTGGTGTTGGTGATGTTGGGCAACGTGCTGGTGTTTCGTAAGCCCAAGGCGCCGATGGCGCAAGGCACTGGCAAGCTCGCTTGAAAGGCTTGGGACGAGCGTTGAGGCCACTCAGCGCTCGGTCCTGAGGGCTACGAATATCATCAGCGGAAGTATGAAATCGACAATATGCCGAGCCCAGTCCTTGGCGTTCCAGACTTGTGATTCGTCCATGTTGAACCATTCGACACCGATCACTTGCAAACAGACGTAATAGACAAATATGGCGATCAGTAATCCGATGATTGAAAACTTTTTGGCCTCATGGAAAACCTCGGCAGGGGCGCTTATGTTTCTGTAAAGGTGATAGGCACCTACCAGACAAAAAGCCGTGTAGATAACTTCCAGGGTAATAATGAACCAGTAGATCCGGTGGTGGAGCATGGGCGAGGTGATAGCCCTGTAGCTCAGGTTCAGGTTTTCCCGAGTGGTGTCCATGCTCAGGATATGACCGACATATTCATAGTTGGATGAGTAGTCGGTGAAGTTGCTGTACATAACCAAAAGACCAAAAAAGCTTATATAAGCCATTAGTGAAAACTTGCAGTATCTGATGGTTTTGTCGGTGGTGAGGTTGTTCAAGATCTATGTACTCCATTGCTGTTTTTCCGTAGGGTCGGATAAGTAGTCTGGAGTGTATAGCGCTTAACTTTTTTTCGTCGCTGGACTGAATTGCAAGTTGTGTAACAAACGGGCAGATACGTTAAAAGTATCTGCCCGTTTTACTTAGCCTTTCCAGACTTGCGGGTTGACCAGATCTTGCGGTCGCTCGCCCAGCAAGGCGCTGCGCAGGTTGGCCAACGCGCGATTGGCCATGGCTTCACGGGTTTCGTGAGTGGCAGAACCGATATGCGGCAATGTCACCGCGTTTTTCAGTTGGAACAGCGGCGACTCGGCCAGCGGTTCTTTTTCGTAGACGTCCAGGCCGGCGCCGCGAATGCGGTTGTTTTGCAGCGCTTCAATCAGGGCCGGTTCGTCGACGACCGGGCCGCGGGCAATGTTGATCAGGATTGCGCTCGGCTTCATCAGCGCCAGTTCGCGGTGGCTGATCAGGTGTTTGGTTTTTTCGCTGAGCGGCACGACCAGACAGACGAAGTCGGCTTCGGCCAGCAGTTGATCCAGCGTGCGGAGCTGGGCGCCGAGTTCTTGTTCCAGCTCGGTCTTGTGGCTGTTACCGCTGTAAATGATCGGCATGTTGAAGCCCAAACGACCGCGACGGGCAATGGCCGCGCCGATGTTGCCCATGCCGACAATGCCCAGGGTTTTGCCATGCACATCGGTGCCGAACAGCGGTGCGCCGACGGTGGCTTGCCATTGGCCGGCCTTGGTCCAGGCGTCCAGTTCGGCAACGCGTCGGGCGCTGCTCATCAGCAGGGAGAAAGCCAGGTCGGCGGTGCTTTCGGTGAGTACGTCGGGAGTGTTGGTGAGCATGATCCCGCGTTCGTTGAAGTAGGCAACATCGTAGTTGTCGTAGCCGACCGAGACGCTGGAGACCACTTCCAGTTTGGCGGCGTTTTCCAGTTGCGCGCGACCGAGTTTGCGACCGACACCGATCAAGCCGTGGGCGTGGGGCAGGGCTTCGTTGAATTGGGCATTGATGTCGCCGTTTTTCGGGTTCGGCACGATGACGTCGAAGTCTTGTTGCAGGCGCTCAACCATTTCAGGGGTGACGCGGCTGAAGGCGAGGACGGTCTTTTTCATGGGAGGAGGGCTCGTCGGGCGTGGAGAATGCCAAGCACGCTAACATTCTTCCCCGACATTGTGCGAGTCCCCGGATTACCGGGCATACCCCATTCAAAACTTTGGGAGTGAGCTTCTGCCGGGGTGTACGCCGTCCAAAACTGTAGGAGTGAGCCTGCTCGCGATAGCGGTCTGACATTCATATTGATGTCGACTGACACTCCGCCATCGCGAGCAGGCTCACTCCTACAGGGGGATTGGTTTTTGCCGGGGGATTAGCGGTGTGGCGTGGGTTTGGGTAGTTCGAGGTTATCGAGCATTCGGTTCGCCGCCAGTTCGGCGAGCATGACGATTTGTTGGATTGCCATGGCGGTGTTGCGGTGCGGGCCTTCCAGATAGCCGGCAAAATCGCTGGCCATCACACTGGCCTGGGCCAGCGATTCACAGGTGTGGGCCAAGAGGTCTTCGTCTCTGAGATCGGGTGCAAGCATGAACATCGTGCTTGGCTTGCGGGCCACGGGGGATTTGAGCGCTGAGGGATTGAGGTAGTGATTCAGCGCGCGTTCGGCGGCGTCGTGGAATTTTTTGGAATCGACGGATTCGTAGGGGGAAACGTCGTCGGTTTCCGGAGGATTCGGAGTTTCTTTAATCATTGGCAAAGATCCTTAGAGTCGAGGAGCCGCCACTTTCCGTTTTCCAGACGGAGGGTGGCAGCTGTACGCGGACTGGAAAAACCGAGAAGGATCAAACCCGGCAGACCCGAAGGTCTCCCACGTACAGCCGCCATAACTTAAATCGCGGAGCTGAAAAAACGCCGCATTATGTCATGTGCTGTGATCCTATCTTCGGGTTTTCCAGACCCGATCGCTGAAATGCCAGCGACCCACAAAGCCTACCCATTTCCCGTCTGACCCAACAACCGACAGAACTCGTCGGAATCCTTCCCCAAAATCAGCGCGTCTGTAGGACAGTGAAATCAATTTGCCAGCCGAACGTCTCTTGGATTCCGGGCTCACGAGGCGCAAACCATGCGGTAGCTGATGCCCGGACGCTGGGACACGAAGCCCGTCGGCGGGAGAGGGATAAGTGTTTTTTCGGATGTTTTTTTGTGTACCGGACAATTTTGCAGTCTTATATGCTCCAACACCTGGACACGAGCCAAGTGCTTGGTTGAGTACTTTGGAAAACGTCTGATTGTTTTCTATAAAGAGCGTCAGCATGGTGCTGCCTCTGAACACTGATATGGAAGTCAAAAATGTCCGGCAAGCCTGCTGCGCGCAAGACCGATTCCGTGAGCTGTCCCCGCTGCGGTGGAACAGCCATCGAATCCGGGTCACCCAATGTATTTTTTGATGGTCTGCCCGCTGCCCGGGTAACTGACTGCACCACCTGCGGCAGTGTCTTGACCCTGGCCGCCATGTCCTCGGTGTAAATCAATGGCCAGGCCGCGCTGGTCACCGGCTCGCAAGGTACGCATGGCGATACCATCACGGGCGGGTCATCGAGCATCATCATCGGCAACAGCTTCACTCCTGCGCCGGTTTCCCCGGTCAATCCGATGCCTGCGCATTTGGTTGCGCCTGCAAGTTACCAGCCCCCGGTCATTGCACCTACCCCCTCGCCTGCGCCGACCGTTGCTGCTGACGACTTGGTTTTAGAGGAGGAAGAAGAGGAAGAGGAGCTGGATGAAGAGAAACCGGTGGGTATCACCTTGCGCATCGGTGTGTTCTTCGATGGGACATTAAACAATGCGAATAACAGCCTGATGGGACAGTTGTGTGGCGCAACCCACGCCATTAAACCTGAGGATCTGGACGCCAGCTGTAAGCCGTATATGTCTGATCCGGACAGCAGTTATGCGAATGATGCGTCAAATATCAGAAAACTCTGGGAATTGTATTTTTTCTCCGATGAAATTCAGGGCTCAGGCGATAAACACCAACTTTTTCAAAGGATTTACGTTGAGGGAATAGGCACTTCATCGGGTCTGGCAGATAGCTTGCTGGGTGCCGGCATGGGGCGTGGCGCATCAGGTGTGAACGGTAAAGTAGACGACGTTTTTCGTGATATTGCGAAGAACGTCCTCCGTTTTTCCCAAGCCAACCTTGGCTCTAAAATCATCAACCTGACCTTCGACACCTTTGGGTTCAGCCGAGGCGCAGCCGCTGCACGCCACTTTGCCAATGAGGTGGCGTTAGGCTCGAATGGCCCTTTGGGACAGACCATCAAGATGCTTCGCGGAGCTTTCCATCAGTCGTTCAGGGGGGAGTACCAGCACGATGTCCAAATGGGTTTTATCGGCTTGTTTGATACCGTACCGTCAGTAGGCGGCCTGGCTAATCTGGGTTATGTCCGCAGCCAAACACAACCGGGTCTCAAACTGTATTTGCCTCGCAGCTTGTTTCCCAATGTTGTCCAATTGGCAGCCCGGGACGAAACCCGCGCCAACTTCGCCTTGAGCCGGGTCAAACCCGATCACTTGGAAATCACATTGCCCGGTGTCCATTCGGACCTTGGCGGCGGCTACTTCCCTGAGTCCGAAGAGAACCTGCTGATCAGTCCCATGCAGGTGCTGGATGTCCCCGGTACGATGGATGTGAAATACACCTCAATCTACCGCGACGCGCAACAGGTGAAGGCCCAGTGGGAAGCCAAAGGCTGGCCGTCCCAAATGTTGGAGGTCGTGACCCCCTATGTTCGGGGCTTACCTTCGTCTCAGCAAAATAGCTTTAATCCTGACAAGCAGGTCTATGCGGCATTGCAGCTCAAACGACCTGTACGAGGTGAGTTGTCGCGGGTTTACCTGCGGGTGATGTATGAGCAGGCCAAACTTAAGGGGGTAAAGTTCATTTATCTGGACGATGCCGATCCGAGCTATGCAGTACCGATCGAGCTTCAAGCCCTTTGTGACCGTTTTGTCGCGGGCGACTACAGTACGACGCCCACCGAAGAGCGATTGTTGAAGTTGAAGTACATTCATACCTCGGCCAACTGGAACCCACCGACAATCCTTCAGGGCTCAACACCTCGAACCAGTGCGGGGTTGCTGTACTTTAATGCCCCAACCACGGATGGAATCCGAGTACAACATCCCCATGTACCCGACTAGGAGTCACGAATATGCCAATACTATGGATCCTGCTGGGGGCGTTGCTGGTGAGCGGTTGTCAAGCTTCAGGCCTTTCCACAGGGCGTTCAGACATGGACGCCGGCCCATGGGCGATAGGTATTGCCCATCCTTACTTTATGGAAGTCTGGGTTGAGGACAGTGCAGCTATTGATGTCGATGGTGTCTTGTACCGTCGGATTAGCAGTGGTGGCGCTGCCGGTGGAGAAAAAAAAGGTGCAGATGTCGCTCGAGAATGGGTCGGGGTGAGTGGGGGAGGCGATATAGCCGTTCGGGGTGCCAAACTACCAGTGCGCATTTATGTTCGCTGGCAATCGGCGGTCGAGCCGCAAACCTATCAAGGTTGGATTGAGATACCGGAAAGTGCTCGGCAGGTTATGCGCGACGCCCTGACCAAGGAATGTCCAAGTATTCCCGAGATGTCAGCGTTCCCGAGGAGCGCCGCTGTACGACTTGGACTTGCACCGGGCGGCGTTGTGCAGGTATGGGCGGAGGATGAGTGTCTACGCCCAGTAAAGGTCGCACGTGGCCAAGCTGAAATAGCGCCGCTTGGGCCGTATCTTGGCAAGTCTGGCGGACGTTACTACCCCCAGACAGAAGCCTCCAAACGCTATGTCGAAAAATACGGTATCCCCTACGGAAGCTGGTGAATAACCATAAATTCAGCCCGCCAACTGGCGGGCTTTTTTCTATCTAGCGCAGGGAGTCAAGCTCCTGGCCAAACAACCCGATGCTTAATGCGGGAGCCGATTCCGATCTGGTACACCCTCCAAAACTGTGGGAGTGAGCCTGCTCGCGATAGGGGTGTGTCAGTCGACATCAATTTTGAATGTCCAACCGCCATCGCGAGCAGGCTCACTCCTACAGGGGGATTGGTTTTTGCCGGGGGATTAGCGGTGTGGCGTGGGTTTGGGTAGTTCGAGGTTATCGAGCATTCGGTTCGCCGCCAGTTCGGCGAGCATGACGATTTGTTGGATTGCCATGGCGGTGTTGCGGTGCGGGCCTTCCAGATAGCCGGCAAAATCACTGGCCATCACACTGGCCTGGGCCAGCGATTCACAGGTGTGGGCCAAGAGGTCTTCGTCTCTGAGATCGGGTGCAAGCATGAACATCGTGCTTGGCTTGCGGGCCACGGGGGATTTGAGCGCTGAGGGATTGAGGTAGTGATTCAGCGCGCGTTCGGCGGCGTCGTGGAATTTTTTGGAATCGACGGATTCGTAGGGGGAAACGTCGTCGGTTTCCGGAGGGTTCGGTGTTTCTTTAATCATGCGGAAGTTACTCATTGGCAGATGAAGTGGAACTGCCATCTTTCGTTTTCCAGACGAAAGGGGTGGCAGCCATGCGCGGACTGGAAAAACCGGTACACCCACCAAAAACCGGTAGACCCGAAGGTCTCCCGCGCACAGCCGCCATAACAAGGATTTGCGTGCAGAAAAAAGCGCCGCAGTATGCCATGGGGTGTGGTAAGTGTTCGCCAGGTTTTCCAGACCTGATCGCTGATTTTGCAGCGACCCCCAAAGCCTACCTATTTCCCGTCTGACCCAACAACCGACAGAACACGTCGGAATCCTTCCCCAAAATCAGCGCGTCTGTAGGACCGTGAAATCAGTTCGCCAGCCGAATCCCGCCCAGATTCCCACTCAAATCATAAGCCGCCAATTCCGCCTGATGCGCCGCCAGAATCTCTGGCAACGACCCGCGCAAGTACTCGACCCAGGTCTTGATCTTTGCGTCCAGATATTGCCGCGAAGGATAAATCGCATACAGATTCAATTCCTGCGAGCGGTACTTGGGCATCACCCGCACCAGCGAGCCGTTGCGCAACCCTTCAATCGCCGCATACACCGGCAACACGCCAACGCCCATGCCGCTGGTGATCGCGGTCTTCATTGCGTCCGCCGAGTTGACCAGAAACGGTGAGCTGTTGATGGTCACGGTCTCTTGGCCTTCCGGGCCGTCGAAGGCCCATTTTTCCAGGGGAATCACCGGGCTCACCAGACGCAGGCACATGTGGTTTAGCAAATCGCTGGGTTTCTGCGCGCAACCGTTGGCTTTCACATAAGCCGGCGAGGCGCAAACGATGCTGTAGGTGATGCCCAAACGCTGGGAGACGAAGCCCGAGTCCGGCAGTTCGCTGGCGAGGACGATCGACACGTCGTAGCCCTCGTCGAGCAAGTCCGGGACGCGGTTGGCCATTGTCAGGTCGAAGGTTACGTCGGGGTGCGTCTTGCGATAACGGGCGATGGCGTCGATCACGAAGTGCTGACCGATGCCGGTCATGGTGTGCACCTTGAGCTGCCCGGCCGGCCGCGCGTGGGCGTCGCTGGCCTCGGCTTCGGCTTCTTCGACGTAGGCGAGGATCTGCTCGCAGCGCAACAGGTAGCGCTTGCCGGCCTCGGTCAAAGCGATGCGGCGGGTGGTGCGGTTGAGCAGGCGGGTTTGCAGGTGGGCTTCCAGGTTGGAGACCGCGCGCGAGACGTTGGCGGTGGTGGTGTCCAGTTGCACGGCGGCGGCAGTGAAACTGCCGGCCTCGGCCACGTAACTGAAGGCGCGCATGTTTTGCAAAGTGTCCATGGGGTGCTCTCAAGGGAGATGGCAAATTGTGACACAAGGTTTCAAGGTCGGAGACCCCGACGAAGGGATTATCGCGTTAACGGTAACAAAGATTCACAAGAATCCCAGCTTATCGCCAACAAGACCCACCCCTAGAATTGCGCTCCTACAGGATTTCGTACTTCCCCTATTTCAGGAAATCGCAGCAGTGCCGCGTCGCATTAGCAGAGCGCTTCAGTCGCTCAGTGTTTTGGCTTTAACCCTGGCAATCAGCGGCTGCATCGGTACCGCAGGTATTGCCCCGCAGGGCAAGGCTCTGGAGGCCAATTCACTGGCCACCGACGAAGCCATTCAAAACGCTGCGCAGGACGCGCACTGGCCCACCGCACACTGGTGGCAGGTCTATGGCGACCCACAACTGAACCACTGGATCGACCTCGCCGTGCAAGGCAGCCCGAGCATGGTCATGGCGGCGGCGCGGGTGCGCCAAGCCAAATCCATGGCCGGCATCGCCGAATCCGCCGAGTCGCTGCAGGTGAATGGCGAATCCACCCTCAAGCGCCACAACTGGCCCACCGATCAGTTCTACGGGCCGGGTGAGCTGGCCAACACGACCACGTGGGACAACAACGCCGCACTGGGCTTCAGCTATGCGCTCGACCTGTGGGACCGTGAAAGCAATGCCACCGAGCGCGCCGTGGACATGGCGCACATGAGTGCGGCGGAAGCGCGTCTGGCGCAGCTCGAATTGCAGAACAACATCGTGCGCGCCTACATCGAACTGTCACTGCATTACGCACAACGCGACATCGTCGAAGCGACGCTGAAGCAGCAACAGCAGATTCTCGACCTCGCACAGAAACGCCTGGACGGAGGTATCGGTACGCACTTTGAAGTCAGTCAGGCGCAAACGCCATTGCCGGAAACCCATCGCCAGATCGACGCGCTGGACGAAGAAATAGCCCTCAGCCGCAACCAGCTCGCAGCGCTGGCAGGCAAAGGTCCGGGCGAGGGCGCGCAGTTGCAACGGCCAACGCTGTCGTTGGGCGCGGCGCTGAAATTGCCGTCGTCGTTGCCCGCGCAATTGCTCGGTCAACGCCCGGACGTGGTGGCCAGTCGTTGGCAAGTGGCGGCGCAAGCGCGCGGCATTGATGTCGCCCACGCCGGTTTTTATCCCAATGTCGATCTGGTCGGTAGCCTCGGCTACATGGCCACGGGCGGCGGGGCGCTGGAGTTTTTGACCGGCAAGAAACTCAACTACAGCGTCGGCCCGGCGATCTCGTTGCCGATCTTCGATGGCGGGCGTTTACGCGCTGAGTTGGGCGAAGCTTCGGCGGGGTATGACATCGCCGTGGCCAAGTACAACCAGACGCTGGTCAATGCGCTGAAAAGCATCTCCGACCAGTTGATCCGCCGCGAGTCCATGGACAAGCAGCAAGCTTTCGCCGCCGAGTCGGTGGCCACCGCGCAGAAGACTTATGACATTGCGATGATCGCGTATCAGCGTGGGCTCACCGACTACCTCAACGTGCTTAACGCGCAGACGTTGTTGTTTAAGCAGCAGCAGGTTCAGCAGCAGGTGCAGGCGGCGAGGCTCAGTGCTCATGCTGAACTGGTGACGGCGCTCGGTGGTGGGCTCGGTGCGGGTAATGACGTGCCGAAGGACAGCCAGACCGCTGCACCGAAAACCCCGGCCCTGCTACAGAGCATCGCGAATTGAACACAAAACCTGTGGGAGCGAGCCTGCTCGCGAAGAGGGAGTGTCAGTCAATGATGATGTTGCCTGACACACCGCATTCGCGAGCAGGCTCGCTCCCACAGGGTCCTCACCTGACTGAATATCATTGAGCAGGATTTCATGACTCCCTTGCCCGCACCTTTGCGCTGGCTGTATTCCCTTGAATGGCGCCGGGGCTTCTTCGATTGGGCACGCAGCGACGGCGTGACCTGGGTTTACATCTTCAAGGTGTTGTTCGCGGCGTTCCTGACGTTGTGGCTGGCGATGCGTCTGGAATTGCCGCAACCGCGCACGGCGATGATCACCGTGTTCATCGTCATGCAGCCGCAAAGCGGTCAGGTGTTTGCCAAGAGTTTTTACCGCTTTCTCGGCACCTTGACCGGCTCGACGGTGATGGTCGCTCTGATTGCCTTGTTCGCACAAAATACCGAACTGTTCCTCGGCTCGCTGGCGATCTGGGTGGGTATCTGTTCGGCCGGCGCGGCGCGGTATCGCAACTTTCGCGCCTACGGTTTTGTACTGGCCGGGTACACCGCCGCGATGGTCGGATTGCCTGCGTTGGCGCACCCGGACGGGGCGTTCATGGCGGCCGTTTGGCGTGTTCTGGAAATCTCCCTCGGGATTCTCTGCTCGACGCTGGTCAGCGCAGCGATCCTGCCGCAAACCGCCAGCGCCGCGATGCGCAACGCCTTGTATCAGCGTTTCGGCGTGTTCGCGTTGTTCGTGACCGATGGTTTGCGCGGTCGCAGCAAGCGGGACGCGTTTGAAGCCAGCAACGTGCGCTTCATCGCCGAAGCGGTGGGGCTGGAAGGGCTACGCAGCGTCACCGTTTTTGAAGACCCGCACATGCGTCGGCGCAACGGTCGGCTCAATCGTTTGAACAGCGAGTTCATGGGCATCACCACGCGATTCAACGCCTTGCATCAGTTGCTCGAACGCTTGGACAGCAGCGGGGCGGATCACGTGGTCGCGGCAATCAAACCGGGTTTGCAAGACCTGGCAGAAGTGCTCGACGGTTTCAGCGGTCGGGCCCTGACCCACGCGGATGCGGCACGATTGGTTATCGAGTTGAGCGCTTACAAAGAAGGTTTGCCGGCGCGGGTTCGAAGCCTGCGCACGATCTTTCAAGAGAGCCATCCCAGCGACGCCGAGCAACTCGATTTCCACACCGCCTACGAGCTGCTCTATCGCTTCGTCGACGACTTGCACAGTTATGCACAGACTCACGCGTCCTTGGCCGATCACAGCCACGCGCGCGAGCAATGGGACGAGCCGTTTACCCCGCAAACCAACTGGATGGCCTCGGCGGCGTCGGGGATTCGCGCGGCGTTCATTCTGGTGGTGCTCGGCAGCTATTGGGTGGCGACGGCGTGGCCGAGCGGGGCGACGATGACCCTGATTGCCGCCGCCACCGTCGGCCTTTCAGCCGCAACGCCGAATCCGAAACGCATGGCGTTTCAGATGGCCTGCGGGACGTTCCTTGGCGCACTGATCGGTTTCGTCGAGATGTTTTTCATCTTCCCGTGGATCGACGGTTTCCCGTTGCTGTGCGTGATGCTCGCACCGGTGATCCTGCTCGGTTCGTTCCTCACGTCGCGACCGCAATACGCCGGTGTCGGTCTCGGCTTGCTGATCTTCTTCAGCACCGGTTCGGTGCCGGACAACCTCACGGTCTACAACCCTTACGCTTTCATTAACGACTACATCGCCATGGTGCTTGGCATGCTGGTGTGCGCGGCGGCCGGGGCAATTATTTTGCCGCCGAACAGCCGCTGGTTGTGGCGACGGCTGGAGCAGGATCTGCGCGGGCAAGTGGTGTATGCGATCAGCGGCAAACTCAAGGGGTTGGCGTCGAGTTTTGAAAGCCGCACGCGGGACTTGCTGCATCAGGCATATGGCTTGGCCGCCGGTCAGCCGCAGGTGCAACGAGACTTGCTGCGCTGGATGTTTGTGGTGCTGGAAGTCGGCCACGCGATCATCGAGTTGCGCAAGGAGCAGGCGATTCTGCCGGTGCATCCGGCCTATGCCGAATCGCAGCGGTGGCGCCAGGCAATCCGTGTGATGGGCCGTTCGCTGGTGCGGCTGTTTCTGCAACCGAGCCAGAGCAATCTGGAGCGCAGTCTGATCGCGGTCGACCATGCGATCAGCCGCGTGCAAGCCACCGACGAACCTTTCGCGCCGCACTTCGACACCTCGGCATTGCGCCGGGTGAAGAGCTACCTGCACTTCATTCGCACCTCGTTGCTGGACCCGCAATCGCCGCTCGCCGCCTACACCGAAACCGAGCCTCAAGGACTTGAACATGCCTCGTGAAATCGCCTTCCACGGCGTGTACATGCCGACCATGACCCTGATGTTTTTCATCGCCGCCGCACTGGCCTGGGCGCTGGACCGGTTCTTGTCCGGGTTCGACCTGTACCGCTTTTTCTGGCACCCGGCGCTGCTGCGCCTGAGCCTGTTTACCTGTCTGTTCGGCGCCCTGGCGCTGACTGTCTATCACTGACTCTCATCACTGAAGAAGGCCCTGATGAAAAAGCTTTTCAGCCTGCTCGCCACCCTGTTGGTGCTGGCCCTCGCCATGTGGATCGGCCGGACACTGTGGGTGCATTACATGGACACCCCCTGGACCCGCGACGGCCGGGTGCGCGCTGACATCATCAACGTCGCCGCCGACGTCACCGGGGAAGTGGTGGACGTGCCGGTGCGCGACAACCAACAGGTGAAGAAGGGCGACTTGCTGATGCAGATCGACCCCGAGCATTACCGCATTGCGGTCAAACAGGCGCAGTCATTGGTGGCCTCACGCAAGGCCACGTGGGAGATGCGCAAGGTCAACGCCCGTCGCCGCGCCGACATGGACAACCTGGTGATCTCCAGGGAAAACCGCGACGACGCCAGCAACATTGCCGACTCGGCATTGGCTGACTATCAACACGCGCAAGCTCAACTGGAAGCCGCCGAACTCAACCTCAAACGCACCGAAGTCCGCGCGGCGGTGGACGGTTACGTGACCAACCTCAACGTCCATCGCGGCGACTACGCACGCATCGGCGAAGCGAAAATGGCCGTGGTCGATATGAACTCGTTCTGGGTATACGGCTTCTTCGAAGAAACCAAACTGCCGCACGTGCGGGTGGGCGACAAGGCCGACATGCAATTGATGAGCGGCGAAGTGCTGAAGGGGCATGTGGAGAGCATTTCTCGCGGCATCTACGACCGGGATAACCCGGAGAGTCGCGAGCTGATTGCCGATGTGAACCCGACGTTTAACTGGGTGAGGCTGGCGCAGCGGGTGCCGGTGCGGATTCACATTGATGAAGTGCCGGAGGGGGTGCTGTTGGCGGCGGGGATTACTTGCACGGTGGTGGTTAACTAGCCGATAGACCGAGTCGCGGCCTTCGCGAGCAAGCTTGCTCCTACATTAGATCTGCTGTGAACACCGAAGATGTGATCGACGCAGATCAAGTGTAGGAGCAAGCTTGCTCGCGAATGGAGCGACTCGGTTTCATGCCTTGCAAAACGTCTCATGCAAATGCCGCCAGATCAGCCTGCCATCGGCCTGCGTCTCAAACACCACCGTCGAACGCCGATCCGAATGCAGCCCGGTGGCATCAGTCTGCTGTTCGCGATAACTCACTACCGCGCCTTCTTCATACAACGCGACACCGCGCAGCTCACTAAGCTCGATCCTGAACCCGAGCTTCTTCCCGCCCGCCATCTGAAACAACTCGCTCAACGCCTCGAAATCCAGCACCCGGCCCAACGGAGAGACCATGGAAAACTGTGGTGAAAATCGGGTCAGCAGTTGTTCAAGCGCGGACGCGTCTTGCTCTTCGGCCAGCCATTGTTCGATGGCGATGTGGGCCTGGATGACTTCGTCGAAGTAGACGGTGTAGTCGGTCATGGAAGTATGTCCTGAAATATTTCGGTGTCTGTTCGGACGCCATCGCGAGCAGGCTCGCTCCCACAGTGATCATCGGTGTGAATGCGATCTAGGCCACCCCGCAGAACCTTGTGGGAGCGGGCTTGCCCGCGATGGCGTCGACTCGGTCTCAGAGCTGCCCGCGCAACCCGAACCGCCTCATCAACCCCGCCTCCAACAACCCCTTGGGCAACAACCCCGCCAACAACGGCAACGCGCGGCTGCCATTGCCTAGACGAATCAGGCGCGGTGTTTTGCCCTGCTGCACAGCCTTGAGCAAACCCTCTGCAAACTCCCTGGCCGGTGTCGGTTTGTCCTGCGAAGCCTTGGCCCGTGCACGAATGCCTTCACGCAGTGGAAACCACGGCGATTGTTCGGTGATCAATTGTTCTGCCTCATGCCCGGCATTTTTAGCGAAGCTGGATTCGATGGCGCCCGGCTGGACTTCCATCACGCGGATCCCGAACGGCGCCAGCTCCATGCGTAACGCATCGCTCAACGCATGAACGGCGGCTTTTGAAGCGCAGTAGGCGCCGGCGAACGGTGTGACCAAAATCCCTGAAACGCTGCCGATGTTGACCACCAATCCCTTGGCGCGACGCAGCACCGGAAACAGCGCGCGGGTGACGCCGACGATCGCAAACACATTGGTTTCGAACTGCCGCTGCATGGCCGGAACACCGCCGTCGAGCAGCGGGCCCATGGCGCCATAACCGGCGTTGTTGATCAGCACGTCGAGGCCGCCATGTTGCAAGTTGATCTGTTCACTCAACTGTTCGAGGGCCGCGCTGTCATTGACGTCCAGTTGCACGGCGGTAAAACCGGCGGCGGCTAATGCGACCACGTCTTCAGCTTTGCGGGCGCTGGCCCAGACCTCGTATCCGGCATTTTTGAACACATCTGCGAGGGCGCGGCCAATGCCGCTGGAGCAACCGGTAATCAACGCAACGGGCATGGCGCGGTCCTTGTGCAACAAGAAGAAGGGGATCAGTCGGAAAAACTACCCTGCAATCGCTCGGCGCGAAACTCCAGGGTTTGTGGGCGGTAGCCAGGGCGCAGCGGCGGCAGTGGCAAACAGTCTTCCCAGTTGCCGCCGGCCTGCAATTCGCCGGGGCCACGATAACGCGGGGCGTCGTATTGATTGTCGGCCAGATTGACCGTATCACCCGGTGCATACGCCGCGATGCGCCAGCGCAAATCGGTTAGCGGCACGTTATTGCCATTGTTCATTTTCAGTTGCAAAGGGCGGTCCGCCGGGCACTGCTCCGGCGCATAGGTAATGCGCAGCTCCAGGCGTGCGAGTTGCTTGATCTCGCGGTTGTCCAGCCAGATCACCCACGTGGCCACAAGCCCCAAACCGACTGCGGCCGCCACAGAAACGGGAAACGCCTTTGCCGGGTAGCGCAGCAGCAAAATCAGCCAGGTAATGACCAGCAGGACGCCGATGAACATGCTTGAACGCTCCTTGAACTCATGACCACCATCCTACCGAACGGCTGGGGGAATGGACATTCTTGCATCAGGTCTGTTGCCGTTGGTCGGTACTGTAATTTCTGACAGTAGCCCGTCATTGCCACGAACGGTTAGATAACCGTTGGATTACAGGGACACGCCAGGATGCATTACAAAACCCCCACACTGTCCGTCGTCGATCCGCGGGAGCTGCCAATCCGTTCAATTGATTATTGGCGCGAGATTGAAGGCGAACTGACTCAGGCCCGCATCAACCGCACTCTCCACAATGCCGCCGGGCACGCCGTCAAACAGTGGGACCCACGGCTTTGGTTGCAACAGGACCAACATCCGCTGGTGCCCGCCAATCTCGTGACGGTGCATTCGCTGTCCGGTAGCGCGGTGTCGATGCTCAGCGTTGATGCCGGCTCGCAGATCACTCTTTTCGGCCTGACTCATGAAATTCTGCATGGTTGGGACAGTCGGGGCACTCACAGCGAGGTTGAATACGACGACTTGTTGCGCCCCGTGGCGGTGTTTGAGCACCTCGTCACGCAGCTACCACGGTGTGCCGAACGGATGGAATATGGTCGTCACGGTCAGGGGCTTCGGGACCAAAACCTTCTCGGTCAGCTCATTCGGCGAGATGGCCCCGGTGGAACCGTATTGTTTGAGGTGTTTGCGATCACCGGCCAATGCACAAGGCAGGTGCAACACTTTACCAAGGATGCCGTCGCACCTGATTGGCCAGAGCCGATTGCTGATCGCAATAGCCTGTTGGAGCCCGGCGATGGTGCCGTCTCGACGTGGCGGTTCGGTCCGCAGGGGGATGTGCTGGAGTCGGTCGATGCCAGGCAGAACTGCCTGACCTTTGGCTTCACCCTTGATGGCCTACCACACCACAGTGCCTTGAAGCTCGCAGGCAAGCCCGCTTGGCAAACACTGGTGAGTGAAATCGAGTACAGCGCCCAAGGACAGATCATTCGCGAAGTGGCGGGTAACAACGTAGAAACGACCCTCAAGTATTCCCCTGAAGAGGGGCGATTGATTGAGCTGCGGTCGCACGGCGATCACAGCGGCTTGCTGCAACACCTGTTCTACGTTTATGACCGAATGGGCAATGTGCTGAGCATCGAAGACAAGGCGTTGCCGGTGCGGTACTTCAACAATCAACGGATCGAACCCGTCAGTCGATTTATCTACGACAGTCTTTATCAATTGATCGCGGCATCTGGCTGGGAGGCGGGGGCTCCCAATCAAGGGCCCTCATCCGTCGGGCGCAACGATTCGGCGGCACTCAGCAACTACCACCAGGTCTACTCCTACGACGAGGGTGGCAACCTGCTGAAGCTGACGCACGTCGGCGCACAAAGTCCGGGACATGAGCTAAAACCCGCCCGGCACAGCAATCGCTGTTTGCCCTGGCGCAACGGCGTGCCGCCGACCGAAGACGAAATCGCCTCGGCATTCGACGCCAGGGGCAATTTGCTGGAGCTGGATCAGGGGCGGTTTTTGACGTGGGATCTGCGTAACCAAGTGCAGTCGGTCAGCCCGGTGGAGCGTGATACCGGGCGCAATGACTATGAGTCCTATGTCTACGATGGAGGTGGCCAAAGGGTGCGCAAAATCCGCTCGTTGCAGACCCATGCCCGAACAGTGATGGCCGACGTGCGCTACTTGCCGCAGCTCGAACTTCGTACCGACAGCGGCACCGGGGAGGTGCTACAGGTCATTACGGCTCAGGCCGGTCTTAATACGGTTCGGGTGTTGCATTGGGACAGTAATCCGCCGTCCGGCATCAACGATCAGTACCATTACACCCTGGTCGATCATCTGAATTCCTGCACCGTGGAACTGGCCGTCGACGCACGAATCATCAGCCGTGAAACCTATTACCCGTTTGGCGCAACGGCCTGGTTTGCCGGGAATGATGGGATTGAGGTCAGTTATAAATTCATCCGATACTCAGGCAAGGAGCGGGATGCCACAGGGCTTTATTACTATGGCCTGCGTTATTACGTGCCGTGGTTGCAGCGCTGGCTCAATCCTGACCCCAAGGGGTTGGTCGGCGGGCCGAACCTGTATCAGATGGTCGGTAATTCGCCCATGAGATATGTCGATAGCGACGGCGGCAAACTGACCGAACCGTCGGAACTGAATGAGAGTCTGAAAAAGCAACGAGCGTTGCTGTCATCGGTAGGAAGCAGCGCTTCGGATTTCAAGAATTCGCTGCTCAATCACCTGTATGCGCAGCATCGGTTCAAAGCGTTGGGTCGACGGGTGGTGACTCAACTTGCCAGTAGTGCCACCAGTGCCGCCGGTACGGCGGCGGGGGCAGCGGTGGGTGGCGCACTGGGAGGGCTGGCAGGCCCTGTGACCTCTGGGTTGGGAAGTAAAGCGGGCGCGGCAATCGGCGCCAAGGCGGCTGGTGCTCTGATTTCCAACGTGGTGGACACTTTTCAACTGAACCGCCCGATCAGTTTCAAGGGCAACGAAATGAACACTAAATCATTCATTGAGGCCGTTGAACCCAAAAAGAAAACCAGCCTGAACACGATCAAATTCGAGTTGTTGGCCATTGATCCCCGGACCCGTGAAGGGCGAACAAAACTGGGGAGAAAGATCACCAGCGCCGCGGCCGAGAAAGTTATCGACAAGGTCGCCAGTCAGCTGGGATCGCAAGCCCCAGGCCTGATCAATACAGGCCGGGAGTTTTACAAGGCCTCACAGGGCCTGGATGCCGCATCGCTCAGTGAGGTCTATGACGACACACAGGCAGTGATCGATATGCTGGAATTCAGGATGCAAGCCCTCAAAGATGAATTTGCCGTCTCCAGTGACTCCCCCCCAAAAACCTTCGAAACAATTGCTGAGCTCTCGACGCGGACGGAGGAGGTGGTTCAGACATTAAAGAGAAACCTGGATTTGATCGGGCTTGTTGCACCCAAGCCTTATGCCGGTAGACGGTAGACGGCAGTCGCTGAGTGGAAGGTCCGGCCAGGCGCAGGTTCGGTAGATTTTGCACGGTTGAAGCAAGAAAAAAGCCCCCGCCCAACCCACTGCGGATAGGGAACGCAGCGGGCTGGACGGGGGCTTCTTGTGTTACCGATCAATCACTGCGCGATGGTTTTCACCGACACGCCGCGCTCGATCGGGGTTGAGCGACCGTAGATATCTTCAAACCGCTCGATATCGTCTTCACCCAGGTAGCTGCCCGATTGCACTTCGATGATCTCGAGTGGAATCTTGCCCGGGTTGCGCAAACGGTGGACCGACGCAATCGGGATGTAGGTCGACTGGTTTTCGCAGAGCAGGAACACGTTGTCGTCGCAGGTCACTTCGGCAGTGCCGCTGACCACGATCCAGTGTTCGGCGCGGTGGTGGTGCATTTGCAGCGACAGGCACGCGCCCGGTTTTACCGAGATGTGCTTGACCTGGAAGCGGCCGCCCATGTCCACCGAGTCGTAGGAACCCCACGGACGATAGACTTCGCAGTGGTTCTGGGTTTCGCTGCGGCCCAGTTCGTTGAGGGTGTTGACCATCTGTTTCACGCCTTGGACCTTGTCCTTGTGCGCAATCATCATGGCGTCCTTGGTTTCGACGACCACGATGTTTTCCAGGCCGATCACCGACACCAGTTTGCCGTTGCCGTGGATCATGCAGTTTTTGCTGTCCTGAATGACCACGTCGCCTTTGGTGACGTTACCGTTGGCGTCTTTTTCATTCACTTCCCACAGCGACGACCAGCAACCAACATCGCTCCAGCCGGCGGTCAGCGGTACGACGCAGGCGCGCTGGGTTTTTTCCATCACCGAGTAGTCAATGGAATTGTCCGGGCAGCAGGCGAAGGTGGCTTCGTCGAGGGTGATGGTGTCGTTGTCGTGAACGCTACGCTCAAGGGTCAGCAGGCAGGTGTCGTAGATGTCCGGGTCGTGCTTTTTCAGTTCTTCGAGGAAGCGGCTGGCGCGGAACAGGAACATGCCGCTGTTCCAGAAATAACCGCCGGACGCGACGAACTCGGTGGCGCGTTTGACATCCGGTTTTTCGACGAAGTGCGAGACGCGGCTGACGCCTTCCGGCAGCAGCGAATCGTTGGTCGACTTAATGTAGCCGTAGCCGGTTTCCGGTTTGGTGGCCGGGACGCCGAACAGCACCATTTCGCCGTTTTCGGCAGCGACGGTGGCCAGGGCCAGGGCGCGTTGCAGGGCTTTCTGGTCTTCCAGCACGTGGTCGGCCGGCAGCACCAGCATCAGCTCGTCGCGACCTTCATTGACCAGCATCATCGCGGTCAAGGCTACAGCCGGCGCGGTGTTGCGACCGAAGGGTTCCATCAGGATGCGCTGGGCTTCCAGTTTGCGGTTGCTCAGTTGCTCGTTGACGATAAAGCGGTGGTCCTTGTTGCACACCACAATTGGCGTGTCCATGCCTTCGAACACCAGGCGTTCCAGGGTTTGCTGGAACAGCGTGTGTTCGCCGGTCAGGGCAAGGAATTGCTTAGGGAACTGCTTACGCGAAAGCGGCCAAAGACGTGAGCCGCTACCACCTGACAAGATCACCGGAATCATGTTGTTACTCCTTTAAAATCGATTGGTTAGAGCTACGAACGTTCTGTCGTTTCACTCTTGTTCTTATTCCGTATCCCGACTGACACCTGGATCCCTTGTAGGAGCCTGGCTTGCCAGCGATGGCGGTCTCAAGGGCCTCATCGCCGGCAAGCCGTGCTCCTACAGGGCACGTGTCAGTCAGGCAAATGTGTTAGCGCGTCGACACCGGGCGTTTTACCCACACTGGCGACAGGCTGCTGCCGTTGCCGGTGACGTACAGCACGGCCGCTTCACCGCGTTCCAGGGCAACCGGTTTGACGTCGCCGACTTTCTTGTCGCCTTCAAACAGCGCCAGGCTGACTTTCACCGGGTTGATTTCGCGCTCGCCACGGCCCTTGGCGGCCACGCTCGGTACCACGTCGGTCTTGCCGTCAGCGGTTTTCAGGGTCAAGGACTTGTCGCTCAGGTTCTGCAGACGCACCAAGGACTTCTGCTTGTTCTTGAACGGCGGTTCTTCGATCAGTTGCGGCGCGCCGCTGGCGTTGTTGACCAGGGTGTAATAGTGATCACCGGCCAGTTTCACCGGCAGGGTCTGGCTGCCGACCTTGGCGCTGTAATCGCCGCCCGGCATGAAGCTGAAGTCGGTGCTGGACAGTGGCGCAACGTCGCTCAGGTTGGTGCTGCCGACGGTGGCGCTGACTTCAGCGTTACCAGCGTTGTAGACCCGTACGAAGCTCGAACCTTTCGGTGCAGTCGGGCCGTAGAGTGCGGCATCGCCAGCGGCGAAGGCGTTCATCGACAGCACGCTGAAGGTCGCGGCCAAAGCGAAGGTTTTGGCGAGACGGCGAGGAGTTGTAGTGAAAGTCATGGAAGTACCTCTCTCTTTCAGTTTTGCGCCCGGTCGGGCGTCTCGGATTTAGTGTTTGCGGCTACGTTTTGTTGGCGGGCGCCGGCTTCTTTGAGCTCTGCGACCCACTGCGGGTCGGCGTCGCCGATTTCGTTGTTCACAGGCAGATAACGTTCAGGAAACTCCCAGATCAGCACCTGTGGCGGGCTGTTCTTGAAGGCATCGCTTTTCAGGTAGCTGAGCATCGGCAGAATCGGGCCGTGGCCGTCTTCGGCGTAATTGACCACGTCGCTGTGCAACGCTTGTTTCAGCGCGCCGACGAAGTTCCAGTTCGGGTTGGCGCTGTAGCTGGTGCCGATCAGGGCCACCGGCACTTCGGTGTTGGCGAACAGCGCGTCGTCACCGGCCGGCTGATCTTCAGCTGCCACGGTGTTGCGCTTTTGCAGGGGTTCTGGCGCCGGCATCAGGTTTTCGAACAGCGGGTCCAGCGGCAGGAACAAGCGCAGGTCGCCCTTGTGCGTGATTTTTTCCGCAGGTTCGGTGACGAAGTTTTGCGGCTCGCCGCTCAGCGGGAGTTTGTCGGCGATGGTGCTGGCCAGGGCCTCGGCGGCGATTTGCGCACCTTCCGGGGTCCAGTGAGTGTCGGTGCGCAGGAATACTTGCTGACCGTTCTGTTTGGCCTTTTGCAACGGGCCGAGCAGGTCGGGGGCGAGGATCTTGTTGGCCGCCACACGGGCGTGGAAGTCCTGATAGAGGTTGGCGTGAATGCTCGAAGGCTTCACCTCACCCAAGTGTTCCGGGTACAGGCGCGTCTTGGCTGGCACGATGGCCATCACCAGTTGTACGCCTTGCTCCTTCAGGGTCTGGCGCACGCCTTCGACCAGCGCGTAGTTGCCTTGCAGGTTCAGCTCTTCGTTGACGATCGGGTTGAACTCTTCATCGCTGTAGAGCCACTGATCACGACCGAGCACAACGCCCGGTCGACCTTCGTTGAACAGTTTGAAATCCAGCGCAGCCCAAAGGTTGGTGCCCAGGCGTTTGATCGGAAACTCGTCGTCGTAGTGCGTCTCCACGGCTTTGGTCCAGCGGCCGTTAAGCACCGTCGCATCGGCGTTGGTGCTGAAGCCGAAGAAGCTGCGCGTGGACCACAGGCCCAGTGCCAACAAGGTCAGCAGGAACAGGGCGATGTAGAAGATGCGTAATGAGCGGGTCATGGTCAGATCCCTCAGAACTGGAAGTAAAGGAACGGCGAAAAGCTTTGCGCCGAGAGTTTGAAAATCGAAGCGATGAACAGCACCAGCACCAGCGTGCGCATCACGTAACGCGACCAATCAGAGGTCCAGTAAGCCGGTTGCACGGTCGCTTCAACGCCGACGGTGTAACCCGGTTGGTGGATGCTGGCCGGGTTGTCGCCCGGTACCGCTTTGATCATTCCAGGGGTCGCAGTGGCGGGGCCATCGGCCTCGACGTTGACGGCAGGCTTGGTCTTCTCAGGCGGACGGTTGGTGTAGAAATCACGGATGCCGAAGAACGCCAGCGTCACGTAAGCCACCACCAGGGTTGCCACTTGCAGGCCGGTGAGGCTGGCCTGATTCAGTTCCGACAGCGACCATTCGCTGAAGCTGAACATCGCGCCATACATACGGCCGGCGACGTGCAGGTTTTCTGCACGGAAGATCACCCAGCCCATCACCACCAGCAGGAACGTCAGCGCCCAGCGGATCGGGTTGATGCTGCGCGGCGAGGTGTTCAGACCCAGCGCTTTTTCAATCGCCAGCCACATGCCGTGCCACGCACCCCAGACGATGTAGGTGATGTTCGCGCCGTGCCACAGACCACCGAGCAGCATGGTCAGGAACAGGTTGCGATAGGTCATCAGCGTGCCTTTGCGGTTACCGCCCAGCGTGATGTACAGGTAGTCACGCAGCCAGGTGGAGAGACTGATGTGCCAGCGCCGCCAGAACTCGGTAATCGACTGGCTGATGTACGGCTGTTTGAAGTTTTCCATGAAGCGGAAACCCATCATCAAGCCCAGGCCGATGGCCATGTCGCTGTAGCCGGAGAAGTCGAAATACAGTTGCGCGGTGTAGGCCAGTGCGCCAAGCCAGGCATCGCCCGTGGTCGGGTTTTGCAGGGCGAAGCAATGGTCGGCCACCACCGCGAGGGTGTCGGCGATGAAGACTTTCTTGATGAAACCCTGCATGAACCGCGTGCAGCCCTCGGAGAATTTATCCAGGGTGTGGGTGCGATTGTTGAACTGGTCGGCGAGGTCGCGGAAACGCAGAACCGGGCCGGCAATCAGGTGCGGGAAGATCGCCACGAACGCCGCAAAGTCGATCAGGTTGCGGGTCGCCGGAGTATCACCACGGTAGACGTCGATGATGTAGCTGATGGACTCGAAGATGTAGAACGAGATCCCGATTGGCAACAGCACGTGGGTCAGAATGAACGGCGACAGGCCGACCGACGTCATCATGGCGTTGATGCTGTCGACGCCGAAGTTGGCGTACTTGAAGTAGCCCAGGATACACAGGTCGACGGCGACGCCGAGCAGCAGCCAGCGCTGGGCCGGTTTGGTGCGCACGCCTGCTGCACCGACTTTGAGGCCGATCCAGTAGTTCCACAGCGTGACGGCGGCGAACAGCGCCAGGAAGTCCACACGCCACCAGGCGTAGAACACATAGCTGGCGATCAGCAGCAGCAGGTTGCGATAGCGTATTCCGCTCAAGTAGTACAAGCCGAGAAAGATCGGCAAGAACAGAAACAGGAACACGTTGGATGAAAATACCATCCCGATCTCTCCATGTTTAATGTGTAGGAGCTGGCTTGCCAGCGAAAGCGGTGTGTCAGTCACACCGAGTCATTCGCCAGCAAGCCGGCTCCTACAGGGTTAGCGGTGCGTCAGATACACCGTGTCATGCCATTCGCCAGCAAGCTGGCTCCTACAGGGTTAGCGGTGTGTCAGGTACACCGTGTCGTGCCATTTCAGGTCTTAGGAACCTTTGCCTTTTTCATTGGCCGGGTCGTAGACCTTGGTCAGATCCCCGCCGAGGCGGAAGGACTTGAACGGTTGCATCCCGTGCTTCTTCTGCAGCGCATCCGGCGAGCAGGTGTAGAGCGTGCAGAACGGTTCAAGCCAGGCGAATTTCGAGTCGATCTTGAGGTCGGTCATGTCCTGTTCCTTGCCGTTCTTCTTCTCGAAGATGTCCGGGTCTTTAACCCCGGCCAACACTTGATCGCCCAGGCGTTTCAACGCGCCGTTGTTTTCCTGGCGCACGTCCACACCGTTGACCTGAGCGAAACTGGCGATCATCGCCAGTGGCGGCAGGGCGTAGTTGTGGTAGGCGAGGGCGCGTTGCTGGCGCTTGAGTTCGTTCGGCAGGAAACCTTGCGCGTCGACCTGATTGGCGCCGACCTTGTATTCCTTCACGGCCCAGTCAAACAGGTCGCGGCGGTTGGTCGCGACTGACGTTGCCATCACCGACCAGGCGGCCCAGTACGAGTGGTTGTTGGTTTGTTCGAGCGGCAGGTTGTCCCAGTCGCTGACCACTTGATCAGCCATTTTGCTGAACCAGGCTTCGATCAACTGCGACTCTTGCTGATGGTTGGCCAATGGGTGCGAGTCGGAGAACTTCAGGCGGATATACGACGAAGCCATGCTGCCCAGCGCCCATTTGCGCATGGACTTGCCGGTGTGGTTGAAGTCCTTGGACATCAACGCATCGGCCTTGGCCCAGGCGGTCAGCCAATTCAACGTGCATTCGAGTTGTTCCGGACGACCGTCACGCATGAACTGCATCACGCGCTTACTGGTGCCGCGCTCGATTTTGGTGATATCGGCAGTGCTTTCGCGAAAGGCTTTTTCCGATTGCTCGTTCAGGGTCGAACGGGCCTTGTCGGAGCCTTCGTATTTGCTGCGAAATTGCAGCGAGCCGGTGTACGGCGTAGGCATAGCATCACAGCCTTTGCTGTTGTCGCCGGTTTTGACTTTTTCGATCGGTGCGAAATAACCCTGTGGCGGACGCAGGGGGGCGGCGGCCTGGCTGGCACCGGCGAACATCGCCAGTGTCAGCAGCGAGGGCGCGAGTAGATTTTTCAACGTTCGGTTTTGCATGGCAGACCTCATTGCCCGACCGAAGCAGTACGCTGCTCGGCACTCGGGAACACGTTGCGTTTGCAGATTTTCGCTTCGACTTTCTGCGGCGCGGCACCTGCTTCAGGGCCCTGGACTTCGACGGCCAGCAGATTCTGCGAGGCCCAGTCTTCGTCCGTGCGCAACTCAAAGGCGAAACGCCCGTCGGTGTCGGAGGTTTCCGGTTTATCGATCTTGATGTCCTCGTGGCGACCGTTCATGTACCAGAGGGTGGCTTGCAGGGTTTTCACCGACGGATCGGCGAAGCGGATGTCAACCTGATGGCTGCTGTTTTGCAGGTTCAGGTTCTTGCTGTTGACCATCAATTCGTTCTTGCCCGGTTTCAGCGTGGTGCTGCCGGACATCTGTGCATCCTTGCCTTCGCAACCGTTGTCCAGCAGCGCCATCATCTGGCGGTAGATGGTTTCCTGGTCGAGGCGATAGAGCGGCGAGAATTCCCAGATCAGAATCTTCGGCGGCTTGGTCTGGAACTCTTCGCTGCCCAGGTACTGCAGCATCGAACCTTCCAGGCCACCGCCGGGGAATGCCACGTTGAGGATGTCGGCGCCGATGGCCTCTTCGAGGAAACCGGAGAAGTTGTAGTTCTTGCCACTGTGGCTGGTGCCGACCAGGGTGATTTCCGGATTGCCGGCGTCGCTGAACAGATCGCCGTCGGCGGCTTCGCCCTTGGGCTCGGTGGTGAATTGATCCATGTACTGGATCGCGTAGCTGGTGCCACAGAGTTGACCGGCCATGTTGTGTAACGTTCCGGTCTTGCCCATGCGACCTGACTTGTGGGTCTCGAATTCGTGTTTCGCAATGCCAGCAAACGCCGGGATCTGCTTGACCTTTTCCGCGACGATTTTCGCCGTGCGCTGGGCGCCATACGGCGTCCAGTGCTGGTCGCCACGGAAGTAGAAGTCGTGGGCGGGCAGGGTGTCCGGCAGCGATTCGTTGGTCAGCGGCGACAGGTCCGGAACCACGTAACCCATGGCGGCGAAACGCCCGAGCATGGACTTGTAGTTCTTCAGCGCCTTGTCGAAATCGTACTTGGCTTTTTCTTCCGGGTTGAGCTTGTTACGGTTCACCAGGCCACGGGTTGGCTGGTAGACGACGACCAGTTCCACGCCTTTGCTCTTGAACGCATCGTGCAGTTCTTTCATGCGTTTGTAGCCGGCGGGGGTGGTGTCGAATTCGGTACGCAAGTCTTCCTGGGTACGGAACAACCAATCGCCCTGAGCCTGCACCAGCGTGGTGAAGTTCTGCTGATAACGCGTGGTGTAATTCTTCGCGTCATGGGCTTCGGGGCACAGGTTGCAGCACGGTTCGGCAGAGAATTTTGGCGCCTGGGCGTCTTCAGCGCGAGCACCGCTGCTGGCCGCGAGAATGCCGGCGGTCAGGGCCGACAGGCTGAGTAATTTGATCAAGTGTGGGTGCATAAAATTATCCTCAGTCCCGCATTTCGGTCTGGCGTTCGACAGGGTCGATCAGCACGGCTTTCTGCTGGCGCACCAGCAGGTCGAGAATTTCATCCTGACGCTCGCCGAGAATCCCGCTGAAGCTGATGCCGCTGGATTTGGTCGGGGCGAGCATGGACACGCGATACAACTCGACGCTCAGCGGCGAGTCGATGGACAGCGGGCCACTGCCGTTGCCGGCCAGTTCGCCGCCGACCACGATCAGCGACACCTGGGCGTCGAACGGGTCGAGCTTGATGTCGCGGTCGGTGTCGCTCAGGTCTTTGATGTGGCCGTAGACACCGGTCAGGCCGTTGGCCAGGGACAGGTTTTCGTAGAGGCGAATATTCACGCTGTTACGAATACGGATGCCGTGGCGTTTGTTGCTGATCACCTTGTTGCCGTAGATCAGGTTGTCGGCACTCTCGTAGAGGGTGATGCCGTCGGTGTGGTTCTTGTAGATCTCGTTGTAAGCGATCAGGTTGTTCACGCTGTTACGGTCGATCACCAGCCCCGAGAGCTTGTTGTCGTAACTGCGGTTGTTGAAGATGAAGCTGTCGTTGACCTCACGGGAAATAATGATCCCGTGCTTCTTCTTCGTCCCGTAGACGGTGTTGTCGGCAATGATCAGGCGATGCGAACGGTCATGCGGGTCGATGCCGTAGACGATGTTGTCTTTGTAAGTGTTGCCCTTGACCACGAAGTCGCGGGTTTCGTAGCAGTAGAAGCCGTACCACATGTCCGAGAACTCGGAGCCGACGATCCAGCCAGTCGGTTCAGGGCGCTTCAAGACCTTGGCCATGTTCGGCGTGTACTGGGAAATACTCACGCCGTAGGACTTACTGTTGGCGTAGCCGAAACTGGCGATCTTACTGTTGGCGATGTAGGTTTCGGTGCCACCCCAGGCCAGCAGGAACGGACGGAATTCCTTCGGCGAAGTGAATGTCGCCGGGCCGTTGTCCTTCTCGCGCCAGCCGGTGATTTTGGTGTCACGCACAAACAGCTGACCGTCGTTGACCAGGAACGAACCGGCCTCTTGGGACAGGCGCAGCTCCTGGGTCTGCTTGTCGATTTCGAGGATGCCGTGACGGCCGACCACGATCGGCAACTTCGCCAGGAACACCCCCGGCGAGGTTTCGCTGAAGTACTGCTTGGGCAGCTTCTTCGCCAGGTCCTTGAGGTTCATGTAGCCGTCGTCGACGAAGATCGCCTGCGGGATGCCGTGCTGACGCACCACCCACTCGGCCATCTTGTTGTCGCCGCCGATGAAGTCCTTCAGGGCGTCTTCCTGCATCATCCGGCGCACGCTGATTTTGCCGGCCTTGGTGCGCACGATTTTCGCGGCGATGGCCTCGGCGGTGTAGCCGGACAAGTCTGGAAGCTTTGGCTTGGCCAGCTCCAGCGGCGCGGTTGGCGCGCTGCTGACGGTGTAGGTCTTGGCCTGTTGCAAACCTTTGGCAAGAGTCGCCGGTTGCCCTTTCTGGACGGGCACGACCGGCTCCACATTGGCGAAGGCAGCCGCGCTGGCCAGCAGCATCGCGCCGGCCAGCAAGGAGATCGAACCTCGCTTCGAATTGTTCATATCGGGCACTCCCTTCGCGGTTCGCATCAGAAGCGCCAGATCACGTCGATGAACGCGCGGTGCATGTACGAATCGACGTTATTGCCATAGGCATCACCCGGCTTGAACACGCCACCACGGAAACGCACCAGCGCCGAAGGCTCATCGATCGACTGACTCAACGATGCCGGCAACAGGCCTTGCTTGAAGTACTTGGTGACGACCAGGTCCATTTCCTGACCGAGGTCTGTCTCGCCATCGTTCAGCGGCAGGGAGCTGGTGGAGAGAATTGCGCCGGTGGCGTCGTCGATGTTGTTCTCGACGGCGTTGATGCCGTTGCTGCCGATCGGCTTGTTGCCGTCGACACGCCAGAACTTGTGGTAAATCAGGGTGGCGTCGTACTCGTCGTTGAGCATCCACGAACCGAACAATGTGCCGCTCTGCAGGTTGCTCAACTCGCCACGGAAGGCCTCGCCGAAACGGTGAACCCGCGAGCGCGTGCCGGTGTAGTTCGAGCGGTTGCTTTCGAGGCCGTTCTGTTCGTAATCGCCGCTGGCGCGGGCATAAGCCGCACCGACTTGCCATTGCGGATCCAGGCGCAGGCGCACACCCAGGTCGGTGGCCCAGCCATCGACGTCACCGCTGCTCTTGGGTTGTGCCGGTGCGGTGCCATCGGCGTTCAACGGGTTGACCGTGTCGCGCTCGCCGCTCATGCCGGTGACGCTGGCCCAGTAATTGACTGTGTTGGTATTGCGCCAGTTATAGGCGTCGCTATCGGCGTTGAGGCCGAGCCAGCTGATGTTACCGTTCTGTTTCTTGTCCAGAGAGTCGCTGGGCTCACCCGGTGTCGGGAAATCGAGCTTGCCGTTATCGTGGACGTGATGACCGCGGATGCCGACCCAGTGACCCGGTGTCCACTGATACGCCGCATCGGCGAAAGCGTGCTGGCGATCCTTGTCGTCCGGCGCCAGCTCTGTCAGGTCGGTACGGTACTCGCTGAAGCGTTCGGCAACACCGGCGTTGGCGCGCAGCAGGGTGGTGTCGAAGGTCCAGTTCAGCGCTTCGATGTTGGTGTCGCGCCACTGGCCGTCATCATTGTGCAGGCGCTGGCGACCGAGCTTGAGGTTCTCGCCGGGGTAGGGCGTGAAGCCGCTATAGCCGACCCAGAACTCGCGCATCGACAGGTAGTTTTTCTCCGCTTTGCGACCGCCGACATCGGTGGACTCGGTACCGTTGCCCTGTTGCAGGGTGTCGGTTTCGATGATGTCGGTGGAGGTTACCGCTTGCCCCATGGCATAGGCGCTCCATGCGCCGCTCTCGCCGTAGATCCATGGACGCAGGTCGAGGCCGACGCCATTGACGGTGCCGCCACTTTGCGTGCCCAGGTCAGTGTCACCTTCGGACTGACCGGTGATTTTCACGTCAAGGCCGTAGTTCTTGGTTTCGGTCAATGCCGCCAGGGTCGGACACGACCACAACAAGGCGAATGTCAGGCCAATACCGGCCTGAACGAATGGATTCAACTTCATAGGGATTCCTCGCCGTCTTCTTCTTGCAGGGCATGCAGTTCCAGCGTGTTCTGGCTCAAGGCACCACGAACGGCCTGTTCTTGTTTCAACAGGCGTTGGGCCTCGGCGAGCTGGGCAGGCGGCAGTTGTGCTTCGAGTGTTTGCGCAAGCTCGGTGGCTTGCGGGGTGTTCTGTGCCTTGGCCAATTGGCTGAAGACATAAGCGTTAAGCGGGTCGGGCTTGGTGCCCTTGCCTTGGGAAAACAGTTGGGCGATGGCGAAGTCAGCGCTGTTCTGGCCGTTGCGCGCAGCGGTCAGCAGGTGATCCAGAGCTTTCTGCGAATAGACTTTGCCCAGGTAACCACGGCGGTAGATCTGGCCGAGGTAGTAATCGGCGGCGACTTCGCGGCCGACGGCTTTCTTGAAATGTTCTTCGGCGACCTTGGCGTCGGCCGGGACCATTTTGCCTTCGTAGTAGAGCTTGCCCAGCAGCAGTTCGGCGCGTGGCTGGTCAGCGGCGCGGCCGTTGTCCAGGTACTTCATCATCTGGTCGACATCACCCAGTTCAGGGAAGTCGTAGATCAATTGTGCGAGGGTGACCCACGACGCCGGGTAACTCGGAGCGATGGGTTCGAGCAGGGACTGCGCGGTTTTCTCGTCGGTCTTACCCAGGCTCGGATCCGTAAGCACACGGGCGACGCTGTCCACCCGCTGTGCAGAGACGGTGCCGCGAGCATGGGCGGCTTGCATCTGCTTGATCAGCTCGGCCTGTTGCTCGGGCTTGGCCTGTTTCTGATAAACCGTGGCCAGTTCGACGTAGCAGATGTCGGTGGTGTTCAGCGCGGCTTTGCAGATGCTGGCGACTTCGTCCAGATGCTGGTCGTAAGTGCCCTGGGTGCGATAGAGCAGCACTTGGGCCAGACCGGCTTCCGGTTTGCCTTCGGCGCGCCATTGGCTGATTTGCTTCTGTGCATCGACGTTGGGGAAACTGTGCGGGTATTGCAGGTACAGCATGGCCAGCGGAATCAGGGTGTTGCCTTCGCCATTGGCCGAGGCTTTTTTCAGCAGGCCTTCGGCTTCGTGCTGCTCGGCTTCGGTGGAACCGGGCTTGGCCACCAACAGACGACCCAGGCGAGCCTGAGCACGCGGCGAGACGTCAGCCGCGGCGCGGTAAGTCGCCTCGGCTTGTTTGATCTGCGCCGGGTCACGGCTGTCGACCTGGATATCCGCCAGGCCCACTTGCGCTTCGCTGTAGCCGAGGTCGGCCAGTTGCTTGTAGTTCTGCTGAGCCAGCGCCGTGTCACCGCGCTTGAGGGCTTCATTGGCCAGACGCTGATCGGGCAGGCCGGCGCAACCGCTGAGGCTGACTGCCAAAGCCAGTGCACACACTGCATATCCCCTGTGGGAGTGAGCTTTTGTGGGAGCCGAGCTTGCTCGCGATGCAGACGACTCGGTATCACAGGTAGATCGAGCCGATGCTTTCGCGAGCAGGCTCGCTCCCACACAGGCTCGCTCCCACAGGGACTGAGGTGTGTTCGAGATTTTTGTGATAGTCACAGGCATGTCCTCGACTTAAAGACCAGCAGCCATGGCTTTTTCGATCAGCCAGTTCAGGTTTGGGCCACGATCGCTGTTCACTTCTACCGGGCGACCGGCGAGGCTGCTGTCCAGGGCTTCATCAGGCTGAATCAGCACGCGGATGTCGGACGACAGGTCAGCGCTTTTCAGGCTGGTGCTGCTGACGATCTTGCCGGTGCGGCTCTTGTCTTCGCCGGCGATCTGGAAGCTGACCGGAGTACCTGGACGCACATCGCGGAACTGGCGATAGGAGAAGCGCGCTTCAACATTGGCTTCGCTGTTACGCGGCACCAGCTGGAAGATCACGTCGCCCTTGTTGGCGTATTGACCGTTGGCAACCAGTTGTTGCGCCACGGTGCAATCACACGGCGAGGTCAGGGTGCCGGTCATTTGCTTGCCGAACAGTTCTTCAACTTTGGCCGGTTGCAGTTGGTTTTCGTCCAGATGCCCTTTGAGAACATCAAGCATGCTGGTGCTGAAAGTGGCGAGCGGGGCGCCTTTGGCTGCAACGCCATCGGCCTTGATCAGGCTCTGCACGGTGCCGTCGCGTGGCATGGTGATGTTCATACCCGGCACGCTGACCAGACCGGCCTGGGCGTGGCTGACGAAGTACATGCCGTACACCGATTTGAAAATGAAGCCGAATGCCGCCACACCGACGATGAAAATCCCCAGGCTGAAGGTCACTGCACGCAGACGACCGAATGCGGTCATGCCGTGGCCGCCATCCTTGACCTTGCGCGCCTTGGTGAAGTTGTCGCGCTGCAGGGTCGCCAGCACTTCACCCATGCTGACGATGTCGCCGGCCAGGTGAGAGGTGATCAGGTGACGCAGGGTCGAGATGTCTCGCGGTTCCAGGTTCTGGAACTGGCAACCGGTACGACCGGTCTCGCGGTCGTAGGAGCGCACCTGCAACTCCACGTCCATGGCCAGGCCGAGGTTGTCGATGACGAATTGCAGACGGGCCTTGTACTTGTCGCCGATCTTCAGTGGCAGATGCTCGGCATTGAAGGCCAGGCCACCGGCGGACAGGTCGATCACTCGCGCTTCGACCGGTGTCCGGTCGGGGCCGAAGAAACGCAGCTTGGCCGGGATTTTCACTCGGGCGTGTTGGCGCTGGGCTTCGGATTCATGCACTACGTTGGCGTTGACGGCGGTATTCATAGGGGCGATTTCCTGGTTAATTCAATAAGGGGGCGGTCAGACCATCATCAGCAGCACGGCGACAAAAATGCTGCCGGCGGAGAAGGTCATGGTCCGAGACGACCAGGTGTTGAACCAACGTTGAAAGCTGGCGAGATCACGGGTCAGAGAAGTGGGCTGGCGAGTCCAGGACTGTTGATCGAGGCGGAAGAACACGTAGATCTTCACCAGCGCGCCGACGATCTGGTTGTAATAGAGAATCGCCGGGTAAGCCGGGCCGATCCGGTGACCGGAGAGGGACAGCAGCACGGCCAGGATCAGGCGGGTAATGCCGATCCACAGCAGGTAAACCAGGATGAACGCGGTGCCGTATTTGAAGCTGGCAATCAGCGCGACCGTCAGGCCCAGCAACGATGTCCACATCGAGACGCGCTGATCGAACAGCACCACCGAAGTGAACAGGCCGAGGCGCTTTATCCCCAGACCCAGGGCGCGGGAGTTCTGCCGCAGGTTGTTGCCGTACCAGCGGAACATCAGCTTGCGACTGGCCTTGATGAAGCTCTTTTCCGGCGGATGCTCGACGGTGTTGATCGCGGCGTCGGGCACGTAGAAGGTGTCGTAGCCCAGACGCATCAGGCTGAACCAGCTCGACTTGTCGTCGCCGGTAAGGAACTTGAAACGACCCAGGCGCCAGTGTTGCAGCGAGTCGCTTTCCACGTCGGCAATGAATTCCGGGTTGGTGACCACAGTGGCACGGAACACCGACATGCGCCCGGTCATGGTCAGCACGCGCTTGGACAGGGCCATCGAGCACATGTTGATGTGACGCTGGGCGAAACGCAGCTTGTGCCATTCGCTCATGATGTAGCCACCGCGTACTTCGCAGAACTCGTTGGTGGTCAGGCCGCCGACATTGCCGAACAACTGGAACCACGGCACGGTCTTGCGCACCACGCCTTCGCCGAGCACGGTGTCGCCATCGATCACGGCCACCACGGCACGGTCGTCCGGCAAGTGGCGGGAGATGGCGCGGAAACCGTAGGCCAGGCCGTCGCGCTTGCCGGTGCCGGGAATGCGCACGAAGTCGAGTTTGACCCGGTCTGGCGGATTCATTCGCGACCAGAGGCTCTTCACCAGCTTCTCATCGGACATTTCCACGATGGAGCAGACCATGGTGGTCGGCAGGCCGCAGTCGATGGCTTCGCGGATCACCGAGGCGTAAACCTGCGCGGTGGTCAACGCGTCGATACGGAAACTGGTAACCATCAAAAACACATGGGACGGGTCTGCCGCTTTCCCCAGCTTGCGCACTTTGCGCCGCAGGTGCGGGTAGACCACGTACAGAAACAGCATGCCGCGCAGAAAGTGCGTGGCACCCATCGAGTAACGCCAGATCCCGATGAAACCAATCAGGAAGATGAAGTCCTTCGACTCGGAGTCGAACGTGGACGCAGGCAACGCCATGGCGATGCCCATCAATAAACTTAGGTAAAACAGCCAACCGGCGGCCTGAAGGAGGCCGTGCTTTAGCCTGTGCATAATCGGAATCCTAAAGTCAGTTACAAGCCCCGCGCCCCTGTAGGAGCACGGCTTTCCGGCGATGGCGATCTCAAATGCGTCATCGCCGGCAAGCCGTGCTCCTACAGGTGTTTCATCCGCAAAAGCGCGGTGTCGGAGACGGGATTCCGTATTACCAGCAGATGCCTTCGGTGCGGCCGCTGACGCTGGTGGCTTTGGTCATGAAGCCCACCAGATCGACCACTTGCTTGCCGTGCGGAGCGTTCTGCGCCAGGGCGCGGAATTTTTCGTCACGGTTGCCGAGGATGATCACGTCGGAGCTGTTGATCACGTCGTCGAAGTCGGAATTGAGCAAGGACGAGACGTGGGGGATTTTCGACTCGATGTAATCCTTGTTCGCGCCGTGGACACGGGCGTATTCGACGTTGCTGTCGTAGATGCTCAGGTCGTAACCCTTGCCGATCAGCATTTCCGCCAGATCAACCAGCGGGCTTTCGCGCAGGTCGTCAGTACCGGCCTTGAAGCTCAGACCCAACAGGGCCACTTTGCGTTTGTCGTGGCTGGAAACGATGTCGAAGGCGTTCTGCACCTGGGATTCGTTACTGCGCATCAGCGAGTTCAGCAGCGGTGCTTCCACGTCCAGGGAACCGGCGCGGTAGGTCAGGGCACGCACGTCTTTTGGCAGGCAAGAGCCGCCGAACGCGAAGCCTGGGCGCATGTAGTACTGGGACAGGTTCAGGGTTTTGTCCTGGCAGACCACTTCCATCACTTCACGACCATCGACGCCGACAGCCTTGGCGATGTTGCCGATCTCGTTGGCGAAGGTGACCTTGGTGGCGTGCCACACGTTGCAGGTGTACTTGATCATCTCGGCGACGGCGATGTCCTTGCGGATGATCGGTGCGTCGAGCTCTTCGTACAGCGATTGCAGAACGTCGCCCGACGCTTTGTCGAATTCGCCGATGACGGTCATTGGTGGCAGATCGTAGTCGGCGATCGCGGTGCTTTCACGCAGGAACTCAGGGTTCACTGCAACACCGAAATCAACGCCGGCTTTCTTGCCGGAGCAGTCTTCGAGGATCGGGATCACCACGTTGGCCACGGTGCCCGGCAGCACGGTGCTGCGAACCACGATGGTGTGGCGGGTGGTCTTGTCACGCAGGACCAAACCGATTTCGCGGCACACGGCTTCGATGTAGTTCAGTTCCAGGTCGCCGTTCTTCTTGCTAGGCGTACCAACGCAGATCATCGACAGGTCGGTGTCACGAATCGCCTCGGCGAAGTTGGTCGTGCCGCGCAGTTTGCCGGTATCGATACCCTTGCGCAGAAGCTCGCCCAGACCCGGTTCAACAATCGGTGATTTACCGGCGTTGATCATATCGATTTTGTCTTTGGCAACATCGACGCCAACGACGTCATGGCCCCGTGCAGACAGGCAACCGGCACAAACAGCGCCGACATAACCCAAACCAAATATGCTGATGCGCATCGCAATTACCTCACTGTTATCAAGACTGTATTCACAAGCCATTAGATGGCCGGAGTTAAGGGTGTTCAGCGGTCATAAGGCACTCGAAAGTGTGGCTTGCAGGCGCCACAATGCCGTGTGCAGGCATATTAAGTTTCGAGTGTCTAAATAAGTGCACTCAAGATGTGCGCAACTAGGCCTTATTGTTGTGACGTGCCCTGTTATGCATCAAATCCTCTGGCCTGAGGACGCTGGTGCAAGGATCTTGCACGCTCAATGCCAGGCAATATGCCTGTAAATCAAGCGGTTGGGTGCTCAGGTGAGCACGTTTATAGGGGCGCTGCCTTGGCCTCGAAAGGGGATATTAATGGTGCATATATCCTGTCCTTTGTGTGTTGCCCAAATAAGCGACTCATGATCGGAAGTTGATGTGACAACTTCGCTACGTGAATCTCTTGTCTGCGTAAGTTATCTCGTACAAGCACGTTGATAATCGTTACCGGTGGTATGAGCTACGCATTTGGACATAGTTCCAGTCCGCCCATCGCGAAACCTGAAATTTCTTGAAATATTGAGAAAGATGGCACTGCTTTCATATTGATGGCACTAGCGGTTTCACCCTTGATACATAGGGTGATTACCGAGCTCGATAGTTTTATGCCACTACCGATAAATATTTTCAGTGCCACTACTGAAAAAAAAGATCGAAGTCGAGTGAAACTAAAGTTAGAAAAAGCGAGTGATGTTTTTTTGGCGCCAATAAATCGGCTGTGCAGGGGGAAGATTGTTGGACGATCTGCGGTGGGTGCACGACGAGGTTGTCGATGTCGTGCACCCTATACGTGCATTTATTCGGGCGCGTGATCGCGCAGGAAAACCAGATTGTCCGGTTTGGACTGCTCGGCGCTGTAGCGGTAACCCTGAACGTCAAATTGCTTGAGGTCAGCAGGGTTGTTGATGCGCTCTTCGATGACGAAGCGGCTCATCATGCCGCGGGCTTTTTTCGCGTAGAAACTGATGATTTTGTACTGGCCGTTCTTCAGGTCCTTGAAGTCGGTATTGATGATGCGCGCGTTCAAGGCGTTGCGTTTGACCGCCGAGAAATACTCGTTGGACGCCAGGTTCAGCAGCACGTCATCGCCTTGATCGGCCAGCGCTTCGTTCAGCCATTCGCTGATTCGCGTGCCCCAGAAGGCATACAGATCCTTGCCACGGGCATTCGCCAGTTTGGTGCCCATCTCCAGCCGATACGGTTGCATCAGGTCCAGAGGGCGCAGCAGGCCATACAGGCCGGACAACATGCGCAGATGCTGTTGGGCGTAATCGAAATCGGCTTCGCTGAAGGTTTGTGCATTAAGGCCGGTGTACACGTCGCCTTTAAAGGCCAGCAGCGCTTGCTTGGCGTTTTCCGGTGTGAATGCAGGAGTCCAGCTGCCGAAACGTGCGGCGTTGAGCCCGCCGATCTTGTCGGAAACGTGCATCAACTCGCTGATTTGCGCCGGTGTCAGGTCGCGCAGCTGCATGATCAACTCTTGGGAGTGATCGAGGTACTGCGGCTGGGTAAAGCGCTGGGTCGCCGGCGGTGTTTCGTAATCGAGGGTCTTGGCGGGGGAAATCACCATCAGCATGAAGTCGTCTCCTTTAATCGTGGGCGCGATTCTAGGGGGTTGTCTGTGTTGACTCCAGCTATGGGTGTCATAGGTGATGGGTGGTGTCATGGGGCAGATCGCAGCCTCGCGTTGCTCGACAGCTCCTACAGGACCGAGTTGGGATTGGATTGTGTAGCAGCTGCCGAGCAACGCGAGGCTGCGATCTTTTGAACGTCTCGATATATAGTGCCGCGCGGGTTTTGTTATGGAGACATCCCATTGCGTATCGTTTTTCTATTCTCGGCCTGGTTGTTGAGCTTTGGCGCCATGGCGGCGCCCGGCGATGTGGCGACGCTGGATCGCAGTACCTGGCCAGAGAAGCTCAGTAGCCCGACCTTGTTCGACGTGGCGTCTCGGGCCGAAATCCTCATGTTTGCCCGTGTGCTGCTGGCCAGCGAATCGCTGGATGAACCCGCCCTGGCCCAGCATCTTGGGTTACGCAAAATCAATCTGGAAGCGGTCAGCCAACTGCGCCAGCGCCTGTGGCAACGCTTGCTGACCAACTACAACTTCGCCCAGCAAAGCTGCGATCAGGATGCGTCCTTCTGTTTCCTGGTCGAGGACATGGACACCTTGCGCGGGCAAGCGGCCAAGTTCCAGGTCAGCGAAGAGAGCTACTACATCAAGTGGGCCGAGCCGAGCCGGTTGTTCCACGCCCAGTACCTGGACGAGCAACTGCGCAAGGCTGCCCTGTTTCCGCAGACCAGCGAAGTCGATCGTTTTGGCGACTATGAGCGCAACGGCGACGGTATGCATGACCGGTTGTTTTTGCTGACCTTCGACAGCGCCGCCAACGTCGCACCAGACAACACCGGTTGGGTCGCCGAGTACCTGCGCAAGTCGAACATCAGCGGCACGTTTTTCGTCCTCGGCAAGGACATTCAGACGCGTCTGGCTGAAGGCTCGGTGGCCAGCCTGCAAGCGATGTACTCGCAGCAATGCATCGGCGTCCAGGGCTGGGAGTTCCGCTCCCACAGCCACTGGCAGGACTGGCAGGACTCGGTACGACGCAGCGTTGAACTGGTCAAAAGCAAGTTACCGGAAAATTACGTGCCGCTGTTTCGTCCGCCCGATGGCCAGCGCCGCTCCGATGCCGAAGGCTTCTTCAACGCTCAGGGCTTGCGGGTAGCGTTATGGGATATCGATGCGCAGGACGGGGCGGGCAAGCTCAAGGGCAATCCAAGTGCACAACGGGTGTTGACGCTGATGCTGCTGTGGCGCCACGGCGTGATCAATTTCAATGTAAAGCAGGACGCGGTGAAAACGGCGATGCCCTGGCTCATCACGCAAACGGCGCAAAGCGGGATCGGTTGGGAAGACTGTCAGGACGGTTTTCGCTGAAACGCACAAACCCCGTAATCATTGGGTTTGGGGCGTTTTTGGGAGAGATTTCGATGCAGGTGGACTTCCGACTTTAACGGGGTGATGACAGTCCGCCAAGTGTTATTGGTCACTCTGAAAAATAAACTTCAAAAAAGCGTCAAAGTACTTTTTTCTGTCACACGTTTTGGAGTATTACGAAGACAGACCGCCGAAACCTGCAACACAGGTGGCGTCTCCCAAGACCCAGCTTGTATGCAGTTCACTTGAATCCTCGCAGGTGAATTCGGTGGCCACTTCGAGGCGCAGCACTGTCATGGTATTGCGTCGACTGGCTCCCACAAAGGTGACCGAGTATGGATGATCACGGACGTAGTTCTTCTTCCAACCAGCCAATCCTTTATGTACTCGATACCAACGTATTGATTCACGATCCAAACGCCCTGCTTAACTTCGAAGAACACCACGTTGCTATCCCGATGACCGTGCTTGAGGAGCTGGACAAGCTCAAGAGCGGGCATCACAGCGTGGCTGCGGAATGCCGTCAGGCCATTCGCCTGATTGACAAGACGCTGGGCGATGCCAGTCCTGAAGATGTAGAGCTGGGTGTACCGATCCAGCGTGGCAAGAGTGGGCCAAAGGGTTTGCTGTCGATTCTGATGAGCAAACGCACCGAACCGAACATCATTCTTCCCGAACACCTGAACGACAACATCATCATCAACCAGTTGATCGATTTGCACGCGCGCGAACCCAAGTTGCCCGTCGTGCTGGTCACCAAAGACATCAACATGCGCCTCAAGGCCCGTGCGTGTGGGATCGCGGCCGAGGACTACAGCACCGACCAACTGGTTGACGACGTTTCGTTGCTGCCTAACGGTTACCACAACATGACCGGCTCCTTCTGGGACCGTGTGAGCAAGGTAGAAACCCGTCAGGACCATGGCCGCACCTGGCACCAGGTGCAGTTGATCGACAACCTGCCGGCGGTGCACGTCAATGAGTTCATCATTGACGAACAGGGGTTTGTCGGCTGGATCAAGGAGATTGCCGAAGACCGTTTGCTGATCCTCGACCTGCATCAGGAACCGCTGCTGCATCAGGAAGCCTGGGGCCTGAAGCCGCGTGACATTTATCAGAGCCTGGCACTGTTTGCCTTGCTGGACCCGGACATTCACCTGGTCAACCTGACCGGTGCCGCCGGCTCGGGTAAAACCATCCTGGCACTGGCCGCGGCGATCGAGCAGACCATGGTCAGCAAACGCTATCGCCGGATCATCGCCACCCGCAGCGTGCAGGGCCTGGACCAGGAGATCGGCTTCCTGCCCGGTACCGAAGCAGAAAAAATGGAGCCTTGGCTGGGCGCCATCACCGACAACCTCGAAGCCTTGCACATGGATGACGAAAACACCCATGGCAGCGTCGACTACATCCTCAGCAAAGTGCCGTTGCAGTTCAAATCCCTCAACTACATCCGAGGTCGCAGCTTCCAGCAGAGTCTGATTTTGATCGATGAATGCCAGAACCTGACGCCGCACCAGATGAAAACCATCATCACCCGTGCCGGCGCCGGTTCCAAAGTGGTGTGCCTGGGCAACCTGGCGCAGATCGACACCCCCTACCTGTCCGCGACCAGCTCCGGGCTGACGTACCTGACCGAACGCTTCAAAGACTTCCCCAACGGTGTGCACATCACCCTGCAAGGGGTGCCTCGTTCGATTCTGGCCGAATACGCAGAGTCGCATTTGTAACTGCTTCACCAGAACCGGGCGGCCCAACAGCCGCCCGGTTTTTTATGGCCCACACAAATCCAAATGTAATTGGATGGACTCACCCACGCCGAGGCGTCAATGCGCCACGGTGGCAGTCTAAGAAGCCAACGGCAGCGAGGGCGAGTCCATGAAAAAGAATACGACGCTTAAACAGTCCCTGTCTTCAACCGATGTGTCGGCCTGTACGA
>NZ_JAHBDK010000021.1 GCF_019956415.1 Pseudomonas sp. GL-B-19
GTGCGTCAGATGATGGCGCTGATGGACTGAAAAGCCTTTTTTCGTCTGCTGTGAGCACAAAAGCAAACGCCCCGAACAAGTCGGGGCGTTTGCTGGAACCACCATCAGTGTGTTTTCACACAGTCTGCAATGGCCGGTTTATTTGTTTTTGCCATCCCCCCTCAGGCTCGCTCCCAAAGGTGAGCGCTTGTCCCTGTGGGAGCGAGCCTGCTCGCGATGGCGTCGGCACAGGCGATATATCTCAATCACCAAACTTTTCGCAAACGAAATGGAAAACATTATTTGCTTTTTTTGTATACAAAAGCATAATCCACTTCGTGCGAGTTCTTGACCTCGTGGTCAACATATTCGCAAGTGCCTTGCCTCAAAGGGCCGCTGCCACCCTCATGGGTCCGGTCCTGGAAATAACAATAAAACTCTTGAGGAGTACTCGCTGTGGAAAGCCGCAAATCCGAAGCATCGACGCTGGATCTCTCGCCGCCATTACGCAATGGCTTGCTTGAACGCATCTTCAAACTCAGCTTGCATGGCACCACGGTGAAGACCGAGCTGATTGCCGGTCTGACAACCTTCATCACGATGGCTTACATCATCTTCGTCAACCCCAATATCATGGCTGACGCCGGGATTGATCACGGTGCCGCGTTTGTCGCGACCTGCATCGCGGCTGCGCTGGGTTGCCTGTTAATGGGCCTCTACGCCAACTGGCCCGTCGGCCTGGCGCCGGGCATGGGCTTGAACGCTTTCTTCACCTACACCGTGGTCGGCACCATGGGCTACAACTGGGAAACCGCCCTCGGTGCGGTATTTGTGTCCGGTGTGTTGTTCATGATCCTGACCTTTTCGCGGATTCGCGAATGGCTGCTCAACAGCATTCCAGTGAGCCTGCGCTTCGCCATGGGTGCCGGCGTCGGTTTGTTTCTGGGGCTGATCGGTTTGAAAACCGCGGGCATTGTCGTCGATAGCCCGGCGACCCTGATCAAGCTCGGCTCCCTGCGCGAACCCGGCCCGCTGCTCGCCGCCGTTTGCTTCCTGATGATCGCCATTCTCAGCTATCACAAAGTGTTCGGCGCAATCCTCATCAGCATCATCACCGTCACCCTGGCCGGTTGGGGCCTGGGCCTGGTGCACTACGAGGGCATCATGTCGGCCCCGCCGAGCCTGGCCCCGACCTGGATGGCCATGAATCTGGCCGGCGTATTCAACGTCAGCATGATCAGCGTGGTCCTGGCCTTCCTTTTTGTGCACATGTTCGACACCGCCGGCACTCTGATGGGTGTGGCCCAGCGCGCCAACCTGGTCGGCGCAGACGGCCGGATCGAAAACCTCTCTCGCGCCATGAAAGCCGACAGTGCTTCCAGCGTATTTGGTGCGGTGGTGGGTGTTCCGCCGGTCACCAGTTACGTTGAAAGTGCCGCGGGCGTTGCGGCGGGTGGTCGGACCGGGCTTACCGCCGTGACCGTCGGCGTGCTATTTATTGCCGCGATGTTCTTCGCACCACTAGCCGGGATGATCCCAGCCTACGCCACCGCCGGCGCGCTGATTTATGTGGCGATGCTGATGATGGGCGGTATGAAGCACATCGAATGGGACGAAGCGACCGACAGCATTCCGGCCATCGTCACCGCAATCATGATGCCGCTGACCTTCTCGGTCGCCGACGGCATCGCGCTGGGCTTCATCACTTACGTGGCGCTGAAGGCAGGTACCGGTAAATACAAGGAAATCTCCGTCAGCTTGTGGGTGCTTTGCGCGATCTTCATCGCCAAGTTCATTTTCTTGTAAGCCGCTTACGTTTCAAAAACAGTGTTTCAAAACAGCCTCACCCCGCCGGGTGGGGCTTTTGCACAAATGGAGGAAAGTAATGAGTCTGGAAACCTGGCTGCTGTTCAGCGGCGCTGCGTTGGTGGTGATCCTGATCCCGGGGCCCCTGTCGTTGCTGATGATCAGCAACAGTCTGAATTACGGTTTGCGCCGTTCTTACCCCGCGTTTCTCGGTGGCGTGATCGCATCGATCTGCTTGCTCAGTGCCTCTGCGCTGGGTTTGGGCGCCTTGCTGCTCGCATCGGAGCAGCTGTTCAGCGCGTTGAAAATCGTCGGGGCGCTCTACCTGTTCTACCTCGCGTGGCAGAGCTGGCAACAATCGCGTCAGCCATCCGTGGGTGCCGAAGTGCCTCAGGCGGCGCCAGTGCCACGCTTTCGTGCGCTGTTCGGCCGTGCGTTTGTACTCGGTGCGAGTAATCCGAAAGACATTCTGTTCTTTGCAGCCTTCCTGCCGCAGTTTCTCAGCGCCGAGCAGCCGTTCCTGCCGCAGTTGCTGGTGATGATAGCGACCTGGACGGTGTTGGATCTGCTGTGCAAATTGGCTTATGGGCTGGGTGCACATGGTGCGGCTCGATATCTGCGCAGTGGCAAAGGGCAGAGTTGGTTCAATCGGGTGAGTGCGGGGTTGTTCAGTGGTGCGGGCGCGGCATCTCTGTTGAGCCGCTAAGAGCATCGCGGGCAAGCCTCGCTCCTACAGGTCATGTGTACGCCACAGGTCCTTGTAGGAGCGAGGCTTGCCCGCGAAGACGCCAGACCAGGCACCACTTTCCCCAAGACGAAAAAAAGCCCGCAGTGTGAGCGGGCGAAAGACCAAAGAAGCTATATGCGCAGTCGCTTCCAGGTTGAGGCAGCTGCTTGGGGGATCAGCTGCCGCGATACGTGGAATAGCTATACGGCGAAATCAGCAACGGCACATGGTAGTGATCCTGTTCCGCAGAGATGCCGAAACGCAGCACCACTACATCGAGAAACGCAGGCTCCGGCAACTGAACGCCACGGGCGCGGTAGTAGTCGCCCGCATGAAACTGAACCTGATAGACCCCGGTACGGTAGTCATCGCCTTGCAGCAGCGGCGCATCGACACGGCCATCGCTATTGGTTGTCGCGCTAGCGACCAATTCCAGGTGCGAACCTTCTACACGGTACAACTCGACCTTGATCGAGCTGCCCGGGCAACCGTGTGCAGCGTCCAAAACGTGTGTAGTCAAACGTCCCATTGATTCTGCGCGCCTGCCTGCGTAGAGCAGTCAGGCCTCGCGCCTCCCGAAGTCAGTTAAAAAGGAGACCGCACCGATTCGGAGCACGAATCACTGCGGCGAGCGATTGATTAAGACACTTTTCAAAAAAATTGTACACAATAAAAACGACCTATTTGCCTCGATGCCCACCAGTCGGGGTTTTACACCGAATTTAACGCCGCACCATAAGATCAGCGGACCTTCTATCCTTTAGCTGACCACTCAGGCAGGTTTCTTGCAGTATCATCAATTCATGACGTTTCGAGAAAAATGCAAAAAATCAGGCTTACAAATTGAATATAAAGTTGTATACAATCACTCCATCGCAGTGACGCCAGCCTGATATCTCATCGCAAGGCCGCCACACAACCTTGAACACGTCGACACGAATAAGAAGGAAGACTGCAGTGAGCGCTGACTACCCACGCGACCTGATCGGTTACGGCAGTAACCCTCCTCACCCACACTGGCCGGGCAATGCCCGCATCGCTTTGTCTTTCGTACTCAATTACGAAGAAGGCGGCGAGCGCAATATCCTGCACGGCGATAAAGAGTCCGAAGCCTTCCTCTCCGAAATGGTCTCGGCGCAGCCGCTGCAAGGCGAGCGCAACATGAGCATGGAGTCTCTTTACGAGTATGGCAGCCGTGCCGGCGTGTGGCGGATTCTGAAACTGTTCAAGGAATTCGATATTCCGCTGACCATCTTCGCCGTCGCCATGGCCGCCCAGCGCCACCCGGATGTGATCCGCGCGATGGTCGATGCCGGTCATGAGATTTGCAGCCACGGCTATCGCTGGATCGACTACCAGTACATGGACGCAGCGCAGGAACGCGAGCACATGCTCGAAGCGATCCGCGTGCTCACCGAAATCACCGGCGAACGCCCACTCGGCTGGTACACCGGCCGCACTGGCCCGAACACCCGTCGCCTGGTGATGGAAGAAGGCGGTTTCCTCTACGACTGCGACACCTACGACGACGACCTGCCCTACTGGGAACCGAACAATCCGACTGGCAAGCCGCACTTGGTGATCCCGTACACCCTGGACACCAACGACATGCGCTTCACCCAGGTCCAGGGTTTCAACAAGGGCGACGACTTCTTCGAATACCTCAAGGACGCCTTCGACGTTCTGTACGCTGAAGGCGCCGAAGCACCGAAGATGCTGTCGATCGGCCTGCACTGCCGCCTGATCGGCCGTCCGGCGCGTCTGGCTTCGCTCAAGCGCTTTATCGAATACGCTAAAAGTCATGAACAGGTGTGGTTCAGCCGTCGTGTCGACATCGCGCGCCACTGGCACGAAACCCACCCGTACCAAGGGGCTGCCCAATGAGCACCTTTCAAACGCTGAAGCCATCGAGCCTGAGCCGCGACGCATTCGTCGCCGCCTTCGCCGACATCTACGAACATTCGCCATGGGTGGCCGAAAAGGCCTTCGACCTGGGCCAGGACGCTTCGATCGACGAGATCGAAACCCTGCACCAGCGCATGAGCGACATCCTGTTGAGCGCCGATCATCAAAGCCAGCTGGCCCTGATCAACGCTCACCCGGACCTGGCCGGCAAAGCCGCCGTCCAGGGCCAGCTTACCGCAGCCAGCACTGAAGAACAGTCTGGCGCGGGTATTCACCAATGCACGGCCGAAGAGTTCCAGCGCTTCACCGAGCTGAACGACGCCTACAAAGCCAAGTTCAAGTTTCCCTTCATCATGGCGGTAAAAGGCAGCAACCGGCATCAGATCCTCGCGGCGTTCGAAACGCGTATTCACAACTCGGTCGACACCGAATTCAAATGCGCGCTGGCGGAGATCAACAAGATTGCGTTGTTCCGTTTACTGACCCTATAGCGAGCTTTGCCCGAGCGACATTGAACGCATACATACATCGCCCAGGGCACTGCAAGCATCCCAAGCCAACTTATTAAAGGCAGACAAGAAGAATGAAAGCTCACGCCGTACCTTTCGAGAAGTTCGTCAACCTGGCCGATGCCCGCTTGGGCACCAAAATCATCTCGGTCACCGATGACTGGTTCGCTGATGCCAACCGCCTGTTCCAGCCGACTCCGGCTGTGTGGAAAGAAGGCGTGTTCGATGACAACGGCAAGTGGATGGACGGCTGGGAGTCGCGCCGCAAGCGCTTCGAAGGCTACGACAGCGCCGTGATCCGCCTCGGTGTACCGGGCTCGATCAAAGGCGTCGACATCGACACTTCATTCTTCACCGGCAACTTCCCGCCGTCGGCCTCCCTGGAAGCCTGTTTCCTGGCTGAAGGCGAGCCGACTGAAAACACCCAGTGGGTTGAAGTGCTGTCGGCCGTCGAGCTGCAAGGCAACAGCCACCACTTCCACGAAATCAACAACGATCAGGCGTTCAGCCACCTGCGCTTCAACATCTACCCGGATGGCGGCGTGGCCCGTCTGCGTGTGTACGGCGTGCCGCACCGCGACTGGTCCGCTGTGGGCGACAACGAGCAAATCGACCTGGCCGCAGCCCTCAACGGTGGCCGCGCCCTCGCCTGCTCCGACGAACACTTCGGCCGCATGAGCAACATCCTCAACCCGGGCCGTGGCATCAACATGGGCGACGGCTGGGAAACCGCACGTCGTCGTACCCCGGGCAATGACTGGGTGATCGTCGCGTTGGGCCATGCCGGTGAAGTCGAGAAAGTCATCGTCGACACCCTGCACTTCAAGGGCAACTACCCGGACACCTGCTCGATCCAGGGCGCATTCGTGAAGGGCGGTACTGACAGCCAGATCGAAACCCAATCGTTGTTCTGGCGCGAATTGCTGCCGGCGCAGAAACTGGAAATGCACGCCGAACACACCTTCGCCGAGCAGATCAAGGCGCTGGGCCCGATCACCCACATCCGCCTGAACGTGTTCCCGGACGGTGGTGTGAGCCGCCTGCGCGTTCTCGGCAAGGTCGCTAAATAAGCGCTGAAGAAAACCTGTAGGAGCACAGCTTGCTGGCGATGGCGTCAGTAAGGACCCCATCGCCGGCAAGCCGTACTCCTACAAAAGCAACACATCAACGAATTCAAGGTAAGAAGACCAGCATGCGCACACTGACAATTGAACCGCTGACCAAAGAAGCCTTCGCCCCTTTCGGTGACGTGATCGAAACCGACGGCAGCGATCACTTCATGATCAACAACGGTTCGACCATGCGCTTTCATAAACTGGCGACGGTGGAAACCGCCAAGCCAGAAGACAACGCGATCATCAGCATCTTCCGCGCCGACGCGCAGGACATGCCGCTGACCGTCAGCATGCTGGAGCGTCACCCGCTGGGCAGCCAGGCGTTTATTCCGCTGCTCGGCAACCCTTTTCTGATCGTGGTCGCGCCACTTGGCGATGAACCTGTATCAGGCTTGGTCCGCGCCTTCGTCACCAACGGCAGGCAGGGCATTAATTACCATCGCGGCGTTTGGCACCATCCGGTGCTGACGATCGAAAAGCGGGATGACTTCCTGGTGGTTGATCGCAGTGGCACAGGCAATAACTGCGATGAGCATTTTTTCAAAGAGGATGAGCGTTTGATCCTCGCCCCCCACCAATAAGAGAAGGTCTGATCACTCGACAACAGAGTGACAGGCGAGAGGTAAAGACTGTGGAAGCACATCTGTTCGAATGGCTGAACCTGAGCGTACGCTGGGTTCACATGATTACTGGCGTGGCCTGGATCGGTGCGTCGTTCTATTTCGTCTGGCTGGAAAACAACCTCAATCGGGTCAACCCGAAAAGTGGTCTGGCGGGCGATTTGTGGGCGATCCACGGCGGCGGTATCTATCACCTGGAAAAATACAAACTGGCTCCACCGACCATGCCGGACAACCTGCACTGGTTCAAATGGGAAGCCTACTTCACCTGGATGTCGGGGATCGCGCTGCTGTGCGTGGTGTTCTACTCCAACCCGACGCTCTACCTTCTGGCACCGGGCAGCAGCCTGAGCGGCCCTGAAGGTGTCATGTTGGGCATCGGCTCGCTGTTCGTCGGCTGGTTCGTCTACTCCTTCCTCTGCGACTCGGCCTTGGGCAAACGCCCTGCCCTGCTCGGCTTTATCCTGTTCGTGCTGATCATTGGCGCCGCTTACGGCTTCAGCAAAGTGTTCAGCGGTCGTGGTGCGTACCTGCACGTCGGCGCGATCATCGGCACCATCATGGTCGGTAACGTGTTCCGCATCATCATGCCGGCGCAACGCGCACTGGTAGCGGCGATCGCCGAGAACCGCACGCCGGATCCGGCACTGCCAGCCAAAGGCTTGCTGCGCTCGCGTCACAACAACTACTTCACCTTGCCAGTGCTGTTCATCATGATCAGCAACCACTTCCCGAGCACCTACGGCAGCCAATACAACTGGCTGATCCTGGCCGGGATCGCGGTGCTGGCGGTGTTGGTGCGTCATTACTTCAACACCCGTCATGACAGTCACAAGTTCGCCTGGACGCTGCCAGTGGCCGCCGTCGGCATGATCAGCCTGGCTTACGTCACCGGCCCTGCGCCGATGACCAGCCCGGACGTGGCCAAGGCGCCGGCGAAGATCGAATACCAACCGCTGCCGGAAACGGCTGTGGGCGGTGGTTTGAAACCCGCTGAAGCCAAACCCGCTGAAGCACCCGCCGCCGCACCTGCCCAGGCGTCTAACGCCGGCCCAGGTTTCGACAAGGTCCACAGCGTGATTCAGGAGCGTTGTGCGGTTTGCCACTCGGCCAAACCGACCAGCCCGCTGTTCAGTGCTGCGCCTGCCGGTGTGATGTTCGACACCCCCGAGCAGATCCGCCAGAACGCCCCGCGCATCCAGGCTCAGGCCGTTACCAGCCAGATCATGCCTCTGGGCAACATCACGCAGATGACCCAGCAGGAACGTGACCTGATTGGTGCCTGGATTGTTCAGGGAGCTCAGACCAACTGATCCATCGTTGAAAAGCTTCGCTGGCAAGCCAGCTCCTACAGATGTGTGTCGCTCACCAATCATGCGACCGACATGAAACCTGTAGGAGCTGGCTTGCCAGCGAATGGCCGCGCCGCGGTCAACACGATGCACAAAATCAAAAGAATAAAAAAGATCCGAGGTGTTGCATGTCCGAGCTATCCGAAGCGCGCATCCCCGACGCACCCGCGATTCAGCGTTTGCCCCTTTTGCAACTGATCCTGGTCGGTCTGCAACATGTTTTGCTGATGTACGGCGGCGCCATCGCGGTCCCGCTGATCATCGGACAGGCCGCTGGCCTGAGTCGTGAAGAGATCGCCTTTCTGATTAACGCCGACCTGCTGGTCGCCGGCATCGCCACCATCGTCCAGTCGCTGGGCATCGGCCCGATGGGCATCCGCATGCCAGTGATGATGGGCGCCAGTTTCGCAGCGGTCGGCAGCATGGTCGCCATGGCCGGCATGCCCGGTATCGGTCTGCAAGGAATCTTCGGCGCGACCATCGCCGCCGGGTTCTTCGGCATGCTCATCGCGCCATTCATGTCCAAAGTAGTTCGCTTCTTCCCGCCTCTGGTGACCGGCACGGTCATCACCTCGATCGGTTTGTCGCTGTTCCCCGTGGCCGTGAACTGGGCCGGCGGTGGCGCAGGCGCCACGCAATTCGGTTCGCCGATTTACCTGACCATTGCTGCGCTGGTGCTGGGCACCATATTGCTGGTGCACCGTTTCATGCGCGGTTTCTGGGTCAATATTTCAGTGCTGATCGGTATGTGCCTGGGCTACGTACTCTGCGGCCTGATCGGCATGGTCGACCTCAGCGGCATGGCCCAAGCGCCGTGGCTGCAATTCGTCACCCCGTTGCATTTCGGCATGCCCAAGTTTGAGCTCGCGCCGATACTTTCAATGTGCCTGGTGGTGGTGATCATCTTCGTCGAGTCCACCGGGATGTTCCTCGCCCTGGGCAGAATCACCGGCCAGGAAGTTTGCCCACGGATGCTGCGTCGGGGCTTGCTGTGTGATGCCGGCGCCTCGTTTTTCGCCGGGTTCTTCAACACCTTCACCCACTCCTCATTTGCGCAGAACATCGGCCTGGTGCAAATGACGGGTGTACGTTGCCGTTCGGTGACCATCGTCGCAGGCGGGTTGCTCATTGTGTTGAGCCTGCTGCCGAAAGCCGCATTCCTGGTGGCGTCGATTCCACCAGCGGTACTGGGCGGTGCGGCGATTGCGATGTTCGGCATGGTCGCCGCCACCGGGATCAAGATTCTTCAGGAAGCCGACATCGGTGACCGTCGCAACCAACTGCTGGTGGCGGTGAGCATCGGCATGGGCCTGATTCCAGTGGTGCGCCCGGAGTTCTTCGCCCACCTCCCGCTGTGGATGAGCCCGATCACCCACAGCGGCATCGCCATGGCCACGATCAGCGCCCTGACGCTGAACCTGCTGTTCAACATTCTTGGTGGCGCCGAACGCGCGGCCATCAACGACTGCACCGCTCACACGCATTAACTCAGACGAGCACCAAACCCTGTGGGAGCGAGCCTGCTCGCGATGACGGCATGACATTCAACACTTGTGTTGACTGACCCGACGCTTTCGTCGGAACGCCGCCCGGAGCAAGCCCGCTCCTACAGGGGGGGTTGCCTGCGCCTCAACAATAAAAACAAGAGGAAGCAACAGATGGTTTTTACCCACTCAAGCCCGTCGTTTAACGACGCCTGGCCAAGCGCCGCCAACCATGCCCCACACCTGTCGTCGGTGCGCTGTTGCGGGGCACTTGAGACCTGGCCAAGTAGTCAGTATTCTCCGCGGCCGCCTGAATCCGCGTTAAAAAAAAGCCCGGATTTAATTTCTGACCAGAAAGCCAACTTATCCCGGCTCTGGACGATACCAAGGCACTCCATACCCCCTCTCAATCGACTGTTCTTGAGCAGCCGAGCGGGCGTTTATTTGTTTTTTGAAAGCCTTGGCGCAGCTCTTGCTATGAGCATTAAAGCTGACCGACTGGATGATTTTTTACCGCTACAGATAGAGGCGCCACACCAGAGCGCCAAACTTAAAAAAATAACGTGGAATCACCTACTTTTTGGGAGCAACCGAATGAAACGTACGTGCACTAGCCTGATGCTGGCGGGATCAATGCTGGCTGGGGGTCAGGCCATGGCCGGCGACTTGCTGCAATGGCAGAACAACAGCCTGTCCTACCTGTATGGCAAGGATTTCCAGGTCAACCCGCGCATTCAACAGACGGTGACCTTCGAACACGTCGATGGCTGGAAATACGGTGACAACTTCTTCTTCATCGACAAGATCTTCTACAACGGCAAGGAAGACGCCTTCGCCGGCGACAACTCCCACTATGGTGAACTGAGCCCGCGCTTGTCGTTTAACAAGATTTTCGACCAGAAGTTTGAGTTCGGCCCGATCAAAGACGTCCTGCTGGCCATGACCTATGAGTTCGGCGAGGACGACACCGAATCGTACCTGATCGGTCCGGGTTTCGACCTGGCTATCCCTGGCTTCAACTACTTCCAGTTGAACTTCTACAACCGTCACACCGAAGGCGGCCGCCCGGGTGACGATATCTGGCAGGTCTCTCCGGTCTGGTCCTACACCATCCCGGCGGGTAGCTCGGACGTGTTGATCGACGGCTTCATGGACTGGGTAGTCGACAACGACGTGAACAAAGAAGGCGAATACCACGCCAACCTGCACTTCAACCCACAGGTCAAATACGACTTGGGCAAGGCACTGAAGCTGGGCGCCAAGCAGTTGTACGTCGGTGTCGAGTATGACTACTGGAAAAACAAGTACGGCATCGAAGACAGCCAGGGCTTCAAGACTGATCAGAGCGTGACCAGCTTCCTGGTCAAGGTTCACTTCTGATCCGGCTGTAAGTGGCGTCTGCAAGGACGCCATCGTCGGATCGCCGCCCGGAGCAAGCCACGCTCCCACAGGTTTTTAACTGTGGGAGCGTGGCTTGCCCGCGATGGCCTCACCACTATTTTCAAGCAGTAACCACAGGCTCCTGCAACCCAAGAAACCGGCAAAGCTCCCCACGCTTGGCCAACGCATCCCGCCGCCCCAGGTCGATCAACTCGCTGCAATACCCCGCCTCGAACAACAGATAACTCAACACCCCTGCCCCGCTCGTCTTGGTCGCCCCCGGTCCGCGCAGAAACAGGCGCAGTGCCGCCGGCAATTCCTGTCGATGCCGCGCCGCAATCTCATCGATCGGCTGACTCGGCGAAATCACCAGCACCTCCACCGGCGCCACGCCCAGCGCACGGGTCGGCGTACCCACGGGCATCAAGTGGCTGAACTGATTCAGACGCTGTAACAACTCGATGTCGCTTTCCAGGCTGTCAATGAACGTACTGTTGAGCATGTGCCCGCCAATCTGCGCCAGCGTCGGCTGTTGCCCGGTATAGGCGCGTTGCAGCGGCTGCTGCGGGTCGACGCCACGCGGGTTGCCGCTGACGCCCACCACCAGCACCCGGCTGGCGCCCAGGTGCAGGGCCGGGCTGATCGGGGCGGATTGGCGCACCGCACCGTCGCCGAAGTATTCCTCGCCGATTTTCACCGGGGCGAACAGCAACGGAATGGCGGAACTGGCCAGCAAATGCTCGACACTCAATTGAGTCGGAACGCCGATTCGCCGATGGCGTAACCACGATTCGATGGTGCCGCCACCCTGATAGAACGTGACAGCCTGACCGGATTCATAGCCAAACGCCGTCACCGCCACCGCTTGCAACTGCTTCTGTGCAATGGCTTCGGCAATCCCGGCCATGTTCAGTTTGTCGTTGAGCAAACCACGCAGTGGCGAACTGTTGAGCAAGGCCACCGGCACGTGAGCGCCAAGCCCCAGCAAACTGTGACTGACAAACCGGCTGGCCTGACTGATGACGCCGGGCCAGTCGCTGCGCAACACCCGATGGCTGCGAAAGCCCTGCCAGAACGCGGTCAAACGCTCGATGGCGCCGCGAAAATCCGTCGCGCCACTGGCGAGGCTGACCGCATTGATCGCCCCGGCCGAGGTGCCGACGATCACTGGAAACGGATTGCTTGCCCCCACCGGCAACAGTTCGGCAATCGCCGCCAGCACGCCTACCTGATACGCCGCCCGAGCCCCGCCGCCGGAAAGAATCAACCCTGTAACCGGTTCTGCAGGACTCATCGCAACACTCCATGGCGCTTAAAGGAATCGGTGACTCAACCGCGTTTTTTGTACAGCTTGGGCTCGCCCGGTGGGCGGCTCTTGAAGCGGCGATGGGCCCAGAGGTATTGCTCCGGGCATTCACGCAAGGCGCTTTCGACCCACTGATTGATGCGGATGCAATCGGCTTCTTCGGTTTCGCCGGGAAAACCTTCGAGCGGCGCATGAATCATCAATCGATAACCGCTGCCATCGGCCAGGCGCTCCTGAGTGAACGGCACCACCAACGCCTTGCCCAGCCGCGCAAACTTGCTGGTGGCGGTCACGGTGGCCGCCTGAATGCCAAACAGCGGCACGAAAATGCTTTGTTTGGCGCCGTAGTCCTGATCCGGTGCGTACCAGATCGCTCGGCCCGCGCGCAGCAATTTGAGCATGCCGCGCACATCGTCGCGCTCCACCGCCAGCGAATCGAGGTTGTGCCGCTCGCGACCACGGCGCTGGACGTAGTCGAACAGTGGATTCTTGTGCTCGCGGTACATGCCGTCGATGGTGTGCTGTTGACCAAGCAGCGCCGCGCCGATTTCCAGCGTGGTGAAATGCACCGCCATCAGAATCACGCCCTTGCCATCTTGCTGAGCCTTTTTCAGGTACTCCAGGCCTTCGACATGGGCCAGTTTGGCCAGACGCTGACGCGACCACCACCAGCTCATGGCCATTTCGAAAAAGGCGATGCCCGTGGAGGCAAAGTTTTCCTTGAGCAGGCGCTTGCGCTCGGCGGCGGACTTTTCAGGGAAACACAGTTCAAGATTGCGCTTGGCAATGCGCCGTCGGTCGCCGGCCACTCGATACATCCCGGCACCGAGCAGGCGACCTATAAACAGCAACGCCGGATACGGCAACTGAACAATCAGCCACAACAGCCCCAAGCCACACCACAGTGGCCAGAAACGCGGCATAAGAAATGTTTTTCGAAAACGCGGGCGATCCATTAAAGGTTCCGGAAAGACAATGGCCGCGCATTCTACATCGTTCGACCCGGCTTGCGGCTTGCTGGCGTTCTCGTTATAAGTCTCGGCACTTTTAGTGACAAGCCGTTGTATGCCGACCATGAGCCAAACCGAACCGCAAGACCAGGATCCCGTGTTCCAGTTGAAGGGCAGCATGCTCGCCATTACGGTGCTGGAACTGGCCCGCAACGACCTCGAGAACCTTGATCGGCAACTGGCCGCCAAGGTCGCTCAGGCGCCTAACTTTTTCAGCAATGCGCCGCTGGTGCTGGCCCTGGACAAACTTCCGGCCGGCGAAGGCGCGGTGGATTTGCCAGGGCTGATGCGCGTTTGCCGCCAGCATGGCTTGCGCACGCTGGCCATCCGCGCCAGCCGTATCGAAGACATCGCTGCCGCCATCGCGGTCGATCTGCCCGTGTTGCCGCCGTCCGGTGCCCGTGAGCGTGCGCTTGACCCGCTCGAAGGCCAGGTGAAGAAAAAACCGGAAAAACCGCCGGAACCGACCATCAAACCGACGAAAATCATCACCTCGCCAGTACGTGGTGGCCAGCAGATTTATGCCCAGGGTTGCGATTTGGTGGTGATTTCATCGGTCAGCCCGGGGGCGGAACTTCTCGCCGATGGCAATATCCATGTATACGGCCCTATGCGCGGTCGTGTATTAGCCGGCGTCAAAGGCGACACGAAAGCCAGGATTTTTTGCCAGCAAATGAGCGCCGAACTGGTGTCTATCGCAGGCCACTACAAGGTCTCCGAGGATCTGCGTCGCGATCCCTTGTGGGGTGCGGGCGTACAAGTCAGCCTGTCCGGCGACGTGTTGAACATCATTCGGCTTTAACGGATACTGCCGCATTTTCCAAACATCTCTAAAACGTAGCGAAAACGGCTCAAGCGAAGTAGGAAAAAGGCTAAAAGCAGTGTTTACCGGGGGTAAGCGCCGCTCAGAACCGGATTCCAGCCAAGGCTGTCCGGCTGCAGTAGTTTTTCAAGAGATGTTTTTCAGGGGCTAAATGTCCTTTTTCCTTAGGGGTGAAACACCTTGGCCAAGATTCTCGTGGTTACATCCGGCAAGGGTGGTGTGGGTAAGACCACCACCAGCGCCGCTATCGGTACCGGCCTCGCTCTGCGTGGTCACAAAACAGTAATCGTCGACTTCGACGTCGGCCTGCGTAACCTCGACCTGATCATGGGTTGCGAGCGTCGCGTGGTGTATGACTTCGTCAACGTGGTCAACGGCGAAGCCAACCTGCAGCAAGCCCTGATCAAAGACAAACGCCTGGAGAACCTCTACGTCCTGGCCGCCAGTCAGACTCGCGACAAAGACGCGCTGACGGTGGAAGGCGTGGAAAAAGTCCTGATGGCGCTGAAAGAAGACTTCGAATTCGTGGTCTGCGACTCCCCGGCGGGTATCGAAAAAGGCGCCCACCTGGCCATGTACTTCGCTGATGAAGCGATTATCGTGACCAACCCGGAAGTGTCCTCGGTTCGTGACTCGGACCGTATGCTGGGCCTGCTGGCCAGCAAATCGCGCCGCGCTGAAAAAGGCGAAGAGCCGATCAAGGAACACTTGCTACTGACTCGCTATAACCCGCAACGCGTCAGCGATGGCGAAATGCTCGGCGTCGAAGACGTCAAAGAGATTCTGGCTGTCGCCCTGCTGGGTGTGATTCCGGAATCGCAAGCGGTGCTCAAGGCCTCCAACTCCGGTGTGCCGGTGATTCTCGACGACCAAAGCGACGCCGGTCAGGCGTACAGCGATGCCGTCGATCGTCTGCTGGGCAAATCCGTGGAACATCGTTTCCTCGATGTCACGAAGAAGGGATTCTTCGAGCGCCTGTTTGGAGGTAGATAATGAACATTTTTGACTTCTTTCGTGCCAACAAGAAGCCAAGTACCGCATCGGTAGCGAAAGAGCGTCTACAGATCATCGTGGCGCATGAACGCGGCCAACGCAGTACGCCGGACTACTTGCCAGCCTTGCAGAAGGAATTGGTGGAAGTGATCCGCAAGTACGTCAATATCGGGTCCGATGACGTGCACGTCGCTCTGGAAAACCAGGGCAGCTGCTCGATTCTGGAACTCAATATCACCCTGCCAGATCGTTAATCGATCCGGTCGGAGCCACGGCGGCTCAGGCTTACGCCCCTGTAGGAGCCGAGCTTGCTCGCGATGACGGTTTACATTCAACGACGATGTTGAATGACCAACCGCTATCGCGAGCAAGCTCGGCTCCTACAGAGTGCGAGGTTCTGAGCCGCCGTTGGCGTTTGTTACGAGGCTGTTTTAATGCCGTTGTCCAACGTCCACATCATCCATCAGGACGCCGCCGTACTGGTGGTGAACAAACCGACCCTTTTGCTCTCCGTCCCTGGCCGGGCTGACGACAACAAGGATTGCCTGATTACCCGCCTGCAAGAAAACGGCTACCCGGAAGCGCGAATTGTCCACCGTCTGGACTGGGAAACCTCCGGCATCATTCTTCTGGCCCGTGACCCGGACACTCATCGCGAGCTGTCTCGGCAATTTCACGACCGCGAAACCGAAAAAGCCTACACGGCGTTGTGCTGGGGTCAGCCGGAACTGGACAGCGGCAGCATCGACTTGCCCTTGCGCTACGACCCGCCGACCAAGCCACGCCATGTGGTCGACCATGAATTCGGCAAACACGCCCTGACCTTCTGGCGTGTGCTGGAACGCTGTGGCGACTGGTGCCGCGTTGAACTCACACCGATCACCGGCCGCTCGCACCAATTGCGTGTGCACATGCTCTCCATCGGCCACCCGCTATTGGGCGACGGGCTCTATGCCCACGAGCAAGCCCTGGCCGCCTGGCCGCGCCTGTGCCTGCACGCCAGCATGCTCAGCTTCACCCACCCTCAAACCGGCGAACGCTTGCGCTTCGAGTGCCCGGCACCGTTCTGACAGCCGATGTTTAACCTGTAGGAGCTGAGCTTGCTCGCGATAGCGGTCTGTCAGCCGACATCCACGTTGAATGTGGCATCGTCATCGCGAGCAAGCTCGGCTCCTACAAGTGATTTTCCACACCAGCAGTCCACCGCCAATTCTCTGACCAATACGTTAAACTGGCGCCACTGCTGTCTGGAGCTTCTTATGCGCGAAGAGTTGAACCAAGGCCTGATCGACTTCCTCAAGGCCTCCCCTACCCCATTCCATGCCACTGCCAGCCTTGTACAACGCCTGGAAGCGGCGGGCTTCATGCGCCTTGACGAGCGCGAGCCCTGGACCACCGAAGCCAACGGTCGTTACTACGTCACCCGTAATGATTCCTCCATCGTCGCGATCAAGATGGGGCGTCATTCGCCGCTGCATGGCGGTATTCGCCTGGTAGGCGCGCACACCGACAGCCCTTGCCTGCGGGTCAAACCTCAGCCAGAGCTGCAGCGTCAGGGTTTCTGGCAATTGGGCGTCGAAGTCTATGGCGGAGCGTTGCTGGCGCCGTGGTTCGACCGCGACCTGTCCCTCGCGGGCCGCGTGACCTTCCGCCGTGACGGCAAGGTCGAGAGCCAGTTGATCGACTTCAAGGCGCCCATCGCGACTATTCCGAACCTGGCGATTCACCTTAACCGTGAAGCCAACATGGGCTGGGCAATCAATGCGCAGACCGAATTGCCGCCGATCCTCGCGCAATTCGCCGGGGACGAGCGCGTGGACTTCCGCGCCGTGCTCACCAACCAGCTGGCACTGGAACATGGCTTGAACGCCGACGTCGTGCTTGATTACGAGTTGAGTTTCTACGACACCCAAAGCGCAGCGGTCATCGGCTTGCATGGAGACTTCATTGCCGGCGCGCGTCTGGATAACCTGCTGTCGTGCTACGCAGGTCTGCAAGCTCTGCTGACCGCCGAAACCGACGAAACCTGTGTGCTGGTCTGCAACGATCACGAAGAAGTCGGTTCCTGTTCGGCCTGCGGCGCTGATGGCCCGATGCTTGAGCAGACGTTGCGTCGCCTGCTGCCTGAAGGTGACGAGTTCGTGCGCACCATTCAGAAGTCCCTGCTGGTTTCGGCCGACAACGCCCACGGCGTGCACCCCAACTACGCCGACAAACACGACGCCAACCACGGCCCGAAACTCAACGCCGGCCCGGTGATCAAGGTCAACAGCAACCAGCGTTACGCCACCAACAGCGAAACCGCCGGCTTCTTCCGTCATCTGTGCATGGCCGAGGAAGTACCGGTGCAAAGCTTTGTGGTACGCAGCGACATGGGCTGTGGCTCGACCATCGGCCCGATCACCGCCAGCCACCTGGGCGTGCGCACAGTGGACATCGGCCTGCCGACGTTCGCCATGCACTCGATCCGCGAACTGTGCGGTAGCCACGACCTGGCGCACCTGGTCAAAGTGCTGAGCGCGTTCTATGCCTGCCAGGAATTGCCGTAGCTCCTAAAAGCATCGCGAGCAGGCTCACTCCCACAGTTGGAATGCATTCCAATGTGGGAGTGAGCCTGCTCGCGATGGCGGCAGCACTGCCACCACAGCATGTTGCTTTACACACCTGACAATCAGCCACCCAAAAGCCACCTAGACTTAAATTATCCTTCTGACAAGGCCGTCTCCATGATCTCGTTGTCTTCGTTTCACGCCATGCTGGTCCCGATCCTCGCCGGGATGCTCATGCTGGCAATCGGCTTCAACTTTCGCGACAAAAACGCCGGTGTATTTGCCATGTGGATTGGCATGCTGACCATTTTCGGCACCGTGATTTTCAAGATCCTCGCCAAACTCAACGAATAAATCCTCCCCCTGACTCGCATTGATTTAGACGGGCTCGTACACTCGGTCGATCCGTTCATCCCGAGGTTGACCGCCTAGTGCTCGCCCGTCTTTTCGCCCTGCCGTGTTTCTTCCTTGTCTGCCTCATGACGTTGCTACCGACGGCGCCTGCCCAGGCGGCCGGTTTGCCGAGCCTGCTCGGCGGTTCGACGAAAGCCCAGCCCGAGGCGCAAGAACCGTTAGGCCAATCGCTGGATGAAGTCATCAAGTCGCTGGAGAACGATCAGCAGCGCAGCAAACTGCTGGCCGACCTGAAGAAACTGCGCGACGCCACCAAAAAGGCGCAACCCGCCGCCGAAGAAGGTGTGCTGGGACTGATCGGCGGCACGCTGGCCACGTTCGAAAAGCAATTCTCCGGCGCTGATAGCCCGCTTACCCGCTGGTCTGACGAACTCGCGCTGGCCAGGGACGAACTGACGGCATTGATGATGCCGGCCAGTGAGTGGCTGCCGATCATCTTCGCATTCGCCATGATCCTGATGGTCTGGAGCCTGCTTGCCGCGGCTCTGATTTGGGTCAGTCACCGGGTACGCACGCGCTTCGGCCTGACCGAAGAACTGCCGCAACACCCCAAGGCGCTGGACATGTTGCGCTTCGCCCTGCGCAAGCTCGGGCCATGGTTGGTCGCCCTGGTGATCACCGTCTACATGAGCTATGCGCTGCCCTCGTCATTGGGCAAAAGCCTGGCCATGGTGCTGGCTTACGCGCTGGTGGTCGGCACGTGTTTCTCGGCGATCTGTGTGATCGCCTTCTCCCTGCTCGATGGCCCGCACCGCCACCGCGCCTTGTATATCCTGCGGCACCAAGCCTTTCGGCCGTTATGGTTGATCGGCAGTTTCGCCGCGTTTGGTGAGGCGCTGAACGATCCGCGACTGGTCGCCGGTCTTGGCAGTCACCTGGCGCACACGGCGGCGACGGCGGCCAACGTGCTGGCCGCGATTTCTACCGGGCTGTTTATCTTGCGGTTCCGCCGACCGATCGCGCACTTGATCCGCAATCAGCCGCTGTCCCGGCGCCTGACCCGGCGCGCCCTCAGCGATACCATCGAAATTCTTGGCACCTTCTGGTACGTCCCGGCACTGGTGCTGGTAGCCGTCTCGCTGTTCGCCACGTTCGTCTCGGCGGGCGACACCAGCACCGCATTGCGCCAGTCGCTGATTTGCACCGTGTTGCTGGTGTTGAGCATGGTCATCAATGGCCTGGTGCGACGCCACGCCCTGAAACCGCAACGCGGTGTGAAGCGCCATGCCCTGTATTCGGAACGCCTGAAGAATTTTTTCTACACCCTCGTTCATCTGCTGGTGTGGTTGGCGTTCATCGAACTCGGCCTGCGGGTCTGGGGCATGTCACTGATCACATTCACCGAAGGTGAGGGCCATGAGGTCAGCGTCAAACTGTTCAGCCTCGCCGGCACGCTTATTTTCGCCTGGCTGATCTGGATCCTCAGCGACACCGCCGTGCACCTCGCGCTCACCCGCTCACGCAAAGGCCTGGCCAATACCCGCGCGCAGACGATGATGCCGTTGATCCGCAACGTGTTGTTTGTGGCGATTTTCATTATCGCGCTGATCGTCGCGCTGGCGAACATGGGCATGAACGTCACGCCATTGCTGGCCGGTGCCGGCGTGATCGGTCTGGCCATCGGTTTCGGTGCACAGTCGCTGGTGGCGGACTTGATCACCGGTCTGTTCATCATCATCGAAGACTCCTTGGCCATCGATGATTACGTGGACGTCGGCGGCCACCTGGGCACCGTCGAAGGGCTGACCATCCGCACCGTGCGCCTGCGGGACATCGACGGCATCGTCCACACCATTCCGTTCAGCGAAATCAAAAGCATCAAGAACTACTCCCGGGAATTCGGCTACGCGATTTTCCGGGTGGCAGTGCCGTCCGACATGGACATTGATAGCGCGATCAAACTGATGCGCGAAGTCGGTCAGAAAATGCGTACTGACCCGCTGCAACGTCGCAACATCTGGTCGCCACTGGAGTTCCAGGGTGTCGAGAGTTTCGAGTCCGGCAACGCAATCCTTCGCGCCCGGTTCAAAACCGCGCCGATCAAACAGTGGGAAGTTTCGCGGGCGTTCAATCTGTCGCTCAAGCGGCATATGGATGAGGCGGGGCTGGATCTGGCGATACCGCGTATGAGTGTTCAGGTTGCTACGGCGACCGGTGGGCCGCAGAAGGAATAGCCTAACCTGTCAGACCGCCATCGCGAGCAGGCTCGCTCCCACATTAGATCTGTGTCGTTCACAAATCCCCTGTGGGAGCGAGCCTGCTCGCGATGGCGGCGACTCGGTTTTCTGCGAGCTAGACCACATCCACACCGACATGAATCGCATCATGCCGCCAGAACTCCAGGTCACAGTCGATCAGCCGCTCATGCTGATCGTAGTTGACCCGGGCAATGCGCAGCCCCGGGCTGCCCACCGACACCCGTAACGCGGCGGCCGCATCCGCCGAGAGTGACGTCGGCACTATTTCGAAACGCACCCGCCCGTAGTGCAAATCGTAATGCCGTGCGTACAACTCGGTGATCGACTGATTCAAATCAAACTCAAGAATCCCCGGAAAATACTGCGGATTCAAATAGTGCTCCACGTACAACACCAGCCGCTCATCAATGCGCCGCGCGCGGCAAATCTGGATCACGCTCGACAGCGCCGGCAACTGCAACCAGGCGCACACCGCTGCTGAGGCGGGTTGCAACCGCGCCGAAATCACTTCAGTGGACGGCACACGCCCCTGCGCGCTGACCATTGCGTGAAAGTGACTGCGCTGCATCAGGTTATAGGCCAGGCGCGGTGGCGAAACGAACCAGCCACGGCGCTCTTCGCGATAAATCTGGCCCTGCGCTTCCAGCTGCAACAACGCCTCGCGCACGGTAATCCGTGTGGTCCCGAACAACTCACTGAGCTTGCGCTCGGCCGGTAGTTTGCTGCCGGACGCCAACAAACCGTGGTCGAGCTGCTCCTGCAAGACCTGACCAATGGCCGTCACCGCTTTCGTTGCCTCATCACGCATCAACGTTACCTATCTGGACTAGACCAGCGCTGTTTCGGAGCAGAACCGCGCGGTAAAACCGGTTCATCGACATCCTGCAAGCGTAGGCAATGCAGATGACTGATCGATGACAAAGCAACCCAACGGTCATTCCACGGTCGCCGCAAACCCTGCAATACATCCTCCAAGTCCCTTGCTCACGGGGTCTTTACCCATGGTCTACGCTTACCGGGCACCTGCCCAATACCGGGCAAATAACTGTGCTGCCGGGCGACCACCGACATGAAAGTGTCATCGAGCCCGCCTAAATTGGCTCGGGTATTGCTGACCTAGACCAACACAACCGCAATCGCAGCGTTGAAAACGCCCAAAGGAGCTTCGGATGAAAAAGCTTTTCCTGGCATCACTGTTAGGCTCGACCATTGCCATGTGCACCGCCGCCATGGCGGCTGATGATTTGAAAACCCTCGAAGCCGCTGCGAAAGCGGAAGGCGCAGTCAACAGCGTCGGCATGCCCGATGACTGGGCCAACTGGAAAGGCACCTGGGCAGACCTGGCCAAAACCTACGGCCTCAAGCACATCGACACCGACATGAGCTCGGCCCAGGAAATCGCCAAGTTCGCCGCTGAAAAAGACAACGCCAGCGCCGACATCGGCGACGTGGGCGCCGCTTTCGGCCCGATCGCGGTCAAGCAAGGCGTGGTTCAGCCGTACAAGCCAACGACCTGGGATCAGGTTCCGGCCTGGGCGAAGGACAAGGACGGCAACTGGGCGCTGGCCTACACCGGCTCCATCGCGTTTATCATCAACAAAAAACTGCTGCACGGTTCCGAAGCACCCACCAAATGGGCTGACCTCAAGGGTGGCAAATACAAGGTTTCCATTGGCGACGTGAGCACCGCGGCCCAGGCGGCCAACGGTGTACTGGCGGCGGCTTTGGCCAATGGCGGTAACGAGGCAAACCTTGATCCAGCCCTGAAACTGTTCGCAGAAATCGCCAAACAGGGTCGCCTGTCGATGGCCAACCCGACGATTGCCACCATGGAAAAGGGTGAAATTGAAGTCGGTGTGGTCTGGGACTTCAATGGTCTGAGCTACAAGGCCAAGATGGCCAATCCGGATGACTACGTCGTGCTGATTCCATCCGATGGTTCGGTGATCTCTGGCTACACCACCATCATCAACAAATACGCGAAAAACCCGAACGCCGCCAAGCTGACCCGCGAATACATCTTCAGCGACGCCGGCCAGATCAACCTGGCAAAAGGCAACGCGCGTCCGATTCGTGCCGAGCACATCAAACTGCCAGAAGACGTGAAATCCAAGCTGCTGCCTAACGAGCAGTACAAAAACGTGACGCCGATCAAAGACGCCGACGCCTGGGAAAAGACCTCCAAGGCCCTTCCTCAGAAGTGGAACGAAGAAGTCATCGTAGAAATGAAGTGATGTCGTAAATCCCCACATTGGATAACCCAAGGGAAATCCAATGTGGGAGCGAGCCTGCTCGCGATAGCGGTTGAACATTCGATGCAGATGTTGAATGTCATACCGCTATCGCGAGCAGGCTCACTCCCACAGGGGATTGATTGCGTATTTGAAATAACTGTTTTGCGGAGTTTTTGCCCCTATGAAGCACAACGTCATCCTTGTCGTGCTCGACGGTCTCAACCACGAAGTCGCGCGCCACACCATGGGGCACCTGCAGGCCTACGTCGGCGCAGGGCGCGCTGCGCTCTACAAACTGGAGTGCGAACTGCCGTCCCTGTCCCGTCCACTCTACGAATGCATTCTCACCGGCGTCCCGCCCATCGAGAGCGGCATCGTTCACAACAACGTCTCGCGCCTGTCCAACCAGCGCAGCATTTACCACTACGCCACGGACGCCGGCCTTACAACCGCCGCCGCGGCGTATCACTGGGTCAGCGAGCTGTATAACCGTTCGCCGTTTGTGGCTGCACGGGATCGTCACACCGACGACGAAGCCCTGCCGATCCAGCACGGTCACTTCTACTGGAACGACCACTACCCGGATTCGCACCTGTTCGCCGATGCCGAAAGTCTGCGTCTGCGTCATGCGCCGAATTTTCTATTGATCCACCCGATGAACATCGACGACGCCGGGCACAAACACGGCCTCGACACCCCGCAATACCGCAACAGCGCCCGCACGGTCGACATCATCCTGGCCGACTACCTGCGTACCTGGCTCGACGCCGGCTATCAAGTGCTGGTGACCGCCGACCACGGCATGAACAACGACCGCTCCCACAACGGCCTGTTGCCGGAAGAACGCGAAGTGCCGCTGTTTGTCCTCGGTGACGCATTCAGTTTCAACCCCGACGCCACGCCGAAACAGACCGACATCTGCGGCACGGTCTGCGAACTGCTGGGCGTGGCCCACGACAAACCTGTGTGCATGGAGCTGCTCAAGTGAATTCGAATACCCGTGGGAAGTGGTTGGCAGCCTTGTGCCTTGTACCCTTCACCCTGTTTTTTATCGTGTTCGAAATCGCCCCTCTGTCCTGGGTGATGATTAACAGTCTGCAATCGGAAGAATTCGGCTGGGGGCTGGCCAACTTCACCAAGATTTTCAATTCAAAATTCTACTTGCAGGCGATCCAGTACAGCCTCGAGATCAGTTTCTGGTCCAGCGTATTCGGGATCATTATCGCAGTGCTGGGTGCTTACTCCCTGCGCCGGGTCGACTCGAAACTGCGCAATTTCGTCAATGCTTTCGCCAACATGACCAGCAACTTCGCCGGCGTGCCCCTGGCCTTCGCGTTCATCATCCTGCTGGGCTTCAACGGCAGCTTCACCATCATGCTCAAACAGGCCGGAATCATTCAGGATTTCAACCTGTACTCGAAAACCGGACTGATTATTCTCTACACCTACTTCCAGATTCCGCTCGGCGTGTTGCTGCTCTACCCGGCTTTCGATGCCTTGCGCGAGGACTGGCGCGAGTCCGCCGAATTGCTCGGCGCCAACGGCTGGCAGTTCTGGCGGCACATCGGCTTGCCGGTACTGACACCGGCGTTGCTCGGTACGTTCGTGATCCTGCTGGCCAACGCTCTTGGCGCTTACGCGACGGTTTACGCGTTGACCACCGGCAACTTCAACGTGATGACCATCCGCATCGCGGCGATGGTGTCCGGCGATATTTCCCTGGACCCGAACCTCGCCAGTGCCCTGGCGGTGGTGCTGGTGGCATTGATGACCCTGGTGACCCTCGTGCATCAGTTGCTGTTGAAGAGGAGCTACCATGTCTCGCGCTGAACTGGGCCCCGTCGGTGTCTACCACCGCGTGGTGGTGTATCTGCTGTTTGCCATTCTGTTGTTGCCGCTGTTCGGGACGCTGATCTACTCGATCGCCAGCAGTTGGTCGGCGACCATTCTGCCCAGCGGTTTTACCTTAAAGTGGTACATCCAGCTGTGGAGCGACCCGCGCTTTCTCAGTGCGTTCGCTCAGTCGCTGCTGGTCTGCGTCGGCTCGTTGATCTTGTCGGTGGTGCTGATTCTGCCCTTGCTGTTTGTGGTGCATTACCACTTCCCGAAACTCGATGCGCTGATGAACATTCTGATCCTGCTGCCCTTCGCGGTGCCGCCGGTAGTGTCGACGGTGGGGCTGTTGCAGCTTTACGGTTCCGGACCGTTTGCGATGGTCGGCACGCCATGGATTCTGATTGGCTGCTACTTCACGATTGCGCTGCCGTTCATGTACCGGGCAATCACCAACAACCTGCAAGCGATCAACCTGCGCGACCTGATGGACGCCGCACAACTGCTCGGCGCCAGCACTTGGCAAGCGGCATTCCTGGTGGTGCTGCCGAACCTGCGCAAGGGCTTGATGGTGGCGTTGCTGCTGTCGTTCTCGTTCCTGTTCGGGGAATTCGTGTTCGCCAACATCCTCGTCGGCACCCGCTACGAAACCCTGCAGGTCTACCTCAATAACATGCGTAACAGCAGCGGCCACTTCACCAGTGCGCTGGTGATTTCCTATTTCTTCTTTGTGCTGGTTCTGACCTGGGCGGCCAATATCTTGAACAAGGACAAAAGCGAATGAGCTATGTCAGCGTCCAACACCTGCAGAAAAACTACTCAGGTACGACGGTATTCAGCGACATCAACTGCGAGATCCAGAAAGGTGAGTTCGTCACCCTGCTCGGCCCGTCTGGTTGCGGCAAATCCACGCTGTTGCGTTGCATCGCCGGCCTGACATCGGTCGACGGCGGCAAGATTCTGCTGGAGGGTCAGGACCTTGTTCCATTGAGCCCGCAGAAACGCGGGATCGGCATGGTCTTTCAGAGTTATGCACTGTTCCCGAACATGACCGTGGAACAAAACATCGCCTTCGGCCTGCGGATGCAGAAGGTCAACGCCGACGACAGCCAAAGGCGCGTTGCCGAAGTGCTCAATCTGGTGGAACTGAACGACTTCGCCGCACGTTTTCCCCATCAACTGTCTGGCGGCCAGTGCCAGCGTGTAGCCCTCGCCCGCTCGCTGGTCACGCGACCACGGCTGTTACTGCTGGATGAACCGCTGTCGGCCCTCGACGCACGGATTCGCAAGCACTTGCGCGAACAGATCCGTCAGATCCAGCGCGAACTGGGCCTGACCACGATTTTCGTCACACACGATCAGGAAGAAGCGCTGACCATGTCTGACCGGATCTTCCTGATGAATCAGGGAAAGATCGTACAAAGCGGCGACGCCGAAACCCTGTACACCGCGCCGGTGGATGTGTTCGCCGCCGGCTTCATCGGTAACTACAACCTGCTGGACGCCGACAGCGCTTCGAAGCTGCTGCAACGACCGATCAGCCACCGCATTGCAATTCGCCCGGAAGCCATCGAGCTGAGCCTGAACGGCCAATTGGACGCCCAGGTGCGCAGCCACAGCTTGCTCGGCAACGTGATTCGTTATCGGGTCGAAGCCCGCGGCGTGGAATTGGTAGTCGATGTGCTGAACCGCTCGGCGGCCGACCTGCATCCCGATGGTCAGCGCCTGGCACTTTCCATCGATCCGACGGCCCTCTGTGAGGTAGCCTGATGCCCTTGCTGAAGTTAAAGAGAGAACTGCACTGATGGCCCTGGCAATTTTTGATCTGGATGAAACCCTGATCCACGGCGACTGCGCCACCCTCTGGAGCGAGCAAATGGGCCGCCTGGGCTGGGTCGACCCTGAGTCGTTCATGCGTCAGAACAACGAGCTGATGGACGCTTACAGCCACGGCAAGTTGCGCATGGAAGAGTACATGGCGTTCAGCCTCGAGCCGATGATCGGCAGGACGCCTGAAGAGGTCGATCACCTGGTCGGACCATGGGTTGAAGACTTCATCGAGCCGATCATCTTCAGCGATGCCACCAAAGCCATCGCCGCCCACCGCAAGGCTGGCGACAGGATTGTGGTTATCTCGGCGTCCGGCACGCACCTGGTGCGGCCGATTGCCGAACGCCTGGGCATCGACGAGATTCTCGGCATCGAACTGGAAGTCGCGCATGGGGTGTATAGCGGCCACACCGTTGGCACGCTGACCTACCGCGAAGGCAAGATCACCCGTCTGCTGGAATGGCTGGATGCGGAAGAGGAAAACCTCGAAGGCGCGAGCTTTTATTCCGACTCACGTAACGATTTACCGCTACTTCTGAAGGTGGATTTCCCACATGTGGTAAACCCCGACCCGGTCCTGCTTGAGCACGCCGAAAAAGCCGGCTGGCCGATCCATATCTGGAAATAACAAATACCCCCCTGTAGGAGCCTGGCTTGCCAGCGATGGCGGCGTGTCAGCCACCAAACATGTCGGCTGGAAGACCGCTTTCGCGGGCAAGCCATGCTCCTACAGGTGTGTGTCAAACCAGGCTTTCGTCGATCACCAATACCAATTTTCCCGCGACGGTATTGCTCGCCAACTCCGCAAACGCCGCTTCGGCATCCTTGATCGGGAACGTCTTGGCCAGTTGCGGGCTCAAGCGTCCTTCGGTAAACAACGGCCAGACATGCTGGCTTAGATCACTGAACAAATCCGCCTTGAACTGCTCGTCGCGGCTGCGCAGGGTCGAGCCCAGCAGTTGCACGCGCTTGGTCAGCACCTGCGCCAGATCCAGCTGCGCCTCACGGCCCCCCATCAGGCCGATCAGCACCCAACGACCATCACGGGTCAGCAACTTCAGATTCAGCGCGGCGTAGTTGCCGCCTACCGGGTCGAGGATCACATCGAACGGCCCCAGATCATTCAAACTGTCCAGGCCGCCCTTGCGTACCACCCCACCCTGCGCGCCCAGTGCTTCACAGTAAGCCAAACGCTCAGCGGAACCGACGCTGACCCAGCACGGGTTACCAAACGCCTTGCATAGCTGAATGGCTGCTGAACCAATACCACTTGCTCCGGCGTGCAGAAGAACTTTCTCACCCGGCTTGAGCGCAGCGAGCTGAAACAGATTCAGCCAGACGGTCGCATACACTTCGGGCAACGCGGCCGCCTCGACCAAGGACAGACCTTCGGGAACCGGCAACACATGCCGTCCGTCGACAACTACCTCTTCGGCCATCCCGCCCCCGGCCAGCAAGGCGCAAACTCGATCACCGACCTGCCAGGAAGACCCCGCGCCTACCTCGCTGATCACCCCTGAACACTCAAGACCCAGTACTTGACTGGCTCCCGGCGGGGGTGGATAGAGGCCCGCTTTCTGTAACAAATCGGCACGATTGAGTCCCGCTGCCGCCACTCGGATACGAACTTGTCCTACATCACATGTAGGACTGGGCTCTTCAAGCCACTCCACTCGACCTTCAACGCCTTGCAATGCTTTCACAGTGCCTCCATAGTGAGTCTGGACTGAGCCCGTATCTGTAGCGCCGGGCTTTCTTGCATTATGCGACCGGTTCTCGTGGATCCGGCGACTTCAAAGACGGCCTAATATGCGTGATCAATTGTCCCCGCGTCGAATCAGCATGAAGCATTTTTTTCCTGGCACCGCCCTAGCCCTCTTCATCGGTATCGGCCTGTTGCCGTTATCGACCAATACGTTTGCAGCCAATAGCTGGGACAAGCTTCAGCCTGATCGTGACGAAGTAATCGCCAGTCTGAACGTCGTCGAATTGCTCAAGCGCCATCACTACAGCAAGCCGCCGCTCGATGACGCGCGCTCCGTGATCATCTACGACAGCTATCTCAAGCTGTTGGACCCGTCGCGCAGCTACTTCATGGCCAGTGACATTGCCGAATTCGACAAATGGAAAACCGAGTTTGACGATTTCCTCAAAAGCGGCGACCTGAACGCCGGGTTCACCATCTACAAGCGCTACCTGGACCGCGTCAAGGCGCGTCTGGACTTCGCCCTTGCCGAGTTGAACAAAGGCGTCGACAAGATCGACTTCACCACCAAGGAAACCTTGCTGATCGACCGCAAGGACGCACCTTGGCTCAAATCCAGCGCCGAACTCAACGACTTGTGGCGCAAACGCGTCAAGGACGAAGTGCTGCGGCAGAAGATCGCGGGCAAGGACTCCAAGCAAATTCAGGAAACCTTGATCAAGCGCTACAAGAACCAGTTGGCGCGCCTGGACCAGACCCGTGCGGAAGACATCTTCCAGGCGTACATCAACACCTTCGCCATGTCCTACGACCCGCACACCAACTATCTGTCGCCGGACAACGCGGAAAACTTCGACATCAACATGAGCCTGTCCCTGGAGGGCATCGGCGCCGTGTTGCAGAGCGATAACGACCAGGTAAAAGTCGTGCGTCTGGTACCTGCCGGCCCGGCCGACAAGACCAAAATGGTTGCCCCTGCCGACAAGATCATCGGCGTTGCCCAAGGCAACAAAGAGATGGTCGACGTGGTCGGCTGGCGCCTGGACGAAGTGGTCAAACTGATCCGTGGTCCGAAAGGCACCGTCGTGCGCCTGGAAGTCATTCCGGCCAGCAATGCGCCGAATGACCAGACCACCAAAATCGTGCCGATCACCCGCGAAGCGGTGAAGCTTGAAGATCAGGCGGTGAAGAAGTCGGTCCTCAACCTGAAACAGGATGGCAAGGACTACAAGCTCGGCGTCATCGAGATTCCGGCCTTCTACCTCGACTTCAAGGCTTTCCGTGCCGGCGATCCGGACTACAAGAGCACTACGCGCGACGTCAAGAAACTGCTGACCGAATTGCAGAAAGACAAGGTCGACGGCGTGGTCATCGACCTGCGCAACAACGGCGGTGGTTCCTTGCAGGAAGCCACCGAGCTGACCAGTCTGTTCATCGACAAGGGTCCTACGGTCCTGGTGCGTAACGCCGATGGCCGCGTCGATGTACTGGAAGATGAAAACCCGGGCGCCTTCTACAAAGGTCCGATGGCGTTGCTGGTCAACCGCTTGTCCGCCTCGGCTTCGGAGATTTTTGCCGGCGCGATGCAGGATTACCACCGCGCGTTGATCATCGGCGGCCAGACTTTCGGTAAAGGCACCGTGCAAACCATTCAGCCGCTGAACCATGGCGAACTGAAACTGACCCTGGCCAAGTTCTACCGGGTTTCCGGCCAGAGCACCCAGCATCAGGGCGTACTGCCAGACATCGATTACCCGTCGATCATCGACACCAAGGAAATCGGCGAAAGCGCCCTGCCGGAAGCCATGCCATGGGACACCATCAAGCCGGCCATCAAGCCTGCGGTTGATCCGTTCAAGCCGTACATCACCCAGCTCAAGTCCGAGCATGATGCACGCTCGGCCAAAGACGCGGAGTTCGTGTTCATCCGCGACAAGCTGGCCTTGGCACAGAAGCTGATGGATGAAAAAACCGTCAGCCTCAACGAAGTGGAGCGTCGGGCGCAGCACACCGACATCGAAGCCAAACAGCTGGTGATGGAAAACATCCGTCGCAAGGCCAAAGGCGAAGAACCGCTCAAAGAGCTGAAGAAAGAAGACGAAGACGCTATTGCGGCCGAGCCGGACAAGACCAAGCCAGAAGACGATGCATATCTGAGCGAGGCCGGTCGGATCCTGCTGGACTACCTGAAACTCAACAGCGCCGTCGCCAAGCACTAAGTTGTTACAAGCAAGATGATGGCAATTTAATGCTGACGCTCTCCGGAGCGTCATCAAACAGTCATCGTTCTGTCGTGAAATAAGGGACTGGGAGCACCTCTTTAACAAGAGTCTGCTCCCAGTCCTTTTTTTCGCCCAGAGATTGCCATGACCACGACAGAACAGCTGAGTGCCTTGAGTTCCATACTGGCTCAAAGCGGTTTGCACAGCCTGTTCCAGCCGATCATTTCCCTCTCCGAGCGACGTATTGTCGGCTATGAAGCCCTCACCCGTGGTCCCTCGAACAGCCCGCTGCACGCGCCCCTCGCATTGTTCTCGGTGGCCCGCCAGGCCGGTCGGTTGAGCGAGCTGGAAATCGCTTGTCGTGAAAGTGCTTGCCGACGTTTCAACGAACATCAACTGCCGGGCAAACTGTTCCTCAACGTTTCCCCGGAATCGCTGCTTGAGGCTGCCCACCAACCCGGTCGCACCTTGCAACTGCTGCAGGATTTCGGCATTGCGCCGAGCCAGGTGGTGATCGAACTCACCGAACAGACCCCGACCGACGACTTCCAGTTGTTGCAAAACGCGCTGCATCACTATCGGGCGATGGGGTTTTCCATTGCACTGGATGATCTGGGCGCGGGGTATTCAAGCTTGAGATTGTGGTCCGAACTGCGCCCGGATTACGTGAAGATCGATCGACACTTTATCGACGGCATTCACCAGGACGCGCTCAAACGCGAGTTTGTTGGCTCGATCCTGCAAATCGCCAAAGCTTCGCGGGCTCAAGTGATTGCCGAAGGCATTGAATTGCAAGAAGAGCTCGCGGTGCTGACCGAGATGGGCGTTGATCTGGTCCAGGGCTATCTGCTGTGCCGTCCTCAGGAATATCCGCCCCGGGATGCTCGCCACATGATGCCCAAACACGACAGCAGCGCCGTGGCACTGAATGACGAAGCCAGCGATCTCAGTCCACTGCTCAACGATCAACCGGCCGTGGCACGCAACACACCGACCGCCACCGTGCTGGAAGCTTTCCGCCGTCAGGCCAACCTGAATTCCCTGGCGGTGCTCGACGAACAAGGACAGCCCTGCGGCATCGTTCACCGACATTCGCTCTCAGACGCCCTGCTCAAGCCGTTTGCCACCGACCTGTTCGCCCGCAAACCGATCAGCCGCTTGATGAGCGACGACTTTCTCGCCGTGGAAATGAGCCAGTCACTGCAACAGGTCAGCCGCCTGATCACCAGCCGCGCGCGCCAACGCATTGAAGAAGACTTCATCATCACCCTCAATGGCGGCTATCTGGGATTGGGTCGGGTCATTGATGTACTCAAGCTGATTACCGAACTGAAAATCCAGCAAGCCCGCTACGCCAACCCACTGACCCTGTTGCCCGGCAACGTACCGATCCAGCAATGCCTGACGCGCTTGCTGCAACAGGAACGGGAGTCGGTGATCTGTTACGTCGACATCGACAGTTTCAAACCCTTCAACGACCTCTACGGCTACGGCCGTGGGGATGAAGTCCTGTTGTGCCTGGCGCACTGCCTGAATGAACGCATCGACCCTTCCCGCGACTTTGTCGGCCATATCGGCGGCGACGACTTCCTGCTGGTGCTCGGCCCGCAAGACTGGCGCAAACGCTTGAACCAGTTGCTGGACGACTTCCACAGCCAATGCCGACGCTTCTACCGCAGCGAACACCTGGAAGCCGGCTGCTTCATTGCCCCAAACCGTCAGGGTGTGCGGCAGGAGTTTGCGTTGTTGTCATTGTCGATCGGCGTGGTGCATCTGCATCCACAGGCCTGTGGGCAACTCGATGCGAGCCAGTTGGCGGAGATGGCATCGCAGGCCAAACACCACGCCAAGAATGTGCAGGGGTATAGCGTGCATGTGATTGATAGTTTGGCGGTGCCTGAAAGAGAAGATTTATTGCTTGAAGGGCATCGCTGAATGGTCTGACGCCTTCGCGGGCAAGCCCTAATGCCAGTCAGTTAAGCCGTAACGCGATTTGTAGCAGCTGGCGAAGCCTGCGTCCGGCTTCGCCAGCTGCTACCAAGAGCTTGTTTTGCCTGAGACTTTCTTAACTGACTGGCATTAGGGCAAGCCCGCTCCCACATTGACCGCTTACTTCTGGAAATACTCGGTTAAATGTAGGAGCGGCGGTGCGACGATTCGACTTGCCCGCGAAGAGGCCCGATCAGGCAACTCAAATGTTGAGCCTGTTCCTCAGCATCTAAACCTCAGAAGATCGAGCCCGCAACCGCCGGCCAATCACATCCAGCACATCGCACCCATCGCGCAACGGAATGGCACAAAGCAAAGCAAAATCACTAAGAATGAACGATTCACACTCGACCGAACCACGCATCGACATGTTTTCCAGCACCTGCGTGACGGCGCGAATTCGATAATTGGCCGCGTCATACAAAACATCGAGCGGCGCGTGGGTATCGACGAAAAGCGTGGGCATGTCAGTGCAGTTGCTGGTGAGGGCCATGAAGCGGTTGTTGGGATGCGAAACAGGCTTTACATAGGGTGGATCAGGATGAAGTGTTGGCATTTGAGACCTTCCGATGAAAATAGGAGCTGCCAAAAGCCTTCCTACAGGCTGGGTGGCAGCTATACGCGGGGTAGGAATACCGAGCATCGGAAACTCGACCACGCCGAAGCGTGCCCGCGCACAGCCGCCGCAACAGATCTTACGGACGCACATTGACGACCGCAAACCAAGTTTCGACGCTTACGCATTACCGATGCTGATAAGGGTTCCTACACCCCACCACTGAATTTTCAGTGACCATCAAAGGCTATCGGGTGAATTCATTTCGCACCAGTTCATGCAATTCGCTACAACTTGAAGGAAATCTCCGATGTATCTAGGCGGCATTAAACGCGCAGGACTTTGAGGGGGATCAATCAGAAAAGAAGCCAGTGAAGGATGAAATTGGTGTAGGGCAATTCTCTAATACGTCGACATTAATAAAACCAAGGGCCAGAAACGCAAACGTGGCGTGAGGTTTCCCTCACGCCACGTTTGTGTATCGGACATCGATTTATTTACTGCCCACCACCACGAGCGGCCAACTCTTTCAGCTTGAGCTCAGCCAACGGATGCCCGGCCTTCGCAGCCATGCCCCACCAGCGAGCAGCCTCAACAGGATCCGGCGCCTTGTTCGGCGTACCCGCCAGGCTAATCACCCCCACTTGATACGCCGCTTTCCCATCGCCCGCCAGCGCCGCCAGGCGCAGCAATCGTACGCCCTCCTCGCGAGCCCCAAGGCCGACGCCGCGAAAGGTCAGGATGTGGCCATAGAAGCTCTGGGCGCCGACGTCACCCAGGTTCGCCATGCGCGCAAACTGGCCTTCGAGCCAGCTCCAGCCCCGCGGCTGGCGCACAAACCACGACCAGTGAAACAACCGGCGGGCCAGCCAGTAGCCGGCCCGGGCCTTGAGCTTTAAAAACACTCAGGCCTCTGCCGATTCGGGGTATTCGTATTCAAACACTCGCACCACTTCCGAAGCATGCCAGGAAGCGGCGGCGACCCCGTCAGACGGTCCGGAGAAACGCCCCAGACGCTCGACACATTCGAAGAAGCCGGTGCGCGGCAGGCGGCTGGCACCCTGGCTGATCACCAGCGAGCTGCGCAGTGGCTGCTCGGCCTTGGCGTCCAGCGCGGCCAGATGTTCGAGTGCAGCGGTCAAGGTTTGCATGGCTGGCGTGGGCAATTGCAAACGCTCCAGCAACGCGCGATACGTCAAAAGATGGCGCTGACGTCGCGCCTGGTCCAACTCCCCCAGTAACCCGTCCCAATGGTGACGACTGATGCGTACGCTCACGATTCATCCCTCCACCCTGGCACCGTCAATTCCCAGGCCAGGCTGCGGCGAATCGCAGCGTCGGGTTGACGCTCGCCACTTTCAATCAAGGCCAGATAAGACGGGCTGATGCCTACCGTGCGGGCCAACGCTTCAATGGCGATGCCCTTCCCTTCGCGCAAACTGCGTAGTTGATCCAGACCCGGAAGAATCTGGTCTGGTGGTGGCGCGTGACGCACTGGCGCGTCGGGCGCCGGTTGCTGGTTAATGCCTGCTGCTTTTAGTAGAGCCTGATACTGAGCCCACGGTAAAACTGCATACTCGGGCTCGCCTTCGCGTGTGATTATCTGAATATCCATGACTTCCCCGTAGGACAACGACACTTTGCGAGTCGGCACTTTTCCCTAGAAGTGTAATCCTAACAGCGGCCAAGGTCGCGCGGGGGCATGAATAAAGGGGATTCTCAATCGGCCCGGTTCTTTTTCGGGCTCTGGAGCCGAAGTTGTTCCGCGGTATCGGGCAGACGCTCGACCACTGCCAACTTTTCCGGCACTTGACGCTTGCGCCAGGCGCGGAAGGCATTGAGTTCGTCGTCGAGTACTTTCATCAACCAGGCCAGCACGGCGATGTCGTCGAGCATGCCAAACAAGGGGAGGAAATCCGGAATGGCATCCACCGGACTGAGGAAGTACATCAGGCCTGCGACCACCGAAATCAGCGCCTTCGGGCTGATGGCACGGTACTCCCCACGCCAGTAGGCCAGGCACAGTGCCTGCAATAAACGCAGATCATCTTTAATCTTGCCCAGGCGATAACCCTGACTCGCACCTTTACTGGCGACGGCGAACAGCAGTGTCGGCAAGCGCCCGCGTGCGAGCAGGCGCCCGGCGAGTGGCAAGAATCGAGCGAAACTCCAGGGTGCTTTCATCATTCCTCCCACTGAAATGTTATCCACACAAATTGTGGATAACCTTGTGAACAGAGCTGCTTTTCGCGGCTGAAAGCCCCGTTTCATAAGGGTCCAGCTCAGATCGGGCGTTTTTTACTCACATAAAAAAACCCAAGATTTCATTGACTTGGAACCCCGGCGCAGCTAGCACAGGCGTCCTCAATGGCTATGACTCCAGCGTACAGCAACCGTTCGCTTTGTTTACCGTCACTGAATACCAGATGCAACAACGCCCCGCATTAGCGAGGCGTTGTTGTCAAAGCAGACGCTGATTACTTGGCGGCGTCTTCTTTGGCTGGGTCTTTGGCTGGATCTTTGATCGCCAACAGTTCCAGATCGAATACCAGCACCGAGTTGGCTGGAATCGCCGGGCTTGGGCTTTGGGCGCCGTAGGCCAGTTCGCTAGGGATGTACAGTTTGTACTTCTCACCCACGTGCATCAGTTGCAGGCCTTCAACCCAGCCCGGAATCACACCACTGACTGGCAGATCGATCGGGCTGCCGCGCTCGACGGAGCTGTCGAAAACGGTACCGTTGGTCAGCTTGCCGGTGTAGTGAACAGTCACTACGTCAGTCGGCTTAGGCTGTGGGCCATCGGCTTTCTTTTCCACTTCGTATTGCAAGCCCGAAGCGGTGGTCACTACGCCGGCTTTCTTGGCGTTGTCTTCGAGGAACTTCTTGCCGGCAGATGCCGACTCTTCGCTCATCTTGGCCATACGCTCTTCAGCACGCTTTTGCAGGGCGGCGAAGGCTTCGACCAGCTCGTCGTCTTTGAGCTTCTGCTCTTTCTTGCCGACGGCATCTTCGATGCCCTGGGCTACGGCTTTGGAATCCAGGTCATCCATGCCTTCCTGAGCCAGGCTTTTGCCCATGTTCAGGCCAATACCGTAGGAAGCTTTTTGCGCCGGAGTTTTCAGCTCTACGCTGGTCTGCGAATCACAACCCGCGAGTACCAAGCTAACCAGGGCCACCGCCGCTGCCAACCGATGCTGTTTCATGCTATTTCCTTGTTCATGCGCCTAAAGGGCAATCGAGTAAAGCCGCGAGCTTATCAGGCGGCCACGACCAATGGCTACCGGGATGAGAGCAGGATTCTCCTGATAAGTTCAGGTGTTTTAACTCATTTCAGCATTGGCAGCATGAAGCTTCTGTCATCTAGGTGCCTACAACAGCTGATCCTGTATCCCACAACATATGGCGTAATGGCCTCTTGCCGCACCTCGGTGCACTGAGACATAAGAGAGCGACAAATTAACAAGGAAGTTTATCGTGCGCCTTTTATTTCGCCTGCTGATGCTGGCCGCTGTGCTGTTGGGACTGGGCCTCATCGTGGCTCTGTACTACGTCGCCAACCCAAAATTACCGACCTGGTCACCCGCGCAGCAGGTGCATTACCTGGAGCAGTGGAGCGCTGAAGACCGCCAGACTTACTACTTCACCCCCCAAGGCACTCAGGTCAAAGGCTTGCGCTATGACTGGTTCACCGCCCTGGAACTGCCCTTCTCCCAGCAACGATTCGCTTCGCCCGACTACCTCGCTCGCTTTGGCTTTCTGATCGACCCCGGTCAGAAGCCCGCGCCAAACAATCCTGGCAATTTGCCCGCAGGCTTTGCCCGTCACCAAAACCCCGGCAGTCCGGACGTGTTTCTGGACATCACGTGCGCTGCTTGCCACACCGGTGAGTTGCGCTTCAACGGCCAGGCGATCCGCATTGACGGCGGCTCGGCGCAACATGTTTTGCCTTCCAGTGTTCCGACGTTGAAAGGGGGCAGTTTCGGGCAAGCGCTGGTCGCCAGTCTGACCTCAACTTACCTGAACCCCTGGAAATTCGAACGCTTCGCTCGAAACGTGCTGGCCGAGAACTACGACGCCCGGCACCCACAATTGCGCAAGGACCTGAAAGCGTCTCTCGATACCTTCGTGAAAGTTGCCTGGAACGATACTCACCGCGGTCTCTACCCCACCGAGGAAGGACCGGGCCGCACCGACGCCTTCGGGCGCATTGCAAACGCCACGTTTGGCGATGCGATTTCAGCTGACAACTACCGCGTGGCCAATGCCCCGGTGGATTACCCGCAACTGTGGGACATGTGGACGTTCGACTGGGTGCAGTGGAACGGTTCGGCGCAACAACCCATGGCTCGCAACATCGGCGAGTCCTTGGGGGTGGGCGCCACACTGAGTTTCTTCGATGCCAACGGCCAACCGCTCAAAGGTGATGAGCGCTACCCGTCGAGTGTCCGATTGCACGACTTGCACCAAATCGAACAAACCCTGCAACGGCTCAAACCACCCGCCTGGCCTGAAGCGCTGCTCGGTGCAGTCGACAAGCCGCTGGCAGCCAAGGGTCGAGAGTTGTTCAGCGAAAATTGCGCCGGTTGCCATAACCCGCGCTCAGTCGAGAGCGACGGACGCTGGGTACAACATCTGAAAATGCTCCCGGTGGATTTCATTGGCACAGACCCGGGGGCCGCGAACAACATTGCTGACCATCGTTTCGACCTTTCCGCCCTGCGATGGGATCTGACAGAGCTCAAACAGATGGATGTGCATTTGCAGCCGACACCCACTGAACCGCTGGATTTGAGCAAGTTGTCGTCGGCCAAAGGGTTGGCCTACATCACCGCTTTCGTCGGAAATCGTGCCTACCGTGATGCGAACATTCCAACCGCTGAACAACCGGCCATGAATGGCTTCGGCCTGCCGATTAGCGTGCGTGAGTTGCGCGCCTACAAGGCACGCCCCCTGGCGGGGGTTTGGGCGACAGCACCCTTTCTGCACAACGGCTCAGTACCGAGCCTTTATCAATTGCTCTCGCCCGAGGATGAACGCGCCACCACCTTCTATAAAGGCACGTTCGAGTACGACCCCCAACACCTTGGCTATCGCACCGAGGCCTTCACCAATGGCTTTGTGTTCGACACGCGCATCACCGGCAATCACAACAGCGGTCATGAGTTCCGTGCCGGCAAGCGCGGCAACGGCGTAATTGGCCGCTTGCTGCAACCGGAGGAACGCTGGGCGCTGCTTGAGTACCTGAAAGTATTGGACGGCCCCTTGGAGGCACAATTGCCATGAGCACACTCTGGATGCGCTTTGGCGCGATTCTCGGCAAGTCCCTTCTGTGGTTGCTTGGCCTTGGATTCCTCGGCTGGGCGCTGGCCACGGCGTGGTTTGCCTGGCAGCACAGCGGACCGGTTTCGGCGCAAGAACTGATACCGGACGGCGAAGCCGCCATGACCCAGGACGTCATTCAAACCGCGGTGCGCATCGTCGATCAACACCGGGAAAGTACCCGCTACCTGCGCGACGCCCATGCCAAGGCCCATGGCTGCGTAAAAGCCGAGGTTCAGGTGCTGCCGGATCTTTCAGAAGCACTGCGCCAAGGCGTGTTCAGCGAACCCGGCAAAACCTGGCAAGCGACGATGCGTCTGTCCAACGGCAACGCGTATCCGCAGTTCGACAGTATTCGCGATGCCCGGGGCATGGCGATCAAATTGCACGATGTGCCCGGCAAGCAACTGCTCGCCGATCAACAGCGCCGCGGTGAACAGGACTTTGTGATGTTCAGCCATCCAAACTTCTTCGTCAGCGATGTCGCCGAGTACCGTCAGAATGTGGCGGCGCAGGCTGACGGCCAGAAGCTGTTGGCGTTTTTTCCTGATTGGGACCCGCGCACCTGGCAGGTTCGCCATCTGTTTATCGCCCTGGCGACACTCTCCACCGCACCGGAAAGCCCGACACAGACAACTTACTTTTCGGTTTCGCCCTACAAGTTCGGTGAAGCCAATGCCAAATTCCGGGTAATGCCGGACCCGGATAGCTGCCCGACCTATACCCTGCCCGCACAAAACCAGAAACTGCCTAATTTCCTGCGTAATGCGCTGAACCAGCAATTGTCGGCCGACCGGGTGCCAGCCTGCTTCGTCCTGCAGATTCAGCGCCAGGACCCGAGCCAATACATGCCCATCGAAGACACCAGCATTGAATGGAGCGAAAACGATGCGCCGTTCGAGACGGTCGCGCGGATCAAACTGCCCGCTCAAGACTTTGATACACCGGCGCTGAACCTACAATGCGACAACCAGTCGTTCAACCCATGGTTTGGTCTTGAGGCCCATCGGCCGATTGGGGGCATCAATCGTCTGCGCAAAGCGGTGTATGAAGCCGTAAGCGATTACCGCCACAGTCGCAACGCTGAGCAGTAAGCCAGCAAAAACGAAAAAAGCGGCCCGAAGGTCGCTTTCTCAGTGAAAATCGGGGATTTGCCAAACGCCAGACAGCAAAAAGCCCGCATTAAGCGGGCTTTCTGTGTGGTGACCTGGCGTTCAGCGTTCCAGGTGACCGAATATGGCGCAGCGGACGGGACTCGAACCCGCGACCCCCGGCGTGACAGGCCGGTATTCTAACCGACTGAACTACCGCTGCGCGTAGCGTTGAAAGTGGTGGGTGATGACGGGATCGAACCGCCGACATTCTGCTTGTAAGGCAGACGCTCTCCCAGCTGAGCTAATCACCCTTTACCTTCGTTGCGGGGCACATTATGCCACATGTTTTCGTAAAGTGTTGATTTAATTGAATTATTTTTCAAAAAAATCCGAAAACCGGTGAAACGATGCAACCTGCAGGAACAACGGACAATCTACAGACAGAAAAAAACCCGCGTTAGCGGGCTTTTCCGTGGTGACCTGGCGTTCAGCGTTCCAGGTAACCGAATATGGCGCAGCGGACGGGACTCGAACCCGCGACCCCCGGCGTGACAGGCCGGTATTCTAACCGACTGAACTACCGCTGCGCGTAACACTGAATGCGAATGGTGGGTGATGACGGGATCGAACCGCCGACATTCTGCTTGTAAGGCAGACGCTCTCCCAGCTGAGCTAATCACCCTTCACGTTCGGTGTGGCGCGCATTCTACGGAGCGACCTCACCTCTGGCAAGCACTTTTTTAAATAATTTTCTCAGGCCTTCCAAAGGCTTAGCGAAGGGTTGGCCTATGGCGCCGCGAAGAGAATAATGCCCCCCTTTGTATATAAGGAGAGACTTACCCCATGTGGTTCAAAAACCTGCTTATCTATCGCCTGACCCAAGATCTGCCTGTTGATGCCGAGGCGTTGGAAACTGCACTGGCCACCAAACTGGCGCGTTCATGTGCAAGCCAGGAGTTGACCACCTACGGTTTCGTCGCGCCTTTCGGCAAGGGCGAAGATGCACCGCTGGTCCACGTCAGCGGCGACTTCCTGCTGGTCTCTGCGCGTAAAGAAGAACGCATTCTGCCGGGCAGCGTCGTGCGTGACGCCGTGAAGGAAAAGGTCGAAGAGATCGAAGCGGAGCAAATGCGCAAGGTCTATAAGAAGGAGCGCGACCAGATCAAGGATGAAATCATCCAGGCTTTCCTGCCGCGCGCCTTTATTCGTCGCTCGTCGACTTTCGCCGCCATCGCGCCGAAACAGGGACTGATCCTGGTCAACTCGGCCAGCCCGAAACGTGCCGAAGACTTGCTGTCCACCCTGCGTGAAGTGATCGGCACCCTGCCGGTACGTCCACTGACCGTAAAAATGTCGCCGACCGCCACCATGACGGAATGGGTCACTACCCAGAAAGCCGCTGACGATTTCTTTGTGCTGGACGAATGCGAGCTGCGTGATACCCACGAAGACGGCGGGATCGTGCGTTGCAAGCGTCAGGACCTGACCAGCGAAGAAATCCAGCTGCACCTGAGCACCGGCAAAGTGGTCACTCAGTTGTCTCTGGCCTGGCAAGACAAGCTGTCTTTCGTGCTCGACGACAAGATGGTGGTCAAGCGCCTGAAGTTCGAAGACTTGCTGCAAGACCAAGCGGAACAGGACGGTGGCGAAGAAGCCCTGGGCCAACTGGACGCCAGCTTCACCCTGATGATGCTGACTTTCGGCGACTTCCTGCCGGCGTTGGTTGAAGCGCTGGGCGGCGAAGAGACCCCGCAAGGGATCTAAAAAACCGATTCCCCCTGAAGAAATCGGTTCACCTGTAGGAGCCGGGCTTGCCCGCGATGGCGGTGTGTCAAGCAGCTGAAATGTAGACTGGCCCACCGCTATCGCGGGCAAGCCCGGCTCCTACACTGATTTTCGCGGTCGTGGCCTTCCTGCAACCGGCGTGGTTCATCGGTCTCAAAGGCGCGATCGTGCCGCTGCTGGGGCTGGTGATGTTCGGCATGGGCCTGACCCTCAAACTTGAAGACTTCGCCGAAGTCGCCCGCCATCCATGGCGCGTGGCCTTGGGCGTGGTTGCGCATTTCGTGATCATGCCCGGCGTGGCGTGGTTGCTCTGCCAGGCGTTTCACCTGCCACCGGAAATCGCCGTCGGTGTGATTCTGGTCGGTTGCTGCCCAAGCGGCACCTCCTCGAGCGTGATGACGTGGCTGGCACGCGGCGATCTGGCCCTGTCGGTGGCCATTGCCGCCGTCACCACCCTCCTCGCCCCGTTGCTGACCCCTGCGTTGATCTGGCTGCTGGCTTCGGCCTGGTTGCCGGTGTCCTTCATGGAGCTGTTCTGGTCGATTCTGCAAGTGGTGCTGTTGCCGATCATCCTGGGCGTGGTGGCTCAACGTGTACTGGGTGCCAAGGTTCGCCACGCGGTGGAAGTGTTGCCGCTGATCTCGGTTGTGAGCATCGTGATCATCGTCACCGCCGTGGTGGCCGCCAGCCAGGCGAAGATTGCCGAGTCCGGTCTGCTGATCATGGCGGTGGTGATGCTGCACAACAGCTTCGGGTATCTGTTGGGCTACTTCACCGGGCGCCTGTTCAAGCTGCCATTGGCCCAACGTAAATCGCTTGCGCTGGAAGTCGGCATGCAAAACTCCGGGCTGGGTGCCGCGCTGGCCAGTGCACACTTCTCGCCGCTGGCGGCGGTGCCGAGTGCTTTGTTCAGCGTGTGGCACAACATTTCCGGGGCGCTGCTCTCGACGTATTTCCGGCGGATGAGCGAGAAAGAAGACCGGGAATTCGCTGCGCGGCAGGCAACCGAATAAGCCGAAAACTTGATCCCCGGGTTAATGATGGGCACTCTATGGCGCAACGCGAGGACGACCTCGCGGCTCGATCGAGTCATTAATCTGGGGACGACCCCGTCAATCGATGGAGGTCTTTCATGTCCTGGATCATCCTGTTTTTCGCCGGCCTGTTCGAAGTCGGCTGGGCCGTTGGCCTGAAGTACACCGACGGTTTCAGCCGCCCTCTGCCCACCGCGTTAACCGTTGCGGCCATGGCCGTCAGCCTTGGCTTGCTGGGTCTTGCGATGAAGGAATTGCCGCTGGGCACAGCCTATGCGATCTGGACGGGGGTGGGTGCGGTCGGTACGGTGATTGCCGGAATCATACTGTTTGGTGAATCGATGGCGCTGTTTCGGCTGGCCAGTGTGGCGTTGATTATTGCCGGGTTGGTTGGGCTCAAGGTCAGCGCTTAAACCACTACCGCCTTCGCGAGCAGGCTCGCTCCCACATATGATCTGTGTCAGTCACAAATCCCCTGTGGGAGCGAGCCTGCTCGCGATGAGGCCCGCACAGTCACTGATTATCTAACTGCCCCACGCAAATCCCCCACCAACACCTGCAACTTCGCCGGCTCCGCCGCTTCAACCGCCACAGCCGGCCCCGCCACCAACGTCACCCGCGACCACAACCGATGAAACAGCCCCTTGCCCGGATCGCGGCTGAAGAAACTCCCCCACAATCCCTGCAACGCCAGCGGAATGACCGGCACCGGTGTTTCTTCAAGAATCCGCGTCAACCCGCCCTTGAACTCGTCGATCTCACCATCGGCGGTCAACTTGCCCTCGGGAAAAATGCATACCAGCTCGCCGTCCTTCAGATACTGCGCAATCCGCTTGAAGGCTCTTTCGTAAATTTGAATGTCTTCCTGACGCCCCGCTATCGGAATCGTCCCGGCCGTGCGAAAGATAAAGTTCAGCACCGGCAAGTTGTAGATTTTGTAGTACATCACAAAGCGAATCGGCCGACGCACTGCGCCGCCAATCAGCAGCGCATCGACAAAGGACACGTGATTGCACACCAGCAGCGCCGCGCCTTCATCGGGAATCAGATCCAGATTGCGATGCTCCACGCGGTACATGGAGTGGCTGAGCAGCCAGATCATGAAGCGCATGCTGAATTCGGGGACGATCTTGAAGATGTAGGCGTTGACGCCGATGTTCAGCAGCGACACCACCAGGAACAACTGCGGAATCGACAGTTTGACCAGGCTCAACAAGATGATCGAAACAATCGCCGACACCACCATAAACAGCGCGTTGAGAATGTTGTTGGCGGCAATCACCCGCGCCCGCTCGTTCTCGGCGGTGCGCGACTGGATCAGCGCATACAGTGGCACGATGTAGAAACCACCGAAGATCCCCAGACCAAGGATGTCGATCAGCACCAGCCAGGTGTGACCAAACCCGAGGACTTCGACCCAGCCATGGCCCGTCACGCTGTCCGGAATTCCGCCGGAATGCCACCACAGCAGCAAGCCAAACACGGTCAGGCCGAACGAGCCGAACGGCACCAGGCCGATCTCGACTTTGCGCCCGGAGAGTTTTTCACACAGCATCGAACCGAGCGCGATACCCACCGAGAACACCGTGAGAATCAGCGTCACCACGGTTTCGTCGCCGTGCATCCACTCTTTGGCATAGGCCGGGATCTGCGTCAGATAAATCGCCCCGACAAACCAGAACCACGAGTTGCCGACAATCGAACGCGACACTGCCGGGGTCTGCCCAAGACCCAACTTCAAGGTAAACCAGGACTGGCTGAAAATGTTCCAGTTCAGGCGCATTTCCGGCGAAGCGGCCGCCGCCCGTGGAATACTGCAACTGGCCAGGTAGCCGAGCACGGCAACGCCGATGATCGCGCCGGAGACGATAGGCGCGTAGTGACTGGACGACATCATGATCCCGGCGCCTATGGTCCCGGCGAGAATCGCCAGGAAGGTGCCCATTTCCACCAGCCCGTTGCCGCCGACCAGCTCTTCTTCGCGCAGGGCCTGGGGCAGGATCGAATACTTCACCGGCCCGAACAGCGCCGAGTGGGTGCCCATGGCGAACAGCGCAACCAGCATCAACGACAGATGATCGAAGATAAAACCGACGGAACCCACCGCCATGATGACGATTTCGCCGAGTTTGATCAGACGGATCAGGCGATCCTTGGCGAACTTCTCACCGAACTGACCGGCCAGTGCCGAGAACAAAAAGAACGGCAGGATGAACAGCAGCGCGCAGAGGTTGACCCAGATCGAACGGTCACCGTCGAGGGTCAGCTTGTACAGAATGGCGAGGATCAACGACTGCTTGAAGAGGTTGTCGTTGAACGCCCCGAGGGACTGGGTCACGAAAAACGGCAGGAAGCGCCGGGTACGGAGCAAGGTGAACTGTGAGGGGTGACTCATCTTCCATGTGTCCCTGATGTTAGGTAGCGAGTGGCGTGGTATTGGAATACCGAACGTCGATCCAGGCCACACATTACCTAATCTTGGCAGGTTATTTCTTTAATCCTGCAATGCACGGCGAGACAAACAGCTCACCGCGCCACGCGCCCTGCAGCGTGCGCCGGGCAACGATCAGCCACATCACCGCCAGCAACGCCACCAGCACGCAGCCAAACACGCTGAAAAACGTCAGGTTCAAGGTGCTGGCCAGTTTCAACGTCGCCAGCGAGTAGACCCCCAACGGGAAGGTAAACCCCCACCAGCCGAGGTTGAACGGGATGCCGCCGCGCAGGTAACGCAAGGTAATCAGCACCGCGATCAGCATCCACCATAAACCAAAACCCCACAGGGTGATCCCGGCCACCAGCCCCAGGCCTGCGGCGATTTCACCGATGCCTGGCAGGCCGTTGGCGGCGAAGATGGCCGGGGCGTCCGCCCCCAGCAGCAACATGCCCAGCGCTCCGGTGCCAATCGGGCCCAACGCCAGCCAACTGGAGGCTGCCATGTTTTCGTGCGGCAGTTTATGCAGCGCCATGCGCAGCAACAGGATCGTCAGAATGCTGAAGGCTACCGGCAGGGAAAAGGCCCACAGCACGTAACTCGTCACCAGCACCACCAGTTGCGAATGGGCCTCCGCCAAGTGCGGCGCCAGCAAGCCACCGCTGGCAGCGGCGACTTCTGCGGCCACCACCGGCAACAGCCAAACGGCGGTCATTTGGTCGATGCTGTGTTCCTGACGGGTGAACATCATGTAAGGAATCAGCACGCCGCACGCCAGGGACATCGCCACATCCAGCCACCAGAGCATTTCGGCGACATGAACCACACCATCGCCCCAGCGTGGCAGACCAAACACCAGAAAACCGTTAATGATGGTCGCGAGGCCCATGGGAATGGTGCCGAAGAACATCGACACCGTCGAATGGCCGAAAATTCGCCGGGCTTCGTTAAAGAACAGCACCCAGCGCGCCGCGTACACGGCGGTGAACAGCACGAACAGGAAAATATTGAACAGCCACAACCCTTCGGCGAACACACGCAAGCCGGGCATGGCGAGGGGCAATTGCGCCAGCGCTAATGCCAGCACCCCGGTGCCCATGGTCGCGGCGAACCAGTTGGGCGTGAATTGGCGGATGACTTCACGCGGGTGGTGCAAGTGGCTGAACGGCTTGATGCCGGTTTTGAGGCTGTTGGTGCATGTCATGGCAAACTCCTGTCCTCGGGTGAGGTAGAGCCCATGGTAGAACCGAATCGAATATCTATATAACGGGTAATATCTCTATATCTTATCTATTTTGCAGATATAGCGTCAGACGCTGCCTTCCGACTCGATCACCAGTATTCGCGCCGCGCCTTGCGGATACGCCACATGCTCGGTGCCAACGGACGCATAAAAAATGTCGCCGACCTCCAGTAGCACGTCCTTCTCAATGCCCTCTTCGCGATAACGCATCTGTACCCGCCCATCCAGCACCACAAACACTTCCTGGCCATCGTTGACGTGCCATTTATAAGGCTGATCCGTCCAGTGCAACCGGGTGGTGATGCCGTTCATGTTGGCAATATCCAGCGCGCCCCAGGCACGTTCAGCGGTGTAGGATTTGCTGCGGATGATCTTCATATGGGCGGTCCGTCGAATGAATGACGACGCCAAGGCTAGCGATCAATGCACATCAGCACCACAGACTTTCAACGATCGCTGACGCATCAAGGCCAGCCAAGCGCCAACACAGAGCACGATCAACACTGTGCCATAACCGTCGGTGGCCGCGACCAGGCCGAAGGTTCGCGTCAGGTTCCCCGCCAGCAACGACGGCAAACAGAACGCCAGATAGCTGAGCACATAAAACGCCGACATCAGACCCGCGCGTTCATGGGGTAGAGCCAACGGCACCAGGCTGCGCACGGCACCGAGAAAGCCGGCGCCGAAACCACAGCCGGCGACGAGCGTGCCGAGGAAAAACAACAGCAGGCTGGCGCTGTGCACGCCCAGTAAAACCAGGACGATCCCTGTCGGCAACAGACTCGCACCCAACTGTAGCGCCAGTGCGGCGGGGCGATTGCGCAGGGTGAAAATCATCAGCGCCCCCGTCACCGTCAGCGCGGCGACAGTCGAGCCGGCAATCAGGTTCGAGGTGGAACCGGTGGCTGTGCGCACCAAAGACGGCGCAAGGGACGCATAAAAACCGCCGAGCGCCCACGTGGCGGTGTTGAGCGGTAATACCCGCCATAAGGTGGTACGCGCCTGAACCGGCACATGTAGGGTCGGTCGCAACGACGCCCATGCCCCAGGCCGTCGCGAGACACTTTCCGGCAAACGCCAGATGTACAACGCCTGCAACGCAAACACGATGAGCAGCAGCCAATAGGTTAAATGCAACGGTGCCGGTGCAAATTCAGCGAGCAAACCACAGCCCAAACCACCCAGGGCCATGCCGAGCAACGGCGCAACGCTGTTGATCAGCGGCCCTTGCTGGCGGTCTGTGTCCAATAGCGTTGCACTGAGCACGGCGGTCGCCATGCCGGTGGCAAACCCTTGCAACACCCGGGCACTGATCAGCCACGCAATGCTGTCAGCGTGGATAAACAGCAACATCGCCAGACCATTCAGCACCACGGCGGTGAAAATCACCGGTTTGCGTCCAAGGTGATCCGATAGAGAACCGACTGTCAGCAGCGCAGCCAGCAAGCTGAAGGCGTAGACGCCGAAAATAAGGGTCAGAGTCGCGGCCGAGAAGTGCAGCTGCTCCTGGTACAAGCGATACAACGGCGTCGGTGCCGTGGAAGCCGCCAGAAAACTGAGTAAAGTGATCGCCAGAAACCACAGGCTTGCACGATTTGAACGAGAACTGGACATCGGCACACTCCGCAAAAGCTAATTTTTCGCTTTTGCGGAGTGTGCTATCGGCTGGCGCTTAAAGCAAATTCTTTGTGTTAAGGTCCGGTGCATGGCTTTTAGAGCCGGGGCTTTTGCCTTTACGGCAAGTCTCGGCGAGAACAGGAAACACCTAATGACAGGCCCCACTTTACGTCCCGGCGGCCGCAGCGCCCGGGTGCAGGAATCGATTCACAAGGCTGTACGCGAATTGCTCGAAGAGCAGGACCGCACCACCGTGACCGTGCCGCAAATCGCCGCGCGTGCGGGGGTTACGCCTTCGACCATTTATCGGCGCTGGGGTGATTTGTCGGCGCTGCTGGCGGACGTCGCCCTCGCCCGCATGCAACCGGAAACCGAATCGGCCAATACCGGCAGCCTGTGCGGTGACGTGCAGGCCTGGGCGGAACAGTATCTGGACGAGATGAGCTCCGAACCCGGTCGCAACATGCTGCGCGACGTGCAAGCGAGCCTCAAGCCGAGCTATTGCGCAACGATTATTGGCGGGCAGTTGCAGATGATTCTGGATCGTTATCCGAATGAGCCCAAACCGAGTGTCGATCGGCTGATCAACATGGTGGCGGCCCCTATCGTGTTTCGAATCCTGTTTTCCGAGGCGCCGCTGGAGGTTGAGGAATTGCATCGGTTGATCGGGATTGCGTTGAATCAGTAAGGGCCCCATCGCGAGCAGGCTCGCTCCCACAGGGATAGCATTCCAACTGTGGGAGTGAGCCTGCTCGCGATAGGGCCAGCACAGACAGCCAAAATCCGACTGACACACCGCCTGCGACACCCCGCCACGCCACGACCTTGGTCGACACTGACTAACCGGGGCCATCGTGCGAGACTGTCTGACCGGGCGGGAGTCCCGGGTGTCTTTTGTCTGGAGTTCCCATGTCGCTGTCCAGCGGGCTGATCGCCGCCGTCGCCCTGGCCTATATGGCCATCATGTTCGCCATCGCCTTTTACGGTGACCGTCGCAGCACGCCGTTGCCGCCGCGAATGCGCGCGTGGGTGTACAGCCTGTCCCTGGCGGTCTATTGCACCAGCTGGACATTCTTTGGCGCCGTGGGCCAGGCGGCGGAACAGCTCTGGTCTTTCCTGCCGATCTACCTTGGGCCAATCCTGCTGCTGGTGGGCGCGCCGTGGGTCCTGCAAAAAATGGTGATGATCAGCAAGCAGGAAAACATCACCTCCATCGCCGACTTTATCGCTGCCCGTTACGGCAAATCCCAGTCGCTGGCGGTGGTGGTGGCGCTGATCTGTCTGGTCGGCGTGTTGCCCTACATCGCTTTGCAGCTCAAGGGCATCGTGCTCGGGGTGAACTTGCTGATTGGCGCGGGCGCCGACGCCATGGGGGTTCGCGCCCAGGACACGGCATTGATTGTGTCGCTGGTGCTGGCGCTGTTCACCATTGTCTTCGGTACCCGCAACCTCGATGCCACGGAACACCACCGTGGCATGGTGCTGGCCATCGCGTTTGAGTCATTGGTCAAGCTGTTCGCGTTTCTCGCCGTCGGCGCATTCGTAACCTTCGGCCTGTACGACGGCTTCGACGACTTGTTCGACCAAGCCATGCTCGCCCCCCGCCTCGAAGAATACTGGAAGGAAACCATCAACTGGCCCTCGATGGTGGTGCAGACGGGCGTAGCGATGATGGCGATCATCTGCCTGCCCCGACAGTTCCACGTGACGGTGGTGGAAAACATTGATCCTCAGGATTTGCGCCTGGCCAAATGGGTGTTCCCGGCCTACCTGGCATTGGCAGCGTTGTTTGTCGTACCGATCGCCCTCGCCGGTCAGATGATGCTGCCCAGTTCAGTATTGCCGGACTCGTTCGTCATCAGTTTGCCGCTGGCCCAGTCTCACCCTGCCCTCGCCTTGCTGGCGTTTATCGGCGGCGCCTCGGCGGCGACCGGCATGGTGATTGTTGCCAGCGTGGCGTTGTCGACCATGGTGTCCAACGACATGCTGTTGCCATGGTTGCTGCGACGCAACAACGCCGAGCGGCCGTTCGAAGTATTTCGTCATTGGATGCTCTCGGTGCGCCGCGTCAGCATCGTGGTGATTTTGCTGCTGGCCTATGTCAGTTATCGCCTGCTGGGCTCGACCGCCAGCCTGGCAACCATCGGCCAGATCGCCTTCGCCGCCGTGACGCAACTGGCCCCGGCCATGCTCGGCGCGCTGTATTGGAAGCAGGCCAACCGTCGCGGCGTATTCGCCGGCCTCGCCGCCGGGACGTTCCTGTGGTTTTACACGCTGATCTTGCCGATTGCCGCCCGTAGCCTCGGCTGGTCGCTGGACAGCTTCCCGGGGCTGGCGTGGTTGCACAGCAACCCGCTGCACCTGCCGATCACCCCGCTGACCCAAGGCGTGGTGCTGTCGCTGGCTGGCAACTTCACATTGTTTGCCTGGGTGTCGGTGTTGTCGCGCACGCGGGTGTCGGAGCACTGGCAGGCGGGCCGCTTCATCGGTCAGGAAATCAGCGCACGCCCCAGTGCCCGCTCGATGCTTGCCGTGCAAATCGACGATCTGCTGCAATTGGCCGCACGCTTCGTCGGCGAAGAACGCGCGCGTCAGAGCTTCATCCGTTTCGCCTACCGCCAGGGCAAAGGCTTCAACCCGAATCAAAACGCCGACGGCGAATGGATCGCCCACACCGAACGCTTGCTGGCAGGTGTACTCGGTGCATCCTCGACGCGCGCGGTGGTAAAAGCCGCCATCGAAGGTCGGGAAATGCAGCTGGAGGATGTAGTCCGAATCGCCGACGAGGCCTCGGAAGTTCTGCAGTTCAACCGCGCCTTGCTGCAAGGCGCTATCGAAAACATCACCCAGGGCATCAGCGTGGTCGACCAGTCACTGAAACTGATGGCCTGGAACCGGCGTTATCTGGAGCTGTTCAACTACCCGGACGGATTGATCAGTGTCGGGCGGCCGATTGCCGACATTATTCGCTACAACGCCGAACGTGGTCTATGTGGCCCTGGCGAGGCGGAAGTCCACGTTGCCCGACGTTTGCACTGGATGCGTCAGGGCCGCGCCCATACCTCTGAACGACTGTTCCCCAACGGGCGGGTGATCGAGCTGATCGGCAATCCGATGCCTGGGGGTGGTTTCGTCATGAGTTTCACCGACATCACTGCGTTCCGCGAAGCCGAACAAGCGCTGACCGAAGCCAATGAGGGCCTGGAGCAGCGGGTGGCCGAGCGCACCCACGAATTGTCGCAACTCAACGTCGCGTTGACTGAAGCCAAGGGCACCGCCGAGTCCGCCAACCAGTCGAAAACCCGCTTTCTGGCGGCTGTCAGCCATGACTTGATGCAACCGCTGAACGCCGCGCGCCTGTTCTCCGCAGCGTTGTCCCACCAGGACGATGGCTTGTCTGGCGAGGCGCAGAAACTGGTCCATCACCTGGACAGCTCGTTGCGCTCGGCAGAGGACTTGATCAGCGACCTGCTGGACATTTCCCGCCTGGAAAACGGCAAGATCAACCCCGACACCAAGCCTTTCGCGCTCAACGAACTGTTCGACACCCTCGGTGCCGAGTTCAAGGCGCTGGCTCAGGAACAAGGGCTGACCTTCCGTGTTCGGGGCAGCACGTTACGGGTCGACAGCGATATCAAACTGCTGCGACGGATCCTGCAAAACTTCCTGACCAATGCGTTCCGCTATGCCAAAGGGCCGGTGTTGCTCGGCGTTCGGCGGCACAAGGGTGAGCTGTGCCTGGAGGTCTGGGACCGGGGACCGGGCATTGCGCAAGACAAACTGCAGGTGATTTTCGAAGAATTCAAACGCCTCGACAGTCACCAGACTCGCGCCGAGAAAGGTCTGGGGTTGGGCCTGGCGATTGCCGATGGTTTATGTCGTGTTCTGGGTCACACGCTGCGCGTACGTTCCTGGCCGGGGCGCGGCAGCGTGTTCAGCGTCAGTGTGCCGCTGGCCCAGGCACAAACCGTGGCGCCGACACAGACCACTGAACTCAACGGCCATGTGGTGAGCGGCGCGCAGGTGCTGTGCATCGATAATGAAGACAGCATCCTGATCGGCATGAACAGCCTGCTGACGCGCTGGGGTTGCCAGGTCTGGACGGCGCGCAACCGAGAGGAATGTGCCGCGCTGCTCAACAACGGTATGCGTCCGCAATTGGCGCTGGTGGATTACCACCTGGACCATGGCGAAACCGGGACCGAGCTGATGGCGTGGTTACGCACTCAACTGGGCGAGCCGGTGCCGGGGGTGGTGATCAGCGCCGATGGCCGACTGGAGACGGTGGCGCAAGTGCATGCGGCAGGGCTGGATTATTTGACCAAACCGGTGAAACCGGCGGCGTTAAGGGCGTTGTTGAGTCGGCATTTGCCGTTGTAACGCGGCAGATTTTAGCCTTGTAGGGGGCAACTGCCGCCATCGCGAGCAGGCTCGCTCCCACAGGGTTTTGCGCAGCTCATGTGGGAGCGAGCCTGCTCGCGATGCTTTTCGGATTACTCCGGCAACTCGACCAGGCCATCCACATCAGTCATCGCCCGCTCCAGCAAATCTGCCGGCAAGCTCTTGCTCGCTCGCGCGCCGAGCAACTTCAGCTGTTCGCTGCGACTGACCAGATTACCGCGGCCTTCTGTCAGCTTGTTGCGCGCAGAGCTGTAGGCTTTGTCCAGTTGCTGCAAGCGATTGCCGACTTCGTCCAGGTCCTGAATAAACAACACGAACTTGTCGTACAGCCACCCGGCGCGCTCGGCGATTTCCCGGGCGTTCTGGCTCTGGCGCTCCTGTTTCCACAGACTGTCGATGACCCGCAGAGTCGCCAATAAAGTAGTGGGGCTGACGATCACGATGTTGCGGTCGAACGCCTCCTGGAACAGCGTCGGCTCCGCCTGCAAGGCGGCGGAAAACGCCGCTTCGATGGGCACGAAGAGCAACACGAAATCCAGGCTGTGCAAGCCGTCGAGCCGTTTGTAATCCTTGCCGGCCAAGCCTTTGACGTGATTGCGCAGCGACAGTACGTGCTGCTTGATGGCGATCTGGCCGATGGCGTCGTCCTCGGCTGCCACGTATTGCTGATAGGCCGTCAGGCTGACCTTGGAGTCGACTACCACCTGTTTGTCGCCCGGCAGGTAAATAATCACATCCGGCTGGAAGCGCTCACCGTCCGGGCCTTTGAGATTGACTTGGGTCTGGTACTCACGGCCCTTCTCCAGACCCGCGTGTTCAAGCACTCGCTCAAGAATCAGCTCGCCCCAGTTGCCCTGGGTTTTCTGACCTTTGAGGGCGCGCGTCAGGTTGGTGGCTTCGTCGCTCAGGCGCAGGTTCAGCTGTTGCAGGCGCTCCAGCTCCTTGGCCAGCGAGAAACGCTCGCGAGCTTCGGCCTGATAACTTTCCTCGACGCGTTTTTCGAAGGACTGAATGCGTTCTTTCAAAGGGTCGAGCAGCTGACCCAGTCGCTGCTGACTTGTTTCGGCAAAGCGTTGCTCACGCTCGTCGAAAATCTTGCCAGCCAGTTCGGCAAACTGTGCACGCAGCTCGTCTCGCGAACCTTGCAGGTCACTGAGGCGCTGCTGATGGCTTTCCTGTTGCTCGCGCAGCTCGGCGCTGAGTGAGGCCGCCTGCATGTCCAGGCGACGCAGCTCAGCTTCTTTACCGGCGCGCTCAATGTTCCAGGCATGAGCTGCATCGCGGGCATCGTCGCGTTCGATTTGCAGCAGTTCAACTTCACGGCGCGCAGCGGCAAGGTCTGCCTGCCTGGCGGCGTTAGCCTGGCTCAGATCACCGATTTCATCGCGACTGGCGTCGAGTTGGGCATTCAAACCGTCCTGCGCCAACTGCGCCATGGCCAGACGCTCCTCCAGCAGTGCCACCCCGGCTTGCGAGACGCTCGCACGGCGCTGAATTTGCCACGCCAGTACCAGCAACGGCAGACCAGCGCCCGCCAGACCGAGTAAGAGGCTGGTCAAGTCCATAGCCATAGGGATTCCTGCCGATGAGATAAAGCTTGAAGGTTAACCAAGGCAACCAGACTTGGACAGCTCAGTCTTCGATTAGCCCCAGTTCCTGTTGGGCGCGCGCGTCCCCTGCTCGCGCGGCCTGGCGCAACAGTTCCTGACCAATGCGCCGATCACGGGCATTGCCGCATTCGCGGCACATCAGTTGTCCGAGGCGGCTTTGCGCGGCCACGACGCCTTCACGGGCAGGCTGTTTGAGCAAGCGTCCGGCGAAGTGCTTGATGTTGGGGTTATCCCCGAGACGCGGACTGTCCAGCAGCCACTCGGCCACGCGCATCGAAAAGCGCTTGGGCGGGGTCACATTGGGAGGCACGGAGGCAGCAGCGATTGATACTGAGCGAAACTTCATAAAGCACTGTGGGACAGATCGGAAGGCGCGCAACTCTACTCTTTTTTTCTGACAGGTAAAGCCTAAAAAAACCCAGCACGCCCGTCCTAGAGCAAGCGCTCGGGACAATCCACAGAAGCTGTGGATAACTCAGTGGACAACCGCTCTTGAACTCTCGCAAAGCCCTGTGGGACGGGGCTCGCAGTCAAACTGACGATTTTTTCACCAGTAAAAAAAAGCGATGTTTTTCATTGACTTAAAATTTCAATACAGGCACCCACTACGGCCAGGGCCTGAATGACAGTGGGGTTACAGTCTGCGCAACTTATGTGCACAACTCCCTTCGAGGCGGTTATATGGACGCACTTTTTCGGCGCGTTTTTGCGTGACTTCTGGGGATAAACCGGGAAAACCCTTGATCCAGGCAGATCGCGCTCCGATGAGTGACTGCAACCACCTGTCGAAATGTGAGCATTTGCAGGGCGCGTTGCGCGGGCTGATTTATCTTTTTTGCTAACACACTTCCATTCTCAAATTCAATCGGTTAGTATCCGCGGCGTTAGTACCAAGCTGAAAGTCAATTCTGGTCGAACAAATCCTCGCGGTCAGCCTTCCCTCAAGAGAAGCCTCCACCGACAAAACAGGATCGACCACCTCGATGGTTTCCAGGTAAACCTTGCGCCAACACAGCCTTCGAACAAATGCGAAGGGTGTTGCGAAGCTCACTTACTCTGACCGAACCAGCCTGCAAATTGATCAGGATCTTCACCCCGGGCCCAGAACCTTTGCCCTTGATGTGTTGCCTGCCCTCCTAAGTACCTACCTGCCAGCCCAAGCGCGCCAATTATCAGCGCTTCAAACTGGCTGCTTTGTTCCAGTCGGGTTCTTCGTTCGACCAATGGTGGTCGTCGTCACTGGAACGTTTTAACTTTGCACGGTTCTTATCCGTGTCGCTTGTAGGAACACCCAAATAATGACTACTCAAATCCATACCCTGGATGCAATCCGCACCCTAACCAACGCTTTTGCACCAATGAACTGCCTGATCATGGCTGCTCGCAAAGGCTGCTTCAGTTTCACTCTGGTCAATGAACACGGCATCGCTCGTCACAGCGAACGTCTGTACCCCGATCAATACTCCAGCGCAGAACCGCTGCAGGCCGTGATCGAGCGTACCCGCCAGGCATTGATTGCCTGAGACGCCAGAAAGACTGAAAAACCCAAAAGCCCTGCTCAAAAAGCGGGGCTTTTTATTGCCCGTTATTTCTCTTTTCGCAGATAGCCGCTAAGCACTAACCGATATAACGGTTATAACTCGAAGCTGGAAATATTTTAAAAACATACCTTTACAGCGCGAATATGACACTACACTTCAACTCAAGCGGTCTGATCCGCTTCCGGCGAGCCTGATTCGATCCACCGCTGCCAACGCTTCCCTCAGGTATCGCCGCCTACTTCATGTTTCGAGGGCTTTATGGGTATCGCTGCCAGCGAACTGTGCCGTTATGTGATTCGTCCGACATTGATTTACCTCGGACGCCATAGCGCAACTGCCGAATCCTTGCTGCTGGGCATCGCCGCCAGTCAGTCAGCCCTTGGCTCCGCCCTGCATGACCGCCGTGGACACGGCCTCTACCGAATCGCCGAACCCCGCCACCAGGCACTTTGGGATCACTATCTGGCACTGGACCCCGAACGGGCGAGCCTTGTCCGCGGCCTGGCCAGCCAACATGCCTTTCTCAGCGGGCCGCACCTGGAATTGACCGTTAACCTGCGTTACGCCACCGCCATCGCCTGGCTGCTGGTAGAAGAACAGAACACCCCCCTCCCCGCCGCCGATGACTTGTTAGGCATGGCCCGCATCTGGCGTCAGACCTTTCAGCCTCAAGGGCGTCTGCGCGATTTCACCAGCGCCTGGCAAACCTGTGTTTCACCCCTGAATCAGGTCGCTTGCTGACCCACCCATTTCACAAGATCGTGCAATCGGCCGTCAACTTGGTTGGATTGTCCTACAAAACCGCTCTAACTCAAGGCATTCAGCCTATGGCGCTGGGACGAAAATGTTGGTAATTTTCGCCCCGGTGATCACCTCGAGTTCGAATAATGAAAAAAGTAATGCTCAAAACCACCCTTAGCCTCGCCGTTACCCTGGCATCCACCCAGATCTTTGCAAGTGGCTTTGCTGTTAACGAACAAAGCATCAGCGGGATGGGTACGGGTTTTGCCGGGCGATCTTCCTCTGCCGATGACGCAAGTACAATTTTTGGCAACCCTGCCGGTATGTCCCGCATCAAGCGCGAACAAGTCACCGGCGGTCTTGCGATGATCGACGCACACACTGACATCAGCGACGCAAGCTCCTTCCCGAACGGCGGCAGCAACGACGGCGACATGGTACCGCTCATCGCCGTACCTATGGGCTACTACGTCAAGCCAATCGACGACAAGTGGGCCTTCGGTATTGGCGTGTACGCACCGTTCGGTCTGGTGACTGACTACGAAAACGGCTTTGCCGGTCGTTACTTCGGTAGCAAGAGCGAAGTAAAAGTCGTCACCCTGCAACCGACTGTCAGCTACGCCTTCAACGACAAGGTTTCCATCGGTTTCGGTCCGACCATCAACCACATCAACGGCACCCTGGAATCGAACCTGTCGATCACCCAGGCCGCGCCAGACGGCGAGGTCAAGATCACCGGTGACGACACCGCGCTGGGCTACAACATCGGCGTGCTGGTTCAAGCGACCGACAGCACTCGCGTCGGCCTGACCTACCACTCGAAAGTGGATTACACGCTCGATGGCAACACCAAGGTCAACTACAACGTACTGGGCTTGATCGGCCAGAACCCGAACCAGAAATACGACGCTTCGCTGGACGTGACCACGCCTGAATCGGTGGACTTCTCGGTCACTCACCAGCTCAACGACCAGTGGACTCTTTACGCAGGCAGCACCTGGACTCGCTGGAGCCGCCTGAAAGAAATCACCGTTGAAAACAGTGGTGTTCCAACTGTCCTGAACGGCCAATTCGGTACCATCACCGAAGAACAGAACTGGCACGACACCTGGGCTCACGCCATCGGCGCGGCCTACCAGCTGAACAAGCAATGGGTACTGCGTGGCGGTCTGTCCGTTGACCAGGCACCAACCAACAACGTTGACCGCTCCCCACGCATCCCGACAGGTGATCGCAAGGCATTCAGTCTGGGCGCCGGTTGGAGCCCGACCGACGACCTGACCATCGACCTGGCGTATTCGTACCTGCGCGAAGAGTCGGTCAAGATCAACAACAGCAACGACCGTGGCCAGACCTACAACGCCAAGTATGAAAACTCGGCGAACGGTTTCGGTCTCGGCGCGACCTACCGCTTCTGATGACTCACGGCCAGCCTGAACCACTCGCCGACTGAATCAAAAAAGCCCCGCTCTCTGCTACAGAGGCGGGGCTTTTTAGTGGGCGTTGATCAGGGTTGGGAAGCCAGGGCTTGCTCCACCGCTGCAATGAACTCGGGATCATCGGGTTTGGTCAGGCTGGAAAAATTTGCGATGACCTGGCCCTTGCGATCGACCACATATTTGTAGAAATTCCACTTCGGCGCGCTGGTCTGTTTGGCCAGGACCTTGAACAGATGCGTCGCGTCTTCACCTCGCACTGCCTGCGGTTCGGTCATGGTGAAGGTCACGCCGTAGTTCACGTAACAGACCTTGGCGGTCTCGGCGGTGTCCTTGGACTCTTGCTTAAAGTCATTCGATGGAACGCCAATCACCTCCAGCCCCTGCCCCTTGAATCGCTGATTGAGCGCCTCAAGGCTCTTGAACTGCGGGGCGAAACCGCAGTGGCTCGCGGTATTGACTACCACCAGCGGTTTACCCTCAAACCGCTGGCACAGGTCGATGAATTCTTTGGCGCGCAGCTTTTGCAATGAGCCTTGCAACAGCTCCGGGCACTCGCCCGCCTGAGCCAGCCCGGTAAACGCCACCAGCAACGCGGGGACTGCAATCCAGCGCTTCAACATGTCGGTGCATCCTTGATAAATCGTCAAAAACGAAGTTACTCGCCCTCGCCACTCGCTAGCAAGCACCCATGCCCAACTGCATCAGCGCCAGCCCGCCCTGATGCCAGCCCCACCACGACAACGCCAGCAGCAAGGCGCAGACGGCCGCTACAGCGATCCGCGGCCAAAGACGGTTCATATCGCACTCATCTGTGATTGAAGCCGCGCTACCGGCCGCTCACGCACCGGCCAGTTCAGGGCTGCTGCCAACAGGCTCAAGAGAATTGCCACTTGCCAGATCAAGTCATAGCTCCCGGTTCGGTCATACACCACCCCGCCCAACCAGCCGCCGAGAAACGAGCCAAGCTGGTGAAACAGGAAAACAATCCCACCGAGCATGGACAGGTTTCGCACACCAAACAAGGTCGCCACCGTGCCGTTGGTCAACGGCACCGTCGACAGCCACAGAAACCCCATGGCCATGCCGAACAGGTACGCCGTGGTCGTCGTCACCGGCGCCCACAGGAATAGCGCAATCACCACCGCCCGCAGCAAGTACAGACCAGTCAGCAAGCGCGGTTTCGACATACGCCCGCCGAGCCAGCCGGCGGTGTACGTACCGAAGATGTTGAACAACCCGATCAGCGCCAGCACCGTGGTGCCGACGGTGGCCGGAAGGTGTTGATCCACCAGATAAGCCGGCAAATGCACCCCGATGAACACCACCTGGAAACCGCACACGAAGAAGCCGAACGCCAACAGCCAAAACCCCGAGTGAGAGCAAGCTTCATGTAGCGCTTCGGAGAGGGTTTGTTCATGGCCGAGAACCGGCAATGGTTTGTCCTTGAGCATGCTCACCAGCGGCACGATCAACGCCACCAACAGGCCCAGCACCAGCAACGCGGCGGACCAGCCGAGCCAACCGATCAAGCCCAACGTGCCCGGCAACATCGCGAACTGACCGAACGAACCGGCCGCACTGGCGATGCCCATGCCCATGCTGCGCTTCTCGGGTGGCACCGCACGGCCGACCACGCCGAGGATCACCGAGAACGAGGTGCCGGACAGGCCGATGCCGATCAACAGGCCGGCACTCAGGGACAGTGTCACGGCGGAATCAGACAGCCCCATGAACACCAGGCCCAGGGCATACAGAACGCCACCGACCAGCACCACTTTCGCCGCACCGAAGCGGTCGGCCAGCGCACCGGTGAAGGGCTGCGCCAGGCCCCAGATCAGATTCTGCAAGGCGATGGCAAACGCAAAGGTCTGACGCCCCCAGCCGAACTCGGCACTCATCGGCGCCAGAAACAGCCCGAAGCCGTGGCGCACGCCCAATGACAACGCAAGAATCAGCGCACTCCCCAACAACACCCAACCGCAAGTACGCCACATCGATGTCATTTCTTATTCCCCGGTAGCGGGTATATACCCGCTTAAGATCGGAAAAACCGGCTTCAGGCCAGTTCATCCAGCAGTCGCAGCAAGGTTTCACGTTTCTCGGCGCCCAATCGATCAATCAACCGTTGCTGGGCCGCTTCCCAGGCCGGCAAAGCGGCCTTCAGACGTTCGGCACCGGCCTCGGTCAGTCGGACGATGCGATTACGCATGTCCTCGCCCTCGACCAACATCACCAACCCTTCGCCTTCCAGCACCCGTAAGTTGCGCCCGAGGGTGCTGCGGTCCAGGCCCATGGCTTCGGCGAGGGTGGAGATACTCGGTTGATCCAGACGCTGTAAATTGCACAGCAAAGAATACTGGGCAACGTTGATCCCGAAGCCGTCGAGAGCGCCGTCGTAATGCCTGCTGACGCCACGGGCGGCGCGACGCAGGTTGATGCATAAACATTGGGAGTCGAGCATGGTGCGTGTATATACCCGCGGTTGTATTAAATCAAGATATCGATGTGTCTGATGGACCGTATTCGCGAGCGGGGCCGGTACTTTTACCACAGGAGCCGTCAGACCAACGCCAATCCTATCAGCACCGCCGTCTCCAGTAACTCCAGCATCGCCCCGGCCGTGTCCCCTGTCGTCCCGCCCAATCGACGCAACATCACCTGCCGCAGCCACGCAAAAACCACTGCCGCCAGCACAAGCGCCCAAACCCCACTCAGACCTGCAATCAAAACACAGCCCAACGCACTGACCACCAACACCTGTTTACCCGCCAATCGCGGCAGATGATCAGCCAGCGCCTGCCCCAGTCCGCCCGCGCGCACATACGGCGTGGCCAGAAACAAACCCAGCATCGCGCTACGGCCGATCAGCGGAACGATGATCAAGAACACACCGTGCTGCTGCTCGATCAATGCCAGCAACGCCGCGAACTTCAGCAACAACACCAACACCAGCGTCACCACCGCAATCGGTCCGCTGCGCGGGTCTTTCATGATCGTCAGCGTACGTTCCCGGTCGCCAAATCCGCCGAGCCATGCGTCGGCGCTATCGGCCAGACCGTCCAGGTGCAACGCCCCGCTGAGCAGAACCCAAACCGTCAGCAACAACGCGGCATGCAGCAACAATGGCGTACCCAGTAACAGCCAATTCAGTGCCCATAGAATCGCGCCGAACAACAGCCCCACCAGCGGATAAAACAACAGCGAACGGCCCAATTCCAGAGGCGTCGGCATGCCGGGCAGGCGAATCGGCAGACTGCTCAAAAATTGCAGGGCAATCCAGAATGGCAGCATGGTCAGATCGCTTCCTTGAGAATAACGCCGGGTTCGACGCTCAACGAAAACAACGAGCCATGAGCGACTTCGACATTGAGTAACTGCTCGCGCGGCAAACCCCGGGCTTGCGCCAGCAACAAACGCATGACCCCACCATGGCTGATCAACAGAATCCGCTCGCCAGCATAAGCAACAACCAGTCGTTCAATGGCCGCCACTACCCGTTTGGAAAAGTCCGCCACCCGCTCACCGTCCGGCGGCGTAAACGAATAAGGATCAGCCCAGAACAGGCCCAATGCTTCGGCATCGGTTTCCATCAACGCCGCAGCGCTCTGCCCTTCCCAGGCACCGAAGTGCATTTCTTGCAGGTCTTTTTCCAAGTGCACCGGCAATCCCAGTTGCTCGCCGAGCTCTTCAGCAAACCGTGCACAACGCTGTAATGGCGAGCTGACCAAACGATCCCATGGCCCCTGCTCGATCACCGCCGCGCGCATCTGCTCCCAGCCTTTTGCGGTCAGTGCGTCATCGAGACTGCCGCGCAACCCGCCACCGAGTTCGGTCTCGCCATGTCGCAACAGGTCCAGACGCAACGTCATGCCGGACGGTCCGCAACGGCCGCTTCGGCGAAGGTCGCCATCTGCCCGTGAAGATCGCAGGCCAGACGCAACAACGGCACGGCCAGCGCAGCACCGCTGCCCTCGCCCAGGCGCAGACCAAGATCCAGCAACGGTTCGGCGTTCAGGGTTTCCAGCACATGACGATGGCCAGGCTCGGCGCCACGATGACCGAACAGCAGCCACTCACGACAATCAGGATTCAAACGCACCGCCACCAATGCCGCGACACTGCAAATGAACCCATCGACCAGCACCGCCACGCCATCCTGCGCACACGCCAGATACGCGCCAACCAGCGCGGCAATTTCAAAGCCGCCGAGGTTGAACAGCGTCTGCAAAGCGTCCCCGCGCTGAGCACTGTGCAGCGCCAACGCACGCTCGATAACCTGAGCTTTGTGACTGACGCCCGCCGCGTCCAGACCGGTGCCCGGCCCGGCCAGATGCACCACCGGGCAATCGAGCAAGGCACAGGCCAATGCACTGGCTGCGGTAGTGTTGCCGATGCCCATTTCACCGCCGATAAACAACTGCACCCCGGCTGCGATGGCGCGCTGCACGCTGTCACGACCTGCCTGCAATGCCAGTTCGCCCTGGGCCGTCGTCATGGCCGGGCCTTTGACGAAATTCGCCGTGCCGGGGCCAACGTTCAAGTGGCGCACACCAGGCAGATTCAAGGTTGGCGTGACCGTGCCCAGATCCACCACCTCAAGGGAAGCGCCCAACTGTCGCGCCAATACACTGATCGCCGCACCGCCGTTGACGAAGTTGTGCAGCATCTGCCCGGTGACTTCCTGAGGAAACGCCGACACGCCTTCAGCCACGACACCATGGTCACCGGCAAAAATCGCGATCCACAGGTGATCCAGACTCGGCTTGACCTGCCCCTGCAACCCGGCCAATTGCACCGCCACTGATTCCAGTTGGCCGAGGGAGCCGGCTGGTTTGGTCAGTTGCTGTTGGCGCGCCTGCGCCTGTTCGACGGCTTGCGCATTGATCGGCTTGCACGGGTTCAGCCACCAGGATTGAGTCATAACGCAGTTCCTTTCAAAGTCAGGGGCAGGCCAGCGACGGTCAGGACGACACGCTGGCAGCGCTCGGCCAACGCTTGATGCAGCCAACCGGCTTCATCGACGTAGCGGCGAGTCAATTCGCCCAACGGCACGACACCCATTCCGGTCTCGTTGCTGACAAAAATGATTTCACCCGGCAACGAGGCCAGGCAGTCCAACAGGGCTTCGCGTTCAGCGTTGAGGCGTTCGGCGTCATCGAGCATCAGTAGATTGGTCATCCACAGCGTCAGGCAATCCACCAGCAGGCAGCGGTTGGCACGTGCGGTTTCGCGCAGGACGCGGGCGAGTTCGACCGGTTCTTCGATCAATGCCCATTCGGCGGGACGCCGGGCGCGGTGATGGGCGACGCGGTCGTTCATTTCGCCGTCCAGCGGTTGGCTGGTGGCGATGTAGGTCACGGCCAGTTGGCTGTCGGTGGCGAGTTTTTCGGCCAGACGACTTTTGCCGGAGCGGGCGCCGCCGAGAATCAGTTGGAGCATGGTCATTTACCTTTAAATGGCGGCGTTGCGACTGGCCTCATCGCGAGCAGGCTCACTCCCACAGTGGGTCGATGGCGAACACAAAATTTATATTCACTGGCGATCCAATGTAGGAGTGAGCCTGCTCGCGATGAATTCACCTCAAATCCCGCAGAGCTGACGCAGCAGCCCGGTATCCAAATGCTGCTCCACCAGATCCGCCAACCGCTCGATATCCCGCTCGCGTAATGCGTGGTAATCGACCTCCTGCACCGCCTGCAAACCCGCCCAGCGCAGCAACGCACTGCACGCCGCCGGTGATTCAAACAGACCATGCAGATAGGTGCCGAATATCTGCCCATCCACACTTTGCGCACCATCGCAGCGACCATCGTCCAACTGCACGGCTGCGTTTTCCAACGCGGGCCCGGTGGTCACGCCGGCATGGATTTCATAACCGCTGACGACGGCATCTTCCAGGGCCAAACGCCCGCGCACGTTGCGCAATTGCTTCTCTTCTTCGAGCTGTGTTTCGAACGCCAGCAGCCCCAGACCGGCACTCGAACCCGGTGCGCCTTCCAGGCCCAACGGGTCATGCAGGTGCTCACCGAGCATTTGCAAACCGCCACAAATCCCCAGCACTTTTCCGCCATAGCGCAGATGGCGACTGATCGCCAAATCCCAGCCATTGGCCCGCAAATACGCGAGGTCGCTACGCACACTTTTCGAGCCGGGCAGGATGATCAGGTCGGCTGGCGGAATCGCCTGGCCGGGGCCGATGAATTGCAGATCCACTTGCGGGTGCAGGCGCAGTGGATCGAAGTCGGTGTGGTTGCTGATGCGCGGCAGCACCGGCACCAGCACTTTCAGCACCTGATCGGCCTTGTCGGTCTGGCGCTGATCGATGCCGTCTTCGGCCTCCAGGTGCAGGTCCATCACGTATGGCAGGACACCGATCACCGGTTTGCCGGTGCGCTCTTCGAGCCAATCGAGGCCGGGCTGCAGCAAGGCGATGTCGCCGCGAAAACGATTGATGATGAAGCCTTTTATTCGCGCCTGTTCAGTCGGCGAGAGCAATTCCAGCGTGCCCACCAGATGCGCAAAAACTCCGCCGCGATTGATGTCGGCAATCAGCAACACCGGGCAATCCACCGCTTCGGCAAAGCCCATGTTGGCGATATCGCCGGCCCGCAGATTGATCTCGGCGGGCGAGCCCGCGCCTTCGACCATCACCACCGGATACGCCGCGCTCAAGCGTTCATGGGAGGCCAGCACCGCTTGCATGGCGATGGCTTTGTAGTCGTGATAAGCGACGGCGTTCATCGTCGTGACGGCGCGACCATGAATGATCACTTGAGCGCCGGTGTCGCTGTTGGGTTTGAGCAGCACCGGGTTCATGTCGGTGTGCGGTTCAAGGTTGGCGGCCTGGGCCTGCACGGCTTGCGCGCGACCGATTTCACCACCGTCAGCGGTCACCGCGCTGTTGAGCGCCATGTTCTGCGGCTTGAACGGTACGACACGCACGCCCTGGCGCACCACCCAGCGACACAGCGCCGTCACCAGAGTGCTTTTACCGGCGTCGGACGTGGTGCCCTGCACCATCAATGTGCTCATTGGGCTTCCTTGACGTAGGTTTCAAAGGCTTGCGCCAGGCGTGTCCAGTCCGCTTCGTCAGCGGGCAAGCCAAAACGAAGACTGCTGTTGTGTGGGAACAAGCGCAGCAAAATGCCCTGACGGGCCATGAACTCATGCAACTGCTCGGCTTGATCGGTGATCAGCCATTGGAACAAGGCGCATCCGCCCTGCGGCTTGAACCCGAACTGCTCAAGCAGCCGCGCCAGCCGCTCGCTGGCTTCTTCGCTGCGCTGTCGCTGGCGGGCGTGACCTTCGGTGTCCAGCAGACAGGCCTGGCCAATCACTCGGGTCGGCCCGCTGACCGCCCACGGCCCCACTTGCTCGGCAAGCAAGTTGAGCAGCTTGCGCTCAGCGAGTACAAAGCCCAACCGCACACCAGCCAGACCGAAAAACTTGCCGAACGAACGCAATACAATCAAGCCGACCAGATGGGTAAACGGCGCCACACTCAACTGCGGCGTGTTGTCCATGAACGCCTCGTCCACCACCAGCCAGCCGCCGCGCGAGGCCAGTCGGGTGTGCCAGTCGAGCAGACGACTCGGGGTCAGGCTCAGGCCGGTCGGGTTGTTCGGGTTGACCACCACCAGCACGTCGAGGCTGTCGATAAAGAAGTCGACTTCCTGCTCCAGCACCTCACGCACGATGTAACCACAGCGCCGCCAGGCTTCGGCGTGTTCGGCGTAGCACGGCGACAGCACGCCGACCTTGCCGGCACGCCGTAAACGCGGGAGTAATTGGATGGCCATTTGCGAACCGGCGACCGGCAGCACTTGAGCCGCGCTGTAATAGTCGCAGGCCGCCTGCTCCAGGCCGTCTCCGGTTTCCGGCAAACGTGCCCAGGCGCGCAGCGGGATGTCCGGGACCGGAAATGGCCAGGGCGCCAGGCCGCTGGACAAGTCGAGCCAATCAGCTTCTGCGATGCCGTATTCGCGCGCCGCCTTGCGCAATCGGCCACCGTGCTCAAGCATAGAATTCAGCCCCCACGCAGAGAATCAGCAACCATAACCATACCCCTCGCTGAACCAATTGCCAGCCACGGTCAATGGAATCGGCATCCGCCGGCACGCCTTCGCCCAGTTGCGGACGCTGATGCAGTTCACCGTGATAAATCGCCGCCCCGCCCAACTCGACGCCCAATGCACCAGCGCCCGCCGCCATCACCGGGCCGGCATTCGGGCTGTCCCAGGTCGGGCCTTGCGTACGCCAGCATTTCAACGCCAGGCGGGTTTTTCCCAGCAGCGCGTAGGTCAACGCCACCAAGCGTGCGGGAATGTAATTGAGGACGTCGTCGATCTTCGCCGCCGCCCAGCCGAATCGCTCAAAGCGTTCATTGCGATAACCCCACATCGCATCCAGCGTGTTGCTCAAACGGTAGAGCACCACACCGGGCGCACCGGCCACGGCAAACCAGAACAGCGCGGCAAACACCGCATCGCTGCCGTTCTCCAGCACCGACTCGGTGGCCGCACGGGCGACTGCGGTTTTATCCAACTCGCTGGTCTGGCGACTAACCAGATACCCCACACGTGTACGCGCTTCTTCCAGGTCATCACTGCGCAGGGCTTTGGCCACCGGCTCGACGTGTTCACCGAGGCTGCGCATGCCGAGGGCGCAATACAGCGCGAGAATCTCGACGACCCAACCGACATAAGGCGCCCAGGACAATGCCGTGGCGAGCAAGGTTAGCGGCAGCACCGCCAGCACCCACGCGGTGACGCCATGGCTGCGCCAGCCGCGGCCACCGCCGTTGAATCGTTGCTCGATGCGCTCGGCAAAACGGCCGAACGCCACCAGCGGATGCCAGCGTTTGGGCTCACCCAGCAGCGCGTCCAGCGCAACCGCGGCGACACTCAATAACGCCACACTCATTGACTCACTCCCCAATAATTTTCATACAGCAACTCACTGAGCGGACGCGCTTGCGCCCACCCTTCGAGCACCAGCATCGGCGCTGGATAGAATTCCTTGACCGGTCCCAGACAAAGAATCGCCAATGGCTTGGCCCCGGCCGGCAAACCCAGCAGGTCCGCCAACGCTTGCGGCTCAAACAGCGACACCCAGCCCATGCCCAGGCCTTCGGCACGAGAGGCCAGCCAGAGGTTCTGGATCGCACAGGACAACGAGGCCATGTCCATTTCCGGCAAGGTGCGCCTGCCGAAGATGTGGCGTTCGCGATCGTCCATCAACGCCGCGACCAACACCTCGGCGCAGTCGTTGATGCCTTCGACCTTGAGCTTCATGAATTCGTCGGTGCGCTCGCCGAGGGCTTCGGCGGTGCGGATGCGTTCTTCTTCCACCAGCAACTGGATCTTGCCGCGCAGGGCTCGGTCACTGATGCGGATGAAGCGCCAGGGCTGCATCAGGCCGACGCTCGGCGCTTGATGCGCAGCTTCGAGCAGGCGTCGCAATAGTTCGGGCTCGACGGTGCCGCCGCTGAAGTGACGCATGTCGCGACGTTCGGCGATGGCGCGGTAGACCGCTGCGAGTTCGGCTTCGGAGAATGCGTTGTCGCTCATGGCCTCTTCGCGAGCAGGCTCGCTCCCACAGGGTTCAGGTGATCCAATGTAGGAGTGAGCCTGCTCGCGATGGCGGCTTCAAGGTCAGGCGCAAAAAGCGCGGCAACCGCCGATGGATTGGACGGAAAATAAAAGTGCACATAAGAAGCTGTCATCCGCCCCTCACGATAAACCGCCTCCGCACCCCGCCCGCCATTCGGGCTCAGGCCACGCGCAATCGGCTCAAGCTCGGTACTGGTCAGCGAATGGTGATACGTGTGCCCGCGCAACGCACCTTCCGGCAGTTCGACCGCTTGCAACGCCAACGCGGCCAGACGCTTTTGCATCACCGCGTCGCCGTTGAGCAGCCCCACCAGTTCGGCGCGAGTGCCTTCGACATCAGTCAACGAGTCGAGCAGATACAACATGCCGCCACACTCGGCCAACAGCGGTTTACCCGCTGCTTGGTGTGCGCGAATCGCATTCAGCATCGAGGTATTTTGTGACAGCGCCACATGGTGCAATTCCGGATAACCGCCGGGTAGATAAAGGCTGTCAGCCTCCGGTAATTCACTGTCGCGGATGGGTGAGAAAAAGGACAGCTCGGCGCCCATGGTTCGCAACAAATCCAGGCTCGCGCCGTAGGTGAACGCGAACGCTTCATCACGGGCCACAGCAATTCGCACACCCGCGAGCAACGGTTCGACCGCGATTACATCCGGGGCTGCAAATTCCACCGCCGGCGGCAATGCCACTTCACAGCTGCTGGCCAACGCATTGGCCGCCGCATCGAGGCGCAGATCGAGATCATTCAGCTCACTGGCCTGGACCAGACCTAAATGCCGACTAGGCAATTCGATCCCGGTTTCCCGCGACAAAGCGCCGTACCAGCGCAAACCTTCGGTCAGGCTGCCTTCGAGCAATTGCGCGTGACGCAAGGTGCCAACACGGTTGGCCAACACGCCGGCAAACGGCAAGTCCGGCTGATACTTCGCCAAGCCCAACGCCAACGCACCAAAGGTCTGCGCCATGGCAGTGCCGTCGATTACAGCAAGCACCGGCACACCAAAGTGCCGCGCCAGGTCGGCGCTGGACGGCGTACCGTCGAACAGCCCCATGACGCCTTCGATGAGGATCAAGTCCGCGTCACCCGCCGCTTCCCACAACAGTCGACGACTTTCCTGCTCGCCGACCATCCACATGTCCAGTTGATACACCGGCGCACCGCTGGCGCGCTCGAGAATCATCGGGTCGAGAAAGTCCGGGCCGCATTTGAACACGCGCACCTTGTGCCCCTGATTGCGATGCAAACGGGCCAGGGCGGCGGTGACGGTGGTCTTGCCCTGACCGGAGGCCGGCGCGGCAATCAGTACCGCCGGGCAATGACGTGGTTGATTCACAGCTCGACGCCTTTTTGCGCTTTGATCCCGGCCTGGAACGCGTGTTTGATCACGCCCATGTCGGTGACGGTGTCGGCCAGTTCAATCATTTCCGGCTTGGCGCCGCGACCGGTTACCACCACATGTTGCATCGGTGGGCGCGCCTGCAAATCGCTGAGCACCTGATCAAGGTCGAGGTAGCCGTGCTTGAGGGCGATGTTCAACTCATCCAGTACCACCAGACCGATGGACGGATCGCTGAGCAATTCACGGGACACTGCCCAGGCGGCTTCGGCGGCGGCAATGTCACGCTGGCGGTCCTGGGTTTCCCAGGTAAAGCCCTCGCCCATGACATGAAAACGCACTTGCTCCGGGAAGCGGCGGAAGAACAGTTCTTCGCCGGTGCTGTTGCGGCCCTTGATGAACTGCACCACACCGCATTGCATGCCGTGGCCCATGGACCGGGCGAGCATGCCGAATGCCGAACTGCTTTTGCCTTTACCGTTACCGGTCAGCACCAGCAGCAAGCCGCACTCGTTCGGGGAATTGGCGATGCGTTCGTCGATCACGGCTTTTTTGCGCTGCATGCGCGCCAAATGACGTTCGTCACGATCTGGGGTATCGGTCATGGGGGAGCTCTCCGTTGAGGCTGGATAACGGCGGGCAGGCACAAGAATAGACGGCAAGAAGCCTGGCATCGCCCACCGTGATGCCACTGGATGAATCAGGCCGGTCTCCGGGCTCATGAGCAGCGTTCTGCCGGACTGCGCGCCTTCCCATGTCGACAATTGACACAGTGGCTCAAGGCACAGTCTTGACTCATTTACCGTTGCGGGGGCAGCGCCGGGATCGTGAGGATTCGTCGTTTGACGATAGTCACTCACCGGCTTCCCTGTTTCACTCTGTCGGCCACTGCCACAGAGCACCTGAAACAAGCCGCGAAGGTTAGAGGGTTGGGGGTGGAGCGTCAAATGAAGACAAAGCCGCGGCGAGCGATATACTGCCGCCGGCCAATTTACTGACGCCAATCTTGCAGCACACGGCCAGCAGTGATATCAAAGAGCCACAACCCAACAACAACACAATTACAAGGGTGAGCAACATGCAAGGCATGATCATCAGCAATCCGAAGCTGGAATTCCTGCGGCCGGTACTGGAACGCTGGTTTGACTGTATCGACCGCTACAACACGACTCGCGGCGATAACGAAGCGCCTTACTGGCATGACGAAAAGGCCAACCTTGGCTTGCTCTCTACTGCTGCGTGGATGGCGGAAATGGTCACACTGCAAAACTCACCGACGCGCAAACAAATCGAAGAGGGCGAACGCAACGCCCGCGCCGATCTGTTTATCGCGACCGCCGAACAGCGTGCCTATCTTCAGGCCACTCAACGCTGGCCCAAGGTCAACAGCCTGAACCTGTCGCAGGCGTTGCAGGACATCACCAGCGACGCCAAACGCATCAGTTACGCCAGCGACCTGAAACTCGGCTGTTTGTTCGTTGCCCCGCAAAAAGCCCAGCAGAGCGCCACCCCGGAAGAACTTCAGGACATGGTCGACGACCTGCAAAAGGAACATTGCTGCGCGGTGGCCTGGTATTTCCCCTACGCCTACCGCAAGTTGCGTAACGAAGCCGGTAACTATCACCCGGGCATCGCCGTCTTGTTCAAGGAAGCTCGCGGCTGACTGGTTGAACCATCGCTGCGTTTATCTTCTCTATGAATAAGACACTGCATTCATAGGGAAGACCAGCATGCGCAAGTCCCCGATTGTTCTCGTCATCGTGCTCGCCGGAGGGCTTGCCGCCTGTGGTGAAACCTCCCGCCTGCAAGTCTCCGACGGCACCGGCCCGTCACCCAAGCTACCCGAACCGAATAAAACCCTGATCCCGACGGTGAACGTCGCTCAGGCGGTCGGCTGGCCAGACGGCGTTAAACCCACAGCTGCCGCCGGGACCCAAGTGGCCGCCTTTGCTGAAGGCCTCGATCACCCGCGCTGGCTCTACGTACTGCCCAACGGTGACGTGCTGGTGGCCGAAACCAGCGCGCCGCCCAAACCCGATGACCGCAAAGGCATTCGTGGCTGGGTCATGGGCAAAGCCATGGGGCGCGCCGGTGCTGCGGTCCCCAGCCCGAACCGCATCACGCTGCTGCGTGACAAGGACCACGACGGCATCGCCGAAACCCGCACGGTGTTCCTGGAAAACCTCAATTCACCCTTCGGCATGACGCTGGTCGGCAATGACCTGTACGTGGCCGACACCGACCGCCTGCTACGTTTTCACTATGAAAGCGGTGCCACGGCGATCAAGTCACCACCGATCAAAGTGGTTGATCTGCCAGGGGGCACGCTGAATCATCACTGGACCAAAAACGTCATCGCCAGCAAAGACGGCAGCAAGCTATACGTCACGGTGGGCTCCAACAGCAACGTCGGGGAAAATGGCCTGGACCAGGAAGAAGGCCGCGCGGCGATCTGGGAAGTGGACCGCGCCACCGGCAATCACCGGATATTCGCTTCCGGGATTCGCAACCCCAACGGCTTGGCCTGGGAGCCCCGCAGCGGCGCGCTGTGGACGGCGGTCAACGAGCGGGACGAGATCGGCAGCGACCTGGTGCCGGACTACATCACCTCGGTCAAGGATGGCGGGTTCTATGGCTGGCCATTCAGCTATTACGGCCAACATGTCGACATTCGCGTCGAGCCGCAAAATCCGGACCTGGTGGCCAAGGCCATCAAGCCGGACTACGCGGTGGGTCCGCACACTGCATCGCTGGGCCTGACGTTCGCTGAAGGCAACACCCTGCCCGCGCAATTCAAGGAAGGGGCTTTCATCGGCCAGCACGGCTCGTGGAACCGTAAACCGCACAGTGGCTACAAAGTGATTTTCGTGGCGTTTGCGGGCGGCAAACCGAAGGGGCAACCGGTTGATGTGCTAACCGGTTTCCTCAATAACGACGAAGAGGCCAGGGGTCGGCCGGTGGGCGTGGTGATCGATCAACAGGGTGGCTTGCTGGTGGCGGATGATGTGGGGAACAAGGTGTGGCGCGTGACCGCAGCCAAATAACTGCCCCCCCCCAATCCCCTGTAGGAGTGAGCCTGCTCGCGATAGCGTTGGGACAGTCACATCGATATTGCCTGATCCAACGCTATCGCGAGCAGGCTCACTCCTACAGGGTTCAGCGCTTTATTAGGGATTGCGTGCCAGGTGCTGGGGCTGCAGAACGCGTTTGGCGCTCAGGTATGCCCTCTGCCAATAGGCTTTGGACAGACTGTCGAGCTTCACCGTGCCGCCAGTCGCGGGCGCATGCACGAAGCGGCCTTCGCCGACGTAAATCCCGGCATGGCTGACCTGAGAGCCGCCATTGGTGGCGAAGAAAATCAGGTCACCGGTTTGCAGGCCTTCCTTGCCCACATTGGCGGCTTGCATGCTGATCATCTCGCGCGTGGTACGCGGCAAGGAAATGCCGGCAACATCACGGTAAACGTAGCCGATCAACCCACTGCAATCGAAGCCCGAATCCGGCGTGTTGCCACCCCATCGATACGGCGTCCCCACCAGGCCGAGCGCGCGGAACAGCACGTCTTCTGCTTCAGGGGAAAAGGACTGCGGGTTACCGAAAATAATCGGCGCGCGAACCACCGGCGCAGGCGGGGTGCGGCTGGCGCAGGCGCTGAGCAGCGCTGCGGAGAAGAACAGGAGTGCGAGGCGGGCCGACATCGTCATAAGCAGAACATCCTGATCTGGCTGCGGCTTTTTCTGCCGGGAGTGCAGAAAAGAAAACCGCCTGCGCGGGGCGCAGGCGGTTTGCCATCATTGATAGATCAGAATTCTAGCGGCTACACGGCAAACTTCAAGTAAGACTTTAACTTCGCCTTACTATTTGTACGTTTACTTGCGAGCGGTGACCACGGTCGGGGCCATCGCGAGGGCGCGCTTGGCTTCGATGAAGGTCTTGTTCCAGTAGCTGTCACCCAGGCTATCGACCCGAACACCACCGCTTTTGCGGCTGCTGGAGTGGATGAACTGGTTATCACCCAGGTAGATCCCGGCGTGACTGACGCGGCCGCGACGACCGTTGGTGGCGAAGAACAGCAGGTCGCCTGGCTTCAGTGCGCTGCGAGCTACCAGTGGCGCGTCCACGTTGATCATTTCGCGAGTGGAGCGTGGCAGGTTCATGCCCGCTTCTTCGCGGAACAGATAACCGATGAAGCCGCTGCAATCGAAACCGGCTTCAGAGGTACCGCCGAAACGGTAACGGGTACCGATCAGGGACATGCCACGTTCGAGAATGCTGTCGGCCAGACCCGGAAGCTGGTACGACTTGCCGTCGGCAAAGCTGGCCAGTTCTTTATTGGTGGCCGCCTCTTCCTGGTAAAGAGAATCCTGGAAAAGAACGGAAGAAGACTGTGCCGTAACTGAATTTTTAGCCTGCTGTTGTTGCTCTTGCTGGGACACTGGAGAGTGAGCAGCGCAACCGAACAACAGGGTGACGAGTGCGAGAGGCACGAGGGGTGCGAAGCGCTTTAGCATGGGCACGACCGTGGCTGATAGTTCTAAAGAAGCCGAGACTATGCCCGCTATCATCCTCATTTGCAAATTCAATCGAACTTTATGTGACTTATCGGTTTCTCGCTAACATCTAAGCGCTTAAGCCCATTTTAGACACTCGCGCAGCCTGCAGCCCTGTAGGAAAGTGCATTTCCTGGCGCCTGAAATATGCCAAAACCCCTACCAGGCTTAGGTTTTACCAGGCTTTGTTACCCGGCTTTTGTTACCAGCCCAGGGTTTCTTTCAGGAAGGGGATTGTCAGCTTGCGCTGAGCTTGAAGAGAGGCCTGATCGAGACGCTCAAGCAACTCGAACAGCGCACTCATGCTGCGAGTACCGCGGGTCAAAATAAAATGTCCGACTTCATCGGTCAGGTGCAAACCGCGACGCGATGCACGCAATTGCAAAGCGCGCAATTTGTCTTCATCGGAAAGCGGGCGCATCTGAAAGATCAGGGCCAGGGTCAAACGCGACTTCAAGTCCGCCAGCTTCACCGGCAATTCACGCGGCGAGGTCGACGCGGCGATGAGCAGGCGACGACCGCTGTCGCGCAGACGATTGAACAGATGGAACAGCGCCTCTTCCCAATCCGCGCGACCGGCAACCGCCTGCAAATCATCCAGGCAGACCAGTTCGTATTGTTCGAGGTTATCGAGAATGGAGATGCCACGATCAAGCAGCTCGGCCAATGGCAAGTACACCGCCGGCTCGCCCAACTGCTCGAAGCGCAGGCAGGCCGCCTGCAACAAGTGCGTACGCCCTACCCCGTCCTTGCCCCAGAGATAAATCAGGCTTTCGGTCCACCCGGCGTCGGCTTCGCATAGCCGCTCGACATAGCCGAGTGCTGCGGCATTGGCGCCTGGGTAGTAATTGATAAAGGTAGCGTCATCACGCAGACGCACACCTAGGGGCAGCTGAATCGGTTTCATGCTGACTGAACAGTTCCAAGGGAACCGTTAGTGACCTCTGTGTAAAGTTTGCGAAGTTTATACCCGTGACGCTGGTCGCACAATGCGACAGACCACAAGCAAAATCAAAGGTTTGCGTTAACGCACTGGTTTGGTGACAGTTTTGTTGGCGGTGCATGTGACAGCCACACAGGGGATGCAGGCCAACCCGACAATGACTCGGGTTGGCCGCGACGCCCCTTCAACGAACCTTACCGCTATGGCTAATCCGCACCGCTGTACATATCAGAATCTTTATATAAATCATTCACATGGCGCACCAGCACCATGATTACCGCCGCCACCGGCAACGCCAGCAACACACCCGTGAAACCGAACAGCTCGCCGCCCGCCAGAACGGCAAAAATCACCGCCACCGGGTGCAGACCGATCCGGTCCCCTACCAACATTGGCGTGAGCACCATGCCTTCCAGCGCCTGACCGACCATGAACACCGCGACGATGCCCAACATTGGGTAAAGGTCGCCACCGAACTGGAACAGTCCGGCAATCAGTGCCGCGCCAATCCCGATGACAAAGCCCATGTATGGCACGATCGCGGCCAGACCGGCGATCACACCGATCAACAACCCCAACTCCAATCCCACCAGCATCAAGCCCGCAGAGTAGATCACCCCCAGCGCCACCATCACCAGCAATTGCCCGCGCACGAATGCACCCAGCACTTCGTGGCATTCGCCAGCCAACAAGACAGCGCGCTCTTCGCGATCTCGGGGCAACAGGTTTCGCAGCTTCACCATCATCAGGTCCCAGTCCCGCAGCAGGTAAAAACTCACCACCGGGATCAACACCAGATTGGCCAACCAGCCAATCAACACGAGACCGGACGCGGTGGCCTGACTCAGCACCACACCGACGATGTCACTGGTCTGCGTCATGTGTTCGCTGATCGCAGCCTTGAGCCTGTCAAATTTCCAGAAGCCTTCCGACAACCCGAACTTCGATTGCGCCCACGGCAGTGCGGTGTGCTGCAGCCAGTCGAGCATTTGCGGTGCCAACTCATACAAACGAAACAGTTGCTTGGCCAGCAGCGGTACCAAGACCAATAGCAGCGTGGTGAAAATCAGGGTGAACAGTGCGAATACCGCCACCACACCCCACGTCCTTGAAAGCCCGACCTTCTCCAGTCGATCCACCAGCGGATCGAACAGATAGGCCAGCAGCAACGCCACCAGAAAAGGGGTCAGGATCGGATGCAACAGCCAGACAAACGCGCAGAGCAGAACCACTCCACCCAACCAGAACCAACGGCGCGTATCGGCCATGTACCACTCCATATGCATCTATATAAAGAAAGAAAACCTTACCAGCGGAAGCGCAATTGCGGCGTCGGTGCCGGGGCTGGCGCTACAGCAGGCGCCGAACCCTGCACCACAGGCTGAACTGGCGCTACGGGCGTGACAGCTTCACCGGCCGGTACTTCCTGCAACTTCGCCAGCGACAACTGCGAGCGCAGCTGCTCAGCGCTGCCATTGACCCGATAAAGAATGCGATCACCGCTAACACTTTGCAGACGCGCGCCAAACGGATCGAGCAATCGCCCCAGCGTCGCGTAACGCTCCAGGTTCATGCCCTGCACTTCCAGCAATTGTTCGCCCGAAGCACCTGGCCTGACGACAAACCGTGGCGCCATTCGCTCGCTGACCGCCAGCATCACCGCATCGGCCACCGCGGCCTGATCCGCGCCTTCCACGCTGCCCGCTTCCTTCTTGTCGCCCATCCACAAATTCCATTTAGCTTGCCATTGACCGCCCTCTTCCCGGGCATGCACCGCCAGCAAAGCGTCAGCGTTGTAACGTTCCGATGCTTTATGCAGAGGCGCCTCATCCGTGCCTTCAAGCGTCGGCGCTGTCGCCACCAACTGCTCACTCAAATCCGCCAGCGGCAAGCGCAATGGCAAACCGCGGTGCTGTGCCGCTCGACGCAGAGGTGCGGCACTGGCCTGGCCATCGCCCACCAGGCTCGAACCTTCGGTGGAGTCGTTCAACCACCAGCCGAGAATCGACGGCCGATTCGCGCCCCACAACGACAGACCCGCACGACGCAACGCCTGCTCGGTGGAGGCCGGGTCGAAGTCGACCTTCAGCACTTCCGGCGGCCCCGCGTCAAAACCGTATTGACTGATGATTTGTTGCGGATCCTTGCGCAGGGCTGCCAACCCCGGACTTTGCGCCGCCTTGGGATCGCCGGTCAGTCGTAACACCAGCGTGTCCAGCGCGCGCTGGGTCGCTTGATCACGCTCCTCGGGCGCCTGACTGGTGACAGGCTCGCGCACCTGATAGAGACCTTTCACGGTTTCGGCATGGCTGGCGAGGCTGAAAAGGGAAAAACAGCTCAAACACAAAAGCTTGGAAAGAAAACGCATGGAAGATTCCTGACGACAAGAGCGGCTGGAACTGACCGCATGAAGACATTGAGCAAGGCTGTGACCATCGCCTCGCGCAAAACATTCACCCGACCCCGATAAGTTTTTGACGCTGCCATAACGATAGACGGTTAATCGCGATACCTTATACAGCCGCTAATACGGTCAATATCAATTTTTTTAATGGGATATGCCCCTGCCGTCGGCGTGAGGATGGCCGCTGCCCCTCAAGCCTGATAAAATCGCGCGCCTTCGCAGACCGGCAACAGCCGGGTAGTCCGAATTTCGTGTGAGGCAATCGCCCCCCGTCGAATTCGGTGTCCCCGCTGGACTCGGTCGTTACCCCTGAATCCCCCCTAAAGGCCTGGATCATGAGCAAGCAACCCTCCCTGAGCTACAAGGACGCCGGTGTAGACATCGACGCCGGTGAAGCATTGGTCGAACGCATCAAGAGCGTCGCCAAGCGCACTGCGCGCCCGGAAGTCATGGGCGGCCTGGGCGGTTTCGGCGCCCTCTGCGAAATCCCGGCTGGCTACAAGCAGCCCGTACTGGTTTCCGGCACCGACGGTGTGGGCACCAAGCTGCGCCTGGCACTGAACCTGAACAAGCACGACAGCATCGGCATCGATCTGGTGGCCATGTGCGTGAACGACCTGGTGGTCTGCGGCGCTGAACCGCTGTTCTTCCTCGACTACTACGCTACCGGCAAACTCAACGTCGAAACCGCGACCCAGGTCGTGACCGGCATCGGCGCAGGCTGCGAACTGTCCGGCTGCTCCCTGGTCGGCGGCGAAACCGCTGAAATGCCTGGCATGTACGAAGGCGAAGACTACGACCTGGCCGGCTTCTGCGTCGGCGTCGTGGAAAAATCCGAAATCATCGACGGTTCGAAAGTCGCTGCCGGCGACGCCTTGCTCGCCCTGCCGTCTTCCGGCCCGCACTCCAATGGCTACTCGCTGATCCGCAAGATCATCGAAGTGTCGGGTGCCGATATCGAAAACATCCAGCTCGACGGCAAACCGCTGACCGACCTGCTGATGGCCCCGACCCGTATCTACGTGAAGCCGCTGCTCAAGCTGATCAAGGAAACCGGCGCTGTCAAAGCCATGGCCCACATCACCGGTGGCGGCCTGCTGGACAACATTCCGCGCGTTCTGCCAAAAGGCGCACAAGCGGTGGTTGACGTGGCGAGCTGGACCCGCCCTGCCGTGTTCGACTGGCTGCAAGAGAAAGGCAACGTCGACGAAAACGAAATGCACCGCGTGCTGAACTGCGGCGTGGGCATGGTCATCTGCGTGGCTCAAGAGCACGTTGAAACCGCATTGAACGTACTGCGTGAAGCTGGCGAGCAGCCATGGGTCATCGGCCAGATCGCCACCGCTGCCGAAGGCGCGGCCCAGGTCGAACTGAAGAACCTTAAGGCGCACTAATGTCCGCCACCTGTGATGTCGTGGTGCTGCTTTCCGGCACTGGCAGTAACTTGCAGGCCTTGATCGACAGCACGCGGACCGGCGACAGCCCGGTCCGCATCGCTGCGGTGATTTCCAACCGCGCCGATGCTTATGGCCTGCAACGCGCCAAGGACGCGGGTATCGACACCCGCACCCTGGATCACAAGGCTTTCGAAGGCCGCGAGGCCTTCGATGCCGCACTGATCGAATTGATCGACGCGTTCAATCCCAAACTCGTGGTACTGGCCGGTTTCATGCGCATTCTCAGCGCTGATTTCGTGCGCCATTACGCGGGTCGCCTGCTCAATATCCATCCGTCGCTGCTACCCAAATACAAAGGGTTACACACTCATCAGCGCGCGCTGGAGGCCGGCGACACCGAGCACGGCTGCTCCGTCCACTTCGTCACCGAGGAACTCGATGGCGGACCACTGGTCGTACAAGCAGTAATACCGGTAGAGTTGCAGGATTCGCCGCAGAGTCTGGCGCAGCGAGTCCATGCTCAGGAACACCTGATCTACCCGTTGGCTGTACGCTGGTTTGCCGAAGGTCGCTTATCACTTGGCGAACAAGGTGCTTTACTGGATGGGAAGCTACTCGCGGCCAGCGGCCACTTGATTCGAACCTAGGAGATATTATGCGTCGTGCCCTGCTCTTCGCTTGCGCTCTGCTTGCCTTGCCCCTGACACAGGCTTCGGAACTTCAACCTTTCTCCGCCAGCTATACCGCCGACTGGAAGCAGCTTCCCATGAGTGGCACGGCTGAACGCAGCCTGACCAAGGAAGCCAACGGCGTCTGGAAGCTCAGCTTCAAGGCGTCGATGATGATTGCCAGCCTGACTGAAGAAAGTACTCTGACCCTGGACAAGGACACCCTATTGCCTCAGTCCTACCGCTTTGAGCGTGGCGGCCTGGGTAAAGCCAAAAAGGTTGATCTGGATTTCGACTGGACCACCAAAATGGTCACCGGCACCGATCGTGGCGACCCGGTCAAGGTTCCACTGAACCGTGGAATGCTCGATAAGTCCACGTATCAGCTGGCCCTGCAGGAAGATGTCGCCGCCGGCAAAAAGAGCATGAACTATCAGGTCATCGATGGTGGCGAAGTCGATACCTATGACTTCCGCGTACTGGGTTCGGAAAAAGTCGACACCAAGGCCGGCCAGATCGATGCGATTAAAGTCGAGCGCGTGCGCGACCCGACACAAAACAAGCGCATTACCGTCCTGTGGTTTGCCAAGGACTGGGATTACCTGCTGGTCCGTCTGCAACAAGTTGAAACCGACGGCAAGGAGTACAACATCATGCTCCTCGACGGCACGGTCAACGGTAAAGCGGTCAAAGGCAGCTAAACCGGGCTCGACACGAAAATCCGGAATCCGATAAGGGTTCCGGATTTTTTTTGCCTGCTGGAACTCAAATCAGCGCCAACGCTTGCGCCAGATCGGCGCGCAGGTCGTCGACGTCCTCGACCCCCACGGACAATCGCACCAGCGCATCGCCGATGCCAAGTTGCGCACGGGTGTCGGCGGGGATGGTCGCGTGAGTCATGATCGCCGGATGCTCGATCAGGCTTTCCACCCCGCCCAGGCTCTCCGCCAGCGCAAATATCTGCACACTCTCCAGAAAGCGTTTGGTACCCGCCAGGTCGCTGTTCAGATCGAGTGAAATCATCCCGCCGAAACCGTGCATCTGCTGCCGCGCCAGTTCGTGCTGCGGATGTGACGGCAGGCCAGGGTAGTAGACGCGCGCCACTTGTGGCTGTTGTTCCAGCCATTGCGCCAACGCCAAGGCGTTGCTGCAGTGGCGCTCCATGCGCAATGCCAGGGTTTTCACGCCGCGCAGGGTGAGGAAGGCGTCAAACGGCCCGGCGATGGCGCCCACTGCGTTTTGCAGAAATCCCAGCCGCTCGCGCAGCTCCGCGTTCTGCCCAACCACCGCGATGCCGCCGATCACGTCGGAGTGACCGTTCAAATACTTGGTGGTCGAATGCACCACGATATCGAAGCCCAATTCCAGAGGACGTTGTATCCACGGGCTCGCGAAGGTGTTGTCGGCCACGCAAATGATGCCGCGCTGGCGGCAGATGCGTGCGATGGCAGCGAGGTCAGTGAGGCGAAGTAACGGATTGCTCGGCGTCTCGACGCAGACCATTCGTGTGTCGTCTTGGAGCGCCGCTTCGAAGGCTGCAAGGTCCGTCAGATCGACGAAGCTGAAACGATGCCCGGCGCTGCGCCGACGCACCTTGTCGAACAGGCGAAACGTACCGCCATACAAATCATTGCCCGAGACGATATGCGAATCGGCATCAAGCAATTCGAGCACCGTGGAAATCGCCGCCAGCCCGGACGCGAATGCAAAGGCCTGGGTTCCCCCTTCGAGATCCGCCACACAGCGCTCCAGCGCCCAGCGCGTCGGGTTGTGCGAGCGCCCGTAGTCGAGACCTTTGTGCACGCCAGGGCTTTGCTGCATATAGGTGGAGTTGGCGTAAATAGGTGGCATCAACGCCCCGGTGGAAGGGTCCGGCGCCTGCCCGGCATGGATCACGCGTGTGGCAAATCCTTGTGGCGCAGCCTCTTTATCGTGACTCATTTCAGGGATCTCCGTAGATGATTGAGTAGATCGAAGCGGGTAATCAGTCCGTGGAAGCCCGAGGCATCGGCAATGATCGCCACCAGCCCACGGTCGAGTTCCGCCTGCAATTGCGCCAGACTGGCAGCGGCAGGCAGGGTTTGCAGCTTGTCGGTCATCGCGCTGGCCACCGTCAAACGGAAGTGCGAGGCCTCCTGGTGCACCCCCAGCAGAATGTCGGACTCGTCAATCACGCCGACCAGCCGCTGGCCGTCCACCAGCACTGGCAGCTGTGACACGTCCGCCAGGCGCATGCGCTGGAAAGCGGTCAGCAGCGTGTCGTCAGGGCCCACGCTGATCACTCGACCATCCTCGAAACGGCGCGAGATCAAGTCGCGAAGATCGCCGTAGTGTTTGTATTGCAACAGGCCCTGATCGTTCATCCACTGATCGTTGTAGACCTTCGACAGGTAGCGGGTACCGGTGTCGCAGACAAAACTCACGACCCGTTTCGGCTCGGTTTGCTCGCGGCAATAACGCAGCGCCGCCGCCAGCAATGTGCCAGTCGACGAGCCGCCGAGAATGCCTTCGGCGCGCAACAGTTGGCGGGCATGATCGAAGCTTTCTTCGTCGCTGATCGAATACGCGTGGCGCACGCTGGACAGGTCGGCAATCGAGGGAATGAAATCTTCGCCAATGCCTTCCACCGCCCAGGAACCGGGGGTTCCCAGGGTGCCGCTGCGGCTGTATTCGGCCATCACCGAGCCGACCGGGTCGGCCAACACCATGACCAGGTTCGGCTGCACGCGGTTAAAGAAGCGGGTCAAGCCGGTCAGCGTGCCGGCCGAACCGACGCCAACAACGATGGCATCCACATCATGCTGGGTTTGCGCCCAGATCTCTGGCGCGGTGCTGCATTCGTGAGCCAGCGGGTTGGCCGGGTTGTTGAATTGATCGGCGAAGAAGGCGTCGGGAATCTCCTTTGCCAGCCGTGCGGCTACATCCTGGTAGTACTCGGGATGGCCCTTGCCGACATCGGAGCGGGTGATGTGCACCTCGGCGCCCATCGCCTTGAGGTGCAAGACTTTCTCGGTGGACATCTTGTCAGGCACCACCAACACCACTCGATACCCCTTGGCACGCCCGACAAGGGCCAGGCCCAGGCCGGTGTTGCCGGCAGTGGCCTCGACGATGGTGCCACCGGGTTGCAGGCGACCATCGCGCTCGGCGGCGTCGATCATCGCCAGACCGATGCGATCCTTGATCGATCCACCGGGGTTTTGTGATTCGAGTTTGAGGAACAGCGTACACGGGCCGGTATCGAAACGGCTGACACGCACCAGCGGCGTGTTTCCAATCAGTTCAAGGACGGCGGGGCGGGATTCGTTCGGCATGTCTTCACCTTGCTATGGTTATTCGCACTGGATGGACACCAACCTGCGGCGCGTCATCGTGTGACGGTTGCAGGAAATACCTCGCTTGGACCATAGGCCGCGATAGCGTCATTCGCAACCGCGTACGGCCGGCCGGTCGCCCGATATTCATTCAGCGAACGGGTATGAACCCGTAAGAAAGTGGAACGCGTGCGCAGAGGAATGCTCTATAACTTCAAGGTCTTTTTTGACCGAACGACTTTTCCAGCCTGGGAGGCTTTCCATGACCGTTACCGTCAATACCATTTGCGCCGAAGGTTTTCGCCACAGCGTTCAAATCGACGACCATGAACTGTTTGCCGACGTGCCGACCTCGTCAGGCGGTGAAGGCTCGGCACCAGAACCCCACGATTACTTCGATGCGGCGTTGGGGGCGTGCAAAGCCTTGACCCTGAAGATGTATGCCAGGAAAAAGGACATCCCGCTGACCGGTGTCACGGTCGAAGTCAAACGCGACAACAGCGAAGAACAGAAAGGCAAATATGCGCTGCACGTCAAACTGACCCTCAAGGGCGTGCTTACCGATGCGCAGCGCGAGGAACTGCATCGCGTGGCCGACCGTTGCCCGGTCCACAAGTTGATGACCACCACCGACGTCAGCATCGAAACCCACCTGTCGGAAGGTGCGTTCAGCCAGTAGCGGCAATGGCTGTGCAAGCGGGTTATGCTCCACGCATCACCCGCTCAACCTGGAATGCAGCATGAATACTCCGCTCGTGATCCGCCCTCGCGTCGAGGATGTCGAAGGCCAGCCGATTCTTCGACCGTTGCCATCAGCCAAATGCCGCAGCGTCGGGCCTTTCGTGTTTTTCGACCACATGCTGCAAACCCGGTATCCAGCGGGAAAAGGCATGAACATCCGGCAGCATCCGCACATCGGCCTATCGACGCTAACCTATTTGTTTGAAGGGCAAATCCAGCACAAGGACAGCCTCGGCTCCGATCAAGTGGTGAATGCCGGAGATGTCAGCTGGATGACCGCCGGCAGCGCGATTGCCCACGTTGAGCGCACCCCCGAGGCGCTGAAGAGCATGGGTTTCACGATGCACGGCTTGCAGATCTGGCTGGCATCGCCCAAGGAGCACGAACAGGGCCCGGGGCACTACAGCCATCATCCGGCGGCGACCTTGCCGGTCAGCGATAACCTTGGCGTGAAGATCCGGATGATTGCCGGGTCAGGCTTTTGTCTGGAATCGCCGGTACCGGTGCTTTCTCCTACGTTGTACGCGGAGTTGAACCTGCAAACGGCGACTACGTTGCTGATTCCCACCGAGCATGAAGAGCGAGCGCTGTATGTCTTGAGCGGCGAGGTGCTGCTGGATGGCGAGGCGCTGGAACTGAATTCGCTGGTGGTGTTGCCTGCGGGGGAAGAGATGACCCTGTTTGCCGAGAGCGATTGCCATGCCGTGTTGTTTGGTGGCGCTCCGCTGGACGGGCCGAGGAGGATCAACTGGAATTTTGTGGCGAGTGATCCGGCGGTCATCGATGAAGCACGGCGGCGCTGGGCGGCCGGGGATTGGCCGACGGTGCCGGGGGAAAGTGAGCGGATCGAACTGCCGCGGTAGACCTGATCGCCTGATCGTTCTCACGCGACCCGTCTGATCGTTCCCACGCTCCGCGTGGGAATGCAGCCCGTGACGCTCCGCGTCACTGGACGCGGAGCGTCCCTAGAAGCATTCCCACGCGGAGCGTGGGAACGATCAGCCAGAATGAAAAAACCCGCCGAAGCGGGTTTTTTTTTACAACGCAGTTAAACCGACAGTTCAACCAAAAGCTTATTCAGACGGCGCACATACGCGGCCGGATCCTTCAAGCTGTCACCGGCAGCCAGTGCCGCCTGATCGAAGAGAATGTGCGACAGGTCGCCGAAACGCTCGTCGCTCTGCTCGTTGTCGAGCTTCTCGATCAGCGGGTGAGCCGGGTTGAATTCGAAGATTGGCTTCGAATCCGGAACCTTCTGACCGCTGGCCTCCAGGATCTGACGCATCTGCATGCCCAGGTCCTGCTCGCCGATCGCCAGAATCGCCGGGGAATCGGTCAGACGGTGAGAAACCCGTACTTCAGCAACCGATTCACCCAGTGCAGTTTTCAGACGTTCAACCAGACCTTCTTTGGACTTGGCGACTTCTTGCGCAGCCTTCTTGTCCTCTTCCGAGTCCAGATTGCCCAGGTCCAAGTCACCGCGCGCCACGTCAACGAAGCTCTTGCCGTCGAAATCGCTGAGGTAGCTCATCAGCCACTCGTCGATGCGATCGGTCAGCAGCAGCACTTCGATGCCTTTCTTGCGGAAGACTTCCAGGTGCGGGCTGTTTTTGACTTGTGCGTAGGTTTCGCCGGTCAGGTAGTAGATCTTGTCCTGTCCTTCCTTGGCGCGAGCCAGGTATTCGGCCAGCCCAACCACTTGCTCGCCTTCATTACCGTTGGTCGATGCGAAACGCAGCAGGCCAGCGATTTTCTCTTTGTTGGCGAAGTCTTCTGCCGGGCCTTCTTTCATGACCTGACCGAAGTTCTTCCAAAAGCTCTTGTATTGCTCAGGCTCGTTCTTCGCCAGTTTTTCCAGCATGTCCAGAACGCGCTTGGTCAGCGCCGACTTCATCGAATCGATGATCGGGTCTTTCTGCAGGATTTCCCGCGACACGTTCAGCGACAGGTCGTTGGAATCGACCACGCCTTTGATGAAACGCAGGTACAGCGGCAGGAACGACTCGGCCTGGTCCATGACGAACACGCGCTGCACGTACAGCTTCAGGCCTTTCGGCGCTTCACGCTGGTACAGGTCGAACGGAGCACGGGCCGGCACGTAGAGCAGCGAGCTGTATTCGAGCTTGCCTTCGACCTTGTTGTGGCTCCAGCTCAGCGGATTCTCGAAATCGTGAGCAACGTGCTTATAGAACTCCTGGTATTCCTCGTCCTTCACTTCGGTGCGAGGACGGGTCCACAAGGCGCTGGCACGGTTGACGGTTTCCCATTCCGCGGCCGGCTGCTCTTCACCTTCAGCGGCGGCCACTTCTTTTGGCAACTCGATCGGCAGAGCGATGTGGTCGGAGTACTTCTTGATAATGTTGCGCAGACGCCAGCCATCGGCGAATTCGTCTTCACCGGACTTCAGGTGCAGGACGATGCGAGTGCCGCGCTCGGCTTTCTCAATGGTGGCAACTTCAAAATCGCCTTCGCCCTTGGACGACCAGTGCACGCCTTCGCTGGCAGCATCACCGGCACGACGGCTGAACACGTCGACTTTGTCGGCGACGATGAATGCAGAGTAGAAACCCACACCGAACTGACCGATCAGGTGCGAATCTTTCTTCTGATCACCAGACAGGTGTTTCATGAAGTCGGCAGTGCCGGATTTGGCGATGGTCCCAAGATGGGTGATCGCTTCTTCCCGGCTCATGCCAACGCCGTTGTCTTCGAGAGTGACGGTTTTGGCGTCCTTGTCGAAGCTCACACGGATTTTCAGTTCGGCGCCACCTTCCAGCAATTCAGGCTTGGACAGGGCTTCGAAACGTAATTTATCGACAGCGTCAGAGGCGTTCGAGATCAATTCGCGAAGGAAGATTTCCTTGTTGGAATACAGCGAATGGATCATGAGGTGCAGCAGTTGCTTCACCTCGGTCTGGAAGCCCAGGGTTTCCTTTTGAGTTTCCACACTCATGGTCATCAAACTCCAATCAGATGGCAGTGGCCGCGACCTTCAGGGTCAGCGGCGGGTTGTCATCCAAGTTGGGGGCTGTGTTCAGGATTTCAAGGGCTCTTCAATTTTGAAATGAGCGCGGGCCGTCGCAATGGGCTCGGATTCAGTACTTTGCCAGGCTGTAACGGCCACGTTGGCGACCCGGCGCCCCTGTCGGCACACCTGACATTTGGCCCAGGTATCGCGAAATTGCCCGGCGCGCAGGTAATCGAGGGAGAAGTCGATGATTTTCGGCACCCCCGGTGAGCCGGTGAAAATCAGCAAATGCAGCGCGGCCGAGAGCTCCATGAACCCGGCGATCACGCCGCCATGAATCGCCGGCAATAAAGGGTTACCAATGTTGTCCTTGTTAGCCGGCAGGCGAAACAGCAGATCATCCCCCACCCGCGAACATTCGACGCCGATCAGTTTGGCGTAAGGAATCAGGTGCAACAGTGACGCGTAGTTGCCCTCCTCGTGAGCCTGTTGCAGTTGTTCCTTGAAGGAATCAGTCATTGCGCACCTCCTGCGATGACGCCGCCAAAGCTTTTAGTGCCTTTGATGGCTTTACCCATGCGCATGAACGTGCCGACGACATGCGCGATGGGGTGCTCGGGATCGTCTTGATAGGCGAAACCGCGAGCGAAGATCACGTCGGTGGTCACTCGGTAGCATTGGGCGAAACCGTAGACATCTTTATGCGGTTCGGCGGCATGCATGTAGTCGATGCGTAGGTCGAGGGTCGGGCAGACTTCAAATTCGGGCAGCACGCACAGGGTCGACATGCCGCATGCGGTATCCATCAACGACGTCAGCGCACCGCCGTGGATCACGCCGGTTTCCGGGTTACCAACAATTTGCGGGCTGTACGGCAAGATGACCGTTAGTCCGTCATTACTGGCGCTGTGCACCCGCAACCCGAGGACCTGACAATGCCTGAGTGCTGACAGGAATCGCGTCGCACGCTCAAAAACAGGGTTTTCGGCCATGTGATAAAAAACTCTAGTTAGTGGGGATCCGAAGTTTTGGAAAGACCAAAAAGTTCCTGACAGAAATTACCCGATATATTTGTGTGAAATGAGGAACTTATCATTGCCGGCTGTGCTCGAAAGGCCAGTAGTTATTTCCATAAGGAGAAACACCCCATGCGTAAGACTTTAGCTATTGCCTTGATGTTGACCGCTTCCCTCGGTCTCGCTGCCTGCGATAAAAAATCCGAGGACAAAGCTCAAGATGCAACCAAACATGCTGAGCAAGCTCAGCAAGATATGAACAAAGCTCAGGATAAAGTGAACGACGCTGCGAAAGAAAACGCCGAAGCTGCCAAAGCTCAGGCTGAATCGAACAAAGCCGCCGCACAGGAAGCCGCACCAGCAGCTCCAACCGAAGCACCTAAAAACTAAAACAGTTTTTAGCGTGATAAAGAAAACCCGCCAAGTGCGGGTTTTCTTTTGCCTGCCATTTGCTCAGTTAGAGCAAAACGCTTCTAAAACCCGGACTAAGCATCAGTAACAACGAACAGACGAAACCGACAAACCAGACCAAACTGCGCTGCCAGGCCAAATCGCCCCAGTAACACAGTAAGTAGATAACGCGTGAGATCACAAAGATGATCGCCAGCAGGTCGATCAACCATCCTGCGGTTTGTGTGGTGTGGGCCATCAACACCCCCACCGCAAACAATATAAAGGCTTCAAAACAGTTTTGATGTGCTGCCACCGCACGGGCGCCGAAGCCGGTAAGTTGCGCCTGTTGCTGACGCGGCAGGTGATTGTTGTAACCGCCCAGCTCCTTCATCGCCTTGGCCACCGGCATGCGAGCGACATAAATCAGTAATGCACTGATGAACACACACCAGAACGGAATATTCATCAAGCGGCCTCTTTGTTTGCCTCGGGCAAGGGTGCCTCTGTAGGGGTATAGACCATCACGTCTAGAACGTCGGAATGAAACTCCCGGCGATACAACACCAGCACTACGCCGGCACTCATCAGCATGAACAGCCACGGACTGACGAACCAGGCCAGCATGGTCATGCCGAAGTAGTAGGAACGCAGGCCGAAGTTGAACTGGTTGGCCGCCATGGAGATGACCCGTGCCGCTCGGGCAGCGAAGGCTTTGCGTTCTTGTTCGGAAACGTGGCGCTCACCGACCATCGGCGCCGAGCCAATCAGAATCGCCGCAAAGTTGTACTGCCGCATGCACCAACTGAAGGTGAAGAAGGCGTAGACAAACACCAGCGCCAGGCACAGCAATTTGATCTCGGACATGCCCTGGGACGCCTGCTGCACCATCGGGATATCCGCCAACAACGACACCGCCCTTTCAGAAGCACCGAGCACGGTGAGAATGCCGGCCAGAATAATCAGGGTGCTGGAGGCAAAAAACGAGGCGTTACGCTCCAGGTTACCGACCACGCTGGCATCGGCGATGCGGTTGTCGCGCAGCAGCATGCGACGCATCCAGTCTTCACGGTACAGGTGCAACACACTGGCCAGGCACGCGGTGTCGCGGCCCTTCCACGTGGCATAACGGGTGTAACCGCCCCAGCAGATGACAAACCAGAGCGCGGCGAGGATGTGGATCAGGTTGGCGTGGATGAACGACATGCAGGTCCTTTTGATGTAAAGGCGAAATACTCGAAACCTTGTGGGAGCGAGCCGGCTCCGGGCGGCGTTCCGACGATAGCGGTAGATCAGTCAACATCTCTGTTGAAAGTAAAATCGCCATCGCGAGCAGGCTCGCTCCCACATTGGAAATTTGCAAGGCTTCGACGTTAGCTTATGGAAAAAGACACTGCACTGACTCCAAAAAAAATGCCCCGTATCGATTGATACGGGGCATTTCTGTTTCAGCTTGATGGCCCGCTTGTGGCAGGCCATTCAGCGACTTAAGCCAGCGCTTCTTCGCGCTTGCCCAGCAGGCGATCGCAAACTACTGCGACCACCAACGTCATGACCGCGGGCACCAGCCACGCCAGGCCCTGCTCGCTCAGCGGCAAGTGAGACAGCTGAGTCGGCATCCAGTCCGCCAGACCCGCGCCCTTGAGCGCGTCGATCATGCCGAAGAGGAACGATACCAGCATCACCGGACCGACAATCCGGCCTTGCTCATGCCAGAAGTCCTTGCAGAAGCTCAGCGCCACCAAGGCGATGCAAGGCGGGTAAATCGCTGTCAGTACCGGGATCGAGAAGGCAATCAGCTTGGTGAGGCCCAGGTTGGACACCAGCAAGGAGAACACCGCCAGGATGATGACCAGCGTCTTGTAGGACAGTGGCAGCACACGGCTGAAGTACTCGGCGCAGGCACAGGTCAGGCCGACCGCTGTCACCAGGCAGGCCAGCGAGATCAGCACCGCCAGGAAACCGCTGCCCAACGAACCGAAGGTGTGTTGAACGTAGGCGTGCAATACCGCCGCGCCATTGGTCGCACCGGCTGCCACTTCATGGCTGCCCGAACCGAGGCGGAACAGGCTGACGTAAACCAGCGCCAGGCCCACGCCGGCAATCAGCCCGGCAATGATCGCGTAACGGGTAATCAGCACCGGCGATTCAACGCCACGGGAGCGGATCGCGTTAACGATGACGATGCCGAACACCAATGCGCCCAGGGTATCCATGGTCAGGTAACCATTGATGAAACCTTGAGAGAACGGCGCCGCGACGTACTCCGGCGTGGCCACGCCGATATCACCGGCAGGCAACGCGAATGCGGCGATGCCGAGCGCGGCCAGGGCTATGATCTTCAGCGGTGCGAGAAACCGTCCTACGGTATCCAGCAATCGGCCCGGGTAGAGCGAGATGAAGAACACGATCAGGAAGTACACCGAACTGTAGAGGAACAGCGCCAACGGGCTCTCGCCGGTCAACGGCGCCAGGCCCACTTCGAACGATACAGTGGCTGTGCGCGGGGTGGCGAACAACGGGCCAACCGCGAGGTAGCACGCGGCAGCCAGCAGACCACCGGCAATTTTGCCGATCGGACTGCTCAGGGCATCCATCGCACCACCGACTTTCGCCAGCGCTACCACGGTGATCACCGGCAAACCGACCGCGGTGATCAGGAAACCCAGCGCCGCCATCCAGACATTAGGCCCTGACTGCAAACCGACGATAGGCGGGAAGATGATGTTGCCAGCCCCGACAAACAGGGCAAACGTCATAAAACCAAGTGCCAGGATGTCCTGGCCTTTCAACACTTTCATTAAGGAAATACCACACTACTGAATCGGAATTTAGAGAGGGATTTCCCTTGGGGGTGAGGGAAATGCTGTCGATCCGTATAGGACTGACCCTTTAGCGCGTCACTGCCTTGTGGGCGGCGTTCGCAAAAATGGCGGCTAGCCTAACGAATTTGCCCGACAAACGCACTGTTAGAGGGCGAACTATCCGATACGCGACGTTTCTGTGTCGCGTTTACGTACGAAATTTCACCTTGTAGGAGCTGGCTTGCCAGCGAAAGCGCCATACCTGACACACCGCGTCGCCTCATTCGCCGGCAAGCCGGCTCCTACAGATTCCGCAGAAACGACAAAGGCCACCCGAAGGTGGCCTTTGTTTGGTGAAGCGTCAGTTAAGCGCGAGGCTTATTTGATCGCCCAACCGGTCAGCTCGGACAAAGCCTTGCCGATATCTGCCAGCGAACGCACGGTTTTAACGCCTGCGTCTTCCAGGGCAGCAAACTTCTCGTCTGCAGTGCCTTTGCCGCCAGAGATGATTGCGCCAGCATGGCCCATGCGCTTGCCCGCAGGGGCAGTCACACCAGCGATGTAGGAAACAACCGGCTTGGTCACGTTTGCCTTGATGTAGGCAGCCGCTTCTTCTTCAGCCGAACCGCCGATCTCACCGATCATTACGATCGCTTCGGTCTTCGGGTCTTCCTGGAACAGCTTCAGGATGTCGATGAAGTTCGAACCCGGGATCGGGTCACCGCCGATGCCGACGCAAGTCGACTGACCGAAACCGGCGTCAGTAGTTTGCTTGACAGCTTCGTAGGTCAGGGTGCCGGAACGGGAAACGATACCGACCTTGCCTGGCAAGTGAATGTGACCTGGCATGATGCCGATCTTGCATTCGCCTGGAGTGATCACGCCTGGGCAGTTAGGACCGATCAGGATTACACCCAGCTCGTCGCACTTGACCTTGGCATCCAGCATGTCCAGGGTAGGAATGCCTTCAGTGATGCAAACGATCAGCTTGATGCCGCCGAAAGCTGCTTCCAGGATGGAGTCCTTGCAGAAAGGAGCTGGAACGTAGATCACGCTGGCGGTGGCGCCAGTGGCAGCTACAGCATCTTTCACGGTGTTGAACACTGGCAGACCCAGGTGTTCGGTGCCGCCTTTGCCCGGAGTTACGCCGCCAACCATCTTGGTGCCGTATTCGATGGCTTGCTGGGTGTGGAAACTACCTTGCGAACCGGTAATACCCTGGCAGATAACTTTGGTGTCTTTATTGATCAGGACGCTCATTATTTGCCCTCCGCAGCTTTAACGACTTGTTGAGCAGCGTCGGTCAGGCTGGTAGCAGCGATGATGTTCAAACCGCTTTCTGCCAGTACTTTAGCGCCCAGCTCAGCGTTGTTGCCTTCAAGGCGAACAACAACCGGGATTTTCACGCCGACTTCTTTCACAGCGCCGATGATGCCTTCGGCAATCATGTCGCAACGAACGATGCCGCCGAAGATGTTGACCAATACTGCAGCGACGTTAGTGTCGGACAGGATGATCTTGAACGCTTCGGTAACGCGTTCTTTGGTAGCACCGCCGCCCACGTCGAGGAAGTTGGCTGGTTTGCCGCCATGCAGGTTGACGATGTCCATGGTACCCATGGCCAGGCCAGCACCGTTGACCATGCAACCGATGTTGCCTTCCAGTGCTACGTAGTTCAGTTCGAACTTGGCAGCGTGCGCTTCGCGCGGATCGTCTTGCGACGGATCGTGGAAAGTCTTCAGCTTAGGCTGACGGTACATGGCGTTGGCGTCGATGTTGATCTTGGCGTCGAGGCAATGCAGATCGCCGTCAGCCTTGATCACCAGCGGGTTCACTTCCAGCAGAGCCAGGTCGTGATCCTTGAACAGTTTGGCCAGACCTACGAAGATCTTGGCGAACTGAGCAACTTGCTTGCCTTCCAGACCCAGCTGGAATGCCAGCTCGCGACCCTGGAATGGCTGAGCGCCAACCAGTGGATCGATAGTGGCCTTGAGGATTTTCTCAGGGGTGTCGTGAGCGATTTTCTCGATGTCCACGCCACCTTCGGTGGAAGCCATGAACACGATGCGACGGCTCGAACGGTCAACGACAGCGCCCAGGTACAGCTCTTTAGCGATATCAGTGCACGATTCAACCAGGATCTTGGTGACTGGCTGACCATTGGCGTCAGTCTGGTAAGTCACCAGACGCTTGCCCAGCCACTGCTGTGCGAATGCCTTAGCGTCTTCTTTGCTGCGAACCAGCTTAACGCCGCCCGCTTTACCGCGACCGCCAGCGTGGACCTGGGCTTTGACAACCCACTCGGTGCCGCCGATTTTGTCGCAAGCTTCTGCTGCTGCTTCCGGGGTGTCTACTGCGTAACCGGTAGAAACTGGCAGGCCGTATTCAGCGAACAGCTGCTTACCCTGATACTCGTGAAGATTCATGCTTATTACCGTCTTCGTTAGGTACTGCGCATTCGGTGCTGCACTTGTTCAAGTGCCGCACCACCTGTGACTGCTGCTTGCGTAGCCTTTCCGGACAACCGGTGCAACTACGCAAGACTGCGTCCAGCGGATATTCCGCGGTGAGTCTTGCATGCAAGGCTCACGACGGGCCATTCCGCCGTGGTTTCTTATTGTCTTAACGCTTCTTGCGGTTGGCGATGTGAATGGCGCCGCCATTCACTGCCAAAGCTGCTTCGTGCAAGGCTTCAGACAGGGTCGGATGGGAGAAAACCATCATGCCCAGGTCTTCAGCGCTGGTGCCGAATTCCATACCGATCGCGCCCTGCTGAACCAGTTCTGCAGCGCTCGGGCCAATCACGTGGACGCCCAATACGCGGTCAGTCTTGGCATCGGCGATGACTTTGACGAAACCACCGGTGTCGTTGGCTGCCATGGCACGGCCGCTGGCTGCGAACGGGAAGGTGCCAACGTTAACTTCAACGCCTTCAGCCTTCAAGGCCTGCTCGGTTTTACCGACCCACGCGATTTCCGGGTGAGTATAAATAACCGAAGGGATCAAGTCATAGTTCATCTGGGCTTTGTGGCCCTTGATGCGCTCAACGACCATGATGCCCTCTTCCGAGGCCTTGTGTGCCAGCATCATGCCGCGAACCACGTCGCCAATGGCGTAAACGCCCGGTACGGTGGTGGCGCAGTGATCATCAACGTGCACGAAACCGCGCTCGTCGAGGGTCACGCCGCAATCAGCGGACAGCAGATCAGTGGTCACTGGACGGCGACCAACGGCTACGATCAGCTTGTCGAAAGTGATGTTCTGTTCGCCCTTGGCATCGGTGTAGTTCACAACGACTTCGTTGCCGTTCACTTTGGAACCGGTAACGCGTGCGCCCAGCTTGATGTCCAGACCCTGTTTGGTCAGGGTTTTCAGCGCTTCCTTGGAGACGGCAGCATCAGCGGCCATCAGGAAGGTGTCCAGCGCTTCGAGAACGGTCACTTCGGCGCCCAGACGGGACCAGACCGAACCCAGTTCCAGACCGATAACGCCAGCGCCGATCACGCCCAGACGCTTAGGTACGGACTGGAATTCCAGTGCGCCAGTCGAATCGACGATCACATTCTGGTCAACCGGAGCCGGTGGAATGTCGATCGGACGCGAGCCTGGAGCCAGAATCACGTTTTCGGCTTCGATGATTTCTACCGAACCGTCAGGCTTGGTAACTTCAACTTTCTTGCCGGCCAGCAGCTTGCCGTGACCCTGAATGGAAGTCACACCGTTGGCTTTGAACAGGGTGGCAACACCCGAGGTCAGGCCTTTGACGATGTTGGCTTTACGGCCGACCATTGCTGGCACGTCCATGGTCACGCCAGCGTGGTTGATACCGTGGATCGCGAAGCCGTCTTGGGCTTCGTGGAACTTCCAGGAGCTGTCCAGCAGCGCCTTGGATGGAATGCAGCCGACGTTCAGGCAAGTACCACCGAGGGCCAGTTTGCCTTCCTTGTCGGTGTACTTCTCGATGCAGGCAGTGGTGAGGCCCAGTTGTGCTGCTTTGATGGCAGCTACATAGCCGCCAGGGCCCGCGCCGATCACTACTACGTCAAATTTCTGCGACATTCAAAAAATCCTCTTTTTTGCGGCAAGCTTGAAGCCGCAAGCTCCAAGCCAGGCTGTCCTTTCGTGCAGCCTGGAACTTGAAACCTGCAGCCGCTTCTATCAGATATCCAGCAACAAACGAGCCGGGTCTTCCAGCAGGTTCTTGATGGTAACCAGGAAGGTCACAGCTTCTTTGCCATCGATCAGACGGTGATCGTAGGACAGAGCCAGGTACATCATCGGACGGATAACGACCTGACCGTTGATCGCCATAGGGCGCTGCAGAATGTTGTGCATGCCCAGAATAGCTGCTTGCGGCGGGTTGACGATCGGGGTCGACATCATCGAACCGAAAGTACCACCGTTGGTGATGGTGAATGTGCCGCCGGTCATTTCGTCCATCGACAGTTTGCCGTCACGGGCTTTCTTGCCGAAGGTAGCGATGCCGCCTTCGATTTCAGCCAGGCTCATCAGTTCGGCGTTACGCAGAACCGGCACAACCAGACCACGGTCGCTGGAAACAGCAACACCTACGTCGGCGTAGCCGTGGTAAACGATGTCGCCGCCGTCGATCGAGGCGTTAACAGCCGGGAAGCGTTTCAGCGCTTCGGTGGCCGCTTTCACGAAGAACGACATGAAGCCCAGGCGTACGCCGTTGTGGGACTTCTCGAACAGGTCCTTGTACTTCGAACGCAGGGCCATGACTTCGGTCATGTCGACTTCGTTGAAGGTGGTCAGCATCGCCATGTTCGATTGAGCTTCTACCAGACGCTTGGCCACGGTAGCGCGAACGCGGGTCATCGGAACACGCTTCTCGATGCGGTCGCCAGCGGCGAACACAGGAGCAGCGGCAGCAGGCGCAGCAGCCTTGGCAGGCGCGGCAGCCGGAGCGGCTTTCTTGGCAGCAACAGCAGCCACCACGTCTTCCTTGGTCACACGACCGCCTTTGCCAGTACCGGCAACGGACGCGATGTTGATGCCGTTTTCTTCAGCCAGCTTGCGAGCAGCCGGTGCAGCAACAGGATCGTCCTCGCCTTCAGCAGCTGGAGCAGCCGCTTGTGCAGCGGCCGGAGCGGCCGGAGCGGCAACAGCAGCGCCGCCCGCTTCGATGGAGCCCAGAACTTCGTCGGACAGAACGGTGTCGCCTTCGTTCTTGACGATAGCGCCCAACACGCCGTCAGCAGTGGCCAACACTTCCAGCACAACCTTGTCGGTTTCGATATCGACAATCAGGTCGTCACGCTTTACAGCGTCGCCCGGTTGTTTGTGCCAGGTGGCAACGGTGCCATCGGCAACCGATTCCGGGAAAGTGGGGGCTTTGATTTCGATAGCCATTATCTGTGGGTCCTTAAATTCGGTTTCAGGTGCGCGAAGGCGTTAAACAGTAAAGGCGTCTTGCAGCAGTTTTTCCTGCTGCTCAGCGTGCATCGATGCATAACCGCATGCAGGTGCAGCAGAAGCCTCACGGCCCGCGTACTCGAGTACGAGAGACTTGTTGAGGGTACTGATACTGCGACGCAAGTGGTGTTGGCTGCAGTACCAGGCACCCTGGTTCATCGGCTCTTCCTGACACCAAACGGCATGTTTGGCGTTGGTGTAAGGAGCCAGGACTTCTTTCAAGTCGTCCTCAGGGAATGGGTACAGCTGCTCGATACGCACGACGGCGATGTCGTCACGACCTTCGGCACGGCGTTTTTCCAGCAGGTCGTAGTAGACCTTGCCGCTACACAGAACAATGCGCTCGACCTTTTTCGGATCTTGAACATCGATTTCCGGGATCACGGTCTGGAACGAACCTTCGGCCAGATCTTCCAGGGTCGAAATGGCCAGTTTGTGGCGCAACAGCGACTTTGGAGTCAGAACGATCAATGGCTTGCGCAGCGGGCGAATGACCTGACGACGCAGCAAGTGATAGATCTGAGCCGGCGTGGTCGGTACGGCTACCTGAATGTTGTGCTCGGCGCACAGTTGCAGGTAACGCTCCAGACGAGCCGACGAGTGCTCCGGACCCTGACCTTCATAACCGTGCGGCAGCAACATGGTCAGACCGCAGAGACGGCCCCACTTGTGCTCGCCACTGGTGATGAACTGGTCGATAACCACTTGGGCACCGTTGGCGAAGTCGCCGAACTGGGCTTCCCAGATAACCAACGCATCAGGCGTGGTGGTCGAATAACCGTATTCGAACGCCAGAACCGCTTCTTCGGACAGGAACGAATCGTACAAGTCGAAACGTGGCTGGCCGTTGTACAGGTTTTGCAGCGGGATATAGGTGCCTGCGTCTTTCTGGTTGTGCAAGACAGCGTGACGGTGCGAGAACGTACCGCGACCGATGTCCTGACCCGTCATGCGAATCGGGTGACCTTCGAACGCCAGGGTCGCGTACGCCATGGTTTCGGCGTAACCCCAGTTGATCGGCAGGCCGCCGGCTTGCATCTTCTGACGGTCTTCGTAGATTTTCGCGACCTGGCGCTGAACCACGAAGCCTTCCGGAATTTCCAGCAGCTTGGCGGACAGTTCCTGCAAGGTTTTCAGATCGAAACGCGTGTCGTGACGCGCGGTCCAGGCGTGGCCCAGATACGGACGCCAGTCCACGAACAACTCTTTGTTCGGCTCTTTGACCAGGCTTTTTACAACATGCAGACCGTTGTCCAGCGCGTTGCGGTATTCGTCGACTTTCGTCTGAACACGCGCGGCGTCCAGCACGCCGGCCTGAGTCAGGCGATCGGCATACAGTTCACGGGTGGTGCGCTGCTTGGTGATCTGCTGATACATCAGAGGCTGGGTGCCGCTTGGCTCGTCGGCCTCGTTGTGGCCGCGACGACGGTAGCAGACCAGGTCGATCACCACGTCACGCTTGAACTGCATGCGGTAGTCGATGGCCAGCTGGGTCACGAACAACACGGCTTCCGGATCATCACCATTCACATGGAGGATCGGCGCCTGGATCATTTTCGCAACGTCGGTCGCGTACTCGGTGGAACGCGAGTCCAGCGGGTTGCTGATGGTGAAACCGACCTGGTTGTTGATCACGATGTGCACGGTGCCGCCGGTTTTGAACCCGCGGGTCTGCGACATCTGGAAGGTTTCCATCACCACGCCCTGACCGGCGAATGCCGCGTCACCGTGGATGGAAATCGGCAGAACCTTCTCACCGGTAGGGTCGTTACGACGATCCTGACGGGCGCGAACCGAACCCTCGACCACTGGAGAAACGATTTCCAGGTGGGACGGGTTGAACGCCATGGCCAGGTGAACTTCACCGCCGGAGGTCATCACGTTGGACGAGAAGCCTTGGTGATACTTAACGTCACCGGAACCCAGCTCGACCTTCTTCTTGCCTTCGAACTCGTCGAACAGCTCGCGCGGGTTCTTGCCGAAGGTGTTGACCAACACGTTGAGACGGCCACGGTGGGCCATGCCGATGACGATTTCCTTGGTGCCGTAGGAACCGGAACGCTGGATCAACTCGTCGAGCATCGGAATCAGGCTCTCGCCGCCTTCCAGACCGAAACGCTTGGTACCCGGGTATTTGGTGCCCAGGTATTTTTCCAGACCTTCGCCGGCGGTGACGCGTTCGAGCAGGTGGCTCTTGATGTCGGCGGAGTACGTTGGACGGCCGCGCACGCTTTCCAGACGCTGCTGGAACCACTGGCGCTGCTCGGAATCGGTGATGTGCGTAAATTCAGCGCCGATGGTGCGGCAATATGTCTGCTGCAACGCTTCGTGAATTTCGCGTAGGCTCGCTTCCTCTTTGCCGATGAACAGGTCGCCGGCACGGAAGATCGTATCAAGATCGGCATTGGTCAAGCCGTAATGATTGATCGACAGGTCTGCAGGTGCAGGACGCTGCCACAGCCCCAGCGGGTCAAGCTGGGCTGCCTGGTGGCCACGCATACGGTAGGCCTGGATCAATCGCAGCACTTCAACTTGCTTCTTCTCGTGCTCACTGCTCACGCTGCCGGCGGAAACCGGTTGGGCGCGGCGCTGGTTCTTTGCCAGCAAGACGAAATGATCGCGAATTGTGGAGTGCGAAACATCGGTAGCAGTGTTGCCGTCAGCCGGCAACTTCTGGAAGTAGGTGCGCCACTCTTCTGGCACAGCGTTAGGGTCGTGCAGGTAGAGCTCGTAGAGCTCTTCCACATAGGCAGCGTTACTACCAGATAGGTAGGCGCTGTTCCACATGCGCTGCATCACGCTTTCTTGCATGCTTGGTCACCCTCGGTTAGGGGAACACCACCGGCGTCGACACCGAGCACACTTGCAGAAGTCCGAATGCAGCGACCAAAACAAGCCACTTAGGATCACGCTGATAGTCCGGGTACCAGCCCGGATGCCCCTGCTTGTCTCATTTCTTCAAAATAAGAGCCGCAGCCTTGTAAGCTGCTGCTCAGGTTAAAACTACGGCGCCGGTTGAAGCCTGCGCCGTAGCATCTACGGGTACAGCGGTACTACATTTACAACAGCCGGGTTACAACAGCTGAGTCACACGCCGCTTTGCAGCAGCATGTTACGTACGTGACCGATGGCCTTAGTCGGGTTCAGGCCTTTCGGACAGACGTTGACGCAGTTCATGATCCCGCGGCAGCGGAATACGCTGAACGGGTCATCCAGCGAAGCCAGACGCTCGGCAGTCTTGGTGTCGCGACTGTCTGCCAGGAAGCGGTACGCTTGCAGCAGAGCAGCTGGACCCAGGAACTTGTCCGGGTTCCACCAGAAGGACGGGCAAGAAGTCGAGCAGCAAGCGCACAGGATGCACTCGTACAGACCATCAAGCTTTTCACGCTCTTCCGGAGACTGCAGACGTTCGATGGCCGGAGCCGGCGTATCGTTCTGCAGGAATGGCTTAACCTTCTCGTATTGCTTGTAGAAGATGCTCATATCAACGACCAGGTCACGGATAACCGGCAAACCTGGCAGTGGACGAACAATCAGTTTGTTACCTTTTACGACAGCAGACAGCGGCGTGACGCATGCCAGGCCGTTTTTGCCGTTGATGTTCATGCCGTCGGAACCGCAAACGCCTTCACGGCAAGAGCGACGATAGGAGAAACCTTCGTCCTGCTCTTTGATCAGGGCCAGCACGTCCAGCACCATCAGGTCTTTACCACCGGTATCGACCTGGAATTCCTGCATGAACGGCGCAGCGTCCTGATCAGGGTTGTAGCGATAAACACTGACTTGCAACATGGCGGCCACCCTTAATAAGTCCGAATCTTAGGTTCAAAAGTCGGAACAGTCTTCGGCGAGAAGTTCACAGCACGCTTGGTCACGCGCTTGTCACCCGGGAAGTACAGGGTGTGGCACAGCCAGTTTTCGTCGTCGCGGTCTTCGTAGTCTTCACGGGCGTGAGCGCCGCGGGACTCTTTGCGGATCTCTGCAGCGATGGCGGTGGCTTCGGCCACTTCCAGCAGGTTTTGCAGTTCCAGCGCTTCGATACGAGCAGTGTTGAACGCCTGGCTCTTATCGTTGATCTTGACGTTGGCGATACGGCCACGCAGATCAGCCAGCTGGGCAATACCCTTCTGCATGTATTCGCCGGTACGGAACACACCGAAGTAGTTCTGCATGCAGTTTTGCAGTTCTTTACGCAGGGTAGCGACGTCTTCACCCTCGGTACGCGAGTTCAGGCCATCGAGACGCGCCAGGGCAGCGTCGATATCGGACTGGCGAGGACGAGCGTAATCAACGCCTTCTTTCAGGGTCTGTTCCAGGAACAGACCGGCGGCACGGCCGAATACCACCAGGTCGAGCAGCGAGTTGCCGCCCAGACGGTTGGCACCGTGAACCGATACGCACGCCACTTCGCCTACGGCAAACAGACCAGGAATGATCTGGTCAACGCCTTCGGCGTCCTGAGTGATTGCCTGGCCATGAATGTTGGTGGCAACGCCGCCCATCATATAGTGGCAGGTTGGAACGACCGGAATCGGCGCCACGGCTGGATCGACGTGAGCGAAGGTCTTGGACAGCTCCATGATGCCTGGCAGACGGCTGTGCAGAACGTCTTCACCGAGGTGATCGAGTTTCAGCATTACGTGGTCGCCATCCGGACCGCAACCGTTGCCGGCGATGATTTCTTTAACCATCGAACGGGCAACAACGTCACGACCAGCCAGGTCTTTGGCGTTCGGAGCATAACGCTCCATGAAACGCTCGCCGTGCTTGTTGATCAGGTAACCGCCTTCACCGCGGCAGCCTTCTGTCACCAGTACACCGGCGCCGGCGATGCCGGTCGGGTGGAACTGCCACATTTCGATGTCTTGTACCGGCACACCAGCACGCAGAGCCATGCCGACGCCGTCACCGGTGTTGATCAGGGCGTTGGTGGTGGACGAGTAGATACGACCTGCACCGCCCGTCGCCAGAACGGTGGCGTTAGCGCGGACGTAGGAAGTTTCGCCAGTCTCGATGCAGATGACGATCATGCCGACAAAGGCACCATCTTCGTTCTTCACCAGGTCGACGCCGTAGTATTCGTTAAGGAATACGGTGCCTGCCTTGAGGTTGGCCTGATACAGAGTGTGCAGCAGAGCGTGACCGGTACGGTCGGCAGCGGCGCATGTACGGGCAGCCTGGCCACCTTTACCGAAGTCTTTCGACTGACCGCCGAACGGACGCTGATAGATGCGACCCTGTTCAGTACGGGAGAACGGCAAGCCCATGTGCTCGAGTTCGAAAACGGCTTCCGGGCCTACGGAACACATGTATTCGATAGCGTCCTGGTCACCGATGTAGTCGGAACCCTTGACGGTATCGTACATGTGCCAGCGCCAGTCATCGTTCGGATCTGCCGAGGCGATGGCGCAGGTGATGCCACCCTGGGCGGATACAGTGTGCGAACGAGTCGGGAAAACCTTGGTAACTACGGCAGTCTTGTGACCACCTTGCGCCAGCTGCAGAGCAGCGCGCATGCCAGCACCGCCGCCACCAATGATGATGGCGTCGAACGAAAGCGTATTAACTGTAGTAGACATGAATCAGATACCCCAAAGAATCTGCACACCCCAGACGAAGTAGGCGAACATCGCGACGCCGCATACTGCCTGGAAGAGGAAACGTATTGCAGTCGCGGACTTGCCGAACGCCATTGGCGTCAGGTAGTCGGTCGCGATGGTCCACATGCCGACCCAGGCGTGAGCGCCGAGGGCAACGAGAGCCAGGAGACTGAAAATACGCATCCAGTTGCTTGCGAACAGTTCATGCCATTGGGCGTAGCCGAGGCCAGGATGGGCAACGACGTATCCGATCAGGAAAATGAAGTAAGCCGCGAGAACGACCGCAGACACACGTTGTGCCATCCAGTCATAGAGGCCCGAACGCGACAGGTTCGTGACGTTAGTTACCATATCCAAACTCCTGCCAGAACGATTACCACCACGGAAACGGCGATAACGATTTTCGAGCCCAGTTTGCCGCCTTCAAGCGACTCGCCGATGCCCATGTCCATCATCAAATGGCGCACACCGGCAACCAGGTGATACAGCAAGGCGGACAGGATGCCCCATGTCACTAGCTTGGCTAGCGGACTGGTCAGACACGCCTTCACCTGGCCAAAACCTTCTTCCGAGCTCAGCGACTTGTCCAATGCATAAAGCATGATGGCCAGGCTGACAAAGAGGATGATTCCGGAGATCCGGTGAAGAATGGACGTGTAAGCAGTGACTGGGAGTTTGATGGTCCTTAGGTCTAGGTTTACAGGTCGTTGGCTATTCACGGCTTTTTTTCACACTGAAGAGCCCCTAACAATCAGGGCAAAGTTGTTGGGGAGTGCACTGGTCAGGTACCCACCACCCAGGGAGTGCGACCCCCAATAAAGCAGGCCCAAAAGCCCCTGGCGGTCGGAGGCCGAGTATAGACAGTTAGGCTACTAATGACAACGCGTTCACCTTCCCCTAATAGCTGATTGCACAAGTTGGATAAAAGGCGTAAATGGCAGTCAATTTCGAGGAAAAAGTCCGGTTAAAGCCTTCTGGAGCAAGACTTTAGGCAAATTGACATTCGAATTTATCTCACTATAGTGGTGCGGGCCCTGCGTGGGGGGTCTGTCTGATGATTTCAAGCATAAATAGGAGGCCACATGGCTGACAAAAAAGCGCAGTTGATCATCGAGGGCGCAGCCCCCGTCGAGCTGCCCATTTTAACCGGCACCGTTGGTCCCGATGTTATCGATGTTCGGGGCCTGACGGCCACGGGCCGTTTCACCTTTGACCCTGGTTTCATGTCGACCGCTTCCTGCGAGTCGAAGATCACCTATATCGACGGCGACAACGGCATTCTGTTGCACCGCGGCTACCCGATCGAACAGCTGGCTGAAAAGTCGGACTACCTGGAAACCTGCTATCTGCTGCTCAACGGCGAATTGCCGACCGCAGAACAGAAGGCCCAGTTTGTCAGCACCGTCAAGAACCACACCATGGTTCACGAGCAGCTGAAGACCTTCTTCAACGGCTTCCGTCGCGACGCCCACCCGATGGCCGTCATGTGCGGCGTAGTCGGCGCCCTCTCGGCGTTCTACCACGACTCCCTCGACATCAATAACCCGCAGCATCGCGAAATTTCCGCGATCCGCCTGGTTGCCAAGATGCCGACACTGGCAGCGATGGTTTACAAGTACTCCATGGGCCAACCCATGATGTACCCGCGCAACGACCTGACGTACGCGGAAAACTTCCTGCACATGATGTTCAACACCCCGTGCGAGATCAAACCGATCAGCCCGGTGCTCGCCAAGGCCATGGACCGGATCTTCATCCTCCATGCCGACCACGAGCAGAACGCATCGACTTCCACCGTACGCCTGGCCGGCTCTTCGGGTGCCAACCCGTTCGCCTGTATCGCCGCCGGCATCGCTGCACTGTGGGGCCCTGCCCACGGCGGCGCGAACGAAGCCGTTCTGACCATGCTCGATGAAATTGGCGATGTGTCGAACATCGACAAGTACATCGCCAAGGCCAAGGACAAGAACGATCCGTTCAAACTGATGGGCTTCGGTCACCGGGTTTACAAAAACCGCGACCCACGCGCTACCGTCATGAAGCAGACCTGCGACGAAGTACTGAAAGAACTGGGCATCAACAACGATCCGCAACTCGAACTGGCCATGCGCCTGGAAGAGATCGCCCTGACCGACCCGTACTTCATCGAACGCTCGCTGTACCCGAACGTCGACTTCTACTCGGGGATCATCCTCAAGGCGATCGGCATTCCAACCAGCATGTTCACCGTGATCTTCGCTCTGGCGCGGACTGTCGGCTGGATCTCCCACTGGAAAGAAATGCTCTCCAGCCCGTACAAGATTGGCCGCCCGCGCCAGCTGTACACCGGCTACGAGTCGCGTGACATCACCAAGCTGGAAGACCGCAAATAAGACCTGTCTTGCGATAACGTCTTAAGCTGCACCGTAAACGGCCTCTATATATAGAGGCCGTTTTTGTTTGTGTGCTTTGAGGTTTGGTTGGTTGTGTACATATCCGTTTCTTTGGGTGTGGCTGCTGGCGGTTTCGCTCTTACAGCGAGTCACTTTCGAAAAGCGCGAAAGTAACCAAAGCGCTTTTGCCCCTCCATTCGGTGCCTCGCCCAGGCTCGGCATGCCCTCACTCCGGCATTGCTCCGGGGGCGGCTACCGGAGCGAAGGAACGCCGAGCCTAGGCGAGGGGCCGGACGCTCGGGGCGAGACCTTTGCTTCCTTTGGGCTGGGCCGGCACTCCGGCGTTTGCCAAAGGGAGTCGACCGTCAGGGCGAAACCATAAGTCGCCGTTACCGCAGAAATGGATATGTACCCAATCAACAAAACTCAGGTCGATTACCGCCCAACAAAAAATGCCCCGATCTCTCGACCGGGGCATTTCTGTTTAACGCAATTTACATAACCAAATCTGAAGCCTTAGTGCGAAACCGCCCCACTCGCCCCCAAACCAGTCTGCGAACGAACAAACTGAGGAAAGAACAGCGCGCGCTCGTTGTCAGCCGCAGTCGACTTGTCAGTGATCGAGAAGAACCAGATACCAACGAAGGCAATCGCCATGGAGAACAGTGCCGGGTACTCATACGGGAAGATCGCCTTCTCGTGATGCAGGATCTGCACCCAAATGGTTGGCCCAAGCACCATCAAGCCAACAGCACTCACCAGGCCCAACCATCCGCCGATCATTGCACCGCGGGTGGTCAGCTTCTTCCAGTACATGGAAAGCAGCAGCACCGGGAAGTTACAGCTCGCCGCGATGGAGAACGCCAGGCCCACCATGAACGCGATGTTCTGGCTTTCAAACAGAATGCCCAGGCCGATCGCCAGCACCGCCAGAGCGATAGTGGTGATTTTCGAGACGCGAATCTCGTCTTTCTCGTTGGCCTTGCCCTTCTTGATTACGCTGGCATACAGGTCATGAGACACCGCCGATGCACCGGCCAGGGTCAGACCGGCAACAACTGCCAGGATGGTCGCGAACGCTACCGCCGAGATGAAGCCGAGGAAAATACTGCCACCCACCGCGTTGGCCAGGTGCACCGCCGCCATGTTGTTGCCGCCCAACAGCGCGCCCGCCGCATCTTTGAATTCCGGATTGGTGCTGACCAGCAGGATCGCGCCGAAGCCGATAATGAATGTCAGGATGTAGAAGTAACCAATGAAGCCGGTTGCATACAGCACGCTCTTGCGAGCTTCTTTCGCGTCACTCACGGTGAAGAAGCGCATCAGAATGTGCGGCAGGCCAGCGGTACCGAACATCAGTGCCAGGCCCAGGGAGAACGCCGAGATCGGGTCTTTCACCAGACCGCCCGGGCTCATGATCGCTTCACCTTTAGGGTGAACCTTGATCGCCTCGGAAAACAGCATGTTGAAGTCGAAGTTGACGTGCTTCATCACCATCAGTGCCATGAACGAGGCACCGGACAGCAGCAGCACGGCCTTGATGATCTGCACCCAGGTGGTCGCCAGCATGCCGCCGAACAACACATACATGCACATCAGGATACCGACCAGGATCACCGCAACGTAGTAGTCGAGACCGAACAGCAGCTGGATCAGCTTGCCGGCACCGACCATCTGCGCGATCAGGTAGAACGCCACCACCACCAGCGAACCGCAAGCGGACAGCGTGCGGATCTGGGTTTGCCCGAGGCGGTAGGACGCCACGTCGGCGAAGGTGTATTTACCCAGGTTGCGCAGACGCTCGGCGATCAGGAACAGAATGATCGGCCAGCCCACCAGGAAGCCGATCGAGTAGATCAGGCCGTCGTAGCCAGAGGTGAACACCAGGGCGGAAATACCCAGGAAGGACGCCGCGGACATGTAGTCACCGGCAATCGCCAGACCGTTCTGGAAACCAGTGATCTTGCCGCCCGCCGCATAGTAGTCGGCGGCCGAGTTGTTTTTCTTGGAGGCCCAGTAAGTGATACACAAAGTCGCGCCGACGAACACCACGAACATCAGGATTGCGGCAACGTTCAGCGGTTGTTTAGTCACTGCACCGGTCAAGGCGTCAGCCGCCCAGGCCCCAGGTGCGAATGCTGCAACGCTCAATAGAGCCATTAGACGCCGGATCATTGCTGAGCCTCCTTGAGAATCGCATTGTTCAGGTCGTCGAATTCGCCATTGGCGCGTCGTACGTAGATTGCAGTCAGGATAAAGGCCGAGAGAATCAGCCCGACACCAATCGGTATCCCCCAGGTAATCGAAGACTCAGGGCTGATTTTCGCCCCCAGTACATGCGGCCCGTAAGCAATCAAAAGGATGAATCCGGAGTAAAGCCCAAGCATGATCGCCGAAAGTATCCAGGCGAATCGCTCCCTCTTACTGACCAGCTCCTTGAAGCGCGAGCTGTTTTGAATCGAGAGGTAAATGCTGTCGTTCATTGTTTTTATCCTCGCAGCACAGATTATTGTTAGAACGTTATCCACTCTATGCGGCTGCGAAACAGGTTCCAGACGACCTTAGTCTTAGAACGACATGACAGTTTTGTTCCCTGTAGGAGCCCGGCTCGCCGGCGATGGCGATCTTGAGGCCGCCTTCGCCGGCAAGCCGGACTCCTACAGAAAAGCAAAAGGCTGCTTGGCAGTAATGCCAAGCAGCCCTTTAAGGTGCTGACCAGACGCGTCAGCTCAAATCATTTGGTCCAGTCGGCAACGCGCTCCGGGTGTTTGGCCACCCAATCTTTCGCAGCGGCTTCCGGCTTGGCGCCATCTTGAATCGCCAACATGACTTCGCCGATTTCGTCTTTCGACGCCCACTGGAAGTTTTTCAGGAACTTGGCCACTTCCGGCGCTTTGGTGGCGAGTTCTTTGCTGCCGATGTTATTTACAGTTTCAGCGGCGCCATAAACGCCTTTCGGATCGTCCAGGAAGCGCAGTTTCCACTTCGCAAACATCCAGTGCGGCACCCAACCGGTTACCGCGATGGATTCGTTTTTCTTCTCGGCACGGGTCAGCTCGGCAATCATGCCGGCGCCGGAACTGGCCTTGAGTTGATACCCGGTCAGGTCGTAGTCCTTGATGGCCTGTTCGGACTTGAGCATCACGCCTGAACCGGCGTCGATGCCGACGATGCGGTCTTTGAAGCTGTCGTCGGTTTTCAGATCGCCGATGGTTTTGGCCTTGACGTACTCCGGTACGATCAAACCGATTTTTGCATCTTTGAAGTTCGGACCGTAATCAACGACTTGATCCTTGTTCTTGGTCCAGTAATCACCGTGTGTCACCGGCAGCCAGGCCGACAACATGGCGTCGAGTTTGCCGGTGGCCACACCCTGCCACATGATTCCGGTCGCAACGGCTTGCAGCTTTACGTCATAACCGAGTTTCTGCCTGATCACTTCTGCCGCCACGTTAGTCGTGGCAACGCTGTCCGACCAGCCGTCGACATAACCGATAGTCACTGCCTTGCCTTCGGCGCTGGCCACAGTAGAACTGATCGCCAGCACCAAAGCGGCACCTGCGCCCAAGAGTCGTCGCATCTTCATTGTTACTTCCCCGAAAGTGCTGCGCTCGACGGGTGCCGAGTCGCGTCAACGTATTGTTATGATGCACAGCGCCCCCATCACGCCCACCGCAAACTCGTTCGAACATCAGCGTGATTTATCTATGAGAGCACTGATGCGTCGATAATCAACCTCACGACAACTGCGACCTGCTCTGCCAGCGACCTCAAGGCACCGAGAAACGACATCAGAACGCCATAGTTCTTGGCCAGCGCAAACACCCCGGCCAATCCGCCCGAACTTTGCGTGTCAACGTTATGCGGGGCACCTGATCTGCGGCAAATGCAGGTAACATGCGCGGCTTTGTTCCCAGACGGCCTGACCATGCCCGCAACATCACGTTTTCCTTTTTCTGCTTATTTATTCGCCTGCGTGCTGGGGCTATTTGCCTTCGTCGGCTTCTGGTACGGCTTGGGCAAACCGGTGATTTTGCCGGACGTGGCCAGCGCGACGCACAAGCTGCAATGCGCCTCCTACACGCCGTTCGACAAGGATCAATCACCGTTCGATCAGCCGTTCAAATTGCGCCCGGAACGCATGGACGCCGACCTTGCGCTGCTGGCCAAAAGCTTCGAATGCATCCGCACCTATTCCATGACCGGTCTGGAGGCCATCCCTGATCTGGCACGCAAGCACGGTCTGAAACTGATGATTGGCGCTTGGGTCAACAGCAATCCGATCGACACCGATAAAGAGGTCGACCTGCTGATCGCCTCGGCGAATACCAACGCCGACGTGGTGACTGCGGTCATCGTCGGTAACGAAACCCTGCTGCGCAAAGAGGTCACCGGCGCGCAACTGGCCAAGCTGATTAACAAGGTCAAAAGCCAGGTCAAACAGCCCGTCACTTACGCCGACGTCTGGGAATTCTGGCTCAAGCACCCGGAAATCGCCCCGGCGGTCGACTTCCTGACCATCCATTTGCTTCCGTACTGGGAAGATAATCCCTCGAACATCGACGCGGCCCTGCAACATGTGGCCGAAGTGCGTCAGGTGTTCGGCAACAAGTTCGCACCCAAAGACGTGATGATCGGGGAAACCGGCTGGCCGAGCGAAGGCCGTCAACGTGAGACCGCCCTGCCGAGCCGGGTCAATGAAGCCAAGTTCATTCGCGGTTTTGTCGTCATGGCTGAACAGCAAGGCTGGCATTACAACCTGATCGAAGCCTTCGACCAGCCGTGGAAACGTGCCAGCGAAGGTGCGGTCGGCGGTTACTGGGGACTGTTCGACGCGGATCGTCAGGACAAGGGCGTACTGGCAGGTCCGGTGACTAACGTGCCGTACTGGTCGCAATGGCTCGCTGTGGGCGGCTTGATTTTCCTCGGCACGCTGATCCTCGGCGGTCGCGTTCGCAGTACTCGCGCGGCGCTGGTGCTGCCACTGCTCGGCGCGCTGGCGGCTTGCTCGATTGGCGCGTGGGGTGATCTGGCCCGCGTTACCACGCGATTTGCGAGCGAATGGTTGTGGGTGGCGCTGCTGACGGCTTTGAATCTGCTGGTGCTGGCGCATGCAGCGCTGACGTTGAGCGCACGCACCGGTTGGCGTGAGCGGGCATTCAACGCGCTGGAGCGCCGCGCTGGCTGGCTGCTCGCGACGGCGGGGTTTGCCGCGGCGGTGATGATGCTGGAGCTGGTGCTTGATCCGCGTTATCGCAGCTTCCCGAGTGTGGCATTTATCCTGCCGGCACTTGTGTACCTGTGCCGCCCGGTGAACGTGCCACGTCGGGAGATTGCGTTGCTGACCTTCATTATTGGCGCAGGCATTGCGCCGCAGCTGTACCGTGAAGGTTTGCAGAACCAGCAGGCCTGGGGTTGGGCGCTAGTTAGTGTGCTGATGGTGGCGGCTTTGTGGCGCAGTTTGCGGGTTCGCAAAGCTTAAATTCTCAGCACGGCTGCCGGCCTCATCGTCGGAACGCCGCCCGGAGCCGGCTCACTCCTACATTTGATCTTCGTCGCACACAGATTTTGTATTCACTGAAGATCTACTGTAGGAGTGAGCCGGCTCCGGGCGGCGTTCCGACGATGGCTGACGATCAGACGCCGCGACTTTCCCGAACCAACCGCAACCCCGCAATCACCACCGCAAAAACAGCCAGCGTCGTGTTGTACAACGCCAACGCCGGAAACCCGAACACCAGCGACAGCACCGCCAGCCACCACCCTGCCCGTCCCGGCAGCACGAAGCCAAGCACGGCCGCCGCGATCGCCGCCCAGCCCAACACACTGAAGTGAATCATCAAGCCCAGGTTCGAACGAACCGCACATTCCCATCGGCTCGCCTCGTCGACGCAGAGGCCCACCCACTGCGCATCCTCCATGAAGCCATAACGCGCGCCGTAACTGGCGGCCAGCCATAAAGGCAGCAAAACGAGTAGCAGGACCACGGGCAGACGGCGGGACATGAAACACTCCAATAGGCAAAAACGGCGGCCAGCTTAATCCTCCGACAGCGGTATGCAAACGTGAGCAACATAAAACTGGTCACGAAATCGCTGCTAAGTGTATCGTCCAGCTACTATTACCCGGAAATAAGCCTCTTTGGTGCCGATGCGTGGCACTTTGGCGCAACACCGATGGTCATAGCCTGCGAACTTCATTCGGCACCTTCTTCTAAGGGATCTAGTCATGCTCCGTTCCTTGCGCTTCGCCGCCCTCTTTGGCGGCCTTATTTTGAGTGCATCCGCACTGGCGGTCGATATCGACGCCGCCAGTTATGGCTACCCCTTGACCAACCCGTTCGAGGCGACCATCGCCACGACACCTCCAGACCTGCGTCCGGAATTACCGCAGAACGCCGACATCAATCAGGAAGATCGCAGTATCACGCTGCGCCCGGAGCGTGCATTCGAACTGCCAGACAACTTCTGGGCGGTGAAGAGCCTCACCTACCGCATCGCTACGCAAGATAAAGCCGCACCGCTGATCTTCCTGATTGCCGGCACCGGCGCACGTTTTGACAGCAGCCTCAATGAATACCTGAAAAAGCTTTACTACCAGGCCGGCTACCATGTGGTGCAACTGTCATCGCCAACCAGTTTCGACTTCATGAGCGCCGCTTCGCGCTTTGCCACTCCGGGTGTCACCAAGGAAGACGCCGAAGACTTATACCGGGTGATGCAGGCCGTGCGGGCAGAAAACCCGAAAGTGCCAGTCACCGATTACTACCTGACCGGTTACAGCCTGGGCGCACTGGACGCAGCGTTTGTCGCGCACCTGGACGAGACACGCCGCAGCTTCAACTTCAAGAAAGTCTTGCTGCTCAACCCGCCGGTCAACCTGTACACCTCGATCACCAACCTGGACAAGCTGGTCCAGACCGAGGTCAAGGGTATCAACAGCAGCACCACGTTCTATGAGCTGGTGCTAAACAAACTGACCCGCTACTTCCAGGAGAAAGGTTACATCGACCTCAACGATGCCCTGCTCTACGACTTCCAGCAGTCCAAGGAGCACCTGACCAACGAGCAATTGGCCATGCTGATCGGCACGTCGTTCCGCTTCTCGGCGGCCGACATTGCGTTCACCTCGGACCTGATCAACCGTCGCGGCCTGATCACGCCACCGAAGTTCCCGATCACCGAAGGCACCAGCCTCACGCCGTTCCTCAAGCGTGCGCTGCAGTGCGACTTCGACTGCTACATCACTGAACAGGTCATCCCCATGTGGCGTGCCCGCACCGACGGCGGCAGCCTGCTGCAACTGATCGACCAGGTGAGCCTCTACGCCCTCAAGGACTACTTGCACAACAGCCCGAAAATCGCCGTCATGCACAATGCCGACGACGTGATCCTGGGCCCTGGCGACCTCGGCTTCCTGCGCAAGACATTCGGCGATCGCTTGACCGTTTATCCATACGGCGGCCATTGCGGCAACCTTAACTACCGCGTCAACAGCGACGCCATGCTGGAGTTTTTCCGTGGCTAAATACCTCCTGCTAATCGCTGCGTTACTCTGTGCAGGCGTCGCCAATGCCGACAACAGCAAAGCCAGCACGCCTGTTGTGGTCGACAGTGACGGTTTCAAGGAACCGTTGAGCAAACTCAAATTCAACCCAGGGCTGGACCAGCGCGAGTTCGAACGCTCGACGCTCAACGCACTGGCCGTCTACGACCCGCTGGAAGAGTGGAACCGTCGGGTTTATCACTTCAATTACCGCTTCGATCAATGGGTGTTCCTGCCCGTGGTCGACGGCTATCGCTATATCACCCCAAGCTTCCTGCGCACCGGCGTCAGTAACTTCTTCAACAACCTCGGCGATGTGCCGAACCTTGTGAACAGCCTGTTGCAGTTCAAAGGCAAGCGCTCGATGGAAACCACTGCGCGCCTGCTGCTCAACACCACCATCGGCATCGCCGGCCTGTGGGACCCGGCCACCGCCATGGGCCTGCCGCGCCAGAACGAAGACTTCGGTCAAACCCTGGGTTTCTACGGTGTACCAGGCGGCGCCTACCTGATCTTGCCAATCCTCGGCCCTTCCAACATCCGCGACACAGGCGGACTGGCGGTCGATTTCACCGTAGAGTCGGCAATCAACTTCCTGAACGTTTCTGAAGTCAGCTCAAACCATCCTGAAGTCTGGATCCTGCGCGGCATCGACAAACGCAACCAGACCAACTTCCGTTATGGCCAGCTGAACTCCCCGTTCGAGTACGACAAAGTACGGTACGTGTACACCGAGGCGCGCAAGCTGCAGATCGCCGAGTAAATCCGGCGGCAACGAAAAAGGCCATTCGATGGGAATCGAATGGCCTTTTTGTATTCCAGCCACACCACAAATCCCCTGTGGGAGTGAGCCTGCTCGCGATAGCGATTTAACCGTCAACACAGATGCTACTGTTATGGACTCATCGCGAGCAGGCTCACTCCCACATTGGGATAGTGGATAGCTTCAGCCTTTTATTGAGCCCCAGATTTTGCTGGCAACCAGCACACCCGCCAACACCACCGCACCCGCGACAATCCCCGCCACTGCATTCAGCAACGTTGGCACGATAAACCCGGCACCGCCTGCCCCCGCGCTGACGCTTTCGATCCAGTGATGAATCGCCGGTACGCCATGAGTCAGGATCCCGCCGCCCACCAGGAACATCGCGGCAGTACCAATCACCGACAGACTTTTCATCAAGTACGGTGCCGCTCGCAGAATGACACCGCCGATGCTTTTGGCTACCTGGCCCGGTTTTTGGGTCAACCACAAGCCGAGGTCGTCGAGTTTGACGATGCCCGCCACCAAACCATACACGCCGATGGTCATGACGATGGCAATGCCCGAGAGCACGATCACTTGCTGGGTCAGCGGGGCATCCGCCACGGTGCCGAGGGTGATGGCGATGATTTCTGCCGACAATATGAAATCGGTACGCACCGCGCCCTTGATCTTGTCCTTCTCAAAGGCCACCAGATCGACTGCTGGATCCGCCACCGCTTCAACCAGCTCGGCATGTTCGGCCTGGTCCTCAGCCTTGCTGTGCAGGAATTTGTGCGCGAGTTTTTCGAAACCTTCAAAGCACAGGTACGCGCCGCCGACCATCAATAGCGGGGTAACCAACCATGGAATGAACGCGCTGATCGCCAATGCCGATGGCACCAGGATCAGTTTGTTGTAAAACGAGCCCTTGGCGACGGCCCAGACCACCGGAATTTCTCGCTCGGCCCGCACACCGCTGACCTGCTGGGCGTTGAGCGCCAGATCGTCGCCGAGCACGCCGGCGGTCTTCTTGGCGGCCAATTTGGTCATCAACGCCACATCGTCGAGCACCGCGGCGATGTCATCGATCAGCACCAGCAAACTGCTTCCTGCCATGAATCAGGTTTCCTTCTTGAATGAATGCCAAGCAGCATAGCGCGGCAGCACGCCACACGGGGCATTCTTGAGCGCCGCGCGAGGCCGGTGATACCATGCGCAACCGCCAGAACAGGCAAGGAACCCCCTGGTTTATGAGCACTATCCGCGAGCGCAACAAAGAACTGATCCTGCGTGCCGCCAGTGAGGAATTTGCCGACAAGGGCTTCGCTGCGACCAAAACCAGTGACATCGCAGCCAAGGCGGGTTTGCCCAAGCCCAACGTCTACTACTACTTCAAATCCAAGGAAAACCTCTACCGCGAGGTCCTGGAAAGTATCATCGAGCCGATTCTGCAGGCCTCGACGCCGTTCAACGCCGACGGGGAGCCCAGCGAAGTGCTGAGCGGCTACATCCGCTCGAAAATCCGCATCTCTCGCGACCTGCCGTTCGCCTCCAAGGTGTTCGCCAGCGAAATCATGCACGGCGCCCCGCACTTGAGCCCTGACCTGGTAGAACAGCTCAACGGTCAGGCCAAACACAACATCGACTGCATCCAGACCTGGATCGACCGCGGCCAGATCGCCGCCATCGACCCCAACCACCTGATGTTCAGCATCTGGGCCGCGACCCAGACCTATGCCGACTTTGACTGGCAGATCACGGCCATTACCGGCAAAGCCAAGCTGGATGAGGTGGATTATGAGGCGGCGGCGCAGACGATTATTCGGTTGGTGTTGAAGGGGTGTGAGCCGGATCGGTAGATCGCAGCGCCTCCTTCGCGAGCAGGCTCACTCCCACAGGGTTTTGTGTTAAATGCAAATTTAGTGATCACTGAAGATCCACTGTGGGAGCCAGCCTGCTGGCGATGGTGACAACTCGGTTTTAGATCAAACCCAGATAGCATCCCATAGTGGATAGTCACCAAGCCGTTCTACCAACCCGGCCCGCAATGGGTTAGCCACAACATACCGAGCGACTTTTACCAAATCTTCCTCACAACGCAACGCTCGATCATGGAAACCCCGCTGCCAAAGACTGGTTGTACGGCCGGTGGACAGATTCACTGCTTTGGTACTCAGTGATTTAGTCCTTTGCATCAGCCCACCCAACGATCCTCGCTGCAATTCGATCAACCAATGAAAATGATCGGGCATGACCACCCAGGCCAACGAGTTTGCACAGCCTCGGTCCTGCGCGGCGCGAAATTGCGAGACGAGCAATCTGCCCAAGGTGAAATCCTTGAAAACAGGTGCTCGATCGAGTGTGTTTGTTGTAAAGAGATAGATACGGTTCTGCTCGGCATAACGGCCGATGCGCAAGCGGTTTGAGGCGGGTAGATCAGGCATTCCTTTGCCCCTTGCATGATTAATTCATGAAGAAGGCTAGACCTTTGGTTGGCCTAGGGCGAAGCGAACTTTTAGCTGGATGTGTCTGGTAGACCGCCAATCGCCAGCAGGCTGGCTCCCACAGGGGATCTCTGACACTCAGATAATCCACCTGTGGGAGCCAGCCTGCTGGCGATGGCGGCAGATCAGTCACCCATCAATCAAGCAGTAACCCCAGCATCCGCCGTCAGCCCCAGCGCCTCGATCGCATTGATCGCACACTGCTCATCGACATCCGATAGATCGCCGCTAATCCCCACCGCCCCTAGCACGTTGCCGTCCTGATCCCGAATCAGCACACCACCCGGTGCCGGCACCACACTGCCCTGCCCCAGACTGTTCAAGGCGGCAATAAAAGCCGGACGTTGCTGCGCATCCAGCGCCAGTAAACGTGAGCCTTTGCCTAGCGCGATTGCGCCCCAGGCTTTGCCGATGGCGACCTGCGGGCGGAGCAGACTGGCGCCGTCTTCGCGTTGCAGGGTGATCAAGTGCCCGCCGGCATCCAGTACCGCAATGGTTAATGGAGCCGCCGAGATTGCACGCCCTGCGGAGATGGCCTGGTTGATCAGGTTGACTGCAACTTTCAAGGTTAAAGCGCTCATGGTGCCGTCCTCATTTTGTTTTTCGGAAAGCCGTTGGACTGCGCCGTTGTGCCGCAGTCCGATGCAACAAATAGAACACAATGAGTTATTTTTTTGTATACAATAATTCTCGAAAAGCGCCATATGCGACGAAAAGCCACACAAGACAGGGCTTCAGACGAATGAAACAAGCGCTTGAGAAAATGGATTGACCTGCGCCGTCCGCCGTGAATACACTCTGCGCAAAGCCACTTGTATACAATTACAAAACGTAAGAGGCACAAAACCATGAGCAAAATGAGAGCAATCGAAGCCGCCGTTCTGGTGATGCGCCGTGAAGGGGTTGATACCGCTTTTGGCATCCCGGGCGCCGCGATCAACCCGCTGTACTCCGCCTTGCAGAAGGTCGGTGGCATCGATCACGTCCTCGCTCGCCACGTTGAAGGCGCCTCGCACATGGCCGAGGGCTACACCCGCACCAAGGCCGGCAACATTGGCGTGTGCATTGGTACTTCCGGCCCTGCCGGTACGGACATGGTCACCGGGCTCTACAGCGCCTCGGCGGACTCGATCCCAATCCTCTGCATTACCGGCCAGGCCCCCCGCGCCCGTATGCACAAGGAAGATTTCCAGGCCGTCGACATCACCACCATCGTCAAGCCAGTGACCAAGTGGGCAACCACCGTCATGGAACCGGGCCAGGTGCCTTACGCGTTCCAGAAAGCCTTCTACGAAATGCGCTCCGGCCGTCCAGGCCCGGTGCTGATCGACCTGCCGTTCGATGTGCAGATGGCGGAAATCGAATTCGACATTGATGCTTACCAACCGCTGCCGCTGGCCAAGCCCACGGCTAACCGCGTGCAAATCGAGAAGGCCCTGGCCATGCTCGATCAGGCTGAGCGTCCATTGCTGGTGGCCGGTGGCGGCATCATCAATGCCGACGCCAGCGACTTGCTGGTCGAGTTCGCCGAGCTGACCGGCATTCCAGTCATTCCGACCCTGATGGGCTGGGGCACGATCCCGGACGATCACCCGCTGATGGTAGGCATGGTCGGTCTGCAAACCTCGCACCGCTACGGCAACGCGACGATGCTCAAATCCGACGTGGTGTTGGGCGTGGGTAACCGTTGGGCTAACCGCCACACCGGTTCGATCGACGTGTACACGGAAGGCCGCAAGTTCATTCACGTTGATATCGAACCGACCCAGATCGGCCGCGTGTTCAACCCGGACCTGGGCATCGTCTCCGACGCTGCTGCCGCGCTGACCGTGTTCATCGAAGTCGCTCGTGAATGGCAAGCCGCCGGCAAGCTGAAAAACCGCAGTGCCTGGCTGCAAGACTGCCAGCAGCGCAAAGCCAGCCTGCACCGCAAGACTCACTTTGACAACGTGCCGGTCAAGCCGCAGCGCGTCTATGAAGAGATGAACCAGGTGTTCGGTAAAGACACCTGCTACGTCAGCACCATCGGTCTGTCGCAGATTGCCGGCGCGCAATTCCTGCACGTCTACAAACCGCGTCACTGGATCAACTGCGGTCAGGCAGGTCCCTTGGGCTGGACCATTCCGGCGGCACTGGGCGTGGTCAAGGCCGATCCGACCCGCAAGGTCGTGGCGCTGTCGGGCGACTATGATTTCCAGTTCATGATCGAAGAATTGGCAGTGGGCGCGCAGTTCAAACTGCCGTACATCCACGTTGTGGTAAACAATTCGTACCTGGGATTGATTCGTCAGGCTCAGCGCGGTTTCGACATGGACTACTGCGTGCAACTGTCCTTCGACAACCTGAACGCTCCGGAACTCAACGGTTACGGTGTCGATCACGTCGCGGTGGCCGAAGGTCTCGGCTGCAAGGCACTGCGTGTGTTTGAACCGGATCAGATTCAACCTGCCCTGCGCAAGGCTCAGGAACTGATCGAAGAGTTCAAGGTGCCGGTGATCGTCGAGATTATTCTGGAGCGCGTGACCAACATTTCCATGGGCACCGAGATCAACGCCATCAACGAATTCGAAGATCTGGCGCTGGTCGGCAACGACGCACCCACCGCGATTTCGTTGCTTGATTAAGATGACCTGAAACCTGTAGCAGCTGTCGAGGCACGAGGCTGCGTTGCGTGTCCGCAGGACCGCCGTCGGGGGCCGCTTCGCAGCCCAACGCAGCCTCGTACCTCGGCAGCTGCTACAGGTACCTATTTTTAACAGGAGACCACCATGCCGCGTTTCGCAGCCAACCTGTCCATGCTGTTCACTGAGCAGGATTTTCTTGCCCGTTTCGAAGCGGCCGCCAAGGCCGGTTTCAGTGGTGTCGAGTACCTGTTCCCCTACGACTTCAGCTCCGCCGAAATCAAAGCCAAGCTCGATGCCAACGGTCTGACCCAAGTGCTGTTCAACCTGCCGGCCGGTGACTGGGCCAAGGGCGAACGCGGTATCGCGTGCCTGCCGGACCGGGTTGAAGAGTTCCGCGCCGGTGTCGATCTGGCGATTGCTTACGCCCAAGTGCTGGGTAACACCCAGGTCAACTGCCTGGCCGGTATTCGTCCACAAGGCGTCGACGATGCCACCGTGGAAAAAACCTTCGTCGCCAACCTCAAGTACGCGGCCGACAAGCTGCAAGCGGCGGGCATCAAACTGGTGATGGAAGCGATCAACACCCGCGACATCCCGGGTTTCTACCTGAACAACACCGCACAAGCCCTGTCGATTCGCGAACAGGTCGGCAGCGCCAACCTGTTCCTGCAATACGACATCTACCACATGCAAATCATGGAAGGCGACCTGGCCCGCACCATGGCCGCGCACCTGGGCGAGATCAACCACATCCAGTTGGCCGACAACCCAGGGCGCAACGAACCGGGCACCGGTGAAATCAACTACCGCTTCCTGTTCGAACACCTGGACCGCATCGGTTATCAGGGGTGGGTGGGTTGCGAATACAAGCCGCTGACCACCACTGAAGCAGGCCTGGGCTGGATGAAAACCCACAACGCGATCTAACACAGATCCCCGTAGGAGCTGGCTTGCCAGCGAATGCAATGTCACTGCCAATTAACGAGGCAGGAGGTGATGGCCTCTTCGCCGGCAAGCCGGCTCCTACAAAAGCAGTGCTCCCCTATTTGCTTGAAGCAGCAATAAAAACAAGAGGAATTTGTCATGGCTAAAATCGGATTTATCGGCACCGGCATCATGGGCCACCCAATGGCGTTGAACCTGCAGAAAGCCGGTCACAGCCTGTTCCTGTCGGCGCACCACGACCCCGCGCCTGCTGACCTGATTGCCGCTGGCGCTGTCGCCCTGGCCAACCCGAAAGAAGTCGCGCAAGAAGCCGAATTCATCATCGTCATGGTGCCGGATACCCCACAGGTCGATGACGTGCTGTTCCGCGCCGACGGCGTTGCGGCCGGTGTCGGCAAAGGCAAAATCGTCATCGACATGAGCTCGATCTCGCCCACTGCCACCAAAGCGTTTGCGGCCAGGATCAATGAAAAAGGCGCGCAGTACCTCGACGCGCCAGTGTCTGGCGGCGAAGTCGGTGCCAAGGCTGCGAGCCTGAGCATCATGGTCGGCGGCGATGCCGATGCCTTCGAACGCGCCCTGCCGCTGTTCCAGGCGATGGGCAAGAACATCACCCTGGTCGGTGGTAACGGCGACGGTCAAACCGCGAAAGTGGCGAACCAGATCATCGTTGCGCTGAACATCCAGGCGGTGGCCGAAGCCCTGCTGTTCGCCTCGAAAAACGGTGCCGATCCAGCCAAGGTGCGTGAAGCACTGATGGGCGGTTTCGCTTCGTCGAAGATCCTCGAAGTACACGGCGAGCGCATGATTAAAGGCACCTTCGATCCGGGCTTCCGCATCAGCCTGCACCAGAAGGACCTGAACTTGGCCCTGCAAGGTGCCAAGGAACTGAACATCAACCTGCCGAACACCGCCAACACCCAGCAAGTGTTCAGCACCTGCGCGGCCATCGGTGGCAGCAACTGGGACCACTCGGCGCTGATCAAGGGCCTGGAACACATGGCGAATTTCTCGATTCGCGATAAATAACGCCACACACCCTGTAGGAGCCGGCTTGCCGGCGATTGCCTAAACGCGGTCTGCCTGACACACCGAGGCGTCTGGATCGCTGGCAAGCCAGCTCCTACAAGGACGTGCGCCGATCTGTAGGAGCTGGCTTGCCAGCGATCCAGGCGCCACGGATTCATTTTCAACCCCAAAAACAAGAATTCCGGGAGCCCGCCATGTCGGTCGATCCGCAACAATTCCTGCGCGAACTGTTCGCCACAGCCATCGACGCCGCCCATCCGCAGCAAGTCCTCGAAGCCTATTTGCCCAAAGATCGCAGCGGTCGGGTGATCGTCATCGGCGCCGGCAAAGCCGCAGCCGCCATGGCTCAGGTGGTCGAGCGTTGCTGGCAGGGTGAAGTGAGCGGGTTGGTGGTGACGCGTTACGGTCACGGCGCCCCGTGCGAAAAAATCGAAGTGGTCGAAGCGGCCCATCCGGTGCCGGACGCGGCCGGTCAGGCCGTCGCCAAGCGTGTTTTTGAACTGGTCAGCAACCTGACCGAAGACGACCGCGTGATCTTCCTGCTCTCGGGCGGCGGCTCCGCGTTGCTGGCGCTGCCGGCGGCGGGAATCACCCTGGCCGACAAGCAATCGATCAACAAAGCGTTGCTCAAATCCGGCGCGACCATCGGCGAGATGAACTGCGTGCGCAAGCACCTCTCGGCGATCAAGGGCGGCCGCCTGGGCAAAGCCTGCTGGCCGGCCACTGTGTATACCTACGCGATTTCCGATGTGCCGGGCGACCTCGCCACGGTCATCGCCTCCGGCCCGACCGTGGCCGACCCAAGCACCTGCGCCGAAGCGCTGGCGATCCTCAAGCGCTATGGCATCGAAGTCCCGGCCTCGGTGCGCAACTGGCTGCAAAGCCCTGAATCGGAGACGGTCAAACCCGGCGATCCGAGCCTCGCACGCAGTCATTTCCAGTTGATCGCCCGTCCACAGCAGTCGCTTGAAGCGGCAGCAGTGAAGGCGCGGCAGGCCGGTTTCAGCCCGCTGATCCTCGGCGATCTGGAAGGCGAATCCCGTGAAGTGGCCAAGGTTCACGCCGGTATCGCGCGGCAAGTGGTCCTGCACGGTCAGCCATTGGCGGCGCCGTGCGTGATTCTGTCGGGCGGTGAAACCACGGTGACCGTGCGCGGCAATGGCCGTGGCGGGCGCAATGCCGAATTCCTGCTGAGTCTGACCGACAGCCTCAAAGGCTTGCCAGGCGTGTATGCGCTGGCCGGTGACACCGATGGCATCGACGGCTCCGAAGACAACGCCGGCGCAATCATGACCCCGGACAGCTACGCCCGCGCCGCCGCCCTCGGTCTGAGCGCCAGCGATGAACTCGACAACAACAATGGCTACGGCTATTTCGAGGCGCTAGACGCATTGATCGTCACCGAGCCGACCCGCACCAACGTCAACGACTTCCGCGCCATTCTGATTCTCGAGAGCCCTAAACATGACGCCTGACAAGAAGGTTAAAATCCTCGCCACCCTCGGCCCTGCCACTGACGGGATCGACGACATCCGCGAACTGGTACAGGCAGGGGTCAACATTTTCCGCCTGAACTTCAGCCACGGTGATCACGCCGACCACGCTCAGCGCTACCAGTGGATTCGTGAAGTCGAGCGCCAACTGAATTACCCACTGGGCATTCTGATGGACCTGCAAGGCCCGAAACTGCGGGTCGGCAAGTTCGCCGAAGGCAAGGTGCAACTGCATCGCGGTCAGGCCTTGCGCCTGGACCTGGACCCGACGCCGGGTGACGAGCGCCGCGTTAACCTGCCTCACCCGGAAATCATCGCGGCGCTGGAGCCGGGCATGGACCTGCTGCTGGACGACGGCAAGCTGCGTCTGCGCGTGGTCACCAAGTACTCCGACGCCATCGACACCACCGTGCTCAACGGCGGTGAACTGTCGGACCGTAAAGGCGTGAACGTGCCGCAAGCGGTGCTGGAACTGAGCCCGCTGACCGCCAAGGATCGCCGTGATTTGAGCTTCGGTCTGGAGTTGGGTGTGGACTGGGTCGCGTTGTCGTTTGTGCAACGTCCGGAAGATATTCGCGAAGCCCGCGAACTGATCGGCGACAAAGCGTTTTTGATGGCAAAAATCGAGAAGCCATCGGCGGTGACTCAGCTTCGCGAAATCGCTGAATTGAGCGACGCGATCATGGTCGCCCGCGGTGACTTGGGCGTGGAAGTGCCCGCCGAAAGCGTCCCGCAGATTCAGAAAAACATCATCAGCATCTGCCGCCAACTCGGCAAACCGGTGGTGGTGGCGACGCAGATGCTGGAGTCGATGCGTTTTTCTCCGGCCCCGACCCGCGCCGAGGTCACCGACGTGGCCAACGCCGTGGCCGAAGGTGCGGATGCGGTGATGCTATCGGCCGAAACTGCCTCCGGCGAATACCCGCTGGAAGCCGTGCAGATGATGAGCAAAATCATCCGCCAGGTGGAAAACGGCCCGGACTATCAGACGCAACTGGACGTGAGCCGGCCGAAAGCCGAAGCGACGGTTTCCGACGCGATCAGCTGTGCGATTCGTCGCATCAGCAATGTGCTGCCGGTGGCGGTGCTGGTGAACTACAGCGAGTCCGGCACGTCGAGTTTGCGCGCGGCTCGGGAGCGGCCGACGGTGCCGATTCTCAACCTGACTCCAAACCGTCAAACCGCTCGTCGCCTGACCGTGGCGTGGGGCGTGCACTCGGTGGTCAATGATCGGCTGCGACAAGTGGATGAAGTGTGCTCGACGGCGCTGGAGATTGCCCAGGCCCAAGGCATGGCCAAGCGTGGCGACACCTTATTGATCACCGCGGGTGTGCCGTTTGGGCAGCCGGGGTCGACTAACTCATTGCGCATTGAGACATTGATTTAGCGCCTGTACTGGCCCCTTCGCTGGCAAGCCAGCTCCTACAGGAATTGCATTGCCTTTGTAGGAGCTGACTTGCCAGCGATGCGAGCGACTCGGTCACTTTGACACACAGAAAAATAATGCCTGCCAATCACTTCAACACCCACTGCCCCGACTGGGCGACTGCCCTGCTCAACGGTTTCAGTCAGATTTTCCTCCAGCGCCATCCGCTGTGTGGTCTGCTGTGCCTGTTGGCCATTCTGTTTACCGCGCCGGTGCTGCTCGGCGGTGCGCTGCTGGGCGGTGTCGCCGGGTTGCTTACCGCGCAACGTCGCGGCTATGCCAAGGCCGATCGCCAGGCCGGGCTGTTCAGTTACAACGGGGTTTTGCTCGGCTTGTTGCTGAGTCTGTATTTCCCGTGGTCCGCCGTGCTGCCGCTGGTGATCATTGCCTGCGGCGGCCTGAGCGCGATGTTCACTCAACAGTGGCTCAAGCGTGCCCGGCTTAGCCAATACCTGCCCGCCTACACCGCGCCCTTCGTGGCGCTGAGCTGGTTGCTGCTGTGTTTCGCCACACCCTCGACCAAGGCGCATTTGATCGAGATCAACACGCTGAACATGCTCGCCGCACCACTCAAAGGTCTCGGCCAAGTGATGTTCCTCGGTCATCCGCTGGCCGGTGCGTTGATCGCCGCCGGTTTGCTGATCGCTGATCGTCGCGCATTCTGCTGGGCGTTGTTGGCGTCTATTGCGGGCATGGGTTGGAGCCTGCTACACCACGACTTCTACACCGGCCTGCTCGGCCTCGGTGGCTATAACGCCGTGCTCGCCGCCCTCGCCTTCAGCTCGCAGCGCCAGCAGCCATGGCTGCCACTGGTGGGCATTGCACTAGCGCTGCTGCTGACGCCGATGTTTGCCGCTATCGGTCTGCCCACGCTGACCGCGCCATTCATCCTCGCCTGCTGGCTGACCCGTACGGCTGCTCAAGTGTTCGGCAAAGCGACGGGGGCCAGTGCGCCTTGCGCTCCTGGGGAGAATCAACCTAGGCTGCGCTGATTCCCGGTTCAGGCGTTTTCCATGGACAGCAGCAAAAATTGGCGTGAAGACCTTTACGTCATGATTTTCCAAAGCGACACCAAGGCGGGGCGGCGCTTCGACGGCACCCTGCTGTTGATCATTCTCGCCAGCATCATCATCGTGATGCTCGACAGCATCGATTCCATTCACCAGAACTACGCCGATGTGCTGGCCTATATCGAGTGGGGTTTCACCTTCGTCTTCGCTGTCGAATACATTCTGCGGTTGTATTGCTCACCCAAGCCGTGGCGCTACGCGTTCAGCTTCTATGGGCTGGTGGATTTGCTGGCCATCGTGCCCGGCATCCTCGCGCTGTATTACGCCGATGCGCAGTACCTGCTGATCATCCGGATCATTCGGATGCTGCGGATTTTCCGCGTGCTCAAGCTCAGCCCATACCTCAAGCAAGCCAACTACTTGATGTCGGCGTTGCGCGGCAGCAAACAGAAAATCGTAGTGTTTCTGGTCAGCGTCAGCACCCTGGTCACGGTGTTCGGCACACTGATGTACGTGATCGAAGGTCCGGAACACGGCTTCACCAGCATTCCCAAAGGCATCTATTGGGCGATCGTCACGCTGACCACTGTGGGCTTCGGCGACATCGTGCCGAAGACGCCGTTGGGTCAGGTAATTTCGTCGCTGGTGATGATCACCGGTTACTCGATCATCGCCGTGCCCACCGGGATTTTCACCGCCGAACTGGCCAACGCCATGCGCGGTGAACAGCTGCAACACGATTGCCCGGTGTGCAAGAAAAACAGCCACGAACACGGCGCGGCATTTTGCTCGCGATGCGGCAACGCACTGTTTAAGAAACTGGAATAAGCAAAGAGCTTTTTAATCTTTAAAGGCCTATGCGCGCGCGGCTATAGTCGCTGGCAAATTGCCTCACTTTTAATTTAGAACAAGGACTGCGCAGTGAAAAAACTCTTTGGCGCCTCACTTCTGGCCGCTGGCCTGGCATTGACCAGCATGGCTCAGGCCGCCCCGACCCTGCTCAACGTTTCCTACGACGTGATGCGCGATTTCTACAAGGACTACAACACTGCCTTCCAGAAACACTGGCAAGCCGAGCACAACGAAAACATCATCCTGCAGATGTCCTTCGGCGGTTCCAGCAAACAGGCGCGTTCGGTGATCGACGGCCTGCCGGCTGACGTCATCACCATGAACATGGCCACCGACATCAACGCCCTGGCGGATAACGGCAAATTGGTGCCGGAGAACTGGGTCACGCGCCTGCCGAACAACAGCGCACCGTTTACCTCGGCCACGGTATTCATCGTCCGCAAAGGCAACCCGAAAGCCCTGAAAGACTGGCCCGATCTGCTGAAAGACGGCGTTCAGGTGATCGTGCCGAACCCGAAAACCTCAGGTAATGGTCGCTACACCTACCTGTCGGCCTGGGGCTATGTGCTGAAGAATGGCGGTGATGAGAACAAGGCCAAAGACTTCGTCGGCAAGCTGTTCAAACAAGCCCCGGTACTGGATACCGGTGGTCGCGCGGCCACCACTACCTTCATGACCAACCAGATCGGCGACGTGCTGGTGACCTTCGAAAACGAAGCGGAAATGATTGCCCGCGAGTTTGGTCGTGACCAGTTTGAAGTGATCTACCCAAGCGTATCCGCTGAAGCCGAGCCACCGGTGTCGGTGGTCGACAAAGTGGTCGACAAGAAAGGCACTCGTGCTGCGGCCGAGGAATACTTGAAATACCTGTGGTCGCCGGAAGGTCAGGAGATTGCGGCGGCAAATTACCTGCGTCCGCGTGATCCGGCGGTATTGGCCAAGTACACGGATCGATTCCCGAAAGTGGATTTTCTGTCGGTAGAGAAGACCTTCGGTGACTGGCGCACGGTGCAGAAGACCCACTTCAATGATGGCGGGATCTTTGATCAGATTTACACCGGGCAGTAATTTCTGAGTGCAATGAAAAAGGCGAACTGAGCTGAGCAGGTCGCCTTTTTTGTGCCTGAACACAAACCCCCATGTTCACTGAAGACCCCTTGTAGGAGTGAGCCTGATCTGGTCCAGTAATTTTGGACATTGTTTTCGGTTCTCACGCCGCCATCTTTTCTGCCGCTACCGGCGAGTGGTAACCGTTGTAGCTGTGGCGCCTTACATTGTTGTAGCGCGCCACATATCGGT
>NZ_JAHBDK010000022.1 GCF_019956415.1 Pseudomonas sp. GL-B-19
GGGTGGTTCGGGGGTGGTTGTTGGCTCAAGGGTTCAAGCCCTGAGATTTGTAGGGGCCGGTCTGGCCCCTTCGCGAGCAGGCTCGCTCCCACATTGGTTTTGTGTTGAACACAGATCCCTTGTGGGAGTGAGCCTGCTCGCGATGGCGCCCGAAAGGGCGCCGCAAATCAGAGCTTGATCAACACCGACTTCAATTCGGTGTAATGCTCAATCGCCGCATACCCCATCTCCCGCCCGACTCCCGACATTTTGTACCCGCCAAATGGCAGCGCCGGGTCCAGGGCGCTGTGGCAATTGACCCACACCGAACCCGATTTGATTCGTGGAATCATCCGATGCACCGCCGCCAGATCATTTGACCAAATACTCGCCCCCAACCCGTAAGGGCTGTCATTGGCCATGCGCAATGCATCGGCTTCGTCATCGAACGGAATCGCCACCAGCACCGGGCCGAAAATCTCTTCCTGCACCAGCGAATGCTTCTGATCGACGTCGACGATCACCGTCGGCTTGACGAAAAAGCCCGGTCCGAACCGCTCGCCACCGCAGGCGATGGTCGCGCCGCTTTCCCGGCCCTTTTCGATGTACCCATAAACCCGTTCCTGCTGCCGCGCCGAAATCAACGGTCCCATCTCGACGCTAGGGTCCAGGCCGTTGCCGAGCTTCATGGCGTTGGCGATGCCAGCGATGTCCGCCACCACATTGTCGAAATGCTTGCGCTGCACATACAGCCGCGAGCCAGCGCAGCACACCTGGCCCTGATTGAAGAAAATCGCGCTGGCGGCACCGGCTGCGGCGCTTTTCAAGTCGGCGTCGGCCATGACGATGGTCGGTGATTTTCCGCCCAGCTCCAGGGTCACGCGGGTCATGGAATCCATGGCGATCTTGCCGATCTGCTTGCCCACGGCGGTAGAGCCGGTGAAGGTCAGCTTGTCCACCAGCGGGTTGTGCGTCAGGGCAGAGCCTGCGGTGATGCCGGTGCCGGTGACCACGTTGAACACGCCTTCGGGGTAGCCGGCCTCCAGTACCAGTTCGGCGAGTTTTAGCGCCGTCAGCGGGGTTTCATCCGCCGGTTTGAGCACCACGGTGCAACCGGTGGCGAGGGCCGGGCCGAGTTTCCAGCAGGCCAGCAACAGCGGGAAATTCCAGGCGACGATGGCGCCCACCACGCCCACCGCTTCGCGACGGATGAAGCTGTGGAATTGATCGTTGGGCATCAACGGCAACGACACCTCGACGCTGGAGCCTTCGATCTTGGTCGCCCAACCGGCCATATAACGCAGGAAATCGATGGCCAGTTGCACGTCCATGACTTGGGCGACGGCGGCGCTTTTGCCGTTGTTCAGGCATTCCAGTTGCGCCAGCAGTTCGGCGTCGCGTTGCATCAGGTCGGCAAGTTTCCACAGCAGGTTCTGCCGCTCGCGTGGGCGGGTGCGGGTCCAGGCCGAATCATCAAAAGCCAGACGCGCGGCGAGTACGGCACGGTCGACATCGTCCGGTGTAGCCCGTGGCACCACACACAGCACTTCGCCGGTGGCCGGGTTGTGCAGGGGCATGGTCTGGCCGTCGGCGGCCTCGACCCAGTCACCGCCGATCAGCATGCGCGGTGCGCGCTGGATGAACGCGGAGGTGGCGGGAAGCAAATTAGGGAGCGACATGGCGAAGCCTCTTATTGTTCGTGAGAACAGGGCTTTCGCAATGCCTGTGCCAAGTCGCCGCAAGGTCAGGCGAGCCTTTGATTGGCTGGGACTCGCCAGACGCAAAAGGAAGGATGCAGGGGCTTTTTTTCGCAAATTGCGACAGCCGCTGAGACGACGAGCAACCCGGTTGCGACCTTGAGACCCTCGGTGATGGGGTCTAGAATTTTCTGGCTCGGTGGGTGAAATGACGGAACATCTCCCCGGCCACACATCTCGCGCAAGGGAGGTTGTGATGAACCTTTCAACCCTGGAGATTCAAAGCATCATTGAGCAGAGTTTTCTGCCCTCGATATGCACCTGCAGCATGGCCCCGGATCAGTCAATGACGATTCGGGTCTGCGATTGCATGACCGGCAAAGTGGACCTGGTGGCGACCAACGTTCCCGTCTGGGAACTGGACACGGCCCATGCAATTACGACGCTGGTGGCGCAGATGCAGCAAGAGATCAACGCACACAAAGGCGTTCCTCCAACGTTTTTAAGTTGAACCTGCGTCAGCCGCACCACCGTGTGTGGTGCGGCCCTTGCTGATGTGATCATGAAGGGATTCTTCGGGAAATATCCTCGAACGTGTTGCTATCGACGGCCGCCAGTAACGTCCTGTCATCCTTGAGCGTGGCCAGAAAGGTCACTTCCGTCTCTTTGCCGGCCAACATGAACCCGGCAATCGCGCCGATGGGGCCCAGCAGCATGGCGCCCGCCACGCCGAACCCGATGGCATCCTTGATGTTGTTGATCGACTGCTCGTTAGCGACTTCCACACGCTTGAACGATGAGAGTGGGAGGGTGAGGCCGGGCCATGGGTGAAGCGACGTCCTGAGGGTGAAAACGCCGTCCCTGTACTCTCCATCACCCTGCAGAAAGTCCCCCGCCAAGACAGTGATGCTTGCCATTTTTTATCCCCTTGCTGGCAATCGATGAACAATCATTTCGCACTCGCATCCCCGGGCCGTCAATCGTCGGGCGATGAGCTGTTTCAACTGGGCATCTATGCTTGTCTCAGACTGCAACAACTGTCGCGATATTAGACGCAGGCGATCTCGTCGAAAGCGGTTCGAGCGCCGATGTTTTCGCGCAACTGATTGATAAAGAAGGATATCGGCAAGCTGGCACGCTCCGTGTATTGCTCATCGCAGACGTTTCTCTTGCCTCCGTCAGCGGTTCGCCGCCGGCGGTAGAAACCATAAAAACGATAAGCCACAACAATAAGAACGCACCGTGCGAGGTTCGACGTTGATGAAGAGAAAACTCCGATCAGGCCTGAGCGCCAGCCTGCTGGCCGTGGCCGCCTGTGCGGCGCTGCATTCGCCTTATAGCTTGGCAGCCCGCGACGCCCAGACCATCCTCAAGGAAACCTGTCAGGGCTGTCACACCCCCGAAGCCGATAACGCCCTCAGTCGCATCAGCCACCAGCGCAAGACCCCGGAAGGCTGGCTGATGACCATCGCCCGGATGCAAACCATGCATGGTTTGCAGATCAGCGATGACGACCGTCGCACCCTGGTCAAGTACCTGGCGGACACCCAAGGCCTGGCGCCGAGCGAGACCGATGGCGTGCGGTATGCGCTGGAACGCCGGCTCAATACTGTCGAGAAATTCGACGATCAGACCAGTCAGATGTGTGGCCGCTGCCACTCCGGTGCGCGGGTCGCCCTGCAACGGCGTCCGGCCCAGGAGTGGGAGCGTCTGGTGAACTTCCACCTCGGCCAATGGCCGTCCCTCGAATATCAGGCCCTGGCCCGGGACCGCGACTGGTTCGACATCGCTCGCAAAGAGATGGTGCCGCTGCTGGCCAAGCGTTATCCGCTGGACAACCCGGCCTGGAAAAAATGGCAAAGCGTCGCGCCGAAATCCGCTGCGCTGGTGGGTAACTGGAGCTTCAGCGGCCACTTGCCGGGCAAGGGCGAATTGGCCGGTGTGATGACCGTCAGTGCCGACGGTAGCGACACCTTCAAGATCAGCGTCAAAGGCCAGTATGCCGACGGCACTCCGTTCAATGGCGACGGCAGCGCAATTCTGTACACCGGCTACGAATGGCGCGGCAACGTGACCATCGACGGCGTGACCATGCGCCAGGTGTTCGCCGTTCAAGGCAATGCGATGCAGGGCAGGATGTTTGAGGCCGAGCATGATGAACGCGGACTGGACTTCGTTGCCGCCAAGCAGGGTTCCAACCGTCTGCTGGCGGTGCAGCCGGGTTATTTGAAGGTCGGTAGCGAAACCGAAGTCACCCTCATCGGCAGCGGCCTCACCGGCAAACCGGATTTTGGCAAAGGTGTGGAAGTGGTCGAAGTCGTCGAGCAGAGCCCGGAACGGATCACGGTCAAACTCAAGGCCGCCGCCAACGCTCAACCGGGTCTGCGCAACGTCTCCGTTGGCTCACTGAAAGGTCCGACCCTGTCGGTCTACGGCACAATCGCCGAAGTCAAAGTCGTGCCGGAGTTCTCGGTCTCGCGGATCGGCGAGGGCGGTGGTTCAACGCCGAAAGTCCAGGGCCGTTTCGACGCTGAAGCCTGGGGCAAAGGCGCCGACGGCAAGCCGTATCGCATCGGTGTGTTCCCGGCGCAATGGAAGGTCGAAGCCTTCGATGACCGCGCCAAGGAAGACGAAGACGTCAAGTTCGCCGGCACCATGCAGGCTGACACCGGCGTGTTCACCCCTGGCGATGCCGGGCCGAACCCGCAGCGCAAAATGTCCACCAATAACGCCGGCAATCTCAAGGTGATCGCCGCCGTCGACGACGCAGGGAAATCCCTGACCGGCGAAGGCCACATGATCGTCACCGTGCAACGCTGGAACAATCCACCCATTCCATGAGTTGGCTGATCCATACGGCTTCAGACACTTTTCGGAATGACCGCAGGCCCCGTCAGACGGGGTTTGCACAGGAGGTTGCAATGGGCGCTATTTTGAATCTGGTTGAACGGAACCTGCACGAAGTGCATGTCGACGCCGACCGCATGCTGTTTCATATCCCCAGCAGTTCGCTGTTCGCCAGCGATGAGCTGACCGGCACCATCATCGATACCTTGCGCGGTCCCGGTTGCACATCGGACGACCTGATCCAGCGCCTCGCGGCGCGGTTCAACGGCGAAGAAGTCACCGAGACCTTGCGTGAGCTGATGGCCCTGGAACTGGTCAGCGACGGTTCGCCACTGACCCCGGACATCGGCACTAAACGGGTCGAACGCACGGCGATCAATACCGTGGTGCTCAACGTCAACACCGGCTGCAATTTGAGCTGCACCTACTGCTACAAGGAAGACCTCGACAAGCCGTCGGCCGGCAAGAAAATGGACGTCGAAACGGCGGTCGCGTCGGTGGAAATGCTGCTGCGCGAATCCCCGGACGAAGAACGTTTCACCGTGGTGTTCTTCGGTGGCGAACCGCTGAGCAATCGCAAGCTGATTGAGTACATGGTCGATTATTGCGAGAAGCGTTTCCGCGAGGCCGGCAAGTTCGTCGAATTCGTCATGACCACCAACGCCACGCTGCTCACTGAAGAAACCGTGGACTACCTCAACGCCCACCGTTTCGGGCTCTCGGTCAGTATCGACGGGCCGAAAACCGTGCACGACCGCAACCGCATCACCGTGGGCGGGCAGGGCACGTATGACGTGGTGCGGCGCAAGGCCGAGATGCTGCTGTCGCGCTACAACAGCCGTCCAGTTGGCGCGCGGGTGACTTTGACCACTGGCGTCACCGATGTCGAAACCATCTGGGATCACCTGTTCAACGAACTCGGTTTTGCCGAAGTCGGGTTTGCCCCGGTGACGTCGGGCGACATCAGCACTTTCAACCTGTCCAGCGACGAGCTGATCGAAGTCTTCGCCAACATGAAGAAGCTCGGTCGGCGTTACCTGGAAGCCGCGCTGGAACATCGCAACATCGGTTTTTCCAACCTGCACCAGCTGATCACCGACATCCACGAAGGCCACAAAAAAGCGCTGCCGTGCGGCGCGGGCCTGAAGATGCTGGCGGTGGATCACAAGGGCGAGCTGAACCTGTGCCATCGCTTCACCGGTTCATCACTGCCGACCTTCGGCAACGTGCACAGTGGCGTCAAACAGGTGGAGTTGAACGACTTCCTGTCCCAGCGCCTCGACCGCACCAACACCGGTTGCGAGGACTGCCAGATCCGCAACCTGTGCTCCGGTGGTTGCTACCACGAGAGCTACGCCCGATACGGCGACCCGACCCACCCGACCTATCACTACTGCGAACTGATGCGTGACTGGGTCGATTTCGGCATCGAGGTCTACACCCGGATCATGGCCCATAACCCTGCGTTTATCAGCAGCTACATCACTCCGCGCAAGGCTCACTGATATGAAACATCTCAAGGCAATCAATAATAAAGCGCTGAAACTGGATGAGGCCGCGGCCGAAAACCGTATCGAAGAAGTGGTGGCGATGAGCTCCGTTGCGGGCTGCGCCTCGACCACCGACCCAGGTTGGGAAATCGATGCATTTGGCGGGGTGTCGTCGTTGTGCCAGCCGATGGAAGCCGACCTGTATGGCTGCTCCGACCCGTGCTGGTGGCCGGCCCAGGTGCCCGACATGATGAGCACCTACCCGGACTGGAACAAGGATGCCCAGGCGTCCAACGAAAACTGGCGCAACCTCGGCACTGTCTTCCCCAAAGACAAGTGATCAGATAAGAAGAAGGATTCCAGCATGCACAGCATCAAAGCCTGCGGCCTGGCCGCATTCGCCGTCCTGAGCACTTGTTCGTTCACTGTTCTGGCCGATGAAAACACAGCACTGCAAGACGGTCACGAGTACATGGTGACCACCAATTACCCGAACAACCTGCACGTGATCGACCTGGGCACTGACACCCTGTTCAAGACCTGCAAGATGCCCGACGCCTTCGGCCCCGGCACCGTGCAGCTGTCGCCGGATCGCAAGACCGCCTACGTATTGAACAACCACTACGCCGATATCTATGGCGTCGAGCTGGACAGCTGCAAGCAGGTGTTTCACGCCAGCATCACCCAGAAACCGGGGGAGAAAGCGAAGTCGATGTTCGCCTTCACCCTCAGCCACGACGGCAAGGAACTGTTCGCTATTGCCAACCCGACGCTGATGCTCAATGACCGCTACGAGGTGCAGCAACCGCGGCTTGATGTCTATGCCACCGACGCTGGCATGGACGCCGAACCCGTGCGCAGCTTCCCGGCACCTCGGCAGTTGACCATCATGCAAAGTGGCGATGACGGCACGCTGTACGTGGCCGGGGCAGATGTCTACAAGGTCAATGTGAAAACCGGCAAGTTCGACGTGCTGATCCCCAGCCGTCACTGGAAACGCCCGAACTACAGCGCACCGGACGTGCTCTACGTGTGGAACCAGCAGACCTATCGCCATGACTTCTCGCTGCTCTACACCGCGGCGAAATTCAAGGACAAGAAGCAGGACCCATTGACCGCCGAATACCTCTACGGGCTGTTCAGCATCGACCTGAAAACCGGCAAGACCGAAACCACCGACTTCGGTCCCCTGACGGAAATCTACTTCAGCGGTATGCGTTCGCCGAAGGACCCGAACCTGATGTTCGGGGTGCTCAACCGCTTGGCCAAGTACGACATCAAGGAAAAGAAAATGCTACAGGCAGCGACGCTGGATCATTCCTACTACTGTATTTCCTTCAACAAGGACGGCAGCAAGATCTACCTGGCCGGGACGTTTAACGATGTGGCGATTTTTGATGCCGATAGCCTCAAGCAGGTTGGCAGCATCAAATTGCCGGGTGGTGATATGGCGATTACCACGGCGCAGGTGTTTGTGCGGTAATCGGTTCTGCCTGATCTGACGCCTTCGCGAGCAGGCTCGCTCCCACATTGGTCCTGCGTTCACAGTTCCAGTGTGGGAGTGAGCCGGCTCCGGGCGGCGTTCCGACGATGAGGCCCTCAAGATCAAAAAATCATCAAACCCCGGGCACCGGACACCCCACATCCCCCTCCTGGCACTTCAGATAATTCTTGAACGTCTGAACCCGCGCCTTGGTCAAGTCCGTGGTGCAGTTGCTGTAGACCAACGGATACAAACTGCCCCCATCCACCCCCGACGCTGAAAACGTGCACTCGGCATCCCGGAATGCGACCCACGCCCGCTGTGCCCCCACCAATAACTTCTTGCGGTCGGGCTCGCCTTTCAGGCGCGTGGTGATTTGCTGATACAACGCATTCAATTCCTTATCGGCCGCTGCATGCTGCTGCGCCGCGCATTGGTTCATCGTGGCCTGGTCGGTGGCGTTGTCGCAATCCACGGCGACAGCCATTGAGGTAAACATCACAGGCGCCAGCGCCAGGAAAAAGCGTGAGTACATGGAGGAAACTCGCTGTGACAAGGGGAATTGGGGAGCAGTGTAGCCAATTGCCGACTGAGGATGACCTGCCGAAGGTGCACTGCCAGCCAACTGTCTCGTCTGCATACCCGAACTTATGCACGCAAATGTGGCCGAATATTGCGGACATGGTTGATCGCGGCAAGCGATTGGGACATTTTAGGGTTGGTCTTGTGGTCTTACTGACCTACTGTTCATTACAGGAGGTGACATATGAATCCAGCATCAGATCGCATCGAAAGGAAGATCCTGCTCAAAGCGAAGCGTTCGCATGTCTGGCGCGCGGTGGCCAATGCCGAAGCATTCGGGCAATGGTTTGGCGTGGCACTGGAAGGCAAGCGTTTCGTCGCCGGTGAGTGGACTCAGGGGCAGGTCACGTACCCCGGTTACGAGCATTTGCTGTGGAATGTCCTGGTCGAGCGGGTCGAGCCGGAGCGATTGTTTTCATTTCGCTGGCACCCTTATGCCGTCAACCCGGAACTCGACTACTCCCAGGAGCCGACCACGCTGGTGAAATTCGAGCTCGAAGACATGGATAACGGCACGCTGCTCAAGGTGTCTGAATCCGGTTTCGACCACGTTCCCCAGGCGCGTCGCGAAAAAGCGTTTCGCATGGACAGCCGTGGTTGGGAAGAGCAGATGAACAACATAGAACAGTATCTGATTGAAAGCGCCAAAGCCCACGAGCGTGAGGGTGGTGGAGGCGCAGGTCGCTAAACGCGCGGCTTGTAGGCGGGATGCCTTAGGCATCTAAGGGTTTACGGAAGGGCGCTTATAGCGAATGTCTTACACGCGGTGGTAGCTATGTCGTCTGTTGCAGATTGGATCCGACACGTAATCTAGCCCCATCAACTGAAGCACAGGAAGCGCTTCAGGATCACGGATGATCGACCATCAGCAAGGATTGGCTACCGACAGGGAGTCGACAATGGTCTTGGGAAAAACCCGCTTCGGCGGGTTTTTTTTTCGCCTGTCGAAAAGTCTGGCGGTGCTTAGAGTCTGGCCGCCGCCCGTTCGGTGATTTGCGTCCGTTGCTCAAGCGAGGCGGCTGCACGGCGATGCGCTTCGGCCAGAACACTTTGCGGCGCTGTTTCAGGGCTGCCCGACTGGAATGGCGGTGCCGGGGCATATTCCAGTTGCAACTGCACCAGTTGCGCCGTGTCTTTGTCGAACAGTTCAGCCGCCAGGGTCAGGGCAAAATCGATCCCTGCGGTAATCCCGCCACCGGTCAGCAGATTGCCATCGCGCACTACTCGGTCTTTCACCGGGATCGCGCCCAGTGGTTTGAGCAACTCGTGATAGGCCCAGTGGGTCGTCGCCCGTTTGCCCTTGAGCAATCCCGCGGCACCGAGCACCAGCGCACCGGTGCACACCGAGGTGACATACCGCGCGTTGGTGGCTTGAGCCTTGATGAATGCCAGTGTTTGTTCATCCTCCATCAATGGCCCGACGCCACCGCCGCCGGGAACGCAGATCACATCCAGCGCCGGGCAATCGTCGAACGTCATGGTCGGTTTCAGCATTAGCCCCGTGCTCGCGGTGACGGGCACCAGGTCTTTCCAGATCAAGTGCACCTTTACGTCCGGCAATGAGGCCAATACGTCGTAAGGGCCTGTCAGGTCGAGTTGCTGAACCTGAGGAAACAACAGAAAACCGATCTGCAACGTCATGGCTTATTTCTCCTGAAGTGGGTGGACGTCTTCACTCTAGGCTCGTAGGATTTGGCGTATCCGCCAATAACCCCACGAATTACGCCAATCATGCCGAAAACCATTCACGTGCTCGCGTTTGCCAATGTGCAACTGCTCGACGTCACCGGGCCCTTGCAGGTGTTCGCTTCGGCCAACGATATTGCCCGCCAGAAAGGGCTGCCGCCGCCTTATGCGCCTTCGGTGATTGCCAGCGGTGGCGGGGCGGTGATGTCGTCGGCGGGCCTGGCGCTGTTGGCTGAAGCGTTGCCCGAGGACGGTAGTGACACGCTGGTCATTGCCGGTGGCTGGGGCGTTTATGCGGCCGCAGAAGATCAGGCTCTGGTGGCATGGGTGCGTGAACATGCAGCGGCTTGCCGGCGTGTCTCGTCGGTATGTACCGGGGCGTTTTTGCTGGCGGCCAGTGGCTGGCTCGATGGCCGTCGAGTGGTGACACACTGGACGCGCTGCGAGCAGTTGGCGCAGAAGCATCCGCGCCTTCACGTCGAACCTAATCCGATTTTCATCAACGACGGGCCGGTTTGGACGTCGGCCGGTGTCACGGCAGGTATCGACCTCGCCTTGGCCATGGTCGAAGAGGATCTTGGCCGCAATTTGGCCCTGGAGGTCGCCCAACAACTAGTGGTATTCCTCAAGCGTCCGGGCGGCCAGTCTCAGTTCAGCGTGACCTTGTCCTTGCAGAAGGAAGGCGAGCGTTTCGACGAACTTCATGCCTGGATCAGTGAAAATCTGACCAAGGACCTCGGCATCCCCACCCTGGCCTTGCAGGCGGGCATGAGCGAACGCAGCTTCGTGCGCCACTACCGCGCCGATACCGGGCAAACCCCGGCGCGAGCCATCGAATTGATCCGGGTCGAAACGGCGCGACGGTTGCTCAGCGATACTGGCGTGCCGATTAAAAGGGTGGCGGTGCAATGCGGGTTTGGCAGTGAAGAGACGCTGCGGCGCAGTTTTCTGCGGGCTATGGGGGTAACACCGCAGGCTTATCGCGAGCGGTTTTCCGTCAGTGTTGCAGTCGATTCAGCAGCGCTGGCACCGCATAGGGAAACTGTCGGGGGCGCTTGACGCGATAGCCCTTCGCGGCGAGGGGGAATTGCGGATCGGGATATTGCAATTCGCACTATTGCACTACGCCTGGGGCGTTTTTTGAAAGCTACGGTCTTTCAGTGTGTGTAAATATATGTTTCGTGAGAAAACTCTTTACAGCATTAATGCATGTTGTATCTGGTGCTCACAAAGAAAGAAAAACAGTAATGCTGATCGTTCGTCGAAACATCTAAACACTTATTCAGCTTGCCGGCTTCCGTTTGTCCGATAAGAGTCTGGTATTGTCAGGCATTGAAAGAGGGACGCGCAGAGACTGGCCTCACTATTGGTGTGAAATGGAAAGCCGTAGAGCTTAATCATAAGGCTTGTCAAAAAAGTCACTGACATTGTTCACCACTAAACTGCCCTGCAGCTGCCTTATTGTCCAACTAAGGAAACATTTGATGTCCAGCCATCCGCCTGTTAAAACACGCTTTGCAACTGTTCTCATGGTTTCGTTATCCTTGCTTGCTGGCGCCATGCATGCCTCGATGGCTGTGGCGGCCGAGCCTCAAGTCGAGGTAACGCAGCTACTGAAAACAACGCAGTCGTGGGACGGCGTTCAATATCGAAAGTATCCAGAAGGCCAGCCGGAAGTATCGGTCCTGCGCTATAAAATCCCGGCACATAGCTCGCTACCGTGGCACACCCATCCGGTAGTCAATGTCGCCTATGTTCTTTCCAGTCACCTGACGGTCATCCGCAAGGACAATGGAAAGACATTGGTCATCGGTCCTGGAGACGTATTGCCTGAGATAGTCGGCGCCTTTCATCGCGGTGAGAGTGGGGATGAACCGGTTGAGCTGATTGTGTTCTATGCGGGAACCCCGACCGTTCCACTAACGGTAAAGTCCGAGCCTGACTAATCGAAACTTGTACAGGCTGTAACATAACGTTTTTTTGATGCATCAGTAGAACTGGATTCAGCTCCATCGGTTTAACGGTGGGCTGGCGCCAACTTAGGCCGAGGAAAAACTTAAAGTCGCGTCCGGGATTAGTTGACCACTGCATTCAGACCCGATAGCCCTCACTCATGCGGAATACCTTCCGATACATCGAAGGAGTGGTATGCAGTTTTGCCGCAAATTGTTGGCGCATTGAAAGGCTATCGGTAAAGCCCACGGCGTGTGCGATATCGTTGATAGGCTTGTTACTCGACTCGAGCAGGCATTGCGCGAGCAGCAACCGTTCTTCGGTAAGCCATCGTTTTACCGATGTGCCGGTAGTTTGTTGGAATCGACGCGAAAACGTTCGTTCGCCAAGTCGAGCATGGTCAGCGAGCGAGCGAATGGTGTGCGGTGTATTTAGATTGGCGCGCACCCAAGCCAGGGTGCTTGATAAACGATCACCAGCTCCGTCGTGTTGCATCGGGCGCTCGATAAATTGCGCTTGTCCGCCTGGGCGATGCGGTTGTACGACCAGGCGCCGCGCGAGACGGTTGGCAACATCTGCTCCATGATGCTTGCGGAACAGGTGCAAGCAACAATCCATTCCGGCGGCATTACCCGCCGACGTCAAAACATCACCTTCGTCTATATATAACTTATCGACTTCAAGCCGCACGTTGGAGAAACGCTCGGTGAACAGCCTTGTCCACAACCAATGAGTTGTCGCTCGACGACCATCCAGCAAGCCTGTCTGCGCAACCACGAAAACACCGAGGCACAGGCCGACCACCTGTGCGCCACGCGCGTGCGCGGCTCGCAGTGCTTCTATCAAGGATATTGGCGCAGGCTCGTGCGGATTGCGCCACGACGGCACGATCACAATGTCCGCCGATGACAGCACACTAAGGTTGTGCACCGTTTCAATGGTAAAGCCACCACTGGTGCGTAGTTTGCCGTCCTCGGCTGAACAGACCATGAACTCGTAGGGGGGCACACCCAGGTCCGCGCGATGATTGCCGAACACCAAACAAGGTAAGGACAGGTGATACGGACTGATTCCATCGAAGGCGACAACGGCGATCTTCTGTGCGTGCATGTCAACCTCTAAGTGTTTGGCAAGAACCTATCTAAACCTGGCAAGTTTGTAGCTCTCCCGAGCTGCTTCAGAAGCAGACAATGGAAGCGTTCCCTCAATAAGAGCGTTTTCATGAGCAGAAATTAAAGCCTGGGTAGACGCAGCGTGTTGTCTGGATTGGCCATGGCGGGCGTGGTCGCCGCGTCGGCTCCAGCCATCGCACTGGCAATCAATCGGTCAACCGGCGTCAATGGAGAGGGACAACCCCCGCGTGCGGACCCGTTCGGCGAGAGCGATCAGAGTGTTCGCTATCGAACAGTCCAGGTGAATGGGGTGGAAATTTTCTATCGTGAAGCAGGCCCCAAGGATGCACCGATCCTGCTCTTGCTGCATGGATACCCATCATCTTCACGTATGTTCGATCCGTTGCTGCCACTGTTGGCCAAGTCTTACCGATGTATCGCGCCGGACTATCCGGGGTTCGGTCATTCGCAGATGCCTGATCGCCACCTTTACAAGTACACGTTTGAGCATCTGGCCAAGACAATAGCCGCATTTACCGAGGCGTTGGCGCTCAATCGGTATAGCCTTTACATGCAAGACTATGGTGGTCCGGTTGGATTTCATCTTGCACTTGCTCACCCCCAACGAGTACAGGCACTGATCGTACAGAACGCAGTGATCCATGAGGCGGGGCTGAGTGATTTATGGAAGCTGCGTCGTGCGTTCTGGCAGGACCGCGCTGCTTATGAGCAGAAGATCCTCGATGGTATGCCGGCGCCTTCATCCGGTGTGGCGCGGTATGTGGGGGCACGCAAAAACCGGGAGTCTTTCAATCCTGACCTATGGTCCGACGAGATCGCTTTTCTGCAAAAGCCGGGGGTTGCGTCGGTACAACTGGAGCTCGCGTATGACTACCAGAACAACGTCCGCGAGTACCCGCGATGGCAGGCGTATTTGAAGGATTCCAAGTTGCCTTTACTGGTGCTTTGGGGCGTCCACGATCTTATATTTTCCGAGGACGGCGCCAAATCCATAAAGAACGACCGTCCCGATGCCGAGTTGCACATGCTCGATGCCGGGCACTTTGCACTCAATGAACAGCCGATCAAAATGAGTGGGCTGATCAAAAGGTTTCTTGATCAGGCCCTTGCCGGAGTAAATCGACCATGAGTGCTATTGCTTACGCTTCCACTTCCGCCACCTGATTAAAGTACTTCGACCGATCCGGCGTAAAGGTCACCACCATGCCGGTTCGGGAACAGGCCAACGCCCGCTCTGCACTCAAATCAATATCCAGATCCTCCCCGCGCAAACCTTGCCACTGCGCCAGGTATTTGAGCGATCCGTACTTTTCGAGTTTTTTCAGGCTGCGACTGACACCACCCTTCCAACCGAGCACCGGCAGTTCCCCGGCAAGGCTTCGATTGGCGAGTTCGGGGAAGCGGGCGGCGCGTTGGCGGCCGATTTCCCAGCATTTGATCAAGCCTTTGTCCGGGCCTTCCCATAATTCCTCGCGGTTCAGGCCTGACCTGAAGGGGGAGTCGATGCTGCGGTGGATGCGCTGGTTCATTCTGGTTCCTTGAATTCGGGTTTTATTGGACAGCTCCGCTGTACCCGTTGACGTTGGATGTTAGGGGGGGATGTAACGACTGGCAACAAGGTATTTCAGGGCGTAGGAATGTGCCGTGTTGGGGTGAAGGGGGAATGGTTGTTTGGCTTTTGTAGGTTTCAGGGCAGTAGCGCCCGCCAAGTCTCGCCAGAGCGGGGCTGTTATGTTTCGGTGGGTGTGTTTAAGTGCTTCACGGGCAAGTCTCGGTCCTACAAGCGGCAGCGCAAAACGGGAAATTTCCGACAGGCTCTGTCGGCGCATGGTGTTGTGGCTGATGGCCTCTTCGCGAGCAGGCTCGCTCCCACAATGGACCACCGTTTGCCGAGCTATTGCAGACTCCTGTGGGAGCGGGCTTGCTCCGGGCGGCGTTCCGACGAAGGGGGCGCCACGGTCTCACGGCTGCCAGAAACTCTTCTCCCCACTCAATTTCCGATCCAGAAAACACGCCGCGCTGATCAACGCCAGATGCGTCAGCGCTTGCGGGGTGTTCCCAAGATGCCGCGCATGACTGTCCAGCTCTTCGGCATACAAGCCCAGCGGGTTGGCATACCTCAGCAACTGTTCAAACTCCAGATGGGCCTTTTCCACCTGGCCGGCCCGGGCCAGGCATTCGACGTACCAGAACGAACACGCGGCGAAGGCGCCTTCGGTGCCGTCGAGGCCATCAATCCGGGCGTCGTCGTTGCGATAGCGGTAAACCATGCCGTCGCGCACCAGGGTTTTTTCGATGGCTTGGAGGGTGGCGAGCCAGCGTGGGTCCTTGGCGCTGACGAAGCGCACCAGCGGCATCAACAACATAGAGCCGTCGAGGGCGGTGCCGCCGATGTGCTGGACGAAATGGCCGTGTTCTTCGTTCCAGAAGTTTTCCCAGATGTCGGCGTAGATGGCCTGGCGCATCTGGTCCCAGCGGGCGAACGGGGCGGGGAGTGAACGTTTGGAGGCGAGGCGAATGGCGCGGTCCAGGGCGACCCAGCACATCAGCCGTGAATGCAGGAAGTGGTGCTGCTCGCCGCGCATTTCCCAGATGCCCACGTCTTTCTGCTGCCAGGTTTCGCACACTTGATCGACCACTTCCACGGTGTGTTTCCAACCTTCATGGGAGATGGCGTCGCCATACTTGTTGACCAGGTAGATCGCATCCATCAGCTCACCGAAGATGTCGAGCTGGACCTGATCATAGGCGCCGTTGCCGATGCGCACCGGTGTGGCGTCGCCATGGCCGGACAGGTGCGACAGTTCGGTTTCCGGCAGTTCCTGGCGACCGTCGATGGCGTAGAGAATGTTGAGTTTCATCGACTTGCCATGGCAGTCGCTGACTCGTCCACGCAGCCAACGCATGTAATCGTTGGCTTCCTGGACAAACCCCAGGCGCATGAACGCGTAGACAGTGAACGAGGCATCACGGATCCACGTGTAGCGATAGTCCCAATTGCGTTCACCGCCGGGTGTTTCCGGCAGGCCGAACGTGGCGGCGGCGAGAATGGCGCCGTGTTTACGCGAGGTCAGGAGCTTCAGGGCGAGGGCCGAGCGGTTGACCATTTCCCGCCAGCGACCGCGATAGTTGGACTGACCGATCCAGTCGCGCCAGAACTTTAAGGTGCGCTCCAGGCAAATGGCGGCGGCTCCCTCCTTGAAGCGCGGGTCGTCGAGGCCACCGAGCAGGAATTGTGCGCTCTGATCCTGTTTGAGGGTGAATTCGGCGACTGCAGCATTGCCATCAACCCGCAAAACCTGATCCGACGACAGGCGCATGGACGGCTGATCGGCGGCCACGAACGTCACGTCTTTTTTATCCATCTGCGCGCGAGTCTTGGCGCGAGCGTAGTCATGACGCACGGCGCAGTGCATGTGAAACGTCGCTTCACCGCTGACCACGCGAACCCTTCGCATCAATAGCGGTAGATCGTCCTCACTGTCACCGATGGGCAAAAGATCGGTGACCTCGACCACCGCGCGCTCACTGAGCCAGCGGGTTTGCAGCACGTTGGTGTCGGGCAGGTAAATCTGCTCACGGCGGGCGTCGGGCAAGTCCGGGGAAAGTTGGAAGATGCCCGCCTCGGGCGTATCCAGCAGCGAGCAGAAAATCGACGGGCTGTCGAATTCCGGCCAGCAGAAAAAATCCACGCTGCCCTTGTCATTGACCAGTGCCGCGCTACGCATGTCGCCGATGATGCCGTGGGCATCGATGTCGCTTTGTCGTTCGGGATTGAGATCAGCCATTGCCGCGAGACTCCGGATAAGTCGAAGGGAGATTGGCATGCGCTTTGAAGTGAGGGCCTCAACAGATGACTATCGGGTGCTGATGGGAGTTCAGAGCAGACCATGAAAGTCTAGCCCTTCGGTTGTTTTCCAGTCGCGTTTACCGCCATAACTCGTGCTCTGCGGCTTCGACGGTGTAATCCGAGTATCGAGACGGAGGTCGGCGGCGCAGGCTGTCATCCATGACCAGGTCTCGTTTTCGATATGCCCACCGCTTGCCGGCCAGTTAGCGCTTGGTCTTTCCAGGTGTTTAGCCCAGCGGGTCCACAGGTATCGAGCAACCGGCGGAACCAGATAGTGAAGGTCTCGGGTGCGGCGGCAATGCGTGCGGTAAGCTCGGGCAATGGTTGCCATTGCCAGTCATTGGCTTCTTCGGGGTTGGCGACGGGGTCGCAATCGCTGACGCCGACGTAAATGTGCCCGTATTCGTACTCAATGAGCTGGTTTGAAACGGGTTCTCGGTAGAGAAGGGTGAAGACTTTACGCAACTGACAGGTGATGCCCATTTCTTCGAGCAAGCGGCGTTTCGCTGCGGCAGCGGTCCGTTCTCCCGGGCGGGGATGACCGCAGCAGGTATTGCTCCACAAACCTTGGGAATGATATTTGCCGAGAGCACGCTGTTGCAGCAGAAGGCGCCCGTCGCGATCAAAAATGAAGATTGAGAAGGCGCGGTGCAAGAGGCCCTGTTGATGGGCCTGTAATTTCTCAGCGGTGCCTTTTTTGCGACCGTGTCGGTCGACCAGAATCAGTAACTCGTCCATAGCCAGACTCCATTGTGTCTTCGCTACCGGACCTTTATTTATGACCAGACTACGTAGGGAAATTCAGACGTATGCATGTATGAATTGAAATCTAGTCAAGGCATTTGCACCCTGCAAAATTTCTATTAGACCGATTTCATTGTCTCGTTAAAGTGTCAGAGGGTGTGCCGAACTAAGTGTTTTGTACAAGGTGATCGTAGGTTCTCACCGATTGCCGTTGGGTGTAGTGACGTTCACATTCCACCAACAAATCCGGACTTTTCCCTGGGGCAGTCTTATGGCAACTTGCACGCCCTGGCTGAGACTCGACCCCATGGCAAACCCATACCGCGACCTGTTCAAAGCCCCCGGCAGCCGAGCCTTCGTGCTGGCCGGCATGATCGCGCGCATGCCGATTTCCATGACCGGCATTGGTCTGATCACCATGCTCTCGCAACTGCAGGGCGGCTATGGACTGGCCGGTGCCGTGGCAGCGACGTTTGCCCTGGCAACGGCATTTTGCGCGCCACAGGTATCGCGGCTGGTGGACCGTTTTGGACAGCGCCGGATCTTGCCCGTGTCAGCACTGATCGGTGGCGGGGCGTTGTTGATGGTGTTGCTCTGCACCCGCTTGCAAGCGCCAAACTGGACGCTGTTTGTGTTCGCCGCGCTGGCCGGTTGCATGCCGAGTATGTCAGCGATGGTCCGGGCGCGCTGGACCGAGGTCTATCGCGGCAAACCCGAACTGCAAACAGCCTACGCGCTGGAATCGGTATTGGACGAGGTGTGCTTTATCGTCGGGCCGCCGTTGTCGGTGGGGTTGTGCGTGGTGGCGTTCCCCGAGGCCGGGCCGCTGGCGGCGCTGTTGATGCTGGCAATCGGAGTGACAGCGTTCGTCCTGCAACGCGACACCGAGCCAGTGATTCATCCGCATGAAGAACATCGTCAAGGCTCGATCATTCGTTCCAGCGAGATTCAGCTGCTGATGCTGTTGATGGTCGCCATGGGTACCATCGTTGGTGTAGTCGATGTGGTCAGTGTGGCGTTTGCCCAGCAGCAGGGCCAACCGGCGGCGGCGAGTATTGTGTTGTCGGTGTATGCGATTGGTTCATGCATGGCCGGGCTGGCGTTCGGGGCATTGCGTTCGAAATTGCCGTTACCGCGATTGTTCTTATACGGCGGGGTGGCGACGGCGGTGACGACGCTGCCGTTGCTGCTGGCGACCAATATTCTTGGATTGTCGTTGGCGGTGTTCGTTGCCGGGCTGTTTTTTGCGCCGACCTTGATTGTCGCCATGGCCTTGGTGGAGCGCATCGTGCCACCGGCCAAGCTGACCGAAGGCCTGACCTGGCTGGTCACCGGGTTGAGCATCGGCGTGGCGATTGGCGCGGCCGGTTCGGGGTGGTTGGTGGATGGGTTCGGGGCTCGTAGCGGGTTTTGGCTGGCGATTGCGGCGGGGGCTGTCGTCCTCGGTTCCGCCGTCCAAAGCTTCCGTCATTTGAAATAAAGACCCCCTGTAGGAGTGAGCCTGCTCGCGATAGCGGTGTATCAGTCACCATCAAGTTAACTGACATACCGCTATCGCGAGCAGGCTCACTCCTACAGGGGGGATGTGTTCGCCTAATTCTCCGCGGCGCTCATCCGTTCTCTTGGTAGACAACTTTTCGAGGTAAGCCCGGTGACCCAGCTGACATTGCTGTGCCTGCCCTATTCAGGCGCAAGTGCCATGGTTTACAGCCGCTGGCGACGCAAACTGCCGGAGTGGCTCACGCTGCAACCGGTGGAACTGCCCGGCCGTGGCGCGCGCTTTGGCCAGCCGTTGCACACCGACATGCGGCGTCTGGCGTTGCAACTCGCGCAGGAACAAATCACCACGCTCAAGACGCCGTACGCGTTGTTCGGCCATAGCCTGGGCGCATTGCTCGCCTGTGAAATGGCCCATGCGTTGCGTTCGATGGGTTGCCCGGAGCCGGTGGCGCTATTCGCTTCAGGCACCGCCGCGCCGACGATGCGTGCTGATTATGATCGCGGTTTCGCCGAACCGAAAACCGATGCCGAACTGATCGAGCAATTGCGCACCCTAAACGGCACCAGCGAAGAGGTGTTGGCCAACGAAGAGCTGATGAGCCTGACGCTGCCGGTTTTGCGCGCGGACTTTCTGCTGTGCGGGCGCTTCGAGCCGCAGCCGCGTCCGTTGCTCAAATGCCCGGTGCACGTACTCGGTGGCAAGGCTGATCGCGCCACCACGGAACAGCTGATGGGCTGGAGCAAAGAAACCCACGGCAGTTTTTCCGTGGACATGCTCAGTGGTGGTCACTTCTTCATCCATGAGCACGAGGCCAAGGTGTTGCGGGTGATCAAGGATCAACTCGAGATTCACCATCGCCGCCACACCATGGCCGCCAGCGCCTGACTCCGTCCCCCCTGTAGGAGCCGAGCTTGCTCGCGATGACGGACTGACATTCAACATAGATTTTGGCAGTTGCACCGCTATCGCGAGCAAGCTTTGCTCCTACAGGTTTCGGGTTCGCCAAGTTTCTGTATTTCCTCTCGCTCCACCTCCTTTCTGATACTTATTCTCATTCGTTAATTTTTCCGGTGTGCATTCGTTTTATAGGGACGACGTGCCTTTGTGCTTCCCGCCACTGATCCGGATGCTTAGAAATGAATGCTGAAGACTCCTTGAAACTTGCTCGCCGGTTTATCGGGTTGCCCCTGGAAAAGCGTCAGATGTTCCTTGCGGCCTTGCACAAGGAAGGCGTTGATTTCGCCCGGTTTCCCATTCCGGTTGGCGTCGAGGCCGAGGATCGCCAGGCGTTGTCCTTTGCCCAGCAACGCATGTGGTTTCTCTGGCAACTGGACCCGCACAGCGGCGCGTACAACCTGCCGGGCGCGGTGCGCCTGACCGGGCATTTGAACCCGTCCGCGTTGGAGCAGGCATTCGCCAGCCTCATTGAGCGTCACGAAACCCTGCGCACGGTGTTCCAGCGCCAGGCCGACGACAGCTTGCTGCAAGTGCCGGCCCGCACACCGCTGGTGATCGATCATGTGGATTTCAGCGCATTACCGGCGCCTGAGCGCGAACTCGCGGTCGCACAAGCAGCCGAGCAGCAATCCGTGCAGCCGTTCGATCTTGCAGTCGGCCCTTTGCTGCGCGTCAGCTTGCTCAAACTCGCCGATCAGGAACACGTGCTGTTACTGACCCTGCACCACATCGTGTCCGACGGTTGGTCGATGAACGTGCTGATCGACGAATTCATCCGCTGCTACGACGCGTTCGACGCGGGCGCACAACCACCTCTCGCACCGTTACCGATTCAATACAGCGACTACGCCCTGTGGCAGCGGCGCTGGCTGGAAGCCGGCGAGCAGGCGCGCCAACTCGATTACTGGCAAGCACAACTGGGCAACGAGCACCCGGTGCTGGAGCTGCCCACCGACCACCCGCGCCCGGCAATGCCAAGCTATCGCGGCACTCGCTACGAATTCGCCGTCGATGCGCAACTGGCCGAGCAACTGCGAGCCACGGCGCAAAAGCACACCATCACCCTGTTCATGCTGTTGCTCGGCGCCTTCAATGCGCTGCTGCATCGCTACACCGGGCAGACCGACCTCCGCGTCGGCGTGCCGATTGCCAACCGCAATCGCGCAGAGATCGAAGGCCTGATTGGTTTCTTCGTCAACACCCAAGTGCTGCGCACGCAACTCGACGGCCAGACCCGCGTCGACGACTTGCTGCGCGCCATCAAGGAAACCGCCCTCGGCGCCCAGGCCCACCAGGATTTACCGTTCGAGCGCCTGGTCGAGGCACTGAAACTGGAACGCAGCCTCAGCCACACGCCGCTGTTCCAGGTGATGTACAACCACCAACCGCAGGTCGCGGACATTGCCACGGTCAGCACGGCGTCCGGTCTGGCGCTGGGCGTGATCGAGTGGGAAGGGCGCACCACCCAGTTCGACCTGACCCTCGACACTTACGACCTCAACACCAATGAAAAGCGCGGCAAGCTGTACGCTGCGCTGACGTACGCCAACGACCTGTTCGACGCAGATACCATCGCGCGCATGGCGCAACACTGGACCCATCTGCTGCAAGGCATGGTCAGCGATCCGACGCAGCGCGTCAGTGACTTGCCGCTGCTGGAAAGCGCGGAATACCAGCGCATCGTGCACGACTGGAATCACGCCGGCGAAGGCTTTCCGCAAGACCTGTGCATTCACGAGCTGATCAGCCAGCAAGCCGCAGCTAATCCGAATGCATTGGCAGTGACCTTCGGCACCAAGCAGCTGACTTACGCCGAACTCGACATCCAGGCCAATCACCTGGCGCACAAACTGATCGAGCTGGGCGTCGCCCCGGAAGTCCGTGTCGGCGTCGCCATGCCGCGCTCGGAAAACTTGCTGGTGGCGCTGCTTGCGGTACTCAAGGCCGGCGGCGCCTACGTGCCGCTGGACCCGGATTACCCGGCCGAACGCGTTGCCTACATGCTCGAAGACAGCCGCGCGTTGGTATTGCTGACGGAACAATCGGTCGCCGCGACATTGACCGTGACAGCCGATACCCAAGTGTTGCTGCTGGACGCCATGGCATGGGCCGAATACCCGGAAAACGCCCCGCAAACTCGCGTCACGCCGGACAACCTCGCCTACATCATCTACACCTCCGGCTCCACCGGCAACCCCAAAGGCGTGGCCATCGCCCATCGCAACGTGCTGGCGCTGATCGACTGGTCGACATCGGTCTACAGCCGCGAAGACATTCAAGGGGTGCTGGCCTCGACCTCGGTCTGTTTTGACCTGTCGGTGTGGGAGCTGTTTGTGACCCTGGCCAATGGCGGCTCGGTGATCATCGCCCGCAATGCCCTGGAATTGCCGCAGCTGCCGGCGCGGGATCAGGTGCGCTTGATCAACACCGTGCCGTCGGCGATCAATGCGTTGCAGCGCGACGGGCAGATCCCGCCGAGTGTGCGCATCATCAACCTCGCCGGTGAACCACTGAAACAGAGCCTGGTGGACGCGCTGTATCAGCAGCCGACCGTCGAACACGTCTACGACCTGTACGGCCCGTCGGAAGACACCACTTATTCGACCTGGACCCGACGCGAGGCCGGTGGACGCGCGAACATTGGTCGCCCGCTCAAACACACTGCCAGCTATTTGCTGGATGCCGAACTGCAACCGGTGCCGCAAGGCGTCTCTGCCGAGCTCTATCTGAGCGGCGCTGGCATCACCCGCGGTTACCTGGCGCGGCCGGGCATGACCGCCGAAAAGTATGTGCCGAATCCGTTCGCCAGCAACGGCGAGCGTCTGTACCGCACCGGTGACCTGACCCGCTATCAGGCCGACGGCACGCTGCAATACATCGGGCGCATCGACCATCAGGTCAAGGTCCGTGGCTTTCGCATCGAACTGGGAGAGATCGAAGCGCGACTGTTGCAGCAGGACGCCGTGCGCGAAGTGGCGGTGCTGGCGCAGGATAGTGTCAACGGTCAGCAGCTGGTGGCTTACATCGTGCCGAATGATCCAGCGTTGCTGGACGATGCCGACGCGCAAACGACCCTGCGTGAAACCTTGAAAGCCACACTGCGTCAGTACCTGCCGGACTACATGGTCCCGGCGTTTCTGCTGTTCCTCGATCACCTGCGGCTGACCCCCAACGGCAAACTCGACCGTAAAGCCTTGCCGACGGTCGATGGTTCACAGAAACAACGCGAGCACGTTGCGCCGCGCAGTGTGCTGGAGAAATCCCTCGCCGCGATCTGGCAGGACGTACTGGCCATCGACAACGTCGGTCTGGAAGACAACTTCTTCGAACTGGGCGGCGACTCGATCGTGTCCATGCAAGTGGTCAGCCGCGCGCGTCAGGCCGGGATCGTGTTGAGCCCCAAAGACCTGTTCCAGCACCAGACCATCCGCAGCCTCGCTCAAGCGGCCCGCAGCGGCGAGGAGCCATTGATCGACCAAGGTCCGGCAATGGGCGCGGTGGCGTTGGCGCCGGTGCAACAGTGGTTCTTCGAACAGGTAATCCCCGAGCGCCAGCACTGGAACCAGTCGCTGCTGCTGGTGCCGCGTGAGGTGTTGAACGCCGAGGCGCTGGATCGCACCATTGAGCAATTGCTGTCTCACCACGACAGCTTGCGCCTGCGTTATGAACAGACCGTCGAAGGCTGGCAGCAAATCTACGCCGCATCCACCACGGAGTCGGTGTTGTGGCAGCGTCAGGCGCAGTCGCTCGAAGAACTCAACGTCCTGTGCGATGAAGCCCAACGTAGTCTTGATCTGCACAATGGCCCGCTGATGCGCGCGCTGCTGGTGGCGATGGCTGACGGTACACAACGCCTGTTGCTGGTGATTCATCACCTGGCGGTAGACGGCGTCTCCTGGCGCGTGCTGCTGGAAGATCTTCAGCAGTTCTACAGCGGCAATATTTCCATGGCGAAAACCAGTAGCTATCAGCGCTGGGTTGCCCGTCTGCAAGCGCACATTCCAGCCTTTGAAAACAGCCACGGTTATTGGCTGACCCAACTCAACAACGCACCGAATAATCTGCCCTGCGACCGCCCCAATGGCGCATTGGAAAACCGCTTCGAACACAAAATCGAGTTCAAACTCGACGCCGACCACACCCGCAAACTGCTGCAAAACGCCTCGGCGGCGTATCGGACCCAGGTCAACGACCTGCTGCTGACCGCACTGACACGAGCAGTGTGCCGCTGGAGCGGGCAGGGCAGTGCGCTGATTCAGCTCGAAGGCCATGGCCGCGAAGACCTGTTCGACGACATCGACCTGACCCGTACCGTGGGTTGGTTCACCAGCCTGTTCCCGGTCAATCTGGTGCCGTCGAGCGATCTCGGCGCATCGGTCAAAAGCATCAAGGAACAACTGCGCGGCGTGCCGGACAAGGGCCTCGGTTACGGCGCGCTGCGTTATCTCGGCAGCCCGACGATTCGTACCGAACTGGAAGCTTTGCCGCAACCGCGCATTACCTTCAACTATCTGGGGCAGTTTGACCGTCAGTTCGACGATGCGGCGATGTTCGTGCCCTCTACCGAAGGTAACGGTGTGGCGCAGGATCCTTCGGCGCCGTTGGGCAATTGGCTGACGGTTGAAGGTCAGGTCTACGGCGGCGAGTTGTCGCTGAGCTGGGGGTTCAGCCGCGAGATGTTCGACATCGCGACCATCCAGCGTCTGGCAGACGATTACGCGCTGGAACTCAAGGCGCTGATCGATCACTGCTGTGCCGTTGAAATGCCCCAAGCCACGCCGTCGGACTTCCCGCTGGCGCGCATCAGTCAGGTACAACTCGACGCATTGCCGATCGCGAACTTTGAAGACCTGTATCCGCTGTCGCCCATGCAACAGGGCATGCTGTTCCACACCCTGTACGAACCAGAAGTCGGCGCCTACCTCAGCCAGTTGCGCCTGGACATTCAAGGCCTCGATTCGCAGCGCTTTGCGCAAGCCTGGCAGACCGCACTGGAACGCCACGACATCCTGCGCAGTAGCTTCCACTGGCAAGGTCTCGACACCGCGCATCAGGCGATTGTCCGTCAGGTCGAGTTGCCACTCGAAGTGCTGGACGCGACCGACACCGATGCGCTGGCCGATGCCGAGCGCGCCCAAGGATTCGAATTGGGCAGCGCGCCGCTGTTCCGCTTGAAGCTGGTCCGCACCGACTCCAACGATTGGCACCTGATCTACACCAGCCACCACATCTTGATGGACGGCTGGAGCAATGCGCAGTTGCTGGCCGAAGTGATTCAGCATTACGCCACCGGGCAATCGCTGCCGACACCGACCGGGCAATACCGCGATTATCTGGGCTGGTTACAGCAGCAATCCGCCGTCGCTGGCGAGCAGTTCTGGAAAGCCGCGTTGACGCCGCTGGAGGCGCCGACATTGCTCGCTGAAGCCTTGCGCCCGCCAGTGGGCGCGCAGGGCCGCGAAGAGTATCGAGTCGCCCTCGACAGTCGCGCAACTCAGCGTCTGGCCGATTTTGCCCGCCAACAGAAAGTCACCCTCAACACCGTTCTGCAAGCGGCGTGGAGTCTGTTACTGCATCGCTACACCGGCCAGGATTGCGTGGTGTTCGGTGCCACCGTCGCGGGTCGTTCGGCGCCGCTGCCGGGGATCGAAGAGCAACTCGGACTGTTCATCAACACGCTGCCGCTGGTGTGCGCGATGAACCCTGAGCAAACCGTCAGCCAATGGCTGAGCGAGCTGCAAGGGCTGAACCTGACCGTGCGCGAGTTCGAGCATGTGCCGCTTTATGACATTCAGGGTTGGGCGGGGCAGCAGGGTTCGGCGCTGTTCGACAGCCTGCTGGTGTTCGAAAACTTCCCGGTGGCCGAAGCGCTGAAACAGGGCGCCCCGGCCGGGCTGTCGTTTGGCAACCTGCATAACCACGAGCGCACGCATTATCCGCTGACGTTGGGTATTGAGCTGGGTGAGGGCTTGAGTCTGGAGTTCAGCTACGACGCGGCGCGGTTCAGTGCGGCACAGGTCGCTGAGTTGTCGGCCAACTTGCAGCATCTGCTGATGCAGTTGGTGGCGCTGCCGGATGCGGCATTGGGCGCGCTGGAACTGCTCGATATCGATGGCAAAAAAGCGCTGCTTGCGATCAGCCAAGCGGCCCCGGTTCAGTTATCCACAACCTTATTGGTCCATGAACAAATCGCCGCTCAGGCTGCCGTCACCCCGCAAGCACTGGCGTTGCAGGTCGACAGCCAATCCCTCAGCTACACGCAGTTGAACACCCAGGCCAACCGACTGGCCCATCGCCTGATTGAAAACGGCGCCGGTCCCGGCAAACGTGTCGGGCTGGCGCTGCACCGTAGTCCGCAATTGATCGTCAGCCTGCTGGCGGTGCTGAAAACTGGCGCGGCGTACGTGCCGCTGGACCCGAGCTATCCGGCCGAACGCCTGGCGTACATGATCGACGACAGCCGCCTCGATGTGCTGCTGTGCGAATCCGGTCTGCTGGAGGATGTGTCGGGCGTGCTTCGTCTCAGCCTCGACGACAACACCGGCTACCCCGACAGCAATCCGCCAAATCAAGCGGTCGCCGAAGACCTGGCCTACGTCATCTACACCTCAGGCTCCACAGGTCAGCCCAAAGGCGTGGCCATCACCCATGCCGCGTTGCACGAATTCTGCCAATCCGCCGTCGACTATTCGATGCTGTCGGCGGCGGACCGCGTGTTGCAGTTCGCGACCTTCAGTTTCGATGGCTTCGTCGAACAGTGCTTCCCGGCGTTGTGTGTCGGTGCGGCGTTGATCATGCGCGGTGATGAGTTGTGGGATGCCGGGCGACTGGCCGCTCAAATCGTCCAGCAAGGCGTCACCGTGGCGGACTTACCGGCAGCTTACTGGTACTTGCTGGCCCGCGAATGCGCGAGCGGCGGGGTGCGCAGTCTCGGTGATTTGCGCCAGGTCCACGTCGGTGGTGAAGCGATGTCGGTGGAAGGTTTGCGTTTGTGGCATCAGGCCGGTTTGAGCCACGTGCGACTGCTCAACACCTACGGCCCGACCGAAGCGACCGTGGTCTCCAGCGTGCATGAATGCCGACTCGACGATGCCAGCGACGCGTTTGGCATTCCAATTGGTCGCGCCATCGCCGGTCGTGCGTTGTACGTGCTGGACGCGGCCGGTCAATTGCTGCCCAACGCTGGCGTCGGCGAGTTGTGTATAGGCGCACCGGCCTGCCTCGCGCAAAGCTACTTTGATCGCCCGGCGCTGACCGCCGAACGTTTCCTGCCGGACCCGTTTGCCCGTGAGCCGGGCGCGCGGCTGTACCGCAGCGGCGATCTGGCGCGCTACAACGCTGACGGGCATCTGGAATACGTCGGCCGTATCGATCACCAAGTGAAGATCCGCGGTTTTCGCATTGAAATGGGCGAGATTGAAGCCTGCCTGCAAGCCTGTGAGGACGTGCGTGATGCAGCCGTCATCGCTCAGGATGGCACGCAACTGGTGGCGTATGTCGTGGCCAGCGATGCGGTGGTTTCTGAAACTGAATATCTGGAAGGCCTCAAAGCCGTTCTGCGTCGGTCGCTGCCGGAATACATGGTGCCAAGCCACCTGATCCTGCTGGCCAGATTGCCGCTTAACAACAACGGCAAACTGGATCGCAGAGCTTTGCCGCGTGCTGAAGCCAGCGATGTTCAACGTGACTTCGTGGCTCCGGCCCAAGGGCTGGAAACACAAGTGGCGCTGATCTGGGCAGAGGTGCTGCAAGTCGAGCGCGTGGGGCGCGACGACAACTTCTTCGAACTGGGCGGTCACTCGTTGCTGGTGCTTCAGGTGATTTCGCGGGTGCGTCAACAGTTGCAACTCGAACTGTCGGTGAGCAGTCTGTTCTCGGCCGCGAATCTGGCGGAGTTTGCCGAGCGAGCGGCACTGGCGAACATCAGCGGCCAACCGATCCTGCAACCTGCGCCTGCCGATCAGCCGCCGATCCTGTCTTACGCCCAGCAGCGCCAATGGATTCTCTGGCAACTGGACCCACAAAGCCCGGCCTACAACATTCCCGCTGCGCTGCGCCTCAAGGGTTCGCTCAACCTCAATGCCCTGCGCGAAACCTTCGCTCAATTGCAGGCTCGTCACCAAACCCTGCGCACCACTTTCGAACAGGACGGTCAGCAGGTCCATCCGGTGCTGCACGACACACTGGCGCTGCAACTGGAACAGCGCACGCTCGATCAATCGTCAGTCGAAAGCGCGGTGGCCGAAGAAATCGCCCGGCCATTCGATCTGCGCAACGGCCCGCTGTGGCGCGTGTTGCTGCTGCAAGTGAACACTGACGAACACTTGCTGGTGCTGACCGTTCACCACATCGCTGCTGATGGCTGGTCGATGCAGGTCATGGTCGATGAGTTCAGCGCGCTGTATCAGGCGGCAGTCGAAGGTCGCGATGCAAACCTGAACAGTTTGCCGGTCAGCTACAGCGACTACGCCCATTGGCAACGCGACTGGCTGGAGGCCGGCGAAGGCGCACGTCAACTGGCGTGGTGGAGCGAGCAACTGAAAGGCAACCAAACGCCGCTGGAGTTGCCATGTGAACTGACCCGCCCGGCCCGTCACACCAAGCGCGGCGCCAGCCTGATGCTGAATGTTGATCGCGAACTGCTCGCCGGTTTGCGTCAACGTGCCCACGAGCAACAGGTGACCTTGTTCATGCTGTTGCTGGCGAGTTTCCAGACCTTGCTGCATCGCCAGAGCGGACAGTCAAACATTAGCGTCGGCGTGCCCGGCGCGGGGCGTTCGCGCCTGGAAACCGAAGGCCTGATGGGCTTCTTCATCAACACCCAGGTGCTGCGGGCCGAGATCGACGGACAGCAGCCATTCAGCACCTTGCTGCAACAGGTCAAACAGGTCGCATTGGATGCACAGGCCAATCAGGACGTGCCGTTCGAGCAGTTAGTCGACGCCTTGCAACCCGACCGCAGCCTCAATCACAGCCCGTTGTTCCAGGTGCTCTATAACCATCAGCAGCAAATGGGCGCGAGCGTCGAGCGCAGCGTCGCTGACTTGCAGGTCGAGCGTCTGCACTGGCAGCAGCACACCGCGCAATTCGATTTGGTACTTGACACTCAAGAGCAAGGCGAAGAACTCGATGCCAGCCTGACTTACGCCACGGATGTGTACGACGAGGCGTCGATGCAACGTCTCGCCGAGCAGTGGCTGAACCTGCTGCGTGCGGTGGTCAACGATCCACAGCAACGCGTCGCCGAACTACCGCTGCTGCAAGCACCGCAATATGAGGCGTTGATTCAGCACTGGAACCCGGCATTCGAGGCGCAACCACTGTCGTCAACCTTGCACCGGTTATTCGAGGCTCAGGCTGCGCAACGGCCGAACGCAATCGCGCTGGTCTACGAAGGCGAGCAACTGAGCTACGCCGCGCTCAACGCCCAGGCCAATCGACTGGCGCGCAAACTGCGAGAGCAGGGTGTCGGCCCGGAAGTGCGCGTCGGCATCGCCACTGAGCGGGCGATGCCGCTGGTGGTCGGGTTACTGGCGATTCTGAAGGCCGGCGGCGCTTATGTGCCGCTCGATCCGCAATACCCGGCCGAGCGCCTGAGCTACATGATCGAAGACAGCGGCATCACGTTGCTGTTGACCCAACAACATTTGATCGACGGTTTACCGGCCCGCGATGGCGTACAGATGCTGAGTCTGGAATCGCTTCAACTGGACGCTTTCAGCGATGAGAACCTGCCGATGCTGGCCACTCCAGACAACCTCGCCTATGTGATTTACACCTCCGGCTCTACCGGCCGGCCAAAAGGCGCGTTGCTCAGTCATGCCAACGTCGGGCGTCTGCTGACGGCCACCGCCAGCGAGTTCAACTTCGGCCCGGCCGATGTCTGGACGCTGTTCCATTCCTACGCGTTCGACTTCTCGGTGTGGGAGCTGTTCGGTTCGCTGTGCACGGGTGGGCGTCTGGTGATCGTGCCGTATGACATCAGCCGCGAACCGCAAGCGTTTCACCGCTTGCTCTGTGATGAAGGCGTGACGGTGTTGAACCAGACTCCGAGCGCTTTCCGCCAACTGTTGCCGATTGCCTGCGCCAGCCCGCGAAGCATGGCCCTGCGTCAGGTGATTTTCGGCGGCGAAGCCCTCGAAGTCGCCAGCCTGCGTCCTTGGTTCGAACGCTTCGGCGACCAGCAGCCCACCTTGGTCAACATGTACGGCATCACCGAAACCACGGTGCACGTGACCTATCGCGCGATTCGTCTGGCCGACCTTGACGGCAAGGCGCAAAGCCCGGTTGGCCTGCCGATCCGCGACCTGCGCTGGTACTTGCTCGACAGCCAGTTGCAGCCGGTGCCGGTGGGTGTGGCGGGTGAGTTGTACATCGCTGGCGCTGGCCTGGCGCGGGGTTATCACGGGCGTTGTGGCCTGACCGCCGAGCGTTTTGTGCCGAGCCCATTCGACGTTTCGCAACGACTCTATCGCAGCGGCGACCTGGCGCGGCAGCGTGGCGACGGCAGCATCGACTATCTCGGGCGGATAGATCAGCAAGTGAAAATTCGCGGTTTCCGCATCGAACTCGGCGAAATCGAAGCCGCACTGTTGACCCAACCGGGCGTGCGCCAAGCGGTGTTGAACGTGCACAACGGCGACGGCGGACCGCAGTTGTGCGCCTACGTCGTGGCCGAGCAAACCCCACACGACCCGATAGCCTGGCGCGACAACCTGCGTGCCGCGCTCAAGGTTGATCTACCGGATTACATGGTGCCGAGCCATTGGTTGCTGCTCGACGCCTTGCCGCTGACCGCCAACGGCAAGCTCGACCGCAACGCCTTGCCGGCGCCGGATGCAGAGGAATGGCAACGGCCGTTCGAAGCCCCCGAAGGCGACCTCGAACCGCAACTGGCGGCGATCTGGGCCGAGGTGCTGGGCGTGGCGCAGATCGGCCGGCGCGACAACTTCTTTGAATTGGGCGGGCATTCGTTGCTCGCCGCCCAGGCCAGTGCCCGTGTGGAACTGGAACTGGGTATCGAGTTGCCGCTGCGCGCGCTGTTCGAGTCCACCGACCTGCAGGCTTATGCCGCCATGGCCGGGCAACACGCCCCGGCTGACAACGATGCACGTCTTGATGCGCTTGAGTCGCTTCTCGACGAGATGGAGATCAACTGATGGAACACACCACTGCCCAGCGTATCGCCAGCCGTTTCGCCGGCCTGCCCGCCGACAAGCGCCGCGAGTTTCTGAGCCGCATGCAAGAGCAGGGCGTGAGTTTCGGCCAACTGCCGATTCCGCCGGCTGCCGAGCCGAAAACGAGCTTCGAACTGTCGTATGCGCAGCAGCGCCAATGGTTCCTCTGGCAGCTGGATCCGCACAGTTCTGCGTACAACATCCCGGCCGCGTTGCGCTTGCACGGGCCGCTGAATGTCGCGGCGTTGCAGCAGAGTTTTGACGTGTTGCTGGAGCGGCATCAAAGCCTGCGCAGCCGATTTGTCGAGGATGACGGTCAAGTCGTTCAGACACTGGCCGAGTTCACCTCGCTGGTGATCGAACACATCGATCTGCGCGGCGAACCTGAGGAAAACCGCCTCGATCTCGCGATGAAAAGCGTCGAGCAGGAAATTGCACTGCCATTTGATCTGCAGCACGGCCCACTGTTGCGAGTCAGCCTGTTGCAGCTCGATTCTGAAGACCATGTGCTGTTGCTGACCCTGCACCACATTGTCACCGATGGCTGGTCGATGGGCGTGCTGGTGGAGGAATTCTCCCGGCTCTACGCCGCGCATAGCCAAGGGCAGAACGAAGCGCTGGAAACGCTGCCGATTCAATATTCCGATTACGCCCTGTGGCAACGCCGCTGGATGGAAGCGGGGGAGCTGGAGCGTCAGCTCAACTGGTGGCGCGAGACGCTGGGAAGCGAACAACCGCTGCTGGAGTTGCCGACTGATCGCCCACGTCCGGCGCAACCAAGTCAGCGCGGTGCGCGTCTGGATTTCACCCTCGATGCAAACTTGGCCAGCGGGTTGATGAACCTGGCCAAACAGCGCGGCGTCACGCCGTTCATGCTGTTGCTGGCGAGCTTTCAGGCGTTGCTCTATCGCTATAGCGGCCAGTCCGACGTGCGCGTTGGCGTGCCAATTGCCAACCGTAACCGCACGGAGACCCGTGGCCTGATCGGCTTCTTCGTCAACACCCAGGTGATGCGCGCGGAACTGGACGGTCGTCTGCCGTTCAGCCAATTGCTCGACCAGACCCGCACTGCGTCGCTGGATGCTCAGGAGTATCAGGACTTGCCGTTCGAGCGGCTGGTGCAGGCTCTGCAAGGTGAACGCAGCCTCAGCCACAGTCCGTTGTTCCAGGTGATGTTCAACCATCAGCAAGCCAAACCGGCAGCGGTCAGCGGTTTGCTCGCCGGGCTGCGTGTCGAAGCGCTGAACGCCACGGTGCACACCACGCAATTCGACCTGCAACTGGACACGCAGGAGGAGGGCGACAAACTGTTCGCCAGCCTGACCTACGCTACTGATTTGTTCGACGCCGAGCGTATCGAGCATTTGGCCCGTCACTGGCGCAACCTGTTGGCCGGTGTGCTGGCGAACCCGCAATGCCCGCTCGCCGAGTTGCCGCTACTGAACGCCGACGAGCGTCTGCGCATTCTCGATGACCTCAATGACACCGCTCAGGCTTATCCCGGTGAAGTCTGCGTGCAGCGGCATTTCGAAGAGCGTGTGGCTGAAAACGGTGCGGCGACGGCGTTGGTGTTCCAGAACCAGAGCCTGAGTTACGCCGAATTGAACCTGCGCGCCAACCGTCTGGCCCATCACTTGCGCGCCCAGGGTGTCGGCCCGGAAGTGCTCGTCGGAATTGCCTGCGACCGCTCGTTCGAAATGGTCGTCGGCCTGCTGGCGATTCTCAAGGCCGGTGGCGCCTATGTGCCGCTGGACCCGGAATACCCGCTGGATCGCCTGAGTTACATGATCGAAGACAGCGGCATTTCGTTGTTGCTGACGCAGGAGCATCTGCAGGCGCAACTGCCGACACCCGATACCGTGCGCACCTTGTGCCTGCGCGCCGAAGCCGATTGGCTGAGTGAACTGCCGAGCGACGACCTGCCAAACCTTGCCGTCGCTGAAAACCTCGCCTATGTGATTTACACCTCCGGCTCCACCGGCAAGCCCAAGGGCGCGGGCAACCGCCATGTAGCGCTGCACAACCGTCTGGAATGGATGCAGCAAGCCTACAACTTGCAGCCCACAGACCGCGTGCTGCAAAAGACCCCGTTCAGTTTCGACGTGTCGGTGTGGGAATTTTTCTGGCCGCTGATGAAGGGCGCAACACTGGTGATCGCCGCACCGGGCGAACATCGCGATCCACAACGTCTCGCGGCATTGATCGTCGAACAGGCAATCACTACGCTGCACTTTGTGCCGTCGATGCTCTCGGCGTTCATCGCTGCCGATGAGTCGTTGGCCTGTACCTCGCTGACACGCATCATTTGCAGCGGTGAAGCGCTGCCGATGGAGCTGCAACGCCAGAGCTTGCGCAGCCTGCCGCAAGCCAATCTCTACAACCTCTATGGCCCGACCGAAGCGGCCATAGACGTGACCCATTGGACGTGCGTGGAAGAAGGCCGCGACAGCGTGCCGATTGGCCGTCCCATTGCCAACCTGCGCACCTGCATCCTCGACAGCGAACTGCAATCGTTGCCACTGGGCGCGGTGGGCGAGTTGTACCTCGGTGGTGTCGGTCTGGCGCGCGGGTATCACCGTCGTGGCGCGCTGACCGCCGAGCGTTTTGTGGTCGATCCGTTCGGCAGCGGCGAGCGTTTGTACCGCACCGGTGACTTGGCGCGTTATCGCGCTGACGGCGCCATCGACTACTGCGGGCGTATTGACCACCAAGTGAAGATTCGCGGTTTGCGCATCGAACTGGGCGAAATCGAAGCGCGCGTGCAAGAGCATGCCGACGTGCAGGAAGCCGTGGTGTTGGCCCTCGATGGCCCGAGCGGCAAACAACTGGTCGCGTACGTCGTGCCGCAGGATCGCGCATTAGTGGCCGCCGACGCCAAGCAACAAGGCGCGTGGCGCGAAACCCTGAAAGGCCATCTGCTCGCCAGCCTGCCGGATTACATGGTGCCGTCGCAGACCGTGCTGATCGAGCAAATGCCGCTCAGCCCCAACGGCAAACTCGAGCGCAAACGTCTGCCGACGCCAACCGCGCAAGTCGGCCAACGCGCCTTCGAAGCCCCCCGCAGCGTGCACGAACAGGTGCTGGCGCAGATCTGGCAAGACGTATTGGGCGTGGAGCAGGTCGGGCGTCAGGACAACTTCTTTGAACTCGGTGGCGACTCGATCATTTCGATTCAAGTGGTCAGCCGTGCGCGCCGTGCGGGGCTGAGCCTGCAACCCCGTGACCTGTTCCAGCAGCAGACGTTGCAAGCGCTGGCCGCCGTAGTGAAGGAGCAAGCCGCACCGCTGGCGCAACAAGGGCCGGTGGACGGGCCGCAAACACTCACGCCGATCCAGCGCTGGTTCTTCGACGAACCGATCCCGCAACGCGCGCACTGGAACCAGTCAGTGCTGCTGACGCCGCGCGAAACCCTCGAATTGCCGCGCCTGCAAGCCGCGCTGCAACGCCTGCTCAAGCAGCACGATGCCCTGCGGTTGCGCTTCAGTCAGGTCGACGGCCAATGGTCGGCGCGCTATGTCGGGGCCGACAGCGCTGATGTCATCGACATGCTCTGGACCGCTCGCGTGGCCAACAAAGTATCGCTGGAATCGGTGTGCGACGAAGCGCAACGCAGCCTCAGCCTGCAAGACGGGCCGTTGCTGCGGGTGGCGTTGATCGCGCAGGCCGATGGCTCCCAGCGTTTGCTGTTGGTGATCCATCATTTGGCGGTGGACGGTGTGTCGTGGCGGGTGTTGCTGGAAGATTTGCAGGCGGTCTACCTTGGGCAAGAACTGCCACCGAAGACCAGCGCTTTCCAGGCGTGGGCCGACAAACTCGACGCCTATGCACGCTCCGAAGCCGCCGTCAGCGAGCTGAGCTGGTGGCAGACGCAGCTCAGCGGGACGAATTATTCGTTGCCAGCGGCCAATGTTGGGGCCAGCCAGACCGGGCATTTGCGCCAAGGCGTCAGCATCGGCCTCGACCGTGAACAAACCCGGAAATTGCTGCAACAAGCCCCGGCGATCTACCGCACACAGGTCAACGATCTGCTGCTGACCGCACTGGCCCGCACCCTCAGCCGCTGGACCGGTGACGCCTCGGCGCTGATTCAGCTTGAAGGCCATGGTCGCGAAGAACTGTTTGGCGATATCGACCTGACCCGCACCGTTGGCTGGTTCTCCAGTCTGTTCCCGGTGCGCCTGACGCCGACCGCCGACTTGGCGGGCTCGATCAAAGCAATCAAGCAACAGCTGCGCGAGATCCCCGGTAAAGGGATGGGTTATGGCCTGTTGCGCTACATGGGCGATGCGTCGACCCAAGCGGCATTGGCCGCGTTGCCGCAGGCGCGGGTGACGTTCAACTACCTTGGCCAGTTCGACCAGAGCTTCGCCGAAGACGCGTTGTTTACCCCGGCGCGCGAATCCAGCGGTGCGGCGCAATCGGCCGATGCACCGTTGCCGAACTGGCTGTCGGTGGACGGTCAGGTCTATGGCGGTGAGCTGAAACTCGACTGGACCTTCAGCCGCGAATGCTTCGAACAGCGTGAAATCGAAGCGCTGGCTGCAGATTTCCGTAATGAATTGCTGGCGCTGATCGCCCATTGCCTGAGCGATGGCGCAGGCGGCGTGACCCCGGCGGACTTCCCGTTGGCGCGCCTGACTCAGGCTCAACTCGATGGCCTGCCGGTGCCGCCGGCACACATCGAAGACCTGTACCCGCTGTCGCCGATGCAGGCCGGTTTGTTGTTTCACAGCTTGTATGAGTCCGAGTCTGGCGCGTACGTGAACCAGCTCAGCGTCGAAGCCCGTGGCCTCGATGCCGAACGTTTGGGCCGCGCGTGGCAAGCGGTGCTCGACACCCATCCGATCCTGCGCAGCAGTTTTCACTTCCCGGATGGTTTTGAAGCGCCGGTGCAATTGGTCCATCGTCATCTGCAACTGCCGATGACCTGCCTCGACTGGCGTGGCCACAGCGATCAGGTCGAAGCACTGGCGAAGCTGATCGACAGCGAACGCCTGCAACTCGACTCGACCCGGGCGCCGTTGATGCGCTTGACCCTGGTGCGACTCGACGACGAGCGCCAGCAACTGATCTACACCCACCATCACCTGTTGCTGGATGGCTGGAGCAACTCGCTGCTGTTGAGTGAAGTCTTGCAGCGTTATGCCGGGCAGGAAGTGCAGGCGCCAACAGGGCGTTTCGCTGATTACATCGACTGGCTGCAACGTCAGGATGCGCAGGCTGACGAGCTGTTCTGGCGCGAGCAACTGGCAAGCCTCGACAATCCGACGCTGTTGGCCCAGAGCCTGGCCCATGGCGACGGTAAAAACCTGTCGACGGCGGAGTTTGCCGACCATCGTCAGCCTTTCGATGTTGCCACCAGCCAACGCTTCAGCGATTTCGCCCGTCAGCAAAAAGTCACCCTCAACACCTTGTTGCAAGGCGCCTGGGTGCTGTTATTGCAACGCTATACCGGTCAACGCAGCGTCGCGTTCGGCGCAACCGTGGCCGGGCGGCCGGTAGATTTGCCGGGGGCGGAAAGCCAGCTCGGGCTGTTCATCAACACCTTGCCGGTGATCAGCACGCCGGATGCGGTTGAAAGCGTCGGCCACTGGTTGACTCGCTTGCAGGCGCAGAACCTGGAATTACGTGAGCACGAATTCACCGCCCTCGGCGACATTCAGCGCTGGGCCGGACGTGCCGGCGAGCCGCTGTTCGACAGCCTGCTGGTGTTTGAAAACTTCCCGGTGGCCGAAGCGCTGCAACAGGGTGCACCGGCCGGGTTGAGCTTCTCGATCCCGCACAACCATGAACGCACCAACTTCCCGCTGACGCTGGCAGCCACCGCCGAAAGGCAGTTGAGCTTGAACTGGAGCTACCAATGCGCCCACTTCAGCAGCGAAGCCATTGCCCGCATGAGCGAGCATTTAGCCGCGCTGCTGACGGCGATGGTCGCCGCGCCACAGGCAGCATTGGGTGAACTGGACCTGCTGACCGCACCGGAACGCGCGCAACAATTGGTCGAGTGGAATCCCGCGTTCACCGCAACGGAAACCCCGCTGTGCGTGCATCAATTGATCGAGGCCCAGGCTGTTATCCGTCCGGACGCCACGGCGTTGATCTTTAACGACCTGGAATTGAGCTTCGACCAACTCAACCGTCGCGCCAACCAATTAGCCCACCGCTTGCGCGCACTGGGCATCGGCCCGGAAGTGCGGGTCGGCCTGGCGATGCAGCGTTCGCCGGAAATGATCATCGGTCTGCTGGCGATCCTCAAGGCCGGCGGCGCTTACGTGCCGCTGGACCCGGCGTATCCGGCCGAACGCCTGCGCTACCTGATGGAAGACAGCGGCATTTCGCTGCTCATCAGCCAATCGTGGCTGCGGGAAAAACTGCCGTTGCCGCAAGGTCTGGCGGTGCTGGAAGTCGACCGCGAACCGCTGGAATCGATGGCTGACACCAACCCGGTCAACCTGACCTGTGGCGAAAACCTCGCGTACCTGATTTACACCTCGGGCTCCACCGGGCGGCCGAAAGGCGTCAGCGTGGCCCACGGCCCGTTGGCCATGCATTGCCTGTCGATCGGCGAGTTGTACGGCATGACCCCGGATGACCGCGAGCTGCAATTCGCCTCGATCAGCTTCGACGGCGCCCACGAACGCTGGCTGACACCGCTAGTATTCGGTTCGGCGGTGATGCCCCGTGACGATGAGTTGTGGAGTGTGGAGCGCACCTGCGCCGAGATTGAAAAGCACGGCATTACCATCGCCTGTTTCACCCCGAGCTACCTGGCGCAGATCGCCGATTTCATGGGCGAAGCGGGGCGTGATCTGCCGATCCGTTCCTACACTCCGTGCGGTGAAGGTATGGCCAAACATGCTTTCGATGAAGTGCAGCAAGTGCTGCAACCCAAGCGCCTGATCAATGGCTACGGCCCGACCGAAACAGTGATCACGCCGCTGATCTGGCTGGCCTGCCCGGATACCGAATTCGACTCGGCATTCATGCCGATTGGCCGGCCGGTCGGCAATCGCAGCGCCTATATTCTGGACGGCGGCTTGCAGCCGTTGCCGGTCGGTGTGGCGGGTGAGTTATACCTGGGCGGCGAGGGCGTCGCTCGCGGTTACCATCAACGTCCGGACCTGACCGCTGAGCGTTTCGTGCCGGATCCGTTTGTACCGGGCGCACGTTTGTATCGCAGCGGTGACCTCGCACGGTTCCGCGCCGATGGCGTCGTTGAATACCTCGGTCGTATAGACCAGCAAGTGAAGATTCGCGGGTTCCGTATCGAGCTCGGTGAAATCGAAGCCTGCCTGCTTGAACACGAGGGCGTGCGTGAAGCGTTCGTGATCGACCGCGAAGGCCCGGTCAGCCGCCAATTGGTCGGTTACGTGGTGCCGCGCGATCCACTCGCCGATGAGCAGGATTTGCGTGAGGCGCTGACGGCTCACCTGCGCAGCCGTTTGCCAGCGCACATGCTGCTGGCGCATTTGATGTGTCTGGCGGCGTTGCCGCTGACGCCCAATGGCAAGCTTGATCGTCAGGGGCTGCCGGCCCCTGAAGCTACTCGACAGAATCTGGATCAGGTGGCCGCAGCGTCGCCGGCCGAAGCGCTGCTGGTGGAGATATGGCAGGAACTGCTGGGGCTGGAGTCGGTGGGCGTCACCGAGAACTTCTTCGAACTGGGCGGTGATTCGATCATCTCGCTGCAAGCGGTGAGCCGTGCCGGGCAGCGCGGGTTGGTGTTCAGTCCCAAGCAATTGTTCGAACAGCAGACCATCCGCGCATTGGCCGCTGTCGCCAGCAGCCGTGAAGCGGCGTTGGTTGAAGTGTCGAAAGTCGAAGCTTTCTCGCTGGTGCCGCACATCGATATTGCCGCCCGCGAGGGGCTGCAAGATCTGTATCCGCTGTCCCCCATGCAGCAAGGCATGTTGTTCCATTGCCTCGATTCGCCGGAGCTGAACCCCTACGTCAACCAGTTGAGCGTGGCGGTGGACGGTTTGCAGGTGCCGCGTTTTCGCGCGGCCTGGCAGACGTTGGTTGAGCGTCACGAAGTGCTGCGCGCAGCATTTCGCTGGCGCGATGGCCTGGCCGATCCGCTGCAAGCGGTGTTCGCCGATATCGAGTTGCCGATCGAAGAACTCGATTGGCGTTTGCGCAGCGACACCGAGCTGGCGTTGAAAGCGCTGGCAGCAGCGGAACAGGCCAAGGGTTTCGACCTGAGCTGCCCGCCGTTGATGCGCTTCATTCTGGTTCGCCTCGGCGATGACCGTTACCAGATGATCTGGATTTACCATCACCTGCTGCTGGACGGCTGGAGTGCCTCGCGACTGTTGGGCGACATGCTGCGCCTGTATCACCACGACACGTTGCCGACCCTGACCGGGCGCTACGCCGACTACATCGCCTGGCTGCAACGTCAGGACGGTGCACAGGCCGAAGGCTTCTGGCGCGAGCGCCTGGCATTGCTCGAAGAACCGACGATTCTGGCCAAGGCTTCAGGTGCCGCAGGTTCCGGTCATGGCGTGATGTACAGCAACCTCGACGCCGAGGCGACACGCAAACTGCATACCTTCGCCAAGCGACAGCGCGTGACCCTCAACACGCTGGTGCAAGGTGCCTGGCTGCTGCTGTTGCAACGCCACAGCGGCCAGCACAGCGTCGCGTTCGGCGCCACGGTGGCGGGACGTCCGATCGGGCTGGCCGGGGCGCAAGAAATGTTCGGACTGTTTATCAATACCTTGCCGGTGATCCAGACCCTCGACCCGCAACAGCCGTTGGGCGAGTGGTTGCGCGATTTGCAGGATTACAACCTGCTGGTCCGCGACTACGAGCACACGCCGTTGTCGGACATTCAGCGCTGGGCCGGGCAGGGTGGCCAGGGCTTGTTCGACAGCATCATCGTGTTTGAAAACCATCCGGTGGACCGTGCATTGCGCGGGGGCGAGGAAGGTGAGCTGCGTTTTGCCGAGGTCGGCAGTGGCGGGGTGACCAATTTTCCGATGGACTTGATGGTCAGCGCTAACGAAGACGGCCTGGAAGTCGAGTATCTGTTCCTGCGGGATCGCTTCAGTGAAGTGGACGTGCAGCGGATTCGTGCGCAGCTTGAAGGTCTGCTGTGGGCATTGCCGGAGGATGCCACCTGCTTGCTCGGCAATATTGGCTTGTCTGAGTCGCGTATCAGCCTGGCGCAAGCATCGGGTGACAGCGCCGATTTGCTGCACGCGTTCAATCAGCATGTGCGCACGCAACCGCAGAAAGTCGCCTTGTTCTGTGAAGATCGCGAAGTCAGTTATGCCGATCTGGAGGAACAGGCCAATGGGCTGGCGCAGCAGTTGATCGGTCGCGGCATCGGCCCGGAAAGTCTGGTGGCGGTAGCCCTGCCGCGTTCCGAGCGCACGATTGTCGCGTTCCTTGCGGTCCTTAAAGCCGGGGCGGCTTACTTGCCTTTGGACTTGGCGTATCCGGTCGAGCGACTGGCTTATATGTTGAGCGATTCGGCCGTCAGCCTGTTGCTCTGCGACAGTGATCTCGGCGAGCGGTTGACCGTGGCCGACAATCTGCCGCGCGTGTTGCTCGATCAACTGAGCGATGCCGAAAACGTTGAATGCCCGGTTTCCAACCCGTTGCCGGGGCATCTGGCGTACCTGATTTACACCTCTGGCTCCACCGGTCAACCGAAAGGCGTGGCCGTGGAACGCGGGCCGATTGCCCGGCATTGCCGGGGGATCATCGACCTGTACGAACTGGCACCGCGCAGCCGCGAGCTGCACTTCATGTCGTTCGCCTTCGACGGCGCTCAGGAGCGCTGGCTAAGCGTGCTGATGGCCGGCGGCAGTCTGGTGATTCGCGATGACAGTTTGTGGACCCCGGAACAGACCCTGGAAATGCTCCATCGTCATGCCGTCACCGTCGCCTGCTTCCCGCCGGCGTATCTGCAACAAATGGCCGAAGTCGCCGAACGCCTGGGCAATCCGCCGGCGGTCGAGGTGTATTGCTTTGGCGGCGATGCGGTGCCGGACGCCAGTTTCGAACAGGTCAAACGCGCCTTGCGTCCGCAGCGTCTGGTCAATGGCTATGGCCCGACCGAAACCGTGGTCACGCCGCTGTTGTGGCGTGCCGAGGTCAGCGAAAACTGTGACGCGGCTTATGCGCCAATCGGACGTGGTGTGGCGGGACGTGGTTTGTATGTGCTCGACGCCGACCTCAATCCGTTGCCGGTGGGCGTCAGCGGTGAGCTGTACCTGGGCGGTGAATGCCTGGCGCGCGGATACCACCAACGTCCGGGCATGAGCGCCGAGCGTTTCATCCCTGATCCGTTCTACGCCGGTGGCCGCATGTACCGCACCGGCGACCTGGTGCGCCAGCGCGATTGTGGGTTGATCGATTACCTGGGACGGCTGGATCAGCAAGTGAAGATCCGTGGTTTCCGTATCGAACTGGGCGAGATCGAAGCGCGTCTGCGTGGGTACGCGGGTGTGCAGGATGCCGCTGTGGTGGTCCATGACACACCGACCGGCAAGCAATTGGTCGGTTACGTGGTGGCGGCCGGCGCAGTCGGGCTGGATCGTCGCTTGAAGTCTGAACTACATGCGCAACTGCCCGATTACATGGTGCCGGCGCGGATTATGGTGCTGGAGCGCTTCCCGCTGTCGGCTAACGGCAAGCTCGACCGTCGCGCACTGCCGGAGCCTGAATGGTCGCTCGGCGGCTATCGTGCGCCACGCAACGCGCTGGAAACGGCGCTGACCGCGATCTGGCAAGAGGTGCTTGGCGTGCCGCAAGTGGGCATCGACGACAATTTCTTCGAACTCGGCGGCGATTCGTTGCAGGTGCTCAAAGTCATCTCGCGGGTGCGCATTCAGCCGCAATTGGGCTTCGAATTGAAGCTGCGGGATTTGATGCAGAAACCGTGCATCGCTGAACTCAGTGGTTATCAGGCGGCTGAACCGGCGTCTGCGCCAGACCCGTTGCTGGCGTTGAACGCGCGTATCCCCAATGTGCCGGCGCTGTTCTGCCTGCATGCCGGTTTCGGCACGGTGTTCGATTACGAACCGCTGGCGCGGCGTCTGGAAGGCCGGCGCGCGGTGTACGGCGTGCAGTGTCGCATGCTGCTTGATCCGCAGTGGCAGGACGAATCATTGCTGGCCATGGCGCAAGCCTATGCGCAACGGATCCGCCGTCAGCAGGCCAAGGGGCCGTATTACTTGCTGGGCTGGTCGTTGGGTGGTGCGTTGGCGCAATTGGTCGCGCACGAAATGGAATCCCAGGGTGAAACTGTGGCGTTTGCCGGGCTGGTTGACAGTTACGTTGCGGGCACCGCAGAAGCGGGGGACTGGCGCGAGGATCTGGGCGACTTCCTGAGGTTTGTGCTCGGGTTGCCGGCCGATGAGGCTCAGGCGTTGATTGCCCTGAAAGCGGCTGACTTGAACGAGCGCGACGGCTCCACAACAGTTATCGAGGCAGCCATGCACGGTGTCAATGGGCATGCCGCGTTGGGCGCGGGGGAATTGACGCAAATCTTCGCCACCGGTTCACGCCTCAAGCAACTGGCGCTGGCCCATCGACAATTACCGGCGATTCAGGCCATGGCGCATCGCTGGTGGGTGGCCGGGCGTGACGATGAGCGCCGGGTGTTCGAGGCGCAGGTCGGCCGCCACGGTGTGGATCGTTTGTTGGCGGGGGGGCATTACGAGTTGTTGCGTAGTGACGAGTTGCTTGATCAGCTTGAAGATCTGCTGGAGCGCCGTTTGGCCATTGCGTGAACGCTTTTGTAGGAGCCAGGCTTGCCTGCGATGGCGATCTCACTGGCGCTATCGCGGGCAAGCCATGCTCCTACAGATCCTTGTTTGATTATTGATCTCTTTGTGTGAAGGACTCATCCCATGGCCGTATTGCCAGAACTTGAAGCATTTCTCGAACTCGCCGAGTTCGGTCGGATGACCGGCAAAAGTCGCGCGATGCATGAACAGTCACCGCAACAGGCTCGGATTGATTTTGAAGCGTCCTCTGGGTTTCTCGATGTACCGCTGGGTAGCGTTTCCTGCGAGAACTTTACGATTGCTGCGCGCGACGGTCATAGCCTGTCGGCGCGGCTGTATCGCGACGGGCAAGCGGTCGAGGGGTTGCAGCCGGTGGTGTTGTATTTCCATGGCGGCGGTTATGTGGTCGGCAGCCTCGATTCCCATGATGCGCTGTGCCGGCGACTGGCGGCGCAGGGTGGTTTCGTGCTGTTGACGGTGGATTATCGTTTGGCGCCAGAGTGGCGGTTCCCGACACCGGTGCAGGATGCCTGCGATGCCGCCAACTGGCTTGCAGGTGAAGGCGCTGCGCGGGGGCTGGACGCGACTCGGGTGGCGTTGGTGGGTGACAGCGTGGGCGCGACGTTGGCCGCGGTATTGTCGATCATGGCGGTGCGTGAGCCTGAGGAACTGGCGTTGAAACCCAAGGCGCAAGTGCTGCTGTACCCGGTGACGGATGCGACGACGAAACGCGCCTCGCATCGGGATTTCGCCGAGGGGTATTTGCTGGAAACGCCAACGCTGGACTGGTTCTACGCCCATTATGGGCGCACTCCGCAGGACCTCGCGGACTGGCGCTGCTCGCCGTTGCTCGCAGCAGACCTGTCGGGTGTGGCACCGGCGTTGGTGTACCTGGCCGGGCATGATCCGTTGCATGACGAAGGGTTGGCGTATGCCGATCGGCTGCGTGCGGCGGGGAATGAGCTGACGTTACTGGAACAGCCGGGCATGACCCATGACTTTATGCGCATGGCGGGGTTGTTGGGGGAGGTTGCCGGGATTCACACGGAAGTGGCGGGGTGGGTGCGTTTGCGGATTTGAGCCTAATCGAAAAAACCGCCATTTCTGGATAAGGGGTGGCGGTTTTTTGTGCCAGGCATTGGGACTTTCTGGTGCGGCCACTATTGCCATCGCGAGCAGGCTCGCTCCCACATGGGGTTTGTGAACGCCGAAAATCCAATGTGGGAGCGAGCCTGCTCGCGATAGCGGACTCACATTCAACACAAATCTCTCAGCCAAAAAAATACCCGCATCTCACGACACGGGCATTTTTCATTTCAGCTCACACCTCAGAAATCATACTTCGCCATGATCTGCACATTACGCGGCTCGCCGTAGAAGGTGGTGCCGAAGTTGCCCAGGCCCGACATGTACTTTTTGTCGAAGACGTTGTTGGCATTGGCGGTGAAGCTCAGGTGCTCGTCGTACTGAAAACGCGTCATCAGGTCCACGAGGGTGTAGCCGCCTTGCTTGAGCAGGGTGTTGCCACCTTCGCCGTTACCCACGTTCGGGTTGTAGCTCTGGCCGTAAAACGCGCTCTGCCAGCTGACGCCACCACCGATGGTCAACTGGTCCAACGCACCGGGCAGGCGGTAGGTGGTAAACGTACGCACCACGTGTTCCGGTTTGGTGGAGGCCAACGGGAAACCGAAGATACGTTGTTCATTCTTGTCGCGGGTACGGGCGTAGGTGTAGCCGGCAGACACGTTCCAGTCCTGCGCCAGTGCGCCTGCCAGTTCCAGTTCCACACCTTTGGTGGTGGCGCCGGAGATGGCTTCATAGATGTCTCGACCGGTGTTTACGTCGGTGATGACGTACTGGGCAACGTTGTCCTGGTCAATCTGGAACAGGGCAAAGCTGGCGTTCAGTTTGCCTTCGAAATAAGCCGCTTTGATGCCGGTTTCGTAGCTGTCACCTTCAACCGGGTCGAGGGTTGAGCCGGTGGCGTCCTGGTAGATCTGTGGCTGGTAGATCTTGGTGTAGCTGGCATAGACCGAGTACGTATCGTCCAGGTCATAGACCACCCCGGCGTACGGCGTGACGACACCATGTTCCTTATAACTGGCGTGGGTGTCGGTCAGGTTTGCATCCGGATAGTAGGTGTAGTCTTCGTTGTACTTGAAGGTGCTCAGGCGACCGCCGAGGATGAACGACAAGTCGTCGGTCGGACGCAGGCGCGTGGCCATGTAAATCCCGTTCTGGCTCTGGGTACGTTCGTATTTGCCGTTTTTCGGGAATTCCTGTTTTGGCAGGTCACCGTTCCAGTCAAAGATGCTGCCCGGCACCAGCTCGAAAGCGCTGGAGTCGTAGGTCGCACCCGTCTGACGCGAGTGGGCAGCCATGAAGCCGGCCACCAGTTCATGCTCGCGCCCGCCCAGGGAAAACGGCCCGGAGAGGTTTACGTCCCCGGAGTTCTGTACGCGATGACCTTCCCAGCGACCCCAGTACAGGAAATTGCCCTCGCCGGTAACGGGGTCAGCGGAGCCACCGCTGGCCGAGGCCAGTTGGGTATCGTGATCGGTGGTTTTCTGGTCGAAGCTGGCCTTGAATTTCCAGTCATTGGCCAGTGCTTGTTCCAGCGACGCGAAATAGGTGACGCTGTCGAAATCACGACGGCTCCAGTCGGCACCCGGGTTGAAACTGCGCGAGAAGTCGGTACGGCTGCCATCGGTGAAGTACGGTGCGTTACCGGTCCAGGAGCTGCCGCGCGGGGTGACGCTGGACTTGTCGACGCCGAACGTCAGCAAGGTGTCATCCGTCAAATCGGCTTCGAGGATGCCGTAGTAGATGTCTTTTTTCTGGCTGTAATGGTCCATGTACGAATCTTTGTCCTGGTAGGCGCCGACAAAGCGCCCCCGCACATTTCCAGAGTCGGTCAGTGAACCAGAGATGTCGCCTTCGGTGCGGTAGTTGTCCCAGTAGCCGGCAGTGGCGGCGACCGAGGCCTTGAAGTCCTTGGTCGGCTTCTTGCGGATCAGGTTGACCGTGGCGGACGGGTCACCAGCGCCGGTCATCAGGCCGGTAGCGCCCTTGATGACTTCGATGTGGTCGAGGCTGGCCGCGTCGTCGCCGTTGTTCGGGTTTTCACCGTAAACGCCGTCGTAGGGAATGTTGACGCCGTCGTACTGAAAGTTGGTGATGGCAAAACCACGGGCGGAAAACTCGGTGCGGTCACTGTCGTACTTTTGCGTTGTGACGCCGGGCGTGTTGCGCAACGCGTCGGCAACGCTTTGTACACCGCGGTCGTCCATCATTTGACGCGTGACCACGGTCACCGTTTGCGGCGTTTCGCGAATGGTCAACGGCAGCCCGATCGCGGTGGTGGTGGCGCCGGTGGTGTAGGAGCCGGTGTCTTCTGTGGTCATGCCCAAGGCCTGTCCGGAAATGGTGGTCGCGCCCAGTTGCAGGCCCGAACCGCCGCCAGACACCAGGGTCACGGTGTTGCCATTGATCTGGAACGAAATGCCAGTGCCTTGCAACAGCGCCTTCAGGGCGTCGCTCGGTTCCAGTGAACCGGAGACCGCGCGCGACTTGATGCCCGCCACCTGATCCGGGCTGTAAAGGATTTGCAAGTTGGTCTGCATGCCCAGTTCGGTCAACGCGTTGGAAAGCGGCTGGACGGCAACATTCACTTTCACAGGTGCAGCATTGGCCATCGAGCTCCCCAGCAAGGTGGCAGTCAGCAGCACGCTGGTGAGCAGATGCAAAGACGGGCGCTGTACGGCCAACGCGAGAGGTGTGCGGCGTGGTAGAAGTCGCATTACTTACCTGAGCTCCTGAAAAATGTTGTGCAGAGTTGTTGTTAATAAGAATGATTATTAAGACGGGGCGCGGACGCAAAACCGGAAAGAAACCTGGGAAATAAAATTCAGAAGGGAGAATTTGTGCAGGCACAGGGGCCATTTGGGTAGCCCAAATGCCGGTCAATCAGGTGAACAAACTGTGGGAGTGAGCCTGCTCGCGATAGCGGTGAATCAGTCACCATCAATGCTAAAGGTGATGGCCCTATCGCGAGCAGGCTCGCTCCCACAGGTATTCGGTCATCAGGCCAGGGTCAGCTCAGTGACCACCCGGCCGCTTTCCATGCGCACCAGTTGGTCGGCGACATCGAAATAACGGTCATCGTGGGAAATCACGATGATGGTCTTGCCCAGACGTTTGAGGTCCGGCAGCAGCTCGGTGTAGAAGATCCGGCGGAAGGTCGGGTCCTGGTCGGCCGCCCACTCATCGAACACCAACACCGGACGCTCCTCCAGCCAGGCGTTGACCAGCGCCAGGCGCTTGCGCTGGCCGGTGGACAGGTCGGTGGTGGTGAAGCTGCCGTCCTTGACGCTGACCTTGTGCGCGATCTCCAGCCGTTGCAGGTATTCGTTCGCGTCTTCGGGGATGTGCGTGTCGCCCTGGACCACGTCATCGAACAGGTAGTAGTCGGCGAATATCGTGGTGAACAACTGGCGATAATCATCGCGATTCTGCGCGTCGATGGCCTCGCCGTTGACGCTGATCTCGCCCTGCTGCGGCGTGTACAAACCCAGCAGCAACTTGATCAGCGTGGTCTTGCCGCAACCGTTCTCGCCGACGATAAAGGTGATATCGCCTTGCTTGATCGTCAGGTTCACCGGCCCGAGCTGGAACGGCACCGCGCCTTCGGCTGCCGGAAAAGCGAAACGCACCTCGGCCAGTTTCAGTTCGTGCACCGCGTGTTTGACCGGGCCATGATCGCTCAGCAGGAGATGCGGTTCGGGGGTGGAAAACTGCTCGGACAACTCGGCGATGCGACGGAAAGCAATTTGTGCGCGGCTGACAATCGGCAGCGTGCTGATCAAGTGTTCCAGCGGGCCTTTCATGTACAGCAGCACCAGTACGAAGCCGCTCATCACGGTTTTATCGGCGCTCGGCCAGAAGGTTTGCAAGGCCAGCGCCAGGCCGATGACCACGAAGAACAGCATTGAGCCAAAGGTCTTGGCGATCACGAAGGTGTTGATCGAGCGCACCTGGGTGTTGCAGATGAATTCGGCGGTGGCCTTGATACCCGAGACAAACATGCGCTGGCGACGCGGGCGATGGATGCGTAGTTCCTTGGCCCCTTCGGCAATCGCGTTGTAGTGCTTTTGCAGTTCGTCTTCGGCGTCGCGGGCGGCCATGAAACCCTGCACGCCTTTGCTCTGGGCGTAGGCCTGAATCGCCGTGCCGATCAGGATCGCCGCCACCATGATCAGGAACATTGGCCACGACAGAATGGCCAGATAGCCCATGCAACCCAAGGTCACGGTCACGGAAATCGCCAGCGGGGCGAAGGCGAAGGCGAAGTCGCTGATGGTATCAACGTCATGGGTCAGCACCGGAATCAGCCGGTGGCTGCGGTAGCGTTCGATCTGTTCGATGGGCGCCGACAGGACTTTTTCGCCCAGCTGTTTACGCAGCTTGGCAATGATGTGCTGGCCGACATAGTTGGTGCCGATGTCGGAGCAGATTGAGCTCAGCAGCGCCAGCAAGCACAAGCCGGCGAACAGCGCGACGACGCCTTGGGTCAGGCCGGTGTCCGAATGCAGGGCGTTGTTGATGGTTGCCAGCAAGACCGTGACGCTCAGGCCGCCGACCATGCCCAGGAAAATGGACGCGGCGACGATCAGCCGAAAGGGTTTCAACAGGGCGAACAATTCGCCGAGGGCGCCACGGGTTGGCTGGGGCATGGGAGACAGTTCCTTGGGTCGTAAGGCAGATACCCAGTAGAACGTCTGATCCAAGGCTTAATTTAGCGACCGCCGACTGGCGGCGACCACACACACAACCCTGTAGGAGCCGAGCTTGCTCGCGATGGCTACCTTCCAGTCGATAGAAGTGTTGACTGTTAGTCCGCTATCGCGAGCAAGCTCGGCTCCTACAGGTCACGCACAACGCGCAAGCCTATCCAGTCGCCGCGCTCTTGCGGGTACTGGCTGTTGCGGTTGCCGGAGCGGGAGAACACCGGGGCTTCACCCCAATCGTTACCGCGAATGCGCACGGCTTCGCAGTTGGGTTCCAACCACGCGCTGCCATCGGTGGGGGCACCGATGTAGTTCGGGTGTTCGCAGTCTTCGACCCATTCGTAAACGTTGCCGTGCATGTCGTACATACCGAACGCATTGGGCGGGTAGCTGCCCACCGGCGAGCTGTAGCTGTAACCGTCCGCCGGGCCATAGGTGTTGGCGTGCCTGGCAATGCTGTAGGCCTTGCCTTCATCGAACGGAAAGGGGAACGGGCCTTTTGTGCCACCGCGCGCGGCATATTCGCGTTGGGCTTCGCTGACCATGTGGTACGTCTGCCCGGTTTTTTTCGACAACCACGCGACGTAGTTTTTGACGTCATCGAAGTTCATGCACACCGCGGGCTGGCGCGGGGTTTGCGGATAACGCGGTTTGCTGGCGATGCATTCGCGGCCCGGCCGGGTATCGCCGTTGGCAATGATCACCCCACTTTCGCGCACGTAGCTGTCCCACTCGCCGGCGGTGATCTGGAAGCGGCTCATGGCGAACGGCTTGGCGAAGGTCACGTCGTACATCGGACCTTCGTCGGGCTCGCGACCGACTTCATCGTCCGGCGTGCCCATGGTGAAAGTGCCGGCGGGCAGCACCACCATTTCCGGGCAGTCGCGGCAGTCCTTGAATACTTTGCCGGGTGGCGGTGCGGTGGCGGCCTGGGCGGCGGTGGGCAACAGGCCGGCCATGAGCGCGGTCAGGGCGAGAGCCTTGAGCGGCAGGGTCAATTGATCTCGGTTCATGAGTGATCTCGATATAAAAAACGGGTGTCACGCCAGGTCCAATGTAGGAGTGAGCCTGCTCGCGATAGCGGTGGGTCAGTCACCATCAATGTTGAATGGGCTGGCCTCATCGTCGGAACGCCGCCCGGAGCCGGCTCACTCCTACAGGGGATCAGCGTCATGCGGTTTTGTTCAGCAGGGCCATGAAGCGGTCGATCTGGTCTTCCGTGTTGAGCAGGCCAGGCGCAATACGAATCACCGGGCCAACGTCGCGCTCCACCGAGTCGCAAACCACGCGGTTTTCCATCAGTTGGGCAGCGACTTTTTCGCAGTCGCGGTCCTTGATCCGGAAGAAGGTGAAACCGGCGGACAGGTCCGGGCTCTTTGGCGTGACCAGTTCGATCTGCGGATGCTCCAGCAGGCGGTTTTTTGCATAGGTGTTGAGCGCATGAATGCGTGCCTGCACCTCGGCTTTGCCCAGTTCCAGGTGCAGCTTGAACGCCTCGTCCAGCGCCCAGCGATGTTCAAAGCTGTGATAGCCGCCGGGGGTCATGATGGTTGAGAAGGTGGTGGCTTCGGAGAACGTCGGAATGGTCGGCGTGACGTCCTTGAGTTCAGCGGAGCGGGCGCAAATGATCCCGGTGCCGCGCGGGCCGAACATCCATTTGTGGGTGCCGGCGATGAAGAAATCGCAGTGCATGTCGGGGAAGTCGAGGTCCTCGACGCCGAAACCGTGCACGCCGTCAACCACATACAGAATGCGGTCCTTTTCTTCGCGATTGCGGTTCTGTTCTTCCACCAGTTTGCCAATCTCGCCAATCGGCAGCTTCACGCCGCTGCCCGATTGCACCCAGGTCATGCCGAGCACGCGGGTTTGCGGGCGGATGCCTTTGCTGATCGAACCGAGCACTTCATCAACGGAAATGTCGCGGCTGTTCTCGAACAGCTTGAGCTTGCGCACCTTGACCCCGTCCTTTTGCTGACGGTAATCCAGCGCATAGTGGGTGGCGTAGTGTTCATGCTCGGTGGTGAGGATTTCCTGATCCGGGCGCACATGAATGCCGCCGTAGATCAGCGACAGACCCTCGGTGGTGCTGCCGGTGAGGGCGATTTGTTCAGGCTTGGCCTTGAGGTAACGCCCGGCCCAGGCACGCACGTCCTGCTCACGTTTTTCCGTTTCGCCCAAGTCCCAGTCCATCGCCCGGCCGGGGTTGCGGTCGAGGTTGACGCGGTGCCGTTCGATGGCCTCGCGCACCGGTCGTGGGTGCGAAGTCACCAGAAAGTTGGCGAAGTGCAAATAGTCCGGATCCTGATCGAACAGTTGGCGCAATTGCGCCCACTTGTCCTTGGGCAGCGGCTGCGCAGTGGCAGCCCGCGCCGGCAACATCACAGCGCTGCTCAGGGGCAGGCCGGCCGCGAGAATCCCCGCCTGCTTGAGGAATGAACGACGGTTGGTCATCAGCAAGGTTCGCTTTTGCAAAGAGGATTCAGTTTTTCGCCACCGGCCTGGAAGACTTCTGCACCTGGTCCCAGACCCGCAGGAAATTGCCGCCCCACAGCTTGGCGATATCAGCCTCGCTGTAGCCGCGACTGATCAGTTCGGCCGTGACGTTGCGGGCCTCGCTGACATCCTTCCAGCCCTCAAGGCCGCCGCCGTCGTTGAAGTCGGAGCTGATGCCCACGTGATCGATGCCGATTTTCTTCACCGCATAATCAATCGCGTCGCCGTAGTCCTTGAGCGTGGCTTTCGGTTCTTCATCGACAATCGCGTAGAGCTGGCTGGCGTACTCGCCGAAGCGTTGCTCGGACCAGACGGTGATCACCGGGTCGCCGGGCATCAGCGCCATTTCCAGGCCTTGCAGCGGTTGCAGGTCGAAGCGGGCGCGCAGGGCGTTGAGTTTGTCCTGGGTGGTTTGGCTCAAGGGGCGGATGTAGGTCGGGAAGCCGACAATTTGCACCACGCCGCCGCTGTTTTTGATCAGCTGCATTTCCTGGTCGCTGAGGTTTCGCGGGATGTCCACCAGCGCGCGAGGCGCTGAGTGCGAGGCGACCATCGGCGTGCGGCTCAATTGCGCGACTTGTTCCAGGGCCTTGGTCGACATCTGCGAGACATCGATGATCACGCCGAGGTCATTGAGGCGATGCACCGCTTGTTTACCGATGTCCGACAGGCCACCGAGGGCGTCCCGCGAATCATTGAAGAACGGCAGCGGCCGCGATGAGTCAGCCCAGGCGTTGTTGCCCACGTAGCTGAAGCCGAACATGCGCATGCCGCGAGCGGCCCATGTGTCCAGCGCGTTCAGGTCGTTGCCCAACGGGTAGGCGTTGAGCATGCTGATGAACACCGCGAACTTGCCTTCGCCGTGCAACCGGCGGAAATCGTCCGGGGTGTAGGCGATGGCGACTTGATTGGGGAAATCGCGGACCATGGCGCTGATGATTTTGTAGCGGGTTTCCTGCTCGAACCGGGCTTCGTCGACAAAGCCTGCGGTTGGGCGGTGCGGGGCGTTGGCGCCGTTCCAGATTTCCGGCCAGCCGAAGATGGTCAGGGCGGCGCCGGAGAGGCGTCCGCGTCCGGTTTTGACCAGGTCGAACTGGCCGCTGCCGTCCTTGTCGGCTTCGTTGCCGGCGGTGCCGAAGTCCAGCGGCACGGTGACGTGGCTGTCGAAGGAGAGGATGCGTGTTTGCAGCTCATCGGCCTGTTGCATCACCTTGATCGGGTGGCCGGGGTTGTCTTTGAACCAGTGTTCCCAGACCGCGTAGCCGGCAACGGCGCTGATCGCCAGCGCAAGTGGCAGGCCGAGGTAAAGCGCCTTTTTTGAACGTGGTTTTGTCATGTTCATCTCAGTCAGGTTCGTTGCCCCGGTGTGGGCGTGGGGGGGCTTTGCTATCTGGGAGGAACGAGTTATGCCGTTGGAAATTTAGGGGGGCTGATGGCCTCTTCGCTGGCAAGCCAGCTCCTACAGTGGATCTTCGGTGTACAAACAATCTCTGTAGGAGCTGGCTTGCCAGCGATGCTTTTAAATTTCCGGAGGGGACGAACGTTCTAACTTGGATAAAGCCTGCTCCATGGCTGACACAGGTAGGGCAATGACGATTTCTCGACGAGGGTTCATGGCAGGCCTGGCGCTGACCGGCGTTGCGGTGCCTGCGGTTTTTTATGGGCATCGTGAATGGACGAAAGCGGATCCGACGATTACCCCCGGCGAAGCTTCTTTTGATGTGGCGGATGTCGCCGGCCAGCGGCTGGCGGACACGCTACGGGGCGTTTGGCAGATTCGTTTTGAAGGCCGTGACGCCGGGATTGAAGGTTTGCCTCGTGATGGTCTGGAAGTGTTTCTTGACGTCGGCCACAAAGGGCGCGGCCTGATCGGGATCCTCGACACGGCCGAGCGTTTGCGTTCCAACGAAGCCCCGCGTTACCGGGTGCTAGGTGATCTGGCCGATGTCAAGGCGGCGCAATTGAGCTGGCGGTTGGTCAATGCCAATGCGGCGCAGGGCACCCCCGATTACGAATTCAGCATGGCGCTGGACGAAGTCTGGGCCGGTTTCGGTAACGCTGGCAGAGGCACGCTCAGTGGTCGCGTATTGAACCTTGATCGTCCGCTGATGATGACCGCGCAGGACAATCGCTTCATCGCCGTCAAACGGGTATTCCCCGAAGCCCGCGAGCGCACCGGGCTCAATGCATCGCTGCTGGCCTGGCTGATTTCGCCCGAGCATCGGCTGTTTCACCAGCTCTGGCATGCTTCTCGGGACAAATGGCACACCTTGTCCGAAGACAAACGCAATGCCTTGCGTGGCCTCGGCTGGCAGCCCGGCCCGCGCGACAAGGAGCGCGATGCCCGTGGTGCGCGCAAGGATCGCAATGGCTCGGGCGTGGACTTTTTTTTCATGCATCGGCACATGCTCGGCACGGCGCGGTCGATGCAGGACTTGCCGTCATGGCCACACTTCCCGTTGCCGCAACCGGAACTGGCCCGTGATCGCATCGGCTTCGCCCAATACTGCGACAACCACGACGGCACCGCGCTGCCGCCGACCTGGGTGGCCGACGACGATGCTGAATATTCGCAATGGGTCAGCGACATCAAGACTGCCGAGACGTATCACAGTAATTTCCAGGTCTGGGAGTCGCGCTACCGCGACCCGCGTTATCTGTCGAAGCTGACCCTGGGCCAGTTCGGTTCAGAGGTTGAGTTGGGTCTGCACGACTGGTTGCACATGCGCTGGGCCTCGGTGCCACGGGATCCATCCAACGGCCAGCCAGTGCCATTCGCCAGGGATCCGGCGGACTTTTCCGCACGCTGGTTTGCACCGGAAAACGACTTCCTCGGCGATCCGTTTTCGTCCCATGTGAACCCGGTATTCTGGTATTTCCATGGCTGGATCGATGATCGACTGGAAGACTGGTTTCGCGCGCATGAACGCTTTCATCCGGGGGAGGTGAGTCGGCTGGAGGTTAACGGCGTGCCATGGTTTTCCCCGGGGCGTTGGGTGGAAGTCGCTGACCCGTGGTTGGGGCCGAGCACCCATGGTTGCAGCACCACGCCGGGGTTGCAGGCGGGCAAGTCGGTGGAGATGGACCCCGAAACCATGAAGCTGGCGCTGCGGATAACATTTGGCGAGGATGAGAAGAAGCTGGCGGATATGTTCCGCAAAGTGCCGCAGCGGCCTTGGTATGCGCGGCATTTGAAGGCTAAGCCGGTTACCAGTTAATCAGGAATACAGCGTTATCGTTCAATCGCGAGCAGGCTCGCTCCCACATTTGTCCTGTGAACACAGTTCCATTGTGGGAGCGAGCCTGCTCGCGATGGCGGACTTTCTAACACTGAAAATCACAAAACCTGCCACCCCCCACCCAACGCCTTGTACAGCGCAATACTCGCCTGCAACCGCGACAACCGCAGCTGCACATTCAGATCCTGCGCCGCATACAAGGTGCGTTGCGTCTCCAGCACCGTCAGCAAATCCTCGGCCCCGGCCTGGTAGCGGCTCTGAGCGATATCGAATGCGGTCTGCGCCTGCTTCAGTTCCTCACCTTGCCACTGCCGCTGTTCATCCAGACCACGAATGCTGTTCAGCGCTTTTTCCACGTCGGCAAAACCGTTGATGATCGCGCCGCGATAGGTTTCCAGCAGCTCTTCCTGGCGGGCTGTGGCCTTGTCACGCTGAGCGCTGAGGCGACCATTATTGAAGATCGGTGCGACCAGGCCTGCGGTCAGGTTGTAAAACGGGTTGCGCAACATATCGGCGGCGCGGTCAGCCCCCGAGCCGATTTCAGCGCTCAAGGTCACGGTCGGCAACATCGCGGCGCGGGCCACGGTGACATTCGCCTGTGCTGCGGCCAGTTGTGCTTCGGCACGGGCAATGTCCGGGCGGCGCCGGATCAGTTCACTGGGCACGCCAGCGTCGATGGTCGGCCATGACAGTTGATCGAAATGTTCCAGGCTCAATGGCAATTGCTGCACCGGCCGGCCGAGCAGGGCCGCGAGGCTGATCGAAGCGTCCTGAGCCTGTTGCTGCACCAGCGGCAATTGCCGTTGTTGCGTTGCGACCAGGCTTTTTTGCTGCGCCAGTTCCAGCGCGGTCGCCGAGCCTGAATCAAACCGCGTCTGCACCAGTTTCAAAACACTCTGCGCGTTCGCCAGGTTCAGTTCGGCGATGTGGCTCTGTTCACGCAGCGACAGGGTTTGTGCGTAGCCGCTGGCAACGCTGCTGAGCAGCGTCAATTCCACCGTTGCCTGATCGAACTGGCTGGCCTGCAACGCAAATTGTGCGCTGTCGCGGGAGGCGCGCTGGCCGCCCCAGAAATCGATTTCGTAGCTGGCGCTGAGGTTGGCGTTGAAGTAATCCTCGGCGCTGTTATCGCTGTCGGCATCGAGTTGGCTATAGCCATTGCCACGCAGCAGTTTTTGCCGGTTGGCATTCAACCCCGCCGTGACCTGCGGCAGCTGCGAACCGCCGGCCACCACCGTTTCCGCCTGTGCCTGACGCACCCGGGCGATGGCGGCGGCCAGATCGAAACTGCCGACACGCGCCTGTTCGATCAGTTGGTCCAGCTGCGGGCTACCGAACTGGGTCCACCATTGCTGGTTGCTGCGGGTGGTGCTTTTATTGTGCGGTGATTGCCAGTCGGCGGGCGGTTGGAGGCCGCTGTCCGGGCGCTGGGCGGGGCTGGCGCAAGCACCGAGCAACAGGCAGAGAGTCAACAGACTGAGTGACGGCTTCATGGAAAGATCATTCACTGGTAAGGGCCGTGACCGGGTCGAGTCGGGCAGCTTTGCGGGCCGGCATGAAGCCGAAGACAACACCGGTGACCAGGGCGCAGCCGAAGGCGCCGAGCACCGCTATCAAGGAGAACGCGACAGCGACTTCGCTGAGAATCAGCACACCGCCGACGATCAGCGCCAAGGCGATCCCGGCCAGGCCACCGACCACCGAGAGCATCACCGCTTCGGTGAGAAACTGCCGCAGGATGTCGCGCTGTCGGGCGCCGGTGGCCATGCGGATACCGATCTCGCGGGTGCGTTCGCGCACGGTCATCAGCATGATGTTCATCACGCCGATCCCCCCCACCAGCAAGGAAATCGCGGCAATCGAGCCGAGCATCAGCGACAGGGTGTTTTGCGTGCGTGCTTCGGCCTGGATCATCGCGGCGTTGTTGGTCAGCTCGAAATCCTTCTTGCCGTTATGCAGCCGCAGCATCAACTGCTCGATGGCCATCTCAGTCTCTTTGACCTTGCGCGCATCGGCGGCGGCGATGGCCACGTATTCGGGATTATGGGTACCGAACAACCGGACGCTGGCGGCGGAGTAGGGGATGGCAATGCGGTCGTCACTGTCGGAATCGCCGGAGCTCGCACCTTTTTCCGCGAGGACGCCGACCACCTGAAACGGCACGTTTTCGATCAGGATGTATTGGCCGATCGGGTTGGCCACGTCCTTGAGCAATTTGGTCCGCACTTTGTGTCCGATCACAGCGACCGCCGCGGCGTTTTGTTCATCGGCCTCGGTGAAGTAGCTGCCTTCGACCACCGGCCAATTGAAGATCGCCGGAAAATTGGTGTCGTTACCACCGACGTAACTCAAGTGGTCGAGGTTACCGAAACGCACCCCGGCCTCCTGGCCATTGACCGGCATGATCCGCATCACTTGCGGCAGGCTGGCCACTGCCGCGACGTCATCGAGGGTGACGATGCCCGGTGCGGTACGCGGGTTCGGGGCCGTGCCGCTGAGGTAAATGATGTTCGAGCCAAAGGCGCCCATTTGCGCCATGACCTGGCGTTTGCTGCCTTCGCCCACCGCCAGCATCACCACCACCGAGGCCACGCCGATGATGATCCCCAGCAGCGTCAGCGTCGTGCGGAAGCGGTTGATCCACATTACCCGCCAGGCGGCTTGCACTGCGTCGATCAGTTCACCTTTCCACGCGCCAGTGGCCTCGGCACCTTCGCTCAGGCGCTTGCGCAGGTCCACGGCTTGCAACGCGCCGGGGTTGGCTGAAGCCTGCACGTCGGGATTGTCACGGGCGCTGTCGCTGATGATCAGGCCGTCGCGAATTTCGATGATGCGTTTGGCCCGGGCCGCGACTTCACGGTCGTGGGTGATCAGGATCACCACATGGCCCTGGCTCGCCAGTTCATCGAGCAGCATCATGACCTCGGCACCGCTGTGGCTGTCGAGGGCGCCGGTGGGTTCGTCGGCGAGGATAATGTGGCCGCCGTTCATCAAGGCGCGGGCAATGGACACCCGCTGCTGTTGCCCGCCGGAGAGCTGGTGCGGACGGTTGCCGGTGCGTGAGGCCAAGCCGAGGCGGTCGAGCAGGGCGGCGGCGCGGGCATGGCGTTCGGCGGCGGGGGTGCCAGCGTAGATGGCCGGCATCTCGACGTTTTCCTGAGCCGAGCCGGACGGAATCAGGTGATACCCCTGAAACACAAAACCAAAGGCTTCGCGGCGCAGCCAGGCCAGTTCGTCACTGTCGAGCCCGGCGACGTTTTCCCCGGCAAAGCGGTATTCGCCCGAAGTGGGGCGGTCGAGGCAGCCGAGGATGTTCATCAGCGTCGATTTGCCGGACCCGGAGGCGCCGACAATCGCCACGAACTCTCCCGCATGGATCGACAGGTCGATGCCGCGCAGCACATGAACGTGCGGTGAATCGCCGCCACCGTAGGCTTTACGGATGTCTTGCAGGTAGATCAGGGGCGTCTGCATTCAACCGCCGCTCCCGTCGGCAGGGCCGATAAGCAGGTGATCGCCTTCCTGTAAGCCACCGAGGATCTGCACCCGCAGGCGATCACTGATTCCGGTGCGAACTTCGCGCTGCTCGACGCTGCCGTTTTTGGCCACGACTTGCGCAGTCTGGTTGCCTGGTTCTGCGCCACCTTGCAACGCCGCAATGGGCGCGGTGAGGACGTTTTTTGCCTGGTCGGAAACGAAAAACACCTGCGTCGTCATTTCTGCCATCAATGCATTGTCAGCGTTATCGACATCGAGCAACACGGTGTACAGCACTACGCGCGCGCTGCCGCTTTTGCTCGAACTGGCCGGGCTGCCGCCACCCTGACTGGTCTGATCCAGTGGCTTGGGCGGTACAGGCAGAATCTGCCGCACGGTGCTGCTCCAACGACGACTGCCACCGCTTAAGGTGGTGAACCAGGCATTCATGCCGGGTTTGACGTGGCCGATGTCAGCTTCCGAAACTTCGGCCCAAACGGTCATGGGTGACAGTTTGGCGATGCGCAAAATCAATGGTGTCTGCTGCTGTGCGTTGAGGGTCTGGCCTTCGCGGGCGTCGAGGGCGACCACGGTGCCAGACATCGGTGCGTAGATGCGGGTGTAGCCCAGTTCGGCCTGATCGCTGCGCAGGCTGGCTTGCGCCTGACGGATCTGTGCCTGGAACATGTCGATGCGCGCCTGTGTGGCGCGCAATTCGGCCTGAGCGGTTTGCACGTCTTCTTCACGGGTGGCACCGCCGGCCTTGAGGTTCTGCTGGCGCTGGTATTTCTGCCGGGCGAGCTCGTGCAGAGCCCGTTGCTCCTGAAGCTGCGCCTTGAGGTTTTCGATGGAGAAACGCCCGGCGTCGAGTTTGGCCTGTTGTGTGGACGGGTCGATTTCCACCAGCAGCTGTCCTTCCTTGACTACGTCGCCGACCTCCACGTGAATTTGGTGGATCTGCCCGGACGCTTGAGCACCGACATCGACATAACGTCGAGGTTGCAGCGTACCCAACGCGGTGACGCTGCTTTCAATATCGCCACGGCTGACGGCCACGGTGGCGAGTTTATCGCGGCCGGGCGGGATGACCTGCCAGGCGGCGACGGCGATAACGGGGATCAGACAAAGTGCTACAAGCAGGGCGCGTCGGGTGTGTCGGGGACGTTTCATGCAGGGTTCCGGCCAATGGGTATCGGCCCGTCGTTCAACCTGCGCGCAGACAATGGCGACAGCCGAACGCTGTCGGGGAGTCGACAGAGACGGGGAGCTGTCCTGTAAACGAGGAGTGGGGCGGGGAATTTAGGTGTGGACACATAGGGTTACACCTGTAGCTCAAGACTATTTCTCGGGCAAGACAAAGCAATACTTTAAATCTACATGAGAATTACTATAAATTACGCACCTCGAACTGCCACTATCGTGCCACTGCCTATTTCGGCGGTCGACGAGGGGGCTCAAGGACAAAAACCGCACCCGTGCGGCCGGGAGTCATGTTGGAAAACTACTATCGCGAGCTGGTGTGTTTCCTGAACGCCAAGCTAGGCAACCGCCAGGTGGCCGAAGATGTGGTGCATGACGCATATGTGCGGGTCCTGGAGCGTTCCAGCGACACGCCCATCGAACAGCCCCGGGCGTTTCTGTACCGCACCGCACTCAATCTGGTGATCGACGATCATCGGCGCAATGCCTTGCGTCAGGTCGAGTCGCTGGAAGTGCTCGACACCGAAGAACGCTACTTCACGCCATCTCCGCACAACTGCCTCGATCACGGCCAGCGCCTGCAAATGCTCCAGCGTGCCTTGGCGCAATTGCCACCGCTGTGTCGCGATAGTTTTCTGCTGCGCAAGATCGAGGGGCTGTCCCACCCGGAGATCGCCGAACGCTTGGGCATTTCGCGAGCCCTGGTGGAAAAGCATATCGTCAATGCGATGAAGCATTGCCGGGTACGGATGCGCCAGTGGGACGCCCATTGATCCTTTCCCGTTAAATTTTATTTCACTGTCCTCGTTCCTACTCAACAGACGACTTGCTGACCTGCCCAAGGCCGGCCGGGTCACTTAGGCTTACTCCCCGCCGCACGGGGGTTCATCCAGAGGACACTGGAAATGACACAGGCAATTGCATCGCCCATCGTTCACGACCTGATCGGCGTCGGTTTCGGCCCTTCGAACCTGGCGCTGGCCATCGCTCTGCAAGAGCGCGGGCCGAGTCAGGGCGAGCTGGATGTTCTGTTTCTCGACAAGCAGGCGGACTACCGCTGGCACGGCAACACCCTGGTGACCCAGAGCGAATTGCAGATCTCGTTCCTCAAGGACCTGGTGACGCTGCGCAATCCGACCAGCCCGTACTCCTTCGTCAACTACCTCAAGCATCACGGTCGTCTGGTGGATTTCATCAACCTCGGCACCTTCTATCCATGCCGCATGGAATACAACGACTACCTGCGCTGGGTCGCCGCGCAATTTGAAACGCAGAGCCGTTACGGCGAAGAAGTGCTGACCATCGAGCCGGTGCTGCACAGCCAGCAAGTCGAAGCGTTGCGGGTGATTTCGCGCGATGCCGACGGTCAGCAACACGTGCGGACCACCCGTTCAGTGGTGGTCAGTGCTGGCGGTACACCACGCATTCCGCAGGCGTTCAAGTTGCTCAAGGATGACAGCCGCGTGTTCCACCACTCGCAATATCTGGCGCAAATGGCCAGGCAACCGTGTGTGAGCAACCATCCGATGAGCATCGCCATCATCGGCGGCGGGCAGAGCGCAGCGGAAGCCTTCATCGACTTGAACGACAGCTTCCCCTCGGTGCAAGTCGACATGATCCTGCGCGGTTCGGCGCTGAAACCGGCGGATGACAGCCCGTTCGTCAACGAAGTATTCTCGCCGGAGTTCACCGACCTGGTGTTCCAGCAAGCCCACAGCGAGCGTGAACGCCTGGTCAACGAGTACCACAACACCAACTATTCGGTGGTGGACATCGACCTGATCGAACGCATCTACGGTATCTTCTATCGCCAGAAAGTCTCGGGCATCGCACGCCATGCGTTCCGCACCTTGACCACCATCGAAAAAGCCACGGCCACTGAACACGGTATCGAACTGGCGGTGCGCAACAATGCCACCGGTGAAGTCACGGTTCGTCATTACGACGCCGTGGTGTTGGCCACCGGTTATGAGCGGCAGATGCACCGTAAGTTGCTGGCACCAATGGAGCAGTACCTGGGTGATTACGAGGTGGATCGAAACTACAAGCTGATCACTGATGAGCGCTGCAAGGCCGGCATCTACATGCAGGGCTTCTGCCAGGCGAGCCATGGGTTGAGCGACACATTGTTGTCGGTCCTGCCGATTCGGGCGGATGAGATTGCCGGTTCGTTGTATGAACATGGCAAGCATCGAGGGAATGGGCGGTCGGTGGTGGACTTGTTGTTGGCGACTGCCAGTTAAATTTTTGGCGCCTGTCAGGCCGCCATCGCGAGCAGGCTCACTCCTACAATGGAACTGTGTATGCAGGGCCAATGTGGGAGTGAGCCTGCTCGCGATGGAGCCCTAAAGAACAGCACAAATGTTGAAGCTGAACCCTTCCTGAAGAACCCCGCGATTCCCTCACCCCACGCCGTTCCTTCGTTTACTCTTCAAAAAGTCGGGGCATAAGCTTCGCGCGTTTTCATCAATAGCGGAGACCCACAGTGGGTACTTGTTCGAGTGACAGTAGTCGGCCGGTTTCAGTAACCGGCACCGTCTCGGCAAGATAACGCGCAGCTTTTTTGTGCCGTTGTCTCGCCGTACAGCGAGCTGCGGCCTCCCGGTCGAGCCAGTCGTGGCGCGATTCCCGATGTCCTCTCATCGACACACTGTCGTGTGATGGCGACTGCCTTGTCGTCACCGCCGCGACTCGACACGCCTGCTCGAAGGTTTCCCGGCTGACCCTGGGGGGCAACGCCTTGAACCTGACCCTGCTCAAAGAGTTCTTCGCCGGATTCCTGCGCACCCGCCATATCGTCCGGCACTTCCGTCGTCTGGCGTTGCTGGAAACCTTCACCGACACCACGGTCAGCCGTGAAGTGCCACCGACGCTGGCGCAAACCCTGGTGAGTGCCGCCAACAGCGACACCGGCCAATTGCTGGAAACACTCGGCTCTCACACCGCAGGCCTGAGCGACCTCGAAGCCGCCGCACTGCGCGAGCGTTTCGGCCTCAACGAGGTCGAGCATGAGCAGCCGCTGCCTTGGTGGACTCACCTGTGGCACTGCTACAAAAACCCGTTCAACCTGTTGCTGACGCTGCTCGCAGTCATCTCCTGGCTGACCGAGGACATGAAAGCCGCCATCGTGATTTTCTCCATGGTGGTGCTCTCGACGTTGCTGCGGTTCTGGCAGGAAACCAAATCCAACCAGGCCGCCGACGCGTTGCAGGCGATGGTGAGTAACACCGCGACGGTCCTGCGCCGCGACGCACTGCGCACTGAGTTGCCGATCAAACTATTGGTGCCGGGCGACCTGGTCGTGTTGTCGGCCGGTGACATGATTCCCGCCGATTGCCGGGTGCTCAGCGCCAAAGACCTGTTCGTCAGTCAGGCGGCGATGACCGGCGAATCGATGCCGGTGGAAAAATTTCCGCGCCAGCAAGACAACGACACGAGCAACCCGCTGGACCTCGACAACATTCTGTTCATGGGCACCAACGTGGTCTCCGGCACGGCGATGGCGGTGATTCTCGCCACGGGCAACGACACCTATTTCGGTGCCCTGGCGCAACGGGTCGGTGGCACTGATCGTGCGCCGACGTCGTTCCAGACCGGGGTCAACAAAGTCAGCTGGCTGCTGATCCGCTTCATGTTCGTGATGGCGCCGCTGGTGCTGTTCATCAACGGTTTCACCAAAGGCGACTGGACCCAGGCACTGCTGTTCGCGTTGTCGATTGCCGTGGGCCTGACCCCGGAAATGCTGCCCATGATCGTCACCTCGACCCTGGCCAAAGGCGCGGTGTTTCTGTCGCGTAAAAAAGTCATCGTCAAACGCCTGGATGCGATCCAGAACTTCGGTGCCATGGACGTGCTGTGCACCGACAAGACCGGCACCCTGACCCAGGACAAAATCTTCCTCGCCCGCAATGTCGACGTTTGGGGTAACGACTCCGACGACGTGCTGGAAATGGCCTACCTCAACAGCTACTACCAGACTGGCCTGAAAAACCTGCTGGACGTGGCCGTGCTGGAACACGTGGAAATCCACCGTGAACTCAAGGTTGGCACAGCGTTTCGCAAGATCGACGAGATCCCGTTCGATTTCACCCGCCGGCGCATGTCGGTGGTGGTTGCCGAGCGCGAGCATGCTCATCTGTTGATCTGTAAAGGTGCGGTGGAGGAAGTGCTTGCGGTGTGCACGCGGGTGCGTCACGACGTCGTTGATGAGGCGCTGAGCGATGAACTGCTGGCGCGGATTCGCCAGGTGACCGCGACGTTCAACGCCGAAGGGCTGCGGGTCGTCGCGGTGGCTGCGCGGCCAATGATCGAAGGCCGCGACACGTATAGCCTGGCCGATGAACAGGAACTGACACTGATCGGTTACGTGGCGTTCCTCGATCCACCCAAGGAAAGTACCGCACCGGCCCTCAAAGCGCTGGCGGCTCATGGCGTAGCGGTGAAAGTGCTGACCGGCGACAACGAACTGGTGACCGCGAAAATCTGCCGCGAAGTCGGCCTGGAGCAGCAGGGCCTGCTGATGGGCAACGACATCGAACGCATGAGCGACGCCCAACTGGCCGTGGCGGTAGAGACCACCAACGTCTTCGCCAAACTCACGCCGTCGCACAAGGAGCGCATCGTGCGCTTGCTCAAGGGCAACGGCCACGTGGTCGGGTTCATGGGTGACGGCATAAACGACGCTCCAGCCCTGCGCACCGCCGACATCGGTATTTCGGTGGACAGCGCCGTCGACATTGCCAAGGAAGCGGCCGACATTATTTTGCTGGAAAAAAGCCTGATGGTGCTGGAGGAAGGCGTGCTGGAAGGGCGCCGCACCTTCGCCAACATGCTCAAGTACATCAAGATGACTGCCAGTTCGAACTTCGGCAACGTGTTCTCGGTGCTGGTGGCCAGCGCGTTCATCCCGTTCCTGCCGATGCTGCCGATGCACCTGCTGGTACAAAACCTGCTCTATGACATTTCGCAGATCGTCATTCCGTTCGATAACGTCGATGAAGAAATGCTCAAGCAACCGCAGCGCTGGCAGCCAGCGGGTGTCGGGCGCTTCATGCTGTTCTTCGGGCCGATCAGTTCGATCTTCGACATCACTACCTTTGCGCTGATGTGGTACGTGTTCAACGCCAACACCCCGGATCACCAGACCTTGTTCCAGTCCGGCTGGTTCGTGGTCGGGCTGCTGACCCAGACCCTGATCGTGCACATGATCCGCACCCCGAAAATCCCGTTCCTGCAAAGCCGCGCGGCGATGCCGTTGATGGTGATGACCGGGATCATCATGGCCGTGGGCATTTTTCTGCCAATGGGGCCGTTGGCGCACTACTTCAAGCTGCAGGCGCTGCCATCGTTGTACTTCGTGTTTCTGCCAGTGATTTTACTGGCATACATGGCGTTGACGCAGGCGGTGAAGGGGTTCTACATCCGCCGGTTTGGCTGGCAGTAGATCGTCCGGTAGCAATTTCCTCTCTGTGGTGAGGGAACTTGCAACAAAAAACGCCGCGTCAAGTCATCCCGAAATGGCGTTCTTGTAAGAACTTGAAATCAATTCGTTCACTTTAAGACGTTTCCTACAAGGGCTCAGGATGTTTTCATGCGCGTGACGTTTACTTGAGCCAACAGCTCTTACCTTTGTCGCGACCGTTGGATCCCATGTCCTATAAATGCTGGCGAATCCTGATCGCCGAAGAACAGTACATTCGTTGCAGAAACATCGAGAAAACCCTTAACGAACTAGGCTATCGCGCCTTCACGCTGACGACCTCGCTCCAGGAACTGTTGGCGTTGACTCACTACTCCTCGGAGCCCCCCGAACACTTTGATCTGATGATCATCAACGGTGAGCTATTGGCGACATCGGGTATCGATCCGGTGAGGTTTTTTCAGAGAAACTCTCAGATTCGTCACGGGGTGATTTACGATTCGCGACGCGGTCTGCCGAAGGCAGAGACAATTTACGCCAACCACCGACGCCAACTGAGCCTGATCCGCACGCTGGATCGACAGACCCTTGGCATGCTGCTGGAGCCGCTCGATGTTTGGGAAATTTCCGCCAAAACTTGCGACGTTTCCTAACGAGGCGGGCGCCCGATTGGGGGGTTTTTGCACTGGCTGCAACCGCGCGACGAATCACAGATCTGGCCATGAGCCTTCGTTGAAATCAGAAAGGGAAACCGAATTTTCAGGAAAAGTCCTACATAAACCGGTATCAGGCTTCCGTAGTCTTGCGCCCCACCTTGGTACCCGGCGGACCTCACTTTGACGAACAAAGCATTACGAATCCTGATTGCCGACGAGCAACACTTTCACCGGATGAAGGTCGAGCGCCTGTTCAACCATTTGGGCTACTACCGGGTGGCACCGGTTCAAAACCTTGAAGAACTATTGACCCTGGTCGAGTACGGTTGCGAACCGTTCGACCTGGTGGTCATCAATGCCTCTCTAGCCGCTGGATCACTGGACCTGCGCGGGTTCTTCCTCGACAACCGCCAGGTTCGTCATACCCTGATTTTCAACGACCAGCCTGCGCAATCGGCGTCGATGCCTTTGCGCGTAAAACAGACGATTCATGTGAGTCCTGTGGCGCTTCCTGATCTGATGTGCATCCAGCGCCTGATGTCGAGCGTCGATCCTTACGCGACATCTCCTGACGGTGCGATACCCGCAAATGGTGAGTTGAACCGAGGCGACCGTTCGTCGGAACTGTCATTTTTGACAGGTGGTTTCCATCTCCTGGCCATGTAAGAGTTTTCTCGCAGATGCTGCGGGCATTCCGGACATTTCCGGCGGGCATTCGTGGCCTCATCGTCGATTTTTTGCACAGGGAGTTGCCATGAAGTCAGTGCTGATTGTGGACGATCATCCGGTGGTTCGCGCCGCAGTCAAACTGGTACTTGAACGGGAAGGTTTCAAACGGATTCATGAAGCCTCCTGCGTCGGTGAGGCATCGGTGATACTCCGTGAGCACAATGTTAGTCTGGTGATTCTGGACCTGGTGATGCCCGGCGGTAACGGGCTGGACGTACTGGAGCGCATCAAAGCCAGCAACTTGACGTGTGTGGTTCTGATATTCACGTCTCTTGACCCGCTGTTTTTCCAGGAGCGTTGCATGCGCGCCGGGGCCCTGGCGTATGTCGCCAAGACCAACGACCTCAGTCAATTGCACAAGGCCATTCACGCGTTGATGGCCGGGTACACCTATTTCGCGCAACTGCCCAGCGTATCAATGGACGCGCTGCAGCAAAGCGAAAAACAAATGATCGATAAACTCTCCAACCGCGAGCTGACCATCCTCCAGTACCTGGCCCGGGGGACCACAAACAAGGCCATCGCCGAGGCGATGCACCTGAGCCACAAGACAGTCAGTACCTACAAGACCCGTTTGATCGAAAAGCTCGGCGTGAAGGCGGCAGTTCACCTGCGCGATTTCGCCATACGCAATCACTTGATCTAAGGGGGCCTGAACGTGCGTATTCTGTTGTGCGCCTTGATGCTATGCCTGGTACCGCCGACGCTGGCCGCCCAGGATAACGAGCCGAAGTCCTTGCAGCTGCTGGGGCGTTCGACGGTGGAGGGTTACGAGTTCCAATTGGATGAAAAGGACCGGCAATGGCTGCGCAACAAGCGTGTGCTGCGCCTTGGGGTGAGCGGGCCGGACTACCCACCTTTCGAAGTCACGCGCAATCATGATGAGCTGGAAGGCATCACCGCCGACTACGCCCAATTGATTGCACAAATGTTGGACATCCCGATTGAAGTTCGGCGTTATGGTACGCGGGAAGCGGCCATGGAGGCTCTGAAATTCGATGCGCTTGATCTACTCGGGACCTCGAACAATTTCGAAGCGGCCGACCCCGAGTTGATCTTGTCCAGTTCCTATGCAGAAGATCAGCCGATGCTGGTTACCCGACTGGACGAGCGCATGCCCGAGGATCTGGCGGGTAAACGCATCGCCATGGTCGATGACTATCTGCCTGCGCGAACGGTCGAAACGTTTTATCCCGCGGCGAGTCTGCAACGTTATCCATCCGCGCTCGATGCACTTGGCGCGGTGGCGTACGGGCAAGATGACGTGTACCTGGGGGACCTCATCAGTGCCAACTACCTGATCAACAATAATTACCTCAATGACGTTCAGTTGTTGGGGCCTTCCGGGCTCGACGCCAACCCGTTCGGCTTTGCCATGGCCAGGGACAACCTGCCTCTTAAGGACATCATCGACAAGACGTTGGCGGCGATCCCTTTGGATCAACGGGCGGCTATTGATCAGCGCTGGAGCGCCGGCAGGGTCAACAGGTTAAGTCAGTCGCGAGTCAATTTGAGCGCCAGTGAACAGCATTGGCTGGACCGTCACCCACAGGTGAATGTCGGGGTGGTCGAGAACTTTGCGCCGCTGTCATTCTTCAATGCCGAGGGGCAATTCAGCGGGCTGACCGCGCAATTGCTGACGCTGATCAGCCAGCGCAGCGGTTTGAACTTCAACGTGCTACGGGGCCGGTCCCTTGACCAACAGATTCAGCGACTCAAGGCTGGCGAGATCGACGTCATACCCGCCATCATCCCGGCCACCGAAGGTGTCTCGGATCTGCACTTTACCAGCCCCTATGTGACCAATCCGTACACGCTAGTCAGTGCAAACACGCCCGATAGTCCTAAGACGCTGAATGGCTTGGCCGGTAAACGCCTGGCGATTTATCACAACCACCCGGTGCGCGCATTCATTCAGTCGCGGGTGCCAGGCGTGCGCATGGTAGATGTTGAAAACCCGGCGCAAGGTCTGGAATTGGTCATGAACGGACAGGCCGACGCGGCAGTCAGTTCGTTGTTCATGACACGTTACCTGATTGCCCGCTATTACCAGGGACGTTTACGGATCAGCAGCACCGTGGGCGACGAACCGGCGCGCATCGCCATGGCAATGGACCGCGGTGCTCCGGAATTGCAATCGATCTTGAACAAGGCGTTGCTGAGCATCTCGCCCGAAGAAATGGACGGTCTGGTCGCCCGCTGGGGCAATGATGTGGTGGTGGATGACAGCTATTGGCTTCGTCACCGCCCAGCCATTTTGCAGGCTTTTGCCGCCGCCGCCGCGTTGCTCTTGCTGGCTTTGGGCTGGATCACCTGGCAGCGCCGGCAGATCCGCCAACGTCAACGGTGGTTGCAACAATTGCAGGACGCCAAGGACGCCGCCGACGACGCCAATCGCGCGAAAACCACGTTTCTGGCGACCATGAGCCACGAAATCCGTACGCCGATGAATGCCCTGATCGGCATGCTCGAAATGGCCGGGATGCGGGCGAAGGAGGGCGTCGCCGATCGTTCCGCCCTGGAGGTAGCGTCCACTGCCGCGCAGCAGTTACTGGCATTGATCGGCGATATCCTGGACATTGCCCGCATCGAATCCGGCCATTTGTCCCTGGCGCCCGAGCGTGTCAATTTGCATGCGCTGGTGGCATCGGTGTGCCGGGTGTTCGAAGGCCTGGCTCGGGAGAAAGACCTGGCATGGCGAGTTGACCTGGACGAGCGCAGTGATCGTGACGTGTTGATCGACCCCACGCGTTTTAAGCAGGTGCTGTCCAACCTGTTGAGTAACGCGATCAAGTTTACCCATGCCGGTGAGGTGAGCCTGGCACTGCGGGTGGTGCCGGGGATTTCAGATCATCTGGCGGTGAACGTACATATCGAAGACAGTGGTATCGGCATCAGCGCGGTTGATCAGCAGCGTTTGTTCAGCCCGTTCGTCCAGGCCGGCAACAGCCAACAGTCGGGCCGCAAGGGTTCCGGTCTGGGGTTGGTGATCAGTCGCACCCTGTGCGAAATGATGGGGGGGCGGCTGGTACTCGACAGCGTCCTTGGGCGGGGCACTCAGGCCGACATCAGTCTGTCGCTGGTGGCGTTGAAAGCCTTGCCACCCTGTGATGCGGTGGACACTGGATTAGCGCTATCCACCCGAGCGCTGACGATTTTGGTGGTCGATGACTATCCGGCCAATCGCTTGTTGCTGAACCGTCAGCTGAGCTATCTGGGGCACCGTGTCATAGAGGCCGAGGATGGTGAACAAGGGCTCGAACAATGGCGCGCCCATGAGTTCGATGTCGTCATCAGCGACTGCAATATGCCTGGGCTCAGCGGTTATGAATTAGCGAGCGCAATTCGTGATGAAGAGCGCGCCTATGGATTGCCGTCCATCCTCATTCTGGGGTTTACCGCCAATGCGCAGCCTGAAGAAAAGATTCGATGCGTGGAAGCGGGCATGGACGACTGCTTGTTCAAACCCATCCTGCTGGTGGATTTGAGCGCCTGGCTGGCATCACGATTTTCAAGTGAGACGCCGATCCCGGTCGACACGCAAGCCTCCCGTGAGATGGACTTGACCGGCCTGGAGCTTTACGTCGGTGAAGACCGCACGCTGATCAATCAATTGTTGCGCGAGTTGGCCGAGACCAACCGTGATGACCGCAATCATCTGCTGCAAGCCCATGCCGGTGACAATCGCCCGCGCCTCCAGGAGCTGGCGCACCGCATCAAGGGCAGTGCGCGCATGGTGCGCGCAGAACGTTTGATCGAGTGTTGCGAGGATCTGGAACGAGCCTGCGCCGAAGGCCGCGCGGCGCTGATCGACAAGGCCGTCGATCAGTTGCAGCACGCCATGAAAAGTCTCGGGCAGCACCTCAAGCGTGACTAGCGAGGTGCGATGCCTTTAAGGCTGGTCAGCCGCTGGCCGCGAAGCGGTCTGACGCCTTACCCCCGAGCCTCAAGAATCATGCAAGTTGTCGACCCCGTTGCATACAACCGCCCATCCACATCATAAATCCGCCCCTCGGCCAGCGCGGTCGAACGTCCCAAGTGAACGATCTTGCCTTCGGCGCGTACTGGCCCGCTGGCACCCGTCAGTGCGCGCACATAACTGATGCGCAGATCCAGCGTCGTATAGCCCTGACCCTTTTTCAGCTGCGTATGAATCGCACAACCCATACACGAGTCCAACAACGTCGCAGCATAGCCGCCATGCACGCTGCCCAGCGGGTTGTAATGGCGCGCGTCCGGGGTGCCCTGAAAGATAAACATCCCGGCCGACCATTCGATGGGGATGAAATCCATCAGCGCGCCAATCGGCGGCGACGGCAGCTCACCGTTACCGATGCCTTCGAAGAATTCGGCGGGCGACAGCGCACTGACGTCGGCCATGGACAGGCTGCCAGGGCCGGCAAGCCGGGCGCGCATGGCGTGTTCCTGGGCAATCCATTGAGCGAGCGTGGCTTCGCGGGTGGGGCTTTGCATAGACATGTCCTCGGGCGGTGCGGATATTATGGTTGTAATCCAGATCGATATTATGTCCGAAATAAAAACTCTGCCAGCGCCGCGTGTCGCGTCACATCAGGCGATGTCAGCGTGGTTGAACTCCTCTCCTAGAAAGTCGATCAACGTACGCACCGACGGCAGCAGTCCACGGCGAGAAGGAAAGATTGCATGGATGATTCCGCATTTCGGTGCCCAACCCGGCACCAGGTTGACCAGCCGACCGGTCGCCATGTCATCGCGCACCACTACGCTCGGCAGGTGCGCAATGCCAATACCCGCAACCACCGCGTGACGCAACGCGAGCAAATCATCGGTGACCATGCGTGGCGTATGTCGAATCAGTGCGCTGGCGCCTTCGGCACCGAACAATTCCCACTGATATTCACGCTGGGCGGCTCCCCAATGCAGGCTCGGCAACCCGCTCAGGTCGGCGGGGGAGGCGGGGGACGACAGGCGTTCGGCCCAGGCCGGGCTACCCACCACGCACTGGGTGCTGTTGCCCAGAACCTTCATCACCATGTCGGTGTTTTCCAATGGCGGAAAGCGCACGCGCAGGGCGATGTCGAACCCTTCGTGGATCAGGTCGACCCGGCGATTGGTGCTCTCGATAAATAATTCCACCAGCGGGTATTTGAGCATGTAGCGCGTCAGCATGGGCCCGACCCAGGAGTTGAGCAGCGCCGTCGGGCAACTGATGCGCACCAGGCCTTGAGGCTCGGAGCGATTGCGTTCGATCAGTTCGGCGGCACTTTCTGCTTCGACGCGCATGGCCAGGCAACGCTGGTAGTAGGCCTGGCCGATTTCCGTCAACGAACAATGGCGACTGGTGCGATGCAGCAGGCGAACACCGAGGCGTTCTTCAAGCTCGGCGATGCGTCGGCTGAGCTTCGATTTAGGCATGTCCAACGCCCGACCAGCCGGGGCGAAACCGCCGTGTTCCACCACTTGAGTGAAGTAGTAAAGGGTGTTGAGGTCTTCCATCATCGTTCCCCAAATAGAACGCAAAGGCTGATTTTTGCAGTCTAGCGCACCAAAGGTTCGAGTTTTAAGCTTTGTCAATGGCTTCACTCACCTCATCAGGAGACACCATGAAAAACATCATCGGTATCTACACCAGTCCACGCTCCCATTGGGTCGGCGACGGCTTTCCGGTTCGTACACTTTTTTCCTACGACAACCTGGGCAAGCACATCAGCCCGTTCCTGCTGCTGGATCATGCCGCTCCTGCCGAATTCACCCCGACCACTGAACGACGTGGCGTTGGTCAGCATCCGCACCGTGGTTTCGAAACCGTGACTATCGTTTACAAGGGCGAACTGGAACACCGTGACTCCACCGGCAGCGGCGGCACGATCGGCCCTGGCGATGTGCAGTGGATGACCGCTGCTTCGGGGATCCTGCATGAGGAGTTTCACTCCGAGGGTTTCGCCAAATCCGGCGGCACTCTGGAAATGGTGCAGCTATGGGTCAACCTGCCGGCCAAGGACAAAATGGCCGACGCCGGTTATCAGACGATCCTCGATGGCGACATCCCGAACATCCCGCTCAAGAACCTGGCCGGCAGCCTGCGCTTGATCGCCGGTGAGTTCGACGGCCACACCGGTCCGGCGCGCACATTCACACCGATTGACGTCTGGGATTTGCGTCTCAAGGGCGGCAAGTTGTTGACCCTGGACCTGCACGAAGGTCGCAACACGGCATTGGTGGTGTTGCACGGCACGGTTCAGGTCAATGGCCAGGAGTCGGTGCGCGAAGGTCAGTTGGCCCTGTTCGATCGCGATGGCGATCAGTTGACCCTTGAAGCCAGCCAGGACGCGGTGGTGCTGTTGCTCAGCGGCGATCCGATCGACGAGCCGATTGTCGGTCACGGCCCGTTCGTGATGAACACCGAGCAAGAAATTCACCAGGCTTTCGCCGACTTCCAGTCCGGCCGCTTCGGCCAGATGCACGGTTAACCCGTAGCGCTTCAACAACCCGCTCTACACAGGATGCGTAGGCCGGTTCTCAGGCCAGGGATGGCTGTTGCCCAAACGAAAGAGGAAACGCACATGAGTACCATCAATGCGGCCAACTTCAACGGCCAAAAACCGACCATCGATCCCAACGACAGCGCAATGCTGTTGATCGACCACCAGAGCGGGCTGTTTCAGATCGTCAAGGATATGGACGTGCCGCAACTGCGCGCCAACGCGATTGCCCTGGCCAAGGCCGCGACCTTGCTGAACATGCCGGTAATCACCACGGCCTCTGTCCCACAAGGACCGAACGGGCCGTTGATCCCCGAGATTCATGAAGCCGCGCCGCATGCCCGATACGTGGCGCGCAAAGGTGAAATCAATGCCTGGGACAATGCTGAGTTTCATGCCGCGGTGAAAGCCACCGGCAAGAAAACCCTGGTGATCGCCGGTACGCTGACCAGTGTTTGCCTGGCGTTTCCGTCCATTGCGGCGGTGCATGAAGGCTACAAAGTGTTTGCCGTGGTCGACGCCTCCGGCAACCACTCGAAACTGGCCACCGATCTGACAATTGCCCGATTGGCACAAGCCGGGGTGGTGCCGATCGACATTATGGCTACGCTCTCTGAGCTGCAAGGCTCATGGAATCGTCCGGATGCCGAGCAGTGGGCCGCGGTCTACGCCCAGGCCATGCCGCATTATCAATTGCTGATCGAAAGCTACCTCAAGGCTCAGCAAGTGGCGAATGAACACGAAGTGCTGGACTCCCAGCGTTAAGCGGATACCCCACGCCGAGTTCCCACTCGGCATCGATAACACGCGAGGACTACTGCAATGACCACTTCTTACAAACGTCTCGACAAGAACAACGCCGCCGTTTTGTTGGTTGATCACCAGGCGGGTCTGCTGTCTCTGGTGCGCGACATCGAACCGGACCGTTTCAAAAACAATGTGCTGGCCCTGGCTGACCTGGCCAAGTACTTCAAACTGCCAACCATCCTCACCACCAGTTTCGAAACCGGTCCCAACGGCCCACTGGTGCCTGAGCTCAAGGCGCTGTTTCCGGATGCGCCTTACATCGCCCGTCCTGGCCAGATCAACGCCTGGGACAACGAAGACTTCGTCAAGGCGATCAAGGCCACCGGCAAGAAACAACTGATCATCGCCGGCGTGGTAACCGAAGTCTGCGTGGCTTTTCCGGCACTCTCGGCGCTGGCCGAAGGCTTTGAGGTGTTCGTGGTGACTGACGCTTCCGGCACCTTCAACGAACTGACCCGACAATCGGCCTGGGACCGCATGTCGGCCTCCGGCGCGCAGTTGATGACATGGTTCGGCCTGGCCTGTGAACTGCATCGCGACTGGCGTAACGACGTGGAAGGGCTGGCCACCTTGTTCTCCAACCACATCCCGGACTATCGCAACCTGATGACCAGCTACAACACCCTGACCAACAGCAAATAACTGCTGACAACTTAGATCCCCTGTGGGAGCGAGCTTGCTCGCGATAGCGGTATAACAGACACCTATTCAGTGACTGTCACACCGCTATCGCGAGCAGGCTCGCTCCCACATTTGTTTTGCATGAAACCCTCCTACACTGTGCCCAATGTGTGAGATCTTCGCGCCATTGGCCCTCGCTGGAGTTGCTCGATGCAATCTTTTTTCACCGATCATCCGTTGGTCTGCGCACTGGTCCTGATCCTGATCGATCTGGGGCTGTGGCGATTGATTACCGCCAGCGGCAGTAACTGGAAGCTCCTCGTCAGGCTGGTGATTTTCTCGTTGTTCAGCGTCCTGCTGTTCAACGAAGGCTTGAACCCGCTGGAGGTCGCCCCTTGGGCCGACAACGTGCCGTTGCACCTGGCGGCCACCGGTTTGCAGATTGCGTGGTGGCTGTTCGGCGCGCGGACCCTGACGGTGCTGATCGGCTCGGTGATGATGCAGCGGGTTGGGCACACCGGGCGTTTGCTCCAGGATCTGCTTGGCGCGGTGATCTTCCTGATCGCGATTATCGCGGCGCTGGCGTATGTCCTCGATCTGCCCGTCAAAGGCGTGCTGGCAACCTCCGGCGCCTTTGCGATCATCGTCGGCCTGGCCTTGCAAAGTACCCTCAGCGACGTGTTCTCCGGGATTGTCCTCAACACCACCAAACCCTATCAACTGGATGACTGGATCTCCATCGACGGCACCGAAGGTCGAGTCATCGACATCGATTGGCGCGCCACGCGCCTGCAAACCGCCCAAGGCAGCATGGCGGTGATCCCCAACTCGCTGGCGGCCAAGGCCAAGATCATCAACTTCAGTCGGCCGAGCGACATTTTTGGCGTATCAATCAGTCTGCAACTGAGCCCCCACGCGCGTCCGCAAACGGTGATCGATGCGCTGGAGCGGGCAATGCAGGGCTGCCGCTTTTTGTTGAACAAACCTGCACCGTGCGTTGCACTCAAGGGTTCCAGCGCTACTGGCGTGGAATACGAAATCAGTGGTTTCGTGGTCTCGATGGATCAGAAACGCATGGTGCGAAACTTGCTGTTCGATCTGTCCTATCGGCATTTGCAGGCGGCGGGCGTCAGCCTGTTGTCGACCGTCGAATCGAATGAGCTTGGTGGCTTGTCCCGGCCACGGGCATTGTTGGAAAGTTCGGCGATTTTCTCGACCCTGCGTCAAGAAGAGAAAGAGACTTTCAGCCAGCACATGACCCTGCAAAACTTCCGCGCCGGAGAAATCATCCTGCCAGCGGGGGAGGTCAGCGATCATTTGTTCATCATCGAGTCCGGAGTCGTTACGGTGGAGCTGAGCCGTGCCGGGGTCAAATTTGAATCGGGGCGCATGGGCCCGGGCGAGGTGATCGGCGAGGGCGGGATCTTGTCGGACACCGCGTTGCCGGCCGACTTCATCGCCAAGACTGCTTGTAGCTTGTACCGGATCGAGAAGGACTACCTCAAGCCCTGCCTGGATGCGCGGCATGACATTGGCGAATCGATGAAGGCGCTGCTGGATTTCCGCTTGAACAAGGCGCAGACGTTGACTCAGGAAGTGCCGAAGGTAGTGGAGAGGAAGGGGTTTTTGCAGTGGTTGCGTAATAGGGCTTAGTGATCTGTGGTGGATGGCCGCTGCGCGGATCGCTCCCACAGTTGATCGAGTTTCTTCAGAAGGAATACGGTCAACTGTAGGCGTGAGCCCTGCTCGCGATGGCAATTTCAGACCCGGCTAATTTCTCATTGGTCTCCAATGGCCTCCTCGACTTCTGGAATATTGGCTATTTGTCAGAAGGGCCGGCGGGGCTAACTTAGCTCCACCCTCACTTGCTATCGGAGTCCACCATGAAACCTCGTATTGATTTCTACACCGCTTCCCCTGATGCGCTCAAAGCCATGATCGCCCTGGAAACCGCTGTATCAAAACTGCCGCTGGAAAAGACCCTGATCGAACTGGTCAAGCTGCGCACTTCGCAAATCAATGGCTGCGCCTTCTGCCTCGACATGCACAGCGCCGATGCCCGCAAGGGCGGTGAAGACGAGCGCCGTCTGTACACGTTGTCGGCCTGGCGCGAAACGCCGTTCTTCACCCCGCGTGAACGCGCGGCACTGGCCTGGACTGAATCCTTGACGCTGGTGAGCCAGACCCATGCGCCGGATGAGGACTACGAAGTGGCTGTGTCCGAGTTCAGTCCAAAGGAACTGGTCGACCTGACCGTGGCCATTACCACCATCAACGCTTGGAACCGTCTGGCGATTGGCTTTCGCAAAATGCCTCAAGCCTGATCAGTGAGCATCCGCTGACGGCGCGGCCGGTGGTTGCACCTTGCGCATCAGGGGCACCATCGCCGTGGCGATGATGAAGCAGATGTTCCAAGCTTGAATTTTTATGGTTCGTTGTGCTCCTCAATTGATACTTGATAAACATCCATCACTCACATAACGGTCACGGCCTTGCTGTTTTGCTTGGTAAAGCAAAAGATCGCCACGGATAAGCATGGCCTGAATGTTGTCTTCCGGCCCACGCCAAGCTGTGATACCTATGCTACAGGTGACGCCAATGCTTGTTCCGGCATAGTCGAGCGTCGAGTCGCGCAAGACCTGCAACAACCGCTCGGCCATCGATTGTGCGCCGGTCAGATCGGTATCCGGCAGTAGGATGAGGTACTCTTCCCCGCCGAGGCGGGCGACCAGGTCATGTTGGCGTACAGCCAGGATAAGTAGCTGGGCAAAAAACTTCAGCACCTCATCTCCCCCGTCATGGCCGTAGGTGTCATTGACCCGTTTGAAGTAGTCAATATCCAGCATCAATACACACAACGAACTGGGCGTACGCGTGGCCCTGGCCAATTCCGCCTCCGCCAACGCCATCGCGCCCCGTCGGTTGTACAACCCGGTAAGAAAGTCGCGGGTTGCGGCTCTATGCTGTACCCCGTAGGCATCAATCAATTGCCCCGCCAGCCAAATGATCAGCAAAACACTGGCAAGCATGCCAGCCAGCATTAATAAAGCGAGACCATTCCAGCTCAGGAACAGCGACAGGAAATTCGATGTCAGGAGTTCACTGTAGAAATGCAGGTGCAGGGCATTTTGAGGATCCTCTATGTTCCGGACAAAGCGCTCCTCGCCCTGTTCCTCGGAAAGGAGTGTGGTGGGCCAGTCGCCGGCTGTGGCAGGCATCAGATCTACCTTGTCGTCGGTGAATTGAATATCGACATACAAGGGGGGCTCATGGCCGTGGCTCACGGCGACATGCACGATAAGCGTATCGACAAACTCCGGTCCGATGGCCGACCGCGGTGGCAGCGGCAATGGCTGTAACAGGGTCTGTGTTTCCCGGATCACCGCGTAAGGCCCACTGCAGCTGTAACCCAGAAGTTGTCGACTGGTCATCTGAATGCCGCCCTCCGTCAGGCGCATTTTTGGCGCTAGCGGACTGGGCATTGCGGCCACTTGACGTATGGGTATTCGCAATGTGTACTGAGACAGCTCTTCGCTACCGTCAGTTTGGGTCTCTGTGGCGCGATGTTGTTCGTTAATGTATTGGTCTGGCAGACACCCGGTCGGTAGGGGGTTTGCCAGAAGCAGTGAATATTGCAGTTTATGGGTTGCCAACTGGCGTACCAAGGTGGCATAGACCCAGCCGCTTCGATGAGCCAGCAATATTTGTTGCCCCTCCAACATTAAAGCGCGCTGACGGTGATAACGGTCGGCCACCCCGATAACAGCAATCACGATCAAAACTGCCCCTATTATCCAGCTACCAACCTTTACGGCTCGCGCATACTTAATTACCCACCTCATGATTGTCACTCCTACTGGGCATTGGTAGTGCTTCTTGAAATGCCACAGCCAGGCGGGCGCGCATATTAGATCATTTAAACATCTAGCCAAATGACTTGGGTCATGCTGCTGCACAGTATTTGAGGATGAAAGTATGAATGGGCCGAATTCTAAACGGCAGGGCTCGGCAGTACACATATGGAATCAAAAATGACTCTTAAATGATCTTATAAGGCTCGTTTTGAGTTAGACGATCATATGGCGAAATGCTACTGTTTTTCGCTTTTGCTGGCTGCGAGCTATTTGTCTGCCATAGGGACCACATCATGCCCACTTCAACTCCACGCATTGCAGTTCTTGGCAATTTCACTTCGGGTTTTGGTTTCTTGGAACTGGAACGCTTTGCCGATCTGGACAGCCTTTTAGCCGTTCCAGCGTTTGATGTGTTGTTGCTTGACATGCCAGGTGTCTCTGCTGGGCAATTGCTTCGTAAGCTGCGTATAGATACTTCTTATCGATTCAGTTTGATTTACTGCTGCCGTGATTTGGACGGTTGGTGCGAAGCTCTGGGCGATGGTGCTCCTCCTACTGATCTGCAGGAAGTAACGCCACTTTGGAGATTGTGGAGAGCACGGTTCAGACTCTTTAATAGCGGGGGGGCGTCTGATCGATTTGAAAGCCGGGTGCTTTCGTGGTTGTGGTTTCGCCCCAGCGCAGAAGTGCATGCACTGCGCGACCCAGAGGTGCCTCAGCATTATCGCTACCCATTGCTGGAGGTTTTGGCCGAGGATGAGAAGGCCAATACGTTCGTCTGGTTGACACTGATGGCCCAGCAAAACTGGCTGGAAGAAGGGGTGCTGGTTGATCGCGTCCGACTCTGTTCAGGCTGCGGTTCGGGCCGTTTGAACTATGTTGATGTATGCGCCGAATGCCAGGCCCTGGACATTTCACGTCAGCCTTCACTGCACTGCTTTACCTGTGGCCATGTGGGTGCCCAAGAGAACTTTCTGAAAGACGGGATGTTACTTTGCCCTAACTGTCTGAACCGATTGCGACACATTGGCAGCGACTATGATCGACCGCTCGAGAACTACCGCTGCCGGTCATGTCAGGCATTTTTCGTTGATGCCGATGTTCAGGCGCGTTGCCTGGATTGTGGCTTGGCGCATGCACCCGACAAGCTGCGGGTGCGTGAAATCAGGCACTACCGCTTGACTGAAGCAGGACGTTTACGCTGCCGCCAAGGCTTTAACAATGAACTTGGCGGGGCCAATCACTTCGGTCAACTCAATTTATTGGGCGGTAAGGATTTCTATGACCTGCTCACTTGGCAAATCCAGATCGTACGCCGCTATCAACAGCCGGCGTTTTCACTGATTGGTCTGCGCTTCGTCAACTTGACCGATACACTGCTTCGACTTGGCGAGCACCGCGGGCATGCCTTCGTCGACAGTCTGGTCGATCGTTTGCAGGAAACAGTCAGGGAAACCGATCGATGCTCTCGAAGCTCGGAAGAGTTCCTCTGGCTCATGCTCCCGCACACTGGGGCCGAAGGGCTGCTGAGTGTCAAACAACGTCTGGCGAAGGTCGCCGAGTTGTTCTCGGGACCCGAGGTCAGCCAGATATCTCTTCGTGTCGTCAGCTTCACTGCGCCGCAGGATCTGCTTGAACAGGAGGACGGCGAATTGTTGCTGGCCCGTCTAGCCAGCGAACTGGCTTGAGGCTGCAATGAATCCACTCTTCGATCAGACTCAGGAAATACTCAATCAACTGGCGGGACCAGGTGGTGTGAGCCGATTGTTCTATATGCTCTTTCCGTATTTTCTGCTGCTTGAGCTGCCGTTCAATACTATGGTGTTGTTGGGCGTATTGCGCTGGTTCGTGCGACGCCAGTCCCACCGCCCACAACACAGCCTTTATCAACCGAAAGTGTCTTGCATCATCACCTGTTACAGCGAAGGGATGGATGTGCAGCAGACACTGTTAAGCCTGTGCGAACAAACCTACCCCGGACACATCGAGATGATACCGGTGGTGGATGGCGCTACCCTGAACCAGCCTACATTGCATGCGGTACGGGACTTTCGGGTAGACCCTGGTTTGTATCCACGGCGGCATCTTCGTCCGATTGCCAAGTGGCAGCGTGGCGGCCGAGTGTCTTCATTGAATGCCGGTCTGGCCCATGCCAGCGGTGAGATTGTGATGGCCCTGGATGGTGACACGTCGTTTGACAACAATATGGTCAGTGCCATCGTGCGGCATTTTGCGGACCCGTCGGTGCCAGCGGTGGCTGGCAGCTTGCGAGTCCGTAATGCCTGGAGTTCCATGACCGCGGCGATGCAAGCGCTGGAGTACTTGCTTTCGATCCATATGTCGAAAATCGGTTTGGCCGAGTGGAATCTGGTCAATAACATCTCGGGTGCCTTCGGCGCGTTCCGTCGCAGTTTTCTTGTAAAAATTGGTGGCTGGGATACTCACACAGCGGAAGACCTCGATATAACACTGCGCATCAAAAGTTATTTCGGGCGTCATAATTTAAGAATCCCATTTGAACCAGAAGCCATCGGCCATACCGATGCTCCAACGACGTTCAAGCAGTTTCTCATGCAGAGGCTACGTTGGGACGGTGACCTTTTTTTCCTGTACGTCCGCAAGCACAGCCACAGTATTAATCCGACTCTATTAGGTTGGCGGAGCTTTTTGATGGTGCTCGTCAGTGGCTTCTTTTTCCAATTGGTGCTGCCGTTCATCATTCTTGGCTACACCTTAGTGGCCTTGTTTACCCTGCCTGGCTCGACGCTGTTGGTCTTGTCGTCTCTGGTCTATCTGCTGTATCTGACGATCACCGCAATATTGTTCGGGGCCTTGCTGTTAATCGTCTCCGATCGACCTCGGCAGGACCTGCGCTTAGCGTTGCTAGTGCCGATTTATCCTCTATTCATGTTGATCATGCGCTGCTGGAGTGCGGTTGCCATGCTCAATGAGGTGTTCCGTCGTGGCCATGAGGAAAGCAGCATGGCGCCATGGTGGGTCTTGAAAAAAGCCACAAGGTTTTAAAATGCGATCGGTACTACTGGCTCTAACTTTATCGCTGTCATCTACTTCGTTGCTGGCTCAACCGCTGACTCTTCAAGAGTTGATAGATAAGCAACAATCAGATCCTCTGCTTCGTGCAGGCCAAGCTGACCTTCGAGCCCTGGACGCAGAAGCCAAACTTCACCAGGACCGGGCCGGATGGCAAGTGTTCGCCGGTGCTGGCGTCGGGCATTTTGACGAGTTGGTCACCTCAGACGTGCGCGATGATTATAACGGTCGAAATTTGAGTCTTGGTGTACGCCATCCTCTGTTGGGCAGCCTTAAGCGTCAGCTCGACCTACTGCAAACCAATCAGTACGAACGCCAACGACAGCAATCGCGGGTTGCTTTAGAGGCTGCTAGCCAGCGTCTGGCATTGCGTAGCGCTTACGCTGATTGGTGGCGCGTGCAACAGGAATCAGCTTTTTGTGATGCGCTCGTTCCCGCGGCCAAGAAAGCTGGTCAGGCGATTCGCCTGCGCATGGAAAAAGGCATGTCGCGCACTTCCGAAGGTCAGTTGCAGTTAGATGAGTGGGAAGGGCTTTCAACCCGATGCAAGGCGCTGGCCAAAATCGAAGTCGACGTACGCGAAGATTTGGCTAGCATCAGCATGAGCGGGTTACCTGCAGGCGCCCAGGCAGTAGCCGAGCCTCTCGCGCCACAACCACAACCATTGGTTCAATGGCAGGCGCTGTTGAATCAGCATCCAAGGGTCACGGAAAAGCAAAGCCTTCGAGATTTGGCCGACAGAGAGCGAGACAACCCCTGGTACTCGTCTATTGATTCCGATGTCGCTCTGGCCAGCACTCGGGAGTATCGCAGCGATTCGAACAAAGCGGGCAGCGGCTTGCTGGCCAGCCTCAATTTCTCTACGCCTTTCGACTTGGTCGGTAATACGCGGGCTCGCCAACAAGTCGCCGACGCACGCTACGAAGCGGCGACCAACCGTGTTGAGGCCGAACAACGTTCGTTGGGTCTGGAGCTGAGCAAGGCATTGCGCGCCCAAAACACTGCGCAAGCGTTGATCATGCAGCGCAGTCAGCAATGGCATACCGCCGCGTTGGCTCTCAATGAGGAAAAGGCTCGGAGTACGCTGGACGCGAATGGAAACTTCAATGCCCTATCAACCACCGAACGCGTTTATTTTCAGTCAGGATTTCAATTGATTGCGGCGTGGCATGCCGCTTGGTTGCGTCAGGCCGAGTTGAATCTCTTCACCGAAGACAGCCCACAATTTGCTGCATTATTGGGTGACGAACGTTTGGAGTGGTCGCCGATGATCAAGCCGCAACCCTCTGCGACAGGTGTTGCCTCAACCTCCGCGGCACGGCGTCAAAATGCTCCGATGGAGCCGAAAAAATGGCTTCAGGCCACCTATGTCTGGAACAGCGAAGCGTTACTGGATCCCATGCGTCGTCAGGCGGAACTGCAAGCATTGCGCACAGCCGGGATGCAGAAAATCTATCTCGGCCTCAACGCCGTCCAGGTGACCAATCTGTCGGCGACCCGCCAATTGCTTGAACAATTGCTCCAGGATGCTGCACGCAGTGGTCTGCAAGTGAGTCTGCTACTCGGCGACCCAAACTGGATTCAACCGCAGCATCGCAAGCAACTGACGGATTTATTGGGAAAGCTTAATGGACTTCTGTTTGCCAGCCTTCATCTGGATCTCGAAGTCGAACAGCTCGGTATGCCGGTACCCGATCAACGCCTGAAAGACTGGCTCGACACGTTACGTGCGGCATCAGTGGCAAGCCAATGGCCAGTAGAAATTTCGAGCCACCATCGCTGGTTTGTTGCGGCTCAGTCCGGACATCCCTGTGTGCCTTGTGCGCTCCCGGCAATCGGGGTACGTCAGGTCAGCCTGATGATTTACACCCATAACCCACAACACAGTGCGCAATTGGCAGGGGAGATTGCGCAACGTTGGACAGATCTGCAATTTCGTCTGGCTCAGAGCACTGAGCCGCAGTTGCCATCCACCGAGAGCTGGGCGGGCGCCTCCGCTGAACAATTGCAACGCCAGGTAGCGGTGTGGCGTAACCAGTTACAACCTCAGGGTCTTGCCGGTATCGATTGGCAAGCCTGGCGCGACTTCCCCAAACGGTGAGAGGCTCATGAAGATTCGTTTCGATAGCCCTAAAGAGCAAAACCCCACTCAGGAGCAAGGACTGAATGTGCTCTACGCTCCGGGCAAGCGTTTGGCCTTTCGCCTACGCTGGTATCTGATCCTGTTCCTGGTGGCCAGCCCGTTACTCTGGCTTGTCGGCAAGCTGTTGTATGGCCTCTTCATGATTGACGCACCGGCGCAGCTGCTCTTGCCCATTCAGGAGGTGCGCTCACGAGATGCCGGTCGGGTCGAGCAGCTGTTCGTCACGGCGGGGGAGCACGTGCAGGCGGATCAACCGCTGGTCAACCTCGACAATCCGGAGTGGCGTGCCCGACTGTTGCAACTTGCCGCAATGCCCGTTGAAGCTGCGCGGCCAGGCGATTCTGATTTGGGCATGAAAGAGCGTCAATTGCTCAGAGCCAAGGTGGGCAGGGCAGAGCAACGTGTTCAGCAGTTGGACAGTCTTGTGCAGCAAGGCGCTGCCACTCGAGGTGAAGTGCTGGCCGCACAGACCGAACGCGATGGGTTTCGATCGGATTTGTTGGCTTTCGAGCGTCGTGAGCAGTTAGCTCATCAATTGCCTCAAGGATTTGATCGGGAGGTGATCCAGCAAAATGCTGAACAGCAATGGCTGAAGACACGGTTGTCAGCCTTGTCAGTGACGGCGCCGCAGAGTGGTCGGATAGCAGAAGTGCTTGTTACTCCTGGTGAGAACGTCGGCCCAGGAACGTTGCTGATGCGTCTGGAGCGGTTGGCCGACCCACTGCTGTTGATTTACCTGGAGCCGCTTAACATCAACTACGCGCAGATAGGTCAGCCACTGAAAGTGCATATGCCGGACGGAGCATGGCTGGATGCTCACGTGGTGCAGGCCGTAGACAGTGCTGCTCGCACGCCGATAGCTCTGCGCGGGCCATTCACCACGAGCGAAATGGGATTGCAGGTTGCTGCCAGGTTTGATCAACCACTTCCGGCACGCTGGAGAATCGATCAACTGCCGTTGAGTGTTCATTTTCCCTATGATTGGCGGCGGATGCTGGGGATAAAAAAATAAGCTATCCGTCGAAAACGGGATATATAGGCCCCCGGAGCGTTCTCAATGAGCATCGGCACTCGGCGCGGCCGGTGGTTGCACCTTGCGCATCAGGGGCACCATCGCCGTGGCGATGATGAAGCAGACCATGATCATTAAAAACGCGTCGCCATAGGTTTGTGTCTGGGCTTCGCGGTAGGTCAACAGCCATAGCTGATGCAGGCTCGCGGTGACGCCAGTGTCACCGCTGTGGCCGAGGGCGGCGAAGTTGTTGCCGACCTGCGACAACCACTGATTCAATGCTTCGTTGGTGCTGTTGAGGTGTTCCGCCAACCGGGTGAAATGCAGGTTGGTGCGGTCGTTGAGGATGGTCGCGCAAGCGGCGATGCCAATGGCGCCTCCCAGGTTACGCATCAGATTGAACAACCCCGACGCATGCTTGAGCCGTGCCGGCGCCAGTCCGCCCAAGGTCAACGTCACCGCTGGCGGCACTGCCAGTTGCTGGGCAATTCCGCGCAACGCTTGCGGCAGCATGAGTTCTCTGGCGCCCCAGTCGTGGGTGATCGGGCTGAAATCCCACATCGACAACGCGAACAGACCCAGGCCGGTCATCATGATCCAGCGCAGATCGACTCGATTGGCCAAAAAGGCGTACAACGGAATCGCCATGATCTGGAACACCCCGGTGGAAAAAACCGCCAGACCAATGTCCAGCGCGCTGTAGCCCCGCACCCGGCCGAGAAACAGCGGCGTCAGGTAAATGGTGGCGAACAGGCCGATGCCGGTGACGAACGAGAAGAAACAGCCGAGGGCGAAATTGCGGTCCTTCAAGGCGCGCAAATCGACGATCGGATTAGCGACGTGCAAGGTCCGGCCGATGAATGCCAGCCCGGCGAGACCGCTGATCCAGGCGGTGGTGAGAATGGTGCTGTCGCTGAACCAGTTCCAGCGCGGGCCTTCTTCGAGGGTGTATTCCAGGCAGCCGAGAAATAGCGCCATGAACACCATGCTCAGGTAGTCGGCGCCCTTGAGCAGCGACAATTCCGGATGGTCGATTTTCACCAGCATCGGCACGGCCACGGCGACGAAAATCCCCGGTACCAGGTTGATATAGAACAGCCAGTGCCAGGATGAAATCTCGGTGATCCAGCCACCGATCACCGGCCCCAGCGTCGGTGCCAGCGAGGCCACCGCGCCGATGGTTGCAGCCGCGATCACTCGTTGTTTGCCAGTGAAGAAAAAGAACGCCGTGGTGAACACCAGCGGGATCATCGAACCGCCGAGAAAGCCTTGCAGCGCACGGAAAGCGATCATGCTCTGAATGTTCCAGGCCACGCCGCACAACAGGCTGGCCAAGGTGAAACCGACCGCTGAAGCGCAGAACAACCAGCGAGTCGAAAATACTCGCGACAGCCAGCCCGAGAGTGGAATCACGATGATTTCGGCAATCAGGTAGCTGGTCTGCACCCACGCCGTTTCGTCGGTGCCGGCCGAGAGCCCGCCGCCAATGTCACGCAAGGAGGCCGAAACGATCTGAATATCCAACAGCGCAATGAACATGCCAATACACATGCTGGCGAAGGCGAACACCTTGGTCGCCGTCGCCATGTCGGCGGCATTGAACGGTTGCGCAGGAACGGCGAGGGCGCGGCTCATGGTGCGCTGGCCACGGCTGGAGTTACAGCGCTTTTGCGGGTGTCGACTTCAGCCGTCACCGACAGGCCCGGACGCAAGTGACCGAGCACACCGTCGGCCGGATCGAGGACGATACGCACCGGCACTCGCTGGACGATCTTGGTGAAGTTGCCGGTGGCATTCTCCGGTGGCAGCACGCTGAACTGCGAGCCGCTAGCGGGCGCGAGACTGCCCAGATGACCATGGAATTCCTGCCCCGAAAGCACGTCCGCATGGATGATCACCCGTTGGCCCGGAATCATCCGCGCCAGCTGATCTTCCTTGAAGTTGGCATCCACCCACAAACCACTGGACGGCACCACCGACAGCAACTGCGAACCCGCCTGCGCATACGCGCCGACCCGCGCCCGGCGATTGCCGATCACGCCATCCACCGGCGCCTTCAGTTCGGTGTAACCCACATTCAATTGCGCCAGATCCCGTTCGGCTCGAGCCTGCATCAGCGCGGCACGGGCTTGCTGTTTCTGGGTGTCGATCACGTTCAACTGACGTTGCGCGGCCAGCAATTCGGCCTGGGCCCGTGAACTGTGCGCCTGAGCGGTCTTGAACGTGGCATCGGCCCGTTGTGCGCTTTCCACCGAGACAGCGTTGCTGTTCACCAGTTTCTTGTAGCGGGCATTGTCATCACGGGAGCGGGAGGTTTCCGCGCCAGCGGCATCGATCCCGGCGCGGGCCTGGCCGATCACCGCGTACTGCAATTGTTCGGTGGCGTCGAGATTGGCCAGCAAGGCTTCTTCGGCGGCGACCGCGCCTTCGGCCTTGGCCAGATTCGCGCGGTAGTCGCGAGCGTCAAGGCGTATCAACACATCACCGGCCTTGACTGCCTGGTTGTCGGTGACCAGCACTTCCTCGATATATCCGGCGACTTTCGGGCCGATCACCGTGACGTCGCCGCCGATGTAGGCATCGTCGGTTTCTTCAATGAAACGACCAGCCGTCCACCAGTGAGTCGCATACAACCCGGCAGACCCCAGGGCAGCGATAACCGCCGTCAGCAGGATCAACCGCTTGAGCAGAGGAGGCTTGGGTGTGCTCACCGGGACAGCAAGGTCGGGTTCAAGGCTGGTCATGCTGGTCATGGGGGGTTACCTGTGAAAACGGGTGTTTATTACGGGTGTAATATGACGTAGGTAATATTTGCTGGCAATTGATTTTTGCTGCCGGTCGTCAGGTCACCCCAGCGGAAGGAAAAGCTGATTAATTGTTTAAGTAATGAGAGCGTCAGGATGCGTCTGCATTTCTGCGGTAACGCAATTTTTGTAGCAGCTGGCGAAGCCTGCGTCCGGCTGCGCAGCAGTCGTGAAACCTGAGATTGCGGTCTTCCTGAAACACCGCATCGTCTGATTTCACGACTGCTGCGCAGCCGGACGCAGGCTTCGCCAGCTGCTACAGAGAGTGTTATGGCTTAACTGATCGAGGAGCCAACCGTGCACTGGCAACCTTAATCCCATCCTGCCCATCCCGACTGCTCACCCCTGTCAACCAAGCCTCCAGCACCTCCGGATTGGCCTTCAACCACGCCTTCGCCGCCGCTCTTGGTTTCTGATTCTGATTCAACACCGCGTCCATCAACTGGTTTTCCATGGCCAGTGTGAACTCCATGTTCTGCAGCAGTTTGCCGACGTTGCTGCATTCCTTCAGGTAGTCCTTGCGCACGTTGGTATAGACCGTGGCCTGGCCGTAGTTCGGGCCGAAGTATTCGTCGCCACCGCTGAGGTACTTCATCTTATTGCGGGTGTTCATCGGGTGCGGTTCCCAGCCGAGGAACACCATCCACTCGTTTTTTCGCGTGGAGCGTTTGAGTTGCGAGAGCATTGCCGCTTCGCTGGACTCCACGACTTTGAAATCCTTCAGGCCGAAGGCGTCTTTGTCGATCATGCTCTGGATCAGGCGATTGCCATCATTGCCGGGTTCGATGCCGTAGAGTTGGCCTTTGAGTTTGTCCTTGAATTTGGCGATGTCGGCGAAGTCGTGCAGCCCCGCGTCGTAGACGTAGTCGGGCACTGCCAAGGTGTATTTGGCACCTTGCAGGTTGGCGCGCACGGTTTCCACAGTGCCGGCGTCGCGGAAGGGCTTGATGTCGTTTTCGGTGGTGGGCATCCAGTTACCCAGGAACACGTCCAGCTCTTTACCAGAGGACAGCGCGCGATAGGTCACGGGAATCGACAGCAGGGTGGTTTTGGTTTTGTAGCCGAGCGATTCCAGTACTTCGCTGGCGATGGCGGTGGTGACGCTGATGTCGGTCCAGCCGACATCGGAAAAACGCACCGTGGCGCAGGACTCCGGTTCCGCCGCGTGTGCCAGCAGCGGCAGGGTGATCGACGCAAGCAAGAGCAAGGCTTTCATAGGGACGACTCCTTGGAGGTAGCGTCAGACACCGAACCAGTTCAGTGGCGCCGGTTCGGTATTGAGGTAGATGTGCTTGAGCTCGGTGAACTCATCCAGCCCGGCCCGCGACAACTCGCGCCCTATGCCGCTGGACTTGTAGCCACCCCACGGCGCCTGCGGGAACGCGGCGTTGTAGTCGTTGATCCACAAGGTGCCGACCCGCAGCCGCTTGGCCATGCGGTAGGCCTTGCCGATATCCCGGGTCCAGACGCCGGCTGCCAGGCCATAAGGCGTGTCATTGGCCAACTGCAGCGCCTGGGCTTCGCCGCTGAAACGCTCGACAGTGATCACCGGGCCGAAAATTTCTTCCTTGGCGATCTGCATCTCGCAGGTCACGTTATCGAGCAAAGTCGGGCGCAACCAGAAGCCGCGTTCGAACTGTTCGGGAATTGTGCCGCCAGTTCGCAACCTCGCGCCTTGCTCGACGGCACCGGCAATCATCGTCAGGATCTGGTCGCGCTGGCTGGCAGAAATCAGCGGGCCCATTTGCGTCAGCGGATCAAGGCCATCGCCCAGGCGAATCTTCTGGATGCGTTGCTGCAAGGCGTCGACAAAACGCTCGTGAATGCCGTCCTCCACCAGCAACCGGGAACCGGCGGAACAGATCTGCCCGGCATTGAAAAACACCGCATTGAGCGCCTGGTCCAGCGCCACTTCGAAGTCGGCGTCGGCGAACACGATGTTCGGATTCTTGCCGCCCAACTCCAGCGCCACACGTTTGAAATTGCCCGTGGCCGCGCGCATCACCTTGCCGCCGGCACCGGCGCCGCCGGTCAGTGAGACCAGGTCCACGTCAGGGCTGGCGGCGAGTAATTCACCGACCTCACCGGGGCCGCAGAGTAAATTGAACACGCCGTCCGGCAGACCGGCTTCAATCAATAATTCAGTCAGTCGATGCGCCGTCAGGGGCGTCAGGCTGCTGGGTTTGAACACCACGGTGTTGCCGGCGGCCAGGGCCGGGGCGATTTTCCAGACCGCTTGCAGCAACGGGTAATTCCATGGCGCGATCAAGGCGCACACGCCCACCGGTTCGCGCTGGTTGAAGCTGATGACATGGGCCGGGGCATGGCTGTTGACGCTGGCGCTTTCGGTTTCAAGCAAGGCCGCGTAGTAGCGAAACGTGGCGACTACATTGCCGATGTCGCCAAGGCTTTCAACCAAGGTCTTGCCGGCGTTAAGGGTTTCCAGACGTGCCAGATTCGAGGCGTCCTGTTCGATCAAGTCGGCGATCCGTTGCATCAGTTGCGCCCGTTCGGTCACCGCCATCGTCTGCCACGGCCCGGTGTCGAACGCCACCCGCGCGGCGTTGATCGCCCGTTGTGTGTCCACGGGACCGGCCACGGCCACTTGCGCCAATACATCATCGGTGGCCGGATTGATCACATCGCGGTATCGCACCGCCTGTGGCGCTTGCCAAACACCGGCGATAAACAACGGAATCTGCTGCATTTGCGTCTCCAGCTCAGTGGGTCGTGGCCGCCACTATGGCGGTGGCGCTGGCGCTGCTCTTGATCAAACGCGGCATAAGCGCGCCGTTTTCCCACGATTGTGCGGCCGTGTCATAACGGCAACCCGTGTCGCTTCCCGTCAAGTGCGCGCAACCCGGCGCTCTACACTGCCAGCAACCGCTAAACGAGCCGAGAGGGGATGCGATGAATCAAGCTGTCGAGCAACTGAGAATCCGCCTGGCCTGCGCTTTTCGCTGGGCCGCGCGCTTGAACCTGCACGAATCCATCGCCAATCACTTCAGCGTGGCGGTGTCGGGGGACGGTCGAGAGTTTTTGATCAACCCTTACGGCAAGCATTTTTCCACGATCAAGGCCAGTGACCTGCTGCTGGTGAATGCCGACGACCCTGCCAGCCTCGACCGTCCAGACGCGCCGGACATCACTGCCTGGGCCTTGCACAGTGCCTTGCATCGCAACCAGCCGCACGCCCGCTGCATTCTGCATACCCATTCGAAATACGCGACCGCGCTGGCATGTCTGGCGGATTCACGGTTGCCACCGATTGAGCAAAATTCGATGCGCTTTTTCGAACGGGTGGCCATCGACGACGGCTTCGACGGCATGGGCCTTGGGGATGAGGCCGAGCGCGTCAGCCATCTGCTGGGGGACAAACCGATTCTGTTGATGGGCAACCATGGCGTGCTGGTCGCCGCGCCGACCATCGCTCAGGCGTTCGATGATCTGTATTACTTCGAACGCGCTTGCGAGACCTACATCACCGCGCTTTCAACCGGGCGCGAGTTGCGCATCGCCAGCGATGAAATAGCGCGCAAGACCTGCCGGCAATGGCTCGACTATCCGGGCTTTGCCGACAAGCATTTCAACGCGTTAATGGGCATTCTTGATGAAGAGGAGGTCGGGTATCGGGCGTGAGTTCAGTCGGCCTCGACCTGACGATGCGCCTTGCTTAACGGCTGGCGCATCACCGGGGCGGTCCAGACCTGGCTGCGGTCTTCGCTCGGTGGGCAGCCGAAACGGGCGCGATAGGTGCGTGAGAAATGCTCCAGCGAACCGAACCCGGAACACGCCGCCACTTGCGCCACGCTCAAGCGGGTTTGTTGCAACAGGCTGTGTGCCTTGGCCAGGCGCAAAGTGATGTAGTACTTGAGCGGCGACAGCCCGGTCTGATGCTTGAACTGGCGCTCCAGTTGCCGGCGCGAAAGGCCGACCTGGCTGGCAATTGCCTCGCAGTCCAGCGGTTCTTCCAGCGCCTTTTCCATCAACTGCACCGCGCGGCGAATCTTGCTGCCTTGCATCCCGGAGTTAGTCAGACCTCTGTCGAGTTGATTGTCCGCCGGTGCACGCACCTGCCCCATCAGCAGGTGCATGCCGATCTCCCGAGCCAGATCGCTGTCGACGCTTTGCCCGATCCAGCTCAGCAGCATGTCCAGCGTTGTCGTCGCGCCGGCGCAGGTCATGCGCTGGCGTTCCAGGGTGTAGAGCTGTGGCTTGGCGAGCACCCGCGGATAACTTTCCTGAAAACCCTGAAGATTGTCCCAATGCACCGCTGCTTCATAGCCATCGAGCACGCCGGCGGCGGCGAGCAGTTCAGTGCCGGTTTCCACGCCCATCAACACCGCGCCGAACAACGCCTGTTTGCGCAGCCAGCTCTTGAGCGCCAGGTTGCGGCTGTGTTTGTGCACATCGAAACTGGCGATCACCACGCACACATCAAACCCCTGATCGGCGCGCAGGCCGTGGTTCGCCACGGTGATCAAGCCGTTGCTGGCCTGCACCGGTTCGCCGTCCAGCGACAGCAAGGTCCATTCGAAAATCGGCCGTTGGGTCAGCCAATTGGCGATGGCCAAGGGTTCCAGCACAGCGGCCAGGCCGAAATTGGAAAACGATGGCAACAGCAACACCGCGACCCGCAACGGCGCACTGTCACCGCGCCGCCAGGTGAAGCGGGTTTCGGGGTGCTTTGCGCTGTCGGACAGTTGATTGCTCATGAGTGATCTCTGCGTTCAAACATCATCGTTGCCGTGTTTGCCATTGCGGATGAATCCATACCGGCGCGTCCATGGGCGGCAGTGGTTGCAGTCCGCGGATCATATCGCTGGCCTTTTCCGCGATCATCACCGTCGGCGCGTTGGTATTGCCGCTGACGATCACCGGCATGATCGACGCGTCCACCACGCGCAGTCCATCAAGACCGTGCACACGCAATTGCGGGTCGACCACCGCTTGCGGGTCGCCGGCCGGGCCCATCTTGCAGGTGCCGCTGGCATGGTAGCCGGTTTCCGTGACGCGTCTGGCCCAGGCGTCCAGCGCTTCGTCACTTTGCGCGGCGGGGCCGGGGACCAGTTCTTCACCTTTGAACGCGGCCATCGCCGGTTGCCCGATGATCTCGCGCACCAGTCGTGCCCCGGCACGCAAGTCGGCTCGATCCTGCTCGGTTTTCAGGTAATTGAACAGGATGCGCGGCGGCTGTCGAGGGTCGGCGCTGTTCAGGGTCACGCTGCCCAGGCTGGTGGGGCGCATCAGGTCGATGTGCACTTGAAACGCGTGCCCCGGCACCAGATCGACGCTACCGGGTTTGACCGCCAGCGGCATAAAGGTCAGCTGCAAATCGGGGTGTTCGACCCCGGCTCGCGAGCGGATGAAAGCGCCGGCCTCGAAATGGTTACTCGCCGCCAGCCCGTCATGGGTGACAAACCAGCGCGCGCCGATCCACCACTTGCCCGGCGCGGTAGTCCACGGATAAAGCGATACCGGCCGCTTGCACAGGTACTGCACGACCGTGTCAGGGTGGTCGTTGAGTCGTTTGCCGACACCGGACAGGTCATGCTTCACGGTGATTCCGAGGTCGCGCAATTCAGCCGCAGGGCCGATGCCCGACAGCAACAACAACTGTGGCGAATTGATCGCGCCAGCCGTCAGCACGACTTCGCGCCGGGCGCGGGCGTGATGAGTCTTACCGCTCTGTTCGTACTCAACCCCGATGGCGCGTTTACCATCGAACAAAATGCGCAATGCCAGCGCGTCAGTGACTACCCGCACATTGCCGCGCGCCAGAGCCTCGCTCAGATAACCCCGCGATGTGCTCCAGCGTCGTCCGTTGCGCGTGGTGCGATCCACCGGCCCGAAGGCCTCCTGACGATAGCCATTCAAATCGTTGCTCAGGCCATACCCGGCTTCGGCGCCCGCCGCGAGAAACGCCGCACACAACGGCGTTTCGGTATCGCCCGGCGTAACGTGCAGATGCCCCGACGCCCCTCGGTAATCGTCTGCACCGTCGGCATGGGTTTGCGCGCGTTTGAAGTACGGCAGCACCTGCTGATAGCTCCAACCATCACAACCTTGTTCGGCCCAACCGTCGTAATCCCGGGCATGGCCACGGATGTACACCATGCCGTTGATCGACGATGAACCGCCCAGCGTCCGGCCCCTGGGCGTTCCGATCTGGCGACCGTCCAGATACGGTTCTGGTTGCGAAGTGTAGCTCCAGTTGTAGCGCGTTCCGCCGACCACAATACCGACGGCCGAGGGCATGTCGATGGTCCAGCTTTTGTCCGCCGGGCCGGCTTCAAGCAGCAGAATCCGCACGCTCGGGTCTTCGCCCAGGCGGTTGGCCAACACGCAGCCCGCAGACCCGGCGCCCACAATCAGGTAGTCAAACGCATGATCGGCCATGGTTCGCTGTACTCCATAAATGAAAGATCGCCCCACAAAACCTGTAGGAGTGAGCCTGCTCGCGATAGCGGTGTATCAGGCAGCACACCTGTCGACTGATTCACCGCTATCGCGAGCAGGCTCACTCCTACAGGGGTGCGATGTTGGCTCAGACGGCGGACGGCCCATGTATGCCGTTGAACACCAGCCGATGGAAGTGATGCACCAGGTGTTCACTCTCATTACTGCGCTGGGCATCGATCATGTATCGGCCCTGGTCGTAGCCCAGCGAATGCAGGCCTTTTTGCACCGAGATGTTCAGCGCGATGTCTTCTGGTCCCAGGTCCTCGTTCATCCATTTCATGCAGGATTCGCTGACCGCAGCAGTTTGTGCATTGTTGGTGTAGTAGCCAAAACGCAGCAGCGAGCGCTCGGCGTCCAGCGGGATCATGATGAACGAGCCCAGAAACTCCGAGAACGGGAAGGTGTAAAAGGTGTTGTTCGGCCACATGCCGATGTTGAAAAAGCATTCATCCGGGTTGACGTCGGGTTTTAACGGCACGCCATAAGCTTCGGTCACCGAGAGGTTGGCCGGGGCGATGTAAGTCCACCAGTTATCGCGTTTGGTCAACTGATAGCCTTTGAAGTCGATCAACTTCGCCAGGTCGATGTGGCACGGCCCGGACAGCTTGAAGTGATAACCCTCGATGGAGTTGTCCATGATCACCTTCCAGTTGGCCGGCACGATCACGTTCTGCTCCTCTATCAGGCGCATGTTGGCAAGGTCCGGAAACACCCGGTGCATTTCCTCATTGGCGCCGGGGAACAGATCACGCAACGACGGTGCCGTCGGGTCGAGGTTGAAGTAAATGAAACCGCCCATTTCTTCAGTGCGGATCTGCGGGATGTTGAACTGCTGCAACTCGAAGTTTTTCATCTTTTCGCAACGCGGTGCGCTGCGCAGGCTGCCGTCCATTTCGTAGCACCACGAGTGATAGGCGCAGCGCACCACGCCGCCGGTGGTGCCGCGACGTTCTTCGAGCAAGCGATTGCCACGGTGCTGGCAAACGTTGTGGAACGCGTGGATCTGCCCCTGACGGTTCTTCGCCACCACCACACTTTGATCAAACAGGTCCGTCACCACGTACTGGCCCGGTTCGGCGAATTCACTCACGTGCCCGGCGACGTGCCAGGCGTGCATGAAAATGTTGTCGCGCTCGGCCTTGAACAAGGTCTCGTCGTAAAAATAACGCGAGGGCAGGGTGAAGGCTTCTTCCGGGTCCTGATGATCCCAACCCTCGACGGGGCTTTGCTGTTTGCGGGCTTGGAAGTTTTGCATGGGGCGATCTCCACAGGGGCTGGCCGCACGGCACGGCAACTGGCTCTGGGAGTTAATCTAGGGCGCGAGGAAGGGGCGGTATTGATGGATTGCGACCAGTTGATGAAGGAAATCATCAAGCGGCTGCGATGCCCGGCATTGCACCGGGCATCGCGTTGACACTTAAGCGCGTTCGAAAATCGCTGCAATACCCTGACCACCACCGATGCACATGGTCACCAGCGCATAACGGCCGTTGGTGCGATGCAGTTCGTGGATGGCTTTGGTGGCGATGATCGCGCCAGTCGCACCGACCGGGTGACCGAGGGAGATACCCGAACCATTCGGGTTGACCTTGGCCGGGTCGAGGTCGAGTTCCTGGCTGACCGCACAGGCCTGGGCGGCGAAGGCGATGTTGGCTTCGATCACGTCCATGTCGGCGACGGTCAGGCCAGCACGCTTGAGTGCCAGGCGTGTGGCAGGAATCGGGCCGAGCCCCATCAGTTCCGGTTCAACACCGGCGTGGGCGTAGCTGACCAGACGGGCCATCGGGCGCAGGTTGTTGGCTTGCACGGCGGCGCCGGTGGCCATGACCAGCGCTGCGGCGCCGTCGTTCAGGCCGGATGCGTTGCCGGCAGTTACCGTGCCGTCTTTCTTGAACGCTGGCTTCATGCCCGCCAGTTGTTCCAGGGAGGTAGCGCGAGGATGTTCGTCGACGCTGAACAGCTTGGTTTCCTTGCGATCACGGATTTCTACCCCGACGATTTGCTCGCTGAAGTAGCCATTGGCAATCGCGAACGCGGCGCGCTTCTGATCTTCCAGGGCCAGCGCGTCTTGCATCTCACGGGTGATACCGTTGCGTGCGGCGACGTTCTCGGCGGTGATGCCCATGTGGATGCCATGGAACGGGTCATGCAGGATGCCCAGCATGTAGTCGATGGCCTGGACGTTGCCCATACGCGCACCCCAACGGGCGGCAGGCATCAGGTACGGGCCACTGCTCATGGATTCGGCGCCCGCACCGATGGCGATGTCGGCATCGCCCAGCATCAGCGTCTGCGCGGCATTGATGATCGCTTGCAGGCCGGAACCGCACAGGCGGTTGACGTTGTAGGCCGGGGTTTCTTTCGGGATGCCGGCGTTCATCGCGGCGACCCGGGAGATGTACGCATCGCGGGTTTCGGTCGGGATCACGCTGCCCATCACCAGATGGCCAACTTGCGCCGGGTCTACGCCGGAGCGTTGCAGGGCGGCCTTGACAGCCGTGGTCGCCAGGTCGACCAGCGGAACGTCTTTGAGCGAACCACCAAAGGTGCCAATGGCGGTACGTGCGGCGCTGACAACAAAAATATCCGGGGTGTTCATTACGGCTTTCCTCTTGGTGAATGCTTTTCTGTACTGCGAATAAGGAGGGCGGTCAACGCTGTTTGCGCTTCAGGTGTTTTGAGGCGCTCGATGAACAACAGGTTTTCCTGACGAATAGTGGCTTTTAACTCCGGCAACGCCGCCTGTTTGAGCAACTGCCGGGTCTGACGCACGGAATCCTGCGGCAATGCCAACAGCCGTCGAGCCAAGTGCTGTGCGGCGTCGAGGCATTGTTGCCCGTCGTCGAACAGTTCGTTGGCCAGTCCGCACGCAACCGCCGCGGCGCCGTCGAGGCTGTCGCCCCACAGCAGCAGACGTGCGGCGCGGGCGTGGCCGAGCAGGCGCGGTAACAACAGGCTCGCACCGAATTCCGGGCACAGGCCCAGGTTCACAAATGGCACGCGCAGCTTGGCGTTTTGCGTCACCAGCACCTGATCGCAATGCAGCAGCAGCGTAGTGCCAATGCCGATGGCTGCTCCGCACACGGCGGCGATCAACGGTGTTTGCAGGTGAATGACGACGTTCATCAGACGAAACGCAGGGCTGTCCAGATGCGTCGGCGGATGCTCGAGAAAATCTGCCAGATCATTGCCACTGGTGAAACAAGTGGTGCCGCCCGTGAGTACGATCACGCCGATACTGGCGTCTTCGTCCGCGGCCAGCAGCAGATCAGCCAACTGCGTATACAGGCTGTTATTCAGCGCATTGAGCTTGTCGGGGCGATCAAGCGTGAGCGTCAAAACGCCTTCGTTTCGATTTTGTTTGATCAGCTCGCTCATGGAATGCCCCGCCTGTTTTTGTCCGGCAGCCACTCTAAGCGCCCGGCCGGCTTGGGAGCTATGACAAAACGAGTCAACGAAACTGCTGCTTTTTGCCATGTTTTGCCGCAGCACTGGCCGCGAAATGGCTCACACACCCATTCGGGGTATGGTGCCGTTGGCCCAATCGCTCAATAGTGGGGGCAACCGGTCATCCAGAACCGACTTCGCTTGATAAGGTGAATTTGCTATGCGCAAGGCCCTCATGGTGATTTCCAGTCTGTTGCTTGTTCCGCTGACACTGAATGCTCAAGCCGCCACCGACGTGAGCGACAGTAATACGCTGCGGCTTTATAACTGGGCGGACTATATCGGCGAAAAAACCCTTGCCGACTTTGAGAAAGCCTCCGGTATCAAGGTGATTTACGACACCTTTGATGCTTACGAAACTGTCCAGGCGAAGTTGCTGACCGGGCACTCCGGTTACGATCTGGTGGTGTTGAATGCCTCACTTGCGCCACCGTTGATCAAAGCCAAAGTGTTCCAGCCGCTGGACAAGAAGTTGCTGCCGGGCTGGACCAATCTGGATCCGAAAGTCTTGCAGGACTTGCAGGGCTTTGATGCCGGAACCCTGTACTCCGCGCCTTACACCTGGGGCAGCAACGGCATCACCTACAACGTCGACAAGATCAAGGAGCGCATGCCGGACGCGCCGATTGGCTCGCTGGCGATGATTTTCGACCCGAAAATCGTCTCGCGTTTCGCCGATTGCGGCGTAACCCTGGTCGATGCGCCCACCGAAGTCATTCCACTGGCCTTGAAGTACCTGGGACGAGACCCGCGAAGTGCTTCGCCTGAAGACTTGAAAGCCGCGCAGGACTTGTTGCTGTCCGTTCGGCCGTACATTAAAAAATTCGACTCGGTCAATTACCTGACCAGCCTGCCCAATGGCGATGTGTGCATGGCCATGACCTGGTCGGGCGATTACGCCACCGCCATGGCCCGCGCCGAAGAAGCCAAGTTGAAAATCAAACTGGCCTATTTCATTCCCAAGGAAGGTTCGCTGATCTGGTTCGACAACATGTACATCCCCGCCGATGCGCCGCACGTGGCCAACGCGCACAAATTCCTTGAGTACTTGATGCAGCCACAAGTGATGGCCGACGTGACCGACTACATCCATTACGCCAACAGCAATGCAGCGGCCACGCCGTTGTTGAATGCCGATGTGCGCAGCAATCCGGCGATTTACCCCGATGACGAAACCCGCCAGCGGCTGTTTCCGCAAAAGACTCAGGACGCGAAGGAGATGCGCGCCATCACTCGCGTCTGGAGCACGGTGAAGAGCGGGATCTGATCGTTTAACCCCTTCGGTTTGAGGTTTTTGTATGGCTACTCCAACGTTGAAAGTACTGCCAGCGGTTGATGATGCCCGTTTGATCAAGGCCGACAAGGCCCACTACATGCACGGCTATCACATGTTCGACGAGCACGCCGAACAGGGCGCGCTGAACATTGTGGCCGGTGACGGCGCCTACATTTACGACGCTCAGGGCAATCGTTTTCTCGATGCGGTCGGCGGCATGTGGTGCACCAACATCGGCTTGGGCCGCGAAGAAATGGCGCTGGCGATTGCCGATCAGGTGCGCCAGTTGGCTTATTCGAATCCGTTTTCCGACATGTCCAACAACGTCGCCATCCAGTTGTGCGAAAAGCTCGCCAGCCTGGCCCCCGGCGATCTCGATCACGTGTTCCTGACCACCGGCGGCTCGACCGCCGTGGACACTGCGTACCGACTGATTCAGTACTACCAGAACTGCCGTGGCAAACCGGAAAAGAAGCACGTCATCGCCCGTTTTAATGCGTACCACGGCTCCACCACCCTGACGATGTCGATCGGCAACAAGGCCGCCGACCGCGTGCCGGAATTCGATTACGCCAACGACAGGATTCACCACGTCTCCAACCCCAATCCGTACCGGGCACCGGACGGAATGGACGAGGCACAGTTTCTCGAGTTTCTGGTCCAGGAGTTCGAAGACAAGATCCTGGCCATCGGCGCGGACAAGGTCGCGGGCTTCTTTGCCGAGCCGATCATGGGCTCCGGTGGGGTGATTGTTCCGCCCAAGGGTTACCTGAAACGCATGTGGGAAGTCTGCCAGCGCTACGACATTCTGTTTGTCGCCGATGAGGTGGTGACCTCGTTTGGTCGTCTGGGCAAGTTCTTCGCTTCTTATGATCTGTTTGATGTGCAGCCCGACATCATTACCACGGCCAAAGGCCTGACTTCCGCTTATCTGCCATTGGGCGCGTGCATCTTTTCCGACCGTATCTGGAAAGTCATCGCCGAGCCGGGCAAGGGCCGCTGCTTTACCCACGGTTTCACCTACAGCGGCCACCCGGTGTGTTGCACGGCGGCGCTGAAAAACATCGAGATCATCGAGCGCGAAAAGCTGCTGGAGCATGTCGACGTGGTCGGCGCTTATCTGGAAGAGCGGCTGGCGACCCTCAGCGACCTGCCGCTGGTGGGCGATGTGCGCTGCCAGAAGTTCATGGCGTGTGTGGAGTTCGTGGCCGACAAACGCACCAAGGCGTTGTTCGCCGATGAGGTCAACATTGGCGAGATGATTCACTCTCGGGCCCAGGCCCGAGGTTTGCTGGTGCGGCCGATCATGCACCTCAACGTCATGTCGCCGCCGCTGATCCTGACATGCGCCCAGGTCGACGAAATCGTCGAGATCCTGCGGGTGTGCATTCTTGAAGTGGCGGCCGAGCTTGAGAAAAGCGGTCAGTACTTTGGGCAATGAGTTCGGTCAATCGGCGGTTACCCGGCGTCGGTTCTCCCGCTAGACTGCGGGGCATGAGCAAACCCAACGACGATACGTTGATCGCATTGCCCTTCGGAGCCTTGCATAAATGGCACGGCGACATGCGCGAAGCATTCGCCCATGCCGACGCGCCTGATGCGCTGCAATACCTGGCGTCGGCGTTCGGGCATCTGGTGTCCATCGAGTCGGTGATGATCAGCCTCGAACACAAGGACCGTGCGCCGCAGTTGCTGTACCAGCGCGGTATACCGGAGGAGTATCGGGACTCGATCATCGACCGCTATTTTTCCGGTGGCTACTTGCTTGACCCGTTTTGCCTGGCGGTGGAGCAGGGGTTGGCCGAAGGGTTTTATCACCTGGAGGAAATCGCCCCGGACAACTTCTTCGACAGCGAGTACTACAAGACTTATTACTTGAAGGCCGGGTGTTCGGAAGACAGTTTTTACCTGATCGATACCGGCCATGACAGCCAGGTGTCGGTGAGCCTGTTTCAGGGGTTTGGCGGGGAAAGCCTGCGGGCGGAACAACTGAACCTGTTGCGCGCGGTTGAGCCATTGGTTCGGGAGTTCATCAGCGAGTTTGGCCGTCGCGGCCTGGTACATAGCGCAGTCATTGAAAGTGACGATCTGAAGCAACGCGTGCAGTCCGCTTTCGAAAATTTTGGCTGCGACGTGCTGACCGAGCGCGAGCGGGAAGTGGCGCACATGGTGCTCAGGGGGCATTCCGTGAAGTCCACCGCCAGCCAGATGAGCATCTCGCCGGAGACGGTGCGCATGCACCGCAAAAATCTGTATTTGAAGCTGGAAGTCGGGTCGCAATCGGAACTGTTTGCGCTGTTTATCGAGTGGTTGCGCCAGCACTGATCACAAATTTACAGCCACCCCAAACCCCCTGTGGGAGCGAGCCTGCTCGCGATAGCATCACCTCGGTCTTCCAGTTGCACCGAGGTGTTTGCATCGCGAGCAGGCTCACTCCTACAGGATCGCTTAGTCCTCGCGTTTAACGACCAGGGTCAGAATGTCGTAACTGGCCACCAGTTCCCCCAGTTGGTTAGTGACTTCCACATCCCACGCCACCACCCCTTGCGGAATGCCTTGCGGGCTCTTCTTCCCTTGGTCGATTTTGCGTTTGCACGTCAAACGCGCCTGAATCGTGTCGCCAATCCCCACTGGATTAATAAAGCGCAACGTATCCAGACCATAGTTGGCCAGCACCGGTCCCGGCGCAGGCGACACAAACAAACCGGCCGCTGCCGACAGCACGAAGTAACCGTGGGCAATACGTTTGCCGAATTGCGATTCCTTGGCGGCGATGTCGTCGAAGTGCATGTAGAAGTGATCGCCGGACAGGCAACCGAAGTTCACCAGATCGGCTTCGGTCACGGTGCGACGGTGCGTCAGCAGCGATTCACCGATTTGCAAGTCCTGGAAGAACCGGCGGAACGGATGCACTTCGGTTTCGATGACCTTGGCGCCACGCACATATTCACCGGTCACCGCCGCCAGCATGGTCGGCGAGCCTTGTACCGCCGCGCGTTGCAGGTAGTGTTTCACCGCGCGCAGACCGCCGAGTTCTTCACCGCCGCCGGCACGACCCGGGCCGCCGTGTTTGAGTTGCGGCAATGGCGAGCCATGGCCGGTGGATTCGGCAGCGGACTCGCGATCCAGCACCAGCAAACGGCCGTGCCAGGCCGCTGCCACCGGGATCGCTTTGGCGGCGATCTGTGGATCCTTGGTGATCAAGCTCGCCACCAGGCTGCCTTTGCCGCGAGCGGCCAGAGCCAGTGCTTCGTCCAGATCGTCGTAGGCCATCAGGGTGCTGACCGGGCCGAACGCTTCGATGTCGTGTGCGCCACCTTCGGCATGCGGGTCGCGGGCTTGCAACAGGGTCGGCGCAAAGAACGCGCCTTGGCTGACGTTTTCACCACGCGGCTCGAAACCATCGCGAGCACCGAACAGCATGTCGCTGCTCTGCAATAAGCTTTCCAGACGCTCGGCGACGTCTTTTTGCTGGTCGTGGGAAGCCAGGGCACCCATGCGCACGCCTTCCACCGACGGGTCGCCGACCACGACTTTCTTCAGGCGATCACTCAGGCGGGTAGCGACCGCGTCGATGTGTTTGGCCGGCACAATGGCGCGGCGGATGGCGGTGCATTTCTGCCCGGCCTTGGTGGTCATCTCGCGGGCGACTTCCTTGATGAACAGCTCGAACTCTTCGTCATCCGGGGTCACGTCCGGGGCGAGGATCGCGCAGTTCAGCGAGTCGGCTTCGGCGTTGAACGGCACCGAGTTGCGGATCAGGTTCGGGTTGACCCGCAGTTTGGCGGCAGTGTCGGCGGAGCCGGTGAAGGTCACCACGTCCTGGCCTTGCAGACGGTCGAGCAAGTCACCGGTGCTGCCGATGATCAGCTGCAAGCTGCCCGCTGGCAGCAAGCCGGATTCATCCATCAGGCGCACCACGGCTTCGGTCAGGTAGCTGGTGGCGCTGGCCGGTTTGACGATGCACGGCATGCCGGCGAGGAAGCTCGGTGCAAACTTTTCCAACATGCCCCAGATCGGGAAGTTGAAGGCGTTGATGTGCACGGCCAGGCCGCCGCGTGGCACCAGAATGTGCGTGCCGGCGAAGGTGCCGAGTTTGCTCAGCTGCATCGCCGGCCCTTCGTGGACGATGTTGCCCGACGGCAATTCCCTCGAACCGAGGCTGGCGTAGGTGAACAGGGTGCTGTTACCGCCTTCGATATCGATCCAGCTGTCGGCACGGGTCGCGCCGCTGTGGTGGGAGATCGCGTAGAGCTGTTCCTTGCGCTCGCTCAGGTACAAGGCCAGTGCCTTGAGACGCTGGGCGCGTTGCTGGAAGTCCAGCGCCATCAAGCCACTGATGCCTTGACGGCGACCGTGCTCGACGGCTTCGGCGAAGTCCGGACGCTCTTCGTGGGTACGCGCAATTTCATGGCCGTCGATGGCGCTGCGCAGCACTTGGGCACCTTGTTGGCCGATCCAGCGACCGGCGATGAAACTTTGCAGGGTAGGGGCGTGAGGCATCACGATTGCTCCGCATGTTGTGAAAGTTGGGTATGAAAAAAGTGGGTGCGGCCGCAACCGCACGAGTCATGGGTTACCAAAGCGCCAAGGTGTAACCGACAATCAGCCGATTCTCATCGAGGTCGGTGGTCAAGCCATTGCCGGAGCGGAAGGTCACGTTGCGCCAGCGAAAGTTGACGTTTTTGAGTACGCCGCTCTGGATGACGTAACTGATATCGGTGTCGCGTTCCCATTCGCGGCCGTTGTCGACGTTGCCGGCTTTGACGTGGTCGCCATCGGTGTAGCGGGTCATGAAGGTCAGGCCGGGAACGCCCAGGGCCACGAAGTCATAGTCGTAACGCAGCTGCCAGGAATCTTCATCGGCGCGGGTGAAGGTGTTGAAGGTCACCAGGTTGACCACGTACGGATCGCCGCCGTTGAGGAATGGAAAGGCGCTGTCGCCGGACAACTGCTGGTACGCGGCACTGACCTTGTGGGCGCCATGGGACACGCTGAACATGCTGTTGAAGTTACGGTTGTCGATACGCCCGGCACGCTCGGCGCCATCGCCGCGGCTGTCGAAGTAGCGGATGTCGCTGCGCAGGTTGAAACCGTTGCCCAGGGGCAGGGTATGCACCAGTCCGGCGAATTGCTGGCGATAAATCTGATCGAGCTCGCCGTAGTAATAGCTCAGGCTCAGTTGCGGGTTGAAGGCGTAGCTGCCACCGGCGAAGTTGAAGTAATCACTGCTGGCGGCAAGGTAGCCGACGTCCTGGTTGTTGGAAGAGTCCCGCAGATTGACCTTGGTCAGGCGCCCGGTATTGACGGTCAGGCCGTTGATTTCCTGACTGGTCAGCAAGCCGCCGGCAAAGGTCGAACTCAGCAGGCGGGTGTCGTTGTAAGTCACTACGGGCAGCAAGGGTTGCAGGGTGCCGAGCTTCAACACGCTTTTGGATACACGCAGCTTGCCGGTCAGCCCCAATTCGCTGTACTCGTCCGCAGGTTCATGGCTGGTCGGCCCAAAGGGCAGCAGCCCGGTGCCACGGCTATCCGGGCTGGAGTCGAGTTTCAACCCCAGCTCCCCGAGCGCATCCAGACCGAAGCCGAAGGTCCCGTCGGTATATCCGGACTCGATGCGCGCCGTGAAGCCTTGCGCCCATTCCTCGGCCTTGGATTGCGGCGCGTTGACCTGGCGGAAATCGCGATTGATGTAGTAGTTGCGCATTTCAATACGGGCCTTGCTGTCGTCGACGAAGTCAGCCATGGCGCTTGGGGCAACCATGGGCAGACTCAATGCGGCGACTATCGAAAACAGTGATTCACAGGATGCTGTACGCGCGGGCTTCATTATTTTTGTTCCCTGACATCAGATCGATCGTTAATTAGTGCTTGCTGGCGCCAGAGGCACCGATGCCGGTCATGGAACGGATGAACTGCGCCAGATAACGGCCGCGCTCAAGGGCCGCACGGGGTGAGGTGTCGGTGACGGAAAACACCCAGGCGCTTACAAACGCCAGGCTCATGGAGAACAGCGCCGGGTTGGAGTAAGGGAACAGGGCCTTGTCGTGATGCAACACGTTGACCCACACCGCCGGGCTCAGCACCAGCAGGACAATCGCCGAGATCAACCCCGTCAGGCTGCCGGTCACCGCGCCACGGGTGGTCAGGCCTTTCCAGTACATCGAGAGGAACAGCACCGGGAAATTCACCGACGCGGCGATGGCCAGCACCAGGCCGGAGAGGAAGGCAATGTTCTGCGATTCGAACAACAGGCCGAGGATGATTGCCAGGACGCCGATGCACAGCGTGGCGATTCGCGAGACGCGGATTTCCTGCTGCTCTGTGGCCTGACCTTTGCGCATCACACAGGCATACAAGTCATGGGATACCGCCGAAGCGCCGGACAATGCCAATCCCGCAACTACCGCCAGAATGGTGGCGAAGGCGACCGCCGAGATGAAGCCGAGGAACAGGTTGCCACCCACGGCCTGAGCCAGGTGCACGGCAATCATGTTGCCGCCGCCGATGATCGCACCGCTGGCATCGCGGAATGCTGGATCGGTGCCGACCATGACGATCGCGCCGAAGCCGACGATGATCAGCAGCAAGTAGAAGTAGCCGATAAAACCTGTGGCGTAGAACACGCTTTTGCGCGCTTCCTTGGCATCGCTGACGGTGAAGAAACGCATCAGGATATGCGGCAGACCGGCGGTGCCGAACATCATGCCCAGTCCCAGCGAGATCGCATCGATGGGGTTCGACAATAAGCCGCCGGGGGCCATGATTGCATTGCCCTTGGCGTGCACCGCGGTGGCGCCGGCGAACATCGCTTCAGTGCTGAAACCGAAGTGCTTGAGCACCATGAAGGCCATGAACGTGGTGCCGAACAGCAGCATGACGGCCTTGATGATCTGTACCCACGTGGTGGCGAGCATGCCGCCGAAGGTGACGTAAAACACCATCAACACGCCCACCAGCATCACCGCGTAGAGGTAATCGATGCCGAACAGCAGCTCGATCAGCTTGCCGGCACCGACCATCTGCGCCACCAGGTACATCAGGGCCACGGTCAGGGTGCCGAAGGCCGAGGTCAGGCGCACCGGGGTTTGTTCCAGGCGATAGGAGACCACGTCGGCGAAGGTGTATTTGCCCAGATTGCGCAAGCGTTCGGCAATCAAAAACAGAATGATCGGCCAGCCCGCCAACACGCCCAGTGCGTACAGCAAACCGTCATAGCCATTGAGGAACATCATCGCGGAGATGCCGAGGAAGGACGCCGCGGAAATCATGTCGCCGGCAATCGCCAGGCCGTTCTGGAAACCGGTCATGCCACCGCCCGCGGTATAAAAATCGCTGGCGGAACGGGTGCGCAACGCGGCCCAGCGCGTCACGCCGAGGGTGAACAGCACAAACACCAGGAACATGCCGATCGCGTTCCAGTTCAGCGGACGGGACGCGCCGTCGGCCGCTGCCGCAAAGTCAGCGACAAAGGCCAGTGGCAGCAGGAATAACGCGTGAAGACGGCTCATCGGGCGCACTCCTGTTTCAGTTTTTCGTTGAGCGGATCGATCACGTTGTTGGCGCGATAGACGTAGAAACCGGTCAGTGCGAAGGCCAGCGCCACAATCACCACACCCACCAGCATGCCCACGGTGGTCACGCCGCCGCTCAGGGATTGGCCGAGGGTGGCGGGGGAAAACGCCACCAGCAAAACGAAGCCGAAATAGATCACCAGCATGATCAGCGACAGCGACCAATACAGGTTCTGTTTGCGGCGTACCAACTGGATGAAATCCGGGTTCTGGCGGATGAGTTCTACGTCTTGGGGGCTCATGGTGGCGTCCTTTGTTGTTTTTGTTGTGAGGTGGAACGGTGTTACTCCCCTGTAGGAGCTGGCTTGCCAGCGAAGGCGGCCTGAAAATCAACGGTGATTTCAAGGGCCTCTTCGCTGGCAAGCCAGCTCCTACGGGGTTGGTGTTGGATTAGAGCTGGTCGAAATCCAGCACCACTTTGTCGCTGATCGGAAATGCCTGGCACGACAGCACGTAGCCGGCGGCCACTTCGTAGTCTTCCAGGGCGTGGTTGCTGTCCATTTCCACTTCGCCTTCGATGACCTTGCACTTGCAGGTCGAGCACACGCCGGCTTTGCACGAGTAGGGCAGTTCGGCGCCTTGGGCATTGCCGGCGTCGAGGATGCTCTGGCTGTTGCGCGGCAGGTCGAACGCCAGGGCACGGCCGTCGCTGATGACGGTGATCTGGCTGACCGCTGCATCGATTTGCCGGGCGGCCTCGCGGGCTTCGCGTTTTTGCTGGCTACCGGCGACAGCAAACAGTTCGAAGTGGATGCGTTCCGGCGCCATGCCCTTGGCCTTGAGGCTGTCGCGCACGGTTTCGGTCATTTCCTGCGGGCCGCAAATGAAGGCCGCATCGAGGGCATTGACGTCGAGCCAGCGGCTGAACAGTTGCTCGCATTTCTCGGCGTTGATCCGGCCGTTGTACAGGTCGACATCCTGCTGCTCGCGGCTGAACACGAAGATCAGATTCAGGCGCTGCAGAAAGCGGTTTTTCAAGTCTTCCAGTTGCTCGCGAAACAGCGCGCCGGAGCTGGAGCGGTTGCCGTACAGCAGGGTGACGCGGCTGTGCGGTTCGGTTTCCAGGGTGGTCTTGATGATCGACAGGATCGGCGTGATACCACTGCCGGCTGCGACCGCCAGGTAGTTGCCATGGCGAGCCGGATCGAGTTCGACGCAGAAGTGTCCGGCGGGCGGCATGACTTCCAGGCTCTGTCCGGCTTTCAATTGCTCGTTGGCAAACGCCGAAAATCGCCCGCCAGCCACACGCTTGATAGCGACGCGCAGTTCACCATCGTTGACCCCGGTGCAAATCGAGTAGGAGCGGCGCACTTCTTCGCCATCCAGCTGCGTGCGCATCACCAGGTGCTGGCCCTGGGTGAAGTGAAAACTGTCTTGCAGGTGCTGCGGAATCTCGAAGGCGATGGACACCGCATCACGGGTCTCGGTGCGCACGTCCTTGATGGTCAGGCTGTGAAATTTACTCATTGTTGTTCTCCAGCTGGGACGGCCGATTGCCGCTCAGATGCACTTGAAATAGTCGAACGGTTCCCGGCAATCGACGCAGCGGTACAGCGCCTTGCACGCGGTGGAACCGAACTCGCTGAGCACTTCGGTGTGGGCGCTGCCGCACTGCGGACAGACGATCACCGGGCTTTCGCCGAGCAGGCTGCGCTTACTGGTGCTGCCCTCGGGCGGTGCGATGCCGTAGGCGCGCAAGCGTTCACGACCGCTGGCGCTGATCCAGTCCGTGGTCCACGCCGGGGTCAATTTGCGTTCCAGTTGCGGAGCCTTGAAACCGGCGAGTTCCAGGGCTTCGCGGATATCGCTTTCGATCACTTCGGTGGCGGGGCAGCCGGAGTAGGTCGGCGTGACCACCACGTGCAAGTGCCCGGCCTGCCAGTCGAGATCGCGCACGATACCGAGGTCGACCACACTGACCACCGGCACTTCCGGGTCCATGACCTGCGCCAGGGTCGCCCACGCGGCGGCCAAGTCGGTCGGTTGCGCCGGCCGGGCACCTAGATCGCTGGCGATCAACTCACCAGGTCGCATCGGGGTACGCTCGTGGCAGGAACTGCATTTCGGCCAGCAGAATGCCGAGGTGTTCGGTGTGCAGCCCCTTGCGTGCATTCAGGTAGAAATGGCTGGGCGCGGCCGGCACGGGCAGGGTGGCGCTGGCGAAAATTGCGTTGACCTTGGCTTGCCAGGCGGCGGCGACTTGCGTGGTGTCCGGGGTGATGCCGGCGTCGCATAGGCGTTGTTCGCTGTCGTCGGCGGCGATCAGTTCAACAGTGAAGCGCCAAACCTCGGGGATCGCGGCGAGCATCCGGCGATGGCTTTCCTCGGTGCCGTCTCCCAGACGCTCTACCCATTCGCCGGAGCGGCGCAGGTGATAGGTGACTTCCTTGACGGCTTTGGCGGCAATCCCGGCGATGCGCTCATCACTGGATTGGCTCAGGCCGCTGAGCACTTGTAGATGCCAGGCGTCATAGAGAAACTGCTTGAGGATGGTCACCGCGTAATCGCCGTTCGGCTGTTCCACCAGCAACAGGTTGCGGTAGGCGCGCTCGTCACGGCGGAACGCCAGGTCATCGGCATTGCGGCCGTCGTTCAGCAGTTCGGCGGCATATTCCAGCCAGTTGCGCGCCTGACCCACCAGGTCGAGGCCGACGTTCATCAACGCCAGTTCTTCTTCCAGCGCCGGGGCCTTGCCGCACCATTGGCACAGGCGCTGGCCCTGGATCAGAGCGCTGTCGCCGAGGCGCAGCAGGTATTCGATCAGATCAGTCTGGTTATTCATGGTCGACCTCACATGTGCCCGACTTCGACCGGCAGCTCGTAGAAGCTGGCGTGGCGGTAGACCTTGTCGTCCGACGGATCGAACAGCGGGTCTTTTTCATCCGGCGACGAAGCGGTGATCAACGCCGACGGCACGACCCACAGGCTCACGCCTTCACTGCGCCGGGTGTACAACTCGCGCGCATTCTCGATGGCCATGGTGGTATCGGCGGCGTGCACGCTGCCGACGTGCTTGTGGTTGAGGCCGTGCTTGCTGCGCACGAAGACTTCAAAAAGGGTCCATTCAGACATTTCAATGACTCCACATCAGGTGGCCGATCAGGCGGCGTTCTTGTTCTGTTGTTTGCGGGCGTGGGCGACGGCTGCTTCACGAACCCAGGCACCGTCTTCAATCGCCTTGCGGCGGGTGGCGACGCGTTCCTGATTGCACGGGCCGTTGCCCTTGAGCACTTCGTAGAATTCGCTCCACTGGATCTCGCCGAAGTCGTAGTGGCCGGTTTCGGCGTTCCACTTCAAGTCCGGGTCAGGGCAGGTGCAGCCCAGCAGCTCCAGTTGCGGGATGGTCTGGTCGATGAAGCGCTGGCGCAGTTCGTCGTTGCTCTGGCGCTTGATTTTCCAGGCCATGGACTGTGCGCTGTTCGGCGAGTGTTCGTCGCTCGGGCCGAACATCATCAGCGCCGGCCACCACAGGCGGTTGATCGCGTCCTGGACCATGTCTTTTTGCGCCTGATTACCGTGGCGCATCATGGTCAGGAGGATTTCGTAGCCCTGGCGCTGGTGAAAACTTTCTTCCTTGCAGATCCGCACCATGGCCCGGGAGTAGGGGCCATACGAGGTGCGCTGCAGCACCACCTGATTGACGATGGCGGCACCGTCCACCAGCCAGCCCACCGCGCCCATGTCGGCCCAGTTCAGCGTCGGGTAATTGAAGATGCTCGAATACTTGGCCTTGCCGCTGTGCAGCTTGGCGATCTCTTCATCGCGGTCGGCACCCAGGGTTTCCATGGCGCTGTAGAGGTACAGGCCGTGGCCGGCTTCGTCCTGAATCTTGGCCATCAATTGCAGTTTGCGTTTGAGCGTTGGCGCGCGGGTGACCCAGTTGCCTTCGGGCAGCATGCCGACGATTTCCGAGTGGGCGTGCTGGGAAATCTGCCGGATCAGGGTCTGGCGATAGGCATCAGGCATCCAGTTTTTGGCTTCGATCTTGATTTCTGAATCGATTTTTTCCTGGAAGGCGCGTTCCTGTTCGGACATCTCCGACAGGTCTTTGATGCGCTTTACGCCGGTTTCTACGAGCTGTGCGTACATGGGGGTCTCCCGCCGTGAATCTGTTTGATGGCATGGAGAACTTTATAAGCGATACAGAATTTAATATCAAACATAAAATATGGTGTCGTATGTGTTTTTGTATCGCTTTGGGATGAGTGGTTGTTTTTGGGGGCTGAATTGTTGGGGGGCATATCCGTTTCTGCGGTAACGGCGGCTGGCGGTTTCGCTCTTACAGCGAGTCACTTGGAAAAGCCCCAAGTAACCAAGGGCTCTTGCCCCTTTCGTTCGGTGCCTCGCCCAGGCTCGGCATGCCCTCGCTCCGGTCCTGCTCCGTGGGCCCGCCGCCATCGGCCATCCATGCCGGGTTGCCCACTGCGCAGAACCTCCACTCGGCCTCTCGAGGGGGCGGTGCGTCAAAATCAAAAGCTGCAGGCGAGCTAACGCTCGGCCTGATGAGTGGTGAGAAGCAAAAGCCGTACGCCGATCTACTGTAGGAGCTGGCTTGCCAGCGAAGGCGGTCTGGCAGCCGACCCATCTCTCAGGGATGTACCCTGTCCAACTGTGGGAGCGGGCTTGCTCGCGAAGCTGTTGATCTTGCAGTTGCTGTTGCTTCGGCTTTTGATCTTGATCTGTTGCCCCTTTCCCAGAGGCCGAACGCAGGCGTTGTGTAGGGGGCACCGCGGCATGGATGCCGCGGTAGCCGCCCCCGGCCATGGATGGCCGATGGCGGCGGGCCCCCGGAGCAATGCCGGAGTGAGGGCATGCCGAGCCTTGGCGAGGTACCGAATGGAGGGGCAAAGCCTTTTGGTTCCTTTTCGGCGTTTGGAAAAGGGACTCGCTGTAAGAGCGAAACCGCCAGCTGTCGTTACCGCAGAAATGGATATGTACACCCGATTGAAAATGGTCGGCTGCCAGGTCGTCTTCGCTGGCAAGCCAGCTCCTACAGGGGCGTGTACGTTCAGCCCAAAAAAAACCCCGCATAAGCGGGGCCATAAAGGTGCAGCAGTCATGCTTTCGGGCGCTTGTCCATCACGTGACAAGCCTTGCCCTCAGAGCGCTTGATCGAATGCATTGGCTGCAAAACAACCCGCGTACTGATCCCGATATACGTCTTGATATGCCGACTCAACTCGCCACAAACAGCCTTCTGCTGTTCATCGCTCAAATGCTGATGTTCGGCCTTGAGCTCCACATGCACATCCACGCTGTCCAGGTTGCCATTGCGATACAGATGGATCTCATAAGATTCTGAAAGTTGTTTTATTTTCAGAACCTGCTCCTCGATCTGCGTCGGGAACACGTTAACCCCGCGAATGATCAGCATGTCATCGCTGCGTCCGGTGATTTTGTCGATCCGTCGCATCGGCCGCGCAGTCCCCGGCAGCAGGCGTGTCAGGTCGCGGGTACGGTAACGGATCATCGGCAACGCTTCTTTGCTCAGCGACGTAAACACCAGCTCACCCATCTGCCCGTCCGGCAGCACTTCGCCGGTGATCGGGTCGATGATTTCCGGGTAGAAGTGGTCTTCCCAGATCGTCGGGCCGTCCTTGGTTTCAGCGCATTCCATGGCGACGCCCGGTCCCATGATTTCCGACAGGCCGTAGATGTCCAGCGCGGTGATGCCCAGGCGGTTTTCGATGGCGCTGCGCAGTTCGCCGGTCCACGGCTCGGCGCCGAAGATGCCCAGGCGCAGGGCCAGTTTGTGCGGGTCGATGCCCTGGCGCTCGATTTCATCGGCGATGTTGAGCATGTAGGACGGTGTGACCATGATGATGTCCGGCTGGAAATCCTTAATCAGTTGCACCTGTTTCTCGGTCTGGCCGCCGGACATCGGAATCACCGTGCAGCCCAGGCGTTCAGCACCGTAGTGGGCACCGAGACCGCCGGTGAACAGGCCGTAGCCATAGGAAATATGCACTTTGTCACCGCGACGACCACCGGCCGCGCGAATCGAGCGGGCGACCACGTTGGCCCAAGTGTCGATGTCGTTCTGGGTGTAACCGACGACGGTCGGTTTGCCAGTAGTGCCGCTGGAGGCGTGCAGGCGCACCACCTCGTTCATCGGCACGGCGAACATGCCGTAGGGATAGTTATCGCGCAGGTCGGTCTTGGTGGTGAACGGAAACTTCGCCAGGTCTTCCAGCGATTTGAGGTCGTCCGGGTGCACGCCCAGGGCATCGAAGCGCTGACGGTACAGCGGCACATTGTTGTAAGCGTGGTTCAGGCTCCAGCGCAGGCGATCCAGCTGGTGTTGACGCAATTCGTCGATGCTGGCGGTTTCCAGCGGGTCCAGCACAGGATCAAGCACGGCTTTGGCAATTGGCATGTTCATAACTTCACTCGAATTATTGTTGTGTTCCGGCCCCGCTACGGCGGGGCTTTGAGTGCATGCCCCAAGGATACCTCTCGGCTCCCCGGGAATCGCGGTTCTTTAGTCGGATAAGCGCTCAATGATCAGCGCAATACCCTGGCCAACGCCGATGCACATGGTGCACAGGGCGTAGCGGCCTTGACGTTCTTCCAGTTCATGCAAGGCGGTGGTCACCAGCCGTGCGCCGCTCATGCCCAGCGGATGACCGAGGGCAATCGCGCCGCCGTTAGGGTTGACCCGTGGATCGGTATCGCTCAGGCCCAGCTCGCGCAGTACGGCCAGGCCTTGCGCGGCGAAGGCTTCGTTGAGTTCGATCACGTCCATGTCGGCCAGGCTCAGGTTGGCCAGTTCCAGCACCTTGCGGGTCGCTGGCACCGGGCCGATGCCCATGATGCGCGGCTCGACGCCGGCGGTGGCCATGGCGACCACCCGGCCGCGCGCCTTCAGGCCGTGGCGTTTGGCAACTTCGGGGCTGGCCAGCAGCAGCGCACAGGCACCGTCGTTGACCCCGGAGGCGTTGCCGGCGGTGATGCTGCCGCCTTCGCGGAACGGCGTGCCGAGTTTCTGCAATTGTTCCAGCGTGGTATCGCCGCGTGGGTGCTCATCGTGCTCGACGACTTTGGCCGGGCCTTTGCGCTGGGGGATTTCTACCGCGACGATTTCTTTAGCCAGACGGCCGCTGGCCTGGGCCGCGCCGGCACGTTGCTGGCTACGCAGGGCGAAGGCGTCCTGGTCGGTGCGGGAGATGTTGAACTGCTCGGCGACGTTCTCTGCCGTCTCTGGCATGGAGTCGATGCCGTAGGCTTTCTTCATCAGCGGATTGACGAAGCGCCAGCCGATGGTCGTGTCGTACATCTGCGCGTCACGGGAAAATGCCTGCTCGGCTTTGCCCATCACCAGCGGCGCGCGGGACATCGATTCGACGCCGCCGACCAGCATCAGCCCGGCCTCGCCACAGCGAATGGCGCGTGCTGCGGTGCCAATCGCATCCAGGCCGGAACCGCACAAACGATTGAGCGTGGTGCCGGGTACGCTGACCGGCAATCCGGCCAGCAGCGCCGACATGCGTGCGACGTTGCGGTTGTCTTCGCCGGCCTGGTTGGCGCAGCCATAAATCACGTCATCCACAGCAGTCCAGTCGACCTGCGGGTGGCGGCGCAGCAGTTCGCGCAGCGGCACCGCACCGAGGTCGTCGGCGCGCACGCTGCTCAAGGCACCGGCATAGCGACCAATCGGGGTCCGCACCGCGTCGATGATCAAGGCGTCATTCATTCGGGTTCTCCTGCGGCAGTACTGCGCCGCGCACTTTGTAGGATTTGCCATGGAACAGCGCGATGAGCCGGCCCAGTTGGTTTTCAATACGAACGTCGTAGTTGCCGGTGCGACCGGAGCGGCTTTGCTGGGTGCAGTCGGCAGTCAAGGTGTCGCCCAGGTGTGCCGGGGCGATGTAGTCGATGCTGCAACCGATGGCCACCGTGGCTTCGTTGTAGCTGTTGCAGGCAAAGGCAAACGCCGAATCGGCAAGCGCAAACAGGTAGCCGCCGTGGCAGGTACCGTGGCCCTGGATCATGTCGGCACGCACGCTCATGCCGACGCAGGCACAGCCGGGTGCCGCCGAGAGCAGGCGCATGCCCATCGCCTGACTGGCGGTGTCGCGGTCGAACAGGGATTTTGCGCAGTCGCTGGCCAAGTTCATCGCTTCGTGGTTAGTCATGAAAAGTTCTCCCTTCGGCGACGCGACGACGCAACAGCAGCGACGGCCGATAGCGTTCTTCGCCGTAACTGGCTTGCAGGTTTTCCAGCACTTTGAGCACGTGCGAAAGGCCGATGGCATCCGCCCAGGCGAGTGGCCCTTGTGGATAGTTGACCCCGGCGCGCATCGCCAGATCGATGTCGGCGGCCGACGCCACGCCTTGCAGCACGGCGTCGGCGGCTTCGTTGGCGAGCATGGCAACGGTGCGCAAAACGGCGAGGGCCGGGCTGTCGCTGAGTGCGCTGACGGTGAATCCGGCCCGTTGCAGCAGCGCGATGCCGTGATCGAGCGCGGATGGCTCTATGCCGGCTGCGTAGCTGATCGCGATGCGGCTGGCCTTGCTGTAATCGAATGCGAGGTCAAGCAGGATCAGATTGCGCAACCCGTCTTCCTTGGCGCGTTGACAGGCCATGCGCCCGTCGCTCAGCGCCAGTACCGCGTCACCGACTCGCAGCAGGCCTTGGCCGTCGCGCTGAATGACCTCGACCTTGTGTTCATGCAGGCGTGGGATCAGCGCGTTGGCGATCCCAAGATCACCTTCGACCACACAGGTTTCAACGGTCTGTTCGCTGCTGAGGGTGGTCGGCTGCGGCCGCACGGCACCTTCGGCGTAGCTGTAAAAGCCCTGGCCGCTTTTGCGCCCCAGACGCCCGGCGTCCACCAGTTCTTTCTGGATCAATGAAGGCAAGAAGCGCGTGTCGCCGTAATAGGCGTCGAACACCGAACAGGTCACCGCATAGTTCACATCGTGGCCAATCAAGTCGGTCAGTTCGAAAGCGCCCATCGCAAAGCCACCGGCATCGCGCATCAGCGCATCCAGTGTCGGGCAGTCGGCAGCGCCTTCCTGAAGCAGGCGCAGGCTTTCGGCGTAGAACGGCCGGGCCACACGGTTGACGATGAAGCCCGGTGTCGAACGGGTGTGTACCGGTTTTTTGCCCCAGGCCTTGGCGGTGTCGTACAGGCACGCGGCCAAGACCGGATCGCTGGCCAGTCCCGAGACGATTTCCACCAGCGCCATGACCGGCGCCGGGTTGAAGAAGTGCAGGCCGAGCAGCCGTTGCGGGTGATTCAGCTGCGCGGCGATGCTGGTGATCGACAGCGACGAGGTGTTGCTGGCCAGAATGCAGCGCACACCGCAGATCTCTTCCAGTTGGCGGAAGAGGGCGCGTTTGACCTCAAGGTTCTCGACAATGGCTTCGATCACCAGTTCGCAATCCGCCAGCGCTTCGATGGCTTCCACGGCCAGCAAGCGGGCGAGGGTGGACGAGCGCGATTCGGCCGAGAGCTTGCCGTTGTCGACGCGTTTGCCCAGTTGTCGGGCAATGCCCTCGATGGCTTGCGCCGCCGCGCCGGGGCGATTGTCCAGCAGTAGTACGGTGTGGCCGGCCTGCGCCGCGACCTGTGCGATCCCGGCACCCATGGCCCCGGCGCCGATCACCGCGATGCGCGCATCAATGTTCAGTGCAGTCATGACTCAGCGCCCCTTGAAGCTTGGGCTGCGTTTTTCCATGAAGGCGCCGACGCCTTCACGGTAATCCTCGCTGCGCCCGGCCAGGCGTTGCAGGTCTTTTTCCAGCTCCAGCTGCTCATCAAAAGTGTTGCTCAGGCTGGCGTTCAGACTGCGCTTGATCAGTGCCAGACCGTAGGTCGGTTGCGTGGCCAGGTGTTGGGCGAGTTTCAGCGCTTCATCGCGCAGTTCGGCGTCTTCCACGCAGCGGTAGATCAAGCCCCATTGCTCGGCTTGTTCAGCGCTCAAGCGGTTGCCGAGCAAGGCCAATGCCTTGGCGCGGGCCATACCGACCAGGCGCGGCAAGGTCCAGGTACCGCCGGAATCGGGAATCAGGCCGATTTTGCAGAAGGCTTGAATGAAGCTCGCCGAACGCGCCGCCAGCACCAGATCGCAGGCCAGCGGAATGTTGGCGCCAGCGCCGGCGGCCACGCCGTTGACCGCGCAGATCACCGGCAGCGGCAGGTCGCGCAACTGGCGGATCAGCGGGTTGTAGAACTTCTCGATGGACTCGCCCAGATCCGGCACGGCGCTGCCCGGCGCCACATTGCGATCGCTGAGATCTTGCCCGGCGCAGAAGCCGCGACCTTCACCGGTCAGCAGCAATACACGCACATCCGGGTTTTGCCGGACCTGTTTCAGGGCTTCCTTCACTTCACCGTGCATCTGCGCGTTGAAGCTATTCAGCTGATCCGGACGATTGAGGCTGAGCAGGGCGACGCCGGCTTCGATGGAAAACAGGATGTGTTCGAAATTCATGGTCATGGCGCTCTTTGGGAGGTCGTTCGAATTCATTAATTACTGGCCAGTGAAGGTCGGCATGCGCTTTTCCTGGAAGGCCTGAATGCCTTCATCGCGGTCGCGGGTGCCGGCCAGCACGGTGAAGGCGTGGCGCTCGAAACGCAGGCCGCTGGCCAGGTCAGTGTCCATGGCCTTGAGCAGCGCTTCCTTGGCCAGACGCACCGCCAGTGGTGCTTTGCCAGCAATGCTGCGGGCGATCTGTAAGGCGCGTTCGACGGTGAATTCCGGCTGGGTTACTTCGCTGACCAGACCGGCGCGCTGCGCTTGGCGGGCGTCGATCGGTTCACCGGTCAGGACCATTTGCATGGCCATGGATTTGCCGACGGCGCGCAGCAGGCGTTGGGTGCCACCGGCGCCGGGCATGATCCCGAGGTTGATTTCCGGCTGACCGAAACGGGCATCTTCACCGGCAATGATGATGTCGGCGTGCATCGCCAATTCGCAGCCACCGCCCAAGGCGAATCCGTTGACGGCGGCGATCAGCGGTTTGTTGAAGCGGGTGATGGTTTGCCACGACGCCTGGCGCGGGTCGTCGAGGATGCCGACCAGATTGCGCTCGGCCATTTCCTTGATGTCGGCGCCCGCCGCGAAGGCTTTGCGGCTGCCGGTCAGGACCACGACGCGGGTATCGGGATCAGCTTGTGCGGCGTTCAGTTCATCGGCCAATTCACCGAGCAATTCGGTGGTCAGGGCATTCAACGCCTGCGGGCGTTGCAGGGTAATCAGGCGAACGCCGGGCTCGATGATTTCGACAGCAAGGGTTAGAGGCATGGCGGATGCCCTCACGGTGTGTGCTCGGCTGCAATGCCGGCTCATTATTGGATCGGCGTAGTAGGCCGGTTTTGCCTGAGTATACCTACATCGTGATACGCAAATACAACAGCAAAACGCATTTATCGTGTCTTATTGACGAGTGGTTGTTCGCTATTGGTCCGGGTTTGGCGAAGCCTTATTTGCAGATAATTGCCGGTTTTATTGGCTTAAACGGCAAATGCAAACCCGTTAAACCGACTTTCATTAAGGGCGTTACTAAGTGATACGGAGTTTTAATCTTTGTGCTGGTAAAAGCGATGTGATACAAAATAAGTCAATATCGGCATCGCTTTGCGAACACACCCGGCACTGCGCTTAAAGGAACGTCCCATGACCTGCTACAGCCTCGATGGCTTGACTCCGGTGGTTGATCCCACTGCTTACGTTCATCCGTCCGCGGTGCTGATCGGCGACGTGATCGTCGGCCCGCATTGCTACGTCGGGCCGCTGGCGAGTTTGCGCGGGGACTTCGGGCGGATCGTGCTGGAGGAGGGCGCCAATCTGCAGGACACCTGCGTAATGCACGGTTTCCCGGACAGCGACACGGTGGTCGAGCGCAATGGTCACATTGGGCATGGCGCGGTGTTGCACGGTTGCCGGATCGGCGCCGACGCGCTGGTGGGCATGAACGCCGTGGTGATGGACAACGCACGCATTGGCCCGCGCTCATTCGTGTCGGCGGCGGCCTTCGTCAAGGCCGGTTTCGAATGCCCCGAGCAGTCACTGGTCATGGGCGCGCCGGCCAGTATCAAACGCGGCCTCAGCGATGAAGAAGTGTCGTGGAAGCAAGCGGGCACCCGCGAGTATCAGCAACTGGCCAAGCGTTGCCTTGAACAGATGCAAGTCTGCGAACCGTTGACCGAGCCGGAAGCGGATCGCCCTCGCATCAGCGACAACGGCTTTCGCCCCAAAGGCAGCGCCCAGTGAACACTGATCCCCTGTAGGAGCGGGCTTGCCCGCGAAAGCGGTCTGACATTCAACATCAATGGTGACTGACATACCGCTATCGCGAGCAGGCTCACTCCCACAGGGCGGCGTGCATTCGGTATATTCCTTTTCTTTTTCAGCCCGGTACGCCCATGTCGTCCCTGACACCCTTGAACCAACTGATTACCCGCTTCCAGGAGCAGACGCCGATCCGCGCCAGTTCGCTGATCATCACGCTGTATGGCGATGCCATCGAACCCCACGGCGGAACTGTCTGGCTGGGTAGCCTGATTCAATTGCTCGAGCCCATCGGTATCAATGAGCGGCTGATCCGCACGTCGATTTTCCGCCTGACCAAGGAAGGCTGGCTGACCGCCGAGAAAGTCGGGCGTCGCAGCTATTACAGCCTGACCGGCACCGGTCGCCGGCGTTTCGACAAGGCGTTCAAGCGCGTTTACAGCTCCACCGTGCCCGCGTGGGACGGTTCCTGGTGCCTGGTGATGCTCACGCAGCTGACGCAGGACAAGCGCAAACAAGTGCGCGAAGAACTGGAATGGCAAGGTTTTGGTGCGATTTCGCCTGCGGTGTTGGCATGTCCACGTAGCGACCGTACCGATCTCAACGCGACCTTGCTCGACCTCGGCGCCCAGGAAGAGACCATCGTCTTCGAAACCACGGCGCAGGACGTCCTGGCGTCCAAGGCGCTACGTTTGCAGGTGAAAGAAAGCTGGAACATCGAAGAACTGGCGACCCATTACAGCGAGTTCATCCAGCTGTTCCGACCGCTCTGGCAAGCGCTTCGCGAGCAAGAGAACCTGCAACCGTGCGACTGCTTCCTGGCACGGGTCCTGCTTATTCATGAATACCGCAAACTGCTGTTGCGCGACCCGCAACTGCCGGACGAGTTACTGCCCGGCGATTGGGAAGGTCGGGCGGCGCGCCAGTTGTGCCGCAACATTTACCGGCTGATCTACGCCAAAGCCGAGGAATGGTTGAACAGTGCACTGGAAACCGCCGACGGCCCGCTGCCGGACGTGGGTGAAAGTTTCTATCGACGCTTTGGCGGGCTGAAGTAGTCCGTCATTGCTGTGGGAGCGGGGTGGTTAGGGAGGACCTTGGGATTGGCGTAGACAATAAAAATAAGCCAGCGTGAGGCCTGACATGATTTCTGCAAATGCACAGCGCCGTGATGGATTTGATCAGTGGATCCATCAGATCAACCAGATTTGTGGCGCTTTCAATGGGCAAGCCCTGGGCGCCGGGTTTTCCGGGCAGATCCGGGAACACCGCAGCGGTGCGCTGAAACTCAGTTTTGTCGACGCCTGCCAGGCGCGGCTGTACCGCACGCCTGCGCAAGTCGCGGCGAGTGAGGACGGCAAATATTTTGCGGTGTTCCAACTCGACGGCACGGCGGGCATGGCCCAGGGCGACAACAAGGTGTTGCTCTGCGCCGGTGACATCACCCTGATCGACGCGTCGCGCCCCAGCGACTTCACCTACAGTGAAAACTCCCGTCAGTTGTCGCTGATTCTGCCCTCGCCGCTGATTGAGCAAACCTTGCGCTTCAACCAGGTCAAGTGCGGTCACCGCATCGCCGCGATGTCACCGATGGCAATGCTCTCTCACCGCCTGATTCTCGATGCCGTACAGCAAAACACTCTGAGCCTGCCGGAAAGCGAGGCGACGCTGGAAGCGATTGTCAGCCTGCTGCGCCCGGCCATCAGTCAAACCGAAGACAGCAACGATTTGCACGAGCGCATCTTTCGCAAGACGCTGGAATGCATCGACGCGCACATCCGCTCCGAAGACCTGTGTCCGGAGTGGCTGGCGCGGGAAGTCGGCATGTCGGTTCGGGGGCTGTACCGGATCTTTGCCAAGAAGGGGTTGGTGGTGGCGAAATACATCAAGAATCGTCGGCTGGACTTGTGCGCCGAGTCCCTGCGCCAATCGCGTACCGAACAGAAATTGTCGGTGCTGGGCTATTCCTGGGGTTTTTCTGATTCGAGTCACTTCTCCACCGCGTTCAAATCGCGCTTCGGTGTTTCCCCCGGTGAATACCGAAAAAACCGCGCCTGAGATCCGCCTGAATCACACATAACCTCTGTAGGAGTGAGCCTGCTCGCGATAGCGGAGTGTCAGATAAATTAATGTTGTCTGACACTCCGCTATCGCGAGCAGGCTGATCTGGCCTAATGAAATTGGACACCTCAATAGGGCGCTATGATGGCGCCCAAATCTAAGGTGTGCATGATGATGCGAAAGTCCTATTCCAGCGAGTTCAAGCTCAATGCTGCAAGCATGGTGCTTGATGAAGACCAGCCCATTCTTGAGGTCTGCGCCAACTTCGATATCGGCCCTACTGCGTTGCGCCGCTGGGTCGAGCAGGTCAGGAAAGAACGTGCAGGCTCGACGCTAGCGGG
>NZ_JAHBDK010000023.1 GCF_019956415.1 Pseudomonas sp. GL-B-19
TTCTTGACGACCATAGAGCATTGGAACCACCTGATCCCATCCCGAACTCAGCAGTGAAACGATGCATCGCCGATGGTAGTGTGGGGTTTCCCCATGTGAGAGTAGGTCATCGTCAAGATTAAATTCCGAAACCCCTATCTGCGTATGCAGGTAGGGGTTTTGTTTTGTCCGCAGGAAAGTTCGTATCGTAGTGGTCTGACTCAGTTGGGAGGGCCTCCTGCTTGAGGGGCGCGGTCTTATAGAGCGCCGGAATTGATCAGAAAAAAACTACCTGAGTCAGCGAGCACACCATCATCAAGGTCCCAACCATGGCTTAGAGGCCGCGTAGCAGGCCCTAGAGGCTCGAATCAGGGCTCGTGATACGGAGAATGGCGCCCAGCTTTCGCCAACGCCCCTGACGTAGTCGTATGCCTTCAAGCATGGTTCGCCCTCGAGCGATGCTTGGCCCCGGCCGAGGAATGGCATTGCCCGGAATTGGTTCACCATTACCCACAAAAAAGCCCCAGACCCTACGGTCTGAGGCTTTTTCATTTGCGACGTATGGTGCACCAGGCGGGATTCGAACCCACGACCCCTGCCTTCGGAGGGCAGTACTCTATCCAGCTGAGCTACTGGTGCAAGCGGGCGCCATGATACTCATATGTGCAGCAGTCGTCCATGCTGCTGAATCGGCTGACTTTTTTGAAAGCGTAACGTGCGATTGCTACGTTGATCAGAAAAACTAGGCAAATGCGGCGTTTTCGTTCTTTTTTTCGAACAGCCTATTGTCCTTTACCCCCTTTGATCCTAGGATTCGTTTGAGATTTCAAACGCTCTTGTCTGGGTGCTGAACCGCACGATATCAATCAGTGCGCTATTTATGTGCTTCAGCCCAGTGAATGATTTCCCTGACGGCAGCCTATAGGGCGCCTTTCTACAATCATAATTTGCTCCGCGCTTGCCGCGGTGCTGTTAAGGAAAGCCGACATGCAGCTTAAAGACACCCAGTTGTTCCGCCAGCAAGCCTTCATCGATGGCGCGTGGGTCGACGCAGACAATGGTCAGACGATCAAAGTGAACAACCCGGCAACGGGCGAAATACTGGGCACCGTGCCGAAAATGGGCGCTGCCGAAACCCGTCGTGCGATCGAAGCCGCTGACAAAGCGCTGCCGGCCTGGCGTGCACTGACCGCCAAGGACCGCGCGAACAAGCTGCGTCGCTGGTTCGAGCTGATTATCGAAAACCAGGACGACCTGGCTCGCCTGATGACCCTCGAGCAGGGCAAGCCATTGGCCGAAGCCAAGGGCGAAATCGTTTACGCCGCATCCTTCATCGAATGGTTCGCCGAAGAAGCCAAGCGCATCTACGGTGACGTGATTCCAGGCCACCAGCCAGACAAGCGTCTGATCGTGATCAAGCAGCCAATCGGCGTTACCGCTGCCATCACCCCGTGGAACTTCCCGGCCGCGATGATCACCCGTAAAGCCGGCCCGGCGCTGGCTGCCGGTTGCACCATGGTGCTCAAGCCTGCTTCGCAAACTCCGTTCTCCGCGTTCGCCCTGGCTGAACTGGCTCAACGTGCTGGCATCCCGAAAGGTGTGTTCAGCGTTGTTTCCGGAAGCGCCGGCGACATCGGCAGCGAACTGACCAGCAACCCGATTGTACGTAAGCTGTCCTTCACTGGCTCGACCGAAATCGGTCGCCAGTTGATGGCTGAATGCGCCAAGGACATCAAGAAAGTGTCCCTGGAACTGGGCGGCAACGCACCGTTTATCGTGTTCGACGACGCGGACCTGGATAAGGCCGTCGAAGGCGCGATCATTTCCAAATACCGCAACAACGGTCAGACCTGTGTCTGTGCCAACCGTCTGTACATTCAGGATTCGGTCTACGACGCGTTTGCCGAGAAGCTGAGAGTGGCTGTGGCCAAACTCAAGATCGGCAACGGTCTGGAAGAAGGCACCACCACTGGCCCGCTGATCGACGAAAAAGCCGTGGCCAAGGTTCAAGAGCACATTGCTGACGCGATCAGCAAAGGCGCAACCGTTCTGGCGGGTGGCAAGGTCATGGAAGGCAACTTCTTTGAGCCGACCATTCTGACCAACGTGCCGAAGAACGCTGCTGTGGCCAAGGAAGAAACCTTCGGTCCATTGGCGCCGCTGTTCCGCTTCAAAGACGAAGCCGAAGTGATCGCGATGTCCAACGACACCGAGTTCGGTCTGGCCTCGTACTTCTATGCTCGCGACCTGGGTCGTGTGTTCCGTGTGGCTGAAGCGCTGGAATACGGCATGGTCGGCGTCAACACCGGGTTGATCTCCAACGAAGTCGCGCCGTTCGGCGGCATCAAGGCCTCGGGCCTGGGCCGTGAAGGCTCCAAGTACGGCATCGAAGATTACCTGGAAATCAAATACCTCTGCCTGGGCATCTAAGCTCGCAAGACAAGAGCCGGGCAAGGCATTGCTTCAAACGCAAAGGGCACGAGAGCGCTGTCCCTTTGCGACGCTTCAAACGGAATTTTCTCTGTGGTCGGGAAAGCTGTGGCAGTCGATCATCGCATGCTGCCGTAGTTGCCTCCCCGCTGCATTTTCCTTGAACCACACCGCCCGATGAGCGGTGAATGAGGACTTTATGAGCAAGACTAACGCATCCCTGATGAAACGCCGCGAAGCCGCTGTACCACGCGGTGTTGGCCAGATTCACCCGATCTTCGCCGAGTCCGCGAAGAACGCCACCGTGACCGACGTTGAAGGTCGCGAGTTCATCGACTTCGCCGGCGGTATCGCTGTGCTGAACACCGGTCACGTGCACCCGAAAATCATCGCCGCGGTGACCGAGCAACTGAACAAGCTGACTCACACCTGCTTCCAGGTACTGGCTTACGAACCGTACGTAGAAGTGTGCGAAAAAATCAACGCCAAGGTGCCAGGTGATTTCGAGAAGAAAACCCTGCTGGTGACCACTGGTTCCGAAGCTGTGGAAAACTCGATCAAGATCGCCCGTGCCGCCACTGGCCGCGCCGGCGTAATCGCGTTCACTGGCGCGTACCACGGTCGCACCATGATGACCCTGGGCCTGACCGGTAAAGTCGTGCCTTACTCGGCTGGCATGGGCCTGATGCCAGGCGGCGTGTTTCGCGCGCTGTACCCGAACGAACTGCACGGTGTGAGCGTCGATGACTCGATCGCCAGCATCGAACGCATCTTCAAGAACGACGCCGAGCCGCGTGATATCGCTGCCATCATCATTGAGCCGGTTCAGGGTGAAGGTGGTTTCTACGTCGCGCCTAAAGAATTCATGAAGCGCCTGCGTGCACTGTGCGACCAGCACGGCATCCTGCTGATCGCTGACGAAGTACAAACTGGCGCTGGCCGTACTGGCACTTTCTTCGCCATGGAACAGATGGGCGTTGCTGCCGACCTGACCACGTTCGCCAAATCCATCGCTGGCGGCTTCCCGCTGGCCGGTGTGTGCGGCAAGGCTGAATACATGGACGCCATCGCTCCAGGCGGCCTGGGCGGCACTTACGCCGGTAGCCCGATTGCTTGCGCCGCGGCCCTGGCCGTGATGGAAGTGTTCGAAGAAGAGCATCTGCTGGACCGCTGCAAGGCCGTCGGTGAGCGTCTGGTCACTGGCCTCAAGGCTATCCAGGCCAAGTACCCAGTGATTGGCGAAGTCCGTGCCCTGGGCGCGATGATCGCTGTCGAGCTGTTTGAAAACGGCGACAGCCACAAGCCAAACGCTGCTGCGGTAGCGTCGGTTGTGGCCAAGGCTCGCGACAAGGGCCTGATCCTGCTGTCCTGTGGCACCTACGGCAACGTTCTACGCGTCCTGGTACCGCTGACTTCGCCGGACGAGCAACTGGACAAAGGCTTGGCGATCATCGAAGAGTGCTTCTCCGAGCTCTGATTGATTTGTGAGCTGATCGACAAAAAACCCGCTTCGGCGGGTTTTTTTACGCCTCATGAAACACATTGAGGCCAATTGTTCTGTCTCGATTCGCCAGTGTTGGTTAAGGTTCAAGCATTGCGAGGGAGCGTGTTGCATGACTGTCGTTGATTTACCCGCTGCACCGAGAGTGTTGATTGCCGAGGCCGACCCGTGGTCTCGAGACTTGCTCAAGCAAGTGTTATTGAATGTGCGTTGCGACGCGCGACTGGACCTGTGCACCGATGGCCAGCAGGCAATGGATAAGCTGGCTGAAATTCCTTACGACCTGGTGATCGTTGACTGGGAGTTGCCTTGCGTCGATGGCCTGAATGTTTTGCGCAATGTGCGCCAACGCAAACGCAATCCGCCGTTACCCTTCATTCTGATGAGCAGTCGTAATGACAGTGCCAGCGTGCGCGAGGCTTTGCCTATGGCGCCCACGGCGTACCTGACCAAACCCCTGAACATGGAAAACCTGACCCGGCGTCTGCAGGGCTTGCTGCTGAATGCGGGTGAAGAGGTGTCCTGTGAGGTGCCAACGTTGGCGCCGGGCATGACGTTGTCGGTGTATCTGGAACATCGTCGAGAACTGACGGACGGCGCGCCGCTGATGACTGACGTGCAGGTAGCGGTCCAGCGCAGTCTCAATCCCGGCGGTCTCGATCTGAAGCGACTGGAAGACGAAGTTCGCACCGATCCGCAGATTACCGCTGTGCTGATCGCCGCCGCGAACAGCGCGGGGCATCACATTGGCGACCCCGTGCAGACCCTGTCTCAGGCCTTGCATCGTTTGGGCTCCGGGCAAAGCATGAACCTGATTCTGGGATTGGCGCTCAAGCGCAGTCCCCGGCTCGACGATCCGCTACTGGCGGACTATGCCCAGCGTTATTGGGAGCTGTCGCTGCACACCGCCGAGTACGCCCGCACGCTGGCGCGCTTGCTGGATCTTGAACAAGAGCGCTGTTACTGCGCGGGCATGCTGCATCGTCTTGGCGACCTGGCATTGCTGGGGTGTTTGCAAGAGTGGAAGCAGGCCGGAGGTGAGCTGGATGAGTGGGAAGAGGTGGGTGATGCGCTCGCAGTGTTCGGTGCAGGCTACGGTTCGGCGCTGCGCACTCGTTGGCGTCTGCCGCTGGAGCTGCGAGAGCTGATTGCAGCGGTCTATCAGCTCGGTGGCGGGGTTTACTCCCGCGAAGCGTTGGTGATGAACATGGCGGCTCAATTGGCGCGTCTGACCGAGCACGAGGGCGTTGAAGTGTTGGCGAAAAGCCGGGCGGCACGGTTGCTCAAGATCGGCTTGCCGGAACTCATGCGATTGCGCAAAAAGTAGGCATAACACCAATCCCCCTGTAGGAGCGGGCTTGCTCGCGATAGCAGTGATTCAGTCGACATCACTTTGACTGTCACTCCGCTATCGCGAGCAGGCTCACTCCCACAGGGGTCAGGTGGTGGACCATTAAGCAGAGATGATGCGGTTCTTACCCTGCCGCTTGGCTTTATACATCGCCGCATCCGCGCGTGCGAACAGGCTGTCGAGGCTTTCGTCTTCTTCAGTGAGGCTGGTTAAACCCTGGCTGACGGTGATACCGAAGGTCTGCTCATCATGGCTGAAGCGCAATTGCTGAATCTGCCGTTGCAGGCGCTCGGCCACTTGCATGGCCATGTCGGGCGCGCAGCCGGGAAATACCGCCGCAAACTCTTCACCGCCGATCCGGCCGAACACATCCCCACGACGTAATGCGCTGCGACCGCTCTCTGCGATCTGTTGCAGCACCGTGTCACCTTGCGGGTGGCCGTACGTGTCGTTAATCACTTTGAAATCATCGATGTCCAGCAGCAGGAACGCCAGTGGCACACCCTGTTTGCGCGCTTGGGCAAACTCGCGTTGCGCGCATTCGAAGAAGTGTCGGCGATTGCTGCTTTGGGTCAGTACGTCGGTGGTGGCCAAGCGTTGCAGCTCGGCTTCCGTGCGCTTCTTTTCGGTGATGTCTTCGGCAATTCCGACAATGATCACCGGTTGACCGGGCTCGGCCTGACGGTTGATGAAGCATTTGTCGCTGAGCCAACGCACCTGCCCATCGGCATTGATGATGCGGTATTCACGGTCTTCAACCGCGCCTTTGACCAGCACTTCGGCCAGGCTGCGTTCGGCATAGTCCAGGTCGTCGGGGTAAATGCTGTCGCGCCATTCGTTGTAGTTGGACAGCAAACTGCCGGTGGAGCGGCCGAAAATCCGCTCATAGGCCGGGCTGACGTAGAGCACCTGACGGGTTTCCCAATTGAATGCCCAAAGCACCGCGTTGACGCTCACCAGCAACGAGCTGAACAGCTGTTCACGCTCACTCAGGCGCGCCACTTCGCTTTGAGCATGCATCAGCGCCATCAAGGTTTGAGCGGTGTCGGGTAACTGCGGAAGGGATGAGTCAAGCAGGTGTTTGGAGACCATCGGGACAAATCTCAAAGGGCGTGTGCCGCTCGAGGTTCGAAAGCGGCTAAAACGAAGCCCGCCGGGCTGGCGAAGTGTCTTTGAGATAGGGGATTCGGAGCTAAGTTCCGAAGGGTGCGCCCACTAGCGGGGCGCACCGATCAACGGCATCAAGCAGCGGAAGGGCGCAGGGAGTAGGTTTTCAACTGGTCGGCGAAATCGCGCAGGGATTGAATCCCGCTGGCTTCAGCTTCGTGTACCCAGTCCTTGATGGCGGCGAGCATGTCGTGACCATTTGAGCTGGTCTTGACCCAGATCTGCTGCAAGGCCAGGCGTTTCTCGTAAATTACCTTCAGCGCCTGACTGTGCTCGAGCATAGCCTGAATGCGAACGTGGTGTTTTTCGTCCAGCAGGCTGGTTTCCCGCGAGAGCAGGCGCTTGGCGCGGTGGAATTGATGGCGGACCGAGTGATCGACCTTTTCCAGCTCTTGCTTGACCAGCGGCGCGATCACCAATTTGCGGTACTGGGCCATGATCTGAAAGCGGTTGTTGAGGATCGCCATGGCGGTGTCCATGTCCAGGTTGCCTTTGCCTTCAACCCGGTGGGCAATCGGTGCAACGCGCTGGACCTTCGCCAGGCGGAAGAAACTGAAGACCTGGATCCAGGCCCAACCGAGGTCGAACTCCCACTTCTTCACCGACAATTTTGCCGAGTTAGGGTAGGTGTGATGGTTGTTATGCAGTTCTTCACCGCCGATCAGGATGCCCCAGGGCACCAGATTGGTTGCGGCATCGCGACATTCGAAGTTGCGGTAGCCGACGGCATGGCCAAGGCCATTGACCACGCCAGCGGCCCACACCGGGATCCACATCATCTGGATAGCCCAGATGGTGATGCCGATGGTGCCGAACAGCAGCAAGTCGATGATGCCCATGATCGCGATACCCAACAGCGGGAATCGGCTGTAGAGGTTGCGTTCGATCCAGTCTTCGGGGCAGTTTTTGCCGTAGATACGCAGGGTTTCCGGGTTTTCTGCTTCTGCGCGGTACAGCTCGGCGCCTTTGCGCAGAACGGTGGAAAGCCCCTTGATGACCGGGCTGTGCGGGTCATCGACGGTTTCGCACTTTGCGTGATGCTTGCGGTGGATAGCGGTCCACTCGCGGGTATTCTGTGCCGTGGTCAGCCACAGCCAGAAGCGGAAGAAATGTTTCAGGCCGGCATTGAGCTCAAGCGAGCGATGGGCTGAGTAACGATGCAAATAGACCGTGACGCCAATGATTGTGACATGGGTCATCAGTAGGGTGACTGCTACCAGTGACCAGGGCGACAAGCCGAGTAAACCTTCGTACCACATAGGCTGTAGGGCCCTCGATAAAGAAAAAAATAGCCGTTGCATTATCACTAAGCCCACGGATAAAACCAGTCGCCCTTTCAGATAAGAGTGGCTGGATGTGTCCTTGACCTATTATTCCGACCCTTCTGTAGGGACATGGACGGCCAAATGTCTGCCACCTATCGCGATGCCTTGCGTGCAGCGCTGCTTTATCTGTTGTTTTCAGTCGCCTGGATGGCGTTGAGCGGCTATTTATTGAACAGTTTCTTCGATAGCTCTGCCGAGCTATTGCGATGGCAACTGATCAACGGTTATGTCTGGGTGGTACTCAGCGCCGGTTTGATCTTCATTGCCCGGGCCCGACTGTTCCAGTGCCTGGGGATCGGCGCCAAACTGCGCGAGCGTCAGGCCGACCGCGAGCGATTGCGCCAGGCGGCTGCGGTGTTCGATTGCACCCATGAGGGCGTGTTGGTCACCGATAGCAACGGGCTGATTGTCCATGTAAACCGGGCCTTCATGGCGATCACCGGTTATCGGCGAGATGAAGTGCTGGGCCAGCAACCCAGTCTGTTCAAATCCGGCCACCACCCACCAGCGTTCTACCAGGCGATGTTTGCGACGCTCAACAGCACCGGCGAGTGGAGCGGGGAAATCTGGAATCGTCGCAAAAGCGGCGAAATCTACCCGCAATGGCAAACCATCCGCATCATTCATGACGATCAGGGCCGGCGTAGCCAATACGTGGCGGTGTTTTCCGATATCAGTGCGATCAAAAACTCCGAACACGAGCTCAAACACCTTGCTCATCACGATCCGCTGACCGATCTGCCCAATCGGCTGTTGTTCACTGACCGCGTCGAACAGGCGCTGGCATCGGCGCAAATCCACAAACGGGGTTGTGCGTTGCTGATGATCGACCTGGATCACTTCAAGATGATCAACGACAGCCTCGGGCACACCGTCGGTGATCAGCTGCTCAAGGCCGTGGCCAAGCACTTGAAAGCCATGTTTGGCCCAGGCGTTACGTTGGCGCGTCTGGGCGGTGACGAATTTGCGGTGCTTGCCGAAAGTTGTCCGCAAGTTGCGCAGGCTGCGGCGCTGGCGCAACGGATCATCGATGGCCTCCGGGAGCCGTTTTGCATCGATGGGAATCGACTGTTTATTAACACCAGTGTCGGCATCAGCCAGTTTCCCAGTGATGCCTTGAGTGCCGAGCAAATGTTGCGCAACGCGGGTTCGGCCTTGTCCAAGGCCAAGAGTGCAGGCCGGGATGGCTACGCGCTCTACACCGAAGAATTGACTGCCCATGCCCAGCAGCGGGTAGAAATTGCTTTCCAATTGCGCCGCGCCCTGGAGAAGCAGGAGTTGCGCGTCCATTACCAACCCGTGCATGACCTCAAAACCAGTCGCCTGGTGGGCGTGGAAGCGTTGGTGCGTTGGGCGCATCCGCAGCGCGGGCTGGTGTCGCCAGCAGCATTCATCCCCATCGCCGAGCGTACGGGGTTGATTGCCGAGATCGATGCCTGGGTCATGCAGCAGGCCTGCGAGCAAATGTGCCAGTGGCAAGCCGCTGGCGTGGTGCTGTCGTTTGTTGCGGTGAATATTTCATCGCGACTGTTTGCCCGGAGCGAACTGTATCAGCAGGTGGCTCGTGTGCTTGATGCGACGGGGCTTGATCCGGCGCTTCTGGAGCTTGAAGTCACTGAAAGCGCGGTGATGGATGATCCGGAAGTGGCGCTGGAGCAGATGCATCGCTTGCGCGAATTGGGCGTGCGGTTGGCCATTGATGATTTCGGCACGGGTTATTCGTCGCTGCTGCGGCTCAAGCGTTTGCCGGTGCAAAAACTCAAGATCGACCAAGGGTTTGTCACAGGCTTGCCAGGGGATGAGGATGATGCAGCCATTGTGCGGGTGATCATTGCCTTGGCGCAGAGCATGGGAATGCAGGTGCATGCCGAGGGGATCGAGCAGGTCGAGCAGGCGGGATTTCTGCTGGAGCATGACTGCGATCTGGGGCAAGGCTACTGGTTTGGGCGGCCGGTGCCGGCTGAGCAATTGGATTGGATTTACGCGCCCGTTATTCGCTGATCCGCCTTAAACCCGCGCCCCATCAAATAATACTTTCTAGTTATATAAACATTCTTAAATAGTCTTTTTAAGAATATCAGCTCCTCACTACTATTGGTCTCACGCCGCAAGCAGTACCGCCACTGCCAGGCAACCTCTCAGTTGAAGGAGCAGCACCATGAGCGCATCCCTACGTAGTGTTGATGGCCAGGACGAAGCAACCATTTTGCGTGAGATCCAGAGCGCATTGCGCGATCTGCGCTTTGGGGCTGTGGAGATCACTGTGCATAACGCCCAGGTCGTGCAGATCGAACGCAAAGAGAAATTTCGTCTGCAGAGCCCGAGTAACAAACCGAGCTAAGCAACAGGCAACCCGCTTCCAGCACCTCATAAAAAGCCACCACAACCAGAATTCCAGGAGCTTTCACCATGTCGTCGATTCGTCATTTCGCTTTGGCCGCCCTGGCCAGTGCACTTTTTGCGGGTTCCGCGGTTGCCAAGGATTACGAACTGCTCAATGTGTCTTACGACCCGACGCGTGAGCTGTACCAGGACTACAACGCCGAGTTCATCAAGCTCTGGCAGAAGGATCACGCCGGTGACAACGTAAAAATCCAGCAATCCCACGGTGGTTCTGGCAAACAGGCCCGCGCGGTGATCGACGGGCTGCGCGCCGACGTTGTGACCCTGGCCCTGGCCGGCGACATCGACGAAATCGCCAAGCTCGGCAAGTCCCTGCCGGCCGACTGGCAGACGCGTCTACCGGATGCGAGTACGCCGTATACCTCGACCATCGTGTTCCTGGTGCGCAAGGGCAACCCTAAAGGCATCAAGGACTGGGGTGACCTGATCAAGAACGATGTGGCGGTCATCACCCCGAACCCGAAGACCTCCGGCGGCGCACGCTGGAATTTCCTCGCGGCCTGGGCTTATGGCCTGAAAGCCAACGGCGGTGACGAAGCCAAGGCCAAGGAATACGTACAAACCCTGTTCAAGCACGTGCCAGTGCTGGACACCGGCGCTCGCGGTTCGACTATTACCTTCGTCAACAACGGTCAGGGTGACGTGTTGCTGGCCTGGGAAAACGAAGCCTTCCTGGCGCTGAAAGAGGACGGCGGTGCCGACAAGTTCGAAATCGTCGTGCCTTCTCTGTCGATCCTTGCCGAGCCACCGGTGGCCGTGGTTGACAAGAACGCCGAGAAAAAGGGTAACGAGCAGATCGCCGATGCGTATCTCAAATACCTGTACAGCCCGGCCGGCCAGGAAATTGCGGCGAAAAACTTCTATCGTCCACGTGACAAGGACGTCGCCGCGAAGTACGCCAAGCAGTTTCCGACCCTGGACCTTGTGACCATCGACAAGAACTTCGGCGGCTGGAAAACCGCGCAACCGAAATTCTTCAATGATGGTGGCGTGTTCGACCAGATTTACCAGGCGCAGTAATCTTAAATAGCCATCAACGAGCCCCGATTTAACCGTCGGGGCTTTGCGCGTTCTCAACCAAGGACTTTTATGTCGCGTCGTATTTCCCCCGTCATACCCGGCTTCGGGCTGACGCTGGGCTACACCTTGGTGTACCTCAGCCTGATTGTGCTTATTCCTCTGGCGGCAATGTTCGTCCATGCCGCCCAACTCACCTGGGACCAGTTCTGGGCAATTGTCTCGGCGCCACGAGTGCTGGCGGCGTTGAAGTTGAGCTTCGGCACTGCGCTCTATGCCGCGATCATCAACGGCATCATCGGCACGCTGCTCGCCTGGGTCCTGGTGCGCTACACCTTCCCGGGACGCAAAGTCATCGACGCAATGATCGACCTGCCCTTCGCATTGCCCACTGCGGTGGCGGGTATTGCGCTGACTGCGTTGTACACCCCTACCGGTTTGGTGGGTCAGTTTGCAGCTGATCTGGGTTTCAAGATCGCGTACACCCCCCTCGGTATCACCCTTGCCCTCACTTTTGTGACACTTCCATTCGTAGTACGTACCGTACAGCCAGTATTGGCTGATATCCCGCGTGAAGTGGAGGAAGCGGCAGCGTGCCTCGGTGCAAAACCGTTACAGGTTTTCCGCCATATTCTGGTGCCAGCGCTGTTGCCAGCCTGGCTCACCGGTTTCGCTTTGGCCTTTGCCCGCGGGGTCGGGGAGTATGGTTCGGTGATTTTCATCGCTGGCAACATGCCGATGAAAACCGAGATTTTGCCGCTGCTGATCATGGTCAAGCTCGACCAGTACGATTACACCGGCGCCACGTCCATTGGTGTACTGATGCTGGTGGTTTCCTTCGTCCTGTTGCTGCTGATCAATTTGCTGCAACGTCGCATCGAAACCCCATAAGGAGGCGCGAACCATGTCCCAATCGTCTATTGCTGCCGCCTCTTCGGCCAACGCCGCCCGCCGTGGCAGTGCCACCTCGCGAAGAATCCTGATCGGTCTTGGCTGGTTGATTTTTGCGCTGTTCCTGTTGCTGCCGCTGTTTATCGTGGTGTCCCAGGGTTTGAAGAATGGCCTGGGTGCGTTCTTCACCGCGATCTTTGAACCGGACGCGCTGTCGGCATTGAAACTCACGGTGATCGCCGTGCTGATTTCGGTGCCACTCAACCTGGTGTTCGGTGTCAGCGCCGCATGGTGCGTGAGCAAGTATTCGTTCCGTGGCAAAAGTATGCTGGTCACGTTGATCGACTTGCCGTTCTCGGTCTCGCCGGTCATCGCCGGCCTGGTCTATGTGTTGATGTTCGGCGCCCAAGGCTTCTTCGGGCCGTGGTTGCAGGATCACGACATCCAGATCATCTTCGCCTTGCCGGGTATCGTACTGGCGACGATTTTCGTCACCGTGCCGTTCGTGGCGCGCGAACTGATCCCGTTGATGCAGGAACAAGGCACGCAAGAAGAAGAGGCCGCGCGCCTGCTTGGCGCCAATGGCTGGCAAATGTTCTGGCACGTCACCGTTCCCAATATCAAATGGGGCCTGATCTACGGCGTGGTGCTGTGTACCGCGCGGGCGATGGGTGAGTTCGGTGCGGTGTCGGTGGTTTCCGGGCACATTCGCGGGGTGACCAACACCTTGCCGCTGCACGTCGAGATCCTCTACAACGAATACAACCACGTGGCCGCGTTCGCCGTGGCAAGCCTGTTGCTGATCCTGGCGCTCTTCATCCTGCTGCTCAAGCAGTGGAGCGAAAACCGTATTAACCGCCTGCGCGCCAGCGCCGCGGAGGAATGATTTCATGTCGATTGAAGTGCGTAACGTCAGCAAGAATTTCAACGCGTTCAAGGCGCTGGACAACATCAGCCTGGACATTCAAAGCGGCGAACTCGTGGCGCTGCTCGGCCCATCGGGCTGCGGTAAAACCACGCTGTTGCGGATTATCGCCGGTCTGGAGACGCCGGATCAGGGCAACATCGTGTTCCACGGCGAAGACGTCTCCGGCCATGATGTGCGCGATCGCAACGTCGGTTTCGTGTTCCAGCATTACGCCTTGTTCCGCCACATGACGGTGTTCGACAACGTCGCGTTCGGCCTGCGCATGAAACCGAAAAACCAGCGTCCGAGCGAAAGCCAAATCGCAACCAAGGTTCACGAACTGCTGAACATGGTGCAGCTGGACTGGCTGTCGGATCGCTACCCGGAACAACTCTCCGGCGGCCAACGTCAGCGCATTGCCCTGGCCCGTGCCTTGGCAGTGGAGCCGAAAGTCTTGCTGCTCGACGAACCCTTCGGCGCCCTCGACGCGAAGGTCCGTAAGGAGCTGCGCCGCTGGCTGGCGCGACTGCACGAGGACATCAACCTGACTTCCGTGTTCGTGACCCACGACCAAGAAGAGGCGATGGAAGTCGCCGACCGGATTGTGGTGATGAACAAGGGCGTGATCGAACAGATTGGCTCACCGGGTGACGTCTACGAAAACCCGGCCAGCGATTTCGTTTATCACTTCCTCGGTGATTCCAACCGGCTGCATCTGGGGGAGGACAACCACGTGCTGTTCCGTCCGCACGAAGTGTCGCTGTCGCGGCATGAACTGGAAGATCACCACGCAGCTGAAGTGCGCGACATTCGTCCGTTGGGTGCGACGACTCGGGTGACGTTGAAGGTCGAAGGTCAGAGCGAATTGATCGAAGCGGAAGTGGTGAAGGATCACGACAGCCTGATCGGGCTGGCGAAGGGTGAAACCTTGTTCTTCAAGCCCAAGGTCTGGCAAAAACTGGCCAACATCTAAAGCAAAAGCTTCGCGAGCAGGCTCGCTCCCACAGGGGTTCTATGTGCGCCATAGATCTAATGTGGGAGCGAGCCTGCTCGCGAAGGCGTCTTATGCCGCAGCGCGATTCGGATTGATTCGTACACCCCCAGCCCGCGCCTCGATCTGCTCTTTGAGGTCATGCCGCAACCCCAGCAAAAACATCAACTCCACCACCACAAACAACGGCCCGACAATCAGCCCGCTCACATCATCAACAAACGCCGGCTTACGCCCTTCATAGTAATGCCCGACAAACTGAATCACCCAGCCCGCCACAAACATCCCGATACCGCTCGACAGCCAGACCAGCGTGCTTTGCTGCGCCAGTGTCTGCCCCGCCCAAACGGACAGTCCCAGCAATACGCTCATCAGCACCCCGAGGCGCAACTCCAGGCGCAGGTAAAACCACGCCGACGCCAGCGACACCAGCACCGCAGGTGACAGCCAGTCGCCAGCCCATTGCGGCCGCGACAGCAACACCGCGACGGCCACCATAATCAACGGAATACCGATAAAGTGGCTGGCGATGTTGCGCGGATCACGGTGGTAGGCGGCGTATTGACTGAGATGGTCAACGAGGCTTTTCATTGTTATTCCTCCTGTAGGGTGATTGATCATGCCCCGGGTTCACTTTTGGCTCTGTCGGGCAGGCGACAATCTCTAGGAGTTTCCATGGATATGCAGGCCTGGCGTGCGCGCCTGATGACGGGGCAATGGTTCAGTCATCTACCTGTTCCCTTACAGGATAGTCTGCTGGCTGCGGCCCGGATTCGGCGTTTGTCGTCGGGGCAATTGCTGTTCAAGCGAGGGGATCCGCCGTGCGGGTTGTATGCAGTGCTCGAAGGTTCGGTGCGCATCGGCGCAGTCAGCGAGCAGGGCAAGGAAGCGCTGCTGAGCCTGGTGGAGCCGCCCCACTGGTTCGGCGAAATCTGCCTGTTCGATGGTCAGCCGCGTACCCACGATGCCTTCGGCGTCGGCCAGTGCGTGCTGTTGCACATTGCGCAGGCGACACTGCTGAAGTTGCTCGACGAACAACCGGTGTATTGGCGGCAACTGGCGTTACTGATGAGCCATAAATTGCGCCTGACCTTCATCAACCTCGAACAGCTGAGCCTGATGCCCACCCCGGCGCGTCTCGCCCATCGCTTATTGATGATTGCCGAGGGCTACGGCGAAATCGAACCGCCGCGCCGGGTGCTGCAACTGCCCCAGGAGCAGTTAGCTTCGATGCTGTCGCTGTCGCGCCAGACGACTAATCAGATTCTTAAGGATTTTCAGGGTCAGGGGATTCTGAATCTCAAGTACGGCGAGATCGAAATTGTCGATGCCGAGCGGTTGCGGGCACTGGCGATTTTTTGAAACGCAACGTTATGGGTGGGCTTTGTCGGTGAAGGCGCCTAGCCTGTGACGACGATAATCGAGGTGTGCCATGCGTGTACTGCTAGTAGAAGACGAACCGGAGACCGCCAAACTCCTGGCCAACGGCCTGAATGAGGCGAGCTATTCGGTGGATGTAGCGCTAAACGGCATGGACGGCCGGCGCTTTATCGAGTCCGGCGAATACGAACTGATCATCCTCGACGTGATGCTGCCAGGGCTCAACGGCTGGCAATTGCAGCAGCAGATTCGCAAGCTTGGCGACACGCCGGTGCTGTTCCTCACCACCAAGGACGGCATTGAGGATCGACTGCGCGGGCTCGAACTGCATGAGGATGATTATTTGCTCAAGCCGTTTGCGGTGAGCGAACTGGTGACGCGGGTGCGCAAGTTGTTGCGGCGGGATCGTGGGCGCTGAGGGAATTTTGTGGTGTCTGGTCTTGCCTCATCGCGAGCAGGCTCACTCCCACAATTGATCTCCAGTAAACACAAATTTCACAACGACGCAGAACCACTGTGGGAGCGAGCCTGCTCGCGATGAGGCCGTAACATACAACGCACCTTCCGGATCAGTCAGCGCAACCCATCCCGAAACTGCCCCGGCGTCATCCCGGTCCAGCGCTTGAATGCGCGGCTGAAGCTGCTGGTATCCGCAAACCCCAGCAGGTAACTGACTTCACTCAACGAACAATGCGGATCACGCAGGTGTAGCAGCGCCAGGTTTTCGCGGCTTTCATTGAGCAGCGTATCGAACCGACAACCTTCGTCCGCCAAGTGCCGTTGCAGGCTGCGCAAGCTCAGGTGCAGGGCTTTGGCGATGAGTTCGGCGCTGGGTTCGCCTTCGGGCAATTGCTCTTCGATGGCGTCACGGACTTTGCGTTCCCAGGTCAACGGTTTCAGTTGTGCCAGGGTGCGTTTGAGCACGGTTTCATTGTGTTCGGCCAGTTCCGGATTGGCGTCATCCAAGTGGCTGTCGAAATCCACCAGAGAAAACTCCACGCGGTCTTCGTCGGCCGAGAAGTACACCGGTGAGCGGAAAACTTTATGCCATTGGTGCGCATCGGCCGGTTCCGGTCGGCGCAGGTATACCGCCAGCGGTGCATAGTCGCGACCGAGGCGATTGCGGCAGGTGCGCACATAGATCGCCGTGAAGGCGTCGATGGCTTCGAATGCCGGCGCCGGGTTGCCGGCAGGGATTTTCAGGTGAAAGCGGTAGCGATCCTCGGCGCGGGTCAGTTCCAGTTCCAGGGCATCGCTGACCACCTGGTGATACCGCACGATGCGCTCGAACACCTCGCGCAAACTGCCGCTGGCCACCAGTGCATAACCGAGCGCATGAAACGTGGTGGGGCTGACGAAACGCGACACGCGCAGGCCAATCGCCGGATCGCCACTGACCTGCACGGCGATTTCCCACAGGCGCGTGGTACCGGACAACGGGTAACGGGCGTTCGGGTCGTCCATCAATTGCGGATCAAGCCCGGCCTGATGGCACAGGGCGGTGCTGTCGAGGCCCAGCGCATCGAGTTGTTTGCACAGGGCGCGGGTCCAGCTGGCGAGGGAGGTCGGTTCAGTCATGCTGATTGGCGCTTCCGGTCAACAGGTTGGCGTTCTCGGCTACCACCTTGCGTGGGGTCGCAAGGCAGGATGCGAACATCAATAACCAGAGGATGGAAGCATGCACGGTACTTCTGCAAGTCCCCAGCGACTGAATGCATCGCAACGATCAGCACATATTCGGGAAGTGGTGCTGGCCAGGGGCGTTGAATTGCGTCAACGCTACCCGATTCTCAATCATCAGGACGCCCTCGGCGCAGGCATTTTAGCCTTTGCCATGGCCGGGATGATCGGTTCGGCGGCGCTATACATGACCGGGCACATAGCCTGGTGGGCGTGTTTGTTGCTCAACGCGTTTTTCGCCTCGTTGACCCACGAGCTGGAACACGACTTGATACATAGCATGTACTTTCGTAAACAGCGCGTGCCGCACAACCTGATGATGGGGCTGGTGTGGTTGGCGCGGCCGAGCACCATCAATCCGTGGATCCGCCGTCATCTGCACCTCAATCACCACAAGGTTTCGGGCACTGAAACCGACATGGAAGAGCGCGCCATCACCAACGGCGAGCCTTGGGGGTTTGCGCGGTTGCTGATGATCGGCGACAACATGATGTCGTCATTCATCCGCATGCTGCGGGCCAAGACCTGGGCGCAAAAATTCAGCATCGTCCAGCGCACTTTGAAGGTCTACGCGCCGCTCGCGCTGGTGCATTGGGGCGCGTGGTACATGTTCCTCGGCTTCCATGCGGCCAACGGCATCGCGTCTCTGATGGGGGCGCCGATTGAGTGGTCGGCGACCACCTTGTCGGTGATGCAGGTGATCGACATCGCGGCGGTGGTGATCATCGGCCCGAACGTATTGCGTACGTTCTGCCTGCACTTCATCAGCTCGAACATGCACTACTACGGCGACGTGGAACCGGGGAACGTGATCCAGCAGACCCAGGTGCTGAACTCTCCGTGGATGTGGCCGTTGCAGGCGTTCTGCTTCAACTTCGGCAGCAGCCACGGCATCCATCACTTTGTGGTGAAGGAGCCGTTTTACATTCGCCAGATGACCGTGCCGGTGGCGCATAAAGTGATGCGTGAGATGGGCGTGCGGTTCAATGATTTCGGCACGTTTGGCCGGGCCAACCGGTTTGTTCGCAAAGACGCTGCACAACCTCGGGAGGTTCGTGCCGCTCAGGTGTGATGGATAAAATCGGAAACTCAATCTCGAAATAAGCGATGACAAAGGCGCTCGTCATCAATTTGACCCAAAGAGGCGATACGTTAAAGCACAAGCAGGGAGGCTGGGCGGTCAACGTTTCGTTAGTCGCCATATGCGCTTTGGATCTAATAAAGTAATTAAATATTCCTTTATAAGATAAGCGTTTCAATCAATCATCGCTTCACAGATTTTGAGTTTCCGGGGCCGTCTCCTTGGCAGGGTGCGGTCCTTTTTTTATTCCCATAACGTTCCTGGCTTATCTGACTAATCGCTGATTTGTCTACGGACCTGTTATTTCTGACAGTAGACGAGAGGAGGGGCAGCCCTACACTGACAATGTGGCCCTTATGGGCAACCAAAGCAGGTCAGGAAACGTTTTCAGGGAGAAACCGCATGAGCTATTTCGCAGGCCATTACACGATGAACAGGGCAATGACTCATTTGGTGATAGAGGGCGATGAGCGGATATCGGGGCACCTGGATTTAGAGGACGCCCATCGCGACATCAGTGATGGGAGGGTCCGTTATCGGTGCGGCTGTAGCCTTGAATTTATCACTGTGGATGATATTCACGAGGTCAAGGAGCGGTGGTCGCTCATGTTCAGTACCAAGCGCATGTCGCTTGTCGGGACATGCGAGCAGACCTTCAAGAACGGCAAAACCAACACCCGGACCGTGTTGTTTAAACGAGACGAGCCCACTGCAAAAGCGTGTTGAGTCCAGCTGACCCAAGATCTTTCCTTAGCGCATCAACCCGACAGTGATCGGGTTGAACATCTGCTGCTTGAAATACCTTGTATATTCTTTATAGATCTTAATAAATATCTTCTTATTCCTTAACGAATATAACTCTCCTCCCTATACTCGACCAAGTACAGACACGCAGCAGGAGAGCTCCCCCATGCGCAACGAATCAATTCGCTACCTGATTGTGCCGGGCTGGCAAGGATCGCCGGACGATCATTGGCAAAGCCACTGGCAGAACAGCCTGCCGAATAGCGCGCGGGTGGAGCAGGCGGACTGGCTGACACCGCGTCGTGAAGACTGGGTCGCGGCGCTGGCCGAGGCGATTGCCGCCGATAGCACGCCGGTGATCCTGATCGCGCATAGCTTGGGTTGCATCACTGTCGCCCATTGGGCCGCCGCTGCACCCGTGCAGTTTCTGCGTCAGGTGCGCGGGGCCTTGCTGGTCGCTCCAGCGGATGTCGAGCGCCCGGCGTGTGCGCCGGCGTTGCGTAACTTTGCACCGATTCCCACCGACCTGCTGCCGTTCCCGAGCCAGATCGTCAGCTCCGACAACGACAGCGCCGTGAGCGCGCCGCGAGCCCTTGAGCTGGCGCGCAACTGGGGTGCCGAGGCGGGGATTTTGTCGGGTGCCGGGCACATCAATGTGAAGTCCGGTCACCAGCGCTGGGAGCAGGGTTTTGCCTACCTCTATCGCTTGCAGAACCGCATGGAACATCACGCCCTGCGACGCGCTTGAACCTTTTGTTTTTTTAAACGCCTGCCCGTCTCCCGGCGGTCTTTGGCGGGAGTCTGCCATGAGTCTTGAACACTTCGGTCAGCCGCTGCTGACTTTCCCTGACGCAGAAAAAAGCCCCCTGAGCATCCGCGCCAAGGCGCTGGTGTTTGTCGATCCGCGCTCGCGCCAGTTGCGTCAGGACCTGGAGGAACTGGCACCGCGCTCGATCTCGGTATTGATTCGCGGCGAAACCGGCAGCGGCAAAGAGCTGCTTGCGCGCCATATCCATCGCGCCAGCGATCGCGCCGGGTTGTTCGTCTCGGTCAATTGCGGGGCGATCAGCCCGACTTACGCTGATGCCGAATTGTTCGGTTATGTCGCGGGCAGCTTCAGCGGTTCGGCCAGCAGCCGCGCCGGGTGGTTCGGTTCGGCGAATGGCGGCACGCTCTATCTGGATGAGATTGGTGATTTGCCGCTGCCGATTCAAATCAAACTGCTCGCCGCGCTGGAAAACCATGAAGTGACCCGAGTTGGCGCGCACCAACCGAGCCCGGTGGACGTGCGTCTGGTCGCCGCCACCAGCATTGATCTGGCTCAGGCCGTGGCCGCCGGCAAATTCCATGAGCGGCTTTATCACTACCTCAGTGAAGGCCATCTGGAGCTGCCGGCATTGCGTGACCGCGTGGGCGATATTCTATCGCTGGCCGAGTACTTCCTCGGCATCTACAGCCATCGCCTCGACCTGCCGGTGCCGTTGATCAGTGAGGCCGCGCAGCTTGTGCTGGAGCGGCACAGTTGGCCGGGAAATACCCGCGAGCTGGAAAACGTCATTCACTTTGCGTTGTTGGTGAGTACCGGCGACGAAATTTTGCCGGGGCATCTGAATTTGCCTGACACGGCCGTGTCGCTGGCGCAGATCGAGCAGCAGCTCACGCGGATTCTCGGCAGCGGCACTGTCGCCGAAAAAGCAGCCTTGAAGCACCTTCTGCAAGACGCCGGCCTCCTGTAGGAGCAAAGCTTGCTCGCGATCCAGGCGACTCGGTCTGTCGGGAGGGTGCCATCGCGAGCGAGCTTTGCTCCTGCGGGTGATGCGCGAGCCAGAGCTGTATGAGCAAAATGGAATATGAAAGTGAATAAAAGATATTATTCGGGAATATAAAATCCCGGTATTGTCCGCGTCACGTCAGCGATAGCACATCACTGGCACTTGTATTTAAAGCCGTCGTCGATGACGACCGAGATTTTCGATAAGGACACTGCATGAAAAAGGTTCTGTTGTTCACCGCACTGGCGGCTGCCCTGACCGCGGGCCTGGCCCAGGCTGGCGAGAAACTGGTGGTTGCGGCGACCCCGATTCCACACGCCGAGATTCTGGAACTGATCAAACCAGCCCTCGCCAAAGAAGGCGTGGACCTGGAAATCAAAGTTTTCACCGACTATGTACAGCCAAACGTACAAGTTGACCAAAAACGTCTGGACGCCAACTACTTCCAGACCCTGCCGTACCTGAAAAGCTTCAACGAAGGCAAAGGCACGAACCTGGTGACCGTGATCGGCGTGCACGTCGAACCGTTCGGCGGCTACTCGAAGAAAGTCAAAACCCTGGCTGAACTCAAAGATGGCGCGACCATTGCCATCCCTAACGAAGGCAGCAACAGCGGCCGTGCCCTGATCCTGCTGCAGAAGGCTGGCCTGATCGAGCTGAAAGACCCGAAAAACGCTTTGGCGACTCCGAAAGATATCGCCAAGAATCCACACAACTTCAAGTTCAAGGAACTGGAATCGGCCATGCTCCCGCGTGTGCTGGATCAAGTCGACCTGGACATGATCAACACCAACTACGCGCTGGAAGCCGGTCTGAACCCGGCTAAAGACGCGCTGGTGATCGAAGGTGCGGATTCGCCGTACGTGAACTTCCTGGTGGCGCGTCCCGACAACAAGGACAGCGTTGCCATCCAGAAACTGGCCAAGGCATTGACCAGTCCTGAAGTGAAAGCCTTCATCGAGAAGAAGTACAACGGCGCGGTTCTGCCGGCGTTCTGATTCGACGCAGCATCAAAACCTTTCAAGGTTTCAAACGCCGACGGCTGATAAAGCGTCGGCGTGATCGTTCCCACGCTCCGCGTGGGAATGCCTCTAGGGACGCTCTGCGTCCTGTGACGCGGAGCGTCACGGGCTGCATTCCCACGCGGAGCGTGGGAACGATCAACTCTCTCAGGCCACCCCGGCCTTCAACGCCCGGTGCAACGCCACCAACAATTTCACGATCTCCTGCGGATCCAGTCGCTGCGGCACTTTTACGTCAGCCATTTTCTCTTCCTTGTGATGGTTCGGCCGGGGAAGTCTGGCCAAAAGCTGTGGGTCCTTGGAGGGGCATTATGAAAAAAAGATCCCTCCTGCAGCGCAAAGAAAAGTAGTCGTCTTACGTTGCGACCGCAAATCAACGGATAGTTTTTTGCGTGATATCAATATGCTTTAACGGTATTTAAATTCTAATTTTTATACCTTTAAAGTCGGTATCCGCCGGGCCGTTATCCACGACCCATGGACTGCGCCACCGTCGCTTACCGAGCGGCGTTCAGGATCTTCAATGAACTTCGATTACGCGTTTATCCTCAGCACTCTGCCGGCGTTTCTCAAGGCTGTGGGCGTGACACTGCAGGTCGGCTTTATCGCCATCGGTACATCGCTGCTGGTGGCGCTGCTCAACGCGACGATACTGGTGTTTCGCACGCCTTACTTGCAGCGCTGCGTCGGCCTGTATGTGGAACTCGCGCGCAACACGCCCCTGCTGATTCAACTGTTCTTCGTCTACTTCGCTTTGCCGGCGCTGGGCATCAAGGTTTCAGGCTTCGCGGCCGCGATCATCACCATGACTTTTCTCGGTGGCGCGTATCTCACTGAAGTGCTGCGCGCCGGTGTGGATGCCGTGCCCCAGGCGCAACTTGAATCGGGTCGCTCCATTGGCCTGTCACACGGGCAATTACTGCGTTACGTGATCCTGCCGCAAGCCGGCATCCTCAGCCTGCCATCGCTGTTCGCCAATTTCATTTTCCTGCTCAAGGAAACCACCGTGGTCTCGGCGGTGGCGGTGCCAGAAATTCTCTACACCACCAAAAGCTACATCGCGCTCTACTACAAAACCTACGAAATGCTCGCCGTGCTGACGCTGATTTGCGTGCTGTTGTTTTTGCCGCTGTCGCTGCTGCTCAGCCGTCTGGAAAGGAGGCTTCAGCATGGCCAGTTCGGGTCTTGAATTGCTCTGGGTGTCGTTGCCGCAACTGGGTAAAGGCGCCGCGCAAACCTTGTCGATCTCTTTTCTGAGCATCGCCATCAGCACCGTCGGCGGCGTGTTCTACGGCGTGTTGCGCACGCTGAATTCGAAATGGCTGAACGCGATTCTGCGGGTGTATCTGGAGTTGTTCCGGGCGATCCCGGTGCTGGTCTGGCTGTATTTGTTGTTCTTTGGCTTACCGATTTTCTTTGGCCTGAGTCTCCCGAGTTTCTGGTGCGCGGTGCTGGTGTTGTCGCTGTGGGGCGCCAGCGAAGTCGGCGAAGTGGTGCGTGGCGCGTTGCACTCATTGCCGCGCGGGCAACGTGAGGCCGGGCTGTCGATTGGCCTGGACGGGCCGCAACTCTACGGTTATTTGCTGCTGCCGCAAGCGTTGAAGCGCATGACACCGCCGACCCTCAACGTTTACACGCGCATCATCAAAACCAGTTCCTTGGCGGTGCTGATCGGTGTGGTGGACGTGATCAAGGTCGGCCAGCAAATCATCGAGCGCACCTACGAGTCGGTGCTGATCTACGGCGCCCTGTTCCTGTTTTTCTTTTTCATTTGCTACCCGCTTTCGGCCGCTTCACGCGTGCTGGAGCGGCGCTGGACACACGCATGAATGCTTTGATCGAGTTCAAGGGTTTCAACAAATTTTTCGGCGAGCAGCAGGTGCTGAACGGCATCGACTTGCAAGTGAAAACGGGCGAAGTCATCGTCATCCTTGGCCCTAGCGGTTGCGGCAAAAGTACCTTGCTGCGTTGCCTCATCGGCCTGGAAGTCGCCCACAGCGGCAGCTTGAATTTTGCCGGCCGCGAACTGCTGGACAAGGGCACCGACTGGCGCGAGGTACGCCAGCAGATCGGCATGGTGTTCCAGAGTTATCACCTGTTCCCGCACATGAACGTGCTCGACAATTTGCTGCTCGGCCCGCTGAAAGTGCAGAAGCGTGATCGCCGCGAAGCCCGCGATCAGGCCGAAGCCTTACTGGCGCGCGTGGGCCTTTCGGACAAGCGCGATGCGTTCCCGCGTCAGCTCTCCGGTGGCCAGCAGCAACGCATCGCTATCGTCCGTTCCCTGTGCATGAACCCCCAGGTCATGCTTTTCGATGAAGTCACTGCCGCCCTCGACCCGGAAATGGTCAAGGAGGTGCTGGAAGTCATACAGGGCCTGGCCCGCGATGGCATGACCCTGTTGATCGTCACCCACGAAATGGCCTTCGCCCGCGCCGTGGCCGACCGCATCGTGTTCATGGATGGCGGGCGAATCCTTGAACAAAACCCTCCCGAGATTTTCTTTACGAACCCGCAAACCGCACGAGCGCAGCAGTTCCTGGAGAAGTTCTCCTACGTCGCCGCACTACCCCAAACGACTCAAACAAAGGAACTGGAACTGCTATGAAAACTGCCAAGGCTTCACTACTGCTACTCCCGCTGCTTGGCCTCGCGTTGCTGGCCGGTTGCAACAAAACCGAAGAACCGGCCAAGCCTGTCGCGACCAGTGCCAGCTACCTGGAGAAAATCAAAGCCCGGGACAAGTTGATCGTTGGCGTCTTCACCGACAAGCCACCGTTCGGCTTCGTCAATGAGGCGGGGCGCTACGTGGGTTTCGATACCGACATTGGCCGTCAATTCGCCAAGGACTTGTTGGGTGATGAAAACAAAGTCGAGTTCGTCGCGGTGGAACCGGCCAGCCGGATTCCGTTCCTGCAAAGTGACAAGGTCGATCTGATCCTGGCCAACATGACCGTCACCCCCGAGCGCAAGGAGGCGGTGGAATTCACCAACCCGAACCTCAAAGTCGCGGTACAGGCTTTGGTGCCACAGGCCAGCACGGTGAAAAACCTCGATGACCTGGCCACGCGCACGACCATCGTCACCACCGGTACGACCGCGGATATCTGGCTGACCAAAAACCACCCGGACTGGAAACTGCTGAAATTCGAGAAAAACTCCGAATCGCTGCAGGCCCTGGCCAATGGTCGTGGCGATGCGTATGCGCAGGACAATCTGGTGCTGTTCAGTTGGGCCAAGCAGAACCCGGGCTATCGCGTGTTGACTCAGACCCTGGGCGCCGAAGCACCGATTGCGCCGGCCGTGAAGAAGGGCAATATCGAGCTGCGGGATTGGGTGAATAGCGAGTTGGCCAAGCTGGGTGAGGAGAAATATCTGCTCAAGCTTTACGACCAGTATGTACGCAAGGAACTGAGCGATGACACCAAGCCTGAGAGCGTGATTGTCGAGGGTGGGAAGTGGCAGGGGTGAGTCTGCGATTCATGCGGTGATTTCTTAGCCGCCTTCGCGAGCAGGCTCGCTCCCACATTGGATTGCGTCAGACGTTGATGTTGTGTCCTCTGGAGATCAATTGTGGGAGCGAGCCTGCTCGCGAAAGCGGTGTCTCAAGCACAGACTAATCCGGCCAGTTCCACGCCGGCTCATCCAGCATCCTTTGCCCGACAATGCCGGTCTGGCCGAGGTTTTTCTCCAGCACGATGCAATTGCATTCCGGGTCTTCCTGCAACGCTGAAATCAACCGCCGCGCATGAGACACCACCCACACCTGGCACTGCTCCGAGGCACGGATAATCAAGCGTGCCAAGGCAGGCAACAGGTCCGGATGCAGACTGGTTTCCGGCTCGTTCAGCACCATCAACGTGGGCGGGCGTGGTGTCAGCAGTGCGGCGACCAGCAGCAAATAACGGAGTGTGCCATCCGATAATTCGGCGGCCGATAACGGCCGCAATAGCCCTTCCTGATAAAACTCGATGGAAAACCGTCCGCCGGCCAGCGATTCGATGTGGAGTCTCGCACCGGGAAAGGCGTCGCTGATCGCGGTTCGCAGCGCCTCGGGGTCGCCGATTTCAATGATGGTCTGCAAGGCGGCCGCCAGGTCGCGACCGTCGTGGTGCAACACGGGTGTGCGGGTGCCGAGTTGCGGTTGGCGCACGGGCGCGTCGGCGTCACTGCGAAAGTGATCGTAGAAGCGCCAGCGACGAATGAACTCGCGTAATTCCAGAACCTCCGGCGAAGAACGCAAGCTGCCGACCTGGTCGAACAGGCTGTCGAAGTTCGGTGTGTGTTGGGCCAGCACGTCCCAGCTGCGATTGGCTCGGGCGCGGATCATCGGGCCGTTGCGATCCACCAGCAGGCTGGCCGGACGATAGATCGGCCCGGCCCAGACGCATTCACGCTTGATTTGCGGGTCCAGGCTGAAACGCGACGGAATAGGGAGAGGGTGTTCGGGCAGCATGAAGTGGCCGTTGGAATCGGGCAGCCCAAGACTGATCGAATAGCTGAAATCCTCACCGGCAAACCCCAGCCGCAGTCGTTTGACGCCGTGTCTCACCGTTGCCTCGACCGGGACTTCACCATTGCGCATGCGTCGGGTGATGTTTTCCGGCCCGGCCCAGAAGGTCGAGTCCAGCCCACCCTCACGGGCCAGCGCATTGACCACGCCACCCTGAGCGGTTTCCGCCAGCAGGCGCAGGGCGCGGTAAAGGTTGGATTTGCCGCTGCCATTCGGGCCGGTAATCAGGTTCAACCGACCCAGCGGGATGACCAACTTATTGATCGAACGGTAATTGGCTACGGCGAGGGTGTTGAGCATGTGGGTTCCTTGGGCCGGATCAATCGGCGAGCATTGTCGGGTACGCGCAGGCGTCTACGGCAAGTGTTTTCAGCAGAAACCATTACAAATTTTTTCTTCATAAGTCGGGCGTGCAAGGTTACAACTGTGTTCTAAGCTTTCTGTCGAGTTGCCCATAAAAAAGGCCAAGGAGTTTGCATGGCGGTTCCCGGATTGAAAGTCATCCTGGCCTTGAGCGTCGTCACTCTGCTGACGGCGTGCGATAAAAAAGAACCCGTAAAGGAATACTTGCCACGGGTGTTCATACAAGTCGTCCAGCCGGCGGATTACGCCGCCGCGGTGACCCTCACCGGTGACATCCAGGCTCGGATACAGACCGAGCTGTCGTTTCGCGTGGGCGGCAAGATCATCGAGCGTTCGGTCGATGTCGGTGACCGGGTGACGGCCAAACAAGTGCTGGCCCGGCTCGATCCCAAGGACTTGCAGAGCAGTGTCGATTCGGCCCAGGCCCAAGTGGCCGCCCAACAGGCGCTGGTCAAACAGAATGCCGCAGCGTTCGTGCGCCAGGAAAAACTCCTGCCCAAGGGCTACACCAGTCAGAGCGAATACGACGCGGCCCAAGCGGCGTTGCGCAGCAGTCAAAGCGCCATGAGCGCGGCTCAGGCGCAGTTGGCCAATGCCCGCGATCAACTGAGCTACACCGCACTGATCGCCGATGCGCCCGGCATCATCACCGCACGTCAGGCTGAAGTCGGCCAGGTGGTGCAGGCAACGATGCCGATTTTCAGCCTGGCTCGCGATGGCGATCGGGACGCGGTATTCAACGTTTATGAAGCGCTGCTGGCCGACAAGCCGACGGATGACACCATTGTCCTCAGCTTGCTTGATAACCCCGAGATCAAAACCACTGGCACCGTGCGCGAAGTGACCCCGGCAGTGTCCGCACAGTCCGGCACTGTGCAGGTCAAGGTAGGCCTCGACAGCCTGCCGCCGGGCATGCAACTGGGTTCGGTGGTGAGCGCCACGGCCAAGGGTGCGGGCAAGTCGGCGGTCGAACTGCCGTGGTCGGCCCTGACCAAAAATATCAGTGAGCCCGCCGTCTGGCTGGTCGACGACAAGGGGCAGGCCCAGTTGCACAGCGTCACGGTTGGCCGCTACCTGACAGGCAAGGTCATCATCAGCAAAGGGCTTACAGGTGGGGAAAAAGTCGTGATCGCCGGGGGGCAGCTGTTGCACCCGGGCATGGAAGTCGAGATTGCCGAAAATACTTATAAGGATCAGAGTTGGGGAGCCAAGCCATGAAGCCTTTATGGGCGTTGTCCCTTGGGCTGGTGCTGAGCGCCTGTTCCAAAAACGAACCGCCACCGGAGCCGATACGTCCCGTGCTGTCAGTCAAGGTCAAGGCCTTGAACGAAGAGGATCTGGGCCGGTTTGCCGGTAGCATCCAGGCACGCTACGAAAGCAATACCGGGTTTCGCGTGGGTGGGCGAATTGCCAGTCGTAACGTGGATGTCGGGACCGAGGTCGCGAAGGGCACGCTGCTGGCCACGCTTGACCCTTCCGACCAGCAAAACCAATTGCGTTCGGCCCAGGGCGACCTGGCGAAAATCCAGGCGCAACTGATCAATGCCCAGGCCAACGCCGAGCGGCAGCAGTCGTTGTTTGATCGCGGGGTCGGCGCGCAGGCGCAACTGGACGATGCCCTGACTCAGCTGAAAACCACCCAGGCTTCCCTCGATCAGGCCAAGGCGGCGGTCAACCAGAGCACGGATCAACTCGGCTATACCGAACTGCGCTCCGACCATAAAGCCGTGGTCACTGCGTGGAACGCCGAGGCCGGGCAAGTGGTGACCGCCGGCCAGCAAGTGGTGACCCTGGCGCAACCGGACATCAAGGAAGCGGTGATTGACCTGCCCGATACCCTGGTCGATCAACTGCCCAAAGATGTGGTGTTCCAGGTTGCGGCGCAACTCAATCCGAACACCAACACCACCGCAATCATCCGCGAAATCGAACCCCAGGCGCAGAGCGCAACGCGCACCCGTCGCGCTCGCCTGACCCTGGCCGAAACGCCGGAAGGGTTCCGGCTGGGCACAGCGATCAGCGTCACCCTGAGTTCGGCGGTCAAGCCGCGTATCGAACTGCCCCTTACCGCGTTGCAGGAGGTCGACGGCAAACCCCGCATCTGGGTGATTGATCCCGAGAAAAAAACCGTTTCACCACGGGACGTCAATGTCATCAGCCGCACCGACAGCACGGTGACGCTGGCCGATGGCGTGAAAAACGGCGAGCGAGTGGTCAGTGCCGGCGTAAATAGCCTCAAACCGGGGCAACAAGTGAAATTTGACGAGGACAGTCAATGAAAGGGCCTTTCAACCTCTCCGAATGGGCCCTCAAGCATCAGTCGTTCGTCTGGTATCTGATGTTCGTCGCGTTGCTCATGGGTGTGTTTTCGTATTTCAACCTGGGGCGCGAAGAAGACCCTTCGTTCACCATCAAGACCATGGTGATCCAGAGCAAATGGCCGGGGGCGACCCAAGAGGAGACCCTTAAACAGATCACCGACCGCATCGAGAAAAAACTCGAAGAACTCGATTCTCTCGACTACGTGAAAAGCTACACGCGGCCCGGCGAATCCACGGTGTACGTGAACTTGCGCGACACCACCAGTGCCAAGGACATCCCGGAAATCTGGTACCAGGTCCGCAAGAAGATCAACGACATCCGCTTCCAGTTCCCGCAAGGCATACAGGGGCCGTCGTTCAACGACGAGTTCGGTGACGTCTTCGGGTCGATCTACGCTTTCACCGCCGACGGCCTGACCCTGCGTCAGTTGCGCGACTACGTGGAACAGGCCCGCATGGAAATTCGCGGTGTGCCGGGGCTGGGCAAAATCGAAATGGTCGGCCAGCAGGATGAAGTGCTGTACCTGAATTTCTCCACGCGCAAACTCGCGGCGCTGGGCATCGATCAGCGTCAGGTGGTGCAGAGCCTGCAATCGCAGAACGCCGTGACCCCGGCGGGTGTCATCGAGGCGGGGCCGGAGCGGATATCGGTGCGCACTTCAGGGAAGTTCGCCTCGGAGAAAGACCTGGCCGAAGTCAACCTCAAGCTCAACGACCGCTACTATCGTCTGGCCGACATCGCCGAAATCAAGCGCGGCTACGTCGATCCGACCTCACCGGAATTCCGCTTCAATGGCAAACCCGCCATCGGCCTGGCGATTGCCATGCAGACGGGCGGTAACGTCCAGGCCTTCGGCAAGGCCTTGCACGAGCGTATCGACCAACTGACCGCCGACCTGCCGGTGGGTGTTGGCATCTACAACGTCTCGGATCAGGCCGTGGTGGTGGAGGAGGCCGTTGGCGGCTTTACCCGTGCGCTGTTCGAGGCGGTGATCATCGTGCTGGTGGTCAGTTTCATCAGCCTCGGTGTGCGTGCCGGGCTGGTGGTGGCGTGCTCGATCCCGTTGGTGCTAGCGATGGTGTTTGTGTTCATGGAGTTCAGCGGCATCACCATGCAGCGGATCTCCCTTGGCGCACTGATCATTTCCCTCGGCCTGATGGTGGACGACGCGATGATCACCGTGGAGATGATGGTCATGCGCCTGGAAATGGGCGAGACCAAGGAGCAGGCGGCCACGTTTGCCTATACCTCCACCGCGTTCCCGATGCTCACCGGTACGCTGGTGACGGTGGCGGGGTTTGTGCCGATCGGCCTGAACGCCAGCTCCGCCGGTGAGTACACCTACACGCTGTTTGCGGTGATTGCCTGCGCGATGCTGGTGTCTTGGGTGGTGGCGGTGCTGTTTGCGCCGGTGATCGGCGTGCACATCCTCAGCACCAACGTGAAACCTCACACAGGCGAACCCGGGCGCATCGGCAAAGCCTTCAATGGCGGCATGCTGTGGTGCATGCGCAATCGCTGGTGGGCCATTGGCATCACCGTGCTGTGTTTTGTGCTGGCGTTGTTTTGCATGCGCTATGTGCAGAACCAGTTCTTCCCGTCTTCGGATCGCCCGGAAATCCTGGTCGACCTGAACCTGCCGCAAAACGCCTCGATTGAAGAAACCCGCCGGGCCGTCGATCGTCTAGAAGCCACGCTCAAGGACGATCCGGATATCGTGCGCTGGAGCACCTACATCGGTCAGGGCGCGATCCGTTTCTATCTGCCTCTGGACCAACAACTGCAAAACCCGTTCTATGCACAGTTGGTGATCGTCAGCAAAGGCAAGACCCGTGAGGCCATGATGGAGAAGCTTCGCGAGCGCTTGCGCAACGACTTCGTCGGCATCGGCGGTTATGTCCAGGCACTGGAAATGGGCCCGCCAGTAGGGCGTCCGATCCAGTACCGCGTCAGCGGCAAAGACATTGATCAAGTGCGCCGGCATGCCATCGACCTGGCCTCCGAACTGGACAAGAACCCGCACGTTGGCGAGATCATCTACGACTGGAACGAACCGGGCAAAGTACTGCGCATCGACATTGCCCAGGACAAGGCGCGGCAGTTGGGGCTGTCTTCCGAAGATGTGGCCAACCTGATGAACGGCATCGTCAGCGGCCAGGCGGTGACCCAGGTCGATGACGATATCTATCTGATCAACGTAGTCGGTCGTGCAGTGGACTCCGAACGTGGTACGCCGGAAACCCTGCAGAACCTGCAAATCGTCACGCCTAGCGGCACGTCGATTCCGCTGCTGGCGTTCGCCACCGTGCGCTACGAACTGGAGCAGCCGCTGGTGTGGCGTCGCGATCGCCTGCCGACCATCACCATCAAGGCGGCGATACGCGACGAGGTCCAGCCGACGGACCTGGTGAAAATCCTCAAACCGTCCATCGATGCCTTTGCCGCCAAGCTGCCGCCCGGGTACAAGGTCGCCACCGGCGGTACGGTCGAGGAAAGCGGCAAGGCCCAAGGGCCGATTGCCAAGGTTGTACCGTTGATGCTGTTCTTGATGGCGACGTTCCTGATGATCCAGTTGCACAGCGTGCAGAAGATGTTTCTGGTGGCCAGCGTCGCGCCGCTGGGTTTGATCGGCGTGGTGCTGGCGTTGGTGCCAACCGGTACGCCAATGGGCTTCGTGGCGATCCTGGGGATATTGGCGTTGATCGGCATCATCATTCGTAACTCGGTGATTCTGGTGACCCAGATCGATGAATACGAGAAGAATGGCTATGCGCCGTGGGACGCAGTGGTCGAAGCCACCGAGCATCGACGCCGGCCGATCCTGCTGACGGCCGCCGCCGCGAGCCTGGGGATGATTCCGATTGCACGGGAAGTGTTCTGGGGGCCGATGGCTTACGCGATGATCGGCGGGATTGTCATCGCGACCTTGCTGACGCTGCTGTTCTTGCCGGCGCTTTATGTGGCCTGGTACAAAATTCGCGAGCCGAAGAAAGAGGTGGCTTAAAAAAAGCGAGCGCTTCGCGCTCATCGCGAGCAGGCTCGCTCCCACAGTGACCGCGTACCCCTGTAGGAGCGAGCCTGCTCGCGATGGCGTCCTGACGGCCTACACAGCTCTACGCCATACACTCGCCAACCAAGGCTGCTGCTCCCGCGGCAGCCCCGCCGGCCGATAGTAATGCTCCAGCTCCACAAACCCCGCCTCGGTCAGCAGTTGCTGCCACGCCGCAAGATCGTGATAAGCCCCATACCGCGGCCCATTCCAGCCTTCCTGATTCTCCCCGCGAGGATTGGAGCTGAACAACACCCCACCCGGTTTCAACGCCCCACGCAATTGCTTCAACACTCGCGGCAATTCCTGACGCGGGATGTGAAACAGCACCGCGTTGGCAAAAATTCCGTCGAAGCGCTCGTCCGGTAAATCAAGCTTCAAAAAGTCCTGCTGCCAGACCTCGCAACCGCTGTCCTCACGCGCCATCTGCGCAAACTTTTCCGACCCGTCGAGGCCGACGGCGGTATGCCCCATGCGCGTGAAGGTTTGCAGATCGCGGCCGGGACCACAGCCGAAGTCGAGGATGTCGAACGGTGCCTCGCCTTGAATATGCCGCAACAGGGCATCGATGTTCTGGCTGACATCGTGATCACGAGTGCCTTCGCGAAAATCTTCGGCCACCGAGTTGTAATGGCCCAGGGTGGTGGCGGTGATCTGCTGGAGGTCGTCGGGGGTCTGTTTCATGGGCGGCTGCGCAGGCAATTGGGGTTTGTCGAATATACGCCATGAGGCCGGTGGCTGCTGCGCAGCCAATCGCGAGCAGGCTCGCTCCCACAGTGGATTTTTGTCGAACACAAGTTTTGTGTTCACTGCAGATCAACTGTGGGAGCGAGCCTGCTCGCGAAAGCGGTGTAACTGACAACCAATGACTCAGCCCTGCTTCATCCCCAGGCAATCAATCGAGCGATCCACCATGGCTTTGGCGATCTCCAACAAATGCCAGACCGAAAACACCATGGCGCGTTCCGCACCTTTGAGGTGATCACCACACTGATACGCCGTCACCGAAGCACAGCGCAGCAGATCGGCGACATAAAGCTGGGTGTCTTCGAAACTCACGTCTTTGCTGACGTTGTAGAAGCGCAGTTCATCGGGCGGTGAGGGTTGATCGCCAGTGAGGTAGAAATCAATGGCACGGTAGAGCGCTGATCGATCCCTGGGCGGGTCTTCAGTACCGGTTTCGTTGGTGGAGGTTTCGGGAGGTGGATCGGGTACGGATTTCTTCATTGGTAAAACTCCTAGAGCTAATTGGAGCCAACCGATATCGCGACTAAACGACCAGGGGTGGCGGCTGCACACAGGTTAGTCGACCGGCCTCCAGGCAATACCGGCGCACCCGAGGGTGCCCTGCGCACAGCCACCATAACTTTCAGGCAAGGAAAACACCTGGAACGAGGTGGCGCTGTGCGCCTAGAGAGATCCGGGCGACTAAACCCAATCACTGATGAGCAGTGACGGACCGAGACTAGCCACGGAAATTGACAGGCGCAAGCGAGCGGAATGATCTAGGAAACTTCCTGCAAATGAAAGGGAGCGGACCTTCGGAACCTCTGATTTTCCTGTACGAAAACTTCCCTTCTAGCGTCGGTTATTGCCCATCTCGTTCGCCGACGCAGTTCTCTGAAAATCGGAAAGGTCTCGCTGTATTCGAAGACCCTTCCTACATCAATCCTTTTTCCCCGTTGGTACCTTGCCCGCCCATTTCGCGTGCACAGACCATGGACGGTTTGGACATCGCGCTTCATTTCCTCTTTGCTTAAGGATAAGCGTATGTTCGGTTCGGCCAACACGGCGCATTTCACGCTACACATCCCTGCTGTTCGCAATGATTTCAAAGTCCTCGCCTTCGACGGTGTCGAGGCCATCAGTGCCTTGTACGCGATCCAGGTTGAACTGGTCAGCGAAAACCCGGATTTCGATCTGGAAAGCTTGCTCAGCCAACCCGCATTTCTCCAGTTCGGTCATAACGGCGAAGGCATTCACGGCCGTATCGAAGACGCGCTCGTCGGAGAGTCCGGCAAACGCCTGACCCGCTATCAGCTGACCCTGGTGCCAGCGCTTCACTATTTGCAGTTCAGTTACGACCAACGGATTTTCCAGCACCTGACCGTGCCGCAAATCATTACCAAGGTGCTCAAAGGTCACGGCATTCAGGCCGATGCGTTTACCTTCCATGTCAGTACCAGCGCCGAGCGCGAGTACTGCACGCAGTATGGGGAAAGTGATTACGAGTTCGTCCAGCGGCTGTGTGCCGAAGACGGCATCGCATGGCATTTCCAGCATTCCCTGCAAGGCCATGTGCTGGTGTTCACTGACGACCAGACCTGGTTTCCCAAACTGGGCGAAACCGCTTATCAACAGGACTCCGGCATGGTGGCTGACGAACCGGTCGTCAGCCAGTTCTCGATGCGTTTCAGCACCCGCACCAGCACCACCACCCGCCGGCACTACGACTTCCAACGCCCGAATCTGCTGCTGGAAAACCGCTTCACGGCCGAGTTTACGCCTGAACTTGAAGACTACCGTTACCGGGTTCTGCTCGATAACGAACAGCGCGGCAAACAACATGTTCGCCAGGACTTGGAACGCCACCGTACCGATTACCAGTTGATCGAGGGCCAGAGCGATCAGCCGAGCCTGCGCAGTGGGCACTTTTTTGACCTGACCAATCACCCCCGCCAAGCCCGCAACGACTTGTGGCTGTTGCTCCGCGTGACGCATTCCGGAAAACAGCCGCAGTCACTGGAAGAAGCCATCACCAGCGACGTCCAACCCGCAGACGGCTTCACCCAAGGCTATCGCAACCGCTTCAGCGTCCTGCCATGGGACGTGATTTACCGGCCGCCGATGCGCTCACGCACAACGCTGCTGGTGAGCCAGACCGCCCGCGTCACCGGACCTGCCGGCGAAGAGATCTACTGTGATGAGTATGGTCGCGTGAAGATTGAGCTGCCGTGGGACCGGGCCGAGCTCAACAGTGAAAAAAGCAGCTGCTGGCTGCGCGTCTCGACGCAATGGGCGGGTCCACATTTCGGTGCGATGACGATTCCGCGTGTCGGCATGGAAGTCATCGTCACCTTTCAAGACGGCAATCCCGATCATCCGTTCATTACCGGGTGCGCGCCGAACAAGGTCAATGCGGTGCCATACCCCTTGCCCGAACACAAAACCAAAACCGTCCTGCGCAGCCAAAGCTCCCCGTACAGCGGTGGTTACAACGAACTGTCGCTCGAAGACCGCGCGGGGCAGGAGAAAATCTACCTGCGCGCCCAACGCGACCTCGAACACCTGATCCTCAACGACAGCGATACCAACATTGGTAATGACCGCCGCGAACAGATCACCCGTGACAGCCACAGCCTGATCAGCAACGACCGCTTCGAACAGGTCGACCACCACAGCGCGAGCCTGATCAAGGGTGACGAGTTGCACACCACCGAAGGTGCGCGCAATACCGTGATCGGCGGCAACGAATTGATCACCATCAGCGGCAACAGCAGCACGACGGCAGAGGGCACGCTGGTGATTCAGGCCGGGCCTCACGCGCATGTCACTGCTGCACATGTGGTGATCAAGGGCGATTCGAGCTTGACGATTGAGTGTGGCGGTCAGCACATCGTGATCAACGCCGCCGGTATTTTCAGCAGTGTGGTTATTGTTCAGGGTGGGGCGCCGATGGCCGGGGTTCCACCCACTTCGGCGCTATCGGCTGAGCAGGCCGCATCTATCGCTCTTCAAGTGCCCTTGTTACCTCCAACGCAGCGTTTGGCCTTGATGGCCAAAAAGCCGATCTGTGCGGTTTGCGAAGCCGATCAACTACAGGGGGGGCAAGCCAATGTTTGAGTTACCACCACTGCCGGATGATTTGCCTTGGACAATGCCTGCCTACTTGCTCCTGGACGGTGTCAGCGCGTCAAAACTGGCGCACCGTCTGCTCCGCTGGGATAACCCGGCAGTTTGTCTGTACCAAGGCTCCCGATTGCGGGAACTGTCGGACATCTCACCCTATTTGATCTCGCTCAAAGGTGCGCACGATCCATTGCTGGCGTACTACCAGGAAAACGCCGCACTTGAATGGGGCTATCTGCTGTTCAGCGCCGTTGACGCGTTAATGCTCAGTAAGCATTGGCGTCGCCTGCTGACCGTCGAACACCCGAGTGGTATTGAGGTCATGCCGCGTATCGCCGACCCGGCGGTCATGCATCAATTGCTCGGTCTTGCACAGCAAGCACAAAGCGCACGCTGGTTTGGTCCTATCGAACACGTGTGTTTGCCTGATGCCCTTCAAGCGACATGGCACCAACACGCACGTCCCGCTCACGCAGCGCCAGAACCTTGCGACACCTATCGGCTGACAGACCAGGAACTCACGGCGCTAGGGGAGGTTGAGTTTCGTCGTTCGGTGTTGGGTTTGAGTGAGCACTTGCACACGTATTTCCCCGAGTTTATGGCGTCATATCCGGCGCAGGAACGCCTGCGTTATGCCCAGCAAGTGGCTCAAGAGGCTTACCAGCAGGGCTTCACGTCGGAGCAGGAAATCACCCTTTACGCCAATGTTCTCGGTTACTTGGCCGGGCGACCGTTGGCCGATCACGCGGACATTGTCGAGCTACTGACGGTATCAACCCAGCATTCCCCTCTGACGCGTGTGCAACGCGCTGCCGAACTGGCTCAAAGCCGGGCCGCAGACCCACAAGGGAGCCGACAATGACTGCCCAACAACCGCCAAAAAACAGTGCCAATACCGCCGCCATGGCCAAGAGCGCCAAGGACGTCCGCTCCCCGGTAGGGCAATGCTCGTTGATGAGCAAAAAAGTGCAGTTGCTGCCGTTGCGTTACGGGTTGGTCGAATACCTTGACCCATCCTCCGAACTGTCCATGCCGTTCACACTGGACAGCCAGCCCCTCGGTATCCGGTTGTTGCGTGATGGCTTCCTGTACCTCATCGACACCGGCACGGGCCATCTGCATGAATACGCCCTTGAACAAGGGCAGATCACCAAACTGCTATGGAACAGCCAAGAAGTCGCCGCCGACTCGCGCACCGCTTCGGTAGGTGATCCTCATTTGGTCTTTGTTCGGCAACACACCTTGTACGCCAGCTATTCGGAAATGCAGTGGACGGCGTACAAGTGCTCGCAAGTCCTGAAAAACAGCACCGAACGTGAACGCTTGATGCAACGCATCGATCTGGCGAGTGCTTGCCCGGTAAAGGGTGGGACTGACTTGCTGAGCAAACAGCAGGCCGAAAACTGGCTGGCGGAAGTGGCAGAGAACACTTCGCAAACTGATGCGAAGAAGGTATTGCCCGAAGGCGCCAACCCGCAAGAGCGTCAGCCGTATAGCTGGGAAGATACGCCGCTGTTTCAAGAAACGGCGATTGAAGCGTTCACCAGCCAGGTGCTCGGTCCTTATCAGGACGATTACCTGTTTTTGGTTTTGCGCGATGACATTGGCGTCATGCGCGATCTGGCCAGTGCACAACTGAAGGTGGCCGACTGGATTGAGCAATGGAGTGCCGACGACGAAGGTCAGCGGCAGTACCTCACGGGCGCTTACATCCAGTCTTTGTACGATGCGAGTCCAGCGCGACTGGAGGCGTTGAGCGCAACGGATCCTGGGGTTCAAGCCCTGACGCAGGACACCACGCCCGAGCAGCAGGCCGCGATTCAGGAGCACCTGCAAAAAAGACGCGAGTCGGGAGGGCCGAGTCAATACGACGATATCGCGTTTTGGCGAAACTCCCCTAATCCGGGGGTTCAGGCATGGTTCACCATGTACGACACCTTGGGTGAGGCTAAGTGGCAAAAACACGCCAAAACCATCGGCCAGCTTGAGCAACAATCGAAGGACGCCCTGTATGGCGAAAAAATCGGCCAGCGTGGTATCGATGATCTGGTCAACCGACCCGCGATGGAGGCCTTCGTCAGCCAGCAGCAAACCCTGCTGAGTCATTGGCATCAGCGGCTTCAGGCCATCCGCGAAGATCGTTTGAAGATGATTACCGGTGGCTATTTTCACCGTGCCGCCTGGTATTACGACTTCCAGCACGATGGGCTAATCAAGCATCGCCTGGAGACCGAATTCGTCTGCGTGGCCGCGCTGTGCTCGAATCGCGCGGCGACGGAAAAACTGGCCGCCTACCTGGAAAACAACCTGCTCACCGTCGTGCCTGGACTGGACACCCTGACACTGGCTGACCAGTTGGAGGTGGGCAAAAAGCTGGCGGACTTGAGCAGCTTCTCGATCAAAGTAGGCACGGCCCAGGAGAGTCTTGCCAACGTCAACCTGCTCGCCAACCAGTTCAACAGCCTGATGACCGAACGACTGCCCAACTTTGTGGATCTGAATACGCGGTTCAGGGGGCTGCAAAGTTTGCTTGATAGCGCCTACATTCCCGCGCATCAGCTCATCGCTGCAGATCAGCTAGACAGAGCACATAACGAATTCAAACGGAAACAGCCAATTGACCCCAACAACTTCATACGCGACATCGGCGCACCGGCACGCCTGCAACTGCTGCGAGAGTTCTCCCGCAGTGGTTTGACCTTGCGGGCGGCGTCGGCCTCTGAAATTCAAGCGTTCAATCAGACCCGCGATGCCGCCCTCGACCTGCGGAGCCAGCTCAAGGACACCTACAAACAGCGCCATCGCGAGTTGTCGCGGCTCACCAGCGGTCTTGTGGTACCGGGTGGCGAGCAGGCTTTTAACCAGCACATCAATCAACTCAAGGCCAGGCTGGCGCCGTTGGAAGACAGCCTCAGCCGAGCCTTGACCGTCGGCAGCGGCAGCCCGGGGCAGATCGGCACGGTGATCGATGGCATGGCGCCGTCACTGCGTGACGAAATGCACCGGACCGTGCGTGATTTTCGCGCGACCGGGACGTTTGGCAAGCCACTGGGTAGCGCGATGAAGTCCGGGGGCGATGGGGTTGCGCTGTTGTTGTTTGTGTTTCAGGGGCAGAAGTTTGTTGAGGCGTTGAATGCGCTTGATAAGAAAACAGATCCATCTCTATCCGAATGGGGGGCGCTCTTTGAATCATTCGTCGGTATGTCGGCTGCTGGTTTTGCCGCGGTACAAGGCTTGTCGGTGACGATCTTGCAGGCACATATCGAGCAAATGGACAGTGCCGCCGGCAAGCTCAATACCATGAGCCGCCTGGGACGCTGGGCCGGTATTGCTGGGGCTGGCGCTTTTGGATTTGGTGCTCTGGCCGCTGCAATTGATCTGGGTAAACACTCTCAGCAATGGGGGAAGTCGCTGGCCGCAGGTGATTACAAAGGATTGGCGGCCACGACCCTGCAAATGACCGGTGATGCCATCCTGGTGGGTACCAATACTTGGGGCGCTAAACACACGACGTCGATCATTACCCACATCCTGAAAAAGCCCACCGAACTGCGGGCCCTGGCTTGGGCCGAAGCCAGCCCTCGGCTGGTGAGTATCGGCGTTAAAGCCAACCTGGTGGGGTTAATCGGCACCGCCCTGCAATTGACGGGCGAAGGTCTTTATAGCTACTTCAATCTGGACGCCCTGCAAAAATGGCTACAAGCCAGTGCCTGGGGGACGCAGAACCTGCAACGCAGCCTGCCGGATGACTGGAGCGCGTTGGCGAAGGTGGTGCAGCAACCGACCTGCGAACTGATCCGCGACGATAAACGCACCTACCTGAAACTGCTGCTGCCCGGTGTTCGTACACGGGAAATGGACAGTCGCCAATTGCAACTGCAGGCGTACCAGCAAACCCGTGATCTGCATATACCCCGTCCTTACAGCGCCCATTTACCACCTCTGCGCTGGCAGGAAAGCAGCGCGGCGTGGGCCGCCGTGTCGTTTGTCGCCAGCCAGGAAGAAGAGGGGTTGACCCTCCATCTGCCGATCAGCGACTCCCTGCAAACCCCCGATTTTGCTCTGGCCCTCAACATCGGTTACCAATTGGAAGCCGAGCGTGATTTGATTCACCGCACCTGTTTTGTGCTGCGTAATTTGTACATTGCAACGGAGCGCGGCGTCCGTCTGCCGGCCAAGGGACGGTTTAAACTCGACCCGGTGGAGAGCTTGCCGAACGGTACAGGCAAGGCGCCTTTCTGGTTATTTACTCGAGAAGAAATGGCGACGGTCGATGTTTAAAAGCCTGTTCAAACGCAAAAAAAATCCTCAGCCCCAGAGCCAGCACCGGATATCCGCAGTCAGCGACCCAGTGCCGGGCAACTGCGGGTCAAGGGTTTGAATGAAACGTTGTTCCTCGCCCCATTGCCGGTGTACACCGGGCAGGCGCAAGTGTCCCGTCGTAACTTTTCAGAAATGAACGAGACCTATCTGGAACTGGGGGGTAACAACTTCGGGATGGTGGAGCTGGGGAAAAGATTGGCGTTCCAGATATGGATGGTTTTGGTTACTGCTTTTTTTGCGCCTGTTCTTATTTGTTTATGGCTTGTTGCTTTTAGTCCCCCTGAGATTGATCGAAAATTTTTCGACATTGTTGGGGATGCTTTGCAAGTGTTCGCCACTGGTTCACTTCTATTTATTCTTCCTGTTGGCGCCTTCGTATACGGCATGTTCTCTGGCGTCTTCACCTCGGCCAAAAGCTACCCCGTACGTTTCAACCGCCAACGCCGCGAAGTCTGCTACATCGACGACACCACCCACCGCGTCCTGATCGTCCCTTGGGAAAGCGTGGTGGCCTGGGTCGCGAGCAGTCAGGGCATCACCAGCTACGGCGCCATGCGCGATCACACCTTTGGCATGGGCCTGGAAGACGAAGAGCGCGACACCGTGCAGTTTGTGCTGTCGTCCCAACCCAGCGATGCCCATGCGCTGGGCATGTGGACGTCCATTCGTAACTACATGGAAGAGGGGGAACTGGTCGATGCGCCCAACCCCATGCTCGTCATTTTGGGACTGACGCCGACCGAGGATGAACTCAAACCCTATGAGGGCCTGCATACCTTTGAGATCGAACGTAAAGGCGCACGCTTCATGGGTTCTTTAGATGACGATGGCGCGCACCTAACCGCCGAACAGCGACACCGTTACGGCTACGGAAAACGGACGCGCTGGCCTTTGCGCTGGTGGTACATCAGAAGAGTGCTGGTGTTCTGGAAAATGCCCTACCTGATCGCCGAATGGGCCCACCGCAAGGGTCGCCCGACGCTGCCCGAACAGGTGCAGGCCTGGTCCCAGCCGCTGCCTCCCGAACAATGGGCCAAACCCAGCCCGGCACTGCAAAAAGCCAACGCACAGGTGAAAACCGCCATGGACAAAAAAGGCGTGAACTTTGTCGATGCCTGCAAAGCGGCGGGGCTGCATTGAGTACGTCGGATTTCTCCTTGGCCCTCCGTATGGATGACCCACTGGAAGCCGAGCGTAATTTGTACATTGCGACGGAGCGCGGCGTCCGTCTGCCGGCCAAGGGCCGGTTTGAACTCAACCCGGTGGAAAGCATGCCGAGCGGTACAGGCAAAGCCCCTTTCTGGTTGTTTACCCGAGAAGAAATGGCGACGGTCGATGTTTAGGACACTGTTCAAACGCAAGAGCAAAGCTGACAGCACAGAGCCCGCACTGGATATCCGCAGCCAGCGACCCAGTGCCGGGGAACTGCGGGTCAAGGGTTTGAATGAAACTTTGTTCCTAGCCCCGTTACCGGTGTACACCGGGCAGGTGCAAGTGTCCCTCCGTAACTTTTCGCAGATGAATGAAACCTATCTGGAGCTGGGCGGGAACAACCGGGGGATGGTTGAGCAGGGGAAGATCCTGGCATTTGGAATCTGGTTGCCTTTGCTCACTGCATTTGTAGCCCCCAGTTTCGTAATCATGCAGGGGGTGCTTTTCTATCCAGAAAATTTCCCTACACCGTTCAATGATTTCATCGATGCGATCAAGGTATTTTCTAGTTACGCACTTCTATTCATCCTCCCAATTGGAGCCATGGTTTACGGGATGCTCTCCGGCGTCTTCGCCGCGGCCAAAAGCTACCCGGTTCGGTTCAACCGCCAACGCCGCGAAGTCTGCTACATCGACGACACCACCCACCGCGTCCTGATCGTCCCCTGGGAAAGCGTGGTGGCCTGGGTCGCGAGCAGTCAGGGCATCACCAGCTACGGCGCCATGCGCGATCACACCTTTGGCATGGGGCTGGAAGACGAAGAGCACGACACCGTGCAGTTTGTGCTCTCGGCCCAACCTAGCGATGCCCATGCATTGGGCATGTGGACGTCCATTCGTAACTACATGGAAGAGGGGGAGTTGGTGGATGCGCCCAACCCCATGCTCGTCATTTTGGGACTGACGCCGACCGAGGATGAACTCAAACCCTATGAGGGCCTGCATACCTTTGAGATCGAACGTAAAGGCGCACGCTTCATGGGTTCTTTAGATGACGATGGCGCGCACCTAACCGCCGAACAGCGACACCGTTACGGCTACGGAAAACGGACGCGCTGGCCTTTGCGCTGGTGGTACATCAGAAGAGTGCTGGTGTTCTGGAAAATGCCCTACCTGATCGCCGAATGGGCCCACCGCAAGGGTCGCCCGACGCTGCCCGAACAGGTGCAGGCCTGGTCCCAGCCGCTGCCCCCCGAACAATGGGCCAAACCCAGCCCGGCACTGCAAAAAGCCAACGCACAGGTGAAAACCGCCATGGACAAAAAAGGCGTGAACTTTGTCGATGCCTGCAAAGCGGCGGGGCTGCATTGAGTACGTCGGATTTCTCCTTGGCCCTCCGTATGGATGACCCACTGGAAGCCGAGCGTAATTTGTACATTGCGACGGAGCGCGGTGTACGCCTGCCGGCCAAGGGTCAGTTCAAACTCGACCCGGTGGAAAGCTTGCCGAGCGGTACCGGCAAGGCCCCTTTCTGGTTGTTTACCCGAGAAGAAATGGCGACGGTCGATGTTTAGGAAACTGTTCAAGCGAAAAAACCAATCCCCGGCGCCAGAGCTCGCACCGGATATTCGCAGCTTGCCTTATCCCGAGATCATCGAATGGTCAAAACCACTCTCCCCGGAACAGTGGGTCAAACGGTCCCCGGAGATGGAACAAGCCATCGCCAAACGCGAGGCTGAACTGGCCACGATGGTCGAGCAACCGTTGCTGTTGGAAAGGTCTTAGAGACTGTCATGCCTGCACCTTCCTCCATACCAATCCCCGGACACGCTGATTTACCGGATTACGACGTGTGCCTCCCGGCGAATCTGCGCCCCGACGCCAATCGCTTGATCCGCTATCTGCACGAGTTGCCGTATCGGCGAGTGAAGTACTGCCCTTGGTGTGGCAATACCAACTTGACCCGCCAGACTCATCTGGTCCGGCAACGACTCCCGCGTTACTACTGCTGTTCCTGTCGCAAGAGCTGCAACAGTTTGAGCGATTCGCCCTTTGCACACCTGCGCCGGATGGACCTGTGGTCAACGTTTGCGGTGTACCTGCTGGCCGGTTGGTCCAGCGTCCGGAAAGCGCCTCGTTTGAGGGTGAACCACAAAGTCTATTTCAGTTGGGGGCAGGCGGTCCGGGAGGTCATGGCTGAGGAGTGTCCAGAGCTGCACCAGTGGTGGACGACACGTCATTACCGGGAAAATCTGCAACCACCCGAGCACATTGCGGCGCAACAGCAAGCAGTCATCACCTGGATCGAGACGACGTTGAATGCCCAGCACGCGACGTGCCCCAGATGTGGCGGGACGAGGACCTACCGAATTAAAGGTATTCGCCCGAAGTTCAAATGTGATCCCTGCGTGACCTGCTTTTCCATTCTGTCCGGGACTCCGCTGGCCGGGATGATTCGAGCTGAACTGTGGGTCGATTTCATGAAAGGGGTGATGGATGGCGAAAGTATCCACGATCTGAAACGGCGCTCAGGTTTGGGCATGGGCGGTAGTACACGCTGGCGTGAGCAGTTTTTGTTATTGATCGAAGCGTTGGGGCACCCTGAGCTGCTGGGGTGGATCACCTGGATGCGCAGTCGTCGGCACAATGAAGTGTCCACCTTTGCGCGCCAGGGGGCGCATTTGGACAAGGCCACGCGCTCCATCTATCCACAAGGGACGCGAAAGGGCAGGTTTGTTTCCCAAAAATAAGAACTGCGCTTTTTGAATTTTCCTTTCTCGCGTTATTTACGCGACAGCGCGGCGTCGAAGACGGGGAGGGGACTCCCTCGCCACAAAGGCCCTTTAACCGCACCGTATTCAACGCTTGTTGAGCCCCCGCGCCAACCGATCCCCGCCAAGCTGAATCACCGCCACCAACACCACCAGCAACACAATCACCGTCAGCATGATCTGGCTGTCAAAGCGCTGATACCCATAGCGATAGGCGATGTCGCCCAATCCGCCGGCGCCAATCGCCCCGGCCATGGCCGACGAGTTGATCATGGTCACCAGAGTGATGGTGAAACCGCCGACAATCCCCGGCAGCGCTTCCGGCAGCAGCACATGCCAGACAATGTGCCAACGCCGACATCCCATCGCCTGCGCGGCCTCGATCAAGCCGAAATCGACCTCGCGCAAGCTGACTTCGGCAATCCGTGCAAAGAACGGCGTCGCGGCGATGGTCAGCGGCACGACGGCCGCCCAGACGCCATACGTGGTGCCGACGATGAGTCGGGTAAACGGAATCAGCGCCACCATCAGAATCAAAAACGGAATCGAGCGGAACAGGTTCACGAACGCGCCCAATGCGCGATTCAGCGTCGGTGCTTCGTAGATGCCGCCCTTGGAACTGGTGACCAGAAACACCGCCAGCGGAATACCCACCAGCAGCGCGATCAATGACGACACGCCGACCATCAGGAAGGTATCGATGAAACCTTGCAGCAAGCGATCAAACCACATAACCCAGCACCTCCACCTGTTGCGCCCACTGGCTGGCGCGCTGGCACAAGTCTTCGGCATCCAAAGTCGAGCCGGTGACCGCCAACAACAATTGCCCCAGCGCATGGCCCTGAATCCGTTCCACGCCACCTTGCAGCAACTTCACCCGTCCGCCGAGGGCGGCGAACAATGCCGCCAGATCCGGTTCGTCGCTGGCGCTGCCGGTGAACTGCAAACGCAGCACGACAGCGGCGTCCGAGGATTGCGGTTGTGGGCGCAAACGGCTTTGCAGTTCTGCCGGCAGGGCGTGTTGCAGGGGGGCGAGCAAGGTCTTGCTCACCTCATGCTGCGGGTTGCCGAAGACTTCCCACACCGGCCCTTGCTCGACGATTTTGCCGTGTTCGAGCACCACGACGCGGTCGCAAATATCGCGGATCACTGCCATCTCGTGGGTGATCAGGACGATGGTCAGACCCAGGCGCTGGTTGATCTCGCGCAGCAGGCCGAGGATCGATTGAGTGGTCTCCGGGTCCAGCGCCGAAGTGGCTTCGTCGCAGAGCAAAATCGCCGGGTCATGCACCAACGCGCGGGCGATGCCGACGCGCTGTTTCTGCCCGCCGGACAACTGCGCCGGGTAGGCTTTGTGCTTGCCTTGCAGGCCCACCAGTTCCAGCAGTTCACGCACCTTTTGCTCGCGCTGCTCCTTGGGTACACCGGCGACTTTCAGCGGCAGTTCGACGTTCTGCCACACCGTTTTGGCCGACATCAGGTTGAAGTGCTGGAAGATCATGCCGATCCGTCGACGCAGCGCCACCAGGCGATCTTCATCGAACTCGCCGATGTCCACCTGATCGATCAGCACGCGGCCGGTGCTCGGTTGCTCCAGACGGTTGATGGTGCGGATCAGCGACGACTTGCCGGCACCGCTGCGGCCGATAATGCCGAACACTTCGCCGTGCTGGATTGCCAGGTCGATGCCGTGCAACGCCGCCACCGGACCTTGCTGGCCGTTGTAGGTTTTACCCAGACCGATGAAGCGCACATGAGCCCGATTGAGCTCCGGGTGCAGTTCGGTGTGTTGAGCGTTTTTGAGCTCTGGAATCTCCAGTCGCCGTAGGGTGGCTGCCGTCATGCTCAGCTTTCCCAACCGGCTTGATAGAGCTTGCCGTGGGCCTTGTCCAAGGCTGCGCGAACCGCTGGCGAGTGCTGATAAATGTCGACGAACTTGATCAGGCGCGGGTCGGTTTTGCTCTTGGGCTGGATCACGAACTGGATCACGTATTCCTTGTGGTCGAGGCCGTCGAACAGCAGGGCAGAGCCGGCATCGAAGGTCTTCGCCAGGCGGATATAGGCCGGGTAGCCCTGGACCAGATCAGCATCGTCATAGGCGCGCACCAGTTGCACGGCTTCGACCTGAAGGATTTTGATGTTCTTCGGGTTAGCGATGATGTCGTCTTCGGTGGCCTTGTAGCCGACGCCCGGTTTCAGTGTGATCAGGCCGGCCTTGGCCAACAGTTGCAGACCGCGACCGCTGTTGATCGGGTCGTTGGCGATGGCCACGCTGGCGCCTTGCGGGAGTTCTTCGAAGCTTTTGTATTTCTTCGAATACAGGCCGACGTTGTTGATGATCCCCGGCGCGAACGGCACCAGGTCAAAACCGGAAGCGGCCTTGGCATTTTCCAGGAATGGCACGTGCTGGAAATAGTTCACGTCGATGTCGCCGGCTGCAAGGCTGACGTTGGGAGCGATCCAGTCGCTGAACTCCACCAGGTCGACTTGCAGGCCTTGTTTTTTAGCTTCTTCGACGGCGGCTTCCAAGGGGATGGCGAAGGCGGCGGTGGTGCCGATTTTCAACGGCGCGTCGGCGGCGAATACCGCCGAGCTGAACAGGCCGAGGGCCAGGGCCAGTGCTTTGACTGGTTGAGAGAGATAGTTCTTGGTCATGATGGTTATTCCAGTCAGGGCATTAGATGTGGGGTGTTTGTTAGGGCCTCATCGCTGGCAAGCCAGCTCCTACAGGGTTTTGTGAACGCCACAGATCCACTGTAGGAGCTGGCTTGCCAGCGAAGCTTTTAGCGGCGAAACGCCGATCCGGTGTGTTGCTCAGGCAAATGCGCTTCGCCCTGAAACAGCTTCTCCCGCAAGCTGCCCTGGTCATAAGCGGTCTTGTACGACCCTCGGCGCTGCAACTCCGGGATCACCAGTTCAATGAAATCCACATAGCTTTCCGGGGTGACAATCCGTGTCAGGTTGAAGCCGTCCAGGCCGGTTTCGGCGATCCAGGATTCCAGTTCGTCCGCCACTTGCTCGGGCGAACCGACCACCGTGATGTAGCGGCCACCGAGGGCGTGTTGCTCGAGCAATTTGCGGCGGGTCCAGTCGTTGTTTTGCAGGTTTTTGGTCGCCGACTGGATCGCGTTGCTCTTCACGTACTGGATCGGTTCGTCGATGGTGTATTCGGAAAAATCGATCCCGGTCGACGCCGAAAAATGCGCGACGCCGGCCTCGGCACTGGCATAGCTCATGTACTCGGCGTGCTTGGCCCAGGCCAAGTCTTCAGTGGCGCCGACAATCACGTTCAGGCCCATGAACACCTTGATGTCCTCGGGATTACGCCCGGCCTCGACGGCGCTGGCGCGAACCTTGTCCACCTGGATTTTGGTCAACGGTTTGTTCTGGCCGCTGATGAACACGCACTCGGCATGGCGCCCGGCGAACAGCAAACCGCGATCCGAACTGCCGGCCTGGAACAACACCGGTGTGCGCTGCGGTGACGGCTCGCACAGGTGATACCCCTCGACTTGATAGAACTCGCCCTTGTGCTCGACCTTGTGCACTTTCTCCGGTTGCGCGTAGATCCGCTGCTCGCGGTCGTTGAGCACCGCGCCGTTTTCCCAGCTGCCTTCCCAGAGTTTGTAGAGCACCTCCAGGTATTCATCGGCCTGGTCGTAACGGCGGTCGTGCTCGACCTGCTCGCTCAGGCCCATGGCCTGGGCGGCGCTGTCGAGGTAGCCGGTGACGATGTTCCAGCCGACCCGGCCACGGCTCAGGTGATCGAGCGTCGACATGCGCCGGGCGAACAAATACGGCGGTTCGTAAGTGAGGTTGGCGGTCAGGCCGAAGCCGAGATTTTTGGTCACGGCAGCCATGGCCGATACCAGCAGCAGCGGGTCGTTGACCGGCAGCTGGATCGATTCTTTCAGCGGCACATCGACCGAGTTCTGGTAGACGTCGTACACACCAACGATGTCGGCGATGAACAAACCGTCGAACAGCCCGCGCTCCAGCAGTTTCGCCAGTTCGGTCCAGTATTCGATCGTCTTGTACTGCGTGGAATTGTCCCGTGGATGCGTCCACAGGCCATGGTTGATGTGCCCGATGCAGTTCATGTTGAACGCGTTGAGCAGGATCTTCTTTTTGCCATTGGCCATCAGATGGTCCCTCGTAATGGAGGGTTTTCATCGTTCAGGTAGAAGTTGCCCACCGCGTGATATTTCCAGCGCACCGGGTCGTGCAAGGTGTGTACGCGTGCGTTGCGCCAGTGGCGATCCAGTCCGTGTTCGATCAACGTTGCCTGGCTGCCGGCCAGTTCGAACAGCGTGCTGCCGGCGGCGAGGGATATTTCGGTGCTGATGGCCCGGGCTTCCGCGACGGCAATCGAGGCGGCGGCGACGGTTTCGGCGTTGGTTTCGGCTTGAGCCTTGTCGAGGAATTCGCCGGAGCGTTCCAGCAGGGCTTCGGCGGCGTGCAGGCGAATGCTCAAGTGACCGAAACTTTTGAGGGTCAGCGGGTCGTCGGTGGCTTTTTCATGAGTAGCATCAATCCACGGCCGGGTTTTGGTCCGTACAAAATGCAGCGCATCTTCATAGGCTGCGCGGGCGATGCCGGTGTCGATGGCGGCGTGGAGGATCTGCGCCAGCGGGCCGACGGTGGTCGGACGTTCGAAAGCGCTTTGGAACGGGATCACGTCCTCGGCTGCCACATACACGTCGTCGAACACCACCGAACCGCTGCCGGTGGTGCGCTGGCCAAAGCCGCTCCAGTCGTCGATGACCGTCAGGCCTTGGCTGTCGCGGGGGACGAACGCCAGTTGCTGCACGCCGTTTTCATCCACCACCGAAGTCGGGATGCGTTGTGCGTAAATCGCGCCGGTCGAGTAGAACTTGCGACCGTTGATGCGATAGCCGTCACCGTCGCGTTTGAGGCTGGTAACGCGGTCGTGAGCGGTTTTCGTACCGAGCTCGGCGAGCGCATTGCCGAAGCGCTGGCCGGCCAAAACTTCGGCATACAGGCGTTGTTTTTGCTCATGGCTGCCGTTCACTCGCAGCACTTCAAGGGCATAGAAATGGTTTTGCGGGATTTGCCCGAGGGAACCATCAGCCTGGGCAATCAAGGCGATCACCTTGGCCAGCGTCACGTTGGACACGCCGGCGCCGCCATACTCCTTCGGTACGCTGATACCCCAGAGGCCTGAGCGGGAAAACACCTCCAGCTCCGGGTGCGGCAAACGGCGTTCACGGTCGCGTAGTGCGCTGTCGCGTTTGAAGTCGTCGGCCAGATCACTGGCGACGACAAGGGCTTGCTCATCGCTGGTTATGACCGCGACGTGGTGAGAAAAAGTCATGTGTTTCTCCAGAGATCTGGTCAAAAGGGTACTGGTCGTCAGATCCAGGAATGCCGCGCCGGCAAGGTGCCGTTGAGGTGATAGGTGCCGACTGCGTGATATTTCCAGCGCACCGGGTCGTGCAGCGTGTGCACGCGGGCGTTGCGCCAGTGGCGGTCGAGGTTGAATTCGGCGAGGGTGGCGCGGCTGCCGGCCAGTTCGAAGAGCTTTTCGCTGGCCAGCAGCGAGATCTCAGTGGTCAGCACTTTGGCTTCGGCCACGGCAATCGAAGCGCGGGCCGCCGACTCTGCCGTAAGTGGCGCGGCGTTGACCTGATCAAGCACATGCCCGGCCTTGCGCAGCAGCGCTTCGGCGGCGTGCAACTCGATTTTCAACTTGCCGATATCCGCAATCACGTAAAGGTCATCACTGGCTCGTTCAACCTTGGCGTCGATCCACGGACGCGCTCGGGTTTTCACGAACGCGATGGCATCGTCGATGGCCCCGCGGGCAATCCCCGCATCGATCGCGGCTTGAATCAGTTGCGACACGGCGCCCTGGAGGTTCGGCTTCTGGTTGATCTTCCAGTTATCCACCACCAGTTCGGCATCGACCTGCACGTTGTTGAGCAAAATGGTGCCGCTGGCGGTGGTGCGCTGACCGAAGCCCGACCAGTCATCAACGATGCGCAGCCCCGGCGTGCCGCGACGGACGAAGGCCAGCACTTGCTTGCCGTCATCGTTCAACGCTTTGACCGCGACCCAGTGGGCGAACAGCGCGCCCGTGGAGTAAAACTTCTGGCCATTGAGGACAAAACCGTCGCCGTCGGCGGTGATTCGCGCCTTGAGTTCCAGGGTGTTTTTAGTGCCGCGCTCGGGGCCCGCATTGCCGATGCGCCAGCCGTCGAGCACGCTTTTGAACAGCTGTTTTTTCTGCGCTTCAGTGGCGCTGCCCAGTACCAGGTTGAGAATGCCGAACTGGTTCTGCGGGATCTGTCCCAACGCCGGGTCTGCCGCGGAAATGATCGCGAAAACATCGGCAATTGTGACGAACGAAACCTGTGGGCCGCCGTATTCACGCGGGATGGCAATGCTGCCTAAGCCGCTACGGGTGAACTGTTCGATTTCCGACCATGGCAACTTACGCTGGCGGTCACGTTTGGCCGCGTGAAGACGGGCGACGTGCGCCAGTTCATGGGCGGCTTCGATGGCTTGAGCGTCGTTGCGCAAGACCTGTGCGGGCAACAACAACGGGGCGACGTCCAGATCACTGTGGACGATTGCATCTGCCAGACTGGACATCAGTGCCGCTCCTTGGCTGCACGCAATGCCCTGGCGATCTGCACTGGGGTGATTGTGTTCCGGACCATACCTACCTCACATCTCATGGGATCGTCGCGTGGGTTGCGACGAATAAAAACAAGAATGTCCGGTGGTCCGGTGTATATACCCTAAGCGCGTATAAAAAATTAATAAACTAACTTTTAGGAATATACATAGAAGGGGTGTCGCACACCCATTTGATGAGGTGGCACATACCCCCGTAGCAGCTGGCGAAGCCTGCGTCCGGCTGCGAAGCAGTCGTAAATCCTCAGTCCGCGATCAACCTGAATGACCGCATCGCTTGATTTTGCGACTGCTGCGCAGCCGGACGCAGGCTTCGCCAGCTGCTACAGGATCGAGCTCTCCCAGTGCCACAAGGATTTCAGCGTTTGCGGGGTTCAGCCGCCATCAGCAACTCCTTTGGCCGAACCTTCAGGTACGGATTGGCGCAGCCAATCTTCAGCCAGCGTGGCGGCGCCCAGCGCGAGTTGTTACCCACGCGGTCGAGGATGCAATACGTCACTTCCAGCCGCAGGTCTTCGCCGGCTTCGAGGATTATCGCCGGCGGCACCCAGACCTGAATGGGCTGGCCCACCTCGCTTGACTTGAGTCGGGGCAGGTCCATGCGCACGTCGCCCCAGCGCAAGGTGATTTCGTCGTCGGTGGCCATGTTCAGGTAAGGCTCGATGGTCAACGGTACGCCGCGCTTGATCTGGTTTGGGTTGACCCCTTGGCGGCGGATGGTCTCGGGGATGCCCACGGGCGCCAGGCTTTGGTTTTCGTCGCCGCACTGGGTTGATAGCGGGCCGCCAGGGCAATCCAGTTTGATCTGGACACGCGTCGCCGGTGACAGCGCAGGCCCTTGCCCAACTTGCATGATCTTGTAGTGGATGCGTGCGCAACCGTTGGCAATGAAGCTTTCCGGCACTCGCAGACTGAGCACGTTGCCGCGGTCGTCGGCAGTCAGCACCCTGGAGGCGACGTAGCAGTTGTTCCAGTACAGTTCGATGAGGTCGCCTGCGTCCATCCCGGGGTAGGGCGCCACGTCGATCATAAGATGAGCCGCCGAAATCATGTTGACGCCGGCCTTGTGCGATTGCGCCAGGGTCGGGGCCGCAAGTTCGGGTGTGTTCGAAATGCTTGTCATGGGGGTTTCTCCTTGAAGCCTTGCAGCGAAGTTCCGTTTCTGAAAGATCAAAAGGCGTGCATTACCCAGCAACAAATCTGCTTATTATTTGAATGTTAAATAATGCTGAAGTGCAAAGGTTTACGCCTGTTGGTGACTAGATAAGAGTGCGCTTGAATAGGTGTCAATAGAGCTTGCTAGTTAAGTGTTGGATCTCCTGTTATTCAGAATAATCCTACAGGCTGAAGTTAATATGCTGCATCGCGCTGTCGAACATGGCTACGAATTTAGCGGTGTTCGACGCAGATGGTGGCTTGGGCTCGCTCGGCGGCGAGCGTCGGGTTTAGCGAATTCTAGGCGAGAAAGATCTGTTGCAGGACATATATATGTACCGCACAAGGCATCAGTTGAATTATTTAAAGTGCGAGTGTGGCGAGTAGGCCGGAAGAGATTTTGCTGGCGGGATAGTTGTCACTTCCGTCCATGGAAGTTAACAAGTAGTGATGATGCTTCTCAGGCGTGAGTGTTGTTCAGAAACTTGCTGAGGAACTGTTTTGTCCGCTCTTCTTTCGGATTGGCAAACAACGCTTTTGATTCGCCTTGCTCGACGATTACTCCCTTGTCGAAAAACACCACGCGATTGGCCACGTCCCGGGCGAAGCCCATTTCGTGGGTGACGATGACCATGGTGCGTTTCTCCTCGGCCAGGCCGCGGATAGTCGCCAACACTTCACCGACCAATTCCGGATCGAGCGCCGAAGTCGGCTCATCGAACAGGATCACTTCCGGCTCCATCGCCAGCGCACGGGCAATCGCCACACGCTGTTGCTGACCACCGGACAGGCGTCGCGGGTAAGCATCTTCCTTACCCGCCAGACCGACCTTGGCCAAGAGCTTTTTGCCCAGGGCAACGGCTTCGGCGCGGGGGATCTTCTTTACGATGATCGGGCCTTCGATGACGTTTTCCAGAGCGGTGCGATGCGGGAACAAGTTGAAGTTCTGGAACACGAAACCGACGTGTTGGCGCAAGCGTCGTACCAGGCCTTGCTGCTGGTTCAGCGGACGGCTGCCATCGATCTCGATGTCACCGACCTTGATCCGGCCGCTGGTGGGCTCTTCGAGAAAATTCAGGCAACGCAGAAACGTGGTTTTACCCGAGCCGCTAGGCCCGATGATCGCCACGACTTCGCCTTCCTTCACTTGCAGATCGATGCCGTTGAGCACGACTTGACCCTTGAACTGCTTTGTCAGTTTTTCCACGACAATCATGGGGTCAGGACTCCTGGTCGTGCCGATTGACCCGCTCTTCCAACTTGTTCTGCAGGTGCGACAGCACCGTGGCCAGAATCCAGTAGATCAGCGCGGCGGCAAGATACATGGTGAAAATTTCAAAGGTGCGAGCGGTAATCAGCTGCGCCTGACGGAACAGTTCCGGCACTTGAATGGTGGCGGCCAGCGCCGTGTCCTTGACCAGTGAAATGAAGCTGTTGCCCAGCGGCGGCAAGGCCGTGCGCATCGCTTGCGGCAGGATGGCCCGGCGCAGGGTTTGCGCACGGGTCATGCCGATACTCGCGGCAGCTTCCCACTGGCCGCGCTCGATGGAGCTGATCGCGGCACGGAGGATTTCGCAGGCGTAGGCGGCCATGTTCAGCGAGAAGCCGATCAGGGCCGCCGGCAGCGGATCAAGTTCGATACCCAGTTGCGGCAAGCCGTAATAGATCACGAACAGTTGCACCAGCAACGGCGTGCCGCGAAAGAACGACACGTAGATGCGGGCGATCCAGCTCACCAGCTTGAAGCGCGACAGGCGCATCAGCGCCAGGCCGAAACCCATCACCAGACCGAAGAACATCCCGCCCAGGCTGAGGATCACTGTGTAATACGCGCCCTTGAGCAGAAAGGGCGCGGAATCCAGTGCGAGTTGGAAAGCTTCTTCCATTATTGAGTGACGTCAGCGCTGAAGTATTTTTCCGAAAGCTTTTTCAGCGTACCGTCGGCACGCAGCTTGTCGATGGCCTTGTCGATTGCGGCAAGCAACTCAGGCTCGCCTTTGCGCAGGGCAATACCGGCTTCCTGGCGGGAGAACGCTTCGCCGGCGGCGGAAGTGTCCTTGGCCTTTTTGGCGTATTCCAGCGCAGCGAGGCGGTCGATCAGAATAACGTCGATGCGGCCGACGCGCAGGTCCTGGAACTTGGTCGGATCATCGTCATAGGTTTTGATGTCGGCTTTTGGGACGTTTTCCTTGACCCATTGCTCGTAGTTGGTGCCCAGGCCTACTCCGACTTTCTTGCCAGCCAGGTCGGCGGCGGTCTTGACGGTGTCTTTGTTCTTGGTCAGGGTCAGCGCCTGAATCCCGGAGACGGTATATGGCGTGGAGAAGTCATACTTCTTCTTGCGCTCTTCCGAGATGGTCACCTGGTTGATCACCACGTCCAGACGCTTGGATTCCAGCGCTGCGAGGATGCCGTCCCATTTGGTTGGTTGCAGTTTGGCCTTCACACCCAACTCTTTTGCCAGAGCTTCAGAGAATTCGACTTCGAAGCCGGACAGTTTGCCGTCGGCGTCGACGAAGCTGAACGGTGGATAAGTGCCTTCCAGACCGACGTTGATCACGCCAGCGTCCTTGATTTTTTGCAGTTGCTCACCGGCAACCGCCTGGCCCAGCAACCCGGCGCTCAGTGCCAGGCCCAGTGAACCGACCAGCAGGTTTCGACGTAATGCGGAAAAATTCATGACAAGCCCCTGTGTTTTCTTATGGAAGACGCTTTTAGGAATGTTGGCAAAATCGGGAGTTGGACGACTGCATATCCTGCCCTAAAGCAGCATATGCGTCTCGCTGCAAATTCGCCTGCGGCGCGACTATATGACGACACCTTTAGATTGGAAAATACTGAATGCTGCTCTCGTTATTCCCCAATCGTATAGATGATCGGCTACAAAAAGTCTTTGTAGGCAAACAACGCGGGTGCGCCACCGGTGTGCAGGAAGATAATCGGCCCCTCATCGAAGCGCCCTCGTCCAATACCATCGAGCAACCCGGCCATGGCCTTGCCGGTGTAGACCGGGTCCAGCAGTAAACCTTCCTGGCTCGCCAGCAGTTTCACCGCCGCCAGTGTTCCGGCATTTGGCTCGCCATAGCGTGGGCCGAAATATTCGTCCCACAGTTCAATTTTGAAACTCGCTGGCAGCTGCACGCCCAGCAGTTCTGCCGTGCGCTCGGCGAGGCCCTGGACTTTCGGTCGCTGATCTTCATCGCTACGGGAAACCGTGACCCCGATCACTGGCAATTCCGGCAGTGCTTCACTCAGCGCCAGCGCCAGACCGCTGTGGGTGCCGGCGCTGCCCGATGCGAGGACCACGGCGGCAAACTTCAGGCCGGTGTCCTTGATCTGTTCGGCCAGTTCCAGCCCGGCGCGTACATAACCCAACGCGCCCAACGCATTCGAACCACCAATCGGCACCAGGTACGGCTTCTTGCCGTTGTTGCGCAGGAGCTCGGCCAGGGCTTGTAATTGCTCGTCGGCGTTATCGAGGTTTTCCACCAACTCGACCTTGGCATCGAACAGGTCCAGCAACAGGCGATTGCCGTTGCCGACATAGTTGGCGTCGTCGGTGCCCAAAGGGTTTTCCAGCAACGCGACGCAACCCAGACCCAGTTTGGCGGCAATGGCAGCTGTCTGGCGTACATGGTTGGACTGGAGCGCTCCCGCGGTGATGAGCGTGTCGGCACCTTGTGCCAGTGCATCGGCGGCGAGATATTCAAGCTTGCGCAGCTTGTTGCCGCCCATTGCCAGCGGCGTCAGGTCATCGCGTTTGACGTACACATCGCGGCCCAGCCAGGTCGACAAACGTTCAAGTTTTTCCAGGGCGGTAGGGTGGCCGAGTAAATCGAGACGGTTAAAGCGAGCGAGCTGTTGTTTGATCATGGGTCCGTACTGGCGCAGAAAGATTGTCAGGACTATAGGCACGCCCATTTGCCTGGGCAACCGCCAATCGCTTATAGCCAAAGATTCTGAGCTCTGCACAATTGGTTCTTAATTCGGCCTCAAGACCTTGCCGTAAAGTAAACGCCGTCAGTGCGGCCAGACAGTCCGGCCGCCCGTGAGGAGTTTTTACCGTGAGCGAGCGTTCCAGTCATTGGCAATTGCAGACCATCGTCAGCCAACTGCGCGCGGCGCGTGACGAGTGGCGCGCACAAAATGGTCGTGCCAGCACCGAGCAGGGCGGGCGTGAATTACCTTCGCGTGCGGCCATGGCGCAGATTCTTGAAGCGCTTTGCGGGGCGCTGTTCCCGATGCGCCTAGGGCCGGTGGATTTGCGCGAAGAGAGTGAAAACTTCTACGTCGGCCACACCCTTGATGTGGCGTTGAACGCGCTGCTGGCGCAGGCACGGCTCGAATTGCGCTATGCCGCTCGCCACAGTCAGCAGGCGGACGCTGAGATCGAGGCCAACACCATTGCGATCATTCAGGACTTCGCGCTCGCCTTGCCAGGGCTGCGCAGGTTGCTGGATAGCGATGTGCTGGCGGCCTATCACGGTGACCCGGCGGCGCGCAGTGTTGATGAGGTGTTGCTCTGCTACCCGGGCATTCTGGCGGTGATTCACCATCGCCTGGCCCACCATTTGTACCGCGCCGGGTTGCCGTTGCTGGCGCGCATCAGCTCGGAAATCGCTCACTCGGCCACCGGTATCGACATTCACCCTGGCGCGCAGATCGGTCGCAGCTTCTTCATTGATCACGGGACGGGCGTGGTGATCGGCGAGACCGCGATTATTGGTGAGCGGGTGCGGATTTATCAGGCGGTCACGTTGGGCGCCAAGCGTTTCCCGTCTGATGAGGACGGTCAGTTGCAGAAAGGCCATCCGCGCCATCCGATTGTGGAGGATGACGTGGTGATCTATGCCGGAGCGACGATTCTGGGGCGGATCACGATTGGCAAGGGCTCGACCATCGGCGGCAATGTCTGGCTGACCCGCAGCGTGCCGGCGGGGTGCAACCTGACGCAGGCGAATTTGCAGCATGATGATGGGACGCAGAAGTAAGTCGCGAAATCTGCGCTGACTGATCCGCCGCCATCGCGAGCAGGCTCGCTCCCACAGGGTTTTTGTGGTGTTCACAATGATGTGGGCTGACACAAATCCACTGTGGGAGCGAGCCTGCTCGCGATTGGTTTCAAGCCGGACCGAGATAATGGCATTCAGCCAATTCTCCACTGAACGAATCCTCAAAACCCCGCGTCATTTCCATCCTTGAGCTAGCTTACAAGCACGACCGCCGAGCCTCGGGATTAGTCCTTAGCCCCCTATCCATGTTTAACTTGAACGTTCATTCAAGTTAAACCGGCGGTTCGCTGCCCGCTCACAACAGGAGGCTTGCCTTTGCTGAGTCCGATTTCTACAGCCACGTTTTACCCCATCGAGGTGCACGTTTCATGAGTGCATCGTCCCTTCCTCCCAGCGGCCTGATCCGCATGAACCCGCCGGTGTTCTACTTCTCGGCGAGCTTCATTCTGCTCTTCGGCATTGTCGTTATCGCCATGCCTGAACAGGCCGGTGCCTGGCTGCTGGCGGCGCAAAACTGGGCGGCCAATACGGTCGGCTGGTATTACATGCTCGCGATGACCCTGTATCTGGTCTTCGTGGTGGTCACCGCCTTGTCCGGCTACGGCAAGATCAAGCTCGGTGCCGACCACGACGAACCCGAATTCAGTTACCTGTCCTGGGCCGGCATGCTGTTCGCCGCCGGAATCAGCATCACGCTGTTTTTCTTTTGCGTATCCGAACCGCTGACCCACTTGGCGCAACCACCGCAAGGCGAGGCCGGTACGGCGGATGCGGCACGTCAGGCGATGCAGATTCTGTTTCTGCACTGGGGCCTGCACGGCTGGGGTGTGTTCGCCTTTGTCGGCATGGCACTGGCTTATTTCGCTTACCGACATAACCTGCCACTGGCCCTGCGTTCGGCGCTGTATCCGCTGATCGGCAAGCGCATCAACGGCCCCATCGGTTATGCGGTGGACGGCTTCGGCATCATCGCCACGGTGTTCGGTCTCGGTGCCGACATGGGTTTCGGTGTGCTGCACCTCAACTCAGGGCTGGATTACCTGTTCGGCATCGCCCACACCCAGTGGATTCAGGTCGGCCTGATCACGTTGATGATGGGCGCGGCGATCATCGTCGCCGTGTCCGGCGTCGATAAAGGCGTGCGGGTAATGTCCGACATCAACATGCTGCTGGCCTGCGCGCTGTTGCTGTTCGTGTTGTTCGCCGGCCCCACGCAGCACCTGCTCAATACTCTGATCCAGAACGTCGGCGACTACCTCGGCGCTTTGCCGATGAAGAGTTTCGACCTGTACGCTTACGACAAACCCAGCGACTGGCTCGGTGGCTGGACGGTGTTCTACTGGGCCTGGTGGATCGCATGGTCGCCGTTCGTGGGCTTGTTTATCGCGCGGATTTCCCGTGGCCGCACCATCCGCGAATTCGTCTTCGGCGTGCTGTTGATCCCGCTCGGCTTCACCTTGGCGTGGATGTCGATTTTCGGCAACAGCGCCATCGATCAGGTGCTCAACCACGGCATGAGCGCGCTCGGTATGTCGGCCATCGACAACCCGTCGATGACCCTTTACCTGCTGCTGGAAACTTACCCGTGGAGCAAAACCGTGATCGCCGTGACGGTGTTCATCAGCTTCGTGTTCTTTGTTACCTCGGCTGACTCCGGCACGGTGGTGCTGTCGACGTTGTCCGCCAAGGGTGGCAACCCGGATGAAGACGGGCCGAAATGGCTGCGGGTGTTCTGGGGCGCGATGACGGCGCTGGTGACCAGTGCGCTGTTGTTCTCCGGCAGTATCGATGCGTTGAAGTCGGCGGTGGTGCTGACCTCGCTGCCGTTCTCGCTGATCTTGCTGTTAATGATGTGGGGGCTGCACAAGGCGTTCTACCTGGAGTCCCAGAAGCAGATCGCGCAACTGCATTCCCTGGCGCCGGTGGCCGGCTCACGACGCGGTGGCTGGCGTCAGCGCTTGAGTCAGGCGGTGCACTTCCCGTCCCGGGATGAGGTGTACCGTTTTCTCGATACAACAGTGCGGCCGGCGATTGAGGAAGTGTCGGCGGTGTTCGTCGAGAAGGGTTTGAATGTGATCACGCAACCGGACCCGGCCAACGACAGCGTCAGCCTGGAAATCGGTCACGGTGAACAGCATCCGTTTATTTATCAGGTGCAGATGCGCGGCTATTTCACGCCATCCTTTGCCCGAGGCGGCATGGGGTCCAAACAACTCAACAACCGCCGTTACTACCGGGCAGAAGTGCATTTGAGCGAAGGCAGTCAGGACTACGATCTGGTGGGTTACACCAAGGATCAGATCATTAACGACATCCTTGATCAGTACGAGCGGCATTTGCAGTTTTTGCATTTGGTGCGTTAGCCGAGCGGGGCCTGTTTCAGGCCTCGGCGCTCATCACCATGAACAGCACCAGCGCTGCCACCGGCACACTGAACACCGCCGTGCCGATTGCCAGTTCTGAACTCAGGGGGTGGCCGGCAGTGACCACGCCGATGGCACCGTTGATCACCGTCAATGCCAGCCACAGGACTACAAAGCTGTAGGTCAGTGTCTGGCGGCTGAAGCCGATTTTCTCGCCGATGAACAGCATCATGGCGAGGAGGGCCAGGCCGAAGGTGATGATGATGGCTGTGTGCATGGCGGGTTCACCTGGTCGTTGTTTGTTGCCTGATAGACCGCTATCGCGAGCAGGCTCACTCCTACAAGGATCACCGCGATTCCTGTAGGAGTGAGCCTGCTCGCGATGGGGTCACTGCGGTCTTCACTTGAGCATAGTTAAACCAACCCACCATTAGCGCGCAAAATCTGCCCATTGACCCAGGCCGAATCCGGCCCCACCAGAAACGACACCACGCGAGCAATATCCTCCGGCTGACCCAGGCGCTCCAGCGGAGGCATCTTGGCGAAGTTTTGAATCTGTTCTTCACTTTTGCCGTGCAAAAACAACTCGGTCGCAACCGGCCCTGGCGCCACGGCATTCACGGTGATATTGCGCCCGCGCATTTCCTTGGCAAACACCTGAGTCAACGATTCCACCGCCGCTTTGCTGGCGATGTACACCGCGTAACCCGGCAAGTTCAGGCCGACGGTGCTGCTGGAGAAGTTGACGATGCGCCCGCCACTGTTCAATCGCGTCGCCGCTTCGCGCAAGGTGTTGAAGGTGCCGCGTGCGTGGATGTTGAAGGTTTGCTCGAACAATTCATCGGTGTGTTGCGCCAGTGGCATCACCTTTAGGATGCCGGCGTTGTTGATCAGCACGTCGACTTTCCCCAGTTGTGTTTCGGTCTCGTCGAACATCCGGCGCACGTCGTCAGCGTTGGCCACATCAGCCTTGATCGCTATGGCTTGATGGCCGGCCTGGCGCAATTCCACCACCAGGGCCGAAGCTTCGGTGGCGCTGCTGGCGTAATTGATGGCGACGGCGAAACCGTCGCTGGCCAGCTGTTTGGCAATCACGGCGCCGATACCGCGGGAGGCGCCGGTGACGATGGCAACTTTCTGAGTAGTCATGAGGTTGATTCCTGATGAGATGGTTGGCTTGGTGTGAAGCCAGATTCACATGTTTACTCAGGCCGATAAATGCACGAGAGTTGCCTTGACTGTTCAAAAATCGCCAACAATCGGAGCCCCACGTGGATCAAGTCAAAGCGATGAAGGTCTTCGTGCGGATCTACGAGCGCAGCAGCTTTACCCTGGCAGCCGAAGACCTGAACCTGCCGCGCGCAACGTTGACTCACACCCTGAACCAGTTCGAAGCCTGGCTCGGCACACGGTTGCTGGAGCGTAGTACGCGCAAGGTGCGTCCGACGCTGGACGGCGAGGCCTACTATTTACGCTGCGTGCAACTGCTGGCGGAACTGGAAGAGGCCGAGTTGGCGTTTCGCGGCTGCGCACCGAAAGGCCGGTTACGCGTCGACCTGCACGGGACGCTGGCGAAAAGTTTTGTGATCCCCGCATTACCGCAATTCATGGAGCGCTACCCGCAGATAGAGCTGTCCATCAGCGAGTCCGACCGCTTTGTCGACTTGATCGCCGAAGGCGTCGACTGCGTACTGCGCGCGGGCACGTTGAGTGATTCGGCACTGATCGGAAAACGTATCGCGAATCTGCGCCAGATCACCTGCGCCAGCCCCGCGTACTTGCGCAAATTCGGCGAACCGAAAACCCTCGATGACCTCAAACATCACCGCGCGGTGAACTACGTCTCGCGCACCACCGCCAAGCTGTTTCCGTTCGAATTCATGGTGAATGGCGAACTGAAGGAAGTCGCCATCGACGGCGCGCTTTCAGTGTTCGGCGCAGAAATCTACGCCGCCTCCGCCATCGCTGGGCTGGGGCTGATCCAGTGCCCGCATTACCGGATGGAAACCCAGATTGCCCAAGGGCTGGTGCGGGAAGTCCTCACCGATATGCCGCCACCGCCGATGCCGGTTTCGGTGTTGTATCCGCACAACCGACACATGTCGCCACGGGTTCGGGTGTTTGTGGATTGGTTGGGGGAAGTGTTTGCGGGGGCCATTTGAGAGCAGATCGTTCCCATGCTCCGCGTGGGAATGTATCCCGTGACGCTCTGCGTCACTTCGAAAAGCGGAACGCGGAGCGTCCCCTGGCTGCATTCCCACGCAGAGCGTAGGAACGATCGTCTGTGAAACGTTTCAGCATTTTCTCGAGTCCGAGGTTTATCGGCGTTTGTCTGGGCGTATGCTGGGCAACTTGCGACGCAGTCGATACCGCATTCAAGATCGACAAGAGAGGATTCGATGACCTACACCGCTGCCGAAAACCGCTACGATTCCATTCCTTACCGCCGCGTAGGTCGCAGCGGTCTGGTGCTGCCGGCGCTGTCTCTGGGCCTGTGGCACAACTTCGGTGACAGTACGCCGATCGATACCCAGCGTGCGTTGTTGCGCACGGCGTTCGATCTGGGCATCAATCACTTTGACCTGGCCAACAACTACGGCCCTCCATACGGAAGTGCCGAGATCAACTTTGGTCGTTTGTTGCGTGAAGATTTCAAGCAATATCGCGATGAGCTGATCATCTCCAGCAAGGCGGGTTGGGACATGTGGCCCGGTCCTTACGGGCAGGGCGGTGGTTCGCGTAAATACGTGCTGGCCAGCCTGGATCAGAGCCTGCAGCGTCTGGGGTTGGATTATGTGGATATTTTCTACTCGCATCGTTTCGACCCGGATACGCCGCTGGAGGAAACTGCCAGCGCACTGGCCACTGCGGTGCAGCAGGGGAAGGCGTTGTACATCGGCATCTCGTCGTATTCCGGGGTGAAAACCCGTGAAATGGCGTCGCTGTTGAAGGAGTGGAAAGTGCCGCTGCTGATTCATCAGCCGGCGTACAACCTGCTCAATCGTTGGATTGAAAAAGACCTGCTGGACGTCACCGACGAACTCGGCACTGGCGTGATTGCCTTCACGCCGTTGGCGCAGGGGCTGCTGACCGACAAATACCTCAACGGCATTCCGAAGGATGCGCGGGTCAATCGTCCGGGCGGTGGTTCGTTGCAGTCTTCGCACTTGTCCGAAGCCAACATCGCCCATGTGCGTGGGCTCAACGAAATCGCCAAGGGGCGTGGGCAGAGTTTGGCGCAATTGGCGTTGGCGTGGACGCTACGCGATCCACGGGTGACGTCGGCGCTGATCGGCGCGAGCCGGCCGGAGCAGATTATCGAGAACGTCGGGGCGTTGAAAAATTTGAGCTTTAGTGCGCAGGAACTGGCGGAGATTGACCGGTTTGCCCATGAAGGCGGGATCAATCTTTGGGAGAAGCCTTCGACGGCTGAGTAAGCACGTGCGAGGGGAAAAGGCCGAATCTCGCATCCCATCGAGGGAGAAGGGATGCGAGATTTTTTTTGAGGGGAGACGAGATCGTTATTTTTTGCTTGGGAAGCCGAGTATCTCTGCTGTTTCGTTGAAAAAAGTATCCCTTGCAGATCTCTTTCTGAGCTGCATGTTGATCACCTGCGATTGATCTGGGAGGGTAAAGTAGCCCTTATCCAGGCTGCAAAGGCTTTCAAGAGTTGGCAAAGGCAATCCCAGTAGCTGTCTGACTTGAGATCGGGAAAGTATTTTATTTTCCACGAGCATTTTCACGGCTTGAGCAATTAACTGTGGCCTTTCAAAATCGAAATCACCATCCATAGGCTCTCCCTTGACCCAGCCTCTTGCTGACCTGGCTTTCCACAATCTTGTTGTCGTGGTGTCGTTGATTATCTCTAGGTCTAGACATCTACGAACCATCGCGGCCACAGACACCTTCCAGCGTGGTTTCAATGCTAGCAAGGTATCCAGCGTAGGCCAGCGAATCTCCCTCAGGAAACTCTCTGCTGGCATAAGGAATGCGCTTGCAAATCGATGTGCCTGTGATTCCAGCAACGCGTAATTCGATTCGTACTGTTCCTTGGAAATATGCCGATGGAGAACGATATGCCCAAGCTCATGGGCTGCATCGAATCGATTTCGTATGCCGTTCGCCTTGTCTGCCACAAGGAGTACATAAGGTCGCTGATCCAGTTCATACCAATTTGATACGCCATCCATTTTCAGGTGGCCTAGTGTGGTTCGAGCGCAGACGATCCCCGCATTCTCCAGAACCTGAACTACATTGGGTATGGGAGCGATTCCCAGGCCCCATGCTTGACGGCATTCGCTAGCCATCCGTTCGATTTCTTCATCGGAAATCAGCAGGCAATTGCTTTCTTCCAAATGAGGGACATTAACGGCGACGAACTCAAGGCTTTCCTGAAGCTTGTACGAGATGTCTTGAAGCCACTCTAAACGTACCTCTGCTATTTCTCTCGCGTTAGCGGTAGTACTCACCTGCGAGCGGAAGAAGAACGGCGTGTTTTCACTCGTTACGATTTGCTCTTCTAGCAGCCAGTTTTCACTGACGCCAAAGACCTCGCATAACCGCTGGAATGCATCGGCTTCGGGAACCTGAAGCCCGTTCTCCCATTTAGAAATATTTCCAGAGGCGCGTCCCACCATTTCGGCCAAGGCGGTCTGGGTGATACCACATGTGAGCCGTAACTGCTTGAGACGCTCGGACTGAAAGCCCGCGACTCCAGTTCTCATGGTTCACCTCTTGGAATTTTGCTCATCATCAATTTTGTCTTCGATTTCTTCAGCGCGGCGCATCTTATCTCGCAATTTCACCAATTCAATCGGTTTCTGATCAATTGCTTGGTTATCAGAATAGCCTTGAAGAAGCTCTTCGAGCGTGCAATTCATATGGAAGCCTTTACCGTTGAAATAAGGTATGGCCATCACGATCGCCACAGGCTCTGATTGATCTGCTGAAATTGGCGGTGGTGCGTGGACTACGACAAGTGCATGGATCAGTTGTTCGGAAACGGTGTGGGACAGTCCATCAATCCAATCCATCTGGGGTGAGGCTAACGATTCGTTCAGCGTTTTCAGTTCACTGCGGTGTTTCGCAGTGCGCACTTCCTTTTGCCAAGGCAAAACGACAGATGTAATGCGCAGCTTTCCCAGTTCCAATAGGACGTAATTGTGCCCTTTGGGGTCGGTTGATTTGATGAGCGGATTCCAGCGGGTCATGCCCGCCAAGGCTTCCTGAGCAAGTGAGTGGCGCAAGTGTCCCCGTAGGTCTGCGGGAGGGGTATGAATCAGGAGATCCTGCGCTACTTTCGAAGCTTTTTGGAAGGTTTGCGGAATTAAGACGCCAAGTTCCTCAAAAAACTCTCTATCAACTTGCGCACGTATGAAACCTTGAAGTTCTTCCTTTGTGACCATGCGTTTCACCACTCACTATTCGGTAAGCGGATTTTTACTGTATTTTTATTCGTTATGGAAGGGGTGCCTGTTTTTTTGTACAGCTAGTAGACGAGTGGTGTCGTAATTTCGAATGTTACTCAGAATCAGGTATCACCGAAAAAACGGCACATCCCCCAACACCGTCGCCCGCTGCATCACTCGCCGCGCCGGGCGGTAGTCATCCACCGCGTAATGCTGAGTCACGCGGTTATCCCAGAACGCCACATCATCCTTTTGCCAGCGCCAGCGAATGGTAAATTCCGGCCGCGTGGCATGGGCGAACAAAAACTTCAGAATCGCGTCGCTCTCGGTGTCCGACAGCTCATTGATCTTCGACGTGAACCCTTCATTGACGAACAACGAGCGCCGTCCACTCACCGGGTGTGTACGAATTACCGGGTGCGATAAAGGCGGATTCTTGCGCCGCGCCTCTTCCCACTGAGCCAACGCTTCGGGCGTATTGCCATAACGCTCCAGCGGAAACGAACGGGTGAAATCGTGGGTTGCGGTCAACCCTTCAAGCAAGCTTTTCATCGGTGCCGACAGCGCTTCATACGCGGCAATCCCGCTGGCCCACAACGTGTCGCCGCCAAACTCCGGTAGCAGCTTGGCGCTGAGCACCGCACCCATGGCCGGGGTCGGCAGGAAGGTCACGTCGGTGTGCCAGATCGCGTTGTCACGCACGTCGGTGACGGCGGTGTCGAGGATCAGCACTTCCGGTTGTTCCGGCACATTCGGGTAGATCGGGTGAATATGCAGGTCGCCAAAACTCGCGGCAAATCGTGCCTGCTGTTGTGGAGTGATTGGCTGGTCGCGGAAGAACAGCACTTGATGCTTGAGCAGTGCCTGCTCGATGGCGTCGCGTTGCTCCGGGGTCAGCGGTTGGCTGATGTCGACGCCGCTGATTTGTGCGCCGAGGGCCGAACTGAGGGGGACGATTGTCAGGTTACTCATGGTCTTTCTCTTCAATCCTGGGTGCCGAGCTTTTGTAGGAGTGAGCCTGCTCGCGATGGCGGTGTATCAGCCACAGCCATGTCGCCTGACACTGCGCTATCGCGAGCAGGCTCACTCCCACAGGGTTTTTCACATGATGATTTTTCAGTGTGCCTGGCCGTGCCACGGCACCAGTTTGCGTTGCAAGGCGCGCAGGCCCATTTCCATGGCGAAGGCAATCAGCGCAATCACCAGAATCCCCAGCACCACCACATCGGTGACCAGGAACTGCGCGGCCGACTGCACCATGAAGCCCAACCCGCTGGTGGCCGCGATCAGTTCAGCGGCGACCAGCGTCGACCAGCCAACACCCAAGCCAATGCGCACACCGGTCAAGATGTCCGGCAAGGCACTCGGCAGAATCACATGACGAATCAACTGCGCCCGGGTCGCGCCCAACGACTGCGCGGCACGTAATTTGGCCGGGTCTACGGTGCGCACGCCGGTCGCGGTGGCGATGGCAATCGGGGCGAAAATCGCCAGGTAGATCAGCAACACTTTCGACAGCTCACCAATACCGCACCAGATCACGATCAGCGGCAAGTAAGCCAAGGGCGGAATCGGGCGATAGAACTCGATCAGCGGATCAAGAATGCCGCGAGCGATACGGTTGTGACCGATGGCAATGCCAACCGGCACGGCCGTCAGCACGGCGAAGACCAGACCAAGGCCAATTCGGCTGAGGCTCGCGCCCAAGTGCTGCCACAACGTCGAATCCATGTAGCCGGTGGTCACTAGCAGCCAGCCTTTTTGCAACACGGCGGACGGTGGCGGCAGGAACAGCGGTTCGATCATTCCCGTGGCGGTCACGGCCCACCAAATGGCAACAAGGACGACCAGCGTCAGCACGCTGATCCAGCGCGTGCTGAGACTGCGACGAACCGCAATCACCTTTGAACCCGGTTTCAGCACGACGGCCGGAATTTCATAACTGCTCATGCGCGCTCCTGCCGCGTGGCGGCGCTGCGTTGGGAGAACACTTTGGCGAGCACGTGTTCGCGGGTTTCGATAAAGCGTGGGTCGGATTTGATCGCCCGGGCCGATTCACCGGCGGCGTAACGCTGGCCGAAATCCAGGCTCAGGCGCTCGACGATTTGCCCAGGATTGGGCGCCAGCAGAATCAGGTCTGTGGCGAGGAATACGGCCTCTTCAATGTCGTGGGTAATCAGAAATACCGGTTTGGCAGTGCGCTGCCAGACTTGCAGCAGCAGTTCCTGCATCTGTTCGCGGGTGAAGGCATCGAGGGCGCCGAAGGGCTCGTCCATGAGCAAAACACGGGGATCGGCGGCCAATGCGCGGGCAAGTCCGACACGCTGCTTCTGGCCGCCCGAGAGCTGCCAGATGCGTCGGTTTTCGAAGCCGCAAAGGTCGACCAGCGCGAGCATTTCCCGAGCGCGCTGTTCACGTTTTTCCCGCGCAATGCCGGCCAGCTCCAGGCCGAAGCCGACGTTGGCCAGCACATCCTGCCAAGGCAGCAACGCATCGTCCTGAAACACCACGCCACGTTCGGCGCTCGGGCCTTTGACCGGAGCGCCATCGAGGGTGATGCGCCCGGCACTCGGCTCGACAAAACCGGCAATCAGGTTCAACAGCGAAGTCTTGCCACTGCCAGACGGGCCGAGGGCGACCAGCAATTGCTGGGGCCCAAGACTCAGGGAAATATCCGCCAGTACCGGTTCCGGACTGCCGGGGTACTGTGCGCTGATGCGCTCCAGCTGTAGCAAAGCCATCGCGATTAACTCCGGATCAGTTGGTGATGAACTTGGCGCTGACGTACGGCGCGTAGTCCGGCAGCACGGCCTCGACCTTGCCTTGTTCCTTGAGGAACGCTGCGGTGTCGGTGATGGCTTTGGTGGTCGGCGCGCCGAGGGTGATCACCTGATCAGCCGCCAGCGGGTAGACGTTGCCTTGCAGCAGCAGCGGAATATCGCTGGCCTTGGCGCCGGAGAGCTTCACCAGTTTGTCGACGTTGGATTGATTGGCGAGCCAGGCTTTCGGGTCTTTGCGGTAATCGGTGTATGCGTCGAGGGTGACCTTGGCGAACGCGGTGACGATTTCCGGATGCTTCTCGGCGAAATCTTTGCGCACGATCCAGGCATCGAAGGTCGGGGCGCCGAACTTGGCCAGTTCACCCGAGGTGATCAGCACTTTGCCGTTTTCCTTGGCCACACCGAGGGCTGGGTCCCACACGTAGGTAGCGTCGATGTCGCCACGTTTCCATGCGGCGATGATGGCGGGCGGGGCGAGGTTGAGGACGGTGACTTTCGACGGGTCGATGTTCCAGTGCTTCAGCGCGGCCAGCAGGCTGTAATGGCCGGTGGAAACGAAGGGCACGGCGATTTTCTTGCCTATCAGGTCCTGTGGCGTCTTGATCCCGGATCCGTCACGAGCGACCAGGGCTTCGGCGGCGCCGATCTGGGTGGCGATGAGGAACGTTTCTACCGGGACTTTGCGAGTGATCGCAGCGGTCAGAGGGCTGGAACCGAGGTAACCAATCTGCACGTCGCCGGACGCGATGGCGGCGATGATATCGGCACCGTTGTCGAATTTGCGCCAGTCGATTTTGGCATTAGTGGCTTTTTCGTACGCGCCGTCGGCCTGGGCTACTTTCGCCGGGTCTACGGTGGTCTGGTAGGCGACGGTGACGTCAGCCGCGTGAGCAAAGAAACTCGCTGCAGCCAAAGAGGCGGCCGCCAGGAGGCGAAGAGGGAAATGCAGTTTCATTGGGAAGCTCCTTGTCAGGCGACCGAGAGTCGGCGTCAAAGGAGACTAAATGATCTAAAAATTAGAAAATAAATAACATTTTCGAATTAGCTTATGAGCGGGAAATCCTAAGGATGTGATGCGATGAAACGATTGTAGGAGCTGGCTTGCCAGCGAAGGCGGGGTGACCGATACACCGCTTTCGCTGGCAAGCCAGCTCCTACACAAGCCAGCGTCTACAAGAGGAATTGATTAGTTACTGATCGCCAGAATGCTCGCCTGATACGATCCGACAAACACGTCGAAATCGCCGACTTCGTTCTGCTCCAGCTCCACTTGTGCCGCCAACGACGAGCGCGCCAGTTCTTCAAACTTCGCCTGATCTTCACCACTCAAAGGCTCGCTGCGGAAAAACGCCGCATGCGCGCGGCTCTGACGCAGGGAGAACTGAGCAAAGCTTTCCTTGTGCTCGGCCATCGCCGCCAGCACCTGGGCAGAAGGCGTCAGGGACGGATCCTTGACCTTGGCCAACTGCGTATCCAGCGCCTTGCTGTGTGCATCGCCACCATGACTTTGATCCAGCATCGCTGCCAACGGAGCAATCTGCTCCAGCAACTCGCTGGCCCACTCTTTGAGGTCCACTGGTTGACCGTTGCGTTGCAATTGCAGGCCCGGACGGCGACCTTCCTTGACCACGCTGAGGAAGTTCGAGGTGGCGTTGCTGCAGGACGTATTGGTCAACAGCGGGCTGTCGTTCAACACGCAATACAGCAGGAACGCGTCGAGGAAGCGCGACTCGGTGAGGTCGATGCCCATCGGCAGGAACGGGTTGATGTCCAGGCAACGCACTTCAACGTATTGAATGCCACGGGCCACCAGCGCCTGGATCGGCCGCTCGCCGGTATAGGTCACGCGTTTCGGGCGGATGTTGGAGTAGTACTCGTTTTCGATCTGCAGGATGTTGGTGTTGAGCTGAACCCACTCACCGTCCTGATGCGTGCCGATCTCGACATACGGCGCATACGGCGTGGCCACCGCTTGGCGCAGGCTGTTGGTGTAGCTCGACAGATCGTTGTAGCAGGGCGTCAAGCCGGCCTGGGCGTTGCTCTGGTAACCCAGGTCGCTCATGCGCAGGCTGGTGGCGTACGGCAGGTACAAGGTGTCCGGGTCCAGTTGTTCCAACTGGTGCGAACGACCGCGCAGGAAACCGGCGTCCAGCGCAGGCGAGGCGCCGAACAGGTACATCAGCAGCCAGCTGTAGCGGCGGAAGTTACGGATCAGCGCGATGTAGGCCGAGGACTGATAATCGCGGTCGGTGCCGACAAAGCCTTCGGCTTCTTTGAGCAGCGGCCAGAGCTTTTCCGGCAGGGAAAAGTTGTAATGAATCCCGGCGATGCACTGCATGGTCTTGCCGTAACGCAGGGCCAGGCCCTTGCGATAGACGTACTTGAGCTGACCGATATTGGACGTGCCGTAATAGGCGATCGGGATGTCTTCCTCGGCCGGCAACGGGCACGGCATCGAGGGGCTCCACAGAAACTCGTTGCCGAGCTTGCTGTAGGCAAAGCGATGGATCTTGTCCAGGCTCGCCAGCGTATCCGCCGGGTCGGGCAGGGCGGGCGTGATGAACTCCAGCAACGACTCGGAATAGTCGGTGGTGATTTGTTCGTTGGTCAGCGCGGAACCCAATTCTTCCGGGTGCGGCGTTTGCGCCAGGCGACCTTCGCCGGTCACGCGCAGGCATTCACGTTCGATGCCGTGAAGGCACTGTTCGAGCAGAGAGAGGTTAGCGCGCTCGCCAAGCAGAGCCAGGCGGCGGTTGAGAAGTTCGCTCAAGTTGGATTCCTTCACGCGTCAGTCGCCCCAATATGGGGGTGGGCAAGACGGTCTACAAGGGTGAAGTTAAAACTGGCGTTTTCGCCTGGTTTTTGAGCCGCACAGGACTACTGGCAGCCGGCCAAGGATCGAGCGCCGCAATCCCCTGTGGGAGCGAGCCTGCTCGCGATTAGGGAGTGTCAGTCAACGTTTAAGTCGTCTGGCACACCGCAATCGTGAGCAGGCTCGCTCCCACAGGAAACTTCGGCGCTACGGTCACAGCGCCGAAATTAACTCAAATGGGTGACATCTAGCTACAGGACAGCGAACGTGCCTTGTGCTTTTGCGACCAGTTTGTCGCCTTGCATCACGTCGGCTTCGACCACCAACGTGCGGCGGCCCGGGTGGATCACCCGTGCCGTGCACATCACTTCACCGTCTGAAACGGCGCGAATGTAGTTGATCTTGCATTCGATGGTCGCGCTCTGCTGGTCAAAGCCGTGGGTACTGGAACAAGCCAGCCCCATGGCAATGTCCACCAGACTAAACAAAGCCCCGCCGTGCAGCTTGCCGCCGCGATTGCGCAGCTCCGGTTCCAGCGCCAGGGCGACTTGCGCCACCCCGGTTTCCAGGCTGTGCAAGCGACACCCCAGCAGCTTGAAAAACGCGCTTTCGGTCAGCCCGGCAGGAATCTCCATCAGCGTTTCTTCAACTGCTTGGCGTTGGCGAACAGCGACGCCATCGCGTTGTTGCTCGGGGCCGCCGCGGTGGTTTCCTTGCGCGGTGCGCTGTTCTGGGACTGGCGTGGCGCCGACCCCGGACGTGCACCGCGAGCGCCGTCGATTTTCTCGCCCGGGGTGTCGCTCATGCGCATCGACAAGCCCACGCGTTTACGCGGGATGTCGACTTCCATGACCTTCACTTTCACCACATCACCGGCCTTCACCGCTTCACGCGGATCCTTGATGAACTTCTCCGAAAGTGCAGAGATATGCACCAAACCGTCCTGATGCACGCCGATGTCGACGAACGCGCCGAAGTTGGTCACGTTAGTGACGACGCCTTCGAGGATCATGCCCAGTTCGAGATCCTTGAGGTCCTCGACGCCTTCCTGGAACTCCGCAGTCTTGAACTCAGGACGTGGATCGCGGCCAGGTTTTTCCAACTCTTGCAGAATGTCGGTGACCGTTGGCAGACCGAAAGTTTCGTCGGTGTACTTCTTCGGATCGAGACGCTTGAGGAAGCTCGCATCGCCGATCAGCGAGCGGATGTCGCGGTCGGTTTCAGCGGCGATGCGCTGCACCAGCGGGTAGGCTTCCGGGTGAACGGCCGACGAATCCAGCGGGTTGTCGCCGTTCATCACGCGCAGGAAGCCTGCGGCCTGTTCGAAAGTTTTTTCGCCCAGACGTGCGACTTTCTTCAACGCGGCGCGGGTTTTGAACGCGCCGTGTTCATCGCGATGGCTGACGATGTTCTGTGCCAGGGTCGCGTTGAGACCGGAGATGCGCGCCAGCAGCGCCACGGAGGCGGTATTGACGTCGACGCCCACGGCGTTCACGCAGTCCTCGACTACCGCGTCCAGACCGCGCGCCAGTTTCAGCTGCGAAACGTCGTGCTGGTACTGGCCGACACCGATGGATTTCGGATCGATCTTCACTAGCTCAGCCAGTGGATCCTGCAAGCGACGGGCAATCGACACGGCGCCACGGATCGATACGTCCAGATCCGGGAATTCCTTCGAAGCCAGTTCAGATGCCGAGTAAACCGATGCGCCGGCCTCGGAGACCATGACTTTGGTCATTTTCATGGCCGGGTATTTTTTGATCAGTTCAGCGGCCAGCTTGTCGGTTTCGCGGCTGGCGGTGCCGTTGCCGATGGCGATCAGGTCAACCGAATGCTTGGCGCACAGGGCGGCGAGAATCGCGAGGGTCTGATCCCACTTGTTGTGCGGCACGTGCGGATAAACGGTGGCGTGATCCAGCAGCTTGCCGGTGGCGTCGACCACGGCGACCTTGCAGCCGGTGCGCAGGCCCGGGTCGAGACCCAACGTGGCGCGCGGGCCGGCCGGGGCCGACAGCAGCAAGTCGTGCAGGTTGTGCGCGAACACGTTGATCGCTTCGGTTTCCGCGCCATCGCGCAGCTCACCCAGCAGGTCGGTTTCGAGGTGGGTGTAGAGCTTGACCTTCCAGGTCCAGCGCACCACTTCGCCCAGCCATTTGTCGGCGGCGCGGTTCTGGTTCTGGATGCCGAATTGCTGGCCGATCATGCCTTCGCACGGGTGCATGGTGCCCGGCAGTTCGTCGCCGACTTTCAGCGCAGAGCTCAGAATGCCTTCGTTGCGGCCACGGAAAATAGCGAGCGCGCGGTGCGACGGCATGCTTTTCAGCGGTTCGTCGTGTTCGAAGTAGTCGCGGAACTTGGCGCCTTCCTCTTCTTTACCCGCAATGACGCGGGCACTGAGGGTGGCTTCTTGCTTCAAGTAGCTGCGCAGTTTGTCCAGCAGGCCGGCGTCTTCAGCGAAGCGCTCCATGAGGATGTACTTGGCGCCTTCGAGGGCTGCCTTCACATCGGCCACGCCTTTTTCGGCGTTGATGAAGCGTGCGGCTTCGGTGTCAGGCGTCAGGGTCGGGTCGTTGAACAGGCCGTCGGCCAGCTCGCCGAGGCCGGCTTCCAGGGCGATCTGGCCCTTGGTGCGGCGCTTTTGCTTGTACGGCAGGTACAAGTCTTCGAGGCGGGTCTTGGTGTCGGCGAGTTTGATGTCGCGTTCAAGTTGCGGGGTCAGCTTGCCTTGTTCCTCGATGCTGGCGAGGATACTGATGCGCCGTTCGTCGAGTTCTCGCAGGTAGCGCAGACGCTCTTCCAGATGACGCAACTGGATGTCATCGAGGCTGCCGGTCACTTCTTTCCGGTAACGGGCGATGAAGGGAACGGTAGAGCCTTCATCGAGTAGCGCGACGGCCGCTTCGACCTGTTGTGGGCGTACACCGAGTTCCTCGGCGATGCGGCTGTTGATGCTGTCCATAAAACCACCTGACAAATTGTGAAAGCAGGCTCGCAGGCGCAGAATTGAAGGCTCTGCGAGTCTGGTTGAGCGGCCTGGCCTGCGCCGCTGCCTGGATCAAAGGGCACCCCATTGACCCGTGAAATCGAACAATTACTGCGGGCGGCAGGGAAATAAATAGCGCCTGCCTGTAGTACCTGTCTGATGTTGCCTGACACAAAACGCCGCGCATTATAACCAGCGTTCGCGTGTTCTGGGGCATCGCGGGCGGGAAGGGTAATGGCCGGTTTACTGGCGGTGGAGGAAAAATCTGCTAACAATGCACACGGTGCGTATAACGGCAGCTACGCCATAATGCGCGCCGAGATCAAAGGAGCATCTAATGAGCAGCACTGCAAACACTGCTGAAGGCGAAAAAATTCTTATTGTTGACGACGATCCGGGGCTCAGCAGCCTGCTGGAGCGCTTTTTCGTCAGCAAGGGCTACCGCGCCCGCGCCGTTCCGAACACCGAGCAAATGGATCGCCTGCTGGCGCGCGAAGTGTTCAACCTGGTCGTCCTCGACCTGATGCTGCCCGGCGAAGACGGCTTGACAGCCTGCCGCCGCCTGCGCACGGCGAACAATCAGATCCCCATCATCATGCTGACCGCCAAAGGCGACGAGCTGAGCCGTATCAAGGGCCTGGAACTGGGCGCCGACGATTACCTGGCCAAGCCGTTCAACCCGGACGAGCTGATGGCCCGCGTCAAAGCGGTCCTGCGTCGTCAGTCGACGCCGGTGCCGGGTGCACCGGGCAGCGAAGACGAAAGCGTGACCTTCGGTGATTACGTACTGTCGCTGGCGACCCGCGAACTCAAGCGCGGTGACGAAGTGCACATGCTTACCACCGGTGAGTTTGCGGTCCTCAAGGCATTGGTCATGAACGCGCGTCAGCCACTGACCCGTGACAAACTGATGAACCTGGCCCGTGGCCGCGAGTGGGATGCCCTGGAGCGTTCCATCGACGTACAAATATCCCGTCTGCGCCGGATGATCGAACCCGATCCGTCCAAGCCGCGTTACATCCAGACAGTCTGGGGCGTGGGCTACGTGTTCGTTCCGGATGGCGCCGCCACCAAGTGATCGGCGATTTGTAGGAGCGGGTCTTGCGGGCAATGTTGCCCGCAGACTCGCGATCCGCAATATGCGAGCATCGCTCGCTCCTGCAAGTGTGTAGCGGCTATCCATGAAAACCCCCGTTTGGTTCCCCCAGAGCTTCTTCTCCCGCACCCTTTGGCTGGTGCTGATCGTCGTCCTGTTTTCCAAGGCACTGACCCTGGTTTATCTGTTGATGAACGAAGACGTGCTGGTGGATCGTCAATACAGCCACGGCGTCGCCCTGACACTGCGCGCCTATTGGGCCGCCGATGAAGAAAACCGCACTAAGATCGCCGATGCCGCCACGCTGATCCGGGTGGTGGGGGCCGGTGTGCCGGAAGGTGAGCACCATTGGCCGTACAGCGAGATATACCAGCGGCAGATGCAGGCCGAACTGGGTGCCGACACCGAAGTGCGATTACGCATGCACTCGCCGCCAGCGCTGTGGGTCCGGGCGCCAAGCCTGGGCGATGGCTGGTTGAAAGTGCCGCTGTACCCGCATCCTCTGCGTGGCCAGAAAATCTGGAACGTGCTCGGCTGGTTCCTCGCCATTGGCTTGCTGTCGACCGCATCGGCATGGATCTTCGTCAGTCAACTCAATCAACCGTTAAAGCGTCTGGTGTATGCCGCAAGGCAACTCGGCCAGGGGCGCAGTGTGCGATTGCCCATCAGCGACACCCCAAGTGAAATGACCGAGGTGTATCGCGCCTTCAACCAGATGGCAGAAGACGTCGAACAGGCCGGTCGCGAACGTGAGCTGATGCTGGCCGGTGTGTCCCACGACTTGCGGACCCCCTTGACCCGTTTGCGTCTGTCCCTGGAGTTGATGGGAGATCGCACCGATCTCACCGACGACATGGTGCGCGACATCGAAGACATGGACGCGATCCTCGACCAGTTCCTGGCGTTCATTCGTGATGGCCGTGACGAATCGGTGGAAGAGGTGGACTTGAGCGACCTGGTTCGCGAAGTCGCTGCGCCGTACAACCAGAATGCAGAAAAGGTCCGTTTGCGCCTGGAACCGATCCAGCCATTTCCGTTGCGTCGGGTGTCGATGAAACGCCTGTTGAACAACCTGATCGGCAATGCCTTGCACCACGCAGGCAGCGGCGTTGAGGTGGCGGCCTATGTCTCTGGTGATACCAGCGCGCCGTATGTGGTGCTGAGTGTCATGGACCGTGGGGCGGGGATTGATCCTGCTGAACTTGAAGCAATCTTCAACCCGTTCACTCGGGGTGATCGTGCCCGGGGCGGGAAGGGGACTGGTTTGGGGCTGGCGATCGTGAAGCGGATTGCTTCGATGCATGGCGGGAATGTTGAGTTGCGCAATCGTTCCGGAGGCGGGCTGGAAGCGCGGGTGCGGTTGCCGTTGGGGTTGATGTTGCCTCGGGATGCGGTTTAACAGCTGACATCTTGGCTGGGGCTGATGGCCCCTTCGCGAGCAGGCTCGCTCCCACAATGAGTACGCGGTCAACTGTGGGAGCGAGCCTGCTCGCGAAGGCGGCCTCCCTGCCGCCACATAAGTCTGGCTTAACCCTTCCCTTTGGTCCGCGTCATATTCGGCCCGCCATTCTTCTCCAGATGCTCAATGATGATCCCCGCCACATTCTTCCCAGTGGTGGTTTCAATCCCTTCCAGACCCGGTGACGAGTTCACTTCCATCACCAGCGGCCCGTGATTGGAGCGCAGGATGTCCACCCCTGCCACTGCCAGGCCCATCACCTTCGCCGCACGCAACGCGGTCATGCGTTCTTCCGGTGTGATCTTGATCAGGCTGGCGCTGCCGCCCCGATGCAGGTTGGAGCGAAACTCGCCAGGCTTGGCCTGGCGCTTCATCGCTGCGATCACCTTGTCGCCGACTACGAAGCATCGAATGTCGGCACCGCCGGCTTCCTTGATGTACTCCTGAACCATGATGTTCTGCTTCAGGCCCATGAACGCTTCGATCACCGACTCTGCCGCCGTCGCCGTTTCACACAGCACCACGCCAATGCCTTGGGTGCCTTCCAATACCTTGATCACCAGCGGGGCGCCGTTGACCATGTCGATCAGGTCGGGAATGTCGTCCGGTGAGTGAGCAAACCCGGTCACCGGCAAACCGATCCCGCGACGTGACAGCAATTGCAACGAACGCAGTTTGTCCCGCGAACGGGCAATGGCCACCGATTCATTGAGCGGAAATACGCCCATCATTTCGAACTGACGCAACACCGCGCAGCCATAAAACGTTACCGACGCACCGATCCGGGGGATCACCGCGTCGAAACCTTCCAGCGGCTTGCCGCGGTAGTGGATCTGCGGCTTGTGGCTGGCAATGTTCATGTAGGCGCGCAGGGTGTCGATCACCACCATTTCATGGCCACGCTCGGTACCGGCTTCAACCAGACGACGAGTGGAATACAGACGCGGGTTCCGCGACAGCACAGCGATCTTCATGCAACACCTGTGGAGGAGGTAGATACCGGGAACACCGGCTTGTCTTGTACGTACTTAATGCCTGGATTGACCACCAACTGGCCGTGAATCAAGGCTTTGGAGCCGAGTAGCAGGCGATAACGCATGGATTTGCGGCAGGCGAGCGTGAACTCGACCCGCCAGACCCGATCACCGAGGGCCAGGGTGGTGCTGACCACGTATCGCTTCTGCGCCTGACCGTTGGAGCTTTTAATGGTTTTCATCGTCACCAGCGGCGCTTCGCAGCGTCGATGACGCAATTGCACCACCGTGCCCAAGTGCGCGGTGAAGCGTACCCACTGTTCGCCATCGCGCTCGAACGGCTCGATGTCGGTGGCATGCAGGCTGGAGGTGCTGGCACCGGTGTCGATTTTTGCCCGCAGGCCCGCGACTCCCAAATCCGGGAGCGCCACCCACTCGCGCAGACCGACAACGGTCAAATGGTCAAATGTCTTCAAAGTTGCTCAACCGGTAGAAACCGCTCGGCCCGCAAGCGGCCGAATTCGCGGTATTCACGCAGAATAATGGTTAAAAGGCGACAGATATCTACGGCCCGGATTTCCAGCCCCTCGGGGAGGTTCTGGAATGCGTGCATTGTAATCCGAGCCGGTGCAATTCTTGGTACGACTGAAACGGTAGTACAGTTCAGCAATATTTCAGAGTGAGGAAATTCCATGGCACAAAAAAACGAAGAGGACGACAAAGTCCGTCTCGATAAATGGTTATGGGCCGCGCGTTTTTACAAAACCCGTGCCTTGGCCAAGGCGGCGATTGAAAGCGGCAAGGTGCATTGCCGGGGCGAACGTTGTAAGCCAGGCAAGGAGCCAAGAGTAGGTGATGAGTTCGTGATCCGCGCCGGTTTCGAAGAGCGTACGGTGGTGGTTCAAGCGTTATCCATTGTTCGCCGTGGCGCGCCGGAGGCTCAGACGTTGTATGCCGAAACCGAAGCCAGCATCGCCAAACGCGAAAACGCCGCCGCCCAGCGCAAAGCGGGTGCGCTGGGGATGACCACCGATGGCAAACCGAGCAAGAAACAGCGGCGGGATTTGTTCAAGTTCCGTGGTAGCAGCAACGACGAGTAGGACAGGAATTTCTCGGGCGATGTTCAGTCCGTCATCGCGGGCAAGCCCGCTCCCACAAGGGATATACGATATTTTGTGGGAGCATGGCTTGCCCGCGATCGAGTGCGCAGCACTCGCCAGATGCCACCGGATCTCCGGGGAAGACTTGCAATTACCCGGTTGAGCAACCATATCGGGTGATTCGCCAGCGGCGCATCGAGCGGATACACAGCCACTCGTCGAAAATCACCACAGCCTCTGCGCCATGGGCCATAACCAGAAGGCCAACGGCGTCAGTGGCCAAGGATCGCGCACTGTGCACCTTGCTTGGAACAAGCCCGGATTGTTCATAAAATGCCGGCCATGGCCTAGCGTTGCGCATCCAAGGGTGATTGCAGGCACGCGATCCTGACCGTTGAAACCCATTGTCACCACTTCAGATACCCAGACCTATGACCGACCTACCGGATAACGACTTCACCCAACGCTTCATCTTCGATGACAGCGACACCCGTGGCGAGCTGGTCTCGTTGGAGCTCAGCTACGCCGAAGTCCTGGCCAAACACGCCTACCCGGAGCCGGTCGCGCAATTGCTTGGCGAACTGATGGCGGCGGCATCGCTGCTGGTCGGCGCGCTGAAGTTCGATGGCTTGCTGATCCTTCAGGCCCGTTCCGACGGCCCGATCCCGTTGCTGATGATCGAGTGCTCCAGCGAGCGCGATATCCGCGGCCTGGCCCGTTACGAGGCCGACCGGATCGCCCCCGATGCGACGCTCGCCGACCTGATGCCCAACGGCGTACTGGCGCTGACGGTCGACCCGACCCATGGTCAGCGTTACCAGGGCATCGTCGACCTCGACGGCGAAACCCTGTCCGAGTGCTTCACTAATTACTTCGTCATGTCCCAACAGGTAGGCACCCGCTTCTGGCTGTACGCCGATGGCCGTCGCGCCCGTGGCCTGCTGCTGCAGCAACTGCCCGCCGACCGCTTGAAAGACGAAGAAGAACGCGCCGCCAGCTGGCAGCACATCACCGCGCTGGGCAGCACCCTGACCGCTGATGAATTGCTGGGACTGGACAACGAAACCGTGCTCCATCGCCTCTATCACGAAGAGCAGGTGCGTCTGTTCGACGTGCAAAAGCTGCGCTTCCGTTGCAGCTGCTCGCGTGAACGTTCGGCCAATGCTCTGGTCAGTTTGGGTGTTGAAGATGCGCAAAATCTGGTGGTCGAGCACGGTGGCAACATCGAGATCGATTGCCAGTTCTGCAATCAACGTTACCTGTTCGATGCCGCCGATATCGCCCAATTATTCGCCGGTGCGGGCGTCGACACGCCGTCAGATACCCGTCACTAAAACGGTTCAGCGCAGGTAAATTCACTGGTTAGTGCCGGTATTACGCCGTAACGACGGGAGGGCCCTACTTTTTTTGGGCTTTTCTGGCATAATCCGGCCCACTTTTTCTCGCGGTAGTAGTGCACAACTTTCTACTACAAAACGTTTGGAGCACTCGGCCACTGGCCGATGGGGAACCTCATGACGCAAGCCAATAACGCCGTGTACACCGATCTGAGTGTTGATGATCTGGTTAAAGAAGCCCTGAATCGCGGTGAAGGCGAGCTTGCCGATACCGGCGCGCTGGTTGTTCGTACCGGTCACCGTACCGGCCGTTCGCCAGTCGACCGTTTCATCGTTGAAGAGCCGACCACTCAGGCCGCTATCGCCTGGGGCCCGATCAACCGCAAGTTCCCGGCCGACAAGTTCGATGCCCTGTGGGACCGCGTCGAGGCGTTCAACAACGCGCAAGAGCATTTCGTTTCCCACGTTCATGTAGGCGCGGCTGCCGATCACTACCTGGCCGTGAAAATGACCACTCAGACTGCCTGGCAGAATCTGTTCGGTCGTTGCCTGTTCATCAACCCGGCCCAGTACAACCCGGCTGGTCGTGATGAGTGGCAGGTGCTCAACGTCGCCAATTTCGAGTGCGTTCCAGAGCGTGACGGCACCAACTCCGATGGTTGCGTGATCATCAACTTCGCGCAGAAGAAAGTGCTGATCGCCGGCATGCGCTACGCCGGTGAAATGAAAAAAGCCATGTTCTCGGTGCAGAACTTCCTGCTGCCGGCCGCCGACGTGCTGCCAATGCACTGCGCTGCCAACATCGGTGAGGAGGGCGACGTGACCCTGTTCTTCGGCCTGTCCGGCACCGGTAAAACCACCCTGTCCGCCGACGAAAGCCGTTACCTGATCGGTGACGACGAGCACGGTTGGGGCGAGGGCGTGGTGTTCAACATCGAAGGCGGTTGCTATGCCAAGTGCATCGACCTGTCCGAGAAGAACGAACCAGTCATCTGGAAAGCCATCAAGCACGGCGCAGTCCTGGAAAACGTCGTTATCGATGACGCCAAGCACGCCGATTACGCCGATGTCAGCCTGACCCAGAACAGCCGCGCGGCCTATCCGCTGGAGCACGTTGCCAAGCGTTCCGAGAAGAACCTCGGTGGCGAGCCAAACGCTGTGATCTTCCTGACCTGCGACCTGACCGGCGTGCTGCCGCCAGTGTCGATCCTCAGCGAAGAACAAGCGGCCTACCACTTCCTGTCCGGCTACACCGCTCTGGTGGGCTCGACCGAAATGGGTTCCGGCAGCGGCATCAAGTCGACCTTCTCCACCTGCTTCGGCGCACCGTTCTTCCCGCGTCCGGCTGGCGAATACGCAGAACTGCTGATCAAACGTATCCGCGGCTTCGGTTCGAAGGTTTACCTGGTTAACACCGGCTGGACCGGTGGTGGCTACGGCGTTGGCAAGCGCTTCAACATCCCGACCACCCGTGCGGTGATCGCAGCGATCCAGAGCGGCGCGTTGATCGGTGCTGAAACCGAACACCTCGACACCATCAACCTCGATGTGCCATTGGCTGTGCCGGGCGTTGAGACTGGCCTGTTGAACCCACGTAATACCTGGGCTGACAAGGCTGCTTACGATGAAGCGGCTAAAGCACTGGCTGGGTTGTTTGTTGAGAACTTCAAGAAATTTGAAGTGAGCGACGCGATCAAGGCTGCTGGACCGAAGTTGTAAGATTTGGTCTGACGCAATGAAAAAGCCGCCCTTTGGGGCGGCTTTTTTGTGGGCGCTGGTTTCAGGTTTTTAGATGCAGCACGAACGCGCCAACCAAGACCAAAACGACACCCAGCACCTGCACCTTCGCCAGTCTTTCCTTGAAGAACACATACCCCAGAATGGCGGCAATTCCGCCGGACAACGTGCTGATCACCGTCACCACCGAAACCGACCCCGCCACTGCGCCCCAAGCGAAAGAGGAGAACCCACCGAGGTTCATCAGGCTGGCACCGGTCAATGTCATGCAGTTTTTCAACGGCGGAATTTTCAAGCCGTCCTTGATCTTCAACACCATCAATACCAGCACGACCAGTCCCACCAGATAGGCAAGCCAGAGCATCGTCACCGGCCCAAGCACCGGAAGAACGAAGTGGCCTTGCAGCCAGAAACTGGTGCCATAAAAAACAGCCGCCAGAAGCGCATAGGCAATCGAGCTGCTGGCCTGAGTGGTATGTGGAAGCTTCGAATCGGCGTGGATGCTGGAAAGGAGGACTCCGATCACGCAGAGTGCAATGCACAATAATTGGATCAAATTGATCTGTTCACCTGCCGCCCAGGACAGCAACGTAGTGACTACACCGTAGGAGGTCACGAGCGGCGCGACGATAGACGCTTTGCCGAGGGCGAATGCCTTGGACAACGCCAAGGCACCGGACACGGTGAGCACGGCGGCGGCAATGCCGAACAGCCAGACATCGAGCGATGCCGACATCGATTTGAGAATGAAGGCAGGAAAGGCGATCAGCAGCAAGCTCATGATGCTGAAGCCCAGCGCTTGACCGAAATACACTGCGCGTTTGACGCCGACCGCACGGGCGTTCAAACCCACTAGAAAATCCGTGCCGCCCCAAAGCAAGGCAGCGAGTAAACCCATCAATACGTCCACGCTATGTCCTTATAGGTGCGCGCTGCGGACGTTAGAGGCTTTCCAGCGTCTGCGTGCCCAGCGTTGGGCCTTAATGGCCTGATAGAGCATTGCGATGGTCAGTGGCAGTTTGTCGCCACGTCCCTTGGCTTTACGTTTGAGGAACACATCGTAGCCTTCGGGTTGGAAGTGGCGATAGGTGTCGTAATCGATGGAGAGGTTTCAAAGTGTTAGACACATGCACGCACCACAACCTGCCTAACTCGCTATGTGTTGGGTAAACGAGCTGGTTTCAGGCGTTCGCCGAGGTCAGTAAGCAGTCATGCATTACACGGTAGGAGGGACGCTGTTTTTCTAGCCATGAAGCTAATATTCCTTCACTTCTGAGGTGATAGCGCCAGAATAATTGCAGTTATGTGTGCTGTTTCAGACGTGGCATCTGCTCTATTGGCCTTCCAGTTCCTGTGTATCCCAGCGTTGGGTGTGGATGGCTTGATAGAGCATGCCGATGGTCAGCGGGATTTTGTCGCCGCGACCCTTTACCCTTCGCTTGAGATGCATATCAAACCCTTCCGTCTGAAAGTAGCGATAGGCGTCGTAGTCGATGAAATCGATGGCGAACTGTTCTTCAAGTGCTTCCATCAAATGCCGCGCATCGGCACCGTCACAGCCCAGGTCGAAATTGATCGAGGTGGTGAGGCTGATGGTTTTGCGTTCGGGCAGGCCGAGCTCTTCGTGCAGCAACTGCATGAGCAGGCGCATGGTGTGGTCGTCGGGGAAGTTGGGTGCGAGGTTCATTGCGGATACATCCGTTTGTATGTGGCGGTAAACCTAGAGTTGAAATCGTCTAAATTTGCGGCAATGACTTGTCCAGCGGGTCGCCGATGCAACGCTCAAAAATAGCTTCCAAACCACGGTAGTCGCACATCACTGCATCTATATTTGCGGGTATCCAAGCGGCATCTTTGATAAGCCACCAATCGACAGCAAATCCTGCATTGATGATGATCTGTTCAAACAAAATGCGTTGAGTTCGTCCGTTTCCTTCTCGAAAAGGATGGATAACGTTTAGGTCTCCGTATGCTTCGGCAATCTTTACGATTAATTCGGCTTTGCTGGTGCCTGCGAACCAGGCAGCACGCTCCATAACACGAAATATTTTTTCAGCTTCGGGGAGGATTCGTTCTGCCGTACAAAAAAGCGTGTCACCTTTCTGAATGTTCACTGTTCTGAGCAGCCCAGCCCATTCATACACGTCACAAAAGAGAGTCTTATGAACATGCTGTAGAAGGTTGAGGTCGTATGGAGGAGGGAGGAGACGAAAGTTACTAACTGCGATTTCTGAAAGTTCTCGCTCAGCTTTGTGAAGGAGCTCTTCATCCTGGATATTGAGCAGGTTACGCAGTACCCCGCTGTCGGGGTAACAATAGGGGTCTTGGCCGACCCCGTATTTATCTACCATTAGCGTGGATTTTGACGATATTTGCTAAGGACCGACTCTCGTGAAGGGAGCGGTTTTTCAGCATCGGCACGCGTGGTATCGAAGCCTTCCAGACGTAAGCTCGCCAAGTAGTTTGATCGGCGGACTTTTTCGTAATAATCCTGTTTTTGCTGAAACGTCAGTTCGCTCATGACATCTGCCTCTCGATGCAAGGTTCAAGTGTAGCTCAAACGACCTAGCCAATAGGTCGGTATTTTTGATGCTTTGGAGGTTCTGGACTGCAGATTGGACGCCTTTATTTGGTTAGAAAATGACCGTTTCTGCGCGGTTCGTGAGAGCAATATGCACGCCCCCAACCTACCTAACTCGCTATGCGTTGGGTTCGGGTTTCTTTTTTCTTATCAATAAAGCGGACAGTGATTGGGTATTCAGCGGAAAGTCGCGAAGATCACTCTCGCTGAGATGCTGCTTACGGATGACGCTTCCTGTTTGTGAGTCGGATGGTTTGCTTACCTTGGCGGCAGTTGTACTTTTTTCGGGCCCGGTTTTTTCGGCCTTTGGACTTGGGGCTCGACTTAACTGAGCGTCCTGTAATCGACGGCCCGTTTCATCGGATTCGCCAACCTTGTTCAAGTCTTGCTCCAGTCCCAATACGTGCATCACCGACAGATAGGCTCCCATCGTCACCCCCGCACCACCCGACTCCAGAGAGCGCAACGTCATGACAGACATGCCGGCTCGCTCTGCCACTTGTTTAGCCGTCAGCCTTCGACGTAAACGAGCCAGTTTTAGGCGTTCGCCCAAGTCGGTCAGCAGATGTGCAATACGCGGCAGAAGGGGCGCTGTTTTTCTAGCCATGAGGCTAATATTCCTTCACTTGTGAGGTGATAGCGCCAGAATAATTGCAGTTGTGTGTGTCGTTTCAGACGCGGCATGTGCTCTATTGGCCTTCTAGTTCCTGTGTATCCCAGCGTTGGGCGTGGATGGCTTGATAGAGCATGCCGATGGTCAGCGGGATTTTGTCTCCGCGACCTTTTGCCCTTCGCTTGAGATGTACATCAAACCTTTCGGGCTGGAAGTAGCGATAGGCATCGTAATCCACTAAGTCGATCCCGAACTGTTCTTCAAGTGCTTCCATCAAATGCTGCGCATCAGCGCCGTCGCAGCTCAGGTCGAAATTGATTGAGGTGTTGAGGTTGATGGTTTTGCGTTCGGGCAGGCCGAGCTCTTCGTGCAGCAACTGAATGAGCAGGCGCATGGTGTGGTCGTCGGGGAAGTTGGGGGCGAGCTTCATGGTTCTGGAGTCCGGTTGGGCTTGCGCGGATCTTATTAGGCGTCTGGTTTTGGGTGACGCATGGATCTTTTGATCGTTCTGTCGCAGACGGGGGATCGATTGGAGATTTCTTTGACGTGGAACGCATCAACATGAAATTTGTGGGAAGGCTGACGCTCACCTCGTATGATTTCGTTCATCTGTTGCACGCTTTCAATTAGCTCATCAAAAAATTGGCTCAATGTTATCTCCAGTTTTCGATGATCGTTCTCACGTAGAGCGTGAGAACGATCTGTTCACGCAGTGTCAGGCAGGCGCTTTCCAGCCCATCATGCGTTGTTGGGCGACTTGCATCAGGTCGAAGCCGTCCTGAGTCAGCAGGTAAAGCGCGTGGGTGATGTGGGGGATGTCTTCGACGTCGCCGTGTTTGAAGCAAATGCAGTGCAGGGTTTTCAGGAGATCGCTGGAGGCTCGGATGCGCTGCATGGCAGCTTCGAGGATGTCCTGGGGGTTGGCCTCTGTGTCGATGATCAGGGGCGGGGAATCGGTGAGGTTGGTTTGCAGCGGGAGATAACGATTGGCTGTGAGGGGGTTGCATGTCTTCATTGGTTTGCTCTCTTTAATGCTTCCGAAAGACCGCTACCATCGTGACCAAGCGATGGAGGCGACTGTGTTCGGGTTGGTCAACCTGGGGAGAGACAAACCCTGGCACGCCGAAGCGTCCCAAACACAGCCGCCATAAAGTGTGCCGGCATTAAAGACGTCGGCAGCATACAAGGGCATGCGCAAGTTTTCTCTCAAATTCAGGTGACCAAGCCCGAGCCGCTGATTTGGCAGCGACGGTCACGACTATAGGTGCGAGCCACCAAGCAGCGATAGACGACAAAGAGTCCACGCCTGTAGGAACGGGCCGAGCCTCGGCTAGTCCCTTTCTATAGGAATTTTCCTCGACGCATTTTCTCGCGCTTCCTCGATCCCGCGCCCACCCTATCAACGAATATGCTGATACGAATCCACATCCGCCAAGCCAGTGTTCAGCCCGGTCGCCGGCGCGTAGATCGTGCCCCTCACCGCCGAGAATTTGACCCCGTTACTCCCCAGCGAAACATACCGCTCGCCTTGGTCCAGTTCCGTAAAGTAGGTGTACGAGCACTTTTCCATCGCTTTGTATTTCGCGTCGGCGTTGGCCATGGCGTTGTGGTGGTTTTGCAGGTCGGCCGGGGTTAGGTTGAGGGTTTTGTTCAGCACCACGCCCCAGCGCTTCAGACACACTTCGGCGAAGTGGCGCACGATCAGACCCGGTTCGGCCAGTGTTTTTGGGCCGCTGACACCATCGGCTGAGGCGTTGCCGACCAGCGTGCCATGGCGACCGGGCATGGGGTAAATGTGGGTTCGGGTACCGGTGGCCGTTTGCGGGATGACACAGCTGAAGCCTTTGGAGCGCTCGTCTCGGGCGTAGAAGCCGACGTATTCTTTTACATTGGAGTTCAGTTTAACTTTATCTTCCTGAAAGTTACCGATACCCGGTACCGGATCAATCGCAAAGATACTGATCGGAATATCTTTTAATGGCGCATCTTTAAACATGGCATTGGCCAGCATGTGGCAACTGATACCACCACGGCTCCAACCCACCAAATTAACTTTGGTCGGGATAATGCCATCTTTACGGAACGTTCTAATAATTTGCTCCTGTAGTTTTTGTTGAGTCACGCTACGGTCACCATAGTTGTATTTCCGCCACAACCAGGAACCTTCCACCTTCACGTCTTCAATGGGAATGCCGGCAGCCTTGAGGCGGTTATATTCGGCTTCGGTCAGTTGTTCCCGCTGCCAGTCACATTTGCCTTTGATGATATTGAGAGCGTGTTGGACGTTCTCTTCCCAGCCTTTGCCGAACAATGTTCCGCTCAGGCCGTAGTCCTTGGATTTGGTAAACAGCTCATCAGCTTGCAGGTTGCTGGTGCCTGGACCATCGATCACGATCCATTCGGCAAACTCGCGGCCGCCATGATGGGAAGCCAGGGTGGAAACCAGTTCGCCATCCCAGTAAGTCGGGTTCTCGCTGTCGAACTTGGTCGAGCCGGTGCCGCAAAAGAAAATAGTTAAGGTAGTCATTGTTTCGCTCTTGTTTGATTTAAGAGCTGGCAGACTAGTGTTTGTTGTTGGAGTATTGGTAGTGCTTAGTTGTTTCTACATTTGTGATGAGGGGATTCTTTGCTTTGCAATGTCGAGAAGTTCGCAGCCGTCTTGTGTTAATAAATAAAGTGCATTCACTATGTTTGGGATGTCTTTTACATCAGCCTGTTTGAAGCACAAGCAATAGAGCGTTTCGAGCAAGTCACTGGCCGCGCGCAAGCGTTGCTGCGCGGCGTCAAGGACCGCGCCGGTACTGGCAGCGGTATCAATGACCAACACGGGCGTTTCGCAGTAACTGGTTTTGAGTGGGCGATAGCGGTCTTGCATGAGTTCCGTCCTGTTTTCAGCGGCGCGGCAAACTATAGGGGCGCGCGGCCAAGGGTCGCAATACCGCGCAAATGGACAGGGTTTGTAGGGTATTTACTGTCGGTGTCGCCTTTTGCCTACGTGGGCGCCGAGGTTATTTTCAGCATTACCCTTGAGGGGCGAATTTCCTACGGGTTTGTCAGTCGCAGCGTCTCAAGTCTATGTAAGTTGCGCGCCAGAATCTGTAGGACGTTTCAAAAACGTCCTGTCCCCGTATGCGCAGCGTCACCGATTTGCGTCAGCTAGCGACAGCCTTCACGGGCGAAATCAGCCCGGCCCATGCTGCATGTGCGAGCAAGAGCCGGGTGTTTCAGGAGCAGAGGTTGAACGAGCATCTGCGGGTGGCCGTGTGGGTGCTGTAGCCACTTGACCCGCAGTTGTCAGGAAGTTCGCCAGGCCTGTTGGGCCGAACACTCCAGGGTGTCGCACGTAGCGAGTATCGGTGGATCTGCGGGAGGCCCGTCGCAGGCGCTCAGCAGCAGGGATGTCAGGATCAGCGCAATGGCCAGGATCGGTTTGTGAGACATGGTCGTTCCTTGTTCAAATGCCGCGCCCATCAGGCGTCCTGCCGTGATGTGAAGTGCGCGGACGGTTATTGTGCGAGAAAGACCTTACCGTCAGAGTGAACGGCACAGCGAGGAACAAAGTGTTTCGTGTGTTTCATTCTGTGGCAAAGCCCCACAGGGCGACGCTGTATCATCCCGTATCGTTTTGGTCCCCGACCTTTTCTCGACTCGCTGCGTTTGCCGGCTAGGCTTTTGGCATCGCAGCGGTCAACGGAGTGACAGCTTATGCACAACACCCTGGAACAGGTTTTCGGTTATCCACAGTTTCGTCCTGGTCAGGAGGCGGCGGTTAGCGCGGTGCTGGCCGGGCGCTCGGCGGCGGCGATTTTCCCGACCGGTTCGGGCAAGTCCCTTTGCTATCAGTTACCCGCCTTGCTGCTGCCACACCTGACGCTGGTGGTCTCGCCCTTGCTGGCGTTGATGCAGGATCAACTGGCGTTCCTGCAACGCCACGGCATTGCGGCGGGCAGCATCGATTCGGCGCAGAGCCGCGACGACGCCACTGATGTGATGGCCCGGGCGAAGTCCGGCGAGTTGAAGATTTTGATGATTTCGGTGGAGCGACTGAAGAACGAGCGCTTCCGTAATTTCTTGCAGCAAGTCCCCATCTCGCTGCTGGTGGTAGATGAGGCGCACTGCATTTCCGAGTGGGGCCACAACTTCCGCCCCGATTACCTCAAGCTGCCCGACTACCAGCGCCAGTTCAATATTCCACAAGCGCTGCTGCTGACCGCTACCGCGACGCCCAAGGTGATCGCGGACATGGAGGCCAAGTTTGCCATCGCCCCGGAAGATGTGGTGACCACAGGTTTCTATCGGCCGAACCTCAACTTGTTGGTCGAGCCCGTACGTGGTCAGGACAAACGCCGACGGCTGGTCGAGTGGATGAGCGAGCGCCCCAATCAGCCGAGCATTGTCTACGTTACGCTGCAAAAAACCGCTGAACATATCGCCGAACACTTGGGGCGCAACGGCATTCAAGCCGAGGCTTACCATGCCGGTTTGCCCAACGATCAGCGCGAAGCCATCCAGAAACGGTTCATGGGCGGGCAGTCCAATTGCATCGTCGCCACCATCGCGTTTGGCATGGGCATCGACAAGAGTGACATCCGCAACGTGGTGCATTTCGACCTGCCAAAATCCATCGAAAACTACAGCCAGGAAATCGGCCGTGCCGGGCGTGACGGGCAACCCTCCGACTGTCTGGTATTGGCCAACCGCGATAGCCTCAATGTGCTGGAAAACTTCGTCTACGGCGACACGCCCGAGCTGGACGGCATCCGCGGTGTGCTCGATGAAATGCTCGCCGCCGCGCCTGAAGGGCAGTGGGAGTTTTTATTGGGACCGCTGGCGGATCAGAGCAACATTCGCCAACTGCCGCTCAAGACCTTACTGGTTCAGCTGGAGCTGCGCGGCTTGATCGCCCCGCGTTACGCCTATTACGCCGAATACCGTTTCAAGTACTTGCAGGAGCCGGAAGCCTTGCTCGCGCGCTTCGAGGGCGAGCGCAAGGACTTCGTCGCCGCAATCATCCAGACCTCCAGCCGCGCGCGAACCTGGGCCACAGTGAATTTCGATGCGCTGTATGAGCAGCATCAGGCCGAGCGCAATCGGGTGGTCAAGGCACTGGATTATTTTCAGGAGAAAGGCTGGGTCGAACTTGAAAGCAAGCAGATGACTGAGGTCTACAGCTTGCTGCAAACGAGCTTTGACAGTCAGGCCCTGAGTGCCGAACTGCACGCTTACTTCACACAACATGAGCGTACCGAGATCGCGCGGATTCACGCGATGCTGGACTTGTTCGCCACCGACCATTGCCTGGGTTATCGCCTGGCCGAATACTTCGGTGACGAAAACGCGCCTCGGCAATGCGGGCATTGCTCGGTGTGTCACGGTCAGGTTGCGCGACTGCCGGCACCACCGGAATTGCCAGCGCTTGTGGATAAAAATTTTGAAGCGTTGTGCGGTGATTTTATCCACAGGCATGAGCAACATACTGGCAACGCTCCGTCAGCTGAGCGCGTGACTCGGTTCCTCTGTGGGATCAGTGTGCCGCTGTTTACCAAGCTGAAGGCGCGGACTATTTCTGGGTTTGCGGCGTTGGAAAATTATCCGTACGCCGAAGTACGCGGTTGGGCCGAGACACATCTGTGAAGTTGAAGTACGACCGCTTCCACAGCGGTCGTTCAAACATCTTCATGAGGTTCACCGTAAGCGTCGGCCAATAGCGACTGTGCTTGTTGCTCGAGAAAGTCGAAGACCTCCTCCTGAATCGATCCTTGGTATTGCTTGCGCCGGCCTTTGGACACGATGCCGTTTTGATCCAGGCACTGCATGACTAACCTGGACAAAAGATTGCCTCGAACGTCGTAGTTTTCGTTCACAACCTTCACGAGCGTATCGAACCGCTGAAGAAAGTCGGTTGCCTCTCTCAGCTCTACCTCTAGGGCTTGTTTGGCCATTTCCATCGTAAACGCTACGCAATCGGTGGCATCCCAGTAGCGGTAGATGCTTGAGTCACCATTGAAGTTGAAGCTCATTGTTTCCGCATCAATCCAGCGAACATTCCAGAATTCACGGACGGGTTTTGAGAAAGATTGCAGCGCTTCCAGATAATGCTGTTCTTCGCGCTTCATGGCGACCGAAACAGGTAGCAAGAGACCGTTTTCGAGAGCGCCGCTTCGGCACAGAGCCAAGTGGATGAGGAAGCGTGAAAGACGGCCATTGCCATCCATAAAAGGGTGCAGAAAGACGAAGCCAAAAGAGGCGATGCCTGCGGCCACAAGGGGATCGAGTTGCTCTGGCGCTCTGTTGGCGAACGTCATCAACTCTTCCATCAACTCACGACAAAGCTCTGGGTTGGGTGGCACGTAGGTCACACCAGCTGCGCCGCGAAATGAATTGCTCAGGTGATTCTGTTCGTGACGGAATGCGGCTGCACGATCAAAGGGGTTAGAGATCGCGCTATTTTGTAACGCGGCGGGTAACCGGCTGGATGATCGCTGGCCGCTTCACTTCGATCGCTTTCAGATCCAGCGCATCAATCAAATGGGCGTAGCCCACTCTGTTTCCCATCGCAGTTCCCCCATCCCGGTTAGATTTTTTTTACCACGGCAAGATTTTTTTAAAATCGGAAAATACCGAAAGAAAATTTTAACTTGGTTCAAGCTATTGGCCAGCGTTCATTTCACACCTGATAGGGTCCTTACAGAGCCTGAACCTCAACTAGCTGTTAACCGTTGTGGGAATTGGCTGCCGCCACGAATAACTCATCCATCCGCTGAATGTTGCTCATCACAGGAATAAATTTCAAAAACGCGCCATGGCTGACTATGGTGAGGGCTGTCTTTGGATCGCCAACAAGAGTGCAAATCATGAGCCAGACGCCATTCAACATTCAGCGCGCCGCCGTCATCGGTGCAGGCACCATGGGCCGTGGCATTGTCATGTGTCTGGCGAACGCCGGGGTGCCGGTGCAGTGGGTGGATAACAATCCGCAGATGCTTGAACAGGCGTTGGCCACGGTTGCCGAAACCAACGCTCACAATGTGCGCCAAGGGCGCATTGATCAGGCCGAGGCTGACGCCCGCAATGTGCGAGTGACTGCTGCGCCAGACTACTTTTCGATCCGCGACGTCGATCTGGTCATCGAAGCGGTCTACGAAAACCTCGAACTGAAACAGAAAATATTCCGCGAACTGGACGGCCTGCTGAAACCCGAAGCGATTCTGGCCAGCAACACGTCGGCGCTGGACATCGACGCCATCGCTGCAGCAACTCGCCGTCCACAGCAAGTGCTGGGCCTGCACTTCTTCAGCCCCGCACACATCATGAAACTGCTGGAAGTCGTCCGTGGCGCCGAAACTGCGCCAGCCGTGCTTGATGCGGCATTGGCACTGGGCAAGCGCATGGGCAAGGTCAGTGTGGTTGCCGGCAACTGTGACGGTTTCATCGGCAACCGCATGCTTAATACCTACGTGCTCGAAGCGCGCAAGATGCTGCTGGAGGGGGCTTATCCCTATCAGGTGGATGCGGTGCTGCAAGGCTTCGGTTTTGCCATGGGGCCGTTCCGCATGTACGACGTGGTTGGCGTTGACCTGGGCTGGCGGGCTCAGGAACTGGCGGGCACAGGACAGGATGCGCCGCAGGTTCAGGTGGATAATCGGCTGTGCGAACTCGGGCGTTTCGGTCAGAAGAGTGGCAACGGTTATTACCACTATGAGCCCGGCAGCCGTCAGGCTGAGCACGATGTAGAGGTTGATGCGCTGGTGTTGCAGGTCAGCGAAGGGTTGGGCTTCCAGCGTCGCGAGATCAGCGCTGAGGAGATTCTCGAGCGTTGCCTGCTGGCACTGGTTAACGAGGGGGCGAAGATCCTTCAAGAAGGCATTGCTGCGTCGGCGCACGACATCGATCTGGTGTACCTCAACGGTTATGGTTTCCCGGCGGCGAAGGGCGGGCCAATGGCGTGGGCGGATCAGCAAGGATTGGCGGATATTCATCAACGCTTGATGGCGCTGGAAACCCGGCAGGGTGACCACTGGCGTCCGGCACGCTTGATCGGCGAATTGGCAGAGGTGGGTAAAGGGTTTGCGGATCGGTAGACTTCAGCCACTTCAAGACGAGAGCTGCGCATGAACCAACGCACCGACTACCCACACTTCCAGCCCATCACCACCCGCTGGCACGACAACGACGCCTACGGTCACGTCAACAACGTCACCTACTACAGCTTCTTCGATACGGCGGTGAACACTTACCTGATCGAAGTCGGTGGCCTGGATATCCATGACGGCGAGGTGGTGGGTTTTGTCGTGAGTTCGGCTTGCGATTACTTCGCTTCCATCGCCTTTCCGGACCGGATCGAGATCGGCCTGCGGGTTGGCAAGCTGGGCAACAGTTCGGTGCAATACGAATTGGCCGTGTTCAAGCAAGGGGAAGAGGAAGCCTGTGCGGCCGGGCGCTTCGTGCATGTCTTTGTAGATCGTGCTTCGAATCAGCCTGTATCGATTCCGGCCGGATTGCGTGGAGCGCTGGAACGCCTGGTGGTTTAGACAGGGCAAAAAAAAATCGCAGCCCAAGGGCTGCGATTTTTTGATGTACCGGCTAACGAGGCGATGGAAGCCTCAGTCGCGGTCGCGGTAGTACTTGTGGTGATGCTTGCGATGGCCATAGGCATGGCCACGACCTGGATGGCCATCACGGTAGTAGCGACGATCACCATGGCCACGATAGTAGTGACCATCGTTGTCGTCATCTTCATTATCGTATTTGTTGCCCATGTAGTTACCCAGCGCGCCCCCGGCGCCGCCGCCTGCTGCGGAGCCGATCAGGCTGCCGGTGGTGCCGCCCATGCTGCGGCCGACCACGTTACCGCCTGCTGCGCCCAACGCACCACCGATGGCGGCTTCGCCACGGCTGTGTTTGTTTGCGCCAACTGCGCTACCACCCGCGCCGCCCAGGGCCGCGCCGATGGTGGAACCTGTATTGCCGCCTAACGACTGACCGACGACCGAGCCAAGAACCCCGCCCAATGCGCCGCCCACACCGGCTTCGGTGTTGCCGCCAGCAGAAGCAATGCCACTGAACAAGCCAAGGGACAACAAGAGAATCGAGGAGAACTTCATGGAGGAACCTCAAGGGGATGACGACGCGATCCTGAGGCTGTGTCAGAGGTGTGACAATCGAAATCCGACGAGTAACACGACTTCAGCACAATTCTATAAGTTACTGTTTTTTAGACGGAACTTAACTGTTTTTCGCCGGTCTTTAGTTACTTCGGACAGGCCGTTTCTATACAGGAACGGCCTTTTTTGTGGGCGATTGGAAAGTGATTGATCCGGCCGCGTTAAGCGGACTTGGCCAAAATCAACCCAGTCTCACTCGCCATTTCCAACCGGATCGCCACGAACTTCGACGTCGGCGTATGGCTGCCATCCCCAATGCTTTCCAGCGGCACCAGCGGATTCACTTCCGGGTAGTAAGCCGCCGCTTGCCCCGCCGGAATATCAAACGCCAGCAGCGTGAAACCCTTGACGCGACGCTCACGCCCATCATCCCAGATCGAGACGATGTCGGCCTTCTGCCCCGGTTTGAAACCCAGGCGAATGATGTCGGCTTCGTTCACAAACAACACATCGCGCTGACCTTTCACCCCACGGTAACGGTCGTTGAGACCATAAATCGTGGTGTTGTACTGATCATGAGAACGCATCGATTGCATGATCAAATCCGGCAGCACTCCGGTCGCGCGCGTGCGCTCGTGCACCAGGTCTTCAGGCAGGGCATTCGGGCGGAAATTGGCCCGGCCTGATGGCGTGTTCCACTTACGCGCACCGGCACTGCTGCCGAGATAGAAACCGCCCGGATTTTTGACCTGCTCATTGAAATCGCGAAAGCCCGGAATGGTGTCGGCGATCAGATCGCGGATACGGCCGTAATCCGCCACCAGCCAGTTCCAGTCCACCGGTTTGCTGCCCAGCGTCGCGGCGGCGATGCCGGCGATGATCGACGGCTCCGAACGCATCTGGTTCGACAGCGGCTGCAACTGGCCGTTGGAGGCGTGGACCATGCTGAACGAATCTTCCACGGTCACCGCTTGCGGGCCCTCGGTCTGGATGTCTATGTCGGTACGGCCCAGGCAGGGCAGGATCAGCGCGTCTTTACCGTGGGCCAAGTGGCTGCGGTTGAGCTTGGTGCTGATCTGCACGGTCAGGTCGCAATTGCTCAACGCCTGGAAAGTGCGCGAGCTGTCCGGAGTCGCTTGGGCGAAGTTGCCACCCAGGCCGATGAAAACATTGGCGCGACCCTCGGCCATGGCGTGGATTGCCTCGACCACGTTGTGGCCATTGTCACGCGGCACCTTGAACTGGAAACGACGTTCCAGTGAATCGAGGAACGCCACCGGCGGACGCTCGTTGATGCCCATGGTCCGGTCGCCCTGCACGTTACTGTGGCCACGCACCGGGCACAGACCGGCGCCCGGCCGGCCGATGTTGCCGCGCAGCAGCATCAGGTTGGCGATTTCCTGGATGGTTGCCACCGAATGGCGATGCTGGGTGATGCCCATCGCCCAGCACATGATCACGTTCTTGCCTTTGGCGTACATCCGCGCCGCTTGCTCGATCTCCACCAGCGGCAGACCAGACTGCTCGACGATTTGTTCCCACGGTGTATCGTCGATGGCTCCGAGGTATTCCAGCACGTTGACGCTGTGTTCATTGAGGAAGTCGTGATCGAACACCGCTTCCGCGCCCGTCTTCTGCGCGTCGCGCTCCCATTGCAGCAGGAATTTCGCCATGCCGCGCAGGATCGCCATGTCGCCACCGAGGGCTGGACGGAAGAACGCCGTGTTGGTCGGCTTGTCGCCATTGGTGAGCATTTCGAACGGGTGCTGCGGATGCTGGAAGCGTTCCAGGCCGCGCTCTTTCAGCGGGTTGACGCACACCACCTGAGCGCCGCGTTTCACCGCTTCGCGCAACGGTTCGAGCATCCGTGGGTGGTTGGTACCAGGGTTCTGACCCCAGACAAAAATTGCATCGGCATGTTCGAAGTCGTCGAAGGTGACCGTGCCTTTACCAACGCCGACACTTTGCGCCATGGCCACACCGCTGGCCTCGTGGCACATGTTCGAGCAATCAGGGAAGTTATTGGTGCCGTAGGCGCGCACAAACAATTGATACAGGTACGCCGCTTCGTTGCTGGCGCGGCCCGAGGTGTAGAACTCGGCCTGATTCGGGCTCGACAGCCCTTGCAGGTGTTTGCCGATCAGGGTGAAGGCCGCGTCCCAGCTGATAGGCTTGTAGCGATCGGTCTCGGCGTCGTAGCTCATCGGCTCGGTCAGACGGCCCTGGTATTCAAGCCAGTAGTCGCTCTGCTCCAGCAGCGAGGTGACACTATGTTTGGCGAAGAATGCAGCGTCGACACGGCGTTTGGTCGCTTCCCAGTTCACCGCTTTGGCGCCGTTCTCGCAGAACATCACCATGCCCTTTTCCGGAGAATCGCCCCAAGCGCAACCGGGGCAGTCGAAACCGCCGTTCTGGTTGGTCTTGAGCATTATGCGGAGGTTTTTCAGCGCGTTATCGCTGGTCAACCAGGCTTGGGCGACGCTGATTAGCGCGCCCCAGCCACCGGCCGGGCCTTTGTAGGGCTTGTAGCGAGGGACGGGTTTCTGGTCGGCTTGACGGTGTTGACTCACGCTTGATTCTCCATCGCAGGGCTGTAGACCCGCGGCGCACTTTTTTGCGGCAGGTGGATGAGATTGAGGTTGTGACGACGGGCCCATTGCACGGCAAGGCCCGTGGGCGACGACAGACTGACGAGAGTCTGGATGCCAGCGCGCAAGACTTTCTGGATCAATTCGAGGCTGCACCGGCTGGTGACAATCGCCAGGCCACCAGTCGTCGGGATCTTCTGGCGGATCAACCCGCCAATCAGTTTGTCGAGGGCGTTGTGCCGGCCGATGTCTTCGCGGCCCAGCAGCAACTCGCCCTGACCGTTCATGAACACCGCCGCGTGCACTGCGCCGCAATGTTGGCCCAGCGGCTGGAACGCGCCGATGCGTTGGCGCAGGCCATCGAGCCATTCGGCGGGCGGCAGCGGCGCGCCCGGCAACACCTTGAGGTCGGGCAATGCTTGTTCAACCGCTTCCACGCCACAGAGCCCGCAACCGCTGGTGCCGGCCAGTTGCCGACGTTGCTGCTTGAGGTTCCAGAAGGCGCGGTTGGCGATGGTCACTTGCGCGTACTGCGCCGACCCTTCGCCGGTCAATTGCAGGTCATAGATGTCGGTCGCGTCTTCGATAATTCCGCTGCCGAGGCTGAAGCCGACGATGAAGTCTTCAAGGTCAGTCGGCGTCACCAACATCACAGCCTGGCTGATGCCGTTGTAGGCAATCGCCAACGCAACTTCCTCGGCCAGCGCGGTGCTGGCCGATTCGGTGAATTGAAGGTCACAGAAACTGTAGGTCTGGCTTGCGTCTGGCGCGGGCGTTTCGAGTGCGGGCGCCGCGCAGCCGGGGCGCTTGGTGTTCATGAGGTATCACCGACGGTCTGGTCAGCTCTAAGCCTAGGCGTGTCAAAAGGTCACGTCTAATCGCTATTACTGATCTGCCGATAGATGACGTCGATCAAGAGGCCGTCAGTGATTTCTGATAGATCGCAAAACAGGCTTCCGCCAAGGCCGAGCGTGGGGCGCTGCGACGCATGATCAACCCCAGCCGGGCGACGGTTTGCGCGTTTTCGATGGGTTGCAGGCGCAGGTGATCGGTTAGGTTTTCCAGACCGCCATCCAGCGGCATCACCGCGCAGCACATGCCACCGTGCACCGCTTGTAACAATTGGTGCACTGCATCGGTTTGCAGCAGAGGCTGAGGTGACAGGCCGCGGCTGTGGAAGTTGTGGTCGATGGACTGGCGAAAGTGCATGCCGCTGGTGAGCATGCCCAGTGGCAGTTCGATCAGCGACTCCCAGCTCAAAGGCACTTCGCCGAAACTGAAAAAGCGCTGATCGTAGAGCAGGCCCATGTGGGTTTCACTGAACGCCAGTGAATCGAAGCGCTCGTTGTCCAGACGCTCCAGATAAGACACGCCGAGGTCCAGACGGTTGCTCGACAGCTGCTCGAGGATTTGCTCGGAGCTCAACGCCGAAAGTTCGAAGCGCAGGTTCGGGTGTTCGGCGTGCAAGCGTTGCATGAGCGGCAGCGGATCGAAACTCGACAGCGGCACCACGCCCAACCGCAACGTACCTACCAGGTTGCCGCGACAGGCCGCGGCTTCAGCCTGCAAGCCGTCGTAAGCCGCCAGCACTGTGCGCGCCCAGGCCAGCACGCGTTCACCAGGTGCGGTAAACCCTTCAAAGCGCTGACCACGATTGACCAGCGGCAACTCGAGTTCTTCTTCGAGGCTGCGCAGGCGCATGGACAGGGTCGGCTGGGTGATGTGGCAGCGGGCAGCGGCCTGGCCAAAGTGCCGGGTTTCGTCGAGGGCGATGAGGAATTTCAGTTGCTTGATGTCCATCTTCGCTCCAGGGCGCGGTGAAGGAGGGGATTCTAGCGCTTGCGCCAGATCAACGTCATTGGTCGGGTTGGAGCCGGGGGTTGCCAGCTTGGTCTAGTCTCTTGCCTCTGGAACCTGAACCCAAGGAGAACGCACCATGAGTCTTTTGAGCTTTGTGAAAGAAGCAGGCGAAAAACTGCTCGATCTGCTGACCCCCGGCAACGCCAATGCCAGTGAGCAGTTGAAGGAACACATCAGCAAGGTTGGCCTGGGTAACCCGAATGTGCAGGCCACGGTGGATGGCGACAAAGTGACCGTGACCGGGGAGGTCGGCAGTCAGGAAGAGAAGGAAAAGATTCTGCTGGCGGTGGGCAATATTGCCGGTGTGGGCAGCGTTGATGACCAGATTACGGTGACCGGGCCGGTAGTGAAGGCTGCGGTGTTTGTCACCGTGGTGAAGGGCGATACCCTCAGCGCGATTTCCAAGCGCGTGTATGGCGATGCCAATAAGTACAACAAAATTTTCGAAGCCAACAAACCGATGCTCAAGGACGTGAACAAGATTTATCCGGGGCAGTCGTTGCGGATTCCTGAGTAAGCCTCAAGACAGTGTGATGGCCTTCGCGGGCAAGCCATGCTCCTACAGGGTTTTGTGTTGTTCGCGTAACCTGTGGGAGCGAGGCTTGCCCGCGATGCAGGCGACTCGGTCTAAAGCCCTGCAATCAAATCCCGATAATCCCCCACCGCCGCAAACTCCGCCGTGTCCTTGGGCCCTTTGCGACTGTCCGGCTCGCTCACCGCCAACAAATGCGCTACGCCAAAACGGCGCGCACTGCGCAGGATTGGCAACGTGTCATCAATAAACAGACTACGCGCCGGATCAAAGCCGATGTCCGCCTGCAACGCCTCCCAGAACTGCGCATTCTCTTTGGGAAAGCCGTAATCATGCGAGCTGATCAAGCGCTCGAAGTAGGGCGCCAGTTCAATCCTTTCCAGCTTCAATGACAGCGAATCCCGGTGTGCATTGGTGATCATCACCACACGCTTGCCGGCCTGTTTGATCGCCGCCAGAAACGTATCCGCATCCGGGCGCAAGGCGATCAGGTGCGCGGTTTCCAGTTTCAGTTCGCGCACCGGCAGCTTCAATTCGGCGCTCCAGAAATCCAGGCAGTACCACTGCAACTGGCCGGCATTGCGCTCGAACAGCGGCTGCAATTCCATCTCGGCCATGGCCCGGCTCACCCCGTGTAATTCGGCGTAACGCTGAGGTAAGTGTTCCATCCAGAAATGGTTGTCGTAATGCAGGTCCAGCAGCGTGCCGTCCATGTCCAGCAGAACGGTGTCGATGTCGCGCCAGGGCAGCAGGGACATAAAAAACTTCTCCAGCGGTAAAAGAGATATCCGAGGTCAACAATCAGGATAGGCCGGGTATAGTAACGCGTTCACGCCAAGGAGCTTTGCATGCGCCAGAAACCCACCATACTTGCCCGCGAGATCGTCGCCACCAGCCGTTTGTTCTGTGTCGAAGAGCTGAAACTGCGCTTTTCCAATGGCGTGGAGCGCACGTACGAGCGTTTGGTGGGCAAGGGCGCGGGGTATGGCGCGGTGATGGTCGTGGCCATGCTCGATTCAGATCATGCGGTGTTGGTCGAGGAATACTGCGGCGGCACTGATGAATATGAGCTGTCCTTGCCCAAAGGCCTGATCGAGCCGGGTGAAGACGTGCTGGCGGCGGCTGTGCGTGAGCTCAAGGAAGAAGCCGGGTATGGCGCACGGCAGCTGGAGCATCTGACCGAGTTGTCGTTATCGCCCGGTTACATGAGCCAGAAGATCCAGGTGGTTCTGGCCACTGATCTGTATGAAGAAAGCCTTGAGGGTGACGAACCCGAGCCGATGGGTGTGGACAAGATCAATCTGCGTGAGTTGTCCGCCCTGGCGCAGAACCCGCGCTTCACCGAGGGCCGTGCCTTGGCGGCGCTGTATCTGGCCCGTGACTTACTGACCCAGCGTGGGGTGTTTTTGCCATGAAGTTGAATTTCCCGCATCCATTGATGGCGCCGGTGGTTGAACTGGCATTGCAGGCTGGCGAGGCGATTCTGCCGTTCTGGCGTACCGGCACCGCCGTGACTGCCAAGGCTGACGATTCTCCGGTGACGGCCGCAGATCTCGCGGCTCATCATTTGATTCTGGCCGGGTTGACCGCGCTGGATCCGAGCATCCCGGTGCTGTCCGAAGAAGACGCCAACATCCCGCAAAGCGTGCGTGCCGGGTGGCAGCGGTGGTGGCTGGTGGACCCGTTGGACGGAACCAAGGAATTCATTTCCGGCAGTGAAGAGTTCACCGTCAATATCGCGCTGATCGAGCAGGGGCGGGTGGTGTTTGGTGTGGTGTCGATGCCGACCAACGGGCGTTTCTACGTCGGTGGTGCAGGTTTGGGCGCCTGGCGCGGCGACAAGGGAAGTGAGCCATTCCTGATCCAGGTTCGCGAAGTGCCTGCTGCGGGAGAGGCGTTTACCGTGGTTGCCAGTCGTCGGCATTCGAGCCCGGAACAGGAGCGCTTGTTGGCGGGGTTGAGCGACAGTCTGGGCGAGTTGCAACTGGCCAATATCGGCAGTTCGCTGAAGTTCTGCTTGTTGGCGGAAGGGGCGGCGGATTGTTATCCGCGGCTGGCGCCGACTTCGCAGTGGGACACGGCGGCGGCGCAAGGTGTGCTGGAAGGTGCGGGCGGCGAGGTGCTGGACTTGAGCGGTGCACCGTTTTGTTATCCGGCGCGGGAATCGTTGTTGAATGAGTTCTTTTTGGCGCTGCCGGCCAAGGCTGTGTGGCGCGAAAAACTGCTGGAGCTCGCCCGCTCCTGACCGCGGTTAGAGGGGCGCTACCCAACAATCTGCCAACTATGCAAAACCCTTGTGGGAGCGAGCCTGCTCGCGATAGCGGTTTATCAGTCAACATCATCGTTGAATGTTCGATTGTCATCGCGAGCAGGCTCGCTCCCACAGGTTTTGTGCTGGCCCCGACTTAGCGATGAAGGACGTACTGCCCGGTAAATTTCACCGCATCGTCATCACTGCCGACATTCACAATCCGTGAATGCAGCGTCAACCGCGCCCGCCCATAGCGCTGATACATCGCCAAAAACTTCTTCCACACCGCGGCACTCGGCGCCTGACAAATCGCTGTCGCGTCCATGGTCACCGGGAGCGGATAGCTGATCTGCCCTTCGTGAATCACGATGTGCCCGTCTTCAATCCCTTCCTCACGCAAGCGTAAATGCAACCAGCCCCAACCCGCCAGAACCGCGCCGCAATACAGACTGCCGCCGAACATGGTGCTTTTGTGATTAACGTTGGCTTCCAGCGGCAAGTACAGACGCAGTTGCTGCTCGTGCCAGTCGAGCACTTTGATGCCCATGGCCTGCGTCAGGGGGATGTCGTGATGGAGAATGGATTCCAGGTGACGACTGTCGCGGTTCATGCGTGGGCCTCTTGTTTGAAGGTGATGATTTAACGGTCGCTCAATCGAGATCGTCAGCAGAGCTGCTGGCGCCGCCGGCGAAGTTCAGCCCATGTTTGCGCAGCTTGTCGTGCAGGGTTTTGCGTGGGATGCCCAGCGCTTCGGCGAGGCTACGCACGGAGCTGTGAGAGCGCGCCAGTTCGGCGGCGATCAGGCTCTTTTCGAAGTTTTCCACTTGCTCGCTCAATCCGCCGCTGAACCCTTCAGCCGGCGTGCTGGTTCCGCCCCCCGGCGTATTGTTGTCCAGCGCCAGTTCCAGGCCCAGGGCGAAGCGTTCGGCGGCGTTTTGCAGTTCGCGTACGTTGCCGGGCCAGGTGTGGCGCAGCAGCAGGGCGCGTTGCCCCGGTTGCAGCATATGGGGCGGCAAACCGTGGCGGGCGCTGGCTTCGTCGGCGAAATGCTGGAACAACACCAACGCGTCTTCACCGCGCTCGCGCAGTGGCGGAATACGCAGCGGCGCGACATTCAGGCGGTAATACAAGTCGGCGCGGAAACGCCCTTGATCGGCGGACTGGCGCAGGTCTTCCTTGGTCGCGGCGATGATGCGGATGTCCAGCGGGATCAACTGATTGCCGCCCAAACGCTCGACGACGCGTTCCTGCAGCAAGCGCAGCAGTTTCACCTGCACGTCCAGGCTCATGCTTTCGATTTCGTCGAGGAACAGCGTGCCGCCGTTGGCGAATTCGAACTTGCCGATGCGACGTTTTTGCGCGCCGGTGAACGCCCCGGGCTCATGGCCGAATAGCTCGCTTTCCACCACGGACTCGGCCAGTGCGCCGGCATTGATTGCCACGAACGGACCGTTACGACGGTTCGACAAATCGTGCAGCGCACGGGCCACGACTTCTTTGCCCGCGCCGGTTTCACCGAGGATCAGCACGTCGGCCCTGGTCGCGGCCAGTGCGCCAATCTGCTCGCGCAGGCGCAGCATCGGCGCCGATTGCCCAACCAACCGAGTGCTCAATTCATTGCGATCACTCAGGGCCAGACGCAGGCTGCGGTTATCGAGTACTAAGCGACGCAAGGCCAGCGCGCGGCGCACGCTGTCGAGCAGGGCATCGCTGGCGAAGGGTTTTTCCAGGAAGTCATAGGCCCCCGCACGCATGGCTTGCACCGCCAGCGGTACATCGCCGTGGCCGGTGATCAGCAGCACCGGCAGCTCCGGGTCCTGGGCATGCAGTTCGGTCAGCAGTTCGAGGCCGTCCATGCCCGGCATGCGAATGTCGCTGACCACCACGCCGGGCCAGTCACGCTCCAGTTGTGCGGCCAGGCCTTTGGCTTCCGCCAGCGGCAGGATTTTCAGGCCGGCGAGGTCCAGGGTCTGGCTCAGGGCCTGACGCAGATGGGGATCATCGTCGATCAACACGACCTGAATGCGGCTGTCGATGGTCATGCACTTCGGTCCTCGGACGGTTGCAGGCTTACGCCCGGCGCGCCTGCGCGCAGTTTCAGGGTAATCACGGCGCCGCCTTCCTTGTGGTTGGCGAACGACAGTTCGCCACCGAAGGCACGCATCAGGGTTTCGCAAATCGCCAACCCCAGTCCAAGTCCCTGGGTGCGGGTCTTGGTGGTGTAGAAAGGTTCGCTGGCGCGCCCCAGGGCTTCCATGCAAAAGCCGGGACCATTGTCACGAATGTACAGATTGACGCCGTCAGCGGTGGATTGGGCACTCAACCAGAGTTTACGCGGTGGGCCTTTCTCGGTCAGCGCATCAAGGGCGTTGGCCAACAGATTGCCGAGTACCTGACGCAGACGAGTTTCCCCGGCCTCGACCCACAACGTGGCGGCCGGCAAGTCGCGGATCAACTCGACTTCCATGCTGCGTCGGCGCTTGGCCAGCAATGCCAGCGCGTCATCCAGCGCCGGTTGCAGCGCAACGCTTTCCGGCGCGTGACGATCACGGCGGGCGAAAGCGCGCAGGTGAGCAATGATCGAGGCCATTCGCCCGGTCAGTTCGCTGATCAGTTTGAGGTTGCCGCGTGCATCGTCGGTGCGTTGATGATCGAGCAGCACTTCGGCGTTTTCCGCGTAGCTGCGAATCGCCGCCAGTGGCTGATTGAGCTCATGGCTGATACTCGCCGACATGGTTCCCAACGCTGACAATTTACCGGCCTGGACCAGATCATCCTGCGCGCGCACCAGCTCCTGCTGGGCGTGTTCGCGCTCCAGCACTTCCTGTTTCAGGCGCCGATTGAGGCCTTCGAGGTCGCTGGTCCGCTCGGCGACCCGGCCTTCCAGTTCGCGCCTGGCCTTGGCTTCGAAGGCGATTCGTTCGAGGTAATGACGGCGGCGCTGCATCATCAGCCCGAGCAGCAGCATCAACACCAACAGCGTTGCGCCACCGATGGCGACCACCGTGCGCACCGGGCGGTCGATCAGGGTGCGCGGGGCGAGGATGCTGACGTTCCAGCCGGTTTCTGCGATTGGCTGGGTCTGTGTCAGCCAGGCATTGGGGTTGAGTTTCAACGGCTTTGGATCGCGGGTCGGGTACGGTTGAACCGCGGTAATGGCCTTGTTTTCTTCATCGGTCAACGGGCGGGTCGAGCGAAATCGCCACTCCGGCCGCGACGTGAGAATGACCACGCCGTTTTGGTCGGTCAGCAGCAGCTGTTCCGGGGTTTTGCCCCAGAGGCTTTCGGTGTGGTCCAGGTCAACTTTGACCACCAGCACGCCGACGACCTTTTCGCCATCGCGTACCGCGGCGGCGAAGAAGTAGCCGCGTTTGGCCGAGGTCGTGCCCAGGCCGAAAAACCGTCCGAGTCGCCCGGCCATGGCTTCGCTGAAATAAGGCCGGAAAGAAAAATTGCGCCCGACGAAGCTGTCGTGCTTGTCCCAATTGGACGCCGCCAGCGTCTTGCCGCTCGTGTCCATCAAGTACATGACTTCGGCGCCCGTTTGGGTGCTGATGTTTTTCAGCAAGCGGTTGGCATTGCCTTGGGTGACGCCATCATCGGGCGCGCCGAGTACGGCGCGCAGGGCCGGCAAGTCGCCGAGGATTTGCGGCAAGACCTCATAACGGTGCAGCGTGCCCAGCAGGTTGGCGACGTACAGGTCGAGGGTCTGACGGTTCTGCCCGGCCAGTTCGCTGCGGTAGTAACGCTCGGCCAAGTGCTCCAGCGGCCACAGTAACGGCGCCAGGCACAACGCCAGCAGGGCGAGGCTGCGCCAGCGGGGTCTGCGAGGGAGGGTCGGAGTCATGAGCATCGGGCGCCTGTGGGTACAGGCGCATTATGCCTAGGCTTGCTCGGCAAGACACTCGCGCAGCGCGCTTTGCCAGTCAGGCTGACTGACGCCCCATTCGCGCTGCAGACGACTGCAGTCGAGGCGTGAGTTCAGCGGCCGGGCCGCTGGTGTCGGGTAGTCGGTGGACGGAATCGGCAGCAGGTTAGCGCACGGCTTGCCCTGTTCCCGAAGCGCATCGCCAATGGCCTGGGCGAAGCCGAACCATGACGTTTCACCCTGAGCCGTCAGGTGATACGTGCCCCAGGCACCGGCCTGTCCCGCTTGCCAGCGTTCAATCAGCGCGACGGTGCTGCCAGCAATCGTGCCGGCCCAGGTGGGCGCGCCGATCTGGTCAGCGACAATGCGCAATTCCGGTTTTTCTTGCAGCAAGCGTTGCATGGTCAGCAGGAAATTACGGCCGTGGGTCGAGTAAACCCAGCTGGTACGCAAGATCAGGTGCTGGCCTTGTACCGCCGTGATTGCCTGTTCGCCGACCCGTTTGCTCTTGCCATACACGCCGAGCGGATTGGGCACATCGTCTTCGTTGTAAGGCGCGGTCTTGCTGCCGTCGAACACGTAATCGGTCGAGTAATGAATCAGCGGGATACCCAGCGCCAGCGCTTCTTCGGCCAATACGCCCGGGCCGGTCGCATTGATGGCAAATGCCAGTTCCGGTTCGTTCTCAGCCTGATCGACAGCCGTGTGAGCCGCTGCGTTGATGATCAGGTCGGGACGAACGCGCTGGACCTGCCGACGAATCTGTTCCGGTTGAGCCAGATCAAGCTGATCGCGCCCCAGCACAATCAATTCACCGACATCACCCAGGCGACGCTGCAACTCACGGGAGACCTGACCGTTTTGACCACTGATGAGTATTCTCATGGAAACAGATCAGCCTCTAAAAAGAGCTGACCGTTCTGATCCTTGGCCGACAACTGCGGGGCTTCTTCCAGTTGCCAATCGATGGCGAGGGTCGGATCGTCCCAACGAATGCAGCGTTCGGCAGACGGTGTGTAGTAATCCGTAGTCTTGTAGAGGAACTCGGCGAAGTCGCTGAGTACTACAAACCCATGGGCAAAGCCTTCGGGCACCCAGAGTTGCCGATGTTTGTCGGCGGACAACCGCACCGCCACCCACTGGCCAAAATGCGCCGAGCTGCGACGGATATCCACTGCGACGTCGAGCACTTCACCGACGGTCACCCGCACCAGTTTTCCCTGGGTGTTTTGCAGTTGGTAGTGCAGGCCACGCAGCACGCCCTTCTGGGATCGGGAGTGGTTGTCCTGAACGAACTGTGTGTTGAGCCCCGTCGCTTCTTGAAACGCCTTGGCATTGAAGCTTTCATAGAAAAAGCCGCGCTCGTCACCGAAGACTTTGGGCTCGATGATCAGTACACCGGGCAAGCCGGTTTCAATCACTTTCATTGTTCTTCCCCGGCCAGCATGAAGAGGTATTTGCCGTAACCGGTCTTGCCGAAATAACTGGCGCGCTCGAGCAGAAGCTCGCGGCTGATCCAGCCATTTTCGTAGGCAATCTCTTCCAGGCAGGCGACTTTCAGGCCTTGGCGATGCTCGATGGTCTGCACGTACTGAGAGGCTTCGAGCAGGCTGTCGTGGGTGCCGGTGTCCAGCCAGGCGAAACCGCGACCGAAGCGCTCGACCTGCAAATCGCCGCGTTGGAGGTAGGCGTTATTGACGTCGGTGATTTCCAGTTCGCCGCGAGGCGAGGGTTTCACGGCCTTGGCGATGTCGATCACGTCGTTGTCATAGAAATACAGCCCGGTGACGGCGTAGCTGGATTTCGGTTGTTTCGGCTTCTCTTCGATCGACAAGGCTCGGCCTTCGCTGTCGAAATCAATTACGCCAAAGCGTTCCGGGTCTTTGACCCAATAGCCGAACACGGTCGCGCCAGAAGTGCGTTTTGCCGCGTTTTTCAACTGATCACCGAAGTGCTGACCGTGGAAGATGTTGTCGCCGAGGATCAGGCAGACGGGGTCGTCGCCAATAAACTCTTCACCAATCAAAAAGGCTTGGGCCAGACCGTCTGGCGACGGTTGTTCGGCGTAGCTGAAGTTGACCCCGAACTGACTGCCGTCACCCAACAGGTTGCGGTACTGCGGCAGGTCCTGAGGTGTGGAAATCAGCAAGATGTCTTTGATGCCGGCCAGCATCAGTACCGAGATCGGGTAGTAGATCATCGGCTTGTCGTAGACCGGTAACAGCTGTTTGGACACGCCAAGCGTGATCGGGTGCAAACGCGTACCCGAGCCGCCCGCCAACACTATGCCTTTCATCATGCGAGAAGCTCCTTGGTATTGATGGCGCCCAGTCGTTCACCCTGATAGCTGCCGTCCTGAACACGGTGGCACCACTCCAGGTTATCCAGATACCACTGAACGGTCTTGCGCAGGCCGGTTTCGAAGGTTTCTTCGGGTACCCAGCCAAGTTCGCGTTCGATCTTGCTGGCGTCGATGGCGTAACGCTGGTCGTGGCCAGGACGGTCCTGGACGAAGGTGATCAAATCGGCGAAGTGCGCCACGCCTTGAGGCTTTTGCGGGGCCAGTTCTTCGAGCAGGGCGCAGATGCCACGCACCACGTCGATGTTCTTCTGTTCGTTGTGACCGCCGATGTTGTACGTCTCGCCGACCACTCCTTCGGTGACCACTTTGAGCAGCGCGCGGGCGTGATCCTCGACGAACAGCCAGTCACGCACTTGCAGGCCGTTGCCGTACACAGGCAGTGGCTTGCCTGCGAGGGCGTTGAGAATCACCAGCGGGATCAGCTTCTCGGGGAAGTGGAACGGCCCGTAGTTGTTCGAGCAATTGGTCAGCAATACCGGCAAGCCGTAGGTGCGCTGCCAGGCGCGGACCAAGTGATCAGACGCTGCTTTGCTGGCGGAATACGGCGAGCTTGGCGCGTAGGGCGTGGTTTCGGTGAACAGATCGTCGACGCCGTGCAAGTCGCCGTAGACCTCATCGGTGGAGATGTGATGAAAGCGAAAGGCGCTTTTCTCAGGCTCGGCCAAGGTCTGCCAGTAGGCGCGGGTCGCTTCCAGCAGGCTATAGGTGCCGACGATGTTGGTTTGAATGAAATCCGACGGACCGTCGATGGAGCGGTCAACATGGGATTCGGCCGCCAGGTGCATGATCGCGTGCGGCTGGAAGCGCGCCAGGATTGCGCTCACGGTCGCCTGGTCGACGATATCGGCTTGCACGAATTCATAGCGGGTGTCGGTGGCAATGCTGGTCAACGATTCAAGATTGCCGGCGTAAGTCAATTTGTCCAGGTTGAGCACTTCGTGCTCAGTGTGCCGGATCAGGTGACGAATTAAGGCAGAGCCAATGAAACCGGCACCGCCGGTGATGAGAATACGCATGTTGGCCAGCCTTTTTCCGTAAGACGATAGAACGAATGAGCATAGCTTGTCGGCAGGAGCGGGGTGGTGCAAGAGGGTTGTTGGTCGTATTTGGGATTTACAGCGTCAACGGGGGGTTGATTATCGACCGATGCAGTGGCGATATAAGCGCCTAATAACATTTCAGAGGTCGCTGTATGCCGCTCGCCACGTTGATTCACCGCGCCAGTTTGCCCAGCCCGCAAGTGTCTGCGCAGCAAGCGCTTGAGCTGCTGGAAGGGCATTACGGGCTGAGCGGGAAGTTGCAGGCTCTTGGCAGCCAGCAGGATCTCAACTTTCGCGTCGATAGCGACCAGGGGCGTTTCGTCCTGAAAATCTGCCGTGGTGATTATGCGGCGCTGGAGCTGCAAGCCCAGCACGCGGGGCTCAAGCATCTGGGCGAGCACTCTGGCGTGAAGGTGCCGCGAGTGATCTCCGCCAAAAACGGTACTGATCTGCTCACGCTGGAAGTCGCGGGGCAATCGGTGCACGTGCGTCTGCTCGACTACATCGAAGGTCAGTCGCTCACCCACCTCGATCACCTGCCGGGAGCCGTGGTCGCCGGTTTCGGTCAGCTGTGCGGCGAAATGGACCTGGCGCTGGCCGTTTTTGACCATCCGGGCCTTGTGCGCACGTTGCAGTGGGATGCCCGTCACGCCAACGCATTGATCGGCCATTTGCTGCCGGTCATCAAGGATGACGCGCAACGCAGGTTGATCGCCGTTGCCGCCGAACGTGCCGAACGTCACTTGCAACCGCTGGTGGATAGGTTGCCGGTGCAGGCCATTCACATGGACATCACTGACGACAACGTGGTCTGGCAGCGCGACTTGCAACGTCAATGGCAATTGCAGGGCGTGATTGATTTCGGCGACCTGGTCCGCACCTGGCGCATCACCGATCTTTCGGTGACCTGCGCGGCATTACTGCACCACGCCAACGGCGATCCGTTCTACATTTTGCCGGCGATTGAGGCCTATCACGCGGTCAATCCTTTGCAGCATGCAGAACTGCTGGCGCTCTGGCCGCTGATCGTCGCGCGTGCGGCGGTGTTGGTGCTCAGTGGCGAGCAGCAGGTCAGTATTGATCCGGGCAACCAGTACAGTCGCGACAACCTGAACCATGAGTGGGAAATTTTCCGCGTGGCCACGTCGGTGCCGCTGGAATTGATGGAAGCGGCGATCCTGGCGTGCGTTGGCCAGAGCCTGCCGAGCATCGGCAGTGAAGGATTCGCTCCGTTGCTGCCAAGTCTGGTGGGGCGCGAGTTTGCGCTGATCGATCTGGGCGTACTCAGCCCGCATTTCGAGGCGGGTAACTGGGAGCAAGAAGGAATCGATCAGCGACTTCTGACCGAAGCCGCGGCGACCCACGGCCTGGCAGCCAGTCGATATGGGCAATATCGGTTGTCGCGGACTCGTCCAGACAGTGCGGCCGAACCGGACACATGCCCGTTGCATGTCGAGTTGCGAGTGCCCCACGGCACGGCGGTTGAATCGCCCTTTGCCGGTGTGGTTCATCAGCCGGCGGCGGGTGTGCTGCAACTCGACGGGCCGCAACTCAGTGTACGGCTTTGGGGCGTGACCCCGTCGCTGCACACCGGCGCGGCCCTGGTCAAAGGCCAGGTGCTGGGCTCGGTCAGCGGGCCTCTGATTGTGCAGTTGAGCCGAGGCACGGCTTTCAATGCTCCGCTGTTTTGCACACCTTCGCGCACCTTGGCGTGGCAAGCCTTGTGCCCATCGCCGGCGGCATTGCTGGGACTGGCCTGTGACGCTGAAGAGGAACTCGATTCGCAGACGCTGCTGGCGCGCCGTAGCGCCAGTTTCGCGCGAACCCAGAAGCACTATTACGTCGACCCGCCGCGCATCGAACGCGGCTGGCGCAACCACCTGATCGACATGCAGGGCCGCTGCTACCTCGACATGCTCAATAACGTCGCGGTACTCGGCCACGGACATCCGCGCATGGCGGCGGTCGCCAGTCGTCAGTGGTCGCTGCTCAACACCAACTCGCGCTTCAACTATGCGGCGGTTGCCGAGTTTTCCGAACGCTTGCTGAAGTTGGCGCCGGACTCCATGGACCGCGTATTCCTGGTCAACAGCGGCAGCGAGGCCAACGATCTGGCGATTCGCCTGGCATGGGCTTACAGCGGCGGGCGCGACATGCTCAGTGTGCTTGAGGCCTATCACGGCTGGACCGTCGGCGCCGATGCGGTGTCGACATCGATTGCCGACAATCCCAAGGCCTTGAGCAGCCGTCCTGACTGGGTGCATCCGGTCATTGCGCCGAACACGTATCGCGGCGAATTCCGTGGCCCGGACAGTGCACCGGACTACGTGCGCAGCGTCGAGCACAACCTGGCGAAAATTGCCGGGCAAAAGCGTCAGTTGGCGGGTTTCATTTGCGAGCCGGTGTACGGCAATGCCGGTGGGATCTCGTTGCCACCGGGCTATTTGCAGCAGGTCTACGCGATGGTTCGCGCGCAGGGTGGCGTGTGCATCGCCGACGAAGTGCAGGTTGGTTACGGGCGCATGGGGCATTTCTTCTGGGGCTTTGAAGAGCAGGGCGTGGTGCCGGACATCATCACCATGGCCAAAGGCATGGGCAACGGCCAGCCGTTGGGCGCGGTGATCACGCGGCGGGAAATCGCCGAAGCGCTGGAGGCCGAAGGTTATTTCTTCTCGTCGGCGGGCGGCAGTCCGGTCAGCTGCCAGATCGGCATGGCGGTGCTGGACGTAATGGAAGAGGAAAAGCTCTGGGAAAACGCTCAGGTGGTGGGCGGGTATTTCAAGGAGCGACTGGAAGCGCTGATCGATATTCATCCGCTGGTGGGCGCGGTGCACGGCTCTGGCTTCTATCTGGGTGTCGAATTGATCCGCAACCGCGACACCCTGGAACCGGCGACCGAAGAAACCACCGCGCTGTGTGATCGCCTGCGAGAGCTGGGGATTTTCATGCAGCCGACCGGCGACTTCCTCAACGTTCTCAAAATCAAACCACCGATGGTGACCTCGCGGCAGAGCGTGGACTTCTTCGTGGACATGCTCTCCAAGGTGCTCACGGAAGGCCTGTGAACACATAACCCTGTAGGAGTGAGCCTGCTCGCGATTGGGCAGGATCAGTCAACATCCATGTTGAATGTTCGACCGCTATCGCGAGCAGGCTCACTCCTACAGGGGATCGCGCTAATCAGATAGATATCGGCTTTTTAGTAAAAAAACATGACGGATGGTTTTCTGGTGGCTTCTAAAGCCGATATTTATCGGCTATAAAGTCACCGCAGCCTCGCTGTGGTCGATCCACAGCCTGTGCTTCTCATTTCTGTCATGGGTCGATGCCACACTCGACCCCAAGCCTTTGCTCAGGAGCCGATTCATGAGCCGTATCGTTACCGTCGCCGCTACCCAGATGGCCTGTTCCTGGGACCTTGAAGCCAATATTGAAACCGCTGAGAAGCTGGTCCGTGAGGCTGCAGCCAAAGGCGCGCAGATCATCCTGATTCAGGAACTGTTCGAAGCCCCGTACTTCTGCCAGAAGCCGAACCCGGATTACCTGCAACTGGCCACGACCGTTGAAGACAACGTCGCCATCAAGCACTTCCAGAAAGTCGCCAAAGAGCTGCAAGTGGTGCTGCCGATCAGCTTCTACGAATTGGCCGGACGCGCGCGCTTCAACAGCATCGCGATCATCGATGCCGACGGCTCCAACCTCGGGATTTATCGTAAAAGCCACATCCCGGACGGCCCTGGCTACCACGAGAAGTATTACTTCAACCCGGGCGATACCGGCTTCAAAGTGTGGAACACCCGCTACGCGAAAATCGGCGTGGGCATCTGCTGGGATCAGTGGTTTCCGGAGTGCGCGCGCAGCATGGCGTTGCAAGGCGCGGAAATCCTGTTCTACCCGACCGCCATCGGCAGCGAGCCGCACGACAAGACCATTTCCTCCCGTGATCACTGGCAGCGCGTACAACAGGGGCATGCCGGCGCCAACCTGATGCCGCTGATCGCCAGCAACCGCATCGGCAACGAAGAGCAGGACGGCTACGACATTACCTTCTATGGCTCGTCGTTCATCGCCAATCAGTTCGGCGAAAAAGTTCAGGAGCTCAACAAAACCGAAGAAGGTATTCTGGTGCACACTTTCGACCTCGACGAGCTGGAACATATTCGCAGCGCGTGGGGTTCGTTCCGTGATCGTCGCCCGAACCTGTACGGCGCACTGAAAACTCTCGACGGTTCCCTGGAGTCCTGATTGTCATGACCACTTTGCACACCACGCCTCGCGCCGACGGCTTCTATATGCCGGCCGAATGGGCGCCACATACCCAGACCTGGATGATTTGGCCCGAGCGCCCGGACAACTGGCGCCTGGGTGGCAAACCGGCGCAAGCCGCACACGTGGCGGTGGCAAAAGCCATCGCGCGTTTCGAGCCGGTGACCGTCGCTGTTTCCGCTGGCCAGTACGAAAACGCTCGCGCCCGTCTCGACGTGCCGAACATTCGTGTGGTGGAAATGTCCAGCGATGACGCGTGGGTTCGCGACACAGGCCCGACCTTTGTCATCAATAACCGTAGTGAAGTCCGGGGTGTGAACTGGGACTTCAACTCCTGGGGCGGTTTCGACGGCGGCCTGTATTCGCCGTGGAACCGAGATTCGCAAGTCGGCGGCAAAATCCTCGAGATCGAGCGCAGCCAGCGTTATCGTACCGAGGGCTTCGTGCTCGAAGGCGGTTCGATTCACGTCGATGGCGAAGGCACCCTGATCACGACCGAAGAATGCCTGCTCAACCGCAATCGCAATCCGCACCTCAATCGTGCAGAGATCGAAGCGGTGCTCAGCGCGAATCTGGCTGTGGATAAAATCATTTGGCTGCCGGACGGTTTGTTCAACGACGAAACCGACGGCCATGTGGATAACTTCTGCTGCTACGTGCGCCCGGGTGAAGTATTGCTGGCCTGGACCGATGACCCGCAAAACCCGAACTACCCGCGCTGCCAGGCGGCAATGAACGTGCTGCAAAACAGCACCGACGCCAAGGGTCGCCCGTTCACGGTGCACAAGATGCCGATTCCGGGGCCGCTGTATGCGACGCAAGAAGAGTGCGCCGGTGTCGACCCGGTGGACGGCACTCAGGAGCGCAATCCGACTGTTCGTCTTGCCGGTTCTTACGTGAACTTCCTGATCGTCAACGGCGGGATTATTGCGCCGAGCTTCGATGACCCGCTGGACGGCCCGGCAAAAGAAATTTTGCAGACGCTGTTCCCGCAACATGAAGTGGTGATGGTGCCAGGCCGGGAACTGTTACTGGGAGGCGGTAACATCCACTGCCTTACCCAACAGCAACCTGCGCCGCACAAGGAGTGAGTGAGGTTGTAACATCTTGAGTCAATTGCAAAAACTGTTGAGCAGATGTTAATCCTCCCTTCTATATGAAAAGCCCGCAGCCCTAAAGGACTGCGGGCTTTTTTGTATCCGCTTGTCGACAGTACCGAAACATTGGCACAGCTCTTGTATCTATCACCGCGCGAAACAGGGAGGGGGGGAGAACTGCGATGTTCTGTCATAAACCTTGGATAAGTTAGCCGCTCACGAACCAGGAGAGAGCGCTGAAATGAACGCCGAAGTAAACGTAGTGAGCGAGCGGGCGTTGCATCCCCTGGCAATAAATGGCGAATCGCTCCAGGATCTTGCGCACTGGTTGAAGTCCAATGGAATGCGTCAGATCAGTGAACCTGATCCGCGTCGGACGATGATCGAGCGCTACCCCGCTGGTTTATTCAGTGAGGCGGAACTGGAAGCGTTGTGGGATGTGATGGAAGGATAAGAAGAAAAAACAAAGGATTGATAAAGCGCTGCCGGGATGGCGGCGCTTTTTTATGGGCGATGGTTTTATGAGCGACAAAAAATCGAAAAACCCCCGGACTGGTTCGGTGGGTTTTTTGCCTCATTACAGTAAAAAAGCACTAAAAACGGCTGTTCTCAGTCGTAAAAAGTGGAATTCAAGCCACTTCAAACGCCGTTTCAAACCGTGCTTGAGATGCCTGAAATTCTTTCTCATGGACGCAAATCCTGTGCTCTCTAGATTAGGTTGCTAAATGCACGGAGATTTAAAAAATGCTCGTTTTGAACAAAGAAGTGGGCGAATCGCTACGGCGCGATAAATACGTCAACGTCAAAAGTAGCGACTTCAATTTATTCGGTCACTTCTCCGACTTCGTCAGATTGACCAGAAGTTGGGAAAACATGGAGCCTGACAGTTACTACGGTCAGGCCGAGGCGGGCAATCGGTACCGTCGCTACAGCGATTTCGAGTACAACCCGGTGACGCGTGAACTGACACAGCTGGAACACCGCGCTTACGTTCAGTCCAAGGCGAACAACAGCTATGTGGGCGGAATGGTGCGGCACTTCCAGGACTTCTCCGATGAAATCATCCATTCACCGGTGATGCGCAGCCTGATTGACACGGATTTCGAGGTGTACAAAAACGTTCTGCCACCGGAACTGCACAACGAAATCTGGCAATGTCAGATTCACCAGATCCGTATCGAGATCAAGCCAGGCAAACAACTGGAGATTACCCCGGAAGGTATTCACTGCGACGGCTACCCGTTCAGCGGTGTGCATTTTTGGGGGCGTAATAACGTGGAGGGGGCGGAGAGCCGCTTGTACAGCGCCCATGAACAAGAGCATTTGGCGTCGACAACGTACGAGGAGATTCTCGATACCACTTACTTCCTTGATCGAGACATGCGCCACTACGTCACGCCGGCGCGCAATACCCATTCCCACAACATGGCTTATCGACAAATTCTGGCGATTTCCTTCTCGCGGCCCGGGACCGCTTTTGACATTGTTCGCTGAACAGCTCGACCCCATGATGAGCCTCGCCGAGTGCCCTGCACCGGTGATGTTGCGGCGCACGACGGCCAAAGATGCGCAGCGTCTGGAGCGCTTCTTTCGGCAATTCGAAGAGGTGTCTTTCTGCGAATGGCAGGACGCCAGATGCCTGCGCGGGGTGTTGGTGCAAAAAACCACCACCTCGTTTATCGCGCTGGACCTCAGTGGCGAAATCGTTGGCGCGGTGCTGGGTGGCATGCTTGGCAGTCGCGGCACTATCAACCACTTGGCGGTCAGCCCGATGTACCGCAGCCAGGGCGTTGGTCAACGGCTGGTTGAAGCGGCATCGGCGGACATGAAACGCGTGGGCGTGCTGCGGATGTTCCTGTTTGTCGACGATGCAAACCTCGCCGGTAAACGTTTTTGGAGTGCCCAGGGTTTTTGCGAACCGCGCGGCGAAAGAACATTTGAGAGAGATCTATGAATGAGACGTCCAGCAGCCAGCCGCTGATGGTCGGGCCCCGGCGTTCGCGCACCTTTGCCGAAGCCAGCCCGGTAGTGGCGGGTTATTTCACGGTGTCGTTTGTGTTCGGCCTGATGGCGGTCAATGCCGGGATGCCTGTGTGGTTGCCGGTCGCCATGTGCCTGTTCGTTTACGCTGGCGCTTCGCAGTTTGCCGCCCTGGCGCTGATTTCCAGTGGCGCGTCGCTGACCACCATTGTCCTCACCACGTTTCTGATCAACGCGCGGCACATGTTGATGTCGGTCTACATGGCCAAGGCGTTGCAGGCGATGGGGCTCAGTCGACTTGAGCGTTGGTGTTATGCGGGCGGGTTGACCGATGAATCGTTCGCTTTCCACAGCGTCAAACTGGGCAAGGGGGCGCCGGTCAATGTGCGTTACCTGATCGGCTTCAATCTGTATTGCCACACCTCATGGGTGCTCGGCGGTTTGCTCGGGGCGATTTGCGCGCAGTACGCGGCGCACTTGATCAAGTATCAGCTCGACTACGCGTTGACGGCGATGATGCTCTATGTGCTGGTTTCACTGTGCAATACCCGTAACAAACTCATCGCCGCACTGGCCGCCGTCGCTTGCATGGGCGCGCTGAGCCTGGCCGGCAGCTCGCCGTTCAACGTGTTTATCGCCACCTTTGTGGGCTGCGGGGTGGGTGTATGCCTGACCAAACGTTCCTGATTCTGGTCGTTGTATTGATGATGGCCGTTACATTTTTGCCACGAGCATTGCCGCTGCAAGTGAACACCGACCATTGGCCGCCCTTCGTCGCCCGGGCGCTGGAATACTTGCCGGTGGCGATCGTCGCTGCCATCAGCCTCACGCCGTTGTTGATCAAGGATCAACACGTGCAGCTCGATCGCCCGGAATTTTATGCCGCGATTCCGACGTTGTTATGTGCGTACTTCAGCAAAAACCTCTTTCTCTCCGTTGCGGTGGGAACGGCTGCGTACATTGCGCTCGGCTCGTTCATGTAGCGGAAGGTCGACCACGTCTTGCAACGCCTGGCCCGACAACTCAGGGTTATTGACCGCCAACCGCACTTCGAGGGCATCCTCGAAGCCAGGGAAAATGGTCAAGCCGTTACGTTGGGCCGCGTCACGGGACACCATGCCGAGGCCATCCATTTGCGTGATCAGCGACAGCGTCAGCGTCTCACTGCAGGAATAGACCATCCGTTTGCTCGATTCGTAATTGCCAAGGCCGGCGTCGAGAAAACGCAAAAAACTGTGGGAATACGGACAATCGCCGGCCGGACGCACCTGAAACTTGTTGCCGAGCAGCACCAACGGATCGTTTTCCTGGCCGCAATGAGCACCGACCACCTGCACCTGAACTTCGGGCAGGATAATGCTCGGCAACCCCGGCTGCTGCGGGCCGATCAACACGGCCAGGTCGAAATCTTCATTCTTCAGTTTGCTGAGGTTTTCCATCGACTCGGCGTAGCTGAATTCCAACTGATAGTCGGGAAATACCTCAATCAGGCGTCCGATCATTCGCCGATTGAAGTCAGACGAAAGCGTGGTGTTCAGCGCCACCTTGAGCGTGCGCTGCCCAGGCACCTTCAGCGCAGCCACTTTTTCTTCGAGTTGCCGCGTGGCCAGCAACACCTTGTCCATGTAAGGCGTGAGTTCCGAGCCCTGCGCGGTCAGGGTCAATCCCTTGTTGGAGCGACGAAACAACCGAAAACCAAACTGCTCTTCGACCTTGTTCAACTGCGCAGCCAATGCCTGCACCGTTAAACAGGAATGCTCTGCCGCCGCCGACAAAGAGCCGGTCTGCACTATGCGCATGAGGTTGCGTAGAGTTCTGCTATCCATGGGTAATGCCCTCTAAAGTGGGCTGGCTATTGTTGAGTACCTGGCCGTCGGTTGGGCGATACGTGTTGGCTATAATCCTGCACCCGAACCCGCTTGTCCCGAGTTTAGTAGCGAAATGATGTTGGCGTCCGATAGTTGGAGGGTTACGTAGGGTCGGGGTTTTTGGGGGAGGGTG
>NZ_JAHBDK010000024.1 GCF_019956415.1 Pseudomonas sp. GL-B-19
TTAAAGAGCGGTTGGTTAAGATCTTTCGTCTCAACCGAGGCGCGCATTCTACAGCAGCCTCTGTTGCTGTCAAGCGGTTATTTTCAGAAGTTTTCAAAGTTTCCTTTGTAACTTCAACCACTTGCGCCTTCGATCTCTCGTCAGCGGGAGGCGAATTCTACAGCGTTACACGCTGCTGTCAACACCTCTTTTTCAACTCCTTTCGGGCTTCGATGAACTGAAGCCGCTTGCTGCCGAAAACCGCGTAACTCTTTGTTTACCAAGGAGTTTTCCGTTTCGACTGCGCCGGAAGTGGGGCGAATTATAGACATCCAGAATCTGCCGTCAAGCACTGATTGCGGCTTTACTCGGATTTCAGCGTAATTCGCGCAAATGACTTCTTGCCAGCCTGGCAAACGTGCGTTGCGCCCAATACGTATATAAAGGTGCGATCGACCACCTCACCATCTATACGCACACCGCCAGAGCTCAACAGATCACGCGCCACCGCCGAATTCTTCACCAGCCCTGCTTTATTAAGAACAGCCGCAATCGGCATATCTTCGGCAGCAGTCAATTCGATTTCCGGCAAATCATCTGGCAGCTCGCCTTCTTTCATACGATTGCCCGCTCCGCGGTGAGCATTGGCCGCAGCCTCCTCACCATGGAAACGCGCAACGATCTCTTCTGCCAGTTTGATCTTGATGTCACGCGGATTCGCACCAGCCTCGACATCCGATTGGAATGCATTGATCTCATCCATGGAGCGGAAGCTGAGCAGCTCGAAGTAGCGCCACATCAGCGCATCCGGAATGGAAACCAGCTTGCTGTACATGACACCCGGTGCTTCCTGGATACCGACGTAGTTGCCCAAGGACTTGGACATCTTCTTCACGCCATCCAGACCTTCGAGCAACGGCATCGTCAGAATGCACTGCGGCTCTTGACCATACCCGCGTTGCAGCTCGCGCCCCATCAGCAGGTTGAACTTCTGGTCGGTCCCGCCCAACTCGATATCCGCACGCAACGCCACCGAGTCGTACCCCTGAACCAGCGGATAGAGGAACTCGTGGATAGCGATTGGCTGATTGGTCGTGTAGCGCTTGTCGAAGTCGTCGCGCTCGAGCATGCGAGCAACCGTGTACTGCGAAGTCAGGCGAATGAAGTCTGCCGGCGCCATCTGATCCATCCAGGTGGAGTTGAATGCAACTTCGGTTTTTGCCGGATCAAGAATCTTGAAGACTTGAGTCTTGTAGGTCTCGGCATTCTCGAGAACCTGCTCACGGGTAAGCGGCGGACGTGTCGCGCTCTTACCGCTCGGATCACCGATCATCCCGGTGAAGTCACCTATCAGGAAGATCACCTGATGCCCCAGATCCTGGAACTGACGCAGCTTATTAATAAGCACGGTGTGACCCAGGTGCAAATCCGGCGCAGTCGGATCGAAGCCAGCCTTAATACGTAGCGGCTGGCCACGTTTGAGCTTCTCGATCAGCTCGGACTCGACCAACAGTTCTTCCGCACCACGTTTAATCAGCGCTAGCTGCTCTTCAACCGACTTCATAACAGACCCGCAAGGCTCGAATTCAAAGGGGACCAACCATACAAGATCACGCGTCAAATACAAAGTTTGGCCGGCGCAATGACGCCAATCCGTCGGCAGAGTGTCCGCGGACTTGCTTCAGAGATGATTTGGTTATATTTTATACAGTTATTTCATCTTCATCATGTCATTCATCTTTTCCAATTCATCTTTTTCAAAGTCAAAAAATCACTTATGACCAAAGAATCGTCTAAAGCGCCGCCGCTTTACCCGAAGACTCACTTGCTCGCAGCAAGTGGCATCGCCGCCCTGCTGAGCCTGGCGCTTCTGGTATTCCCTTCCAGCGATGTTGAAGCCAAAAGGACCACCCTGAGTCTTGAACTGGAAAGCCCTGCTGAACAACTGTCACAAGACCAAGACGCTGCTGACGCCGCTCAAGCCACAAATGAGCCTGTAGTCACCCCTTTCGCGCAGATCGAAAACAGCACCGAAGAACCGCAGGAAACCGCTCAAGCCACGCCTGCGGTTGAAGAAAAGAAGTCTCCAAGCCACAGGGAAGTGATCGTCACCAAAGGCGATACGCTGTCCACTCTGTTTGAAAAAGTCGGCCTCCCGGCCACGTCGGTGCATGAAATCCTGGCCAGCGACAAGCAAGCCAAGCAGTTCAGCCAGCTTAAACATGGCCAGAAGCTCGAATTCGAACTAAACCCAGAAGGCCAGCTGACCAACCTGCACAGCAAGCTCAGCGACCTCGAAAGCATTACCCTGACAAAGAATGACAAGGGTTATGTGTTCAACCGCATCACCTCCAAGCCTTCCGTGCGCTCCGCCTACGTTCATGGCGTGATCAACAGTTCGTTGTCGCAATCCGCTGCTCGCGCCGGGCTCTCCCACAGCCTGACCATGGACATGGCCAGCGTGTTTGGTTACGACGTCGACTTCGCCCAGGATATTCGCCAGGGTGACGAATTCGATGTGATCTATGAGCAGAAAGTCGTCAACGGCAAGGCTGTCGGCAATGGCCCGATACTCTCAGCGCGGTTCACCAACCGCGGCAAGACCTATACCGCCGTGCGTTACACCAACAAACAGGGCAACGCCAGTTACTACACCGCTGATGGCAACAGCATGCGCAAAGCGTTCATCCGCACCCCGGTAGACTTTGCCCGCATCAGTTCGAAATTCTCCATGGGGCGCAAACACCCGATCCTGAACAAGATCCGCGCCCACAAAGGCGTCGACTATGCAGCACCGCGCGGCACACCGATCAAGGCTGCCGGTGACGGTAAAGTAATGTTGGCCGGTCGCCGCGGTGGCTACGGCAATACCGTAATCATCCAGCACGGCGCCACCTACACCACGCTGTATGGTCACATGCAAGGCTTCGCCAAAGGCGTAAAGACTGGCGGCACGGTTAAACAGGGCCAGGTGATCGGCTACATCGGCACCACCGGACTTTCCACCGGGCCGCATTTGCATTACGAGTTCCAGGTCAATGGCGTGCACGTCGACCCACTAGGCCAGAAGGTGGCGATGGCTGATCCAATCTCCAAAGCCGAGCGCGCACGTTTCCTTGCGCAGAGCCAACCGTTGATGGCGCGCATGGATCAAGAGAAATCCACCATGCTGGCTTCGAGCAAGCGCTAAGCCATGACGCTCTATATAGGTGTGATGTCCGGAACCAGTCTCGATGGCCTGGACATCGCACTGGTTGAACTCTCCCCGGCGATCAAGCTGATCGCCACGCACTACATTCCCATGCCTGAATCCCTGCGCACCGAGCTGCTTGGCTTGTGCGCCAGCGGCCCGGATGAGATTGCCCGCTCCGCCATCGCCCAACAAAACTGGGTGAAACTGGCCGCCCAAGGCATTCATACCCTGCTTGATCAACAAAACCTCAAGCCAGAAGACGTTCGCGCGATAGGCAGCCACGGCCAGACCATTCGCCACGAGCCGGCGCGCGGCTTCACGGTGCAGATCGGTAACCCCGCCCTGCTGACCGAGTTGACCGGCATCACCGTGGTCAGTGATTTCCGCAGTCGCGATGTTGCTGCTGGCGGACAAGGTGCGCCACTGGTTCCAGCGTTCCACGAAGCCTTGTTTGATGAACGCGCCGGTAATCGCGCGGTATTGAACGTTGGTGGATTCAGTAATCTCAGCCTGATCGAACCCGGCAAACCCGTTGCGGGTTTCGACTGCGGCCCGGGCAATGTGCTGCTGGATGCCTGGATCCAGCAGCAGCGCGGCGACAATTTTGATCGCGACGGCCAATGGGCTGCCAGCGGTAACGTCGAACCGGCACTGCTGAATGAACTGCTCAGTGATCCCTTCTTCGTGACCAAAGGCCCCAAAAGCACCGGCCGCGAAGTGTTTAACCTGCCATGGCTGACGCAGCACCTCACGACACTACCGACTTTCACTGCCGAAGACGTGCAAGCTACCCTGCTTGAGCTCACCGCAATGACCATCATCGAGTCACTGCAACACGCCCAATCGGATACTCAAGAATTGCTGGTCTGCGGTGGCGGCGCGCACAACGCCACGCTGATGAAGCGCTTGGCCGACTTACTGCCGAATGCGCAAGTCAGCAGCACCGCCACTCATGGTGTAGACCCCGACTGGGTTGAAGCCATGGCATTCGCCTGGCTGGCCCATTGCTGTCTCGAAGGCATCGCCGCCAATCGCCCCAGCGTCACCGGCGCTCGCGGCCTGCGCGTACTCGGCGCTATCTACCCCGCCTGAGCGACAGACAGCAAAACGCCGCACAACCCATGAGGTTCTGCGGCGTTTTGAATTGCGCTGAAGTGCGATCAGATCGAGAACGAAGAGCCGCAGCCACAAGTAGTGCTGGCGTTCGGGTTCTTGATCACGAAGCGCGAACCTTCCAGACCTTCCTGATAATCCACCTCGGCACCTGCCAGGTACTGGAAGCTCATCGGGTCCACGACCAGGCTCACGCCTTCACGCTCGACGATGGTGTCGTCATCGGCCACTTCTTCATCGAAGGTAAAGCCGTACTGAAAACCTGAACAACCGCCGCCCGTAACAAATACGCGCAGCTTCAAGCGATCATTCCCCTCTTCATCGACCAGGCTCTTCACCTTGTGCGCGGCACCGTGGGTGAATTGCAAAGCCGTGGGGGTGAAGGATTCGACGCTCATGCTGACTATCTCCCGGCGTTACGCCGCCATAATGCGTGATGACGCGCATTATCCGCTTGTCCTAGAAAATCGGTCAACTATTGTTACGGTATATCAATCAAGCAAATCGTCAGACCAGAATGCAAAAAGGCCCAATGAATGAGCCTTTTTGCTGTGCGGGTTAGAGCCTTACGGCAGCATGCCCGCGTGGGACAAGCCCAGACGCTCATCCAGACCAAACAGGATGTTCATGTTCTGCACCGCCTGACCCGACGCGCCTTTGACCAGGTTGTCGATCACCGACAGCACCACCACCAGATCGCCATCCTGCGGACGATGCACGGCAATACGGCACACGTTGGCACCGCGCACACTGCGGGTTTCTGGATGGCTGCCGGCAGGCATCACGTCGACGAACGGTTCGTTGGCATAACGCTTTTCAAACAACGCTTGCAGATCGACCGAGCGATCCACGACGGTCGCGTAAAGCGTCGAGTGAATGCCACGAATCATTGGCGTCAGGTGCGGAACGAACGTCAGACCGACATCCTTGCCCGCTGCGCGACGCAGCCCCTGGCGGATTTCCGGCAAGTGACGATGACCTTTGACCGAGTAAGCTTTCATGCTTTCCGACGTCTCGGAGTACAGCGATCCCACGGAGGCACCACGCCCGGCACCGCTGACACCGGATTTGCAGTCAGCGATCAAGCGAGTGGTATCCGCCAGGCCCGCTTCGAGCAGCGGCAGGAAACCCAATTGCGTAGCGGTCGGGTAGCAACCCGGAACGGCGATCAAGCGAGCATCCTTGATCTGCTCACGATTGACTTCCGGCAAGCCATAGACCGCTTCTTCCAGCAGTTCCGGCGCACCGTGCGGCTGGCCGTACCACTTGGCCCACTCTGCGGCGTCTTGCAGACGGAAGTCCGCCGACAGGTCGATGACCTTTGTCCCGGCCGCCAGCAGTTCGCCGGCCAACGCATGGGCAACACCGTGAGGCGTGGCGAAGAACACCACATCACAGGCGCCCAGCGTCTTGATGTCCGGAACGCTGAACGCCAAGCCGTCGTAATGGCCGCGCAGGTTCGGGTACATGTCGGCCACGGCCAGGCCAGCCTCGGATCGGGAAGTGATCACTACCACTTCAGCTTGCGGATGCTGTGCCAACAGACGCAGCAGTTCGACACCGGTGTAACCCGTGCCGCCGACGATACCGACCTTGACCATAAACCTGCCCTCAACGAACCCACTGGAAAGCCGTCGATAATAGGGTGCGTATCGTCCTGCGACAACCGTCAAGGTGACGTGCGGACGCTCTACCCTCTACTATCTTCGCTACCGTGAACCTGGGAATAACTCAAAATGCTTTATCTGTGGCTCAAAGCGCTTCACATCGTCAGCATGGTCTGCTGGTTTGCCGGCCTGTTCTACCTGCCGCGCCTGTTCGTTTATCACGCGCAAAGTGAAGACACCGTCAGCAAGGAACGCTTCAGCATCATGGAGCGCAAACTCTACCGCGGCATCATGGGCCCGGCGATGATCGCCACCCTGATTTTCGGTATCGCGCTGATCGGCCTCAACCCGAGCATCTTCAGTCAGGGCGGGTGGTTTCACGCCAAACTGACGCTGGTTGTGATCCTGATCGGCTATCACCACATGTGCGGCGCGCAGGTGAAGCGTTTTGCCCGTGGCGAAAACACCCGCAGCCATGTCTTTTATCGCTGGTTCAATGAAGTCCCGGTTCTGATATTGCTGGCTATCGTAATTCTGGTCGTGGTTCGGCCGTTCTAACGTCAATAAGCACAACTCACCGGGGTACCTCCAATGTCGCTGCCCGCTCTGCTCGAACAACGTTTGCGTCTGCCCGTGGTGGCTGCGCCGATGTTCCTGATTTCCAATCCGCAATTGGTGCTCGCCTGCTGCCGTAATGGCGTGGTCGGCAGTTTCCCCGCGCTGAACCAGCGCGAGAGCAGCGGTTTCAAGGCCTGGCTGGAAGAGATCGAAGCAGGTTTGGCGACACTGGAGAACCCGGCACCTTATGCGGTCAATCTGATCGTCCACAACAGCAACCCGCGCCTGCAAGCGGATCTGCAGATCTGTATCGAGCACAAAGTGCCGATTGTGATTACCAGCCTGGGCGCCGTGAAAGAAGTGGTCGACGCCGTGCATAGCTACGGCGGTTTGGTGTTCCACGACGTGACCACTCGCCGCCATGCGGAAAAAGCCGCCGAGGCTGGAGTGGACGGTTTGATAGCCGTGGCCGCGGGCGCTGGAGGCCACGCTGGCACCTGGAGCCCGTTCTCTCTGATCGCGGAAATTCGTCAGTTCCTCGACAAAACCCTGCTGCTGGCCGGCTGCCTGAACCACGGCCACGAGATTCTTGCCGCGCAATTGCTCGGTGCGGATTTGGCCTACTTCGGCACGCGATTTATCGGCACCACTGAAAGTCATGCGCCTGACGCCTACAAGGAAATGCTGCTGACTTCCAGGGCGGCGGACATCGTCCATACTCCAGCGGTGTCGGGCGTACCGGCGAGTTTCATGCGTCAAAGCCTGGAAGCTGCAGGTTTCGACATGGCAGCCCTACAAAACAAGGGTGAGGTCAACTTCGGCTCCAAACTCAAACCGATCAGCGATGAAGCCAAGGCCTGGAAAACCGTGTGGTCAGCGGGCCAGGGCGTCGGGGAAATCGATGATTTGCCGAGTGTCGATCAATTGGTCGCACGGCTGGACGCGGAATATCGCAAGGCACTGGAATTGGCGGCACAGCTGCCAAAACGCTGGCCGCGCTGAGGTGAAAGTTTCGGCCAGCCCCGCCCGGCTGGCCCTACACTCCATCCATGCCTGCAACACTTCCTAACTTAAACACTCGCGACAAGGATGCCTCGTAATGAGCGAAAACCGTTTCAAGATCGTATTCGACGGCGCTCTGCTGCCAGGTTTTGACCTTACGACCGCCAAACAGAATCTCGCCGAGCTGTACAAAAGCGAAGTCGCAGCGATCGAGCGGCTGTTCACGGGCAAGACCGTCGCGCTCAAACAAGGTTTGTCGCAAGTCGAGGCGCAAACCTACCTTCAGGCACTGACGAAAACCGGCATCAATGCGCGGATCGAAAGTGAATCGTCCATTGAGCTGAACCTGACCGACGCTCACGAACACGTTCCCGCCAAGGCCCAACCTGTTTTCGTCGACCCGGTGTCCCCTTACGCTCCGCCTCAGGCTAGCGTCGGTGAAAGCCTGCCCGCGTTCGCCACACTCAAGCCGTTCAGCTTTGAAGGGCGCATCGGCCGCTTGCGTTATCTGGCCTGGACGATGGTCCTGACCCTTGTGATGCTGGGTGTCGGATCGGCACTCGCCGTTTTCGCCGTTGCGCTGATCAGCGCAGACTCGAGTGCCGGCCTGATTGGCGGTGGCCTGGTGGCGCTGATCCTGTTCATCGCAGTCGTGGTCGTCAGTATTCAGATCAGCGTGCAGCGTTTGCACGATATCGGCTGGTCCGGGTGGCTTTGGCTGTTGAATTTCGTCCCGTTCGTGGGCAGCCTCTTTCCGTTCGTGATCATGGTCGTTCCCGGCTCCAACATCGCCAATCGCTACGGCCCGCAGCCACCGCCCAACAGCACCGCCGTCAAAGTGCTGTCTTCGCTGTGGGTGGTGTTTATCGCCATCGTCTTCGTGGCGGCGCTGTCCGGCGGTTTTACTGCGATTCAGCAAGAGTATGAAAGCGCCACTGAAAGCAGCTATGACAGCAGCTCGGTGACGACCGACGAGGTTGAAGTCGAGCCGGCCGAAGCGACCGAAACCACACCGGATTCTGCAGACGATGAAGCCGAAGAAGCCCAGTCCCCTGTAGACTCTGCGAAAGAATAAACAGCGCTCCCCGCCCGTGACACCTGCGTCGCGGCGCGGAGCTGTTGCGATGGAGAACTGCATGACCCGTTACGCTCTGATCACCGGCGCTTCCAGCGGCATCGGCCTGGCGATGGCCGAAGCGCTGGCCCGGCGTGGCCGCAGCCTGATTCTGGTGGCCCGACAACGTGATCAGCTGGAAAGTATTGCGATTGAACTGACTCAACGTTTTGGCGTGGAAGTGCTTTTCCGTGCCTGTGACCTCGGCGAGCCGCTGCGGTTGTCGGGGTTTCTGCTGGAACTGGAGGAAGGCGACCGTCAAATTGATTTGCTGGTGAACTGCGCTGGCATGGGGACTTGCGGTCCCTTTCTCGCTCAAGACTGGATGACCGAGCAGGACCTGATCGAAGTGAACATTCTGGCACTCACCCGCCTCTGCCACGCCATCGGGAACAGCATGGCCTTACAGGGTGGCGGGCAAATCCTCAATGTTGCCTCGGTCGCCGCGTTTCTGCCCGGCCCGTGGATGAGCACCTATTACGCCAGCAAGGCGTATGTGCTGCATTTTTCCGAAGGTTTGCGCGTCGAGCTGAAAAAATGTGCAGTCAAGGTCTCGGTGCTCTGCCCCGGCCCGACGCGCACCGGTTTTTTCCGTACCGCGCAATTGGACACCGGCAAACTGACCGACAGCAAAATGCTGATGAGTCCCGAAGAAGTGGCGCTTTATACCGTGCGAGCCCTGGAAAAAAATCGCGCAATCATTATTCCGGGCCGACGCAACCGTTGGCGCGCCTTTCTGCCACGACTCGGCTCTCGCTGGTTAAACCGGACAATCGCCGGCATGGTCAACAAGGTTTACTGCCCACGCTGAACACGTCTCACGGTAAAACACTGGGCGGGTGCATCTCCCATGAGTACACTCAGGCCAGCCAAAACAACGGAGAAAACAGCTGTGGATACTCTGTTCACCAAGATCATCAACCGGGAAATTCCGGCAAAGATCATTTACGAGGACGACCAGGTACTGGCCTTCCACGATATCAACCCACAGGCACCGGTGCACTTTCTGGTTGTCCCGAAAAAACCCGTGCGCACCCTTAACGACCTCACCGAGGACGACAAGGCATTGGCCGGGCACATCCTGTTCACGGCCCAACGCCTTGCGCTGGAGCTGGGCTGCGAAAAAGGCTTCCGTGTGGTCATGAATTGCAATGAACTGGGTGGGCAAACCGTCTATCACATTCATATGCATGTGCTGGGTCAGCGCCAGATGCACTGGCCGCCGGGCTGATTACAGACTGTTGCAAGGGAGTGGCCAGCCACTCCCGCATGACCCAGCGCAAACTTTCCCCGGCCGATTGGGTTAAACTGGCCGCCGAGATTTTTCCCGGAGGTCAGCATGACTACCCAACGTCACTACTCGCCGATTGACCGTCTTCTGCTGCAAGCCGACGCCGCCATGCGCACCCTGTTGCCCTTCAGTGGCCAGCCCTACCGTCCGTCTCCGGCCATCGTTCAGCCCGATGCGAAATTGAGCGATGAAGACACCCGGCACGTTGCCGGCCTGATGCGCATCAACCATACCGGCGAAGTCTGTGCTCAGGCGCTGTATCAAGGGCAAGCCCTGACTGCCAAGCTCCCGCATGTGCGTGCTGCCATGGAGCATGCTGCCGAAGAAGAGATCGACCATTTGGTGTGGTGCGAGCAACGCATTCACCAGTTGGGCAGTCACACCAGCATTCTCAATCCGCTGTTTTATGGCATGTCGTTCGGGATTGGCGCGGTGGCCGGGTTGATCAGCGACAAAGTCAGCCTGGGGTTCGTTGCCGCCACTGAACATCAAGTGTGCAAGCACTTGAATGAACACCTTGAGCAATTGCCGGCGGAAGACGAAAAGTCCCGGGCGATTCTTGAGCAGATGCGTATTGATGAAGAACATCACGCGGAAAGTGCGCTGGATGCCGGAGGGTTCCGTTTTCCGGCTCCGGTGAAGTTCGGGATGAGTCTGATGGCCAAGGTAATGACCAAGAGTACTTATCGGATCTGACCTCAGGGGCTTTTCGTAGGAGCATGGCTTGCCCGCGATGGCGATCTCCAGGACGTTATCGCGGGCAAGCCTTGCTCCTACAAAGGTTTTGCGACAGACATAAAAAAGGCGACTGCCGTGAGGGAGTCGCCTTTTTTGTGCCTGACTCAACCGAGTTCGATGATCTCGTAATCGTGGGTAATCGCCACGCCTGCCGCACCCAACATGATCGAGGCCGAGCAGTACTTCTCTGCCGACAACTCGATGGCGCGCTTGACCTGGGCTTCTTTCAGCCCACGCCCCTTGACCACGAAATGCATGTGAATCTTGGTGAAGACTTTAGGGTCCTCGGTCGCACGCTCGGCTTCGAGGAAGGCTTCGCAGCTTTCGACGGCCTGACGGGACTTCTTGAGGATGCTGACCACGTCGAAGTTGCTGCAACCGCCGACACCGAGCAGGAGCATTTCCATCGGCCGGACACCCAGGTTGCGACCGCCGGCATCGGGCGGACCGTCCATGACCACCACGTGACCGCTGCCGGATTCACCGAGGAACATGGCTTCGCCAGCCCATTGGATGCGTGCCTTCATCGCCAAGACTCCACTGTCTAAAAAAGGGTCGCCAGCTTAGCACAGGGCCTTTGATTGACAGCGTCTCACCTTCCTAGGACGCAAGTGCCAACACCGTAGGTAAATTCTCAAATCTTGTAGGAAGTGTCTGTTAAGCTGGCGCCAACTCACTGGCGCATGGCCAGCTTTGCATAGACCGTTGTCGGCGACTCACAAGAAAACCAACACACACCGTGAAGTCTTTTCGGGATACAACCATGGTTGCTATTACCCCAGTACCCAAAATCAAAAACCTCGACAAGCTGTTGATGCATTGCCAGCGCCGTCGCTATGCGGCCAAGAGCAACATTATTTGTGCGGGCGATCGCTCGGAAACACTGTTCTTCATTATCAAAGGCTCGGTCACGATCCTGATCGAGGATGACGACGGTCGTGAAATGATCATCGCCTACCTGAACGCCGGGGACTTTTTCGGGGAGTTGGGCCTGTTCGAACAGGCCGGACTGGAACAGGCACGCAGCGCCTGGGTCCGCGCGAAGATCGAATGCGAGGTCGCGGAAATCAGCTACGCGAAATTCCGTGAGCTGTCCCAGCAAGATCCAGACATTCTTTACGTCCTCAGCGGACAAATCGCACAACGTCTGCGCAACACCACGCGCAAGGTCGGTGACCTGGCGTTCTTCGACGTGACAGGTCGCGTCGCCCGTTGCCTGATGGAACTGTGCAAGCAGCCGGACGCGATGACCCACCCGGACGGCATGCAAATCAAAGTGACCCGCCAGGAGATCGGCCGGATTGTCGGTTGCTCGCGTGAAATGGTCGGTCGCGTGCTTAAGGATCTGGAAGAACGCAACCTGGTGGACGTCAAAGGTAAGACCATGGTGGTCTTCGGTACGCGCTAAGCCTTGAACATGTCTGCCAGCAACTGGCGATAAAGCGCATCGAGCCGCCCGAGCGCATCGGGCGCGGCAAACTTCTCATGCAGGGCGATGTGGCTTTCGGCGCGAACGCGCTGCTCCAGACCGCAGGCTTCATTGAAGCGATTGACCGCCGCTACCATCGATTCGCGCTCGTTATCCAGCAACAATGCACCGTGCACCAACCCGACCGGGCGCGTGCCACCCTTGCTTTGGCGCCAGCGTTGAGCGGTACCGACCATCTTGCGGCCATCAAGGTTGACGTTGAAACGGCCATCGCAGAATGCGCCATCGATTTCGCCGAGGGACGACACTCCGCCGAGCTCATCCAGCAACTGGCAGATCGGATCGCAGAGTCGGCGATAGGCGGTTTCGATCCGGTTCTGATCACCTTCGCTGCGTGGTGGCGCGTAGACCAGTGCGATGTTGATGGTTGATGCCGATTGCGGCACCGGTTCGCCACCGGTTTCACGCAATAGGACCGGCCAACCGGCAGCGGCTGAAACTTCGCAGGCCGCATCGAAACCGGGTAGGCGATTCAAGCGCCGGGGCATGACCAGGGCGCGGTCATTGGGTTGCCAGAACAGCAGACCAAATTCAGCGTCGTCGGCACAGACCGACGCCAACAGATCCTGTTCGGCTTGCAGGCCGGCTTCGACAGTCAAAGAGACGATTGAGGTCATTAGGTATTCCGTTGGACAGGAAGTCTATGGTGTTACTTATGCCGCCATCGCGAGCAGGCTCGCTCCCACATTGGATCTGCGGTGCCAGTAGATCTCCTGTGGGAGCGAGCTTGCTCGCGATGGGGTCGACTCGGTCTGGAAGTAATCAGTCGAGTGTAGAACCACTCACCGCAGTACCGCGCTCCGGGAAGAACAGACGTTGCAACTCGGTCCCCGGGCTTTCGGCGCGCATGAACGCCTCGCCAACCAGGAACGCATAAACGTCGCTGATTTCCATCAGCTCGACATCGGCGCGGTTGAGGATGCCACTTTCGGTAATCACCAGACGATCACGAGGGATGCGCGGCAAAAGGTCGAGTGTGGTTTCCAGGCTGACATCGAAGGTGTGCAGGTTGCGGTTGTTGATGCCGACCAGCGGTGTGTCGAGGGTTTTCAAGGCCCGCTCCAGCTCGTCGCCGTCGTGAACTTCCACCAGCACATCGAGGCCGACACTTTTTGCCACGGCAGCCAGTTCGGCCATTTTCACGTCATCCAGCGCGGAGACGATCAACAACACGCAATCGGCACCCAGCGCCCGCGCTTCGACGATCTGGTAAGGATCGATCATGAAGTCCTTGCGGATCACTGGCAGTTTGCACGCCGCCCGAGCCTGTTGCAGATACGCATCGGCGCCCTGGAAATAATCGATATCGGTCAACACTGACAAACACGTCGCGCCGCCTTTTTCATAGCTCTTGGCGATGTCGGCAGGAACGAAGTTCTCGCGGATCACGCCCTTGCTCGGCGAGGCTTTTTTGATTTCTGCAATCACCGCCGGCTGCTTGAGCTTGGCTTGCGCCAACAACGCCTGGGCAAAACCACGGGGTGCATCGGCCGCCTTGGCCAGACTTTCCAGCTCGGCCAGGCTCACACGAGCGCTACGCTCGGCGACTTCCTGGACCTTGCGCGCCAGAATGTTTTCCAGAACCGTCGGTACACTCATCCTTCATTCTCCACTTTGAATACCGCGGTAAATGCACCCAACTCCTCCAGTTTCTCCCGAGCGAGGCCTGTGTGCAGCGCATCGTGCGCCAGGGCAACGCCTTCTTTCAAACTGGTTGCATGGTCGGCGGCGTACAGCGCGGCACCGGCATTGAGCATAATCATCTCGGCGGCTTTCTGACCGCTTTCGGTTTTGCGTTTGCCCAAGGCATCACGTATCAGCTCCAACGAGGCCTCCGGGCTTTCAACTGCCAGCCCGTGCAGGCTCTGGCTCTTCATGCCCAGGTCTTCTGGCTCGACCCAATACTCGGTGATCTGGTCGTTCTTCAATTCCGCCACAAAGGTCGGCGCGGCCAGGCTGAATTCGTCCAGGCCATCCTTCGAATGCACTACCAGCACGTGCTTGCTGCCCAATCGCTGCAGGACTTCGGCCAATGGCCGGCACAACGCGTGGTTGAACACGCCCACCACCTGATGCTTCACACCGGCCGGATTCGTAAGCGGGCCGAGCATGTTGAACAGGGTACGCAGGCCAAGCTCCTTGCGCGGACCGGCGGCGTACTTCATCGCACGGTGGTGAGTCTGGGCGAACATGAAACCGATGCCGACGTTGTCGATGCAACGAGCCACCTGAACCGGCGTCAGATTCAGGTAGATGCCCGCCGCCTCCAGCAAATCGGCGCTGCCGCTTTTGCCCGACACCGCACGGTTACCGTGTTTGGCCACGGTACAACCAGCCGCTGCAACAACGAAGGACGAAGCAGTCGACACGTTGAAAATGTTGGCACCGTCACCGCCGGTTCCGACCACATCAACCACGCCGTCGAGGGTCTTGAGTTCGACCTTGTCCGCCAGCTCGCGCATGACCGACACGGCGCCGACGATTTCGTCGATGCTTTCACTCTTCATGCGCATGGCCATCATGAATGCACCGATCTGCGCATCCGTGCATTGGCCGGTCATGATCTCGCGCATCACATCGCGCATCTCATCGGTGCTGAGGTCGAGGTGATCGACGATACGGCCCAGGGCTGTCTTGATATTCATGAAAAGTCCTTAGCGCGTGCCGCCGGTTTGTTTGAGGAAGTTCGCGAACAGCTCGTGGCCCTGCTCGGTGAGAATCGACTCGGGGTGGAACTGCACGCCTTCGATGTTCAGTGTCTTGTGGCGCAAGCCCATGATCTCGTCGACCGAACCGTCTTCAAGCTGGGTCCAGGCGGTGAGCTCCAGGCAATCTGGCAGGGTTTCACGCTTGACGATCAGCGAATGATAGCGCGTCACCGTCAGCGGGCGATTCAGGCCTTCGAATACGCCCTTGTCCTCGTGGAATACCGGGCTAGTCTTTCCGTGCATCACTTGACGGGCGCGAACCACATCACCGCCAAAGGCCTGGCCGATGGACTGGTGACCGAGGCAGACGCCAAGAATCGGCAGTTTGCCGGCGAAATGCTTGATCGCTTCAATCGAGATGCCGGCTTCGGTCGGGGTGCAAGGACCGGGGGACACCACGATGCGCTCTGGGTTGAGGGCTTCGATTTCAGCGATGGTCAGTTCATCGTTGCGCACGACTTTGACCTGGGAGCCGAGCTCACCGAGGTACTGCACAACGTTGTAGGTAAAGGAATCGTAGTTATCGATCATCAGCAACATGGCGTTTAGAACCTCTTGAATTCACTGACTTTAAAGATGGCCTTCGAATGATTTACCCGCAGCGCGCTGCGCTTTGTCAGGTGCTGGAGTAGCGCCAGCAAAGCGGCATTTCAAACAGGTAAAGAAGGCAAAGCGGGTACAAGTCCGGCGGGGCCGGCAAAAAGAATTCAGGCGCGCCAACGCCAGCGGGCATGTGCCTTGATGACTTGATCCAGGAGTTTACTGATGATCAACACGGGGAAGGTCTCATTCATACGTCCGGGCACAGTAACTTAGCCGGGCAGAGCGTGCAATATGGCCGGAGCCACAGCTCGCGAAACAATCAAAGGCTGCGCGACGGATGGCAAAAGGCCGGAAGTTTTTGGTACTGTCGTTTCGTTAACTAAAACAATAAATAAATAAACGGACTTGCTCATGATCAGACAGACGTTGTTTGTACCGCTCGCAGGATGCTTGCTTGCAATGGCCTGCGCCCAGGCGAATGCCGCGCCTAATCCTTACACCAGTTTCGTCGTCTTCGGCGACAGCCTCAATGACGCCGGGACCTTTGCCGACACCGGCGGACCTGCCGGGGCCACGGAACGCTTCACCAACCGGACGGGGCCGGTTTATCTGGATGGCAGCGGCGAAGTCCGCTCGCTCAACTCCACGCAAATACTGGGTGGAAAGCTGGGGTACTCGGCGGACCAGACCGCGTCATCGAGTTCAGCGGTACGCGCCAGCAATGGCCAGCCCGATGGTAACAACTGGGCCGTCGGTGGTTATCGCACCGATCAGATTCTGGATTCGATCGCCAGTACTGCCGACACCGGCGAACGCACCCGTGCCGGATACCTGCCGTCGAACAACTTCCGTGCCGACCCGAACGCACTGTATTACCTGTCGGGTGGCGGCAACGACTTCCTGCAAGGACGCGTCACCAGCCTGCCTCAAGCCAGTGCCGCCGCCGACCGACTGGCCGACAGCGTGCAGACGCTGCAAACCGCCGGCGCCAAATACATCATGGTCTGGCTGCTGCCCGATATCGGCTTTACTCCGGCGTTCAATGGCAAGCCGCTGCAAGCATTCACGTCCCAACTCAGCGCCCAGTTCAACACTGAACTGGTCAGCCGACTGCAGAACATCAATGCAGAAATCATCCCGCTCAACATTCCGGTACTGCTCAAAGAGGCGTTCGCCAACCCGGTGCAGTTTGGCCTGGCCACCGACCAGAACCTGAGCGCCACCTGCTTCAGCGGTAGCAGCTGTACCGAGAACGCCCGTTACGGTATCAACAGCGCCACACCAGACCCGACCAAGCTGATCTACAACGACTCGGTACACCCGACCGAAGCAGGGCAACGCCTGATCGCCGATTATGCGTATTCGCTGTTGTCAGCGCCGTGGGAGCTGACGCTACTGCCGCAAATGGCCCAAGGCACACTGCGCTCGCACCAGGATGAACTGCGCAACCAATGGATGGCCGACTGGGAAAACTGGCAAGGTGTCGGCCAATGGCGAGCCATTGTTGCCGGCGGTGGCCAGCATCAGGATTTTGACGGGCAGGACAGCGTCGTGAGCGCCGATGGTAACGGGTACAACCTGAACATCGGCGGCAGCTATCGTCTCGACGATGCCTGGCGCGTCGGTGTGGCGGCCGGTTTCTATAACCAGAAACTCGAGGCCGGCACTAACGACTCCGACTACAAGCTCAACACTTACCTGGGCACCGCATTCGCCCAGTACCAACAAAATCGCGTGTGGGCTGACGCGGCGTTGACGGGCGGGCACCTGGATTACGACAGTCTCAAGCGTAAATTCCAGTTGGGCGTCAACGAGCGCAGCGAAAAAGGCGACACCAGTGGCTACGTCGAGGCCTTCAGCGCTCGCATCGGTTACGACATCGCACAGCAAGCCAGCAGCCCTTGGCACCTGTCGCCGTTTGTCAGCGCCGATTTCTCCAAGGTAAAAGTCGATGGCTACTCGGAGCAAGCCAGTGATTCCACAGCGCTGACCTTTGCCGATCAGGAGAGTATTTCCCGACGCCTGGGCTTCGGTTTGCAGGGCAAATACCGGATCACCCCACAAACCCAGGTATTCGGCGAAGTGGCTCACGAGCGTGAGTACAACGACGATACCCAAGACGTGACCATCAGCCTCAACAGCCTGCCGAACAATCAGTTCACGCTGGAAGGCTACACCCCGCAAACCAATCTGAACCGGCTGAATTTGGGAGTTAGCCACAACCTCACCAAGGAACTGGCACTGCGCGCCAGCTACAACATTCGCAAAGATGACGACTTTACTCAGCAAGGTATTAACGTAGGGGTTGCGCTGGACTTCTAAATCGCGGGCAAAAAAAAACGCGGCGCCCTCACAGGCGCCGCGTTTTTTTTGGTGTCCGAAAATCCAATGTGGGAGCGAGCCGGCTCCGGGCGGCGTTCCGACGATAGCGGAGTATCAGTCGACTTCAATAGTGAATGTCAGTCCGTCATCGCGAGCAGGCTCGCTCCCACAGGTTTTTGGGTGAGCTCATGTGTCCGGGGTTTGTTCGGCCAGCGCCACGGCACGGAACATCGCGCGGCGTTTGTTCAGGGTTTCTTCCCACTCCAGCGCCGGCACCGAGTCGGCGACGATGCCGCCACCGGCCTGCACATGCAGTTCGCCGTTCTTGATCACTGCGGTACGGATTGCGATGGCGGTGTCCATGTTGCCGTTCCAGGCAAAGTAACCGACCGCGCCGCCATAGACGCCACGTTTCACTGGCTCCAATTCGTCGATGATTTCCATCGCACGAATCTTCGGTGCGCCCGATAACGTGCCAGCGGGCAGAATCGCCCGCAGCGCGTCCATCGCCGTCAGACCGGCCTTCAACTGCCCGGTGACGTTGGACACGATGTGCATCACGTTGGAATAACGCTCGATGACCATCTTCTCGGTGAGTTTCACCGAGCCGATTTCCGAGACTCGACCGGTGTCGTTACGACCCAGGTCGATCAGCATCAAGTGCTCGGCAATTTCCTTGTCGTCGGACAGCAGGTCTTTTTCCAGTGCCAGATCGGCTTCTTCGTTGGCGCCGCGTGGGCGGGTGCCAGCGATCGGGCGCACGGTAATCAGATTGTCTTCGACCCGCACCAGCACTTCCGGCGAACTGCCGACCACATGGAAGTCGCCGAAGTTGAAGAAGTACATATAAGGCGTCGGGTTGAAGCAACGCAGTGCCCGGTACAGATCAATCGGGGCAGCCTTGAAGTCGATCGACATGCGTTGGGACGGCACGACCTGCATACAGTCACCGGCCAGGATGTATTCCTTGATGGTGTCGACGGCTTTTTCGTAATCGTCCTGCGTGAAGCTCGAACGGAACACCGGATCAGCCGACTGCTGCTTGCTGAAATCCAGGCCACGGCGCGGCGTGATCGGCTGGCGGAGCTTTTCCAGCAGTTCTTCCAGACGCTCCAGGCCTTGTTCGAAAGCATCGACCTGCGCCGGGTCAGCCAGCACAATCGCATGCATCTTGCCGGCGAGGTTGTCGAACACCACTACCGCATCGGAGACCATCAGCAAAATGTCCGGCACGCCTAGTGGATCCGGGTTCGGGCATTTGCCCAAACGCTTCTCCACATACCGCACGCAGTCATAACCGAAATACCCCACCAGACCGCCGTTGAAACGCGGCAGACCGGCAATGGTCGGCACGTTGTAACGGGCCTTGAAGGTTTCGACGAAGGCCAGCGGGTCTTCAACGTCGTGGCTTTCGGTCTCGATACCGTCGACGGTCACACTGACGTGATGGTCATGCACCCGCAGCACGGTGCGGCACGGCAGACCAATGATCGAATAACGGCCCCACTTTTCCCCGCCCTGAACCGATTCCAGCAGGTAGGAGTTCGGCTCGTCGGCCAGTTTCAGGTAGATCGACAGCGGCGTGTCGAAGTCAGCCAGGGTTTCGCAGGCAAGCGGGATGCGGTTGTAGCCGGCAGCGGCCAAACGCAGGAATTCTTCGCGGATCATGGGGTAGCCTCGTGGCTTGAGGGTCTAACGGTCAGGTATGCAAACGCGCCGGTACGCCGGCCAGGAACAAGTCAGGCGCGCCAACGCCAGCGGGCCAGGGCCTTGATGACTTTCATCCAGAGTTTGCGAGTGACCACCACGATGGCGTTTCCAGCAGGAGGTTGAACAGCGTCGCGCAACGTTATCTCAGCGGCTGGATCCAGGCAACCGGGAATTAGTTTGCGCAGATCGTCGATCACCAGCGCCGGCGACTCTTCGGCAATCGGTCGACCATGGTTATAGCCGTAACTGAGCGCTACACACTTGACCCCTGCCGCTTTCGCCGCCAGCACATCGCTGCGCGAATCGCCGACGAACAAGGATTGCGAGGCCGGGATGTTGGCCATTTTCATCACGAAAAACAGCGCGGCCGGGTCGGGTTTCTTCTGCGGCAAGGTATCGCCGCCGATGATCCATTTGAAGTAGCGGCCGATTTTCATCTGATCCAGCAGCGGCGCGACGAAACGCTCAGGCTTGTTGGTGATCAGCGCCATTTCCACGCCTTGTTTGTTCAGCCACTTGAGGGTGTCACGCACACCGGGGTAAACCACCGTCAGCTCGTGACCGTCCTCATAAAATCCGTTGAACAATTCCAAGGCATGCTCGGCCTCGACCTCATCGACACCCTGGGCGTCGATGTGGTTGGCCAGGGCCCGGCGTACCAGTGTATGCACGCCGTTACCGACCCATTCACGTACCGACTCGATGCCGGCAGGCTGGCGGCCCAGCTTGAGCAGCATGTTATCCACAGCCGCTGCGAGGTCCGGGACCGAATCGATCAGCGTGCCATCCAGATCGAACATCACCAGCCGCGGCAGACGCCCCGGGAACAACTGCTCAAAACCACTCATGGGCGAGCCAGTGCCAGTTCGGCGCGCATCTTCTCGATCACTTCCTGATAGTTCGGCGCATTGAAAATCGCCGAGCCAGCAACGAAAGTGTCAGCGCCAGCGGCAGCAATTTCACGGATGTTGTTCACGTTCACGCCGCCGTCGATTTGCAGGCGAATGTCACGCCCGGAGGCATCGATCAACGCCCGCGCCTGGCGCAGTTTGTCGAGGGTACCGGGGATGAACTTCTGTCCGCCAAAGCCCGGGTTGACGCTCATCAGCAAGATCATGTCGACCTTGTCCATCACGTATTCGAGCACACTCAGCGGGGTCGCCGGATTGAATACCAGGCCCGACTTGCAGCCGCCTTCGCGGATCAGTTGCAGGGAACGGTCGACGTGCTGCGAGGCTTCCGGGTGGAAGGTGATGTAGGTCGCGCCGGCTTCAATGAAGTCACCGACGATGCGGTCCACCGGGCTGACCATCAGGTGCGCGTCGATTGGCGCGGTCACGCCGTACTTGCGCAGCGCCGCGCACACCATCGGGCCGATGGTCAGGTTGGGCACGTAGTGGTTGTCCATGACATCGAAGTGCACGAAGTCGGCACCAGCGGCCAGGACGTTGTCCACTTCTTCGCCCAGGCGGGCGAAGTCGGCGGAGAGAATCGACGGAGCAATAACGAAGGGCTGCATGACGCACCTTTTTGAGCGGAATCACGATGGCGCGCATTGTATACCTCATACTTTGGCGCGCGCACTGTGACCGCGATGATTGGGCCTGCCTTCGATCATTAAGTCACGGCAGGCTCTAGTACGCCGCTCGGTAGATCTTCTCGATATCGGCGGTGCTCAATTTGCGTGGGTTGTTGCGCATCAGACGCTCGATTCCTGCCGCTTCCGCAGCCATGGCCGGGATGGCGTCCTCGGGAACGCCGAAGCTGCGCATGCCCAGCGGGATTTCCACCGCTGCGCACAGCGCGGTCATCGCCTCCACGGCTTTGTCCGCCGCTTCGTTGGCGCTCAGATGAGGGGTCTTCACCCCCATGGCCTCGGCAATATCTTGCATGCGCTCAACGCACGCCATCTTGTTCCAGGTCATGACATAGGGCAACAACAAGGCGTTGCTGACACCGTGGGCGATATTGAAACGCCCGCCCAGCGGATACGCCAACGCGTGCACCGCGCCGACCCCGGCATTGCCAAACGCCATGCCCGCCATCAGGCTGGCAGTGGCCATGTCTTCTCGGGCTTGCAGGTTGGACGGATTGGCATAGGCCTTGGGCAGCGCTTTGGCAATCAGCTTGATGGCGCCGATGGCCAAGGCGTCGGTGATCGGCGAGGCATTGACCGACAGGTAGGACTCGATGGCATGCACTAGTGCATCGACGCCGCTGGCAGCGGTGACACTGCGCGGACAGGTCAGGGTCATTTGTGGACTGACCAGTGCCACGTCCGGTAATAGATAGTCACTGACGATGCCTTTTTTCAGCTGCGCGACCTTGTCGGAAAGGATCGCCACGTTGGTGACTTCCGACCCCGTACCGGCCGTGGTCGGGATGGCGATCAGCGGCGGACCTTTGCGCGGCACTTGATCGACACCGAACAAATCTTCCAGCGCGCCGTGGTAACCGGCATACGCCGCCACACTCTTGGCAATATCGATGGCACTGCCACCGCCCACACCTATCAAACCGTCATGCCCCCCGTCGCGATACACCCGCATGCAGTCTTCAACGATGGCAATTTCCGGGTCTGGCAGGACCCGGTCGAAAATCTCGTAGGTGCGATCACCCAACTGAGCCAGCGCCAGTTCAACCGTGCCAGACTTGACCAGCGCCGCATCGGTAACGATCAGCGGGTTATCGACATCCAGACGTGTCAGTTCAGCGGCGAGCTGCTCGATGGCACCTGCACCGGTGATCAGTTTGTGAGCGATTTTAAAAGAGGAAAGACTCATCGTGCGCAGCCTCTTATAGATAGGGGAGCTGGGCACAAGAGTAGCTGGGGATTGGGGGTTGTCTGCTATTCAGGTCATGAATGAACACAGTTCCTGAAAACACCATAAATCTACTGTAGGAGTGAGCCTGCTCGCGATAGCGGACTATCAGTCGACATCAATGTTGAATGTCAGTCCCTCATCGCGAGCAGGCTCGCTCCCACAGGTGATCGGTGTGAAATGTCAGACCTGGGCCGTGCGCAGTTTTTCGCTACGGCCGCGCAGCCATTCCAGAGTCAGCAGCAGGATCACCGAGAAGGCAATCAGCAGTGTCGCCGCAGCCGCGATGGTAGGGCTGAGGTTTTCGCGAATCCCGCTGAACATCTGCCGTGGCAAGGTCGCTTGTTCCGGACCTGCGAGGAACAACGTCACCACCACTTCATCGAACGATGTCGCAAAGGCAAACAGCGCCCCCGATATCACGCCCGGAGCAATCAACGGCAACGTCACCCGGCGAAACGCCGTCAGTGGCGAGGCACCCAGGCTTGCAGCGGCGCGCACCAGATTCTGGTTGAACCCCTGCAACGTCGCCGACACGGTGATGATCACAAACGGCACACCCAACACCGCGTGCACCACGATCAGCGAGAAGAAGCTGTTGCCCAACCCCAACGGGGCAAAGAACAGGTAGCTCGCTACACCAATGATCACCACCGGCACCACCATCGGCGAAATAACCAATGCCATGACCAGCGCCTTGCCCGGGAAATCGCCGCGCGTCAGGCCAATCGCCGCGAGCGTACCGAAGACCATCGCCAGCACCGTCGCCGCCGGGGCAACAATGATGCTGTTCTTGAGTGAGCGCATCCATTCCGCCGAGGCGAAGAAGTCTTGATACCAGTGCAGCGAAAAACCTTGCAGCGGATACACGAGGAAACTGCCCGAGTTGAACGACAGCGGAATAATCACCAGCACCGGCAAAATCAGGAACAGTAAAACCAGGCCGCAGAGAATCCGCAAACTGTAGAACCACACCCGCTCAACGGGCGACATATAAGGACTCAGCATTTCGTTCTCCCCTTAGCTCAGGCGCAGGCGACTGGCGCCCACCAGCCAGCTGTAAATCAGATAAAGCACCACGGTCGCCAACAACAGCAGCCCGCCCAGTGCGGTCGCCATACCCCAGTTGATGCTGGTGTTGGTGTAGAAGGCGACGAAGTAGCTGACCATCTGATCGTTCGGGCTGCCCAGCAACGCCGGGGTGATGTAGTAGCCGATGGCTAGGATGAACACCAACAGGCAACCGGCACCGACGCCGGCATAGGTCTGCGGGAAATACACCCGCCAGAAACTGGCGAACGGGTGACAGCCAAGGGAAATCGCGGCACGCATGTACGTCGGTGAGATGCCTTTCATGACGCTGTAGATCGGCAAAATCATGAACGGCAGCAGGATATGCACCATGGAGATGTAGACGCCGGTACGGTTGAACACCAGTTCCAGCGGTTTATCGATGATGCCCATGGCCATCAGTCCGCTGTTGATCAGGCCGCCCGATTGCAGCAACACGATCCAGGCGGCGACGCGCACCAGGATCGAGGTCCAGAACGGCAGCAGGACCAGAATCATCAACAGGTTGCTTTGACGCGAAGGCAGGTTCGCCAGCAGGTAGGCCAATGGATATGCGAGCACCAGGCAGATCGCCGTAATGATCAGGCCCATCCAGAAAGTCCGGGCAAAGATGTCGAGGTAGATCGCCTGGTCGGGTGTGGCCGGGGCCAGTTCACCGAGGTCATCGATACGATGATCGACCGCCGCCAACAGGTAGTAAGGCGTAATACTGCTGACGTTGCGGCGTACCGCTTGCCAGTAGGCCGGGTCACCCCAGCGCTCGTCGAGACCTTCCAGTGCTTCTTTATAGGAGGCCGGTTCAGTGGCGAACGGCAAGGCGCGGGCGGTTTTGGTCAGCAGGCTGCGGTAGCCGGCCAACTCCATGTTCAAGCGCTTGGACAAGTCGCCCAGGGTTTGATTCTTGCGGGCTTCGGCGAGGTCTTCGCTGGCCGCTTTGTAAACCGGTTCAGCGGGCAGGCCTCGGCCGTCCCAGCTGGCGATGGCCGACACGGTGCGCGGCATGCCGCCGACCACTTCCGGGTTACCCACGCTTTTGTAGAGCAGCGCCACGATGGGCACCAGAAACACCAGCAACAGAAACAGCACCAACGGCGCGATCAAGGCTTGAGCCTTCCAGCGGTTGATCCGCTCGGCGTGCTTGAGTCGCTGCTTCAAGGTGGGGTCAGTGCCCGCGTTCAGGGGAATGGCGGTGGCCATGGCGTACTCCGGAAATCTTTGATCGTTACAGAAGTGGCACTCTTTGAGGGCAAGGCCACTTCTGTTCTTGATAACAACTGATCACCGGTAGGAGCCTGGCTTGCCAGCGATGAACGATAACGGGGTCTGGCTGATACACAGTGCCGCCCGGATCGCTGGCAAGCCAGCTCCTACAGGTTCAATCGCAAGTTACTTCGCAGCCCAGGAGTTGAAGCGCTGTTCCAGTTGCTCGCCGTTGTCAGCCCAGAAGCTGACGTCGATCTGCACCTGGTTGGCGATGTTTTCCGGGGTGGTCGGCATGTCTTTCAGGACATCCTTGGGCAGCAACGGTACGGCCAGAATATTGGCCGGGCCGTAGGCGATGTTTTCCGAGTAGGTCTTCTGCTGCTGTGGCTGCACCGAGAAGGCGATGAATTTCTTCGCCGCTTCAGCGCGTGCTTTATCCAGACCTTTTGGAATTGCCCATGCGTCGAAGTCGTAGATGCCGCCGTTCCACACCACTTTCAGGTTGCTTTCTTTCTGCACGGCAGCGATCCGGCCGTTGTAGGCCGAGCTCATGACCACGTCACCGGAAGCGAGGTACTGCGGCGGTTGTGCGCCGGCTTCCCACCACTGGATGCTTGGTTTCAGCTCATCGAGCTTCTTGAACGCGCGGTCCTGACCATCCTTGCCGGCCAGCACTTTGTAGACGTCTTTGGGCGCAACGCCGTCGGCCATCAGAGCGAATTCCAGGGTGTACTTGGCGCCTTTACGCAGGCCACGTTTGCCCGGGAATTTCTTGGTGTCCCAGAAATCCACCCAACTGGTTGGCGCGGAAGCCAGTTTGTCGGCGTTGTAGGCCAACACGGTCGACCACACGAAGAAACCCACGCCGCACGGCTGGATAGCGCCTTTGACGTAATCTTCGGTTTTGCCGAACAACTTCGGATCAAGCTGCTCGAACATATCTTCGTCGCAGCCACGGGACAGTTCTGGCGATTCAACTTCTACCAGGTCCCAGGACACGCTCTTGGTGTCGACCATGGCTTTGACCTTGGCCATTTCGCCGTTGTACTCGCCCGCCACGATCTTGCCGTTGCCTGCCGCTTCCCACGGTGCGTAGAAGGCTTTGACCTGCGCAGCCTTGTTCGCCCCGCCAAAGGACACCACGGTCAGGTCCGGACCCGCGGCCATCGCGTGTGCCGCACCGATCATGCCCATGACCAGGGCGGTGAATTTCAGGGATCTCAACATTTATTGTTCTCTCCACGTGCAGGGTTGGTTGAAGCAGGGGGCGATCAGTTCGCCTCTAAAAGTGGGTCGAGCGCGCGAACGTGTTCGACCTGCCAGCCAAGCGGTACCACGTCGCCGACAGCCAGCGCGGGATCGAGCTCGGCAATCGGTTGTTTCACGAAGAAGTCGGTCTTGCCGCAGACTTCCAGGCGAACCCGGACGTGATCGCCCAGATAGATGAATTCCGCCACCCTCCCTGAGAAGCGGTTGACGCATGATTCGCTGGAACCATTGAGGCTGATGCGCTCGGGACGAATCGACAGCGTGACCGGTTCGCCGGTCTTGCCGACGTTGACCGCCAGCGCTTCAACTTTTTCGCCGCGACCCAGTTCAACGATGCAGCGATCACCTGTCTGGCTGTGCAAGCGGCCGTTGAGGCGGTTGTTCTCGCCGATGAAGTTGGCGACGAAGGTATTTTTCGGCTCTTCGTAGAGGGTGCGCGGCGGCGCGATCTGCTGAATTTCGCCTTGATGGAACACCGCCACCCGGTCAGACATGGTCAGGGCTTCACCCTGGTCATGGGTCACGTAGACCACGGTCACGCCGAGGCGTTGATGCAGGTGTTTGATCTCCATCTGCATGTGTTCGCGCAGTTGTTTATCGAGTGCGCCGAGGGGTTCGTCCATCAGCACCAGCTGCGGCTCGAACACCAGCGCCCGGGCCAACGCCACACGCTGTTGCTGTCCGCCGGACAGTTGTGCCGGATAGCGCTGAGCAAAGGCGTCGAGTTGCACCATGCTCAAGACTTTTTTGACCTTGGCACTGACGTCGCTCTTGTTCAGGCCACGCACAGTCAGCGGGAACGCGAGGTTCTCGGCGACGGTCATGTGCGGGAACAACGCGTAGTTCTGAAACACCATGCCGATGTCACGTTTGTGTGGCGGCACGTTGTTGATGGAACGCCCGGCCAGCAGGATTTCGCCCGCGGTCGGTGTTTCAAAACCGGCGAGCATCATCAGGCTGGTGGTCTTGCCGGAGCCGGATGGCCCGAGCAAGGTGAGGAATTCGCCTTTGCGAATGTCCAGGTTGAGGTCTTTGACGATCAGGTTCTCGCCGTCGTAGCTTTTCTGCACTCCACGAAAGCTGACCAGAATGTCGCTGGCCCCTGCGTTTGAATCGACCTGGCTCATACCCGCACCTTTGTTGTTGATGACTGCTGTGGGCTAAGCCTAGTGGACACTGCCGGCCACGCAAATCGGGGCGCAGGAGAGAATGGCCTCAGCCGGATGGAAGGTTGGGGGTAGGGATTGCCCTACAAGGATGGCGGGGATGGGTATGTCGATTCGCGATGGCGACGGGCGGTGGGCTGCAAGCCGCAGGAACTGGCAAAAGCGGGTTATCAGGTATGTCGCAAATGGATATGGCCGGCACAAATCCCTGTAGGAGCACGGCTTGCCGGCGATAGCGATTTCAAAGACGCCATCGCCAGCAAGCTGTGCTCCTACAGGAGTTTGTGTTCCATCGCGTACTTCACCAATTCCGCCAGCGAGGTGATGTTGAGCTTCTGCATCAATCGCGCCTTGTGGGTGCTGATGGTTTTGCTGCTCAGGGCCAGTTGCTGGGCGATGTCATTGACGTTGACGCCTTGGGCCAGACGTTCGAACACCGAAAACTCGCGCTCCGACAGCAATGAGTGCAACGGCCTGGAATCGGTCAAGCCGACTTCGAAAACCATGCGGTCGGCGAGGTCCGGGTCGATGTAGCGCCCACCCGCCGCTACTTTACGGATCGCGGTTAACAGCAACGCCGGATCACTGTCCTTGGTCGCGTAACCCGCAGCGCCGACTTTCAATGCCCGGGCGGCCATTTGCGCTTCGTCGTGCATCGACAACACCAGGATGGCCGGCGGATTGTTCAGCGCACGAATCCGCGGAATTGCTTCCAGGCCATTCACGCCCGGCATGGAGATATCCAGCAATACCACCTCGCACGGCACATGACGCAAGGTCTCGAGCAACTGCTCGCCATTGCTCGCCTCCCCTACCACCAGCAAATCCTTGGCCAGGCCAATCAATTGCTTGATGCCTTCGCGGACGATGGTGTGGTCTTCGGCTACCAGTACACGGATCACGTTTTTCTCCAGATTCAAGATCATTCGCGAGCAGGCTCGCTCCCACATTGGATGTGCGTCGTTCACAAAAGCCCTGTAGGAGCGAGCCTGCTCGCGATGGGGCCAGCAAAGACTCTACAAAAAATCAGGCTGCATCCAGCGGCACCCGCACACTCAAGGTCGTGCCCTCCCCCGGCTCACTTTCAAGCAACAACCGCCCACCCATGATCAACACCCGCTCACGCATGCCGACCACACCAAAGGATGTTGGCCTGCCGGTCGCGGCGACAAATCCTACGCCATCATCACTGACGGTCAGACACAACTCGTCGCCTTCCAGCGCCAATGACAGTTCAACAGTATGCGCCTGGGCATGGCGCATGACATTGGTCAGCGCTTCCTGGAGGATCCGGAACAAGCCGATGGCCTTGGCATCGCTGAGCACCGGCAGATTGTCCGGCACCTGCACCAGACACGGAATCTGCGTGCGCGCCTCGAAACGCCGGGCCTGCCACTCGATGGCAGAAGCGATCCCGGCATCGAGAATCGGTGGTCGCAGCGCCGTTGCCACGTCGCGCACCAGTTGGAACAGCTGAGCGATCAAGCGTTTCATGCTGTTCAAGCGTTCGTTCAGCCCGGGATCGAGCTGGGCGTAGGCCAATTCGCACATGGACGTTTCCAGTTTGAGCACGGTCAGCATCTGGCCCAGTTCGTCATGAACTTCCCTGGCGATACGCGCTTTTTCCTCTTCGCGCACGCACTCCAGGTGGGCGGACAATTCACGCAGTTGTTCGCGGGAGCTGGCGAGTTCCAGCTCAATACGCTTGCTCTCGCTGATGTCCCAGACAATACCGTCCCAGACGTAGGCCCCGTCGTCGAGCCGACGGGTGATGGCTTTGATCTCGGCCCACCGCTGTTCGCCCGAACGGGTCAAAATCCGTCCTTGCCATGACCAGTCACTGTCGGTATCCAGCGCATGGTCCTGAGTCAGGTGATAGCTGGCCTTGTCGTCCGGGTGCACCAGACTGCGCAGGCCTTTATCGCGGTGGGCCAGGGTGGCCGGCGAGTACCCCACCAGACTTTCACTGCCTTCACTGATGTAGGCAAAGTCGATCTGCCCTGTCACGGGCGCGCGCTCCAGGCGGAAAACCAGTCCAGGAACGTTGGCGGCGATCCCCTGCAACCGCGCCTCGCTTTCCTGCAATGCGGCCAGTGCGCGGCGGCGTTCGGTCACGTCGTTGAGGTAAACAACCAGGTATTCGCCGTCGCGAAACCGCAGGAAACTCAACGACACATCCGTCGGCAAAATGCTGCCGTCAGCCCGCACGCAGTTAGTTTCGAAACTTAGCGGATCATCCTCACTGGCCCGCGCGCGTTTCCACAGATTCAGCCAGCGATCCATGTGCAGGCCGGGTTCGAAGTCGATCAGCGGTCGATCGATGATCCCACCCGGCGGGTAGCCGAGCATGCTTTCGGCGGCGTGGTTGGCGTAGCGCACATGGCTGTCCCAGTTGACCCAGAGAATGCCGACGGTGCTCTGATCGATGGAAAACTGGGTCAGGCGCAACGCCTCTTCACTTGCCTCACGCAGGGCTATGTCTTCGCGCGCGGCCAACAGGCGCTGCTCCAGACTGTGCTGTTGCCGCCGCTGCCAGAACACGATGGCCAGGCTGCTCAGCAGCATGACGGCGAACAGCAGGCAAAGGTTTTGCCAGAACCCCGGGGATTCGGAAAGCCTTGGATATTTAGGCTGCAACCATTGGTTGTGCAGTTGCTCCAGGTCCTTGGCCGGGATCGCCCGCAGCGCACTTTCGACAATGCCGGCCAGCTCCGGCCAATCCCGGCGAGTGGCTATTCGCAGCAATTGCGGCAGGCCGATGTCACCCACCACAACCAGCCCGGCGAACTCAGGCTCGGCGGACAAGCGGCCCAGCTGAGCCTCGTCGACTACGGCGTAACCGGCCTGCTGACTCAGCAACAACTGCAGCGCCTGGCGCTCGATGGGCACGCCTTGCAGGTTCAAATGGGGATAGTTGCTGCGCAGATAATCGGCGGTCGCGCTGGGCATGCGCACCGCGACGCGGGTCTGGCTGTCGAGCTTCTCCAGCTCCACGACACCGGTGCTTTTCTGGTCGCTGACCACCAGTTGCGGAACCCGCATGTACGGATCGGTAAATTGCCACAGGCGCAAACCGGTCGGCGTTTGCGTCAGCCCCACAGCGATGTCGATTTCACCCTCGCGTGCGGCGTCTTCCAGTTGCGCGACATCCGGAAAATTGCGCCAGCTGAACTCAACCTTGAGCGCATCGGCCAACCATTTCATCAACTCGACGTTCACCCCGGACAACTGCTGCAAGCGGCGATCATATTGCGCATAAGGCGCCTGCAACACCACGCCGACCCGCAGTTCGTCATGGTCTGCCAGCCATTGCTGTTGCCGGGGTGACAATGGCGCGGCATGCACCACTGGCGCAGACGCCGCCCACCCCATCAAGGGAAACCACAAACAGCCGATAACCCACAGGCAGCGAAAACGCATCATCGAAGTCTCACACACTGACAAACACTGACTAACCCATTAGGCTGCCGGAAACACTTCTGGCCTGGAATATCCAATGCCCCCTGTCTACCGCCTGGCACTGCCAGTATTGTGCCTGTCGCTGATCCTGCCTTGTGCCTTTTCTGTCGAGGCCGCCGACCCGGTGCCTGCCGCGGCAGAAAAATCCGCAGAAGAAAAACCGGCCGAACGCCAGCCATTGCTTGAGCGTAGTCAGGAAGAAGCCCTAGCACTTGAGCGAAAAATCCCTGCTCAGGAACAGCAACAACTGCAAGCCGGTACCGACAACTTTCTGGCCTTGTGGACGCCGGCCAATACCGCCGAGCCCAAGGGCGCGGTGATTATCATCCCCGGCGCTGGTGAAACCGCTGACTGGCCGCAAGCAATTGGGCCTTTGCGTCGCCAATTGCCGGACGCCCAGTGGAGCAGCCTGAGTATCACCTTGCCAGACCTGCAAAGCGACGCCATTGCGCCACGTATCGTGGAAGTCGCACCCGCGCCCAAAGCGCCGGATACCGGCAGCAAGGATTCCACCACCGCAGCGCCCATCGAGCAGGCCGCCGGCGGTGAATCGGAAGTGACTGACAAGGCCATCGTCGAAACCAGCGAGGAGCAAGCCAAAGCCGACGCTGAACGAATCTTCGCGCGTATCGACGCTGCCATTGCGTATGCCGAACAACAAAGCGCCCGCAGCATTGTTGTGCTGGGCCATGGCACTGGCGCTTACTGGGCCGCGCGCTACCTGAGTGAGAGGCAGCCTTCGCAAGTGGAGAAATTTGTGATGGTCGCTGCCCGGACACCGGTTGCGGCAAAGCCTGAGTTGGCTGAACTGACGCCAACGTTGAAGCTCGCGACAGCAGACCTCTTCTATATGGATAAACCGCTGGATCGCAAAGCAGCGCTGGAGCGTTTGCAGGCCAGCAAGCGTTTGAAGACGTCAGCGTTCAGCCAGGTGTCGCTGAAGGCGTTGCCAGGGAATGCCAAGGCTGAGCAGGAGCAACTGGTGCGCCGGGTGCGCGGTTGGTTGAATCCGCAGAATGCGGCGGGCTGATAGACCGAGGCGCTTCCATCGCGAGCAGGCTCACTCCCACAGTTGATCTTCAGTGAGCACTAATTCTGTGCCGACGAAAATCCAGTGTGGGAGTGAGCCTGCTCGCGATGGCGTCATCAGAGACAGCACAAATCTGCTTCCCTAGCGAAAACCCCGCCGCTCACGAATCAACGTATAAGCCGTATGCAACTCGCGAGTCTTGTCCGTGGCCTCACGAACCTGCAATGCCGTCGCCCCGCTGCCGGCAACCTTGTCCGGGTGATGACGACTGAGCAGGCGCCGATAAGCGCGCTTGATCTGCTCCGGCTCGCTGGTTGCCGATACCCCCAAAAGCCGCAACGCATCTTGATAGCTGATCGCGCTGCTGACCTTTGGCCGCTTGTGCTGTTCATAATCGGCGGCCAATGCCTGAACCTGATGCGGCGTCCAGCCCAGCCACTTACCCCACTGGGCAATCAACTCGCGCTCATGACGGCCGGCACGGCCATCGGCCCAGACCATCCGCCAACAGGCGCGCAATACACCTTCTGCCGCATGAGGCTGAGCACTCAAGCGTCGCAGATAGCCGCGTAATCGATCATTGCCCGACTTGCCGCGATTGAACGCAACAATGGCACGACGCTGCGCCGAGTCCGTCATGTCCAAAGAACGCATTTCCTGCCGGGCCTGCTGGATGTGGCCATCCAACACCCGCCCATCACTCTTGGCCAACCGCCCCAGCAACACGAAAAGCAGTTCATCATTGCGCAGCATCGGGCGACCGCCGAGCTTTTCATACAGATGCCCAAAGCTTTGCAGATGCAAGCGCCGATCCAGCGCCTGCCCCAACAAAGCACCGAGCATGGCCCCCGGAATACTGGCTATGGCAAAGCCTGCTCCGGCTCCGATCAGAGTCCCTGGCCACAACATTTCAGCGGTTCGCTTCTATCAAGGCTTCAACTTCGGCCAGGCGCTCGTGCGTGCCGACATCCACCCACTGACCTTTCAGCCGTTCACCCGTCACCTGCCCGTCGGCCATGGCTTTACGCAACAGTGGCGCAAGCTTGAACGCCCCGTCCGAGCAACCGTCGAACAGCTGCGGATGCAACACCGCGATGCCGCTGTACGTCAGGGTTGCGGTGCCTGGCTGACCGTCGCGCACGTGCCCGTCGGCCAGCGTGAAGTCGCCTGCCGGGTGATGGATCGGGTTATCCGCCAGGACCAGGTGAGCCAACCCGGCGCCGGGTTGATGCAGCACGCTGAAATCGTAGTCGGTCCAGATGTCACCGTTGACCACCACAAAGGCTTCATCACCCAGTAACGGCAACGCGTGGAAAATCCCGCCGCCGGTTTCCAGCGGCTCACCTTCCGGCGAATACTGGATGCTGACGCCGTAGCGCGAACCGTCGCCCAGATAATCTTCGATCTGCTGACCAAGCCAGGCGTGGTTGATCACGATTTCGGTAAACCCGGCTGCCGCCAAGGCGCGCAGGTGATACTCGATCAACGGCACGCCGCCGGCGCAAACCAACGGTTTTGGGGTGGTCAAGGTCAACGGGCGCATGCGCTCGCCTTTGCCTGCCGCCAGAATCATTGCCTTCATGCATTCGCTCCGGCACGCAGACTCAGCAGCAACACATCCAGCTCGGCCAGTTCAGGCCGGCGGGCAATCACAGCTTCTATATAGGCAAAGAACCGCGGCACATCGGCGAGGTAGCGCGGCTTGCCGTCGCGATGGCAGATGCGGGCGAAGATGCCGATGACTTTCAGGTGACGCTGCACGCCCATCAGGTCGCTGGCACGCAGGAAGTCTTCAAAATCCGGTTGAACCGGAATGTCGAGGGAGCCGGCTTGCTGCCAGTACTGTTCGAGCCAGCCGCGCACACGCTCTTCAGGCCAACTGAGGAAGGCGTCTTTGAACAGGCAGGTCACGTCGTAGGTCACGGGCCCATACACCGCATCCTGGAAATCCAGCACACCAGGGTTCGGTTGGCTGAGCATCAAGTTGCGTGGCATGTAGTCGCGATGCACCAGGACTTTGGGCTGGGCCAGGGCGCTTTCAATCAACAGATCGGTCACGTTCTGCCAGAGCATTTTCTGCGCAGCGTCGAACTCGATGCCCAGCTGATGTTTTACATACCAGTCGGGAAACAATTCCAGCTCGCGACGCAACAGTGCGACGTCATAACTCGGCAACGGCGCAACCATCGGCAACTGCTGAAAAGCCAGCAATGCTTGTAGGGCATCGTTGAACAAATCGTCCGCGTTTTCGCTGTCGATCACGTCCAGATAGGTCTTGTTGCCCAAGTCATTGAGCAAAAGAAAGCCGCGCTCGAGGTCTTCGGCATAAATTTGTGGCACGTTTATCCCGGATTTCGCCAGCAAGAACGCGATATCCACGAAGGGTTTACAGTTCTCCTGAGGCGGTGGAGCGTCCATCACGATGAAGCTTTTACCCTCGCCTTCCCAGCGAAAATAGCGCCGAAAACTCGCATCGCTACTGGCCGCAGTCAACGTGGCCGGGGGGACGGAGCCCCAGCCTTGTGCTGCAAAGAGAATTGCCAACTGGTCATCGAGCCAAACTTTCAGGTGTTGCAAACGTACATCTTGATCAGGCATTGCAAGGGTCTCCGACGGCGCTAGCCGTCAAGCGGGGCATGCTTTATTATCCAGCATCTTTTTCAGACCATCGAGAGGCGTGCGGCCCACACCGCGGGCAGATGGCACGCAGGAAGCCCGGACAAATAAGATGGCATTGAAATCCCCCGCGTTTCGTAAAAAATTTCCGTTGTTGGTTACCGGCAGTTTGCTGGCCCTGCAACCCCTGGCTACTTCATTCGTGGTTGCCGCGGAACAGTATGACTGCTCAGCCTCTGCTTCGGGTGCCTGGAGCTGCGCACCAAAAGCGTCGACGGCGACATTGCCACCGCGTCCAGTCCATGAAGATGGCGCAGTTTCCGCCACTGGCGAAGCTGCAGTCCAGAACGGTTCCAGCGAAGAAACCGGCGCCAAGACTGTACTCGTTACCGAGTCCAAGGGCCGCGGCCTGAAGTCCCGTAGCGAAGATTACAGCCACCTCGACTGGGTGCCACGCGAAAATCTCACTGCTGCACAGTTGGCCGAAACCGGTCCTTACTGCGCTGGTGCCTATGTAGAACCGATTCGTCCTGGCATGAATGACAAGACGGATAAAAGTGACGCGCCTACCTTTATCGGCGCGAAGGCTTCGCGCTACAACACCGAAGATCAGATCGGCACGCTGGCCGGTGACGTCGTGTTGCGTCAGGGCAGCATGCAGGTCGAGTCCGACGAGGCCAGCCTGTATCAGGCCGAGAGCCGCGCCGAACTCACTGGCGACGTGCGCATCCGCGACAACGGCGCACTGATCGTCGGCGACCACGCCGATGTGCAGCTCGACACCGGTGAAGCCAAGGTCGACAACGCCGAATACGTGATGCACAAATCCCGTATCCGCGGTAACGCGCTGTACGCCAAGCGTGCCGAAAACGCGATCATCCGCCTCAAGGATGGTACGTACACCACGTGCGAACCGGACAGCAACGCCTGGCAGCTCAAGGGTAACAACATCACCCTGAACCCGGCGACCGGCTTCGGTACCGCGACCAACGTGACATTGCGGGTCAAGGACATTCCTGTCCTGTACACGCCGTACATCTATTTCCCGATCGATGACCGTCGCCAGTCCGGCTTCCTGCCGCCGACCATCGGAACCGGCAGCGATACCGGCTTCATGCTGGTCACACCGTATTACTTCAACCTGGCACCGAACTACGATGCCACGTTGTACCCGCGTTACATGGAAAAGCATGGCTTGTTGATGGAAGGCGAATTCCGCTACCTCACCCAGTCCAGCGAAGGTCAGTTCGGTGGTGCGTACCTCAACGACGAAGACACCGAGCGCAGTAAACAGACCGACTACCGCAAAGACCGCTACATGTATAACTGGCAGCACAAGGGTGGTCTGGATTCGCGCGTATACACGCAAGTCGACTACACCAAGATCAGCGATCCTTATTACTTCCAGGATCTGCAGACCGACCAGATTGGCGTGAAAAGCGCTGACTACGTGAACCAGCAAGGCTCGGTTACCTACCGTGGTGACAATTATACGGCGCGCGTGAATGCCCAGGCATTTGAGTTGGCGACCGTTCAGAACGTCACCCCTTACGATCGCTTGCCGCAGATCACCTTCGATGGTGCGCTGCCTTATCATCCAAGCGGCCTGAATTTCAGCTACAACACTGAAATCGTGCGGTTTGATCGTGACCTGAAAAATGGCGACTTCACCGATCAAGACGGCAATGTGAGCCCTCAGATAGACACCAACACTCGGGGCTTGGCGCGCGCTACCGGCGACCGTCTAAACCTGGCACCAGCCGTCAGCCTGCCGCTGGACTGGACTTATGGTTTCCTGAAGCCGACGCTCAAGTACCAATACACCCAGTACCAACTGGACTTGGACAGTAGCGGCAAATCCGATATTGCCAAACAGTCCGCAGAACAGGACAAACTCCTCGGCACCTTTGACAGTAACCAGAACCGTGGTGTGCCAATCGCCAGCATCGACAGCGGCCTGTATTTCGATCGCAAAACCCAATGGTTCGGCAAGAACTATCGCCAGACCCTTGAGCCGCGCCTGTACTACCTCTATGTGCCAGAGGTAGACCAGGAAGACATTCCTGTTTTCGACACCAGCGAATACACCTTCAGCTATGCATCGCTGTTCCGTGACAACCGTTTCTCCGGCTCCGACCGTGTCGGCGACGAGAACAAACTGTCGCTGGGCATCACCAACCGCTGGATCGAAGACGACGGCTTTGAACGTCAACGCATCAGCGTAGGCCAGGCCTTGTTCTTCAAGGACCGCAAAGTACAGATGCCAGGCGTCTCAGATACCCGTGCCGATTCTACAGCCAACGTTTCGCCGTACGCCCTGGAATACGAATACCGCTGGAACCGCGACTGGCGCACCACGGCCGACTACAACTGGGACCCGGACACCCGCAGCCCTCGCTCGGGTAGCGCGATGTTCCACTACCAGCCTGAAGACAACCCGAACAAGATCATCAACGCCGGCTATCGCTATCGCAACGATCAGGTGCTGTATAACCAGAACACCGGTCAATGGCAGTTCGGCGGTGACTATGGCGTTGAGGGCCAGCCTGGTTTCGTGAAGGACTACTACAAGATCGTGCAGCACGACTTCTCGGTGATGTGGCCGATCGTGCCTCAGTGGAACGCCATCAGCCGCTGGCAGTATGACTACAACCAAAACCGTACCCTGGAAGCCTTCGGTGGTTTCGAGTACGACAATTGCTGCTGGAAACTGCGCTTGATAAACCGCTACTTCGTTGATTACGACGAGTTCAGCCAAAATGCTCCACAAAACGAAAAGGGCGACCACGGCGTCTTCCTCCAAATTGTTCTGAAGGGACTCGGCGGCCTCACCGGCGCCAAAGTAGAGAGCTTCCTCGACAAAGGCATCCAAGGTTATCGTGAACGTGAAGACCAAGCTTTCTGATTGTCTGCGCCCGCTACTGCTGGGCGCGCTGTTTCTAGGTACCGCGGCCAACGCCGCCGTACAGTCCATCGACAAAGTGGTGGCCATCGTCGACAACGACGTAGTCATGCAGAGCCAACTGGACCATCGCGTTCGTGAAGTTCAGCAAACCATTGCCAAGCGTGGCACTGCTGTGCCGCCAGCCAGCGTGCTGGAGCAGCAGGTGCTTGAGCGTTTGATCGTCGAAAACCTGCAATTGCAGATCGGCGAACGTTCGGGCATCCGCATTACCGATGAAGAACTGAACCAGGCGGTGGGCACCATTGCCCAGCGCAACAACATGACCGTGGATCAATTCCGCGCCGCGCTGGCTCACGACGGCCTGTCTTACGACGACGCCCGTGAACAGATTCGCCGTGAAATGGTCATCAGCCGCGTGCGTCAGCGCCGCGTGGCCGAGCGCATCCAGGTGTCCGAACAGGAAGTTAAGAACTTCCTCGCCTCCGACCTTGGCAAGATGCAATTGTCCGAAGAGTTCCGTTTGGCCAACATCCTGATTCCTACGCCGGAAAGCGCCAACTCCGACGCGATTCAGAATGCTGCCAAGCAGGCCGACGCGGTTTACCAGCAGCTCAAGCAAGGTGCTGATTTCGGTCAGTTGGCCATCGCCAAGTCTGCCAGTGAAACTGCACTGGAAGGCGGCGACATGGGCTGGCGTAAAGCCGCCCAATTGCCACCTCCGTTCGATCGCATGCTGAGCTCCATGTCCGTTGGCGAAGTCACCCAACCCATGCGCACACCCGGCGGCTTCATCATCCTGAAGATCCTCGACAAGCGCGGCGGCCAGACCCAGGTGCGCGACGAAGTGCACGTGCGTCACATCCTGGTCAAACCAAGCCCGATCCGCGACGAAGCTAAAACAAAGGCCTTGGCTGAATCGCTCTACGCTCGTATTGAATCAGGCGAAGACTTCAGCGAACTGGCCAAGAACTACTCGGAAGACCCGGGTTCTGCCCTCAACGGCGGCGACCTGAACTGGATCGACCCGAACGCACTGGTACCGGAATTCCGCGAAGTGATGGCCAAGACCCCGCAGGGCAAGCTGTCCAAGCCGTTCCAGACTCAGTACGGCTGGCACGTTCTGGAAGTGCTTGGCCGTCGCGCCACCGACAGCACCGCCCAGGCTCGCGAGCAACAGGCAATGACCGTACTGCGTAACCGCAAATACGACGAAGAGCTGCAAACCTGGCTGCGTCAGATCCGTGACGAAGCGTACGTAGAAATCAAACTCCCTGGTGCAAGCCAGGCAGCGCAGTGAAACCCAAGCGTTTCGCGCTGACCCCCGGCGAACCGGCCGGCATAGGTCCTGACCTGTGCCTGCTGCTCGCCTCGCAAGCCCAGCCACACCCCCTGATTGCCATTACCAGCCGCGACCTGCTCCTTGAGCGGGCCGCGCAGCTGGGTGTGGTTGTCGACTTGTTGCCGGTAACCCCGGACAGTTGGCCGGATATTCCTGCTCCAGCTAACAGTTTGTATGTGTGGGATACACCGCTCAATGCGCCGGTCACCGCCGGCCAGCTGGACAAGGGCAATGCCGCGTTTGTCCTGGAAACCCTGACCCGTGCGGGTCAAGGCTGCCTGGACGGGCATTTCGCCGGCATGATTACCGCCCCCGTGCACAAGGGTGTCATCAACGAATCCGGTATTGCCTTCTCCGGGCACACCGAATTTCTCGCTGACCTGACCCATACCGCACAGGTGGTGATGATGCTGGCCACGCGTGGATTGCGCGTGGCGCTGGTCACCACTCACCTGCCCCTTCGCGAGATTGCCGATGCGATCACGCCGGAGCGCCTGGAGCGGGTCACACGAATTCTGTACGCCGATCTGCAAGAAAAATTCGGCATCGCCCAGCCACGCATCCTGGTCTGTGGACTCAACCCGCACGCCGGTGAAGGCGGACACCTGGGCCATGAAGAAATCGACATTATCGAACCTACATTAGAGCGCCTGCGCGGTGAAGGCATGGACCTTCGCGGCCCCCTGCCCGCCGACACTCTGTTTACCCCCAAATATCTGGAGCACTGCGACGCAGTGCTGGCGATGTACCACGACCAGGGCTTGCCCGTGCTGAAGTACAAAGGCTTCGGCGCGGCAGTCAACGTGACCCTCGGCTTGCCGATCATCCGCACTTCGGTCGACCACGGCACCGCCCTGGATCTGGCCGGCAGCGGTAAAATCGACACCGGCAGCCTGCAAGTCGCCCTGGAAACCGCCTACCAGATGGCCGAGACCCGTTTATGACCGAGCATTACCAACACAAGGCGCGCAAACGCTTTGGCCAGAACTTCCTGCACGATGCCGGCGTTATCGACCGTATCTTGCGCTCTATCCACGCCAAAGCCGAAGACCGCGTGCTGGAAATCGGCCCGGGCCAGGGTGCCCTGACTCAAGGCCTGCTCAATAGCGGCGCCCAGTTGGACGTGGTGGAACTGGACAAGGACCTGGTCCCGATCCTCAATCAGCAGTTCGCCAGCAGGAGCAATTTCAGCCTGCATCAGGGCGATGCGCTGAAGTTCGACTTCACCAGCCTGAATGCCGCGCCGGGTAGCCTGCGTGTGGTCGGCAACTTGCCGTACAACATTTCCACGCCGCTGATTTTTCACCTGCTGCATAACGCCAGCCTGATCCGCGACATGCACTTCATGCTGCAAAAAGAAGTGGTCGAGCGCATGGCGGCAGGCCCGGGTGGCGGTGATTGGGGCCGTCTGTCGATCATGGTTCAGTACCATTGCCGGGTCGAGCATCTGTTCAACGTCGGCCCGGGTGCATTCAATCCGCCGCCGAAGGTTGATTCGGCCATCGTGCGCCTGGTGCCGCACGCGGTACTGCCACATCCGGCCAAAGACCATAAATTGCTGGAGCGCGTCGTTCGCGAAGCCTTCAACCAGCGCCGCAAGACCCTGCGCAATACCCTCAAGTTGCTGCTGAGCAATGCCGAAATCGAAGCCGCCGGCGTCGATGGCAGCCTGCGCCCCGAGCAACTCGACCTGGCCGCCTTCGTGCGCCTGGCCGACAAGCTCAGCGAACAAGTCCTGAACCCGCCCGCCGCCGACTGACAGGTGACAAGCGTTATCGGGTAGGACGCCAGACGCGATGTCTGGTTTACTACCCGGTACTTGGCCTAGACTGATCTCCATCAGCTGCGCCCCGCGTCCCGCTTCGTTTTTAAGGCCTCTTGCATGTCCGATCCTCGTTATCAGGTCGACGTCAGCGTCGTCACCCGCTATCTGGCAGAACAATCGCAACCCGAGCAAAACCGCTTTGCCTTCGCTTACACCATTACCGTGCAAAACAATGGCGAGCTACCGGCCAAACTCTTGTCGCGGCACTGGGTGATCACCGACGGTGACGGGCATGTCGAGGAGGTTCGCGGAGCCGGCGTGGTTGGCCAGCAGCCGTTGATCGAAGTGGGTGAGAGTCACACCTATAGCAGCGGTACGGTCATGACCACCAAAGTCGGCACCATGCAGGGCACTTACCAGATGATTGCCGACGACGGTAAGCATTTCGACGCCATCATCGCTCCATTCCGCCTGGCGGTGCCCGGAGCCTTGCACTAATGGCAACGTACGCCGTTGGCGACTTGCAAGGCTGTCTCGAGCCCCTGCAGTGCCTGCTCAAGCAAGTCGCTTTCGACCCGGCAAAGGATCGCCTCTGGCTGGTGGGCGACCTGGTCAACCGTGGCCCGCAGTCGCTGGCAACCTTGCGCTTTCTTTATGGCATCCGCGAATCGCTGGTGTGCGTACTGGGCAACCACGACCTGCACTTGCTGGCCGCCGGGCGTAACATCGAACGCCTGAAAAAAAACGACACCCTGCGCGAGATTCTCGAAGCACCCGATCATGCGCAGCTGCTGGAGTGGTTGCGCCAGCAAAAGCTCATGCACTACGACGAACAGCGCGACATCGCTCTGGTACATGCCGGTATTCCACCGCAGTGGTCACTGCGCAAAGCCCTGAAATGCGCCGCCGAAGTTGAAGAAGCCCTGCGCGACGACAACCGTATCGGCCCGTACCTCGACGGCATGTACGGCAACGATCCGGTGAAATGGGACAACGACCTCAAGGGCGTGACCCGCCTGCGCGTCATCACCAACTATTTCACCCGCATGCGCTTTTGCACCAGCGAGGGCAAACTCGACCTCAAGAGCAAGGAAGGTGTCGGCACAGCGCTACCGGGCTATAAACCATGGTTCATGCACAAGGAGCGCAAGACCAAGGACCTGAAGATCATCTTTGGCCATTGGGCAGCCCTCGAAGGCCAATGTGACGAACCGGGGATCTTCGCGCTCGACTCCGGTTGTGTCTGGGGTGGAGCGATGACCCTGATGAACGTCGACACCTTTGAGCGCCTGCATTGCCAATGCAACGATAAGGGCCACAGCGAACCCGCCGTCGCCCAAACCATTACCGAACAAACCCCAGCCAGCGCCCCGCGCTAGACTGCGCTATCAGCCGAGCCACAGGAGCCCGCCATGAGCGAATTCAAACGTATCCCCCCGGAACAGGCCCAGGCCCTGCGCGAACAAGGCGCAGTGGTGGTCGATGTCCGTGATCCTGCCACATTCGCCGCACTGCACATCAGCGGCTCGAAGCATCTGGACAACCATTCCCTGCATGCTTTTATTCAGGGCGCAGATCTGGACGCCCCGACTGTAGTGGTCTGCTACCACGGCAATTCCAGCCAGGGCGCCGCGGCTTACCTCATCAGTCAGGGTTTCTCCGATGTCTACAGCATGGATGGCGGTTTTGAGCTGTGGCGCACGACTTATCCTGCGGAAACAGCGCAAGGCACCTCGGAATAATTTTTTTTGTAACGTGCAAGCCCCGCCCCCCGCGGGCTCGCGCGGTGGCAGACGAACGGTCTGCCACAACTAATTACGTATCTCGCCTTTACCTCCTGAATTCCCAACTATCCTTAAGCGCAGGCCATCCAAAACAGGGGAGAGCCGGTACACCGGCGCGCGGGTCATCGGGAGTAGCTTTCGGAGTGGTCAGCTCCGTTAGAGTTCTGGGGGGTAAACAGCGACCGCCTGTTCGGTTGCTGCCAGCATCGACTGAGTGATCCGGCGTCGGCTCCACGTATCGAGCGAGGTGACGTCATGAGTATCTTTAGCCACTTCCAACAACGATTCGAGTCCACACGCCAGGAAGAACTCTCGCTGCAAGAGTATCTTGAGCTGTGCAAACAGGACCGTAGCGCCTACGCCTCCGCCGCCGAGCGTCTATTGCTGGCCATCGGAGAACCAGAGCTGCTCGACACCTCGACCAACTCGAGACTGTCGCGAATCTTTTCCAACAAAGTGATCCGCCGCTATCCGGCCTTTGAAGACTTCCACGGGATGGAAGAATGCATCGACCAGATCGTGTCGTATTTCCGCCATGCCGCTCAGGGCCTGGAAGAGAAGAAACAGATCCTCTATCTGCTCGGCCCCGTCGGTGGCGGTAAGTCATCCCTGGCCGAGAAACTGAAACAGCTGATCGAAAAAGTGCCCTTCTACGCGATCAAGGGCTCACCGGTATTCGAGTCGCCACTGGGTCTGTTCAACGCCACTGAAGATGGCGCGATCCTCGAAGAAGACTTCGGCATCCCGCGGCGCTACCTCAATACCATCATGTCGCCATGGGCCACCAAGCGCTTGGCTGAATTCGGCGGCGACATCAGTCAGTTCCGGGTGGTGAAACTCTATCCGTCGATCCTCAATCAGATCGCCGTGGCCAAAACCGAGCCGGGAGACGAGAACAACCAGGACATCTCGGCGCTGGTGGGCAAGGTCGATATCCGCAAGTTGGAAGAATTCCCGCAAAACGACGCCGATGCCTACAGCTACTCGGGCGCACTGTGCCGGTCCAACCAGGGCCTGATGGAGTTCGTCGAAATGTTCAAGGCGCCGATCAAGGTGCTGCACCCATTGCTGACGGCCACCCAGGAAGGCAACTACAACAGTACCGAAGGCCTTGGCGCGATTCCGTTTACCGGGATCCTGCTCGCCCACTCCAACGAGTCGGAGTGGCACACCTTCCGCAACAACAAGAACAACGAAGCGTTCATCGACCGGATCTACATCGTCAAAGTGCCGTACTGCCTGCGGGTCAGCGACGAAGTGAAGATTTACGACAAGCTGCTGTTCAACAGCTCTCTGGCCAAGGCCCATTGCGCGCCCGACACCTTGAAGATGCTCGCCCAGTTCACCGTGCTCTCGCGCCTCAAGGAGCCGGAAAACTCGAACATCTATTCCAAGATGCGCGTGTACGATGGTGAAAACCTCAAGGACACCGATCCGAAGGCCAAGTCGATTCAGGAATATCGCGACAACGCCGGTGTCGACGAAGGTATGAACGGCCTGTCTACCCGCTTCGCGTTCAAGATTCTGTCGAAGGTTTTCAACTTCGACCCGCACGAAATCGCCGCCAACCCGGTGCACTTGCTCTACGTGCTGGAACAACAGATCGAACAGGAACAGTTCCAGGCCGAAACCCGCGAACGCTACCTGCGATTCCTCAAGGAGTACCTGGCACCGCGCTACATCGAGTTCATCGGCAAGGAGATCCAGACCGCTTACCTCGAGTCGTACAGCGAGTACGGCCAGAACATCTTCGATCGCTACGTGCTGTACGCCGACTTCTGGATCCAGGACCAGGAATACCGCGATCCGGAAACCGGCGAAATCCTCAACCGCGTAGCCCTGAACGAAGAACTGGAGAAAATCGAAAAACCGGCCGGCATCAGCAATCCGAAGGATTTCCGCAACGAAATCGTCAACTTCGTACTGCGCGCCCGGGCCAACAACAACGGCAAAAACCCGACCTGGCTCAGCTACGAAAAACTGCGGGTGGTCATCGAGAAGAAAATGTTCTCCAACACCGAGGACCTGCTGCCGGTCATCAGCTTCAACGCCAAGGCCAGCAAAGAGGACCAGCAGAAGCACAACGACTTCGTCACACGGATGGTCGAGCGCGGTTACACCGACAAACAGGTACGACTGCTGTCCGAGTGGTATCTGCGGGTCAGAAAATCACAATAACCCGCTGCCGGCCAGACCGGTTGTCGTCAGCCAGAGGCCTGTGTACGCATTTTCTGTTACACAAGCCTCTGGAAGGTGTTCGAAAGTCGGTAGCGAGTTCAAGCAGCATCCACAGCGCTTGGGGGAGCGTCGCATATCCCTTGGCCCTCGGTTCGATGCTGCATCACCGCTCGCCCCTTTCAGGACAGCTTCTAAGGAGCAGTCATGAGCTATGTGATCGACCGACGTCTCAATGGCAAGAACAAGAGCACGGTGAACCGTCAGCGGTTTCTGCGGCGTTACCGTGACCACATCAAAAAGGCTGTCGAAGAGGCGGTCAGCCGGCGCTCCATTACCGATATGGAACACGGTGAACAGATCAGCATTCCCGGTCGGGACATCGACGAACCGGTGCTTCATCATGGTCGCGGCGGCAAACAAACCGTCGTGCACCCCGGCAACAAGGAATTCACCAGCGGCGAGCACATTGCCCGTCCGCCCGGAGGTGGCGGCGGCAGAGGCCCCGGCAAGGCGGGCAACTCGGGTGAAGGGATGGATGAGTTCGTCTTCCAGATCACCCAGGAGGAATTCCTCGAGTTCATGTTCGAAGACCTCGAACTGCCGAACCTGGTCAAACGCAACCTGACCGGCACCGACACGTTCAAAACGGTGCGCGCAGGCATCAGCAACGAAGGCAACCCGTCGCGCATCAACATCATCCGTACCTTGCGCTCGGCCCATGCACGACGCATTGCCCTGTCCGGCAGCAGTCGGACAAAACTGCGTGAAGCCAAAGAAGAACTTCTGCGACTCAAGCAGGAAGAGCCGGATAACTTCGGCGATATTCAGAAAATCGAAGCAGAAATCGAAAAGCTCAGTGCGCGCATTCATCGCATCCCGTTCCTCGACACGTTCGACCTCAAGTACAACTTGCTCATCAAGCAGCCCAATCCCAGCTCCAAGGCGGTGATGTTCTGCCTGATGGACGTATCCGGCTCCATGACGCAGGCGACCAAGGACATCGCCAAGCGTTTCTTCATCCTGCTTTACCTGTTTCTCAAGCGTAACTACGAGAAGATCGACGTCGTGTTCATCCGCCACCACACCAGCGCGCGGGAAGTGGATGAAGAAGAGTTCTTCTACTCACGCGAAACCGGCGGCACCATTGTGTCCAGCGCCTTGAAACTGATGCAGGAGATCATGGCCGAGCGCTATCCGAGCAACGAGTGGAACATCTATGCCGCCCAAGCGTCCGACGGCGATAACTGGAACGACGACTCGCCGATTTGCCGCGACATTCTGATCAACCAGATCATGCCGTTCGTGCAGTACTACACTTACGTTGAGATCACCCCGCGCGAACATCAGGCCCTGTGGTTCGAATACGAACGCATCGCCGAAGCCTTCTCTGACACTTTTGCCCAGCAGCAACTGGTCTCGGCCGGGGATATTTACCCGGTCTTCCGTGAACTCTTCCAGCGCAGGTTAGTGACATGACCGCCAAAGAGCAGAAGCGCCAACCCATTTCCACTGGCTCCGAATGGACGTTCGAGCTGATCCAGGCCTACGACAAAGAAATCAGTCGCCTGGCGGCTCGTTACGCACTCGATACGTACCCCAACCAGATCGAAGTGATCACCGCCGAACAGATGATGGACGCCTATGCCTCCGTCGGCATGCCGCTGGGTTATCACCATTGGTCCTATGGCAAACACTTCCTCAGCACTGAAAAATCCTACAGCCGTGGGCAGATGGGGCTGGCCTACGAGATCGTGATCAACTCGGACCCGTGCATCGCTTATCTGATGGAAGAGAACACCATCTGCATGCAGGCGCTGGTTGTGGCGCATGCCTGCTATGGACACAACAGTTTTTTCAAAGGCAATTACCTGTTCCGCACCTGGACCGACGCCAGTTCAATCATTGATTACCTGGTGTTCGCCAAGCAGTACATCATGCAGTGCGAGGAACGCCATGGCATTGATGCGGTAGAAGACTTGCTCGATTCCTGCCACGCGCTGATGAACTACGGCGTCGACCGCTACAAACGCCCCTACCCGATTTCCGCTGAAGAAGAACGGCGCCGGCAAAAGGACCGGGAAGAGCATTTGCAGAAACAGATCAACGATCTGTGGCGCACCATTCCAAAAGGTGCAGACAAATACAGCGACAAGGACAATGCGCGCTTCCCCGCCGAACCTCAGGAAAACATCCTGTACTTCATCGAAAAACACGCACCACTACTGGAGCCCTGGCAGCGTGAAGTCGTGCGGATCGTGCGCAAGATTGCTCAATATTTTTATCCACAACGCCAGACCCAAGTGATGAACGAAGGCTGGGCCACGTTCTGGCATTACACATTGATGAATGACCTTTACGACGAAGGCCTGGTCACCGACGGCTTCATGATTGAGTTCCTGACGTCCCACACCAGCGTGGTCTTTCAACCGGGCTTCGACAGCCCTTACTACAGTGGAATCAACCCTTACACCCTCGGGTTTGCCATGTACCGGGACATCCGGCGCATGTGCGAAGAACCCACCGAGGAAGATCGCCGCTGGTTCCCGGAAATCGCCGGCACCGACTGGCTGTCGGCAATCAAGTTCGCCATGAGCAGCTTCAAGGATGAGAGCTTCATCCTGCAGTACCTGTCACCGAAAGTGATCCGCGACCTGAAGTTGTTCAGTATTCTCGATGACGACCAAAAGGACGACCTGCTGGTGCCAGCGATCCATGATGAAGATGGCTATCGCATCATCCGTGAAACCCTCGCAGCGCAATACAACCTGGGCAATCGCGAGCCTAACGTGCAGATTTACAGCATTGACCGGCGTGGCGACCGCTCCCTGACCCTGCGGCACCAGCAACATGATCGCAAGCCGCTGGGCGAGTCCACCGAGGAAGTACTCAAGCACCTGCACCGTCTGTGGGGTTTCGATATTCACCTGGAAACCCTGCAAGGGGATCAGGTGATGAAAATCCATCATGTGCCACCCAGAAATGAGCACAGCGAAGGAGAGTATGGGCGGCTGGACCTGGCCGTCATTCATCTTTGAGCGAGTCAGGACCTCCGAAAGTTCGACGCAACGGTTATTCTGTCGAGCTAACGGAGGTTTTTTATGCAGATTTATAAAGTCGGCGGTGCGGTACGTGATCGCCTGCTGGGCAAACCTGTTACCGATATCGACTGGGTTGTGGTGGGTGCCACAACCGAAGAAATGCTCGCCAAGGGTTTTCGCCCGGTGGGCGCGGACTTCCCGGTATTTCTTCACCCAAAAAGCGGTGAGGAATACGCCCTTGCTCGCACTGAACGCAAAAGCGGACGCGGCTATGGCGGCTTTACCTTTCAAGCCAGTCCCGAGGTCACCCTCGAAGAAGACCTGATTCGCCGCGACCTGACGATCAATGCCATGGCCGAAGACGATCAGCAGAATTTGACCGATCCTTACCATGGCCAGCGCGATCTTGAAGCTCGCCTGCTCCGCCACGTTTCCCCTGCGTTCGCCGAAGATCCACTCCGTGTCCTGCGCGTTGCCCGCTTTGCTGCGCGTTATGCGGCGCTGGGTTTTACCGTCGCGCCAGAGACTATGGAGTTGATGCGCCAGCTCAGCGAATCCGGCGAACTGGAAGCTTTGACCGCAGAACGCAGCTGGAAAGAAATCTCCCGCGCTTTGCTGGAGGATCAGCCGCAGGTGTTCATTGAAGTGCTGCGCGAGTGCGGCGCACTCAAAGTGCTGATGCCTGAAGTCGACGCGTTGTTCGGCGTTCCACAGCCAGAAGCTCACCACCCGGAAATCGACACCGGCCTGCACACCTTGAGCGTGCTTGAGCAATCGGCGCGGCACAAACAACCGCTAACCGTGCGCTGGGCGTGCCTGCTGCACGACTTGGGCAAAGGGCTGACACCCAAAGAGGATTGGCCCCGGCACATTGCCCACGAGCACAAGGGCCTGAAGCTGATCAAAGCGGTCAACGAACGCTTCAAGGCACCAAAGGATTGTCAGGAACTGGCGTTACTGGTCGGCGAATATCACACCCACGGCCATCGTGCGCTGGAGCTGAAGCCATCGACTTTGCTGGAGTTGCTGCAAAGTTTTGACGTTTACCGTCGACCGCAGCGGTTCGAGGAGTTTATTGCCGCGTGCGAGATGGATGCCCGCGGACGCAAAGGGCTGGAGCAGAGAAGTTATCCACAGGCGGAATACTTGCGCGGTGCGGCGACGGCAGCTCGGAGCGTGGCGGTTCAGCCTTTGCTGGAGAAGGGATTCAAGGGGCCGGAGTTGGGCGAGGCGATCAAGCGTGAGCGACTCAAAGCGTTGAAAGCCTACAAAGAAGCGGCGTCTGCCTGAAAAGCATCGCGGGCAAGTCGAATCGTCGCACCGCCGGCTCCTACAGGGATCACCTAAATCCTGTAGGAGCCGGCGGTGCGACGATTCGACTTGCTCGCGATGGCGTCTTTCGCCTCACAACAAATTCGAAGGGGTCAGCTGCTCACCGCGCCATTCAAAAGCCACCGGTGCCAACACCTGATCAATCTGCGCTTCACTCCACAAGGTCGCAAAGCTCTTTCCTACGCCCGGGTGCACACGATCCGGCGCTATCAGCGATAACGGCCACAACACAAAAGCATTCTTCAAGATCTCTGCCCGCGGCAGGATCAATCCATCGAAATTGCCCACCAGTTCACCAAACAACAGCACGTCGATATCCAGCGGTAGACCCTTGCGGTCCGGCGCATAACGACCATTGTCCGCCTCGATGAATTTCAATCGACGGTCCAGCTCCATCAGCGACAGATCGGTGTACGCCGACACCACGAAATTGAAAAACGGCCCGCTCTTGATGCCCACTGACTGACTTTCGAACACGGCCGAACAGCGGATATCCACCAAAAAAGCCGCCAAAGCCTCCAGACCCGCCTGCAAATGGGTTTCACGCTCGATATTGCTACCGAGTCCTAGGTACACCTGAGTCAGCGACATCCGCGCTCGATCTCCACACCCACACCACCCCTGGCAGCCGGAATGGCGCCAGGCTTGGTCAGCTTGAGACGCACCCAGGTGATCTTGAATTCGCTCATCAGCACCTCAACCAGACGCTCGGCAAAGGTCTCGACCAGTTGATACTGCGCCTGCTCGGCAAACGCCTGGATTCGCGATGAAACACTGGCGTAATCGAGCGCCAGGGTCAGGTCATCACCGGCTGCCGCCGGGCGATTGTCCCAGGCGAAGCTCAGATCAAGACGCAGACATTGCCGGATGCCTCGCTCCCAGTCATAGGCACCAATCACGGTGTCGACTTCCAGGCCCTCGATAAACACTCTGTCCAAGCACTCTTCTCCACTGCACGACAAGGGCGCAATGCGCCGTTAGAATCAGGGCGTCCTCGCCCGGAATAGTTAGCATGTTTTGGTTATTGGCGATCCTCGCCTACCTGCTTGGCTCTCTGTCCTTCGCCATTTTGCTCAGCCGCCTGACGGGTAATCCCGATCCGCGAATGAGTGGCTCGGGCAATGCCGGTGCCACCAACATGTTGCGCCTGGCCGGCAAGAAACTCGCCATCCTGACCTTGCTCGGCGACCTCTGCAAAGGCCTGCTGCCCGTGCTGATCGCCGGCCTTGCAGGCCTTTCGCTGCAAGAACAGGCCTGGATCGGCATCTGCGCCGTCATCGGCCATCTGTTTCCAGTGTACTTCCGCTTTCGCGGCGGCAAAGGTGTCGCCACCGCTGCCGGCATGCTGCTGGGGCTTTATCCGCCCGCGGCACTGCTGGCGGTCTGCGCCTGGCTGCTGACGTTCTACCTGACCCGCACCAGCTCTCTCGCGGCACTGATTGCCACACCGCTGACCCTGCCGCTGCTTGCCTGGCAGGAACCGGCGGCCTTGCTGCCCATGAGCGTACTCACCGGGCTGATTGTCTGGCGTCATCGCGGCAATCTACGCGACCTGTTTGCCGGGCGCGAACGGCATTTTTAAATACCGGACGTGAACGCGACTCATCACAGCGCCGACAATTGCTCCATCGGCCAACGCGCCTGCACGCTGATCGCCAGGCTTTCATGCTGGCCGGCCTGCAAGCGCTGGCATCCGGCAAACGCGATCATCGCGCCATTGTCGGTGCAGAACTCCGGACGGGCGTAGAACACATCGCCCTTCAAGTCGCCGAGCATTTTCTCCAGCGAGGTGCGCAGTGCTTTGTTGGCGCTGACGCCCCCAGCGATCACCAGACGCTTCATGCCCGCTTGCTTGAGGGCTCGCTTGCACTTGATGGTCAAAGTCTCCACCACGGCCTGCTGGAACGCCAGCGAGATGTCGCAACGGGCTTGCTCGCTGTCGTCCCCGGCGCTGACACTCTGCTGCCAGGTGTTCAAGGCGAAGGTTTTCAAGCCACTGAAACTGAATGCCAGACCCGGGCGGTCGCACATAGGACGCGGGAAAGTGAATCGTCCCGCAACACCTTGCTCGGCCAGGCGCGCAATTTCCGGACCGCCCGGATAATTGAGCCCCATCATCTTGGCCGTCTTGTCAAAAGCCTCACCGGCAGCATCGTCCAGGGTCTCACCCAACAGCGTGTACTGACCGATCCCGTCGACCTGAACCAGCTGCGTATGACCACCGGACACCAACAAAGCGACGAACGGAAATTCTGGCGGTTGCGTCTCCAGCATCGGCGCCAACAAATGGCCTTCCATATGGTGCACGCCCAAGGCCGGAATACCCCAGGCAAAGGCCAGCGCCTGGGCGCATGAAGCCCCCACCAGCAACGCACCGACCAGACCAGGACCCGCGGTATAGGCGATGGCGTCGATCTCGGTCGGCACACAGTCAGCTTCGGCCAACACCTGACGAATCAAGGGCAGCATCCGTTTGACGTGGTCGCGCGAGGCCAGCTCCGGCACCACGCCACCATAGGCGCGGTGCAGGTCGATCTGACTGAACAGTGCGTCGGCCAACAGCCCGCGTTCACTGTCATATAATGCGACACCGGTTTCGTCGCAGGAGGTTTCTAATCCCAGTACTAGCATGGGTTTGCGCCTTGTTTAGGCTGAATTCGAAGGCGCGCATAATAGTCGCCGCGTGATGCCCCGACCAGCGGTTTTCGATCAGAGGCTTTGCATTCCGAGCGATGAGGGGTTAACATCCGCAACCCTTAAAAACCGACGTCTTCAAGTGCTCTTTTGCCGCGAGGATGTTGACCCCGGTAATGAATGAAGGTAGCTCTGGATGCCAGCCGTCAAAGTAAAAGAGAACGAACCCTTCGACGTAGCTCTGCGTCGTTTCAAGCGCTCCTGCGAAAAAGCCGGTGTACTGGCTGAAGTTCGTAGCCGCGAATTTTACGAGAAGCCAACTTCTGAGCGTAAGCGCAAAGCAGCAGCCGCTGTTAAGCGTCACGCGAAGAAAGTTCAGCGCGAACAGCGCCGCGCCGTTCGTCTGTACTAATACACAGACGATCGTAGCAAGCTTCTGCCAAGCCCGGCCCTCAGCCGGGCTAATGGCATTTGCGTAAAACGCTTGATGCTTCACTGTCGACGCCGCAGACGCGACCGAGACAAATCTGCTTTACAGCGTCAGACCTGGCTCTTTTGCCAGCGGTGCACGTCTTTTCTGACGAGCCTTCCAAGGCTACTGACGAGCACACCCACTGATTCCTCTCACGACGATCAGCCCAAGGCACCTGCTTGTGTGCCCGCTTACTGAGCTTTCCGAGGCCAACGACTGGCCGCAGCGGATTCAGCGCAACACTTTCAAACAGTCGATAACTGATTGGTATTAACGTCAGTGGATTTTCGGCAGATACACTTCCCGACAGCGATTACGCAGACGACACCGGTCGAGCCGCACATTTTGCGCGCCTCAAACAACGACCCGCGTTCGGCCGTACTTCGTTTTGGGTCCATTTCAGCGCAGATGACGAGAACGCCATGGCCGGGCTAATTCCCCAGAGCTTCATTGACGACCTTCTGAACCGCACCGACATCGTCGATGTGGTCAGCTCGCGCCTGCAAATGAAAAAGGCCGGCAAGAACTACACCGCTTGCTGCCCGTTCCACAAAGAAAAAACCCCGTCTTTCAGCGTCAGCCCCGACAAACAGTTCTATTACTGCTTCGGTTGCGGTGCTGGCGGTAACGCCCTCGGCTTCATGATGGACCACGACAACCTGGACTTCGTCCAGGCCGTCGAAGAACTGGCCAAAGCCGCCGGCATGGAAATCCCCCGCGAAGAAAGCGGCCGACCGCACAAACCGCGGCAACCGACCGATTCGCCGCTGTACCCACTGCTCACCGCCGCCGCCGACTTTTACCGTCAGGCACTGAAAAGTCATCCATCACGCAAAGCGGCTGTGGATTACTTGAAAGGTCGCGGACTGACCGGCGAGATTGCCCGCGACTTCGGCCTCGGCTTTGCTCCGCCGGGCTGGGACAATCTGTTCAAGCACTTGAGCAGCGACACCCTGCAACAAAAAGCCATGGTCGATGCCGGCCTGCTGATCGAGAACGCCGAAACCGGCAAACGCTATGACCGCTTCCGCGATCGCGTGATGTTCCCGATTCGCGATAGCCGCGGGCGCATCATCGCCTTCGGCGGCCGGGTACTGGGCGACGACAAGCCTAAATACCTGAACTCACCGGAAACCCCGGTATTCCATAAAGGCCAGGAACTCTACGGCCTTTATGAAGCACGTAAAAACAACCGCAACCTCGACGAAATCATCGTCGTCGAAGGCTATATGGACGTCATTGCCCTCGCCCAGCAAGGCTTGCGCAATGCCGTGGCGACCTTGGGCACCGCCACCAGCGAAGAGCACTTGAAGCGACTGTTTCGTGTCGTGCCCAACGTGCTGTTCTGTTTCGACGGCGACCAGGCAGGCCGCAATGCCGCCTGGCGGGCACTGGAAGCGACGCTGCCCTGCCTGCAAGACGGCCGGCGCGCACGCTTTCTGTTCCTGCCGGAAGGCGAAGACCCGGATACGCTGGTCCGCTCCGAAGGCACAGATGCTTTCCGTGCGCGGATCAACCAGCACGCCCAGCCATTGGCGGATTATTTCTTCCAGCAGTTGACCGAAGAGTCGGACCCGCGTTCGCTCGAAGGCAAGGCCCACATGGCCACCCTCGCTGCACCGCTGATCGATAAAGTTCCGGGCGCGAACCTGCGCATCCTGATGCGCCAGCGCCTGACCGAAATCACTGGCCTTAGCGGTGAAGCAGTCAGCCAACTGGTGCAAAGCGCCCCTCAGGACGCTCCACCGACTTACGATCCAGGCATCGATTACGACGCCATGCCCGATTACAGCGACTACCATCAGCCGCAGTCACAAGAGATGTATGTGCCGCAGCAGGAATGGACGCCGAAGAAACCCGGCGCTGGCGGCAAGAAGTGGGACAAGAAGCCGTGGGACAAGAATGGCAAGCGCGGTGGCGATCGTGATCAACCGAGCGCTCCGCGCACACCGATTGCCGTAGAAGCGCCCACGCTGATCGCACTGCGCACCCTCATTCATCATCCGGATCTGGCTGGACGGGTAGAAACCGCCAACCACTTTGCCAATGAGAGCAATACCTACGCACAACTGCTCGTCGCCCTGATCGAGGCCGTGCAAAAAAATCCTAAGCTAAACTCAATTCAGCTAATGGCGCGCTGGCACGGGACCGAACAGGGACGTTTGCTCAAGGCATTGGCAGAAAAGGAATGGCTGATTGCAGGCGACAACCTTGAACAACAGTTTTTAGACACCATTACTAGGTTATCGGCAGCTCAACACACGGATAGCCTGGAAGCACTTATCAGGAAAGCCAGACAGCCGGGATTGACCCCGGAGGAAGCAAATCAGATCGCAAATCAGATGCGCGACCTATTAAAACGCAATATGGCTGTATCAAACCCGACCTCAACTGGCGCGTGAGGTCATAGCTCAGGTATAATCCTCGGCTTGTTTTTTGCCCGCCAAGACCTTCAGTGGATAGGGTGTTATGTCCGGAAAAGCGCAACAGCAGTCTCGTATCAAAGAGTTGATCACACTTGGTCGTGAGCAGGGTTACCTGACTTACGCGGAGGTCAACGACCACCTGCCGGAGGATATTTCAGATCCGGAACAGGTGGAAGACATCATCCGCATGATCAACGACATGGGGATCAACGTATTCGAGGTTGCGCCAGATAAGGATTCCCTTATGCTGGCCGACGCCGATACCGACGAAGCCGCGGCCGAAGAGGCAGCAGCAGCGTTGGCAGCGGTCGAGACCGACATTGGTCGCACCACCGACCCAGTGCGCATGTACATGCGTGAAATGGGTACGGTAGAGCTCCTCACACGTGAAGGCGAAATCGAAATCGCCAAACGTATTGAAGAGGGCATCCGCGAAGTGATGGGCGCAATTGCGCACTTCCCTGGCACGGTTGATCATATTCTCTCCGAATACACTCGCGTCACCACCGAAGGTGGTCGCCTGTCCGACGTCCTGAGCGGTTATATCGACCCGGACGACGGCATTGCGCCGCCTGCTGCAGAAGTGCCACCGCCGATCGATCCGAAAGCCGCGCCAGCTGCCGACGACACCGATGACGATGACGCCGAAGCAACGGATGACGAAGAAGAAGCCGAAAGCGGCCCGGATCCGGTCATCGCAGCACAGCGTTTTGGCGCTGTCTCCGATCAGATGGAAATCACCCGCAAGGCGCTGAAAAAGCACGGTCGTGGCAATAAGCTGGCAATCGCCGAGCTGTTGGCCCTGGCTGAGCTGTTCATGCCGATCAAACTGGTTCCGAAGCAATTCGAAGGCCTGGTCGAGCGTGTTCGCAGTGCCCTGGATCGTCTGCGTCAGCAAGAGCGCGCGATCATGCAACTTTGCGTTCGTGATGCACGCATGCCGCGTGCCGACTTCCTGCGCCAGTTCCCGGGCAACGAAGTTGACGAAAGCTGGTCCGATGCACTGGCCAAAGGCAAAAGCAAATACGCTGAAGCCATTGGTCGCCTGCAACCGGACATCATTCGTTGCCAGCAGAAGCTGACCGCGCTGCAAACCGAAACCGGTTTGACGATCGCCGAGATCAAGGACATCAACCGTCGTATGTCGATCGGTGAGGCCAAGGCCCGCCGCGCGAAGAAAGAGATGGTCGAAGCGAACTTGCGTCTGGTGATCTCCATCGCCAAGAAGTACACCAACCGTGGCCTGCAATTCCTCGATCTGATCCAGGAAGGCAACATTGGCTTGATGAAAGCGGTAGACAAGTTCGAATACCGCCGCGGCTACAAATTCTCGACTTATGCCACCTGGTGGATCCGTCAGGCGATCACTCGCTCGATTGCCGACCAGGCCCGCACCATCCGTATTCCGGTGCACATGATCGAGACGATCAACAAGCTCAACCGTATTTCCCGGCAGATGTTGCAGGAAATGGGTCGCGAACCGACCCCGGAAGAACTGGGCGAACGCATGGAAATGCCTGAGGACAAGATCCGCAAGGTATTGAAGATCGCTAAAGAGCCGATCTCCATGGAAACCCCGATCGGTGATGACGAAGACTCCCATCTGGGCGATTTCATCGAAGACTCGACCATGCAGTCGCCAATCGATGTCGCCACCGTTGAGAGCCTTAAAGAAGCGACTCGCGAAGTACTGTCCGGCCTCACTGCCCGTGAAGCCAAGGTTCTGCGTATGCGCTTCGGTATCGACATGAATACCGACCACACCCTTGAGGAGGTTGGTAAACAGTTCGACGTGACCCGTGAACGGATTCGTCAGATCGAAGCCAAGGCACTGCGCAAGCTGCGCCACCCGACGAGAAGCGAGCATTTGCGCTCCTTCCTCGACGAGTAACAACAGAACCCCCGGCCCAGGCCGGGGGTTTTGCTTTATGCAGATTAAATCCCCCGCACGCCCCCCCCTGCCGCTTTGCCCGTCTACACTCGAAACATTCCCCCGAGCCATAACGAGACCGTTATGCCCAGACTGCTGTCCGTGCTTTTTTTGCTGTCGCTGATGACCTGGACTGCAACGGCTGGCGCGCTGACTCTGACCGACGACGAACGTAGCTGGCTGGCCGCACACCCGAATTTACGCCTGGGTGTGGACGCGTCTTGGCCACCATTTGAGTTCCGCGACGAAAAGGGCCGTTATCAAGGTCTGGCAGCGGACTACATCAACGTGATCCGCCAACGGCTGGCCATCAAGCTCACGCCCATCGAACCGGTTAGTTGGACGGTCGTCCTTGAACAGGCCAAGCAAGGCAAGCTAGACGTTTTACCGGGCATCATGTCGACCCCCGAGCGCCAGTCGTACCTGTCGTTTACTCGCCCCTACCTCGACTTTCCGATTGTCATCCTGGCCCATGTCGGCGGCGCCCAGCCGCACAAAATCAAAGACCTGTACGGGCTGAAGATCGCCGTGGTGGAAAACTATGCACCCCATGAGCTGTTGCGCACACACCACCCCGACCTGAATCTGGTGCCGATGGCCAATGTGAGCTCGGCCTTGCAGGCACTGGCCACCGATGAAGTGGACGCCGTCGTCGGCGATCTCGCTTCCAGCGTCTGGAGCCTTCGCCAACTCAAGCTCGAAGGGCTGTATGTCAGCGGCGAAACCCCCTATCGCTTTCAACTGGCAATGGCCGTGCCCCCCAAGAACAAGGTGCTGGTCGGCATACTGGACAAAGTGCTGGCGGACATGAGCCCGAGTGAAATCAGCGCCATTCAGGAACACTGGGTGGGAAATGTCCTGGATAACCGAACCTTCTGGTCGGATCTGTTGGTTTATGGCCTGCCGGGGCTACTGTTTCTGATGGTCATGCTGGCCGTGGTTATACGGATCAACCGACGATTGAGTTCTGAAATTGCCCGCCGGGTCGACCTCGAGCAAGAACTGCGCAGCAGCGAATACCACTATCGCGGACTGGTCGAGAGCCTGTCGGCCATCGCCTGGGAAGCACGGATGGACGATTACACCTACAGCTACGTATCGCCGCACGCCGAAGACTTGCTTGGATATCCGCTGTCCCATTGGCTCATTCCGGGCTTCTGGCGCAACATCATCCACCCTGCGGACCTGACTCGCGCCCAAACCTACTGCGATCACGAAGTACTGGCCGGGCGCGATCACAGCATCGATTACCGCGTCATAACCGCCGATGGCCGCTGCTTGTGGGTACGCGACATCGTCAGCCTGATCGAACATGGTCATGAGCCGGTGTTGCGCGGGTTGATGATTGACATCAGTGAAGCCAAGCGTACTGAAGAGGCATTGCGCCTCTCCGAGCAAAAATTCGCCTCGGTCTTCCAGCAAAACCCGGACATTCTGGCGATCGCGCGACTGTCCGACGGTTGCCTGCTGGAAGTGAACAAAGCGTTCGTAGAGCAAATCGGCCTCAGGCCCGAAGAAGTCATCGGCCAGACCGCCACTGACCTGAATATCTGGGGTATCCCCGGCGTTGGGCCGGGGCTGTTGCAAAGACTGCAGTCCGGCAGCATCCGCAACCTGGAGATGCCTTTTCGCCGCAGCAACGGCCAGGTGTTTACCGGCCTGATTTCCGCCGAGCCTTTCAATCTCGACACGACCCCTGCCCTCGTGGTGGTGGTGCGTGATATCAGCAAGCTAAAAGAAACCCAGCAACAACTGCAAACCTCTGAAGAGAAATTCGCCAAGGCGTTCCACGCCTCCCCGGACGGTTTGTTGTTGTCGCGGCAGAGCGACGGGTTGCTGCTGGAGGTCAATGAAGGTTTCAGCCGCATTACTGGCTTCAACAGCGCTATGTCCGTTGATCGTTCCACCCTGGAGCTGGGGATATGGGTCAACCTCAACGAACGCAAACAGATGCTCGAGCTGCTGCACAGGGATGGCTTCGTCCGCGATTTCAGTTGCCACATCCGCCGCAGCGATGGACAGGTCCGACTGTGCGAGGTGTCGAGCCGCCCATTGCCGATCGGCGATGACGACTGCATGTTGACCATTGCCCGGGACATCACCGAGCGGCACCTGATGCAGGAGAAGCTACAACAGGCCGCCACCGTGTTCGAAAGCACGGCCGAGGGCGTTCTGATCACCGACACCCATCAGCACATCAGTGCGGTCAACCGCGCGTTTACCGAAATTACCGGCTACTGCGAGAGCGAAGCATTGGGCCATACCCCGCGCCTGCTCGCTTCGGGCCTTCACGACAGCGCGTTTTACGCGGCAATGTGGCACCAACTGACGGCCGAAGGACATTGGCAAGGCGAGATCTCCAACCGCCGCAAGAATGGCGAGCTCTACCCCAGCTGGCTGACCATCAGCGCGGTACGTAACCGGGATAAGTTCATCACCCACTTCGTGGCAGTGTTCGCGGACATTTCCAGCCTCAAACACGCCCAGGCCAAACTCGACTACCAGGCGCACCACGACCCGTTGACCGGTCTGCCAAACCGCACACTGTTCGAGAGCCGACTGCTGACCGCGCTCAACACCCAACAGGAAAATGGGGGCCAGGGTGCCGTGCTGTTCCTCGACCTGGACCGCTTCAAACACATCAATGACAGCCTCGGCCATCCGGTCGGCGACCTGCTGCTCAAAGGCATCGCCGTGCGCCTCAAAGAGCAGTTGCGCGATATCGACACCGTTGCGCGCCTGGGCGGTGACGAATTCATCATCCTGCTACCGGGCCTGCAACAGAATAGCGATGCCGACAACATCGCGACCAAGCTGCTCAATTGTTTCGCCGCGCCGTTCCAGGCGGGTGATCACGAGTTTTTTATCAGCGCCAGTATCGGCACCAGCCTGTACCCCAAGGATGGCTGCGACGTCGCCACACTGGTCAAAAACGCCGACGCTGCGATGTACCGCTCCAAGGCCAAGGGGCGCAACCGGATTGAACGCTACACCCGTGATCTCACCGCCCAGGCCAGCGAACGCGTGGCGCTGGAATATGAATTGCGGCGCGCCATCGAGCGCAACGAGCTGACGCTGCACTACCAACCGAAAATCAGCCTTGATGACCATCGACTGGTCGGTGCCGAAGCGCTGATTCGTTGGAATCACCCGACCTTCGGCACCGTGCCGCCGGAACACTTCATTCCCTTGGCCGAAGAAAACGGCATGATTCTGCAAATCGGTGACTGGGTACTTGAGACCGCCTGCCACCAGATGTATGAGTGGAATCAGGTATATGAGTGCCTCGGCCCGCTCTCGGTCAACCTCGCAGGCGCCCAACTGCGCCAACCAAACCTGCTGGGACGGATCGAGCAACTTCTCAAGGATAGCCACCTCCAACCCAACTTTTTGCAACTGGAGATTACCGAAAGCTTCATCATGAGCCAGGCCGAAGAAGCGCTAGCGGTGCTGCATCAACTCAAACAGTTGGGTGTGCAATTAGCCATCGATGACTTCGGTACCGGCTACTCATCCTTGAGCTACCTCAAGCGACTGCCACTGGATATTCTCAAGATCGATCAGTCGTTCGTCCGCGGCCTGCCTGACGATCCGCATGATGCGGCCATTGTTCGAGCGATCATCGCGTTGGGCCGCAGCATGCAATTTACTGTCATTGCCGAGGGCGTTGAGACCCAGGCCCAACAGGAATTCCTCGCCGCAGAAGGCTGCGAACAGATCCAGGGCTACATCGTAAGTCCGCCTCTTCCCGCCGAAGAATTCGCCGCGACATTTCTTCGTATAGCCTTATCGAATTTTTCGGATAGCACAGCAGAGAAACCGTAGCTATAATCCGCGGCCTACTGAGGGCCTATAGCTCAGTTGGTTAGAGCAGAGGACTCATAATCCTTTGGTCCACGGTTCAAGTCCGTGTGGGCCCACCATTAAAATCAAGGGGTTGTGATCGCAACCCTTTTCTAAAAAAACCAGCCGTCAATCACCGGTCAATCACCTCGACCTTGAGTAGCAGCGGTGCCGTACGTCCCTCCATCCCGATTTCGCTCAAAACGCCAGCAAGTTTCCCGATTGGCTCCTGATGACACGTCTTTGCTTATCTGAGGGGAAGCACGTTTGAGCAACTGGCCATGTGCATATCATTACGGTAACTTTCGTAAAGCTAGGCGCAACTTCATTCATGGCCAGAGGCATAAGGCTTTCGCGAAGGATCGACGATGACCACAAGCAGTAACTTTGCCTTCCTCCACGAACACGACCCTGTATTGTTTCAGCTCGCCAATACGGCCGAGCACGTGTTCGCCAGCGACCCCAACACCACGCTGATAAAGCTTCGGCAACTGGGAGAAGCGTTGGCGCAGGATCTCGCCAGTCGCGCCCGCATCGATTTCGACTCCAACACTACGCAGGCTGACTTGCTCTATAAGCTCGGCCGCGAAATCCAGCTCGATCGCAACATTGTCAGCCTGTTCCACACCCTGCGCATCGAAGGCAACAAGGCCACCCACGGTTTCCAAACACACCACCGCGATGCTCTGGATGGCCTCAAGGTGGGACGAGAGCTGTGCGTGTGGTTTCACAAGGCGCTGGGCAAAGCAGGCAGCGCCTTCAAACCAGGTCCCTTCGCTACACCGACTGACCCCAGCGTTCCGCTGCGCGACCTGCAAAGCCAGATCGAACGACTCAAAGCCCAACTCAATGAATCCAATCAACAACTGGAATCGAACCAGCAACTCGCCGAGCTGAAAAAGCGCGAGGCCGAGGAATATGCCGTTCTTGCCGAACAGATGGATGCGGAGTCACGTGGCCACAAGCAACTCGCTGAGGCACACGAAGCCGAACTAACCAACTTGCGCGATGAGTTCGAGCAGCGCGTCAAAGCACTACAGCAGGAGCTTGCAGCCAAACCGCAGTCTACGCAGCTGGTTATGCACAAGACTCAGCAGGCCAGCAGCAGCTTTGACCTCAACGAGGACCTCACCCGCATCCTGATCGATCAGCAACTGATTGAAGCCGGTTGGGAGGCAGATTCGCTGGATCTCAAGCACAGCAAGGGTGCACGTCCAGAGAAGGGCAAGAACAAGGCCATCGCCGAATGGCCTACCAGTAAGCCAGGGGAGGATGCCGATTATGTGCTGTTCGCCGGGCTCACACCCGTGGCCGTGGTCGAAGCAAAACGCAAACGCATCAATATTGCCAACCGCATACCCCAGGCAGAGCGCTACTCCCGCCAATTTGTCCTCGCGAGCGAACATCAAAACGGCTGGCAGCTTTCAGGCTTGAGTCAGCCATGGCTCGACGGTCAAGGCGGTAGCTTCCACATTCCCTTCGCCTTCGCCTGCAACGGCCGGCCCTACATCAAACAATTGGCGGAACAGTCGGGCATCTGGTTTCGCGATCTGCGCAGCCCGGCGTACCTGCGCCGACCACTGCAAGACTTTCATACTCCAGCCGGCTTGCTCGACTTGCTCAAACGCAGCCGCGAAGAAGCCGAGGCGCTGCTGCAACAGGAGGGTTTCGCCTATCTCAAGCTACGTGAGTATCAGGAAAATGCCATCCGCGCAGTGGAACAGGCACTAGCTGATAATCAGCGCGACTGTCTGCTCGCCATGGCCACCGGCACCGGTAAGACGCGCACCATCATCGGCTTGATGTACCGTTTCCTCAAAGCCGAGCGCTTCAAGCGCATTTTATTTCTGGTCGACCGTAGCGCTCTTGGCCAGCAGGCAATCGACGCCTTCAACGAAGCACCACTGGAGCAGAACCACACCCTGGCGCAGATCTACGACGTCAAGGAGCTCGGCGACATGACCGCCGAAGCGGAAACCCGCATTCAAGTAGCCACGGTACAGGCCATGGTGCGGCGTATCTTCCAGTCCGACACGCCTCCACCCATCGATGAGTTCGACTGCATCATCGTCGACGAAGCCCACCGCGGTTACACTCTCGACCAGGAAATGACCGAAGGCGAACTGGCAGTGCGCGATCACGGTCAGTACCTCTCCCAGTACCGCCGCGTGCTCGATTACTTCGACGCCTGCAAGGTCGGCCTCACCGCCACCCCGGCCAAACACACCAGCGAAATCTTCGGCAAACCGGTATTCACCTACAGCTACCGTGAAGCCGTGGCTGAGGACTGGCTGATCGACCACGAACCGCCCATCCGCTATGAAACCCTGCTGAGCCAAAACGGCATTCATTTCGCCAAAGGCGATAGTGTCAGCGTGATTAACACCCAGACCGGGGAAGTCGATGTAGCCGAGCTGGAAGACGAACTCGACTTCAACATCGAATCCTTTAACCGACGGGTCATCACCCCTGGTTTCGACAAGGTGATCTGTGAACAGCTGGCTCAGGAGCTGGACCCGCAGGGCGAAGAGAAGACCATGATCTTCTGCGTCAACCAGGCCCACGCCGAACGAGTCAAAAACCTGCTGGACGACGCCTTCAAGGACCTGCACGGAGATCAATACAACCAGGCCAGCGTGGAGATCATCACCGGCCAGAGCGATAAGGTCGAACAACTCATCCGCCGCTACAAGAACGAGCGCACCCCCAACATCGCCATCACCGTCGACCTGCTCACCACCGGTATCGACGTGCCGGCGATTTGCAATCTGGTGTTCATGCGTCGCGTGCGCTCGCGCATCCTCTACGAGCAGATGAAAGGCCGCGCGACCCGTCGCTGTGACGACATCGGCAAGACTGTGTTCCGCATCTACGACCCCGTCGACCTCTACGCCAGCCTAGAAGAAGTTGACACCATGAAGCCGCTGGTGAAGAACCCCAACGTAACGCTGGAGCAGCTGGTCAGCGAGCTGACCCATGGCGGCAGTTTCGACGCCCCCGGCAACGTGGAAGGCAGCAGTCACGCCCATGACGTGCTCGACCAACTGAGCCAACGCGTGATGCGCATCCTGCGCAAGGCCAGCCACAAGGCTGAAACCGAACCGACGCTGCAGAAGAAACTCAATGAACTGGAGGACGCTTGGGGCGTTGCGCCGGCGCAATTGCACAGGCACCTGCAGGACCTCGGCCCGCAACAGGCCGCCAACTTCGTGCGCCAGCACAGCCACCTGCTTGGTCAACTGGCCGAAGTTAGCGCCCTACTGGGCTCGGAAAACTTTCCGGTGATCGCCACCCACAGCGACGAGCTGATGGTGCGCGAGCAGAACTACGGCAGTAATCAGAAACCGCAGGATTACCTGGAGAGCTTCCACCAGTTCATCCACAACCAGCTCAACCAGTCCGTCGCTCTCGGCGTGGTAGTCAATCGCCCCAAAGACCTCACCCGTGAACAGCTTCGCGAAGTCCGCCTACTGCTGGACCAGAACGGTTACAGCGAGGCGAACCTGAGCAGCGCTTGGCGTAATCAGACCAACCAGGAAATTGCCGCCAGCATCGTTGGCTACATTCGCCAGGCCGCCATCGGCGAAGCACTCCTGCCCTTCGAGCAGCGTGTAAACAACGCCATGCAGAAAATATACGGTCTGCATTCCTGGACGCCAGTTCAGCGCAAATGGCTGGACCGCCTGGCCAAGCAACTGACTCACGAAGTGATACTCGACCATGAAGTGCTCAACCGAAACTTTGCCCAGGACGGCGGCGCCAAACGGCTGGACAAGCTACTCGCTGGCCACCTCGATCACGTCATAGAAGCGCTGAACGATAACCTTTGGCCGCAGACAGGTTGAACATCCTCGACTTCCGCGGCGGCTATTACCGCACTCCCAGCGCACGTGTTCGCACGAGCAGATTTATCCACGATGATCGGCCACATTACGTCGCCCTCATCGCGAATGAATTCGCTCCTACACCAGCACATTCAATTTCTACGAGAGCCCCATGACCAATAGCGATATCGTCCAAAAACTCTGGAACCTTTGCGACGTCCTCCGCGACGACGGCATCAACTACAGCGACTACGTCACCGAGCTGGTGCTGCTGCTGTTCATCAAGATGGAATACGAGCAGGTGCAAAACAACGCCGACTTCGCCCACAAGTTGCCCGTCGGTGCCCGCTGGCCCGACCTCGAAGGGAAGTCCGGGCTCACCCTGCTCAATCACTATCGGCAGATGCTGCTGGATTTGGGTAAGAACAGCGACCCACTGATCGCCGCCATATACGCCGACGCCCAGACACGCCTAAAGGAACCACGCCACCTGGAGCAATTGATCAAGAGCCTCGACGGCATCGACTGGTTCAGCGCCCGTCGAGATGGTCTCGGCGATCTTTACGAAGGCCTGTTGGAAAAGAACGCCAGTGAAACCAAATCCGGTGCCGGCCAGTACTTCACTCCGCGCCCGCTGATCGACAGCATCATTAACTGCATCAAACCCCAGCCCGGTGAGACCATCCAGGACCCGGCCGCCGGCACCGCAGGCTTCCTGATCGCCGCCGACGCCTATATCAAGAGCCACACCGACGACCATTACGACCTAGATGAGAAAGCTCGAAGCTTTCAGCAAAACCGTGCCTTTGTCGGAGTAGAGCTGGTGCCTGGAACCCGCCGCCTTGCGTTGATGAACACCCTGCTGCACGGCATGGAAGGCGACGAAGAAGGTGTGGTTCATCTGGGCAACGCCCTCGGCCAAACCGGAGCCAACCTACCCAAGGTCGATTTGATTCTCTCCAACCCTCCGTTCGGCACCGCCAAGGGCGGCGGCGGCCCGACCCGTGACGACCTGACATACAAGACCAGCAACAAGCAACTCGCGTTCTTGCAGCACATCTATCGCGGCCTCAAACCCGGTGGCCGTGCCGCCGTGGTGCTACCGGACAACGTGCTGTTCGAAGCCGGCGTCGGCACCGACGTGCGCCGCGACTTAATGGACAAGTGTAACCTGCACACCATTCTGCGGCTGCCTACGGGGATCTTTTACGCTCAAGGCGTGAAGACAAACGTGCTGTTTTTCCAGAAAGGCTCGGTCGATAACCCACGTCAGGATCAAGGCTGCACGCAGCGTGTTTGGGTCTATGACTTGCGTAGCAACATGCCTAGTTTTGGGAAGCGCACACCGTTTGGCGCGGCTCATCTCAAGCCCTTCGAAGATGCCTTCGGGGAGGATGCTAATGGCAATAGCCCGCGTGCGGAGAATGTCGAGGGGATTGGAGAGCTGAGTCGCTTCCGGGTGTTTAATCGCGACCAGATTAAGCAGCGCGGGGATTCGCTGGATATCAGTTGGCTCAAGAATGCCGACAATCTGGATAGCAACAATTTGCCGATACCGGAAGTTCTGGCCGCAGAAGCCATGGCCGAACTCACCGAGGCTCTACATGAGTTGGAAGAACTAATGAAGGCCTTGGGCGCTGGGGATGAAGTGACAGCACAGAGGCAGTTAATGGCGGAAGTGATGGGGTTGACGGTGGCTCAGGAGAATGGGAATGAGTGAGTTACCGAAGGGATGGGTTACCGCTTGCATTAGCGATCTTGCTGACCTGAACCCCAAGCAAACTTTCGAAGATCACTTGGCAGCAGGCTTTGTGCCTATGTCCCACGCCCCGACCAACTTCCGGGAAAAACTGCGTTTTGACGACCGCAACTGGGGTGACATAAAGAAGGCTTATACAAATTTTAAAAACGGCGACGTGATTTTTGCTAAGGTGACGCCCTGCTTTGAAAATGGCAAAGCGGCTTTTGTTGAAGGCCTACCCAACGGTATAGGCGCAGGAAGCAGCGAATTTTATGTACTGCGCCCATATAACGAAGATGTGTCAGCCAAATATTTGCTGGCCTTAGTTAAAAGTCGCGAGTTCATGCGTGAAGGCGCATTGAATATGACCGGGGCAGTGGGTCTCCGCCGTGTACCAAAACAGTTTGTTGAAAGTTATCCGGCGCTAGTTCCGCCTGCAGCCGAACAAACCCGTATAGCCCAAAAAATCGATGAACTGTTGGCCCAGGTTGACACCCTCAAAGACCGCATTGATAGCATCCCCGCCCTGCTCAAACGCTTCCGACAATCCGTCCTTGCTGCTGCGGTATCTGGGAAGTTGACGGAGGAGTGGCATGAAGAAAACCATGCACCAGATTTCCAAGAGCGAACAATCGGCGAACTATTCAAGCTCATTGATGGCGACAGGGGGCCCAACTACCCCAAAAAAGAAGACTATCAAGAAAGCGAATACTGCTTATTTCTTTCAACCAAAAACGTGAGGAAATACGGTTTTGAGTTCCAAGAGACCGCCTTCATTTCAAAGAAAAAACACGAGCTTTTGCGAAGTGGAACACTTTCTCGCGGCGATATTGTAATAACGACCCGAGGAACACTGGGCAATGTTGCTTCGTATGACGCAAACGTACCATTCGACGTTGTACGCATTAATTCCGGAATGTTGATTCTCAGGAAAATTGAACCTGCTTTGGAAAATGAGTTTTTCAAGATGTTAATCGCGTCCCCTTCATTCCAGACGCTAATTGACACTCAACGAAGTGGATCAGCTCAGCCTCAGCTTCCGGCGAAAATTATCCGCGAGTTCCAAGTAAGCATCCCTTCAATTCAAGAGCAATCCGAAATCGTCCGTCGCGTCGAACAACTGTTCGCTTATGCCGACCAACTCGAATCCAAAGTAGCTACAGCCAAAGGCCGTATCGACCACCTGACCCAAAGCATCCTGGCCAAAGCCTTTCGTGGTGAACTGGTGCCACAAGACCCCAACGACGAACCGGCTAGCGTGCTGCTGGCACGCATCCAAGCCCAACGCGTCGCCACACCCAAGGCCAAGCGAGGAAGCAAAAGCACATGAAGCGGGTGTTCATCGCCAATTTCGGCCGTGAAAACTACGAATGGCCCAACTGCCTTCGTCGTTCGACCGTTGCCACCATGAACGCCGAAAAGACCCATAGCTTCTGGGCTGCAGGCGACCGTGAAGGCTTTATCGAGACCACACTGAAACATGAGAAAACCGCTCGAGGCATGGTTCCGACACTGGGGGTGGCATCACGCTGGTTCAACTTGATGACCATCATTGCGCAAACATCCGGTGATATCTGGATTCACTGCGAGAAGAATGATCTGTGGTGGACCGAGTCGCTACCTGATGCCCCAGCTTTTGAACTTGGGGAAGATCCCAGCAGTAAGCCTCCCAAGCCTGTCTACGTGTGCCACAAGCCCTGCAAACCCTGGGTAAAAATCAGCTTGAGCGGTAGTCGGTTGGAATGGAGTGCACTGCATCCGAAGGCGTGGGACTTCCTTTCAACCGAAGCCACCCTTCAGCAGCTATCCCCCGATTATGCGGAATACGCATTGGCGCTTGTCCATGGGAACGACCTGACCCCATGGCATGAGCGCCGAGAGTGGAGAGAGAAAACGGCCGTGCGTAAAGCGGGACTTGTGAGCTCGTTTAGCAACCTCAAAGTCGCTGCATACCGGATGGCACGCACCGCGTGGGAAACAACACAACAGTCCAACGGCCAGGAAGTAGTCCGCTGGGCCAAGAACAAAGATTTCGGTTTCCCAGACGAAGAAGAACTACAGCTCTACATTGAAGAGCTGTACCGCATGCAGGAAGGCCTGTGCGCGCTCACGGGCATATCGATGCAGCTGGATCGGGCGCAGGACGATGACGAACAGCTGTGCTCTCTCGACCGAATCGACAGCGATGGCCACTATGCCCCCGGCAACCTGCAGATCGTCTGCCGCTTTGCCAACCGCTGGAAAAGCCACAGCAACAACGCTGACTTCATGCGCTTGATCAGACTGATCAGAAGCACCACCAACCTCTAGGCCTCATGCCGCAAAGGATTGCAATGGACACTTTAACCATTCTGCAACCCATACTCGACGCCCTGAAATGGCTGCTGGCCATGCTGCCGGTGGGTCTGCTCAAATCGTCCTAGGCCAAGGGCCATTTCGGCGACCTGGTACAACTACCAACGCCTCCCTGAACAGCAGTTCGCCCCGTGAAGGGCCGTCGCTGGTGACCAGGGCGAGGTCGATCTGGCCGCGGTCGACCTTTGCCCAGAGGCTTGCGGAGTCTTCGCAGACCAATGTGACCTCGACCTCACTGAAGCGGGTCATGAAGCTGTACAGGGCCGGCATCTGGTAGGTCAGGGCATAGTCATCAGGCACACCCAGGGTAACGCGCCCGGAGACCGCGCGCCCGTGCATCGCATCAACCATCGTCGAGTGGGCTTCGAGCAGCTTGAGGGCGTGTCCTAGCAGGTCATACCCGGCAGGGGTCAACGTCAGTTGCTTCGGCTCGCGCTTGAACAGCGGCCGGCCGAGGCTGTCTTCCAGCTTCTTCAACTGCATGCTCACCGCGGACTGGGACCGGGCGACCTGACGCGCCGCCGCGGTCATAGAGCCGGTATCCACGACTGCCAGTAACGTGCGCAACCAGTCGATCTGTAAATCCCTGGAATGAATCAGCGTCCTGTCACGAATGTCAGCTCGGTGCGGCAGACTGGGCAATGGCTATCCCGCGATAAAAGCGGTTACCGATGGTTAGTTTGTCTTCCCAGATCGACACGCCGATTTCTGCCCGCATCAACCGGGCCGGAAAGCTGCTGAAATCTCTAACCTTGATTGCATACGGGGCAGTCCATGCATTGCCGCTTGCAGGGACGGGAATCGTCCAGTCACGCCCATGAAATGACAGCACGGCACCATCAAACCGAATTGAAATCCTGTCGTCTGGGTCATCCTTGCTGACGTGCCCAGCCAGCGTTTTGAACAGCAGGCGCATCCATGAGCGTTCTACCCAGCAATGTGGGCGGGCTGCATGCGCAGCCTGCTGGCGAACCCAAGGGAGCGTCGATTGATGTTGCAACCCCAGAATCACCAACTCTTGTTTCATGCTGGCAACAAGCCTTTCATCGCAAAGCTGGTGTTCAAGCGCCCATGCAATCCAAGCCGCACACTGTTCGGCGGAGTCAACCTGCAGTGGCATTTCGAATTCGATTTGTGCGATGGATCGTGATGTGGCGACCAGTCCGGAAAGATGCCAAGCCTCGCGCATCTGCAGGTTCATCATGCGGGCCGCTGTCAGCTGAAAGCTGCCAAAGTCATATGAAAGGCCAGTTTCTTGCTCGGAGTACACCTTCGGCTCAGTCCTGAAGCCCAGCGCCTGCAAGGCTGCATGCGTTGAAACCGGATTGACATCCCGTGCGCTCATCCTTTCGCCCTCAGTTATGCCGGGGTGACGTTGCCCCAAGGGTATCCATGGAGCTGCCCCCTGGCGGCGGACGCCAAGAAGTCGAACGTTAAGGCGTCCGCTTCAAACCCTTTGCATAGTCGTTTGGTGAACGATAGCCCAGCGCTCCAAGATCGAGCGGTTCCACGAGTGCGGGCTCGAATTGGGCGATCTGGCGGCGATGTTCCATCCGGTCCTGCGGGGCTGGCAGCAGTACTTCGAAAGCAGCCTGATAAGCCTCGGTCGCGTTGAGTCTTACCAGGCATTGCCACACAAACTCCACATGGCGCGGACCCATCTGTGCGAGCAACTGCTCCAGGGGCGACAGTTCAACGGGGGCGGGCTCAGAAGCAGCAGTGACTGGGTGTTTCGCTGGTTTCTTGGGGGCTGCAGGCTTTCGGGCTGCACGGGATTTTGGTTTGGCTGCTTGAGCATCCGCGCTCTTGGTGGCCGGTTTCTTGGCTGCCATTGGGGATTCCTTACGCGGGGGAGGGAGAATATTGGAGCTGTCCATCGTTGCAGCCGAGGTCGCGGCCAAGCTTTCGCTGGCACCATTCGAGGAGCTGCTGTGGATCGAGGAAAACGTGGCGACCTGATCGAAAATGCCGTCCTCGCCCCTGGGAGCCGTCAGGCGACCCCTTTGCTGCTTTTTCAGTACTCACTAAAAGCTGAGTACTTACTAGGGGGGGATTTGCCGGCGCCGGTTTTGCCGGCGCCGGATTATCCGTCTGCGGTGGAACTGGGATTTCATTGACGACGTAGGCCAGGCCGGAGAACTTACCGCTCTCATTTCGGGCCTGGTCTGCTACCAGGTACCCATGAACAGCTCCAGTAGCTTGGCCCATTTATTACCCCCCCTCGCGCGCGCGCGCGTACTGCTCTAAAAATCATCAAAATTTCCACGCATTAGGGCTGACGAAAATCATCCAACTGTTGCAGATACGCTTAGGGAGCTACTGAAGCACGGTTCTGGAACCGAACCACGTCACGCTCCAGCTTCTCTTCGATAGCCAGACGCACGAACTCTGAACGGTTGGCGCTGGGATAACGGATCAGCCGATCAATCGCGGCCACGGTTTCAGTTTCAACTGACACAATCAGCCGGGTCTTGGGTGTTTCCTTGAATAACCTGTTTTTGCTCATGGTTGTTAACCTAATCAGAGATGCTCGGCACGTCGTTTAATCATGTGTTTAGCGATGTGTGGATGTCCTCAGGTATGAGGAGATTAGTTGTGATCACTATCGGGTGGAAAGCACTCAGCCAGCCACTCCTCCATTGTTTGTTCTTGTGGTCGCTTGCGCGATTGGGTAGATACGTTGACTGCCGTGTACCCGTCTGTACTGATTACCGTTTTACCGTGGTTTTCAGCCCCCGTGGTTTGATTCCCTTGGAGACCATGATTTTGCTGGGCTGGAGCCAAATCCTTGTCCGGCACTTTTGTCCGGCAGTTGTCCGTCGCTTGTACGGCAGTTGTCCGGCAGTTGTCCGGCTGAAAGGCGTTACGCACCTCAGCAGAAGTGATGAAAAGGGGGCGGAGCGATGCGGTGTTCAGCCGGTTTTTTCGCCCGGCTACCATATCTGCAGCGAACAGGATGTCCCGCAGGTTACCCAGATAGTCATGGAGCGACGAAAGGCGCTTTGGCGTGGGAAGGCCGGTTGACTGCCAGAAACGGTAGAGATGGCTGCGTTTGCCAATGCGAAAGTGCCCTTTCGGAAGATCAGAGCCTTTTGCCCCTGCCTTGGTGGTACGGTCACGACTCAGCTCCGCGTTGAAGATGGCGTGGGAATCCAGACCATCTACAAATGACGGAAGCTGGATCGCCACACCTGGCGCCTGCTGATGACCAAACTTGCCGGTCGAATAACCGCCATATTCATATGCATCGATCCCCAGCGTGTGCAGGATTTCGCGCAGAAGAGCGTGTGAATGTTCGTCCAACCAATCCTGAGGTACAGGCTTACCACTGATCGGGCGAACGACAAGCCGGCCAAGCACAATACTGATTTCGTCTCCTCGGCTGAGTAATTTCCCGACGGTAACGGTCATTGCAACACCCAGGCTTTGGTCTGTTTGTCCTCCAGGGCGATCAAGCCAACTACAGCGGCCAGCGCCACCCGCTCGACGACCAACAGTTGAAGGTGCATTGAAAAAATTACTTTCAACAGGCAAGCCGGGACCGTCACCGCCTCTTGGCAGCGTTGAAAATCCTCCATGGTTTAAGCCCCTGACTGAATGGCGTCGAGCTCGTTGCAAGCGGCGATATTGGAGTTGGCCTGTGCGCCGAAGTAATAAACCAGGCCGTGATGAGGGCGCCCGTGATACTCGGTCAGAGTGATATGTTGGGTGTTGATGGGAGGCTCTTGCACAAGCAACGCCTTAACGCGGGCCGCTGACATCAGGATGTTCTGCTCAATCTGGGCGGTAATCGTGCCCGCTGGGCCAGCTTGCTGGCTAGCCAGAAGACGGGCGCACTGTGCCTCGGTATTGGTATCACTCCAGGTCAATTTCTGGGGGGCGACCTGTTGGACGGCCTTATTGCTCTCCGTCATGTTAGATGACCTCGTCGGTATGGCGTGCGGTGCGATCCGCCAGAAACTGCGCCAAATCATTCACGCGATAGCGCACCAGACGGCCGACCTTGATGAAGGGCAGGTTATAGCGGCCAGTGGAGCGCCAGACGCTCAAGGTACTTGCTTTGATACAAAGCGCCTGGGCCGCTTGCTTATCATTGACCTGCACGGGCGGCTTGTCTGCGGGGTAGCCAAGCGCGACGGAAATCTGGGCCACAATTTCATTGATGGCTTGGGACTTGATATCGGCATCGGTACGCGCGTAGGAAATGGTCATCGTAAATCCTCGTAATCGTCAGGGTGCGAGGAGAACGATGGGGCAACCTACTGGACCAGGCGCAAGTGGTCCAGGTAGACCGGGTCTACTTTTATTTTGCGAAATAGCATGGCCGCTGGGCGTTTATTTTTCATCGCTACTAACTCATCGTTCGCGCCGATTCGTCCAATGCGTGGCCATATCCCTGCGATTACTTTGCAACCTCTATAAGCAAACGCCCCCAAGCCTCTACAAATGCTTTTGTTTTGGTGCTTTTTCCTTGATTGGCGCCCTCGAACAAGCAACCGGGACCGGTCAATCCTTGATGAACGACCCATTCCCAGCACATGTGACGCGCGCCCTCCGCGCCACTCCGCGCAGAGCGGAGATTCGCCGCCGTAAACTCGCTTTGACTCTTGAACCAGCGACGAAGATATTCGATGCGCTGATCAAGCAAAGGTAGATTTTGGTCTACTACCTGAAGCTCTTGCCGCTCATGCATTTTTTCAGCAATGACTTCTGCCAATCCATCCTCATCAATGGGAATCTCGATTCCCTGACCTATGGCCCAACGAACTAATTTCTTAAACTCAGCCATTGTGAAAGGGAACGGCAAAACAGGTTTTTTCAAATTATTGGATGGATGCTTCCCCAGAAAATTTCTTTCTGCACGGGTGAGCCTGGATCGAACGCCATCAGGCAGCTCCTGCCAATAGAGCCCCTCCTTCGGGTCTATTTCAAAAAAGCCAAGAAAATCATCTTCGCTGTCGTCTTCTCCTACACAAATTTTTATGAAGTCGGCGTATCCAAATTCAGTATCGCCATCAATGGCGTCCAAAGTGCTCATGAGAGCTGCCAAGCCTTTTGCGCTTTCTTCTTGGGCCACCAGCTCCTCGGGACCGATTTCCTCCAATGCAACATCTCCTCTTCAAACGATCTACTGAAAGGTGACCTGCCCATTGGGTAGGTCACCTGCTTTTCGCTCCGTTGGGCTAGGCTGACCACCATTGATCATGCGTTGGTCGTGCGCCCCATCGCTGCTGTGATTTTCTCCAATGCCTCGCGCACCGGATCGGTAGCTAAGTGGGCATATCGGGCAGTGGTCACCGTCGTCGTGTGCCCAAGCAGTTTGCCAACCATCGGGAGGCTCACACCTTGGCCGACCAGCCAGCTTGCTGTTGTGTGGCGAAGGTCATGTATGTGGAGGTCCGGGATTTCAGGCAGCGCCAACTCCGCAGCAAAGGCCTTGAGCATGGCATGCCAAGTTTTGCGAATTTCCCCCATATGACCAGCCTTGGTTGGTGCAGGAAAAACCCAATCCCGGCTCACACCGACACGCCGGCGCAGAATCTCCAGAGCAGGTGGCGGCACCGGTATCGTATGGATCAGCTTGTTTTTGTGATGACTGCTGGGAATCGTCCAGATAGCAGTATCCAGGTCCAACTGGTCCCAGCGCATCGCCTTGACGTTTCCCGACCGCGCCCCCGTGAACAGACACAGCCTGACAATGTCCGCTACGTCCTGATTCCCCACGGAGTCGATGGCCTTGAACAAGGCCGGCATTTGCGAGGGCTTGATCCACTCTTCTCGCCGAACTTCGTGGTTGTCCTTGAGCGTTGACCACGGATTGCGGAGGTCCAGGCCGTGATGCTTGATGGCATGGTTCCACATGGCACGGGCCAGCCGTTTCACGTGGTTCGCCTCCACCGGCCCGCTCACAACTGTCACATCGCGGAAAATCTTCCCAGCCAAGGTGGAGGTGATCTCACTTACTCGACGCTTGGCGCGATCTTTCAAATGGCAGTCATACAGCCGCTGATCCTTTCTCCAACTACGCTTGATCGGCTTGTCAGGGGTCGGCCCGACTGCGCGCTCGTCTCTCCAGACACCCCATAAGTCAACAACGGTCAGCTCTTCCTTTCTGGCAGTGGCAGCGGCACGAACGCTCTCGCCGGCATTCAGGCTCTTGAGCTTCAGCCGAGCTCCGATGCGGGCCTGTTCGACGGTCATATCGGGAAACACCCCCAAGCGTATGAACTCGTTATTGCCCTTGCGTCCCATACCCGCGACGCGACGAATTACATAGAAGGTCTTGGAGCCCGCCGGAGTAACGCAAATGGAAAGCCCTAGGGTTTTAGAGTCCCGATACCAAGCGCGTTTATCGGTCGGTTTGATACCGTCCAAGGCTGTCTTGGTAAAACTGAAGGCGGTTTCTGTCGTGTTCACTGCTTGCTTTCCGAGCTGGGCTGTCAATCACCGGTCAATCACCGAAGGTCGAAAACCGTTAAACTTCGTAAAGCAAGAATATGGCTGAAGCCCAATAAATACAAGGCTCTATATATATTTGTAAAACTTGGTAAAACGAAGAAAAAGAGACTCATAATCCTTTGGTCCACGGTTCAAGTCCGTGTGGGCCCACCAAATAAAAAAGCCGCGCTATTGCGCGGCTTTTTCGTATGTGACGTGTTGGTTTTCCTTGACCCCTATTTCGCTGCCACAGTCTCATCTGCGACCCTCAGTAATGGCGGCTGTGCGTAAGGCGTCTTAGGACGTGCCGGTTGCACCGCTCCCCACTCGCTGCAACGCTGTTCAGCCGCTATGTCGAGTGCCAAGGCAGAGAACGTGATCGTCGCAAGGAATTTATGGTTCGAGAAAGCATCCGGCAGAAAAAGCATAAGTCAGCGGCTGGTTTTGCGCGGTTAAGCCGCAACTGCGGCCCGGAGCATGCATTCAACATCGGTCATAGCAGCGCTGCGGCGTTGTCGTTTGCGGCATCACTGCTCGACGGCTAAAAACTCAGAGCCGGGAGATAGCCCTTGGAATACCACCGTTTCTAAGCGGCCAATTAAAGACATTCATTGGATGGTGTTTCGGCTAAAAACGCTGCCCGAAAACTCCTTCGCCTCGATCAGACTACATAAACATAAACAGGCGCTGGGTTAGAACGACGTATTGTTGTAGGTAATTGATGATAAGCAGGCGGTGCTCGATAGACTACCACTGGCGGAGGGCGAGAGATGTAAGTCGTTGCCTCTTGGAATACCTCGAAATAACCGTTTGCAGTGCAGGATATAGATAAAAGGGAAGCAGCAATGACAATGATATATTTTGCAATACGAACACACATGAGATCTCTCCAAAATGAAGTTGGATACTTAGCGCTCCAGAACCTTATTCCATATATGTTTTGCCTGTTTTTTAGTAGCAGCTAGCTGTAATAATCATAATAGGCTTACAGTAACTGCTGAGCAGGACTCTATTTGTGCAATGGCTCCACAAAATTCACCAAAATAGATGTTATTGAGTTTTATCGCTTTCGGGGGTGTACTGCAAAATATCCCCAGGCTGACAATCCAGGACCTTGCATATTATCTCCAGCGTTGAGAAACGTACGGCTTTGGCTTTCCCTGTTTTTAGAATGGAGAGGTTAGAGAGCGTGATCCCGGTTCTCTCTGCCAGCTCACCAAGTCGCATCTTTCGTCTGGCGAGCACTACATCTAAATTGACAATTATTGGCATTAATATCCCACTTTAAATTACAGACTCTAATTCTTGCTCGGCTTCTGCAAGTCTTTTGGTTGCAATGCATCCAATCCAAATAGCAATGCCAGTGGCAAGCATCGGGAGATTCAGGCTTAGATTTACTATAAAAACATCGTTATCCAAAGCTGAAAATACGCCGCCTGAAATTTGACCAAGGAGAGCGGCTACAGGCCAAACAAGTGTGACGACCGCGATTTTTCGTAGCCAAATGGCAATATGTGCCGCTGTAGGCTGATGACGCAATGATGAGAGAAGACCTTTCAGTGTCAAAAAGAGCGCGATTGAAAAGCACACTTCAATAATGACATCGAGTACGACGCTAAAAATCCCAGCTGACTTGTCAACCGCGAAAGTCAGTCCTTCGCTGGCTGTGTTAATGGTCTCTGACGAGAGGGGGGCTGAGTTGCGAGAAAGATCCAGATAGCTCATCGATTGATCTCCAGTGCTCAAAAACAATGCGAGCCCACCGAATAGGGCTGTACAAATTGCCAACACGACGCAAGCGTTTTCAAGTCCCTTGATGAGTCTGTCTGAAAGGGTATGGGCTGATTCGTTCCAGCTGGTTGGTAGCGAGCGTGTCATGGGGGACTCCTTTGTTATGGACGTCCCAATAATGCCGTATTTTTTATGCATTACAATATTTATTTATCGATAATCGATAATTTATTGGCGTTTTGCGATCAACACCAAAGAAGAATCCTGCGTCCCCAATTGCAGGCACCTTGAAGAATTGCGTATTGGGTGCATTTGGGCATCCTGCCGCCTTGTTGGCGTCCTTGAGAGCATTTTGGACTTTGGGCAGCTCAGTTTCGAACGAGCCTGTAACATGCTCAGCCATTGATTCGCACCACTGGAGACGCCCCTTGCCTGACACACGCCCGCCCGTTCTAGACGAGATCGACCGCCAATTGATCGCAGCTCTGCAGATCAACGCCCGCGAGAGCGTGGCGATGCTGGCCCGGCAATTGGGCATCGCTCGTACGACCGTCACCTCGCGACTGGCGCGCCTGGAAAAGGCCAAAGTCATCACCGGTTACGGCGTGCGCCTGGGTCAGCGCGTGGTGGATGGCGGATTGCAGGCGTACGTCGGGATTACCGTGCAACCGCGCTCAGGCAAAGAAGTGCTGCGCCGGCTCAGTGCGATGGCGCAAGTTCAGCAGTTGTGTGCGGTGAGTGGCGAATTTGATTATGTGGCGTGGCTGCGTACTGACTCGCCAGAGCAGCTGGATCAGTTGCTGGATCAGATTGGCAGTGTGGATGGAGTGGAGAAGACGACGACCTCAATCATCTTGAGTAGCAAGATTGATCGGGGGCAGCCGGTTTAGGCGCCAGGCTTGAGTGAATGGGTGACTAATGGGGCCTCATCGCGAGCAGGCTCGCTCCCACAAGGATCGGGTTTCGTCAGATTGAATCAGTGCATTGTCATATTGGCTGGTTAATTGGCAAAACGACGACACATTGCGTCTTATTAACGTGTTCTACGCTCACTAGAATGGCTGCCATCTTTTCCTATACTCAGACGCGCATCCCGCGTCGGGTCGCCAGCAAGGTCAGCCATGAACAAGAACAATCGCCATCCTGCAGACGGTAAGAAACCAGTCACCATTTTCGGCCCGGACTTTCCTTTCGCCTTCGACGACTGGATCGAACACCCGGCTGGCCTGGGCAGCATTCCTGCGCACAACCACGGTGCCGAAGTAGCGATTGTCGGCGCCGGCATCGCAGGCCTGGTGGCGGCTTACGAACTGATGAAACTGGGCTTGAAACCGGTCGTCTACGAAGCTTCGAAAATGGGCGGCCGCCTGCGTTCCCAAGCGTTCAATGGCGCCGAAGGCATCATCGCCGAGCTCGGCGGCATGCGCTTTCCGGTCTCGTCCACCGCGTTCTATCACTACGTCGACAAGCTCGGCCTTGAAACCAAACCTTTCCCGAACCCGCTGACGCCCGCCTCGGGCAGCACCGTGATCGATCTGGAAGGCAAAACCCATTACGCACAGAAACTGGCGGATCTTCCTGCCTTGTTCCAGGAAGTGGCTGACGCCTGGGCCGATGCTCTGGAAGCCGGCTCGCAGTTCTCCGATATCCAGCAAGCGATCCGCGACCGCGACGTGCCACGCCTCAAGGAGCTGTGGAACACCCTCGTCCCGTTGTGGGACGACCGCACCTTCTACGACTTCGTCGCCACCTCCAAAGCCTTCGCCAAGTTGTCGTTCCATCACCGCGAAGTGTTCGGCCAGGTCGGTTTCGGCACCGGCGGCTGGGACTCGGACTTCCCCAACTCGATGCTGGAAATCTTTCGCGTGGTAATGACCAACTGCGACGATCACCAGCACTTGGTGGTTGGTGGTGTGGAACAAGTGCCACAGGGTATCTGGCGTCATGTGCCGGAACGTTGCGTGCACTGGCCTGAAGGCACCAGCCTCAGCTCGCTGCACAATGGCGCGCCGCGTACCGGGGTGAAAAAGATCGCCCATGCCGAAGGCGGCCGTTTTGCCGTTACCGACAACTGGGGCGATACCCGCGAGTACGCCGCGGTGTTGACCACCTGCCAGAGCTGGCTGCTGACCACCCAGATCGAATGCGACGAAACCCTGTTCTCGCAAAAGATGTGGATGGCCCTCGACCGCACCCGCTACATGCAATCGTCGAAGACTTTCGTAATGGTCGACCGGCCATTCTGGAAGGACAAGGACCCGGAAACCGGCCGCGACCTGATGAGCATGACCCTCACCGACCGCCTGACCCGTGGCACTTATCTGTTCGACAACGGTGACGATAAGCCCGGCGTGATTTGCCTGTCTTACTCGTGGATGAGCGATGCTCTGAAAATGCTCCCGCAGCCGGTGGAAAAACGCGTGAAACTGGCGTTGGACGCGTTGAAAAAGATCTACCCGAAAGTCAACATCGCCGCGCGCATCATCGGCGATCCGATCACCGTGTCGTGGGAAGCGGACCCGCATTTCCTCGGTGCCTTCAAAGGCGCCCTGCCCGGCCATTACCGCTACAACCAGCGCATGTACGCGCACTTCATGCAGGACGAGATGCCAGCCGAGCAACGCGGGATTTTCATCGCCGGCGACGATGTTTCGTGGACGCCGGCCTGGGTGGAAGGCGCGGTGCAGACCTCGCTCAACGCGGTGTGGGGCATCATGAAACACTTCGGCGGTGAAACTCACGCCGAGAACCCGGGTCCAGGTGATGTGTTCAACGAGATCGGACCGATCGCCCTGCCCGAGTAAGAGGAATCCGAAATGCGCGTAGCCCTTTACCAATGTCCACCGCTGCCCCTGGATGTCGCCGGCAATCTACAACGCCTGCATCAACTGGCGCTGGAGGCCAAAGGTGCCGACTTGTTGGTGGTGCCGGAGATGTTCCTGACCGGCTACAACATCGGCGTCGATGCCGTCAGCGTCCTCGCGGAAGTGCACAACGGTGAGTCGGCGCAGCAGATTGCGCGCATTGCCAAAGCAGCCGGGATTGCCATTTTGTATGGCTACCCGGAGCGCTCCGAGGATGGGCAGATCTACAACGCGGTGCAGTTGATCGACGCTCAGGGCAAGCGGTTGTGCAACTACCGCAAGACTCACCTGTTCGGCGACCTCGATCACTCGATGTTCAGCGCTGGCGAGGATGACTTTCCGCTGGTGGAACTCAACGGCTGGAAGCTTGGCTTCCTGATTTGCTACGACATGGAGTTCCCGGAAAACGCCCGACGTCTGGCCCTGGCCGGTGCCGAGCTGATCCTGGTGCCGACGGCGAACATGATTCCCTACGACTTCATCGCCGACGTCACCGTCCGCGCCCGGGCCTTCGAGAACCAATGTTACGTGGCCTATGCCAACTACTGCGGCCATGAAGACGAGATCCACTACTGCGGCCAGAGCAGCATCGCCGCGCCGGATGGCAGTCGCATCGCCCAGGCCGGCCTGGATGAAGCGCTGATTGTCGGCGAGTTGGATCGCCAGTTGATGGTCGACTCACGCGCCGCCAATCGCTACTTCGCTGATCGGCGTCCCGAGCTTTACGGCGACCTTAACAAGCGCTGATCCCCTGTAATCCGCTAGCATTAGCGCTTCTCTGTTCTGGAAGTGCTCATGCCTGCGCTGAATCACCCTCGCCCCCACACTGAAACCCTGGCCAACGGCTTGCAGGTGACGCTGCGTCATGCCCCGAATTTGAAGCGTTGCGCGGCGGTGCTGCGGGTCGCGGCAGGCAGTCATGATGTGCCGCTGGCCTGGCCCGGTCTGGCGCACTTTCTTGAGCATTTGCTGTTTCTTGGCACCGAGCGTTTTCCTGCCGGCCAGGGACTGATGGCCTACGTTCAGGGTCATGGCGGTCAGGTCAACGCGCGGACCAATGAGCGCACGACTGACTTCTTTTTCGAGCTGCCGACTCAGGCGTTTGCCGGAGGGCTGGAGCGTCTGTCAGACATGCTCGCTCATCCACGTATGAATCCGGACGAGCAGTTGCGGGAACGAGAAGTGCTGCACGCGGAATTCTTCGCCTGGTCACAGGATGCAGCGGCGCAACAACAATTAGCGCTGTTCGATGGGCTTTCACCGACTCATCCCTTGCGCGGGTTTCATGCCGGAAACCGCGACAGCCTGCCGGTGCCGCAGCCTGAGTTTCAGCAAGAGTTGCAGGATTTCCATCAGCGGTTTTATCAGACCGGGCAGATGACACTCAGCCTGGCCGGGCCGCAGAGTCTCGATGAGTTACGTGAGATGGCTCAGCGTTTTGGCGCCGAGATTCCCGTCGGGCAACGAGTCCCGCAACAATCGCCTACTGCGCTGATGAACACCTCGGAAAAAACTTATCAACAGACTGGCGAACATCGGCTGGATCTTCTGTTCGCGTTCGAAGCGTTGTCTGAGTCATCGCGTGAAGCGCTGGCGTTTCTATGCCATTGGCTGAACACCGCGAAACCTGGCGGCCTGATGGCGAAGCTGCGTGAACAGGGTCTGGCTGACAGCCTGAAAGCCGCGCCGCTCTACCAGTTCGCCGGGCAAGCCTTGCTGCACATCGAATTCACCACCACACAACCGGGGAGCGTGATCCGCGAGAGGTTGCTCGACTGGCTGGGCTTCTTTACCTCCCAACAAGACTGGGCCGGCTTGCGCGAAGAATACATCGCCCTGCTTGAACGCCAGCAGCAAGTCAGCGGCCCCTTGCTACTGGCCCAACGAGACAGCGAGCAACTGGAAACCGGGTTATCCGATCAGGGCGTTGCAACCCTCAAGGACATCCTGAGTAAAATCGGCGCTGTGGATAACTTCAGCGGTGAATGGCAACTGCCATCGCCTAACCCTTTTTTGCGCGCTGAAGCACCCGCTGCCAATGCCGGGCTGATTCGCGGCCAGACCAGCAAACACCGTGGTCTGCGCACGTTTGCCCAGGACCGCTCGCGCAGTCGTCGCGAAAACTCCCCGATGCAGTTCAGTCAGGTCTTGCCAGACAATACCGATGAAGGGGCGATTTATCTGCGTTGGCGACTCGACTTCAAACCTCACGCCAGCCTTCATTCGAACCTGGAAAACTGCCTGCAGCCATTGCGCGAAGATGCGCGTCAGGCCGGTGTCGACTTTTCCTTCAGTGCATCAGGCAATGAATGGTTGCTGAAGATGACGGGGCTACAGGCACCGATGCCAGCCGTCCTCGAACACGCGTTGAAAGAGCTGACCACACCCGGAGCCGGATTCTCACAGGATGAACTGCCAAGCATTGCGTTGATGCCAATCAAACAACTGCTGAAGGCGTTGCCTGATCACTGCCTTGAACCCGCCGTTGTTTCAGGGGATTTGCAGCAACTTTGGTCGAGCGCGCGCTGGGAAGGCCTGGCCGTTGGCTTGTCGTCACAGACACAAGCCGCAATGGGATTGGCACTGAGCCGCGTTCCCGGCGTTGCGGATCAACAATCGTCGCAGCCCTCGATCAACTCGCAGCGCCTGTGGAGCACTGTCGATACCGACTCCAGCGAACAAGCGCTATTGCTGTTCTGTCCGACCGCTACCCGGGACATTGCCGATGAAGCCGCTTGGCGCTTACTCGCGCACCTGTGCCAGACGCCGTTCTACCAGCGCCTGCGGGTGGACTTACAACTGGGCTATGCCGTTTTCAGCGCATTGCGCCAGATCCATGGGCAGACCGGGATTCTGTTCGGCGTGCAATCACCGAGGATTGCACCTGCCGGTCTGCTGGAACACATCGAACACTTTTTGGGTGAGTTGCCAGGAATGATTGATGGCATCGACGAGGCCACCTTCATCAATCAGCGTCAGTCCTTGGTTGATCAATTCGACCTGAACTCCCTGCCCGTCCATCAGACAGCCGAACTGCTCTGGCAGGGCAAGCTGGCTGGCCACTCGTCGGATTATCTGAAGCGTCTACCTGAAACAATTTTGATGATCGATCGCGACGCATTACTGGCCGCCGGGCAGCGATTGAATCAAGCAGTCGGTGGCCGGCGCTGCCTGGCCAGCGGTCCTGCCCCGAGTGCGGTTTGGCAAGTGACAAAATGATCATTACAGGCGCTGCAATTAGCTTTCTCAAAGTTTCACGGGCAACCGCACTGTAATTTTGAGTAACATAGCAACCTAACTATCTGAACATCTCCGTCTGGAGGTGGACTATATGTATAGGTCTCAACTGTCCCGTCACCTGAAGGAGCGCTCCCATGTCCTGGTCCAAACCTGCTTACACCGACCTGCGTATCGGTTTTGAAGTCACCATGTACTTCGCAAGCCGCTAATCTTTTTGTATCGCAGTGCTACGCCTCGGCTCGCCGGGGCGTTTTTATTTTCAGTTTTCGAATGATGGAGCGGCCATGTTTGTCCAGATTCTAGGTTCCGCCGCCGGCGGTGCTTTCCCCCAGTGGAACTGCAATTGCGTGAACTGCGCCGGTTTTCGCGATGGCAGCCTGAACGCCAAGGCGCGGACCCAGTCGTCCATCGCGATCTCAGATAACGGTGTGAACTGGGTGCTGTGCAACGCTTCGCCAGACATCCGCGCCCAGCTTCAAAGTTTTGCCCCGATGCAACCGGGCCGCGCCCTGCGCGATACCGGCATCAGCGCGATCATCCTGATGGACAGTCAGATCGATCACACCACTGGCCTGCTCAGCCTGCGCGAAGGTTGCCCGCACCAGGTCTGGTGCACCGACATGGTCCATGAAGACTTGAGCACCGGCTTCCCGCTGTTCACCATGCTCACCCACTGGAATGGCGGGCTGGACTGGAACCGGATCGAACTTGATCACAGCTTCACCATTGCTGCCTGCCCGAGCCTGCGTTTCACCCCGCTGCCGCTGCGTAGCGCCGCACCACCCTATTCACCGCACCGCTTCGACCCTCACCCCGGCGACAACATCGGCCTGATCGTCGAAGACCTGAACACCGGCGGCAAACTGTTCTACGCGCCGGGGCTGGGCAAGGTCGACGCGCCGCTGCTGGAAATCATGGCCGGCAGCGATTGCCTGCTGGTGGACGGCACGATGTGGGACGACGATGAAATGCAGCGCCGTGGCGTCGGCACCCGTACCGGCCGGGAAATGGGCCACCTTGCGCAGAATGGCCCGGGCGGGATGTTGGAAGTGCTGGAGCAACTGCCGAAACAGCGCAAGGTGCTTATCCACATCAACAACACCAATCCGATTCTTGATGAGGATTCGCCGGAGCGTGCCGAGCTGGTTCGGCGGGATGTTGAAGTGGCGTATGACGGCATGAGTATTGTGTTGTAGGACATCGAGACCGCTGCGCGGTCTATCGCCAGCAGGCTGGCTCCCACAGGGGAATGCGATCAACTGTGGGAGCCAGCCTGCTGGCGATGAGGCCGGTCCTGACACCAAAGAATCCACCGGTCGTACCCGGAGAACCGAAATGACTGACACCGCCATGTCCCCCGCCGAATTCGAAGCCGCCCTGCGCGCCAAAGGCGCCTATTACCACATCCATCACCCCTACCATGTGGCGATGTATGAAGGCCGGGCGACCCGCGAACAGATCCAGGGCTGGGTCGCCAACCGCTTCTACTATCAGGTGAACATTCCCCTGAAAGATGCCGCGATCCTCGCCAACTGCCCGGACCGCGAGATCCGTCGCGAGTGGATCCAGCGCCTGCTCGACCACGACGGCGCCCCCGGCGAAGACGGTGGCATCGAAGCCTGGTTGCGACTGGGCCAGGCCGTTGGCCTCGACCCGGATCAACTGCGCTCGCAGGAATTGGTTCTGCCCGGCGTGCGCTTCGCTGTCGACGCCTACGTCAACTTCGCTCGCCGGGCCAGTTGGCAGGAAGCCGCCAGCAGCTCGCTGACCGAACTGTTCGCGCCGCAGATCCACCAATCGCGCCTGGACAGCTGGCCGCAGCATTACCCGTGGATCGACCCGGCCGGCTACGAATACTTCCGAACCCGTCTGGGCCAGGCGCGCCGCGATGTGGAACACGGTCTAGCCATCACCTTGCAGCACTACACGACGCGGGAAGGCCAAGAGCGCATGCTGGAAATTCTCCAGTTCAAACTGGACATTCTTTGGAGCATGCTCGATGCCATGAGCATGGCCTACGAACTGAAACGCCCGCCATATCACAGCGTGACCGAGCAACGGGTCTGGCACAAAGGAATCACCTTATGAGTTTCGACCGCAGCAAGACCCCGACCTGGCGCATGGGCTACCGTTTCCAGTACGAACCGGCGCAGAAAGGCCATGTGCTGCTGTACCCGGAAGGCATGATCAAACTCAATGAAAGCGCCGCGTTGATTGGCGGCTTGATCGACGGCGAACGCGATGTCGCGGCGATCATTGCCGAACTGGACGCACAGTTCCCCGGCGTGCCCGAGCTCGGTGAAGACATCGAGCAATTCATGGAGGTCGCGCGTGCTCAGCACTGGATCGAACTTGCCTGATTCCCTGTCAGACAAGTTACCGCCAAAACCTGAAATCGGCTTGCCGCTCTGGCTTCTCGCCGAGCTGACTTACCGCTGCCCGCTGCAATGCCCGTATTGCTCCAATCCGCTGGACTTTGCCGAGCAAGGCAAAGAATTGAGTACCGAGCAGTGGCTGAAAGTGTTCCGCGAAGCGCGGGAGATGGGTGCGGCGCAGTTGGGCTTTTCCGGTGGTGAACCGCTGGTGCGCCAAGACCTCGCCGAATTGATTGCCGAGGCGCGCAAGCTGGGTTTCTACACCAACCTGATCACCTCCGGCATCGGTCTGACCGAGCAGAAAATCAGCGACTTCAAGAAGGCCGGCCTGGATCATATTCAGATCAGCTTTCAGGCCAGCGACGAGCAAGTGAATAATCTGCTGGCCGGCTCGAAAAAGGCCTTTGCACAGAAGCTGGAAATGGCCCGTGCGGTGAAGGCTCACGGCTACCCGATGGTGCTGAATTTCGTGACCCACCGGCACAACATCGACAAAATCGACCGGATAATTGAGCTGTGCATCGCTCTTGAGGCGGACTTCGTCGAACTCGCCACTTGCCAGTTTTACGGATGGGCGCAGCTCAATCGGGTCGGCCTGTTGCCGACCAAAGAACAACTGGTCCGCGCCGAGCGCATCACCAACGAATACCGCGCCAAACTCGAAGCAGAAGGGCATCCGTGCAAGTTGATTTTCGTCACACCGGACTATTATGAAGAGCGCCCGAAAGCCTGCATGAATGGCTGGGGCAGCATTTTTCTGACGGTCACCCCGGACGGCACCGCCCTGCCCTGTCACGGCGCCCGACAGCTGCCGGTACAATTTCCCAACGTGCGCGACCACAGCATGCAGCACATCTGGTACGACTCGTTCGGCTTCAACCGCTTTCGCGGTTACGACTGGATGCCCGAGCCTTGCCGTTCCTGCGACGAAAAAGAGAAAGATTTTGGCGGCTGCCGCTGTCAGGCGTTCATGCTCACTGGCGATGCGAGCAACGCTGACCCGGTGTGCAGCAAGTCGGAACATCACGGCGTGATTCTCAAGGCCCGCGAAGAAGCCGAGCACGCAACCCAGACCATTGAACAACTGGCCTTTCGCAATGAACGAAATTCACGACTCATCGCAAAAAGCTGAGCCCTTCAGCGCGGCGAAAGCCGTCGCTGCCGGTGTCGATTTTGCCGAACTGCAGGTCGGTCAACATGGCCTGTTCTGGAACGAATATCGGCCCGAAGATGCCGCCTGCCGGATCTGGCATTGGCTTGATGGCCAGGCGCGTTGCCTGACGCCAGCGGGCTTCAGTGTGCGCAGTCGGGTGTACGAATATGGCGGTGGCGCGTTTTGTCTGACCGATGACGGGATTGTTTTCGTCAACGAGGCGGACCAGCAGTTGTATCGGCAATCGCTAAAGGGTGAAACGCCTGAAGTGCTGACTTCAAGCGGATACCGTTACGGCGATCTGCAATTCGCCAACGGACTCGTTTTGGCGGTTGAAGAGAACCGTGACCGGCATCGGCTGGTGGCGATTGATGTGAATGATGGTGGGCGTCATCTGCTGGCGGAAGGTGCCGACTTCTACGCGGCGCCGACCCTGAGCCCAGACTCGCAACGCTTGGCATGGATCGAATGGAGCCGCCCGGATCAGCCTTGGAGCGCAACTCGGCTGATGGTTGCCGAACGTCAGAGCGATGGTGGGTTTGCGTCGCCGCGCTGCGTGGCGGGCGAGGGTATTCAGGAGTCACTGCAACAGCCCCGCTTCGATAGCAGCGGCCGTTTGTATTGCCTGACGGACCGTGGCGGTTATTGGCAGCCATGGGTGGAGTCTTTAGACGGTTTGAGCCCTTTACCAAGTGCCGCAGCGGATCATGGGCCAGCGCCCTGGCAACTGGGTGGTTGTACCTGGCTGCCTTTCGCTGAAAACAAATACCTGGCCAGTTGGACCGAAGACGGATTTGGCCAATTGGGCCTTTGCGGTGACACCGCTGAAGACTTCACCGGCACCTACAGCCGCTTCCGCCATCTCGCACTGGATGAGCAATTCATTTACTGCATCGCCGCATCGCCGATCAGTTCGGCGGCGGTCATTGCCATCGACCGCGATAGCCGACAGGTCAAGGTATTGGCCGGTGGGATTGCACCCTTACCTGCCGAGCAGATCAGCGTCCCGCAAACCCTGCGTTACCCGAGCGGTTCGGGCGAGGCCCACGGTTTTTTCTATCCGGCGATGACCGGCGATGCGAAACCGCCGCTGGTGGTGTTCATTCACGGCGGGCCGACGTCGGCCTGTTATCCAATGCTCGATCCACGCATTCAATACTGGGCGCAACGCGGCTTTGCCGTGGCCGATCTCAATTATCGAGGCAGCAGCGGCTATGGCCGGGCTTATCGCCAGGCACTGCATTTGAGCTGGGGCGTTGTGGATGTGGAAGATGCCTGCGCGGTCGTCGCTCATCTGGCCGAACGAGGCTTGATCGATGGCGACAAGGCGTTTATTCGCGGTGGCAGTGCCGGTGGCTACACCACCCTTTGTGCGTTGGCCTTTCACAACGTCTTCCGCGCCGGCGCCAGTTTGTACGGCGTCAGCGATCCCGTTGCACTGGGCCGTGCCACTCACAAATTCGAAGGCGATTATCTGGACTGGTTGATCGGCGATCCGGTGCAGGATGCAGAACGCTATGCCGCGCGAACGCCTCTGCTGCATGCGAGCAACATCAGCGTGCCGATGATCTTCTTTCAAGGTGAACTGGATGCGGTGGTCGTGCCGCAGCAGACCCGCGACATGGTCACGGCGCTGCAGGACAACGGCATTCTGGTTGAAGCGCATTACTACGCGGACGAACGTCACGGCTTTCGCAAGGCTGGCAATCAAGCCCATGCGCTGGAGCAGGAATGGTTGTTTTATCAGCGGGTGATGGCGCTTGGGGACAATGCCTGATTAGTGGCGCGTCCATCGCGAGCAGGCTCGCTCCCACAGGGATTTCTGCAACACCTTAGATCCAATGTGGGAGCGAGCCTGCTCGCGATGGCGGTTTATCTAACCCCGCAAACCTCAGCGCTTGGCGATGATATAAACCGCATGCACGATCCCCGGAATATACCCGCACAACGTCAGCAAAATATTCAGCCAGAACGCCCCGCCGAAACCGACTTGCAGAAATACGCCCAATGGCGGCAACAGAATGGCGATGATGATTCGAACAAAGTCCATGGGGCAGCTCCTGAATTGAAGTAGGCTCGTATGAGCACTATAGCTAATCGACCTGTACCGTTCGTCAGGGTTCAGTGCAATGCCTCAGGCCAGTATTTCAAGGCCATGTTTCTGGACGATGCTCAGCAACTTCAGCGCCATGCCGCTGGGATGTTTGTAACCCGACTCCCATTGTTTAACCGTCGAAGCGCTGGTGTTCAGATATCGCGCGAACACCGGCTGGCTGACGTTATTGCGCTCACGTAGCGCTTTGATTTGCTCTGCATCAATAGCCTCAGGTACCGGAGCCAGACAAAGGTCTTCGAACTCGCGCAAGGTGGTCTTGCTGATTGCACCGATGGAAAACAAGGCATTGGCAGATTCGTAAATAGATTCTGACGCCTCACTTCTGAATTTCTTACTCATAAAGTATCTCCACAAACTCCTTGATATCCAGGAAGTGCTGGACTTGCATATCCGAAAGCCCCTCGTAGGTCTTCGCCATTTTCCGAAAAGCGATCAGGTCTGTCTGACAAATATTGCTCTGGTCCTTTTTGGCATACAGAAACTGATAAACGCAGTAACTGGCCCCTCTGGCCAGGACAATCGAACGATGCCGGTTGGCATTCAAACGTTTCTTCCAGACCCCGCCGCCAAGATTGTCCGCTTGGCCATTGAGCATTTCGCTGAATGCCTCTCGAAGCTCCTCGTCACCGATCCATGCTTTTTCGGCTTGCATCGCAAAGCGTTTTGCCTTGAATAACCTTGGTGACATTGGCATCCCTTCCAAAAACATACCACCCAGTGGTATAGATTTCAAAACCAGTTCTTCAATAAAACTGTTTCATTGGCACGGCATTCCTTGCCGGTCCTTTTAAAAAGCCACCAATCCCGCTATCGCTCAAGCACGCAATGCATTTGGCAAAACGCAGAGACAAAAAAACGCCCCACGCAAAAAGAATCAAACGTGGGGCGATGCGTTATTACCGCGAGACGGTTCTGGAATTTTTGTGGGACAGATCTGATCAGACCGCAATCCCTTTGCGGCACTGCAATTGCGCGGTGCGCACACGGGAGAAGGCACGAGTCAAACGCAGCAGCATTTCGTCGATGTTCGCGTCGCTGACCGTCAGTGCGGGAGTGAAGCGCAGGCAATCGGGTTGCGGGGCACTGAGCAGCAGGCCTTCGTACAGAGCAGCATTGACCACGGCGATAGCCGAATCGTCCGACAGCGTCAGCCCCCAGAGCAGCCCTTGACCGCGCAATTCGCCGTGACCATAGCGATGGGACAAACGCCCCAGGCCTTCGCGCAGGTGTTGACCGGCGTCCCTGACATGTTCAAGAAAACCCTTGTCCTGCACGCTGTCGAGCACCGCCAGCCCGGCAGCTGACATCAAGGCATTGCCATGATGGGTACCGCTTGGTTCGCCCATTTCGAAACAGCAGGCCTTGCCCCGCGCCAGCAATGCAGCCAGCGGCACGCCACCACCCAAACCCTTGCCGAGTACGATGACATCTGCCCGAACACCGTAGGACTGTTCGGCGAGCAAGGTGCCGCAACGCCCTATACCGGTTTGCACCTCGTCGAGGATCAACAGAATGCCCAGCTCACGACACAGCCGTTCGACGCCCTTGAAGTAATGCTCGGTGGCCGGGATCACTCCTGCTTCGTTCTGAATCGGTTCAAGCATGATTGCCACGGTCCGGGCGTCGACCGCCGCGTGCAAGGCTGCAAGATCATTGAAGGGTACGTGGTGCAAATCCGACGTCGTCCCGGAACCACGGCCATGGCAGCCTTTGCTGGCAATGATGATGCGCGAAGCACCACCGCGATAGCGTCGGCCCCATTTACACGCGAGTTTGATCGCTGCTTCACAGGCTTCGCTGCCACTGTTGAGCAGGTACGCCTGATCACTACCCGTGGCGGTGCAGAGGCGCCCGGCAAGGTTGAGCATGCCGCGATTGTGCAGGGAAAAACCGGGATTGATCAGTGATTGAGCCTGTTGCGCAATCGCCTGGACCAGTACCGAAGGACTGTGCCCAAGACTATTGGCCCCGCCACCTTGGGTAAAATCCAGGTAAGCGCGGTCATCGCTGTCCCACAACCAGGAGCCCTGGCCTCGGACGAAAATTTGTTTCGGCCGCGCGATGCCGGGCATCAGGTATTCGCTGGAATGGTGGTGGTTGCTGGAGGGCTGGAAGGTGTCGAGCGCCAGATCATCAAGACTCTGCGTGGTGCGTCGTAAATTGAACAGATTCATCCGGAAAAGCCTCGATGGAGGTTTTTTGCCTTACCTATGGATATAACCTCTCTGCAAACGGTATTCATGGAGCGTTCTGGCCCTGTAAGCCTCGTGAATGCAGTTAGACTAGGCTTTGGCACGGCCTCGGGCTATTTCGATTTCCAAGCATTTTCGATAAGTATTTCCTATGGATTTCAAGCAACTGCGTTATTTCGTCGCGGTCTACGAAGAAGGCCACGTCGGCCGGGCCGCCGAGCGGCTTTCAATCTCCCAGCCAGCGTTGTCCCAGCAGATCCGCCACCTCGAACAGCACCTCGATGTGAGTCTGTTTGAACGCAGCAGCAAACGCCTGCTGCCCACGCTAGCTGCTCACACTTTGTACAACCACGCAGTGCCATTGCTGGACGGCATGCAGCGCGCACGCGAGGCGCTGGGCAACTTCAAGGGGCAAGCGCTACGTACATTGGCGATTGGCGTGTTGCAGACGGTCCACACCAGCCTGGTCCCGCAGATGCTCGAACGGGTGCGCAAAGCCCAGCCGCATCTGGTGGTGCAGATCTACGAACTGACCGGGCTGGAAATCGAGCGACGCCTGCTTAACGGCTCGCTGGACATCGGCATCAGCTACCTGCCGCCGCGTCAGCCCGGGTTGCATGGCGTGATGCTGTATGAAGATGAACTGACCCTGGTCATCCCCGCCGATCACCCGTTGCGCGAATTCAAGAAAGTCTCCATGAGTCAGGCTGCCGAATTGCCGATGCTACTGCTGGGAGAAGAGTTCCAGGTGCGGCAAATCTGGCAAACACAACTGGCCAGCCTCGGAAGGCGTCCACAGGTGCAGGCCGAACTGAATAACATGGCGGGGATTCTCGACAGCCTGCCGCACACCCAATTGGCGACAGTACTGCCCGGACGCTCGCAAAAGGCGCTCGGCAATAACGAACTGCTGTGGAAACCGCTGACCGAGCCGCGAGTGCCGCTGAAAGTCGGTCTGGTGTGTCGGGATGTACAGCGGCAGCAGGCCTCGCTGGCCTTATTGCGCACGTTGCTGGAGGACGTGATGAACGAGCCTGATGAACGCTTGAACCGCTCGAAAAACCTCGAAGGGCTGAGCTGATCACTTTTCTGCACTCAAAAGAAAACCCCGCCGAAGCGGGGCTTTGCAGACTGTTTCCCTGACATCCATTTCACTCCGCCGTCCTGGCAGAATCCTACGTGTCCGTGTTGTTGCTTTGCGCTTCCTGCGCGACGTCCATGTGAAGAAGATTAACTCTGGATCCAATCTTCGCCTATGGGAGAACAGCAGCACGTCATGTAAGAGATTGCTTACATGACGTCATATTTATCAGAACTGTGCAGCATCCAGCAGGAACAGCGATTCGCTACCGGCTTTCACCGATGCGCTCAACGAGTGAATGCGTGGCAACAGACGGGCGAAATAGAAACGCGCCGTGCCCAACTTGCTCGCATAGAAATCGTCCTGCGCTTCCTTGCCAAAAGCAGCCTTGGCCATCAGTGCCCACATGTAGGCGTAGGCGACGTAACCGAAGGTTTGCAGGTACTCGACCGAAGCAGCGCCGATTTCATTCGGGTTGTTTTTCGCGCGATCCAGCAACCAGGCGGTCAGTTCGTCGAGGGTGGTCACGGCATCGTTCAGCGGTTTGGTGAACTCCGCCAGATCGGCACTGGCCGTTGCGGTGAAGTGACGGATCTCGTCAGCAAACAGGTTGTAGAACGCCCCGCCGGTGCCAACGATCTTGCGCCCGACCAGGTCCAGCGCCTGAATGCCGTTGGTGCCTTCGTAGATCTGGGTGATACGCACGTCGCGCACCAGTTGTTCCTGGCCCCACTCACGGATGTAACCGTGGCCGCCGAACACTTGCTGGCCATGAACGGTGGTTTCCAGACCCAGGTCGGTCAGGAACGCCTTGGCCACCGGGGTCAACAAGGCCACCAGATCTTCAGCACGTTTGCGGGTGGTCGCGTCTTCGCTGAACTTGGCGGTGTCCAGTTGCATCGCCACGTAAGTGGAAAATGCACGGCCGCCTTCGTTCGAGGCTTTCATGGTCAACAGCATGCGACGCACGTCCGGGTGGACGATGATCGGGTCTGCGACCTTGTCTTTGTTTTGAGCGCCGGTCGGCGAACGGCTTTGCAGGCGGTCGCGAGCGTACTCAACGGCGTTCTGATAAGAGCGCTCGCCAGTCGCCAGGCCCTGGATACCGACGCCCAGACGCTCGTAGTTCATCATGGTGAACATCGCCGCCAGGCCTTTGTTCGGCTCGCCGACCAGGTAACCGACGGCTTCGTCGAAGTTCATCACACAGGTCGCGGATGCCTGGATGCCCATTTTGTGTTCGATCGAACCGCAGCTCAAAGGGTTGCGCGCGCCGAGGCTGCCGTCGGCATTAACCATGAACTTCGGCACCAGGAACAGCGAAATGCCTTTCGGACCGGCCGGCGCGTCCGGCAGCTTGGCCAGCACCAAGTGGATGATGTTCTCGGTCAGATCGTGCTCGCCACCGGTGATGAAGATCTTGGTGCCGCTGACTTTGTAGGAACCGTCGGCCTGAGGTTCGGCCTTGGTGCGAATGATCCCGAGATCAGTGCCAGCATGCGGCTCAGTCAGGCACATGGAACCGGCCCAGACGCCGGCGTACATGTTCGGCAGGTATGCGGCTTTCAGCTCTTCGCTGGCATGGGCGTTGATCGACAGGCAGGCGCCGGCCGTCAGCATTGGGTACAGACCAAACGACAGGCTGGCGGAATTGACCATTTCTTCGACCTGCGCCGAAACGGCCTTGGGCATGCCCATGCCGCCGTAAGTCGGATCACCACCGACACCGACCCAGCCGCCTTCCGCGTAAGTCTGATAAGCCTGTGGGAAACCGGCCGGTGTGGTGACGGCTCCGTCTGTCCAATGGCAACCTTCTTCGTCAGCCGCACGGCTCAATGGCGCGATGCTTTTGCTGGTGACCTTGCCGGCTTCTTCAAGAATGGCTTCGACGGTTTCCGCATCGACGGTCTCAGCCAGCGCAGGCAGCTCGGCCCAGAGTTTGGCGACCTCGAAAACTTCATTGAGGACGAAGCGCATATCGCGCAGGGGCGCTTTGTAGTCAGCCATGGCAAACCTCGCAAGATCTAAACAAGTGATTCGTAGGAGTGGTGCTTTCGTTGGGTCCGAGTGTAACCCAACAACTTTTGCGACACATAGGGTCAGCCCATGACCATATTGTAATGTTTAGTCACCGACTATTCAGTCATTAAAAAACCCGCAATTACGCGGGTTCTCCCTTGTGACGGATTTTAAAGACTAAAGCGCAAACAACTCCGCCGGCAGCTTCATCAGGCAATCACTTCCCGCCTCGATGGCCGCCCGATGAGCGGCAGTGCGTGGCAGCAAACGCTTGAAGTAAAACTCGTTGGTCGCGAGTTTGCCCTGGCAATAATCGGCATCAGCGCTCCCCGCATCGAGTTGCGCCTGAGCCACCAGCGCCATACGCAGCCACAGATAGCCGAGGATGATGTAACCGCTGTACATCAGGTAATCCACCGATGCCGCGCCGACTTCGTCGGCATTCTTCATCGCGGCCATGCCGACTTTGGTGGTCACCTCGCCCCACTGCTGATTCAGTGCGTTGAGCTGCGCCACATAGCTGGCAAGTTGCGGATGCTCGGCGTTAGCCGCGCAGAACTTATGCACGATTTTGGTGAAACCGCGCAGCAGCTTGCCCTGAGTGCCGAGCACTTTGCGCCCGAGCAAGTCCAGCGCCTGAATGCCGTTGGTGCCTTCGTAGATCGGCGCAATCCGGCAATCGCGAACCAACTGCTCCATGCCCCACTCACGAATGAAACCGTGCCCGCCAAACACCTGCATACCGTGATTGGTCACTTCCAGCCCGGTATCCGTCATGAAGGCTTTGCAGATGGGCGTCAGGAAGGCCAGCAGGTCTTCGGCGTCCTGGCGTGCGGTTGCATCCGGACTCAGATGCACCACGTCCAGCAACTGCGCGGTGAAATAGGTCAGCGCGCGGTTGCCTTCGTTGAAGGCTTTCATGGTCAACAACATCCGGCGCACGTCAGGATGAACGATGATTGGGTCGGCGGCTTTCTCCGGCGCTTTCGGGCCGGTCAGCGAGCGCATTTGCAAGCGGTCGTTGGCGTATTTGATTGCGCCCTGAAAGCTTGCCTCACCCAGACACAACCCCTGCATCCCGGTGCCGAGGCGCGCGTGGTTCATCATAGTGAACATGCAGTTCAGGCCTTTGTTCAGTTCGCCGATCAAGAAACCTTTGGCACCATCGAAGTTCAGTACGCAGGTCGCCGAAGCCTTGATGCCCATTTTGTGTTCGATCGAACCGCAGGAAACGCCGTTGCGTTCGCCCGCCTCTCCCTCGGCATTGGGCAAGAACTTGGGCACGATAAACAGCGAAATGCCCCGGGTACCGGCCGGTGCGTCCGGCAGTTTCGCCAGCACCAGATGAATGATGTTGTCACTCATATCGTGCTCGCCGGCCGAGATAAAAATCTTGCTGCCGGAGATCGCGTAGCTGCCATCGGCTGAAGGCACCGCGCGAGTTTTGATCATGCCCAGGTCGGTGCCGCAATGGGCCTCGGTCAAGCACATGGTGCCGGTCCATTGGCCCGCAGTGAGTTTACTCAGATAGGTGTTTTTCTGTTCTTCGGTGCCGTGAGCGTGGATCGCCGACATTGCGCCGTGGGTCAGGCCCGGATACATGCCCCAGGACGTGTTGCTGGAGCCGACCATCTCACCGATGACCAGTCCCAGCGAACTTGGCAAGCCCTGGCCGCCGTACGCTGGATCCGCCGCCAGACCATGCCAACCGCCCTCGACGTATTGTGCGAAAGCCTGCTTGAAACCTGCAGGCGTTGTCACCACGCCATTGTCGAAATGGCAGCCCTCTTCGTCACCGCTGTGATTCAGCGGGGCCAAAACGTTCTCACAGAATTTCGCGCCTTCTTCGAGGATCGCGTTGACCATGTCCGGGCTGGCGTCGGTGGCGCCCAGCGCAGCGTAGCTGCTGTGGAAATCGAAGACGTGGTCGATCAGAAAGCGCATATCGCGCAGGGGAGCTTTGTACTCAGGCATGGTCGTTTCTCCGTCAGCAGATGCTTCAAACCTACTGTCGCCCACCACGCCTCACAATCACAGTCCAAACGCTGAATGCGCCATCATCACTCAACCCGCAGCGGCGTCCATGCGCACCGCGCCACGGCGCGCCTGACCGAACGCCACCACGCAGTTTCGCCCGGCGCCTTTGGCGCTGTAGAGCGCTTCATCCGCTGACTTGAGGACCTTTTCGGGGGACCGTTGCTCCAGGCGTTCGGCGACACCGATGCTGACCGTAACCGACACACTGGATGCTCCCGTGCCCGAGCGACGCTGGCGACCTTGCTGATCGTCCTGAGGCCGGCTGTCCTGATTGCGCAGCTGAATATTGTAGGTGGCGATGGATTCGCGGATGACTTCCAGGTGCGGCATGCATTCTTCGAGCGTCTTGCCCGCGAACACCAGCGCAAATTCCTCACCGCCGTAGCGATACGCCCTACCGCCTCCGCCAATTTTCGACAGCTTGCTGGCGACCAGGCGCAACACCTGGTCACCGACATCGTGACCGTGGGTGTCGTTGAATTTCTTGAAGTGATCGACGTCGCTCATGGCCAGCACGTAATTGCGCCCCAACCGCTGCATCCGTTCGTTCAAGGCGCGACGACCCGGCAGGCCGGTGAGTTCGTCGCGGAAGGCCATTTGATAGGCCTCGTGGGCGACCGCCGCGGCAATCATCAACATCACCTGACTGCACATGATGTTGAGAGTAAACGGAAGAATGAAGGTTTTCGGCAGCGCCCAGAACAACCCGAGCAAACCGACCAACTGAGCCGCATGCAGCGGTCGTGGGTTGCGCCAGTATTGCCAACACAACAGCAGGAACGAAGCGATGAACACCGGATAAGACAGCTGGATCAGGCTCATCCAGGCGCCATGCAACGCCGGCCAGCGGATCTCCGACAACCACACCAACAAGGCCTGTGGGTAACTTTGCTCCAGCGCCAGCGCCACACTGCCAACGGCCAGCAACACAGCGAAGCGCGCCACCATGTCCTGAAACAGGTGCGTGCGTTCCTGCCAAGCGGCGAACACGCCAAACATCAGCGGCAGCAACAGGCAACACAAATGGAAGACCACGGCGGCGTCATCACGCACTTTGCCGTTGTCGCGGTAATAATCGGTCTGGGTGTCGAGCAAAAAATAGGCGATGTACACCGTGACCATCAGAAACAGCTCACGTTGGCGTCGGTACACCGCGCAGTAAGCACCGCCGAGCAACAGCACCAGTGTTGGCAGTACGTTGAACAGCGAGGTGAAGAAAACGTTCAGCTCCTTGATGTAGGCAGCCGCAAGCCCCGCAAGTAAGAGCAGTAACGATGGTAGGAAATGGCTGAAACGCACAGCGGAAGAACGCGGCAAAGGTAAAGCTCCGTCCGTCATGACAAATAGATGGCATTGTGCCCACCACTTTAACGGCAGAAACCCCGATTTGCTGAGTGAAATACTGCGGTATTTACAAAGGGCGTCACTGGCGTCCATCAGCCGCCAGTGACGCAAGGGCAAAACCTGTTACAGGTCGTTGTTGAACGATTGCAGCGGCCCTTCCAACGCTGTGCGACCTTCGGCACCGACCGGTTTGAGCTGGATTTCGGCGTCCTGCGCCTGCCGGGTTGTGATCTTCGGACTGGCCGGTTTTTGCCCGACCGAGTTTTCATCACCCTTTTCGCCCTGTGGCAGTACCAGCGACGGATGGTCAAAGGGCGCCCGCTCCCACGCAACCCGAGGATCGGTCAGCCCGACTTCCATGAATTTGACCAGCGCATCCACTTCATCCGGAGTGAGGTTCAGCCGGGTCATATCCGGATCGAGGTTTGAGCCATTGTGCTGATTGACCGCCGGGTGCTCGAAGCCGCTGCTGTTGCTGGCATCTTCGCCACGCCGGTCGCCACCGCGATTGTAGAACTCCATCACCTGTTGCAGCGTTGCGCGACTGCCATTGTGGAAATACGGTCCGGTCAACGCGATGTTACGCAGGGTCGGCGTCTTGAAGGCGCCATCGACCGCGTCGCGGAAACCGACATTCGGCTTGAGCGTCGCATCACAAGGGATCGCCGGGCTCAAACGCGCTTCGAAGGTGCACACATCGACATCCAGCGGGTCAGGGATCTGGCCGCCCTGGAGTACGGTGTTGTACTCGCGAGTGAAGGACAATGGATTGCCCCAGGCATCCGAGCCACCGAGCGCCAGGTCTTCCGACGTTGGACGCACCCCGGTGTTGTAGAAGCCGTTGTCATACAGCGTGGTCAGGTTGTCGGCCATGACCATGCGTTCGATCCGTTCCTGAGGATGGAACAGCAAGCGGCTGCCGGCGTTGGTCAATTCCGCGCCGCCGTGGCAACTGATGCACTTGCCCTTGCCCAGAAACAGGTTCATGCCCTGGACCTGCTGGTTATTCATGGCTGTGTGATCGCCCTGCAAATAGGCATCCAGCGGCGCCTGGTCCGAGATCAGCGTGGACTCATACATCTGGATCGCCAGCCCGAAGAACAGCGGGAAGTTCGCCTCCATCTGGGTGTATGGCGCACCGCCCAGCGAGACCTGCTGCGTGGCATTCCACAGGCGCGGCTGGAACGCGTTCTTGATCAGTTCACGGTAGGTTGGCCGATGACCACCGGATACCGGCCCGAGTACCGAATCGGTGGACGAGATCCGTTGCTGCTTGAGCATCAAGGTGTCGAGCATGCGCCGGCCGATGTCGGCGAAGGTACGACCGCCGCAGGACATTTCCACCGGACTGCCGGGAGGCCCTACCGCTTGCGAAGCGGCGGCAGCATCCTTGAGCGCCAGCCTGACTTTGGTCGCCACGCCACTGCGATCGCTGGTCACGAAAATCCCGGCGTCAGGGTCGCGATTGCCAAATGGAGAGAAGCCGTTGAAGACGTTATTGGCGCGGCCATCCCAAAAGTTACGCACGTTGAACGCGGCATTGATCACCGTGGGTGCGTTGCGCCCGGTGCTGCGGCGAACATTGATGCCACCTACCTGGAAGATGCCGTCCGGTTGCTGAATGCACTTGTCGAACCGCGACTGATGGGGCTTGACGAAGTTGGCGTCGAATACGCCCTGGGAACCGATCACATCGTCAGTCGAATAGACAATCGCCGAATTGCGATCCAGCGGATCAGCCAGCACATGGGTCGGAAAGTCGTCTTTCTTCAGCAGGTAGTTCGGGCCGCCCTTGCCTCCTGATTTGGTGGTGTAGCTCGGCACGTCGCCTGGAATGTCCGAGGCGATGAACGGCTTGTTGAAGATCGACGAGACGTTCGCGTTGGTGTTCGCCTGACCGGGGTTGATCTGGTTGGTGGTGCGGTGATCGACACCCGCGTGGAAGTGGCAGGAGGCACAAGCAGTTGAACCGTCACTGCCGATCTCCATGTCCCAGAACAGCGCCTTGCCCAAGAGAACCGCCGCCGAGCGATTGAGCACGTAGTCAGTCATGAGGTCGACTTTGCGCCCGCCTTCGGTTCCCGACAGGTCGGGCGGGAGCAGCCCACGCAGCGATTGCAGAGTGGGCACGTCCGGTACGGCCGGAACGACCTCGACCGGGTCTGCGGCCAAAACGTTCATGACGGGCAGGCCAATGGCGAATAGTGTCATCACCATCACACGGGGCAAGCAGGTGGTTCGAAAGATGCTCAAATACTTAAACATGACGACGTTCCCGATTCAGTACGGAGTAGTCAGGCTCCGCGGTTGCCCTGTTGCGAGATGAGCTCATCGCCATGAATTTTGCTGCTCGCTTGAGTAACCACATCAACTTGAAGTTGCATGGGCAATGCGAGACCTAACTGGCAAAGCACTCTCGTGGCTCAGGCATTTTAAAAAAAATGATATTTCGCGCTACTGGTTAGCGCTTGATGAAACTCTAGCTGCAACAAAACATTTCAACATGAAAATTTCAATATTTTTATTTAATCCAAACCAAGAAACCCTACTAATAACAGCAACTGCGCACTATTCCTCAGTTCTGGTTAAACTTCACCCCATTATTGGGTGTCATTCCCCAAACAGCCCGCACCAGGCGATCACCAAGGACCTCTAAAAGCCAGCACTTAAAGGGCATCACGCCACCAGACTTCGTTTTCGGCAAGCGGGCAGAGTATTTGCTGGCTCGTACAGCGCCTTTAAACCCGCACCTTCAGGCAATAGAAACATCCATCAATTATAAAAATCCATTCGTGTGCAAGCTGCACTGCGCAAGCTATTGCCTTTTTATTTATAACTCCCATACAAGACTGTTTTATCTCCATCCTCTTCAGCCCCCTCTTGCACGCCTAGGACCTTAGTAGTATTTAATAGACAACACTTCTCAACTACCACTAATAAGTCACACCCACTATAACTTTTCAAAACACTCCAAACTTGGGTGTATATCCCCACCTACTTCGGTGCTAACCACACAACATATAACTATGTGTATATCACCAACCTCAGCGCAACCCGCATGTTTGCTGGCTAACAAGCGATTGTGCAAATCAGGCACGGCTACTGCTATGAGCTCCTCAGGCTCAAGGAAATGTCTCTCGCGTTTGCGTCCGTAACCGGCCAACGCAACGCAGGTGAAAGCATCCGAACGGCAAGTGTCGACCGTACACAGGCACTTATCCCGCCGGATCGAGCCCCAATTCGACATTCACGGCTTTGCGTTTTTCCTGCGCAGGATTCAGCGCATCAGCAGATCCGCGATCTCGATCGGCCGGCAATTGGTCCTGCAAGATTCTGGAGTGAGCCATGAGCTTATCTTTGTACGAAAAAACGCTCGCCATACCGCTGCTGCCTCACAAACGATTCAACGGCATCTTCAGTCGCCATGCTCTGCTCGCCAGTGCCGTCGCTGTCGCACTGGCCATTGGTGGTGGTGGAGATGCATTTGCCAAAAACGGAGTTGGCGGTGGAGGCGGCGGTGG